>CBDFFN010000013.1:0-672199 GCA_965246795.1 Beijerinckiaceae bacterium | reverse complement strand
GGGATGATCGAGCTGTATCGGCGACAGCGTCAGCTTGCGGTGAAAAAACGGCAGAAGATGCAGCCGCGCCCGGATGTGTTCGCGGAAAACATCGAATGGTTTTACGCCCGGCGGCGGCGGATCGAAGATCGCGAGCCCGGCGATATGCATCGGTGTTTCCGGCGTCTCGCCGTAGAGAAAACTCGCATCGAGCGCGGCCAGACGGTCCATGACGACCTCCCTTGCTTTTTCTTTGGCGTTGTTACGGTCAGTCTGGACCCAAAAATCTTACGCGCCTAGTCCGCGAGAAACCCCTGACGGTCGCCAGCTACATCGTCGCGCCGATGGTCCAAGGCACGAACTCCGCGTCGCCGTAGCCGAGTTGCTCCGACTTCGAACGTTCGCCCGATGCCACGCGCAGCAGTACCTCGAAAATCTCCTTGCCTTTGTCCGCAAGCGAGACGCCGTCGAGCACGTCGCCCGTGTCGATATCCATATCGTCGATCATGCGGCGATAGACTTCGCTGTTCGTTGCGAGTTTCACCGACGGCACGGGCTTGCAGCCATAAGCAGAGCCGCGCCCGGTGGTGAAAGCGAGAATGTTCGAGCCGCCCGCGACCTGTCCTGTCGCCGCAACCGGGTCGTAACCGGGCGTGTCCATGAACACGAAGCCTTTTGCCGTCACTGGCTCGGCATAGCCGTACACGCCGCGCAGCGTCGTCGTGCCGCCCTTGGCTGCCGCGCCCAGCGATTTTTCGAGGATGGTCGTGAGGCCACCCGCCTTGTTGCCTGGCGAGGGATTGTTGTTCATCTCCATCTTGTTGCGCGCGGTGTAGTCCTCCCACCAGCGGATTTTCTCGACGAGTGTCTCGCCGATCTCGCGTGATGCCGCGCGACGCGTCAGCAGATGTTCGGCGCCGTAGATTTCCGGCGTCTCCGACAGGATCGCTGTTCCGCCGTGGCGCACGAGTTCGTCGACGGCGTGCCCAAGCGCCGGGTTGGCGGTGAAGCCGGAATAGCCGTCGGAGCCGCCACATTGCAGAGCCAGCACGAGATCCGAGGCGCGGCACGTTTCACGTGTTGCGCGATCGACGATCGGGAGCATCGTAGCGATGGCTTCGACACCGGCCAGTACGGTTTTCTTCGTGCCGCCGACTTCCTGGATCGTCATCGAGCGGAACGTGTCCGTCTCCTTGATGCCGTAGCGCTCTTTCCAGTTGGTGATCTGGAAGCCTTCGCAGCCGAGCCCGACCATCACGACGCCGGCGACATTCGGGTTCGTCGCATAGCCCCATTGCGTGCGCATCAGCGCGTCATGGCCCTCGCCCTTCACGTCGAGGCCGCAACCGCCGCCATGCACGAGCGCGATGACGCCGTCGATGTTGGGATAATCGGCGAGACGGCCGGAGCGGTTGATCTCTTCCGCCATGAATTTCGCGACCGAGGCGGAGCAGTTCACGCTGGTGAGAATGGCGATAAAATTGCGCGTGCCGACCTTGCCGTCGGCGCGGCGGAAGCCTTCGAATGTCGCCTGGCTGGCGAGCGGCAGGATCGCTTCGTCCCGCGCGCCTTCGGCAAAGGCGTAGTCGCGCTCGAATTCGTGCACGACAACATTGTGCTCGTGCACCCATGTGCCCGGCGCAATCGGCTTCGAGGCGAAGCCGATGATCTGGCCAAACTTTCGGATCGGCTCGCCTTCGCCGATGGCGCTTGCGGCCATCTTGTGTCCGCGCGGCACGCGCTCTGTCGCGGTGATCCCATAGGCCTCGTGACCAGCCTGAAACGAATCGACGGCGATGATGACATTGTCGCTCGCGTCGAGTTTCAGGCTGCGACGTGCCGGCGCACTTGCGCGCAGGGCAATGTTCATGGGCGGCCTCCCAAGGCGTGTTTGTTGGAAGAAGTCTAAAGCAATGCTGAAGGGTCTTCCACGTCCCCGGCCGCGAAGCGAGCCGGGGTCCAGCCAAGAACGCTTCACTGGTTCCCAGTTCGCCTCCGGCGACCGGGAACGTGGCAAACCTTGCCCATCATGGGCTCGCGCCTTAGCCTGAAACATCGATCCGGCGGCCTTTTGCGCATCGGCTGCCGCGCCCCCTTCGACGGCCGGGCTTCGTTCGTTCCCTGCAACACGGACGCGTCGGCGTCCGCGAATTTTTGGGCTGTCGATGCGCTTCCTTGCCAGTTTTGCTTTTGCTCTATCGCTCGCGTGTACCGCTGTGGGTGCATCGGCGCAGACCGTCACCGTCTTTGCTGCGGCCTCCATGACCGATGCGCTTAATGCCATCGGCGCGAAATTTACCACGGACACGAAAGTGTCCGTGCGCTTCTCCTATGCCGCGTCGTCGGCGCTGGCGAAGCAGATCGAGCGTGATGCGCCGGCCGACGTCTTTGCCTCCGCCGATCTCGAATGGATGGACTATCTCCAGCAGCGCAATCTCATCCAGCCGGAGACGCGCGAGAACCTGCTCGGCAATGCGCTTGTGCTCATTGCGCCGAAAGACTCGCCGGCCTTGTCCGTGCCGCTGACGATCGATGGTCTCAAAACGGCGCTTGCTGGCGGCAAGCTCACGACGGGCATCGTCGAATCGGTGCCGGTGGGGCGCTACGCAAAAACAGCGCTGACGAAGCTTGGCCTTTGGGCCGGCATCGAGCCGTCCCTTGCGCAAGCCGACTCCGTTCGCGCCGCGCTGGCGTTGGTGGCCCGCGGCGAAGCGAATCTCGGCATCGTCTACGCCACCGACGCCAAGGCCGACTCTCGCGTGAAGGTCGTGGCGACATTCCCTGCCGACTCGCATCCGCCGGTCGTTTACCCCGTCGCGTTGATGAAGACGGCGAGGGGTGACGGGCCGGCGAAATTTTTGGCCTACATGAAGTCGCCGGAGGCAGCGACGATTTTCGCCGGGATGGGTTTCACTCTGCCACCGGCAAAGCCGGCAACGAATTGAAACGGTTACCTCATCCTGAGGAGGCGCGTCAGCGCCGTCCCGAAGGATGAATTCAGTCTGGTTTGTGCGGCGATCCTTCGAGGCTCGCTTCGCTCGCACCTCAGGATGAGGTTGCTGTTTTGGATGGAGTGGAAAACATGAAAATCAGCGCCCGCAACGTGCTCTCCGGCACTATCGTCGATGTTCGCAAGGGTCAGACGACCGCGCACGTCGTCATCGATGTCGGCGGCACGAATGTGACGGCCTCGATCACCAACGAAGCGGTCGACGATCTCAAGCTCGCCAAGGGCATGAAAGCGTCGGCGATCATCAAGGCGTCGGATGTGATGGTGGGTGTGGAGTGAAGGTCATCAAGCACGGTGCTGCGCCTTACCACCCCTCAGGGGAGGTCGCTCGCGAGCCGCAGGCTGCGAGCGGGTGGGGTGTTAGCTTAGCATCGGGAAACACCCCACCCCGGTGCTCGCTTTCGCTTCGCATCGACCATCCCCTAAAGGGAGGGTTGTTGCCCGCGATAAGCGCGCTTTTCGTATTGGCTGCGTCACTGCCCGCCCTCGCGCAAACGCCTACTCCAGACGCTTGCGCCGCCTTCACCTGGCCGATCACTGACGCGAAACAGGCGTTGGCCGGCGACATCCCGAAAATCACGAGCGGCAGCGCGGCACCGCACGATTTCTCGCTCGCTCTCGCGCCGACTGAGCAGGTGCCGTTCCCGGTGAAGCCAGAGCGCGCGCCGAAAAAGCTTGGCACATCAGGCGGCTTCGTCACGCTCGATCCGCCGAAGGGCAAGATGATGCAGGCGACGCTGTCGGACGAAGCCTGGATCGATGTCGTGCAGAACGGGGCTTACGTGAAATCCGCAGCCTTTTCTGGCAAACAAGGTTGTGACGGCGTGCGCAAGGTCGTGCGCTTCACACTTCCGGATTCAGCCCCGTGACGCTGCAACTCTCCGGTGCAGAGGCGACGTCGATCAAAGTCGATGTACGGGGTGTGGAGTAGTCACACCCGCATCGGCATCAGCACATACAGCGCCGCGGCGCCGTCGCGATCCTGGATCACGGTGGGCGAGCCGGGGTCGGCCAGTTTGAACACCGCCGTGTCGCTGTCGAGCTGCTGCGTGATGTCGATGAGATAGCGGGCGTTGAAGCCGATATCGAGCGGCGCGGAATCGTAGTCGACCTCGAGTTCCTCGGTCGCCGAGCCCGCATCCGGATTGTTGACCGACAGGGTCAGCTTGCCGTCGGCAAGCGCAAGTTTTACCGCCCGGCCGCGCTCGGCGGAAATCGTCGAGACGCGATCGACGGCTTTGGCAAAGTCCGCACGCTCGACGATGAGCTGCTTGTCGTTGCCGGCGGGGATGACGCGGCCGTAGTCCGGGAACGTGCCGTCGATCAGTTTCGAGGTCAGCACGACTGCGCCGAAATCGAACGTGATCTTCGCCGTCGACAGCGACACCGCGACGTCGGACTGCATGTCCTCGATCAGCTTCTGCACTTCCGCGACCGCTTTGCGCGGCACAATGATGCCCGGCATGCCGACCGCGCCTGTCGGCGCCGGAATCTCCACACGAGCCAGCCGGTGGCCGTCGGTCGCGACGGCGCGCAACATCGGATGGCCGCCGACCTCGACCGTGTGCATGAAAATGCCGTTGAGGTAGTAGCGCGTCTCTTCGTTCGAGATCGCGAACTGCGTCTTGGAGATCAGCGCCGAGAGATCCTTCGCCGGCAGCGTGAAATTGTGGCTCATCTCGCCAGCAGTGATGTCGGGGAAATCGCTGTCGGGCAGCGTCTGCAGCGTGAAGCGCGAACGGCCCGACCGCAGCACCATCTGGCCGGTCTCGCCAGACGCTTCGAGCGAAACCTGCGCGCCGTCGGGCAGCTTGCGGACGATGTCGTACAGCGTGTGAGCAGGCAGCGTGGTCGCGCCCTTCTGGCCGACCTCGGCCGGCGTCTTTTCCGTCACCGCGAGGTCGAGGTCGGTGGCGCGCAATTCCACCGCGCCGTCCGCCGCCGCCAGCAGCACGTTGGAGAGAATCGGAATAGTTGTGCGGCGTTCGACGACGCGCTGCACGTGGCCGAGCGATTTCAGGAGCGCGCCCCGCTCCAGCGTGACTTTCATCGGACTGAACTCTTCCCGCCGCTCTGGGCCTTGGCCCCTCCACCCTGCGGTAGCCGTCAGGGGGCCAACAGTCTAGGCGCGGGCCTCCGCGGGCGGCAACTATCCCCGCTTTACCGCCCCTTAAGCCGGCCTCCCTAGCGTCGAAACCTCGGCGCCCCGCCTCCCGTGGGGCCCGTCGAGATTTTTGCGCCGATGTGGGGACGTCGCTCCGGGCGGGTCGGAAAAGGGACTGGGCGCCGCGAACCGACATTCGGATCGGAGCCCGTCGCCGATCTGCGCGTCACGTCCGACGACCGAGTGGGCGGAGTGAGAGAGGAACGCGCGGTGAGCCGCTCGTCACGCCAGGAAAAACGCAAGGAGCCGCCACGGCGTTCTCGCCGCCGGCGCGGCTTTTCACTGGGCAAAGCGTTCTACTGGCTCCTGATCATGGGCTTCTGGGGCGCACTGGGCGCTGCCGGCATCGTCGCCTATTACGCCGCGCAGCTGCCGCCGATCGACCAGCTCGCGATCCCGAAACGGCCGCCGAATATCGCCATCGTATCGGAAGACGGGACGTTGCTGGCCAACCGCGGCGACACCGGCGGCCCGGCGATCCGGCTCGCCGAACTGCCGCCCTATCTGCCGAAAGCTTTCGTTGCGATCGAAGACCGGCGCTTCTACAGCCACGGCGGCATCGACCCCGTCGGTATTTTTCGCGCCGCGTTTAAGAACCTGACGGGCCGTGGCGGCATGCAGGGCGGTTCGACGCTCACGCAACAGTTGGCGAAAAATCTGTTCCTCACGCAGGAACGAACGTTTCCGCGAAAAATCCAGGAAGCGATTCTCGCGCTTTGGCTGGAACGGAAATACTCGAAGGATCAGATCATCGAGTTGTATCTGAACCGCGTGTATTTTGGCGCTGGCGCCTACGGAGTCGAAGCCGCTGCGCGAAAATATTTCGGTCACGGCGCGCGCGATCTGACGCTGTCGGAATCGGCGATGCTCGCGGGCCTGATGAAAGCGCCGACGAAACTCGCGCCGAACCGCAATCCCGATGCGGCGCAGGAACGCGCGGCACAAGTAGTCACCGCGATGGCGGCGGAAGGCCATATTACCGAAGCGATGGCGAAGATCGCGCTGATCCGGCCCGCACTCGCGATGAGCGCGCGCAGCGCGGGCTCGATCAACTACGCCGCCGACTACGTCATGGATCAGCTCGACGACACGATCGGCGCGATCGACGGCGACATCACCGTGACGACGACGCTCGATGGTCGCATCCAGACAGCGGCAGAAGCGGCGCTGGTCGACGAACTCGATCGTAAGGGACAGAAATTCGGCGTGACACAGGGCGCTGTCGTCACGCTCGATCCTGGCGGCGCGATCCGTGCGCTGGTCGGCGGCCGCAATTACGCCGACAGCCAGTTCAACCGCGCCGTTGCTGCGCATCGGCAGCCCGGATCGTCGTTCAAGCCGTTCGTCTATCTTGCCGCCGTCGAACGCGGGCTCACGCCGGACACGGTGCGTGAGGACGGGCCGATCAACGTGAAAGGCTGGCGGCCGGAGAACTATTCCCGCGAGTACTTTGGCCCTGTCACGCTGACCAATGCGCTGGCGCTGTCGCTCAACACGGTCGCCGTGCGTGTCGGTCTCGAAGTCGGTGCGAAGAATGTCGCGGCGACGGCGAAACGCCTCGGTATCACCTCGCCGATGCAGGCGAATGCGTCGATCGCGCTTGGCACGAGCGAAGTGACGCCGCTCGAACTCGTTGCGGCCTATGCGCCGTTCGCCAACGGCGGCATCGGCGTGCAGCCCTACGTCATCACGCAGGTGAAAAGTTCACGCGGCAAGGTGCTTTACCAACGCCGCATGCCCGCCGCCGTGCGCGCCATCGAGCCGCAGCATGTCGCGATGATGAATGCGATGATGAGCGAGACATTGCTGACCGGCACGGCGCGCAAGGCAGAGCTGCCGGGCTGGCAGGCGGCGGGGAAGACAGGCACGAGCCAGGATTTCCGCGACGCCTGGTTCGTCGGTTACACGAGCCGGCTCGTCACCGGCATCTGGTTCGGCAACGACGACAATTCACCGACCAAGAAAGTCTCCGGCGGCAATCTGCCGGTCGAAACGTGGTCGCGCCTGATGAAGGAAGCGCACAAAGGCATGCCGCCTTCGGCGCTGCCGGGTGGCACGTGGCGGCCTGCGACCTCCGCGCCGGCGGACTTCATCTCCAACCTGTTTGGTGGCGGCAATCAGAATGCGGCGCCGCCGCCCGCGCCATCGCCACCGCCGCGTGACCCCGCGGGGACGCCGATGGCAGCCGTGGCGCCGCCGCGCGACCGCGACCCGATCGCGAATATGCTATCGCAAGCGGCCTCGTCGCCGCCGGCCCGCGTGCCGCGCCGTCAGGACGATGCGCTGCTGCCGCCGGCCGATATTCCGGAGGGGCGGCCGTCACGCGGGCGCGCGGCACAGTCACGCGAAGAACCAAATTTTTTCGAGAAGCTGTTTGGCGGGGGGTGACTCTTCGCCTTTGCGGAGACCGCGAGGCTCCTGCCTCGCACGATAGCTGCCACAGCATGCGAGCCGGGAGGCTCGCGGTCCTTCTCACACGTCTTCCCAAACACGGCAAAAAGTCTAAGCATCCAAAGATGCTCGACCGCCGTGTGAAGACCTTTTCTGACGCCGTCGCCGGTATCTCCAACGGTGCCACCATCCTGCTCGGCGGGTTCGGCGGCGCGGGCGTGCCGCTCGGGCTTTGTGCAGCCGTCATCGCGGCGGGATTGCGCGATCTCACCGTCGTGTCGAACAATGCGGGCTCCGGCGACCCGGACCTCTCCGCGTTGATGACGGCGGGCTGCGTGAAAAAGGTGATCTGCACCTATCCGAAATCGGCGACGAGCCGTGTGTTCGCAGACCTTTATGTCGAAGGCAAAATCGGGCTCGAGCTCATTCCGCAGGGCACACTGGTCGAGCGCATGCGCTGCGCCGGCGCCGGGCTCGGCGGTTTCTTCACGCCAGTCAGCGCCGGTACGGAACTCGGCGCGGGCAAGGAAACGCGCATCATCGACGGGCGCGAGCATGTCTTTGAGCATCCACTGTTCGGCGACGTCGCGCTTATTCGCGGCAAGAAAGCAGACCGGCTCGGCAACCTCACCTACAACAAGCTCGCGCGCAATTTCTGTCCGGCGATGGCGATGGCCGGCAAGCTCGTCGTCGCCGAAGTCGACGAGATCGTCGAGGTTGGCGCGCTTGATCCGGAAGAAATCGTGACACCCGGCGTGTTCGTCGATCGTATCGTGCTGAAGGGATCGCCCGCATGAAACATCTGACCCGCAACGAGATCGCGGCGCGCGCCGCACGCGACGTGCCGGACGGCGCGTTCGTCAATCTCGGCATCGGCATGCCGACGCTGATCGCAAATTACATTCCCGCGGGGCGCGAGGTGTTCCTGCACAGCGAGAACGGGATCGTCGGCGTCGGCCCGCGGCCGGCGGACGCGGATATCGATTGGGACGTCATCGATGCGGGCAAATCACCGATCACGATCCTGCCGGGCGCGTCGATCTTCGACAGCGCGCTGAGTTTCGCGATCATGCGCGGCGGCCATCTCGATGTTGCCGCGCTCGGCGGCTTTCAAGTTTCCGTCGACGGCGATCTCGCCAATTGGTCGACGGGTGCGGCCGGTTTGCCGGGCGTCGGCGGCGCGATGGATCTCGCCTGCGGCGCCGGCGCAATCTGGGTGCTGATGGAACATGTGACGAAAGACGGCAAGCCGCGCATCGTCAACAAGTGCACATATCCGCTCACGGCGCCGAAGGTCGTGAAGCGCATCTACACGAGCCTTGCCGTCATCGACGTCACGAGTGACGGGCTTGTCGTGCGCGAGATTGTGCCGGGTCTCGATCTCGCGGGGCTACAGGCGGTGACGGAAGCGCCGTTGATTGCCGCGCCGGGGATGGAGAAGCTGGCGGCTTAAAACCGCCTCACGCTGCGTGCTTCTCGATACTCGGAGCGACTGGCGCAAAACTTTCGGCCGATGCGGCCAGCCAAGCCTTTTCGAAACGCGGATTCTTCGTCTCGCGCAAAAGTTCGCCGGGCGCGAGCGGAACGAACAACTCCTCCAACGTGCGGACCTCGCTCTGCGACACGCGGCGCGAGAAATGATGACGCCGGAACTGCTGCGGATGCGCGAGGCCCGCCGCCGCCGTTAGTTCGATTAGCGAATGCATCGTCGCCTTGTGAAAATTGGCGACACGCGTCGCCTTGTCCGGCACGACAAGCGCGCGCTGGCGCGTCGCATCCTGCGTTGCGACGCCGACGGGACAGCGGTCCGTGTGGCAGCTCTGCGACTGGATGCAGCCGAGCGCGAACATGAAACCGCGCGCCGAGTTGCACCAGTCCGCACCGAGTGCAAAGGCCCGCGCGATATCGAAGGCCGAGATGACCTTACCGCTCGCGCCGATGCGGATCTCGTCACGCACACCCATGCCGACGAGGGCATCGTGCACGAAACTCAGGCCGTCGCGCAGCGGCATGCCGATGTGATCCATGAACTCGATCGGCGCTGCGCCCGTGCCGCCTTCCTTGCCGTCGACGACGATGAAGTCTGGACGGATGCCAGTCTCGATCATCGCCTTGCAGATCGCGAGGAATTCGTAAGGACGGCCGATGCAGAGTTTGAAGCCGGTGGGCTTGCCGCCGGAGGCCTCGCGCAGTTTTGCGACGAAATGCAGCAGGCCGTCCGGCGTCGAGAAGGCCGAATGCGCGGCGGGCGAAATGCAATCCTCGCCGATGGCGACGCCGCGAATATCGGAGATTTCGGACGTCACTTTCGGGCCGGGTAGCACGCCGCCGTGGCCGGGTTTTGCACCCTGGCTGAGTTTCACCTCGATCATCTTCACCTGATAGTCGCCAGCCTTGCGCGCGAAGGCATCGATATCGAAGGCACCGCCCGGCGTGCGGCAACCGAAATAGCCGGAGCCAATCTCCCAGATGATGTCGCCGCCACCTTCGCGATGATACGGGCTTATGCCGCCCTCGCCGGTGTCATGCGCGAAGCCGCCGCGTTGCGCGCCGACGTTCAACGCGCGGATCGCATTGGCGCTGAGCGCGCCGAAACTCATCGCGGAAATGTTGAAGATCGACGCATCGTAGGGCTGTCGGCACTGTGGTCCGCCGATCACGACGCGGAAGGGCGCCGCGGCATGAGGCGCGGGCGCGATCGAATGGCTCAACCACTCGAACCCGTCGGCATAGACGTCGTATTCCGTGCCGAAAGGGCGCTTGTCGAGCACCATCTTGGCGCGCTGATAGACGACCGCGCGCTTGTCGCGCGCGAAGGGCATGCCGTGCTTTTCGTCTTCGAAGAAGTACTGACGCATCTCCGGCCGGATGTGCTCGAGGAGGAAGCGCAGGTGGCCCGCGATTGGATAATTGCGAAGGATCGAGTGATGCGTCTGCAGAAGGTCGACGATGCCGAGCAGCGTCAACGCCGTCGTGATGGCAAGAAGGAGCGAGAGAAGCGGGAATGCGTCGGGCAAAAGACGCATGAGGACGACCAGCAGGATCGTCATCGCGGCGAATAATGTGAGCAGGATGAAGCGCGGCGTGAACGGCAACAGAAGCTGTTCGACGAGCTTGTTTTGTGGCTGTCGCGTGTCGGACATGGCCGTCTTCCCCCCAGGTTTCGCTGCTCGGGGTCTATGAAGGCACAGCCAAGGTTTTGTGACGAGGCATTTTCGCGCGACGGGCGACGCAGAACAGTCGGCCCGAAAACAAAACCCCGGCCGCGATGCGGGCCAGGGTTTTTAGTATCGGTTTCCCTCCCGGATCGCCTTCGGCGTCCGGGAACGTGGTCCTCAGTAGCGATAGTGATCCGGCTTGTAGGGGCCCTTAACCGGCAGGCCTAGATAGTCCGACTGCTTGTCCGAGAGCTTTGTCAGCTTTACGCCGATCTTGTCGAGATGCAGCATCGCCACCTTCTCATCGAGATGTTTTGGCAGCGTGTAGACTTCCGCCTTGTAGTGGCCGGGCTTCGTCCAAAGCTCGATCTGCGCCAGCGTCTGGTTCGTGAACGATGCGGACATCACGAAGGACGGATGGCCCGTCGCATTACCGAGGTTTACGAGGCGGCCTTCTGAGAGCAGGATCATGCGCTTGCCTGACGGGAACTCGATTTCGTCGACCTGCGGCTTCACGTTCGACCATTTGAAGTTCTTCAGGCCAGCAACCTGAATCTCAGAATCGAAGTGGCCGATGTTGCAGACGATCGCACGGTCCTTCATCTCACGCATGTGGTCGACGGTGATGACGTCGACATTGCCAGTCGCGGTGACGAAGATGTCGGCGCGCGACGCCGCGTCTTCCATCGTCGTGACTTCGTAGCCTTCCATCGCCGCCTGCAGCGCGCAGATTGGATCGATCTCGGAGACGAGCACACGGCAGCCGGCGTTCTTCAGCGACGCAGCCGAGCCTTTGCCCACATCACCGAACCCTGCGACCATCGCGACCTTGCCGGCCATCATCACGTCGGTGCCGCGACGGATGCCGTCGACAAGCGATTCCTTGCAGCCGTAGAGGTTGTCAAACTTCGACTTCGTGACGGAGTCGTTGACGTTGATCGCGGGCCAAAGCAGCGTGCCGGCCTTCTGCATGTCGTAGAGGCGATGCACGCCGGTCGTCGTCTCTTCGGTGACGCCTTTGATCGCTTTGGCGTTGCGTCCGTAAAAGCCGTGGTCGCTCTTCAGCCGCGCCTTGATCGAAGCGAAGAGCACTTCTTCTTCTTCGTTGCCGGGCTTGTCTAGGAACGCGGTATCGCCCTTCTCCGCACGCTGGCCGAGATGAATCAGCGCCGTCGCATCACCGCCGTCGTCGAGAATCATGTTCGGCGTGCCGCCGTCCGTCCACTCGAAGATGCGGTGCGTGTATTCCCAGTAATCAACAAGGCTCTCGCCTTTGATCGCGAAGACGGGCGTGCCGGCGGCGGCGATGGCGGCCGCGGCGTGGTCCTGCGTCGAATAGATATTGCACGAGGCCCAACGCACGTCGGCGCCGAGCGCCTTCAGCGTCTCGATCAGCACGGCCGTCTGGATCGTCATATGCAGCGAGCCGGCGATGCGTGCGCCTTTCAGCGGCTGCGCAGACCCGTATTCCGAGCGGGTCGACATCAGGCCCGGCATCTCCGTCTCGGCGATGGCGATTTCCTTGCGGCCCCAGTCGGCGAGCTTGATGTCGGCGACGACATAGTCGGGCTCGTTGGCGGGCTTGCGGGCAGCGGCGGTGGCCATGAGAGATCCTTTCGGGAGGTGCGGTTGGTCGTTGACGCGGCTTCTAGCAGCCAGACCGGGACGAGACAATAAAGATATAAAGATTTGTTTATGTCTAAGCTGTGACGCTCAGGCGGCGAGGAGCGGCGCGGCGATTTTAGCCAGCTGCGCAGCGTAGGCGCCTTCGCTGAAGGTTGCCTCGTAGGCGCGGCGCGTGTCGCTGGCGAGGCGACTTCGTGACGATCCGCTTGTGCTTGAGGCGACGGCCCGTAAAGCCACTGCGAACGCGTCGGCATCCGCTGCGATCGTTACGTTTCCCAAACTCGCGGGCTCGAAAGCCATGCCCCGGAAGGCCAATGGTGAGGCGATCAGCGGTAGGCCTGAGGCCATCGCTTCGACGGTCTTGATCGACAGTCCCGTGCCCGCGATCGTCGGCAGCAAAGCGAGTTTCGCACCGGCATAGACCGCGCCGAGATGGTCGACGCGGCCGAGAAACAGGTGGCGGTATTTCTCGTAAAGCGCGCGATCGGCGGATCGGACGCCAGCGTCAATATTGCCAGCAATCTTGATCGCGGGATTGCCGGCACGGGGCATCACGTCCCGCAGAAACCACAGCATGCTCTCGAGATTGGCCGCGTTCCAACTTGACACGAGGACGATGTCGTCGCCGCCTGGACCGGTCGGCACGTCCGGCACCGGCGGGTAGAGCAGATGATGCGGCGCGCCGGGCAAGAGATCGCGAAAAGTGCCCTCCTCGTCGGCATTGAGATGCAGCAGCGCCGCGGCGTCACGCATCTCGGCGAGCTCGCGCGCAAGCATTTCTGCGCGCGTCGTCCGTGGCGGAAGGATGGGCCGCGCATCGTTGATGAGATCGAACTGCTGCGCCTGAAGGTCGTGCGTATCGAGCAGGATCGGACGACCCCTGGCAATCTTGCGTGCGATCGGCATGCAGAAGAAATGATTGCAATGAACGAGATCGAAGTTTTTGCCTGTGAGTTCGGATGAAAATTCCGAAGCGGCGGATGCGCCGGCCCGCATAGCCGCCTGATCGCCGTGCAGGAACGGGAGGATCGCGTCGCGCAGGAATTTCGGTCTCAGCGCACGGTGTAGCGGCACGCCGGCAAAGGCGCGTGTCGTTGCATCGAGTTCCGGCGTCTGCGCGACATAACGGCGAGACAGAAACGTGTCCGTGCCGAAGCCAGGAAAGTCGCTGTTCGCGATCGCGACGACATCGGCGCCGAGCGACCGGTAGGCGGCAATCTGGCCGAGCACGACGGAATAGGTGCCGCAGGAATGCCAAGCGGGATGGACGATGACGACGCGTTTGCCTGCGAGGGACCGACCGCTTGTCATCGCGCCACGAGCGGCATCACGATCTCGGCGAGATGGCGGGCATAGGCCGCTTCACTGAAATGCAAGTCGTAGGCGCGCCGCGTATCACTCGCGGCGATTTCTGCTGCCGTTGGTGGGTAGGGCGTTGCGATGGCGTTGCGCAGGGCCGTTGCGAAGGGTTCGATACCGTCGGCGACGACTACATTGCGCAGACCGTTCGGGTCGAGCGTCATGCCGCGAAAGGCGAGTGGTGACGCGATCAGCGGCAGGCCCGTCGATAGCGCTTCCACCGCTTTGATCGACACGCCCGTGCCGGAGATCGTCGGCAGAAGTAGCAGCCGTGCGCGTGCATAGACAGCCGCAAGATCGTTGACGCGGCCAAGAAATTTCGCACGATGCCGCTCGTAGAGCGTGGAATCCTTCGCGCGCACGCCGCCATCGACATTGCCGGCGATGACCACGGACGGATTGCCGGCGCGCGGAAGCACTTCGCGAAGAAACCAGATCAGGCTTTCGACATTCGCGGTGTTGTTGCTCGCGACAATGAGGATGTCGTTGCCGCCTTCGACGCCATGCATTGCGCGCACGGCGGGATAAAGCAGATGGTGCGGACGATCCGGCAGTTTGGCGCGGAAGAAATCCAGCTCCTCCGCATTGAGGTGCAGCAGGCCGGCGGCAGGCCGCATCGCTGTCAGCTCCTGCGCGAGCATAGCATCGAATGACGCACGTGGCGGCAGCACGAAGCGCGCGGCATCGTTGATGATGTCGAACTGCCGCGCCTGCACGTCGATCGTGTCGAGCACGATCGGTGCACCTCTCGCGACGAGATGCGCCACCGGCATGCAGAAGAAGTGGTTGCAGTGGACGAGGTCGACCGGCTCAGACAATGCGCCTGGCGACACATCGGAGCGCTCCGCAAAGCCTTCGCGCATCGCCGCGCCGTCGCCTTGCCAGTAGGGGATCACCGCGCGCGAGAAGAATGCCGGTGTCAAGAATCTTGCGAAAGACACGCCAGCGAAGAAGCGCGGCATCGCCTCCATCTCGGGCGTCAACCGCCGGTAGTCGCTCCAGCGGGCGGAATTTGGCTCAAACCCTGGCTGGTCGTTGCAGACTACTGTAAAAGCCTCGGCGCCGAGCGCGCGGTATGCGTCGGTCTGCCCGACATACACCTCGTAGGCGCCACAGGAATGCCAAGCAGGGTGCACGACGGCCACGCGTCGGCCTGCCAGCGGGCGCTCGGCCTGCGTCGCAATGGTGAGAGGGGCGTTCAAGTCTTGTCTCGACAGCCGCGTCCGTGAGAGAGCATGGCCCCGCCGTCATGTCGGGCGCTGATGCCGCGGCGCCCTTCTAGGCCCGGACGACACGTGAGGAAACCTCTGTTTTGCCGATGACGCCAGCCCGATGCAGGATCGACGCGTGACGGATCAAGCGAGCGCATCCGCCACCGCGCCGCGTCGGGGCATGGCCATCGTCGCCAATGACAAGATCGCCGACTGGCTGCTGCCCTTCCTCGAAAGCTGGAAACAGCACAGCGCCACGGTGCCGCTTTACCTCATTCCCTATGACGACAATCTCACGCTGACGCGCCGCGCCGCGCTGGCCTATGGCGTGACCATCGTCGAGGACGAGCCACGCGCGATCGATCGTCTTGCAGCCGATCTCTACCCGCTCTTCCCCGGCTACCGTCGTCGCCTGCGCAAGCTTGCGGCGCTCGCTCTGCCGCTCGACGAGGTGATCTACATCGATGTCGACATCGTGCTGTTTCGCGACTTCACGCCGCTGTTCGGCCAATTGAAGAAGGGCGAGACCGACTTCATCGTCGCGAGCCCAAGCTTCGACTATGTCTACAACAAGAAGCGCGCCGATCACGATTTTCTCAAAGACGCGCTACTCTTCAACGACGGCTTTTTCCTCACGTCCAGGAAAATTCTGGATCTCGACATGTTCATCCGTACGATCGAGAAGGATGCAAAACTGTTCCACTCGGTGCGCAAGCGCGGCATGCTGTTCGCGCAACCCGTCGTGAACTTCGTCTGCCATCGCAACAATCTGGCGATTCGAATTGTCACGGACGTCGTGCCGAGCGCGTCGCACGAGAGTTTCTACAAGGCGACGGGCGTGACCTGGAAAGACGGCGCGCCGCTCGATCAGGCAGGCCGCGAAATCTACTTTTGTCACTGGGCTGGCGGCGGCAAGAGCCTGCCGACCGATGGCCCCTTCGATGCCGCATGGCACGAATATGCCGCTGGCGCGCGGAAGCGGCTCGGCCTCGCCGCATGATGCCACGCCTGCTCTTCCTTTACCTCGCGCGCCGCATCTTCATTGCGGCGATCGTGGTGCAGGTCGCACTGACGCTTCCGGTTGTGCTCACGGCGCTGTTCCACCAGCTGCCGCCCGCGGCGATGCGCGGCGGGCTTGTGTGGCCCGCGCTCGTCGGCACGCTGCCGACCGTGTCCTATATCGCGCTGCCGATGGCGATCGGCGTGGCAGCCTCGCTCGAATTCTCGCGCATGTCGGCCGAGGGCATGATGGCCGTGCTCTACTCGCTGCGGCTTTCGATCTGGTCGATCTGCATGCCTGCGCTCGCCTGCGCCGGGGTCTTCACGATCATCGGCTATCTTCTGTCGAGCTGGATCGCGCCGGCCAATGTCGGGACGATGCATGACGTCATCAACGTCATCCGGCATACGCTCAATCACCGCATGCTCGAGTCGAACCAGTTCTATTCCTTCGAGGAGAACCAGCGCACCATCTACTTCGAGCGTTGGGAAACGCCCGACGTCGCGACTGGTGTCTTCATTCGCCAGGTGAATGCCGAGAAGAACTCGGAAGAGACAATCAACGCCGCTCGCGCCGAGTTTCGGCGCAACGATTCCGGTGTGGTGATGATCCTGTCGAACGGGTCGATCCAGAGCCGTGCGCGGGACGGCGATCGCGTGCGCGTGGCGCAATTCGATGAATATGCGATTTCGCTGCCGATGCAGGGATCCGGTGGCCTGCCGCCGCGCGCCTGGAAGGGCGTTTTCGAACTCTCGTTCACGGAATTCATTGGCTATTTGAAATTCGCGGTCCACGACAGGCGCATTTTCGCCGAATGGGTCTCGGAGGCCACGAAGCGCTTCGTCCTACCGATGCTCGCGATCTCGCACACGCTGCTCGGCATCGGCCTCGTTGTCACGGTGGCGAGCGCAACGGGACGGCGCGCCAACGCGGCCAGCGCTGTCATTGCGGTCATTCCGCTCGTGCACGTTGCGGTGCTCATTGCGGCGGAAACCCTCGTGCGCGTGAACGTGGCGCTCTCGGTCGTTATCCTCGGGATCGTACTCGCCGAGATCGCGGCAGGCATGTATCTCGTGCAGCGGCAGCAGGGCTCATCGAGCACGCATCGCATGCGTGTGGCGCCCCGCCTGGCGCCGGCGGAGTAGGAAGCCTAAGCCGCCTGCTCTTCGGCGTCTTCGTCGCCGCGCACAGTCGCGCGATAGTTTGCGATGACGCGCTTGGGGTCGCCGATTTCGCGTACCTTGCCTTCGTCAATCCACATGATCCGGTCGCAGAGTGTCGTCAGATAATCAAGGCCGTGCGAGACGACGATGATCGTGCCACGCTTGGAAAAGTCGGCGATAAACTCCTCGCATTTTTTGGCGAAGAATTCGTCTCCGACCGACAAAGCTTCGTCGACGATCAGGATGTCGGCATCGACATGCGCGCAGATCGCAAAGGCGAGCCGTGCGACCATGCCGCTCGAATAGAGCTTCATCGGCTGTTCAAAGAACATCCCGATTTCGGCGAAGTCGACGATCGATTGCAGCCGCGCGTCGATCTCGCGGCGTTTAAGACCGAGAATCGCGCAGCCGATCATCGCGTTCTCGCGGCCGGTCAGCGAGCCGTCGAAGGCCGCGCCCAAAGCCAGGATCGGCGCAAGGCGCCCGTTGACGGTAACGATCCCGCGTGTCGGCGTCGTGATACCGCAGAGCACTTGCAGCAGCGTTGTCTTGCCGGCGCCGTTGCGTCCGACGATTCCGATACATTCGCCGCGTCGGACCTGGAAGGTTACGTCGCGAAGTACCCAGTGCTCCTTGTAGAACTGCTTCCAGCGGCCAAAGAGTGCCTGCGCCAGTTGATCGTTACGTCGCAGATAGAGCTGAAAAGCTTTGGCGGCGTTCCGGCACTCGATCGCGATCTCGGGCGTCGTAGTTACGTCAGATGACATCGACGATCACGGACTTGTAGCGCATGAAGAAGCGGTAGCCGACATAGAACACGGCGTAGGAAACGCCGACCGTGATCACGAAGAGGAACGGGTTCGGAAAGCGGCTGTGGAGAGCGAGGTCGCGCAGCATCTCGACGTAATTGCCGACGAGATTGCAGCGGATGAATGGCCTGAAGCTGCCGGGCAATTGGTCGATATTGTAGAAGATCGGCGTGACGAACATCAGCAGCGGCGACACCGCGATGATGAGATGCGAGACGTCCTTGGTGAAGGCGCCGAGCGCCATCAGAATCCAGACGGTGCCGAGCATCAGGAGGAAGAACGGCACGATCACGATCGGCGTCATGATCAGGGTCCAGGGCAAGCCGTGGCCGGTGACGAGCAAAAAGGCGAGGAGCGTCGCGAAACTGATCCCGCCATAGACGAAAGCGCGGATCGTCGATGTCCACGCGATCGTTTCGCTCGGGAAGATCGATTTCTTCACGAAATGCGCATGCTCGTGAAGCAGCAGCGGGCCACGTGCGATGAGCTCCGAGAAGACCTGAAAAACCACGAGGCCGCAGAAGATCGAAGCGGCATAGTCGAGCGTCGATCCGGCGGTCATGCCGGGCGGCGCGGCCATGCTGAAGACGAGTGTGTATCCGCCGAGCAGCGCGAGCGGTGCGAAGACCGCCCAGACCCAGCCAAGCAGGGAATCCCGGAAACGCGACGCAAGTTCACGTCGAACCACGGCGCGGATCAGCTCGCGATAGTGCCAGGCGCGCTCGAACGGTTCGATAAGCCGGGTGGTGATCGGCGCACGTACACCCGCGCTCGGGAGATCGCCGCCATTTATGGTCGAGACGCTCATATGCGGCGGGGTGTACACCAGTTTGCCCCAAGCCCGTCAATGCGCGCGGTCTCGTAACTAGGCCGGGGCTTCCCTTTGCAGGCTGGGTGCAATAACCATCCCGCCGACTCTGCCTGAGAATTGTTCAGGCGGCGGCACAAGCAGGCGTCGCCACCACGGGCCGCCTCGGACGCGGCCGCAATCGAGAACAAGATCGACGAGGTTACGGCGTGGAAACGAGCACTATCGACCGCGAGCAACTGACGGAGCAGGTCATCGAGGTGATCTGCAAGGAAGGCATGATCGACCGCGACAAGGTCACGCCCGACGCCACGATCGAAAGCCTCGATCTCAAGTCCATCGACATCGTGATGATCCTCACGGCGGTTGAGGACAAATTCAACGTCTACATTCCGATGGATGGCGATTTTCAGGAAGCCAAGGACGTGAAGACGCTGATCGACGCGCTCGTCGACCACGTCGCCAAGGAGCAGGCGTCGGGCAAGGATCAGGCTACGGGGAAGACGGCCTGAATGGTGGCGGGACGGACAGTCGTCGTCACCGGCATGGGCGCGGTGTCGGCGGCGGGAACGGGAACCGAGTTGCTCTGGCAGGCCGCAAAGGCGGGCCAGGGCAAAATTGGCGAAGTCGAGTTCAGCCGACCCTATACCGGGCGCGTCAGGCTCGGCGCGCGCGTCCCGGATTTCGACACGTCATTCATCGGCAAGGAACTGCTGCCCTATTGCGACTTCTTCGCCCAATACGCGCTGGGCGCGTCGGACGAAGCGCTGGCGTCTGCTGGTCTGCCACGCGACGGGCTTGCGGGACCTCGGACAGCCGTCCTGCTCGGCACTGGCATTGGTGGCGCCCATGCGATCGATGACGGACTGCACCGACTGTACCATACGCAGATGCGGCCTGAAGTCCCTGACGGTGCCGCGCTTGGATTCCGAGTGCCGGGCCGGCGGCGCTAACGATCCGCTACGGCTGTACAGGACCCTCTCTCGCCATCGCCAGCGCCTGCTCGTCGGCGACGCAGGCGATCGGCATGGCGTTGCAGATGATCCGCGCCGGCCTGATCGACCGCGCGTTGGTCGGCGGCGCCGAGGCGTGCCTGACCAACGGCGGCCAGGTCGCCTGGGAGAATTTGCGCGTGTTGACGCCGAACAAGTGCCGGCCTTTCTCGAAGAACCGCAACGGCATGAATCTCGGCGAGGGCGCCGCAATGTTTGTGCTGGAGACCGCCGACGCGGCCAGAGCACGGGGCGCGACGCCGCTCTGCGAACTGGCGGGTTACGGCACGTCGACCGATGCGTTCGATCCCGTACGGCCAAAGGCGGAAGGTGCAGCTGCGGCAATGCGTCTTGCGCTCGACGATGCCGGAATCACGCCCCGCCGACGTCGACTACATCAACGCGCATGGCACGGCGACGACGCTCAACGACATGACGGAATCGGAAGCGGTCGGCGAAGTCTTCGGCGCACGCGGCAAAACCATCCCGATGTCATCGACGAAACCGATTCACGGCCACGCCCTCGGCGCGTCAGGCGCGCTGGAACTCGTCTGCGCCATCAACGCGATGCGCGACAGCGTCGCGCCGCCGACGATCAATTGGGAAGTGCCCGATCCGAAATGCGAGGTCGACTGCATCCCGAACGTCGCGCGGGAAATGAAGATCGACACGGTGATGTCGAATTCCTTCGCGTTCGGCGGCATCAACGCTGTGCTCGTCGTCCGCAAGCTTGCGGCGTGAACGATGGACAATGTCGCGTCGGCATCGGCGAGCGAGACGCTCGGACCCTTTCGTGTCATTGCGGACGCGGCGACCGTTGCGCGCTTTGCACAGGCTGTTGGCGCCAGCGCTGAGCGCGTCCCTGCGACATTCCCGATTGTCTGGTTGGCGCTCCCGGAGATCCGCAGCGCCATCGAAGCGCGCGTGCAGGCGGGCGAGGTTGTGTTTCACGAAGACCAGTCGTTCCGCTACACCGCCGCGCTCGAACCCGGCGTCGACTACGAAATGACAGCGGTCGTCGAACGCCGTGCCGATCCGGCGCGTGTCGCCATCGCGGGTGCTGTGCGGTGGAACGGCGCAACGGTGCTCGACATGGAAACGCTGCTGCGTGTCATCGCGCGTCCAGACGTTGCCGTGCATCAGCACGGAGCGGCGCAGCAATGAGCCGAGCCTTGCCCCGTGTCGGCGACCGCTTCGACGAAGTCGTGACAGCGCCTTTCACGCAAGCCGACATTACCGCCTATGCCGAAGTGTCGGGCGACGACAATCCGCTGCACCTCGATGCGTCGGTTGCCGCTCTTGCCGGCTTTTCCGCGCCGCTCGCGCACGGCATGCTCGTGATGGCCGCCTTCGAGCCCGCGCTCGTCGCCTGGCGCGACGATCTCCGCATCGCGCGGCTCTCGGGCAAGTTCGTACAGCCTATTCTCGCGGGACAATCCGCAAAAATCAGCGGACGCGTGCTGCGCGAGCAGGATGGCGGCGTGCTGATGCGCCTTCTCGCGCAAGGCCCGGATCGTGCGCCGGCTATCGTCGCCGAGGCTGTACTCGTGCCCCGCGAGGCCGCATGAACTCGGCCCGCACCATCGTCATTTCCGGCGCATCGAGCGGCATCGGGCGCGCGCTTGCGCTGCATTATGCGAAGCGCGACGCCGCCAATGTACGGCTCGTGCTTCTCGGCCGCGACGGCGCGCGGCTTGATGCGGTGGCGCAGGACTGCAAGGCCGCCGGCAGCGATGTCCGCGCCGAGCGCCTCGACGTGCGCGATCGCGAAGCGATGCACGAGGCCTTGCGCGCCATCGACCGCGAGACGCCGGTTGATCTGTTGGTTGCAAACGCGGGCATCTCGACAGGTCTCGCTTCCGGCGCGCTGACCGAAAATCCCGACGCGGTGCGCGCCATCACAGCGATCAACTGGCTCGGCACGCTCAACACCGTCGAGCCGCTGATCGAGCCAATGATTTCACGCGGGCGTGGGCGGATTGCGATGACGGGTTCGATCGCGGGTGTGCGCGGTCTTCCGTACTCTCCTGCGTACTGCGCGACAAAAGCCGCCGTCCACCTCTATGCGGATTCGTTACGCGGCAATCTGCGCAAGAAGGGCGTCGGCGTCAGTCTCATCGTGCCGGGCTTCGTACATACGCCGATGAACGCCGACCTCGTCGCCTTCCAGCCGATGGCGATGACCGACACGAAAGCGGCCGACATTGTCGCGCGCGGCCTCGACGCAGGCCGGGCGGTCGTCGCCTTCCCGAAACCGCTTTACTGGTTCGCGCGACTTTCGAGCTTTCTGCCGGCGCCTGTCGCCGATGCGATCCTCGCGCGTTTCACCGTCGACATCCGCGAGACCCGCGAGAGGGTCTTGTCGTGAACGCGCTCGCTGTCATCACGTGGGGCGCGGCGGTCTTCACGATTGTATCGCTCGTCGGGCTCGTTTTTTCGGTTGGATGCGCGCTCGCGCGTGCGCCCATCATTGCGCGACGGCGCACGATGTCCGCCAACGTGCCGGTCAGCGTCGTCATCCCGATCAAGATGATCCACGCCGGCTTCGCCGAAGCGCAGCGCTCGGTGTTCGCGAGCCTGCCCGCGGGCTCGGAAGTCATCGTGACGTGCCGCGAGACGGCATCGCCCGCCCTGACCGCAGCGCGCGCGGCTTTTGCCGATGCGCCCGTTCCAGTCCGTTTCATTCAATCGACGGCGGTGTTCGCCGCGAGCCCGAAGATCGACAATCTTGCGGAAGCTTTCGCGGCGGCGCGCAACGACATCATCTTCATGAAGGATTCGAATGTCGAACTTGAGGGTGGAGTGGCGCCTGCAGTCGCGAGCCTGAGTGACGACGTAGGGCTTGTCTGCGCGATCCCGCGCGCGGTCGAGGCAGAGACATTTGCAGCCGCTATCGAGGCGCAGGTGATGAACCAGTCGCATGGCCGTCTTCTTCTGATGGCGGATGCGTTGGGCATGGGATTTGGTGTCGGCAAGATCATGGTGTTCCGTAAATCTGCGTTGGAGAAGATCGGCGGTCTCGCCTCCGTTGCGGATAGTGTCGGCGAAGACGCGGCGCTCGCGACGGCCTTTGCGCGTTTCGGATTGCGGACTGTCTTCATGGCGCAGCTCGTCACGCAGCGGCTTGGCACGCGCGGATGGCGCGACGTATTCGATCGGCAGATGCGGTGGACGGCGGTGCGGGCACACGATGCCAAATTGCCCTTTGCGCTGGAGCCACTGGGCCTTTGCGTTCTTGCGGCTGGTGCAGCCGCTCTCGCCGCGCCGCTTGCGGGACTTTCTCCAATCGTCGCGGCATTGCTCGCGCTCGCGATATGGTTCCTCGCTGAAACGGCTCTTGCGCTGGCGGTAGGCTGGCCCATTTCGCTTTCCGCACCGGCGGTGATGGTGGCGCGCGACAGTTTGATGCTCGCTGTGTGGATCAAGGCGTGGTTTACGCGCCGCGTCGTCTGGGCCGGCGCGCGCTTCGAAGTCAGCCGCGACACCGATGCACCGACACTGCCGCAGCGCGGGCAGGGGACCTCGCTGTGATCGTGTTCGACGTGCTTGCCTTCGTCGCCGACGTCGTGAACGCGATTGCGTTCGCCGCCATGCTTCTCATCGCGGCAGGCTTCCTCGTGCTTATCGGCCGTACGCTTCGGGACCAGTGGCGCGGCGTTATCGATCCTTCCGCGCCGCCGTTGGCGGAAGCCGACCTCCCGCACGTGCTGGTGCAGATCCCCGTCTACAACGAAGGCATCGTCGTCGAGAATGCCATGCGTTGCGCCGCGGCGCTCGATTGGCCGCGCGATCGCCTGACCATCCAACTCCTCGACGATTCGACCGACTCGACGACCGATGTCGCCGCCGCCGTCATCGCGGAACTGCGCGCGGCTGGTACGAATGCCGTGCATGTGCGCCGCGAGGATCGTTCCGGTTTCAAGGCTGCGGCCTGTGCTGCGGGCCTGCAGCTCTGCGACGCCCCCTACATCGCGATGCTCGACGTCGATTTCCGGCCGCCCGCCGACTGGCTGCGTCGCGCGATCCCGGTTTTGCATGCCGATCCCGACGCTGGCTTCCTGCAATCGCGCTGCGAGTTCGCGAATTTCGACAAGTCGTGGCTCACGCGCGCGCAGGGCCTGATCCTTGACGGACATTTCCTCGTTGAGCAGCGCACGCGCGCCCACGCCGGTTGGCTGTTCCAGTTCAACGGCACCGGCGGTATCTGGCGTCGCAGCACCATCGACAAGGCCGGTGGCTGGCTCGATTATTCGCTGACCGAAGATCTCGATCTCACGATCCGCACGTATCTGATGGGCCGGCACGGGCTCTTCATGCAGGAGCCGGTTATCCCCGGTCTCGTGCCGGAAGAGATGCGCGCGTGGCGGCGTCAGCAGCGTCGCTGGTCGAACGGCTTCATCCAGGTCGCGCAACGCACGGTTGCGCCGCTCTGGAATGCGCCGTGGCCGCTCGGCGCGCGACTGTCGGCTGTCTGGCTCGTCTTGCATCAGGTGTTCTTCCCCGCCTGTGCGATCTGGCTGATCGCGCTGGTGGCGGGAATTCTCTTCCGCATGTCCGTGATGCCGTACCTGCCTGTCATGGCGACCGTCATCGTGCTGACGTTCATGGTGGCGATCGGCATGACGATGCCCGCCTATGTCACTCTGCGGCGCGGGCCGATCCTGAAATATATCGCAACAATGCTGCTGCTGCCGCCGCTCTTCGTCTATCTCGCGATCGCCAACGCGCCGAAGATTATCCAAACGGCGCGCGGCCGCCGCGAGCATTTCAAGCGTACGCCGAAGCTCGAACATGGGCATGGTTTCGACGCCGACTGAAGATCGGGTCCCGCCTTGTCTTTCCGTTGCCGCGGGTGTATCTGGCGGCAACTTCCAAATCTCATCGTGATCATGTTCAGACATGGTTTTGTGAGAGTGGGGCCCGCCCGGGACCCGCTCTTTTTTGTTTGAGGCGACCGCTGGAAACCGCGCTGCCCATCGACGCTCCGCTCGACGAGCCCCGTCTGTTCACCGAGACGGGTGTTTGCGCGCGCATTGCCGCCATCGCGGCGCCGACGCTCGGTGGCCTTGGCTTTCGTCTTGTGCGCGTAAAACTCTTCAACCAGCAGGGCGCCGTTCTGCAGGTGATGGCCGAGCGGCCCGACGGCACGATGACGATCGAGGATTGCGAACTCGCAAGCCAAAACCTGTCGCCGGTCTTCGATGTCGAAGACCCGATCTCGCAGGAGCACCGGCTCGAGATTTCTTCGCCCGGCATCGACCGGCCGCTTGTCCGCGTTTCGGATTTTGCGCGTGCGTTTGGACACGAGGTCCGGATCGAACTGGCGACGCTCGGCCCGCACGGCCGCAAGCGGTTTCGTGGCATCATCGGTGCTGTTTCCGGCGATGGCAGCGCAGCAACCGTCACGATCGAACGGCTCGATGCTCCGCCTGACGAAGACGTGCGAGTTGCTCTGCCGCTCGCCGATCTCGCCGATGCGAAGCTGATGCTCACCGACGCGCTCGTGCGTGCCTCGCTCCGCGCCGGTAAAGAGACCGAACGCGAAGCGGCGGAAGAGGCGGCCGCCGCGGATGACGCGCCAAAACGCGGCCCCGGCCGCTTCCGTCATGGTCCTCGCGGCCCTGCGAAGGCAAAGCCCAGCGCGCCCGCCGGCGTGCAGACCGAATTCAAGAAGACATCACGCAATCCATCCCAGAGAGGAACCTGAGCCATGGCCGTTAGCGCCAATCGACTCGAGCTGCTTCAGATCGCCGACGCCGTCGCGCGCGAAAAGAACATCGAGCGCTCCATCGTCATCGACTCGATGCAGGAGGCGCTCGAAAAGGCAGCGCGCTCGCGCTACGGCCAGGAGACCGAGGTCCGCGCCGAGATCAACCAGAAGACTGGCGAAGTCCGGTTTTCGCGACTGCTTCTCGTGGTCGAAGAGATCGAGAACGACGCGATCCAGATTCTTCTGAATGACGCGCGCAAGCGCAATCCGGCGGCGCAGGTCGGCGACTGGATCGCGGAGACATTGCCGCCGTTCGACTTCGGTCGCGTCGCCGCGCAATCCGCCAAGCAGGTCATTGTGCAGAAGGTGCGCGAAGCCGAGCGCGACCGCCAATACGACGAATACAAAGACCGCATCACCGATATCGTCAGCGGAATCGTGAAGCGCGTCGAATACGGCAACGTCATCATCGACCTTGGCCGCGGCGAAGCGATCGTGCGTCGCGACGAGATGATTCCGCGCGAAATGTTTCGACCTGGCGATCGCCTTCGCGCCTATGTCTACGACGTGCGCCGTGAGCAGCGCGGCCCGCAGATTTTCCTGTCGCGCACGCATCCGCAATTCATGGCGAAACTGTTCCGGCAGGAAGTGCCGGAAATTTACGACGGCATCATCGAAGTGAAGTCGGTCGCGCGCGATCCGGGCTCGCGCGCGAAGATCGGCGTCGTGTCGCGCGATTCCTCCATCGATCCCGTCGGCGCCTGCGTCGGCATGCGCGGTTCGCGCGTGCAGGCCGTGGTGAACGAGTTGCAGGGCGAGAAGATCGACATCATTCCGTGGTCGGCGGATGCCGCGACGTTCATCGTCAATGCGCTGCAGCCGGCGGAAGTCGTGAAGGTCGTGCTCGACGAAGATTCTTCGCGCATCGAGGTCGTGGTGCCGGACGAGCAGCTGTCGCTCGCCATCGGGCGGCGCGGCCAAAACGTGCGCCTCGCCTCCCAGCTTACGGGCTGGGACATCGACATCATGACCGAGGCTGAAGAATCAGAGCGCCGTCAGAAAGAGTTCGTCGAGCGCACGAATGCGTTCATGTCGGCGCTGGACGTCGACGAGGTCGTCGGCCAGTTGCTTGCGTCGGAAGGTTTTCGGTCGGTCGAGGAACTTGCGTTCGTCGAACCGTCGGAGCTTGCCAGCATCGATGGTTTCGACGAGGACACGGCGATGGAAATCCAGACGCGCGCCCGTGACCATCTCGCCCAGATCGAGGCGGAGTTCGACGCGAAGCGCCGCGAACTCGGCGTTGCCGACGAGATGAAAGAGGTCGAAGGCCTGACGAGCGCAATGCTCGTCAAGCTCGGCGAGAACGACGTAAAGACGGTCGAGGATCTCGCCGGCTGTGCTACCGACGATCTCGTCGGCTGGACGGAGAAGAAAGACGCCGAGACGGTGAAATTTCCTGGTTTCCTCGACGGTTCCGACATTTCGCGCGAGGAGGCGGAGGCCGTCATCATGGCGGCACGCGTCAAGGCTGGCTGGATCGAGGCCGGCGCCGTGCAGAGCGATGAGGGTGAGGATGGCGAAGCGGCCGCCGCCCAATGACGGAGAAGAAGGGCCGCTGCGCACCTGCCTCGTAACGCGGCAGCGTCGCGCGCCGGTGGAGATGATCCGCTTCGTGCTTTCGCCCGAAGCGGTCGTCACGCCCGACATCCGCAATCGATTGCCGGGCCGTGGCGTCTGGATTTCTGCCTCGCGCAGTACCATTTCAGAAGCGGCGCGCCGGAAAGTGTTCTCACACGGTTTCAAGGGCGCGGCGAATGTCGGCGGTGATCTGGCCATCGACGTCGAGCAGCTTCTCGAAACGGATGCGCTCGGACTGCTGTCTCTCGCAAACAAAGCGGGAGCGGTGGTCACTGGCTTCGGCAAGGTTGAGGGTGCGATCACCTCCGGCGAGGCGGCGATCGTTGTCCACGCGAGCGATGCTGCGGCAGACGGTATCCGGAAGCTCGGACAGGCGACACGCCGTGCTGGACGTTCACCGGAGACGGTAAAATTGTTTCCCGCCGCGCGTTTGGGTTTGGCGTTGGGGCGACCACATGTGATACACGCGGCGCTCAAAAATGGCGCGGCGGGCGAGGGATTCCTCGTGCGATGTCAGCGCCTGCAGGCATTTCGCGGCGATACGGCAGACGACGAGAGCGGGCAGCGCCCAGGATTCAGCACGGATGAGTGAGACCAACAACAACGACAAGACGCTGGGTGTGAGCGGCAAGACGCTGTCGCTGAAGCGGCCCGTCGAGCAGGGCATGGTGCGCCAGAGCTTCTCGCATGGCCGTTCGAAGGCGGTCGTCGTCGAGAAGGTGAAGCGCCGCACTGTCGGTCCGGGCGAACGCGCCGCTGCGCCTGCGCCTGCTCCGGTTGCGCCTGCGCCAACGCCTGCCCCTGTTGCCAAAGCCCCAGTTGCGCCCACAAAGCCAGTTGCACCGCGCTCTGCGGCCGGCGTCGTGTTGAGGACGCTGACGGAAGAAGAGCGCGCCGCACGCGATCGCGCGCTTGTCGATGCCCGCTCGCGGGAGGAAGAGGACCGCCGTCGCGCCGAGACCGACAGCAAGTTTCGCGCAGAACGCGATGCGCGCGAGCTTCAAGACCGCGATGCGGCCGAAGCCCGTAAGAAGGCCGAGGAAGACCGGCTGACCAAGGAAGCCGAATCCCGCAAAAAGGCCGAAAGCGAAGCAGCCCGCCGTCTGCCCGGCGAGGCCGAAGCCGCTCCCGCGACCGCAGGGGCTGCCGGGGCCATGGCACCGCGTCCTGCAACGACGACAGCGGCGCCGGGTGCGCCGCGCCCGATCCTGCGCCGTCCGATGATGCCGGTGCAGCGCACGCCGCTTCCCGTCAATCGCGGCCCGCGCGGTCCGCAGAAGGATCGCGGCCGTCTTACGGTTTCTACCGCCACCGGTTCGACCGAGGAGGAGCGCACACGTTCCGTCGCGGCCTTCCGTCGTCGTACGCAGCGCATGAAGGGCGGCGGTCAGGACCAGAAAGAGCGCTTGTCGCGCGAAGTGGTGCTGCCCGAGACGATCACGATCCAGGAGCTCGCAAACCGCATGTCGGAGCGCGGCGTGGACGTCGTTCGCTTGCTGATGCGTCAGGGCGAGATGTTCAAGATCACGGATTCGATCGATGCCGACACGGCGCAACTGATCGCCGAGGAGATGGGGCACACGGTCCGCCGCGTCGCTGAATCCGATGTCGAGGAGGGTCTGTTCGACGCGCCCGACGCCGAAGATGCGCTGCTGCCACGCCCGCCCGTAGTGACGATCATGGGTCACGTCGACCACGGCAAGACATCGCTGCTCGATGCAATCCGGGCGAAAAACGTCGTTTCCGGCGAGGCTGGCGGCATCACGCAGCATATCGGCGCGTATCAGGTCACGGCGCCCGATGGTCACAAGGTGACGTTCATCGACACGCCCGGCCACGCGGCCTTTACGGCGATGCGCGCGCGCGGTGCGAAGGTGACGGATATCGTTGTTCTTGTCGTCGCAGCCGATGACGGCGTCATGCCGCAGACGGTTGAAGCCATCAATCACGCGCGGGCCGCGAATGTCCCGATGATCGTGGCGATCAACAAGATCGACAAGCCGGATGCGAAGCCCGAGCGCGTGCGCACTGAGCTTTTGCAGCACAACGTGCAGGTCGAAAGCATGGGCGGTGAGACGCTCGAGATCGAGGTCTCCGCGACGAAGAAGCTGAATCTCGACAAGTTGCTCGAGATGATTGCCCTGCAGGCCGAAGTGCTGGACCTTAAGGCCAATCCCGACCGCGAGGCGGAAGGTTCGATCATCGAGGCGCGTCTCGATCGCGGCCGTGGACCTGTCGCGACCGTGCTCGTACAGCGCGGCACGCTGAAGGTCGGCGATCTTATCGTCGCCGGCTCGCAATGGGGCCGGGTGCGGGCGCTTCTCGACGATCACGGCGCGACGGTCGCGAAAGCGGCGCCGTCGTTTCCGGTCGAGGTGCTCGGCTTCTCCGGCGCGCCGGAAGCCGGCGACCGCGTCGCTGTCGTCCAAAGCGAAGCGCGCGCGCGCGAAATCGCGGATTACCGCGAGCGCCAGAAGCGCGACAAGATCGCCGCACGCGGCGGTACGGCGCGCGGCTCGCTCGTCGACATGATGAGCCAACTGAAGACGGCGGGCCGCAAGGAATTTCCGCTCGTCATCAAGGGCGACGTGCAGGGCTCGGTCGAGGCGATTATCGCAGCGCTCGAGAAACTCGGCACGGATGAGGTCGGTGCGCGTGTCGTGCATGCCGGCGTCGGCGGCATTTCGGAAAGCGACATTACGCTCGCCGGCACGTCCGGCGCAGCGGTCATCGGCTTCAACGTGCGTGCACACAAGGAAGCGCGCGAAGCCGCCGATCGTGCCGGCAGCGAGATCCGCTATTACAACATCATCTACAACCTCATCGACGACGTGAAAGATGCGATGTCGGGGTTGTTGCCGCCCGAACTTCGCGAATCGATGCTCGGCAACGCGCTCATCCTCGAGGTCTTCAACATCACGAAGGTCGGAAAGGTCGCGGGTTGTCGCATTACCGATGGCACCGTGGAGCGTGGCGCGAACGTGCGTCTCATCCGCGAAAACGTCGTCGTGCACGAAGGCAAGCTGTCGACGCTCAAACGCTTCAAGGACGAGGTCAAGGAAGTTCCTGCGGGTCAGGAATGCGGCATGGCGTTCGAACGGTATGAGGACATGCGCCAGGGCGATGTCATCGAGTGCTACCGCGTCCAGGAGGTGAAGCGGTCGCTCTGACGCATATTCCGCAGAAGCCGTCCGGCTTTTGCGATCGAGGATATGTGCAGGGCTGATCGGCATAACAACCGCGACCGGCGTCCACGCTTCGGGTGAACGTGACGGCGCGTTTCCGGCTTTAAACGCAACAAGATCGAGGACGCCGGTTTACGGCGTGACCGAACCCATGTCCCGTAGTCATCATGCCCAAGGCAGCGCGCCTTCGCAGCGCATGCTGCGCGTTGCCGAACTCATCCGCCAGGCCATGTCCGAGCTTCTCGCGCGCGGCGGGATGAACGATCCCGTGCTCGACACGCATCCCGTCACCGTTCCGCGTGTGGCGATGAGCCCGGACCTGAAGCTTGCGACGGTTTTCGTCATCCCGCTCGGTGGCAAGGACACGACGCCGGTGCTCGCGGCGCTGGAGCGAAATCGTAAGTTCCTGCGCACCGAAATCGCGCATCGCGTCAATCTGAAGTTTGCGCCGGACCTACGTTTCCGCTCCGACACGTCGTTCGAAAAAATGGCGGAGATCGATGCGATCCTGAATTCTGAGAAGGTGCAGCGCGATCTTGTCGTCTCCACGGACGACGAGCACAATCCTTGAGCGCACCCCGCTCCCAACGCGTTCCTGTCGACGGCTGGCTGATTCTCGACAAGCCTGTTGGTATGACGTCGACCCATGCCGTGTCGCGGCTGAAGCGCATCTTCAACGCCAAGAAAGCCGGTCATGCCGGCACGCTCGATCCGCTCGCGTCGGGCATCTTGCCGGTCGCATTCGGCGAGGCGACGAAGACCGTTCCCTTCGTGCAGGACGGCGTGAAAGCCTATCGCTTCACCGTGCGATGGGGCATCGAGATGGACACCGACGACGCGGACGGACGTCCGGTACGGACTTCCGACCTGCGCCCGCCAGCCAACGCGATTGCCGACCTTCTGCCGGCCTTCACGGGCACGATCATGCAGACGCCGCCGGCCTTCTCGGCGATCAAGATCGCGGGCGAGCGCGCCTACGACTTGGCGCGCGACGGCGAGACTGTCGTTCTTCAGCCGCGTGCTGTTACGATCGACAGGCTTTCGATCATCGAGGCGACGGCGGACGAGACGGTGTTCGAAACCGAATGCGGCAAGGGCACGTATGTCCGCGCCATCGCGCGCGACGTCGGGCGTCTACTGGGATGTTTCGGGCACATCACAGCCTTGCGCCGCACGCGGGTCGGACCGTTCGAAGAACACTCTGCCGTCAACTTTGCGGCGCTCGAGGCTGGAGAGTGTGGCCTTCGAGGTATCGAGGACGGCCTCCAGGGCCTTCCGCGCGTCGATATCGATAGAGCCGGCGCGGCGCGCCTGCGGCGCGGCCAATCGGTCCTCGTGCGCGGCAAGGACGCGCCGTTCTCCGGTGCAGCCTATGCCGTCTGCGCGGGCGCGGTTGTCGCGACCGGCGAGATCGATGGCGGCGAACTGCTGCCGAAGCGCGTCTTTGCCGACGTCTGACCCGCCGCCGATCACAGATGCGTCAGCAGCGCGCATCCAGGGCGCGTTCACAAGGATGTGTGGCGTCGCGATGTTGAAACCTTCGGGCAAATAGCTACGTTCCGATCACCGTCCCAATCGGGGGGCGATGCAACGTCCTTTTACCCGCAGGAGGCGGATTCATGAGCACCTTTAAATACACTCTTCTCGCTGGCGCACTGCTTGTCTCGTCTGCCGCTTTCGCAGCGCCCTGTGCCACGACGGCGCAGTCGACGCAGGGCAGCACGGTTAACACCGCGCAGTCCACGCAGGGCAGCAATGTCAACACTGCCTCGGCCGCCAAGCCGGAAGCCGGCTCGGCTGGTGGCGTTTTGACGGCCTCCGCCGACAAGCCGGAAGGCAACCGCAACACCAGCGTTGTCACCGCTTCGGCCGAGGGCAACCGCAACTCTGGCGTGACGACCGCTTCGGCCGACAAGCCGGAAGGCAACCGCAACTCGAACGTGACGACCGCTTCGGCTGACAAGCCGGAAGGCAATCGCAATTCGAACGTGACGACCGCTTCGGCCGACTGCAAGTAATCATCGATGATGGACGGCAGGGCTTGCACAAGCTCTGCCGTCCTTCGACCGTCTGCGGATATTCGGCCCGAATTTTGCGGCGTCGGATGACCGAACGAGGGCAGATCGGTCGGCGCAATTGTCCTCGGCGTCGACGGAGGGACACATGCTTCGGGTGAACATCGCCGTTCTGGCAGCGGGTGCCGCTTTCCTCGGGGCTTTCATCGCATTTTCGCCGCTCGCGCCGCTTCGCAATGCGGACACGACGACGGCGCTCGTTCGGCGTGTGACGCCCGGCGTAGTCGCCATCACCACAAAATCTCTTGTCGAAGCGAAGCCGACCGCCGTCATGGCGCAGGCGAGCGCGCAAGCCGCGCCAAAGCCCGACATGACGATCAAAGAGAGTTTCGGTTCGGGCTTCGTGATCGACCCGACCGGCTACATCATCACGAACCGTCACGTCATCGACAAAGCATACGAGATCATCGTTGCCATGTCGGACGGACGTCGCTTCATCGCGACGCTCGTCGGCGAAGGTCAGTCAGTCGACATCGCGCTTCTGAAGATATCGCCGCCGAAGCCGATCGCTTCGCTGAAATTCGGCGATAGCGAAAAGCTTCACATTGGCGATCCCGTCGTCGCGATCGGCAATCCTTTCGGTCTCGGCACCACCGTGACGTCCGGCATCGTCAGCGCGCTCAACCGCGATCTCAGCATGTCGATGTTCGATTCCTTCATCCAGACGGATGCCGCGATCAATCACGGCAATTCCGGCGGTCCGCTGTTCAACCGCAAGGGTGAGGTCGTGGGCGTCAACACCGCCTATTACTCCGGCGGCAATACGAGCGGCGGTTTCATCGGCATCGGCTATTCGATTCCGTCCGCTGTGGCGGAAGAGCTTGCCGGCCTGCTGCGCAAGTACGGCTACCCAAAGATCGGCTGGATCGGGCTCGGCACGCAGACCGTGACGCCGGAAATCAGGGAGGCCTTCGGCTTCAACGGCGATGGTGGCGCGATCATCGCGCAGATCAATCCGAACTGTCCGGCAAAGGACGTCCTCAAACTTGGCGACATAATCACCAAGGTCGCTCGCGTCCCGATCACGGATGCACGCGCGTTCGCCCGCGAGATTGCCGGATCGCTCGATACCACGATTGCAATGCAGATCTGGCGCGAGGGCAAAACGCAGACGGTGCGGATCAAGCCTGTCGAAATGCCGGGTGAAAAGGCGCCTGTCGTCGCGGACGTCGCCAAGCCGTCCCAGGCGATGGCGACCTGGGCAACGGACTTTGGGCTCGACGTGTCCGAAATCACCGATGAGAGCCGTCGTGAGTTCAAGCTTGCGTCTGCGCAGCGTGGCGTCGTCGTCACAGACGTCAAGAAGGGCAGCCCGGCGTCCGAACTTGGGTTTTCGACCGGCGACGTCATCCTGACGCTGCAGCTTTTGCCGGTGAATTCGCCAGCGGACGTCAAGAAGGCGGTCGAAGTTGCTCAAGCCTCGAGTCGCCGCTACCTCTCGGGCCTCGTGCAGCGCAATGGCAACGTCGAGTGGCGGACTGTTCCGCTACGCCCCGATGCGCCGGCGATATCGCCCTGACGTCGTCGACGCCCTGACTGTGGCGTGACGCGGCAAAACGTGTATAAGCGCCGCAGTTCAGTCATCTGAACGATCCCGACCCTGCTGGACGACATCCCGGCACGGGCCGACCAATATCTCCAAACCGAAAGGCAGACGATGTCGATCACGGCAGAGCGCAAACAAGCGCTCATCAAGGACTATGCGGTTAAATCGGGCGATACCGGCTCTCCGGAAGTGCAGGTCGCCATTCTGACCGAGCGCATCACCAATCTTACCGATCACTTCAAGACGCACGTGAAGGACAACCATTCGCGCCGCGGCTTGCTGAAGCTCGTCTCGCAGCGGCGCCAGCTGCTCGATTACGTCAAGAAGCGCGACGAGCCTCGCTACAAGAGCATCATCGAGCGCCTCGGCATCCGCCGCTAGCGCCGCCGCGCCCGCATTTGGCGGGCGCCCAATCGCGACGGCATGGGGTCGTCGCGCCCAAGGCAAGGCAGCACGTCATGGCAGGATCGCCGGCCGCTCGCTCTTCGGAAACGAAGTGATCGAGCGTCCCGCAATTCTGCGCATGGCGCGACTTGCGTGCCGCAGAATGAAAGCAATGCCATGAGCATGTTCGAATTACATCGTGAAGAACTCGACTGGGCTGGGCGCAAGCTCGTACTCGAAACCGGCAAGGTTGCCCGTCAGGCCGACGGCGCTGTCGTCGCCACCTGGGGCGAAACAACTGTGCTTGCGACGGTCGTCGGCGCGCGTTCGCCGAAACCCGGACAGGACTTCTTTCCGCTCACTGTGGACTACCAGGAAAAGGCCTTTGCCGCCGGCCGCATTCCCGGTGGTTACTTCAAGCGCGAAGGCCGTCCGACCGAGCGCGAGACACTGATCTGCCGCCTGATCGATCGTCCGATCCGTCCGTTGTTTCCCGAAGGCTACCGCAACGACACGCAGGTGATCGTCACGGTGCTGAGCCACGATCTCGAGAACGATCCCGACATCCTGTCGATGGTCGCCGTCTCGGCGGCCCTGACGATCTCGGGCATCCCCTTCATGGGTCCGATCGGCGCAGCACGCGTCGGCGTCATCAACGGCGCTGTGAAGCTGAACCCGACGATCGAAGAGATGAAGACTTCGACGCTCGAACTCGTCGTCGCCGGCACGCAGGACGCGGTGCTGATGGTCGAGTCGGAGGCGAAAGAGCTATCCGAAGACGTGATGCTCGAAGCCGTGATGACCGGCCATCGCGGCTTCCAGCCGGTGATCGACGCAATCATCCGTCTGGCCGAACGCGCCGCGAAAGACCCGCGCGACGTCGTGCCGCTCGACAAGAGCGCCGTCGAAAAAGCCGTTGCCGACATTGCCGAGACCGATCTGCGCGCGGCCTACAAGATCACCGTCAAGCAGGATCGCTACAAGGCGCTCGATGCGGCCAAGGGTAAGGTCCATGCCGCTCTGCTGCCCGCTGGCGGCGAAGCGAAATTCCCGAAAGAGCGCATCGGCGAAGCGATCCACGATCTGCAGGCGAAGGTCGTGCGCAACACGATCCTCGACGAGGGCGTGCGCATCGACGGCCGCGATCTGAAGACCGTACGTCCGATCGTCGCCGAGGCCGGCTTCCTGCCGCGCACGCATGGTTCCGCGCTCTTCACCCGCGGTGAGACGCAGGCGCTGGTCGTTGCCACGCTCGGCACTGGCGAGGACGAGCAGTATGTCGACTCGCTGGAAGGCACCTACAAGGAGCGCTTCCTGCTCCACTACAACTTCCCGCCTTACAGCGTTGGCGAGACGGGCCGCGTCGGTTCGCCGAAGCGTCGCGAGATTGGCCACGGCAAGCTCGCCTGGCGCGCCATCCGGCCGATGCTGCCGTCGGCAGCGGAATTCCCCTACACGATCCGTGTCGTGTCAGAGATCACCGAGTCGAACGGCTCGTCGTCGATGGCGACTGTTTGCGGCGCTTCGCTCGCGCTCATGGATGCCGGCGTGCCGCTCAAGCGGCCGACCGCAGGTATCGCGATGGGTCTGATCCTCGAAGGCGAGCGTTTCGCGGTGCTTTCGGACATTCTCGGCGACGAGGATCATCTTGGCGACATGGACTTCAAGGTTGCCGGCACGTCCGAGGGCGTCACGTCGCTCCAGATGGACATCAAGATCGCCGGTATCACCGAGGAGATCATGAAGGTCGCGCTTGGTCAGGCCCGAGATGGTCGCCTGCATATTCTCGGCGAGATGAACAAGGCGCTGAACACGGCGCGCGCCGAGCTCGGAGAATTCGCGCCGCGTATCGAGACGATGAAAATCCCGACCGACAAGATCCGCGAAGTGATCGGCACGGGCGGCAAGGTCATCCGCGAGATCGTCGAGAAGACCGGCGCGAAGGTGAACATCGAGGACGACGGCACCGTGAAAATCGCGTCTTCGGACGGCAATTCGATCAAGGCGGCGATCGCCTGGATCAAGTCGATCGCGTCCGATCCGGAGATCGGGCTGGTCTATGACGGCACGGTCGTGAAGACGACGGACTTCGGCGCCTTCGTGAACTTCTTCGGCGCCAAGGACGGCCTCGTTCACATCTCGCAGCTTGCCAAGCAGCGCGTGAACAAGACGACCGACATCGTCAAGGAAGGCGACAAGGTAAAGGTGAAGCTGCTCGGCTTCGATGATCGCGGCAAGGTGCGCCTGTCGATGCGTGTTGTCGATCAGCAGACCGGCGAAGACCTCGAGGCCAAGGAAAAGGCCGAGCGCGAGACGCAGACCCAGGAAGCCGGCGAATAACGCTTCTTATCGGTCGTTCGAAAACAAAGAAGCCGCCGGCAAAACCGGCGGCTTCTTCGTTTGTGGAACGCAGTTAGGTGTCCCGTCGGCCTACTTGAGATCGTCCGGCAGCTTGCCGCCGTTCTCGCCGAGCTTCTTCATCACCTGCTTCGACAGCCACACGTTCATCGTCGCGCTGTCGCCCATATCGCCGGTGTAGCCGAGCTCCTTCGCGAGTTCCTTGCGATGTTCGAGGCTCGAATCCATGCCGAGCAGTTTCATCAGATCGACGATGGAGTGCTTCCAGTCGAGCGTCTGCGAATTCTTCGACGCCATGTCGCCGAGCACCTGACCGACGTCGACCTGTGCCCCGCCGCCGGTGCCCGTGCCAGGCGTAGCGCCCCCAGCCGTTGACGACGTTCCCGCAGGTGCGCCCGAACCAGCACCGGCCGGTGCCGCCTCGGCATGCGTCCCGAAAATTTTCGACATGATCGTGCCGAACAAGCTCATGGTGATCTCCCTCGCGCGGACTGCCGCGCGTCCTGCGCATATAGGGCAGGCGCGGGCCTTCGCGAAGCCGCGAAACGTTGGCCGTGGCGGCCTGCATGTCTAAATGGACGGCATGAGCCGGCCCGAATCCTCTTTGCCGCGTGCCGCGAAGGGCGCGGACATGCCGGAACCCGATGACTTCGACGACGGGTCGTCTGTTGAAACGCAAGACGATCCGCCGGATTTCGACAGCGGTGCATCCTTCGAGCTGCCGGTCGCGGAGGGCGCCGTCGCGCGCGGCGTGGCGGCGATCCGCAAGCACTGGACGAATGCGCCGCTCGGGCCCGGCGTTTATCGCATGATCGGCGCGGACGGCGAGGTACTCTACGTCGGCAAGGCGAAGAGCCTGCGCAAGCGGGTGGCCAGCTATCTGCGCGGTGAGGGGCACACCAATCGCCTGGGCCGCATGATCGCGCTGACGTCGGACATGGTGTTCGTCTCGACGCAAACCGAGACGGAGGCGCTTCTTCTCGAGACCAATCTCATCAAGCAGCTGAAGCCGCGCTTCAACGTGCTGATGCGCGACGACAAGTCGTTTCCCTTCATCGTGCTGACGCGCGACCATCCCGCGCCGCAGATCACGAAACATCGCGGCGCGCAGACGCGAAAGGGTGACTATTTCGGGCCATTCGCGAGTGTGTGGGCGGTCAACCGTACGATGAATGCGCTGCAGCGCGCGTTCCTGCTGCGCTCTTGCACGGATTCGTTTTACGAGAACCGCACGCGGCCCTGCCTGCTGCACCAGATCAAGCGCTGCGCCGCGCCTTGCACCGGCGAAATCTCGCACGTCGACTATGCGGAGCTCGTGAACGAGGCGCACGATTTTCTCTCGGGAAAAAGCCGTGCGGTACGCGATCTGATGGCGCGCGACATGGCGGAAGCGTCTTCGAAACTCGAATTCGAGCGCGCCGCGCGGCTACGCGATCGTATCGCGGCGCTGTCTGCCATCCAGGGCGAGCAGGGCATTAATCCAAAACGTACCGAAGAGGCCGATGTCTTCGCGATTCACGAAGATGCCGGCCAATTCTGCATCGAAGTCGTGTTCTTCCGCACGTTCCAGAACTGGGGCAATCGCGCCTATTTCCCGCGTGCCGATCGCACGCTCTCGCGCGAGGATGTGCTCGGCGCTTTCGTCGCGCAATTCTACGACGAACGGCCGGCGCCCTCGCTTGTGCTGCTCGACCGCGATGTCGAAGACCGCGCATTGTTGGAAGCGGCGCTATCGACGCGTGCAGGCCGGCGCGTGGAGGTCGCAGCACCGCAGCGTGGCGAACGCAAGGAGCTTGTCGATCACGCTGCTAACAATGCGCGCGAGACGCTTACGCGAAGGCTGACTGAGCATGCCAGCCAGACGAAACTGCTGGCGGCGCTGGGCACGACATTCGGGATCGACGGTCCCGTGCGGCGCGTTGAAGTCTACGACAACAGCCACATCATGGGTACGAATGCGATCGGTGCGATGGTCGTCGCGGGGCCGGACGGCTTCATGAAGCAGCACTACCGGACGTTCAACATCAAGGGCGAAGACCTGACGCCCGGCGACGATTTCGGCATGATGCGCGAAGTGCTGCGGCGGCGGTTTACGCGGCTGGCGAAGGAGGAGGGGATTGCCTCGCCCGCTCCTGATCTAGGCGAGGCCGCAGTCCCAGCGGCTACAAGGAACATCACACGTGGCGAGCGCGATATAGATCGCATGCTCGCAGACCCCACATCCATTCCGCTGACTGCGGGCGCGCCTCGCCTCCGCGTCGAGAACCAGAACGAGGGTCGCGGCCTCGCCGATCCCTCGTCGCACGCCGCGCAGCACGGCAAGGCGCCGCGACCCACCGCGGCTGATCGAGATGCCTTTCCCTCCGGCCCGGACCTCGTGCTCATCGACGGCGGCGCGGGCCAGCTCGAAGCGGCGCGCAAAACGCTCGAGGACCTCGGCATCACGCATGTGCCGCTGGTCGGCATCGCCAAGGGCGCCGATCGCAACGCCGGCCGCGAGACCTTCTTCGTGCCCGGTCGCGAACCCTTCCGCCTGGCGCCGCGCGATCCCTCCCTCTATTTCGTGCAGCGGCTGCGCGACGAGGCGCATCGCTTCGCCATCGGTACGCATCGCGCGCGTCGCAAGAAGGCGTTCACGAAGAGCCCGCTCGACGAGATCGCTGGCATCGGGCCGGTGCGGAAGCGGGCGTTGCTGAACGCATTCGGTACGGCCAAGGCGCTGTCGCGCGCCTCGCTGGGAGATCTGGAGCAGGTGCCGGGTGTGAATGCCGCGACGGCGCGACTCGTGTACGACTACTTCCATGAAAAACGCTGACGCCGCCGCGCGGGCGCGCGTGCCGGTTGACGGGGCGCGTCGCCCTATGTTCCCTCGCTAGCCATGTCCATTGCGATGCCGCAAAGAAGCCGCAGCCGCGCTTTCGCTTTGCCGAATATCCTCACCTATGCGCGCGTCGTGGCCGTGCCGGTCGTCGTCGCGCTCATGTTCTGGCCGGAACATTATCCGTTCCGCTGGACGGCGCTCGCCGTCTTCGCCGTCGCCGGCATCACGGATTTCTTCGACGGCTGGCTCGCGCGCATCTGGTCGCAGCAATCGACGATGGGTCGCATGCTCGATCCGATCGCCGACAAGCTTCTCGTCTGCGCGGTCATCGTCATGCTGGCCACGAACCGCGACATCGCGAACTGGTCGCTCGCGGCCGGCATCGTCATCCTGTGCCGCGAAATCCTGGTGTCGGGCCTACGCGAGTTTCTGGCCGAGCTGAAAGTGTCGGTGCCCGTCAGCCGCGTCGCAAAATACAAGACGACGTTGCAGCTCTTCGCGCTCGGTTTCCTCATCGCAGGTCCTGCCGGCGAAGCGGTGCTGCCGGGGACGACGCAGATCGGTCTTGTGCTGCTGTGGCTTGCGGCGCTGCTGACGCTCTACACGGGCTGGGATTATCTCAAGGCCGGCTGGCATCACGTCGCCGATGAATGAGCGCATCGCCCCGAAAAGTTGCAGACTTTTCGGCCGAGGCGCTGCGAAGAAATGAAGATCGTCTATTTCGCCTGGGTGCGCGAGCGCATCGGTGTGCCGCAGGAAGAGATTGCGCCGCCAGCCGACGTCGTCACTGTGGCTGACCTGATGAAATGGCTCGTGTCGCGCGGTGAAAACTATGCGTATGCGTTCGAAAACGCGCGCACGATCCGCGCCGCACTCGATCAGGTGCATGTGAAACACGATGCAAATATCGCCGGCGCGCGAGAGGTGGCGTTCTTCCCGCCGATGACCGGTGGGTGAGGTGGGCGACTCCGGACCGCGAGCCTCCCGGCTCGCAGCAAATGACGAGGCCGGAGCCTCGCGGTCCATCACACCGATTGTCCGCGTACAGACCGAAACCTTCGACCTTGCTGCATTGTCGCGCGAAATCACTGCAGGTCGCGCGGATATCGGCGCCATCGTCACCTTTGAAGGTCTCTGCCGCGACGAAGGCGGCACGCTCGCTGCGCTCGAGATCGAACATTATTCTGGCATGGCGGACGCCGAAATTCTTCGCGTCGCAGAGGAGGCGTGCCGGCGCTGGCCGCTCGCTGGATTGATCGCCGTGCATCGTTACGGAAGGATCGCGCCGGGCGACAAGATCGTCGGCGTCGTCGCGGCGTCCGCGCATCGCGCCGGAGCGTTCGCGGCCGCTGACTTCCTTATGGACTATCTTAAGACGAGCGCGCCGTTTTGGAAGAAAGAAGTCTTCGTCGACGGCACATCTGGCGAATGGGTCGCAGCAAAAGATACCGACGACGCAGCCGTGGAACGCTGGTCGAAGTAAAAATATCATTCAAGAAAAGGGATGAAGAACATGGCCCGGGATTTTGACATCATCGTCTATGGCGCAACCGGCTTCACCGGCCGTCTCGTCGCCGAATATTTTTCCAGCGCCTACACCGGCGATGACAAACCGCGCTGGGCGATGGCGGGCCGTTCCGCCGACAAGCTTGCAAAAATCCGCGACGAAATCGGCGCGCCGGCGGATCTTCCGCTCGTCGTCGCCGATGCGAGCGATCCGGCAAGCCAGCGTGCGATGTGCGAACGCGCAACGGTCGTCATCTCGACCGTCGGGCCATACCAGCTCTACGGCTCCGATCTCGTCGCGGCCTGCGCGGCGACCGGCACGGCCTATGTCGATTTGTGCGGCGAGCCCGGCTGGATGCGCGCGATGATCGACGCGCACGAGGCCGAAGCGAAGCGCACTGGCGCACGCATCGTGTTTTCCTGCGGCTTCGACTCGATTCCGTTCGATCTCGGCGTTCTGACGCTCCAAGAATATGCGCGCGAAAAATATAGTCGACCCGCAACTCGCGTGAAGGGGCGGGTGCGCGTGTTGAAGGGCGGCTTTTCCGGCGGCACCGCGGCAAGCCTGAAGGCAACGCTCGCCGCCGCTGCGCGCGATCCCTCGCTTCTGAAACTGCTTTCAAGTTCGTTCGCGTTAACGCCCGGCTTCGATGGTCCACGTCAGCCCACGGGGCTCATTCCGGAATACGACAAGTCCGTCGACGGCTGGGTCGCGCCTTTCGTCATGGCGCCGATCAATACGAAGAATGTGCATCGCACGAACTTCCTGCTCGATCACGCCTACGGCAAAGACTTCGTCTACGATGAGATGATGGTCGTTCCGGGCCTCGGCGACATCGGTCGTCTTGCAGCCGAGGCGCTTGCGAAAGCCAATCCGTTCGCGGGCAATAAGGGGCCAAAGCCGGGCGAAGGTCCGAGCAAGGCGGAGCGTGAGAGCGGCTCTTACGATGTGCTGTTTGTTGGCGAAGGGCCCAGCGGCGAAAGCATCCGTTGCGTCGTCACCGGCGACCGCGATCCCGGCTATGGATCGACAAGCAAAATGATTTCGGAGAGCGCGTTGTGCCTCGTGCGCGATGTCGAAGGCGCGGGCGGCATCTGGACGCCGGGCGCGCTGATGGGCGTGCCGTTGCGTAAGAGATTGCAGGCACGCGCTGGCCTCACGTTCGGGCACATGTAAACGACGCGAAGCGGTTCCCATGCGTCACGCGAAAATCTCGCACGATGAGAAATAGGTTGAATTTGCCAGATAAAGATGTGCCCATACGTCAGATAGATATTCCGATGCGTCATGTAAACTTACGTGTGGTAAGATACCAAGACGATTTGCTTCAAACGAAGAAAGTTGCCTCAATGACGTACACATCATACGAACAGGCATTTACCAACTAATCTAATGTCTGCGGTATTCTGCTTCGGTCATATCGCTTGTCCGGAGCAAAATCATGGAAGTTTTACGCGCATCATCAGGCAAGTCATTCGGTGACCGCGCGGTCCGTCGACTCGTTGCAACGATGCTCGTTTCGACCAGCCTGACAGGCGGCTGCCTCGCTGGCGGCCTGGGTGGCGTCGTCGGCGCGGTCGGCGGTGTGGTCGGCGGCACAGTCGGTGCGGTAGGCGGCACGGTTGGCGCCGTCGGCGGAACGGTCGGGGCTGTTGGTGGTGCAGTGGGCGGCACGCTCGGCGGTACGGTCGGCGCCGTAGGCGGCACGCTCGGTTCGGTCGGTGGCGCGGTCGGCGGCACTCTCGGTTCGGTTGGTGGCGCAGTCGGCGGCACCTTGGGCTCAGTGGGCGGGGCTGTCGGCGGAACCGTTGGCGGTACGCTCGGCGCGGTGGGTGGCACGCTCGGTTCGGTCGGAGGTGGCGCACGCGGTGCCGTCGGCGCGCTTGGCGGCACACTTGGTGGCGCGGCGGGCAACGTCGTTCGACCGGCGGCGCGCGGCCTCGCGGCGGGCTTCGAGAGCGGCGACAGTTTCTTCTCCGGCGGCGCCTTCGGCGATGCTGCCCGCACCGGTGAGACCCTGGTGCGCGGTGCCCAGTCGGGCGCACGCGGCACTGTCGGTCGCGTTCGTGCGGCGACGGGCACGGCGCGCGGCAAGGTCCGCGAGGTCGCGGCAACGGGTGGCGAGGCACTATTCGGCGCTTTGGAGACGGCCGGGCAGGTGCCTGCGGCGGCTCACGGCGCGGTCGGACATCTTGGCACAACCGCGCGGACTGCCGCCGGCCAGCTTGTCGGCGGCGTCGGGACGAAGGCCCGCGGCGCGCTGTTGGGCGTGCGCGGAACCGCGCAAGGCATCGCCGGCAAAGCGCAGACGACCGGGCGAAATCTGGCGCAGGGCGCGCTGACGAAGGCAGGCAGCACGGTCGCGGGCGCGCAGGATGCACTGGGCGGTGTGGGGACGGGCGCTCAGGGCGCGGCGAACGGCGTCGTCGGCAAAGTCGGTGACACAGTTGCTGGTGCGCAGGGTGCGCTCGGCGGTGTTGGCAACGGCGTTCAGGGCACTGCGAATGGTGCTGTAGTTAAGGTCGGTAGCACGGTCGCTGGCGCGCAAGGTGCCCTTGGTGGCGTCGGTTCCGGTGTCCAAGGCGCGGTGCAAGGGACTGTTGGCAAACTCGGCAGCACGGTCGCCGGTGCACAGGGTGCACTCGGTGGTGCTGGCAATGCCGCGCAGGGCGCCGTGATTGGCGCAGTCGGCAACGGCGTCCAAAGCACGGTGAACGGCGCTGTCGGGAAGGTGGGCAGCACAGTTGCCGGTGCGCAAGGTGCCCTTGGTGGCGTTGGAAATGCGGCGCAGGGCGCAGTGGGTGGCGCTATCGGTAAGGTCGGCAGCATGGTCGCGGGCGCACAAGGCGCGCTCGGCGGTGTCGCCGGAACGGCGCAGCAGACTGTCGCGAATGCAGGCAATGCCGTGCAGGGTGCCGCGAGTGGGGCCGTAACGCAGCTCGGCGGCACGGTCGCGGGTGTGCAAGGCGCGCTGGGCGGGGTCGCTTCTGGTCTTCAAGGCGCTGCGAGCGGTGCCGTGTCGCAGGCCGGCTACGCAATAGCTGGCGCGCAGGGCGCGCTGGGCGGAGTCGGCACGACGGTCGGGCAAATTGTCGGTAACGCCGGCGGCGCGGCGAGCGGTGCGCAGGGCGCACTCGGCGGTCTCGCAACAACAGTTCCGCAGACGGTCGCGAACGTCGGCAACGCTCTGCAAGGCGCGGTAGCGGGTGCAGGCGGAACGGCGGGTGGCGCGCAGGGCGCGCTCGGTGGTGTCGGCGCGACGGTCGGGCAGATCGTAGGCAACGTCGGTAGCGCAGCAAGCGGTGCGCCGGGCGCGCTCGGCGGTGTCGCTTCCGGTCTTCAGGGTGCCGCGAACGGCGCCGCGTCGCAGGCCGGCAACGCAATCGCGGGCGCGCAGGGCGCGCTCGGTGGTGTCGGCGCGACGGTCGGGCAGATCGTCGGTAACGCCGGTGGCGCAGCGAGCAGTGCACAAGGCGCGCTGGGCGGTCTTGCAACGACAGTTCCGCAGACGGTCGCGAACGTCGGCAACGCTCTGCAAGGCGCGGTAGCGGGTGCAGGCGGCGCGGCCGGTGGCTCACAGGGTGCGCTGGGCGGTCTCGCAACAACAGTTCCGCAGACCGTCGCGAACGTCAGCAACGCTCTGCAAGGTGCAGTAACTGGTGCAGGTGGCACGGCAGGCGGAGCACAGGGTGCGTTGGGTGGCGTCGGTGCGACGGTCGGACAGACTGTCGCAAACGTCGGTAACGCCCCTCAGGGCGTTGGCGGAACAGCGGCTGGCGCGCAGGGCGCGCTTGGTGGCGTCGGCACGACGGTCGGGCAGATCGTCGGCAATGCCGGTGGCGCGGCGAGCGGCGCGCAGGGTGCGCTCGGTGGTATCGCGACGACAGTCCCGCAGACGGTCGCGAACGTCAGCAACGCTCTCCAGGGTGTAGCAGCGGGTGCAGGCGGCACGGCGGGTGGCGCGCAGGGTGCGCTCGGTGGTATCGCGACGACAGTTCCGCAGACGGTCGCAAACGTCAGCAACGCTCTCCAAGGTGTAGCGGCGGGTGCAGGTGGCACAGCGGGTGGCGCACAGGGTGCACTCGGAGGCGTCGGCACGTCGGTCGGACAGATCGTCGCAAATGTCGGTACCGCCCTCCAGGGAGTTGGCGGCACTTCGGGCGGTGCTCAAGGCGCGCTGGGCAGCCTTGGCACGACGGTTCAGCAGACGCTTGGCAATACCGGGAGCGGTGTGCAGGGCGCGGTGACGGGCCTCGTGTCGAATGTCGGCGGCCTTAATGGCGCAGCGGGCGGCGCGCAGGGCGCGCTGGGCAATCTCGGCACGACGGTTCAACAGACGCTCGGCAACACCGGTAGCGGCGGGCAGGGCGCGGTGACAGGCCTCGTGTCGAACGTCGGCGGCGTTGGTGGTGGCACCGGCGGCGCGCAGGGCGCACTGGGCAATCTCGGCACGACGGTTCAGCAGACGCTTGGCAATACCGGCGGCGGTGCGCAGGGCGCGGTGACGGGTCTCGTGTCGAACCTCGGCGGCGTCGACGGTGGTGCCGGTGGCGCGCAGGGCGCGCCGGGCAACCTCGGCACGACAGTTCAGCAAACCCTTGCGAGCACAGGGCTCGGCAATGTCCTCTCGACCCCAATCACAATCGGCGGTGGCAATGGGACGGCGCCGATCGCGACGATCACCGGGCCGTCCCTGACTGGCCAGAACCCGCAGCTCGCATCGGTCGACGTGAATCTGCTCAACACGGCTTCGCCGGTGCAATCGCAGCCGTCGTCGGCGCTGGTCGGCCTGAATGTCGGTGCGCTGAACACCAATTCGCCGACCGGGACCAGTTCGACGTCGGGCGCCGGCACCGGGCTCGCCGACATCAACATCGGCGCGCTCAACACGAACTCGCCGACCGGCGGTTCGACATCCGGCTCGGGTGGCGCGCTCGGCAGTCTTGCAGGCCTCGATGTCGGCATCCTGAACACGAACTCGCCGACCGGCAGCGGATCGACGACAAGCACTGGCGGTGCGGTCGGTAATGTTGCGGGGGTCAATCTCGGGGTTCTGAACACGAACTCGGCGACGGGCAACTCGGGTACGGGCGGCGATCTCGCCGGCATCAACACCGGTGTCCTCAATACCGGCTCGCCAACCGGCAACTCGGGCACGGGCGCTGGCCTCGCGGGCATCAACACCGGTATCCTAAACACGGCCTCGCCGACGGGCAGTTCTGGATCGGGCACCGGCACTGCCGGATTGGATGGCGGCCTTGCCGGCGTCAACACCGGCATTCTCAACACGGCCTCGCCGACGGGCAACGCAGGTTCGACGCCGGTCGCCGGCATCAACACGGGGATCTTGAACACCGCGTCCCCGACTGGCAGCGGCACCGCTTCGAGCGGCACGGATGGCGGCCTCGCCGGCGTCAACACCGGCATCCTCAACACGACCTCGCCGACGGGCAGCGCGGGTACGACGACGGTGGCGGGGCTCAACACCGGCATCCTCAACACCGGGTCGCCAACCGGCGACACCGGCGCGGGTGGCGGTCTTGCGGGCGTGTCGACGGGCATCCTCAACACGGGTTCGCCCACTGGCAACACCGGCGATTTGCCACTTGTCGGCGTGACCACCGGCATCCTGAACACCGGCGTGCCAACGGCAGGCACTGGGGGCACGCTGATCGGGATCGATACCGCGATCCTGAACGGCGGTTTGATCACTTTGCCAGGCCTGCCGGGTCTGCCCGGCCTGCCGGGGCTCCCCGGACTTCCGGGCCTTCCCGGACTTCCGGGTCTGCCTGGGTTGCCGGGTCTACCCAGCTTGCCTGGCCTCCCAGGTCTCCCGGGACTGCCCGGAACGGCGGGCACGCCCGGCAGCGACAGCTCCACGACCGTGTACTACGGCAACGGTGGTGGCGGCGGTGGTGGTGGCGGCGTCTCGATCGGCGGCTTCAGCACGACGGTCGTCGAGAATGGTGGACAGGACGATCTAGCGAAATGCCAGCGCATCCTGCAGGAGCGCCGCCTGTATCCCCGCAAGCTCATTCGCGCCTGCGAGCGTCTCGTCAAAAATTTCCGCCGGGAGACCGCTCAGCGCTGACGGCGCGTCAATATCTGACCGAACTGGGGACGCCGCCGAGAGGCCGCGTCCCCTTCTTTTTCTAGAAACGCACGTTCAACGCGCCGAGCAGCACGTTGCGACGGAAAGCGCCGCCGCCGAATGCATCCGTCTTGTAGTCAACATGGCGATAGTCGAGGCCGACGGACATGTTGCGGTTGAACGTGTAACGCACCGAGGCAAGCGGGCTGATGTAGCGGTCCGCACGACCGATGCCCTTAAACTGATCGACAAGATAGGTCGCACCTGCGCCGACGGTGAGTTTGTCGAAAAGCTGATGATCGACACGCACGCCGGCGCTGCTTTCGATCAGGCTCACGCCGCCGAGCAGACCTGACTCTTTCGCCTCGCGCCGTCCCTCGACGGTAAGCGTTGTGTAGTCGGTCACGAGAAAGCTCATCGAGCCGCCCGCTGTCCACGACGACACCGTCAGCAGGTTCGGACCGACATAATCCTGGAACATATAGCCGCCGTAGACCTCGCCCTTGATGCGCGCACCGGGGCCAGGCTCGAACAGTACGCCGCCAACGACGCGCATGCCGCGCGAGCTCAGCGGCCCAAAGCGATATTCGCGCAGGTTGCCGGAGACTTCGGCGAAGACGCTGGTGAGCGGCGCAACGACGTAACCGACGCGCGCCGTCACTGCCGGGATCACGACGTTGCGGAATTGCTGATCGACCGGAATGCCCTGGATCGTCGTGTTGTTATAGAACACGCCGACGGACGACACGCCAACCGATGCAAACCAGCGATCCCAGCGTTTGTTGAGCGCGGCGGCGGCGTCGATGAGATCGAAGCCGATCGGCCGATCGGGGCTGAACAGGATCGAGTCGCCCGCGCCGCGATCCTCGTGGCCGTGCAGATATTGCACGCGGCCGCGTAGCTGCGTGTCTGCGTCCGGCTGCACGACGCCGGAGACGGAGGCGCCGGCGTTGACCTGATCTTCGCTGCCATACTTCACGTATTTGCGGCCTTCGACGAAGGCGGACGCCTGTATTCCATAGCCTTGCCCTTGCGCAGCCGCGGAAATTTCCGGCCGCGCAAAAATGGCGACGTCGCTGCGGCGGTTGCGCGACAGCGCGAAAACGTTGTCGTCGAAGAACGAGCCTGCCGTGCCGCCGGGCGAAATAGTAAACATGCCGAGCATCAGCGGTTTTGGCCCATCGCCGCCCGGCGGCGTCGTGCCGAACGGTGAAGTAATGTTGCCATAGGGCGCTGCTGCGCCTTCCGAGGCCGCGCCGATGACAGGCGCCTGCCCCTGCGAAGGCCGGTTCGCACCCGCAATTCCATAGGACGGATTGAGGCCGGTGACATTGCCCGGCACCGGTGTCGGTGCAGGTGTGTCGGCGGTTTGCGCGAGCGCACTACCGACGTAAAGCATCGCGCCGCAAACCGACGCGACGTTTCGAACGAAACGAGCAGACATTCCTTGTTTCCCCTGCCGCATAAGTTGGGGCGTCCAGGAATCTGCCTGATTCGATCCATTCCGACTCGTCGAAAGCGATTGTCAGATGCCGTACTGTTGCGTTCTGGGACGAAGTGTTACTTGAAAGACTCGAATAACTTACGGAACGTCATGTCGATTGCGGTGAAACAATTACATTTGACACTCGATCATCTCGTCGTCGCTGCACCAACACTTGAGGCTGGCGTCACGTGGGCGGAGGCGCAGCTCGGCGTGCGTATGGCGGGCGGCGGCGCGCATCCGCATGTCGCCACGCACAATCGGCTGCTGCGCTTGGGTGACTGCTACCTCGAGGTGATCGCACGTGACCCCACGCAGAACGCGACGCGCACACGCTGGTTCGGTCTCGACGATGCGCAATGGTCGCCCGATGCATCGACGACGCCGCGGCTGATTACCTGGGTAGTGCGCACGAACGATCTCGATGCCGCGCTGCGCCTGCCGGTTGCACAGGGTGTCGCGCGCGAAGCATCGCGAGAGAGTCTGCGATGGCGCATCGGTGTTCCGGACGATGGCGCGCCTTCCGAAGGTGGCGCATTCCCGACGTTCATCGAATGGCCCGACGGTTTTGGTCCGGCGCGCAACATGCCCGACAGCGGCTGCTCGCTGGAGACGCTGACGATACGTCATCCGCACGCGGATGCGATTGCTGCAGCGTTAGCTAACGGGCTCGACGATCCGCGAATCCGTTTTGAACAAGCGGACGCATGCGCCCTCACGGCGCGGATCGCGACGCCGTCCGGTCCGCCGCGCGCTGTGCTTTGCGCTATTCCGCGGCCGTCTGCGTCCGCGCCGCAGCCCGCGCCGCGAGCTTGTTGAGCGCCGCGACATAGGCGCGGGCCGACGCGACGAGCGTGTCGGGATCGGCGGCGCGGCCGGTGACGACCTTGCCGCCCTCCGACAGCCGCGCCGTCACCTCTGCCTGCGCATCCGTGCCCTCGGTCACGGCGTGTACCTGGTACAATTCCAGCTTCGCTTCGTGCGGGACAAGCGAACGGATCGCGTTGAAGATCGCATCGACCGGGCCGTTTCCTGTGGCCTGCACGGTCTTGCGCTCGCCGTCGATATCCATCGCCATCGCCGCCGATTGCGGACCATTCGTGCCGGCGATCACTGTCAGCGACACGACGCGGTAGCGATCGGACGCCGCGAGAATCTGGTCGTCGACCAAAGCCGCAATGTCTTCGTCGTAGACGGTACGCTTCCGGTCGGCGAGATCCTTGAAGCGCTTGAATGCATCGTTCAGCGCATTGTCGCCGAGTTCGTAGCCGAGTTCCCGCAGCTTTTCGCGAAACGCGGCGCGGCCCGAATGCTTGCCCATGACGAGCGACGTCTTCGCGACGCCGACGCTTTCAGGGCGCATAATCTCGTAGGTGGTTTCGTCCTTGAGCATGCCGTCCTGATGGATGCCGCTCTCGTGCGCAAAGGCGTTCCGACCGACAATGGCCTTATTGTACTGCACCGGAAACGACGTCACAGCCGACACAAGTTTGGACGCGCGATTGAGCAAAGGCGTTTCGATGCCCGTATAAAACGGGAGAATGTCGGCGCGCGTCGAAATCGCCATGACGATCTCCTCCAGTGCCGCGTTTCCCGCGCGCTCGCCGATGCCGTTGATCGTGCATTCGATCTGACGCGCACCGCCACGCACGCCGGCGAGCGAATTGGCGACGGCCATGCCGAGATCGTTGTGGCAATGGACGGAAAAAATCGCCTTGTCGGAGTTCGGCACGCGCTCGCGCACTTCGCGAAACAGCGACTCGTATTCCTCCGGCGTCGCATAGCCGACGGTGTCGGGAATGTTGATCGTCGTGGCACCGGCCTTGATCGCAGCCTCGACCGCGCGACAGAGAAAGTCGCGCTCGCTGCGCGTGCCGTCCTCAGCCGACCACTCGACATCGTCGACGTGGCTTTTCGCGCGCGATACGGACTTCACGATCATCTCGAGTACCTGCTCCGGCTCCATCTGCAGCTTGCGCTTCATGTGGATCGGCGACGTCGCGATGAACGTATGGATGCGCGGCTTCACGGCATGTTTCACAGCCTCGCCACAGCGGTCGATGTCGCCGAGGGCGGCACGAGCGAGACCTGCGACGGTCGCGTTCTTCACGCGCCGCGCGATCTCGGACACGGCCTCGAAATCGCCCTGGCTCGCGACGGGAAAGCCCGCCTCGATGATGTCGACGCCCATCTGGTCGAGGAGCATGGCGACTTCGAGCTTGTCCTCGAAGGACATCGTTGCGCCGGGGCATTGTTCACCGTCACGGAGCGTGGTGTCGAAGACGAGAACGCGGTCGCGATTGGTTGCGATCGGCGAGGCGGAATCGTGATGTGCGGTCATGAGCGAAAAATCCTGCGACTTCTGATTTGCTGTCTTTGTCTGTCGGCGCGATCCCCTCAGCGCCCAGGCAAAGCCCGGCCGGCGCTCAGGGGCGGCTAAGAAGCAGAAGGTTCGCGAGGAGAGCGGGCGCGCGGCAACGCTGCACGCTTTCGCGCGCCTTCGTCATTCCGCAATGTGGGGCCTGTGCCGCCACGAACCTCTCCATCAAGAGCGCGTTGCATACTGCATGTGCTGTTCTCAGGCAATATGCCGGCACGATACGAAAGATGGATACGGCTGAATGACCCGCGTTATTCTCATCGGCATCGCGCCGGAAGCTGTCGACTTGTCCGACCCGGATCTGCCGCCGGGCCTGACGCATGAAGCCATTGCGAAGGGGATCGAAACGACCCTTGCCGATATGCGCACGCGCGGATGGCAGGCGGATTTTTGTTCAATTCAACCCGACGCGACCGCGGAGAAGACCATCGCCGCTTCGCTGGCGAAAGCCTGCGAGTGCGTCGTCATCGGCGGCGGCATTCGCATCCCGGCGAAGGGACTGCTTCTCTTCGAACGGGTCGTTAATGCTGTTGGAAAATACGCGCCCGGCACGCCGATCGCCTTTAATACGAGCCCGGAAAACTCGGCCGAAGCCGCGGCGCGCTGGATCGACCGGAAGTAAGCGGCTTCGGAAACGGCGTTACGACAACGTCACGCTGCGATCGGCCAAAAGTTTTTCCAGCCCCGCCAGCTCGATGCAGATGGCAATACCTTCTGATGCGATCGTCACATCGCTCAGCGACGGAAACGTTGGCGCGAGCCGTAGCGTCTTGTCATGGGGATCTGCGTTCTTCGGCCATGTCGCGCCGGCCGGCGTCAGCGCGACACCGGCGTCTTTGGAGAGCGCGACGATGCGTTTCGCCGTGCCGTCGAGCGCATCGACCGTGATGAAGTAACCGCCCTCGGGCTTGGCCCAATGCGCGAGCCCCGTGCCTTCGAGACGACGCGCGAGATGCGCATCGATCGCGTCGAACTTCGGCGCGATCAGCGCGCGTTGCGCGTCCATGTGCTTTTCGAGGCCCGCGAAGTCGCGGAAGAATTGCATGTGGCGCAGCTGATTGACCTTGTCCGAGCCGATGGTGCGGAAGAAAGCGCGGCCCATGAACCACGCAATATTTGCCGGCGAGCCCGCAAAGAACGCGAGACCCGCGCCCGCCATCGTCACCTTCGACGTCGAGGCGAAAACGAATGCGCGATTGGGATGGCCAGCCTGCGCGCAGGCTTCGAGAATGTTCGCGATCGCATGTTTCTTCGCGGTTAGGTGATGGACGCTGTAGGCGTTGTCCCAGAACAGGCGAAAGTCGGGCGCTGCCGCTGGCAGGCTCGCCAGTCGCTGCACCGTCGCATCCGAATAGACTTCGCCGCTCGGGTTCGAATATTTCGGCACGCACCACATGCCCTTAACCCTCGGATCGGCGAGGTAACGCGCGACCGCGTCGAGGTCGGGCCCTTCGGGCGTCATCGCGATCGGGATCATATCAATCCCGTATTGTTCGCAGATCGCGAAGTGCCGATCATAGCCGGGGACGGGACAGAGAAACGCGATACGTTCTTCCGCGCCCCACGGCCTCGCGCCGCCCGGCACGCCTTTCAGCATCGCCCACACGACCGTGTCGTGCATCAGCGCGAGGCTCGAATTATCGCCGACGAAAATCTGCTCCGGCGGCGCCTGCAGCATCGGCGCGAACAGGGCGCGCACTTCGGGCAGACCTTGGAGCACGCCGTAGTTTCGCGTGTCGTCGCCCGACGCTGAGAGATAGTCGCCGTTGCCCGGCAGGGTCAGCATGGCGTTCGAAAGCGACAGTTGGTCCGGCGCGGGTTTGCCGCGCGTCATGTCGAGCTTTAATCCGCGCGCGCGAAACGCGTCGTATTCGGCGCGCACGGATGCATGGCGCGCCCCCAGGTCGGCGTCGGAAAGATCTGCGGTCGGCAAATTTGTCGGCATGGCGCGCTTTTATGCGGCGCGCATCGCCTTGTCACAGCCTTCGTCGAAGCTCAGCCGACCGGTATCCAGATATCCATTCCACCGGCGCCGGTCTGCGGATCGAAATCCGGCCCGTAGTGCTCGACGAGGTCCGGCACTCCGGCTCCTTTAAAGACGGACAAGCCTGCAGCCGGCAACCAGTTCTGGAGCGCTGCGATAATGGTGCCCGACAGCGTCTCGATCGGCCCTTCGTGCGAGAAACCGGCATAACGCAACGCCGGAACGTCGATCGCCACAAGATCGGCCGGCATGATCGGGCCGTGCGGCACACGCACACCGCAGAAATACGTCAGGGCGCGATCGTCGCTGTCGATGCAGAGGCCAAAGGTGTCAAAACCCTGTCGTGCGGAAATCTCTGGAATACGCGGATTGAACCACGCCCATTGCACGGGAATGTGCCCGTGCGCGTCGGCGAGCGCATAGCGTTCGCGTCGACCGAGCAAGGTCATCGCCTCGCCGGTGAACAATCTTGGCGTGACGCTCATGCGGAGAGCTCCTTGAGACCGCGCCGGATGAGCGCCGCCGCTTCTGCGCTTTCGCCGAGTGCCGCAAAACTCGCGGCGATCGCGGCCGCCGCCTGCGGCCTTCCATAGCCGAGATTGACGAGTGCGGAGACGGCGTCTTGCACGGGCTTCGGTGTGCGTCGCACATCGTCCTCATCGCCCGCAAGTTTCGCAGCGACCGGATCGATGCCGGACATCACCGGCGACTTGTCCTTCAGTTCCGCGACGATACGCGCCGCGAGTTTGGGTCCGACGCCCGGCGCGCGTGCGACGGCGGTTTTGTCGTTCATCGCCAACGCGGAAACGAGTTCGCCGACGCTGAAAATGCCGAGAATCGCAAGCGCCACTTTCGCGCCGACGCCCTGCACGCTTTGAAGCAATCGAAACCAGTCGCGTTCGCTGTCGGCGGCGAAGCCGAAAAGCCGGATCGAATCTTCGCGCACCTGCGTTTCGATCGAGAGCGCAACCGGCTCGCCGGGCTTGGGCAGTTTCGACAGCGTGCGCGACGAGCAACTCACGACATAGCCGACGCCGCCGACATCGATGACGACGAAGTCTTCGCTGAAACTGTCGACGAGACCCTTGAGCTTGCCGATCATACGGCGACCGCCTGCGCGAGCCGCGCGCGGGCACCACGATGCTGCGCATGACAGATGGCGATGGCAAGCGCATCCGCGGCATCGGCCGTGCGCGCATCGCTGCGCGGCAGGAGGATGCGAACCATCGCGCCGACCTGCGTCTTGTCGGCATGGCCCGTGCCGACCACCGTCTTCTTCACGAGATTGGCGGCATATTCATGGACCGCGATGCCGGCGAGCGCCGGCACGACCATGCCGATGGCGCGCGCATGTCCGAGCTTCAGCGCCGATTGTGGATCGCGATTGACGAAAGTCTCTTCGATCGCGGCCTCGTGCGGCGCGTGCTCTGCGACGACCGTCGTCAAGCCTTCGTGCAGTGCACGCAGGCGCAATGCAAAATCTTCGTTACTGCGCGTATGCACCGTCCCACATGCAACAAACGACAGGCGCGAACCCAAAACTTCGATCAGGCCCCAGCCGAGATGGCGAAGGCCCGGATCGATGCCGAGAATGCGAATCGCCGTGCCGAACATGGCGTGAGCCTAGCCCGCACGGCGACTGTCGCGAAAGACGAGCCGGTCAGTAGCGGTCGCGACCCCGTCCGCGCGGAGGCGGCGGCAGCTGCGCGGGATCGTCGATCATGTTGCGCTGTGTGAAGGCGAGAAACCGGCCCTTCTGGCTATCGTCGAGCGACGTATAGAGCGGACCCGCCGCATCGGCGAACTTGCGGAAATCGTCGGATTTCGCAGCGAGTTCGTCGGCCTGCTTGCGCATGTCGGCAACGATATCCGGCGCACGGTCGCGATCACGGTCGCGGTCGCGGTCGGCGCGCATATCGCGAGAGTCGCGATCGTCGCGGGGCCGTGTTGCCGGGTCCGTGACCGGTGCTGTGGTCGTGGTGGATGTCGCAGGCGCGGTGGCATCGACCGGCATCGAGGCTCGCTGCTCGCGGGCCGCCTTCATGCGATCACTACGACGCACCGCCATGTCGTGCAGCGCGGTCGAGAGGCCGCCCCAGTTCTTGTCCTGGTCGGCCGTCAACCGCAGATCAGCCTTTAGCTGCGCGATCTTAGCATCGGCCAGGTCGACCACCTGATTGGGCGTAACGACCATTGCATCGCCGCGCCCGCGATCCTGCGCGGCGAGAGGAATGGCCGACAGCGCCGTCGCAGACAAAAGCGCGACGCCAAAAATGAGCTTTCTCATATCTGATCTCCCCAGAAACGGCGTGAAGGACGCCTTACGGAAACGAACGCGCCGCCCGCGCAACCGTTCCGCTTACGCCTGAACGCCTCGGTTCTGCTTCGGGAACCGCGCGCCGACCCGGCCGTTCGTCAATCACGCAATGGTCCATGCTTGGGCGAGCGACGATGCTGCGAGACGAGTTAGGCGGGCCTGCCGGTGTGCCGTACCTGGAAAGACCGCGCTGGCGTCAGGCCTTCGTGAAATTCGCCGCCGCACTTCTTTTGATGACGGCCGTGCCAGTCGGCTTGATGTCATTAGGCCATCGTGAGCCCGCCGAAGGTCGGTCGATCCGCGCAACGCACTGAGACGTAGCACTTACGCCGGCACGATCACCGTCGCGCGCAGACCTCCAAACGGACTTGTGTCGAGCCGTACATCGCCGCCATGCGCGCGGGCGATGTCGCGGGCGATCGCAAGGCCAAGACCTGTCCCACCCTCGCCCTCGTCCTGGTTGCGTGCTTCGTCGAGCCGCGTGAATGGCCGGAAGGCATCTTCGCGCAAATCTTCCGGAATGCCCGGTCCGTCGTCATCGACATGGACGGTCAGCGTCGTGCCATCATGCACACCGGCGAGCGAGACGCGGCTGGCGTAACGCCCGGCATTGCCGACGAGATTGGCAAGGCAGCGCCGGAACGCATCTGGCCGCACCACTGCCTCCGGCCGGCCCTGATAGGACACGGTCGCCGCGCAACCGGAGCGCTGCGCATCGGCGCGCAGGCCCTCCAGCATGCGACGCATGTCGATGGCCGAAGCCGCCTCGCCAGTGTCGCCGCGCGCGAATGCGAGATAGGCCTCGAGCATCCGCTCCATTTCGCCGACATCGCGCTGCAGCGCCTCGATCTCGCCGCCCGCCGGTTGCAGCGCCAATGAAAGGCGGAAGCGCGTGAGAATGGTGCGCAGATCGTGGCTCACGCCGTTCAGCATCGCGGTGCGCTGATCGCGCGCACGCTCGATGCGGCGGCGCATATCGAGGAACGCCTGTCCCGCCTGTTTCACCTCGCGCGCACCCGACGCGCGGAAGTGCACATCCCGCCCTTTGCCGAACGCCTCGGCCGCATGGGCAAGCCGGCGGATCGGCTTGATCTGATTGCGCAGATAGAGAAGCGCGATGGCGACGAGGATGACGGCGGTACCGCCCATCCACATCAGAAAAATCCAGGAGTTCGACGCATAGGCCTGCGTCCGGTGCGCAAGCACGCGCAACGTCGCATCCGACATCAGGATGCGGATCTCGATCAGGTTCGAACGGCCGATCGTGTCGATCCAGAACGGCTTGCCGATCTGCGCGCGGATCTGTTCGGACAAAGCGCTGTCGGCGAGCGAGAAGAACGGCTTCGGCTGCGGTGGCGGTAGGGGCGACTTCGCCAGCACCTCCGCATCGAGGCGCATGCGCTCGGCGGCGATCCGCGAAAGCTGCGCGTTGTTGCGCGGATAGGTCTCGTAGATGTCGATCAGCGCCGCGATATCCTGCGTCAGGACGGTCGAGAGCCGGTGCGTCACGACCTGCCAGTAGCGCTCCATGAAGAAGAACGCCGCCGCCGATTGCAGCAGGAACATCGGCAGGATGACGATGAGCACCGCGCGCGCGAACAGGCCGCGCGGCATCTTTGCGCGCAACCAGAGAGCGAAGCTGCGCCACACCCGACGAGGGCGCGCGATCGCGGGGTGAAGGGCGAGCGTCATTGCAGGGTAATCTAGGGGGTACGGATCGATTCCGCGACCAGACGATAGCCGATGCCGCGCGCGGTGATGAGATGAACGGGCGCCAGCGGCTCCGGTTCGATCTTGCGACGCAGCCGGGTCAGCAGCACGTCGACGCTGCGTTCGCTCGTGCCGGCCGGGGCCGCGAGGTCGGCGCGGGACACCGTCTCGCCGGGCGTGCGGGCCAGCGCGTGCAAGAGCGCCCGCTCCCGCTCCGTCAGCCGGACGGGCGCACCGGCCTGTCGCAATTCGCCGCGTACCAGATGGAAGGAGAAGGCGCCGAAACGCACCGCGTTCGTCCCGGCGTCCTCGGCCGGCACGGCGACGCGCCGCAGGATCGAGCGGATTCGCAAAGTGAGTTCGCGCGGCTCGAAGGGCTTGCCGAGATAGTCGTCAGCACCGGCTTCGAGCCCGCCGATGCGGTCGGCCGTGTCCGAGCGCGCGGTCAGCATCAGAACGGGCGTCGTCGCGCCATGCTGCTGCGCACGCAGCCAGCGCACGAGATCGAGACCATTGTCACCCGGCATCATCACATCGACGACCGCAAGATCGAAGGCAAACCCGTCGAGATGCGCGCGCGCATCGGCGGCGTTGGAGGCCATCGACACGCGAAATCCGTCGCGACCAAGATATTTCCCAAGCAATGTACGGATGCGCGCATCGTCGTCGACGACAAGGATGTGGGCGGCGTCGTTCGCCAGTCCGTTCGTCTCGCGGCCTTCCGCGATCACGCTGCGGCGATCGTCAATCGCGCCGGCAGCGTGCCCGGCACGAGCCGCGCGCGCACAATCTCGCGATCTTCGCGGTCGATGACGGCGAGCAGGAACTGCTGCGCCGCCTCGCGCGCGCCGGGCGGCAGCGCGCCGAACACGCGCTCGAAGCGCTGCGACTGGACACTGGCGAGATCGAGCGCCAGCCGCCGGCCTTTTGGCGTCGCGTAAAGCAGGCGCTGGCGGCGATCGCTGACGCCGGGCTGCACCGCGATGCAATCCTGATCGACGAGATCCTTCATCACGCGGTTGAGGCTTTGCTTGGTGATGCGCAGAATGTCGAGCAATTCGGCGACAGCGAGGCCCGGCTGGCGCATCACGAAATGCAGCACGCGGTGATGCGCGCGTCCAAAGCCGTGCGGCGCGAGAAGCCGGTCGGCATCGCCGACGAAATCGCGATAGGCAAAGAAGAACAGCTCGATGAGTTCGACCATCGGCGCGGCGTCGGCCGGCGTGGTCGCATCACCGCCGGCAACTGGCTCGGCGACGCGCAGGCGATCGTTGGAAGCGAAAGGCACCGGTCACCGTAGAGAAGGTCAGCGATATTGACATATTTCAGGTCGGTTTCTAGAAATCAAGAACAAGCACGACGGCCCGCTTGAGAGGCCCTACGTGCGGCCAGCGGGATGGAAGCCTAGGAATGTCCGTGCTCCCCTTCGACCAACGCGACGGTTACATCTGGATGAACGGTACGCTCGTGCCGTGGAGAGATGCGAAGTTGCATGTGCTCTCGCACGGGCTGCATTACGGTTCCTGCGTCTTCGAGGGCGAACGCGCCTATGGCGGCACGATCTTCAAGTCGACGGAACATTCCGAGCGCTTCCGCAACTCCGCGAACATCCTCGACTTCGAGATCCCCTATTCCGTCGCCGAACTCGATGCGGCGAAACAGCTTGTCGTCGACAAGAACGGCTTCACCGACTGCTACGTGCGCCCGGTCGCATGGCGCGGCTCGGAGATGATGGCGGTCGCCGCACAGCACGCGACGATCTTCACCGCGATCACGGTGTGGGATTGGCCGTCGATGTTCGACATCGCGACGAAGATGAAGGGCATCCGGCTCGACCTCGCCGAATATCGCCGCCCCGATCCGCGCACAGCGCCCGCGCTTGCGAAAGCCGCCGGCCTCTACATGATCTGCACGCTATCGAAACATCGTGCAGAGCGTCGCGGCTATGCCGATGCATTGATGCTCGACTGGCAGGGCCGCGTCGCCGAATGCACCGGCGCAAACATCCTGTTCGTGAAAGACGGCGCGATCCATACGCCGATCGCCGACTGTTTCCTCGACGGTATCACGCGGCGGACTGTCCTGGCGCTCGCGAGAAAACGCGGTATCGCAATTAACGAGCGGCGCATCATGCCGGAGGAACTGAGCGCGTTCTCCGAATGCTTCATCTGCGGCACAGGCGCGGAAGTGACGCCGGTGGCCGAGATCGCAAAAGGCCAAAAGGACGAAGACGGCCACTGGCGCTTCACGCCGGGCGCCATCTCGCGGCAGCTGATCGACGACTACACGAACGAGACGCGCGCAAAGAAGATCGCGGCGTAGGCTAGGTGCGCGACCGACTCTAGCTCGCGAGAATGTCTGCCACGAGCGCGCCGACAGTGCCGGGCGGGACCGGCTTCTCGCATCGCGGCACGGTCTGGTAGCGCGGCGGAATGGCGATGGCGTCGAAGCCGGTCGAAAACATCACCGGCACGCCGCGATCGATCAGCCGGTCCGCAACCTCGTAAACAAGCCGGTCGCGCAGACTGACGTCGAGGACGGCTGCATCGAGCGGCAGGCCGTCGGCCAGCACTTTCAGAGCCCTAGGCACCGTCGCGCAGGGACCTGCGACCGTCGCCCCCAACGCCTCCAGTTCGTGCACGATGTCATGAGCGATCATATACTCGTCCTCGACGACGAGAATGCGCTTGCCCTCCAGCACTTTATGGCGATCTCGTTGAAACGTGATCATGATCGACAATAGTGCGAATGGACGTGACACGGAATAACATTTGTGCGTCGGATCTCCGAAGCCCAACAGACTTTGCGGAAGGCAGGGCTTGGCGAACCCGTTGGTAGCGAAATTTGAGAATTTCGTGCGTCTTTCGCCGGACGATCGCGAAGCGCTCGACGGACTCGCGCACACTGCGGTGCGTAGTGTCGACGCGCGCGAGGATATCATCCGTGAGGGCGAACAGCCGAAGGTCGTCAACCTCATTCTCGATGGCTGGGCGTGCCGCTATAAGATGCTGGAAGACGGACGACGGCAAAACATCGCCTTCTTCTTGCCAGGCGATCTCTGCGACCTTCACGTCTACATTCTTCGCGGAATGGATCATTCGATCGGCACGATTACGCCGGTTCGCTACGCGCAGATCCCGCGGGACGCGTTCGACCGATTCACCGCCAACCGGCCTCGCGTCACCCAAGCGATGTGGTGGGACACGCTCGTGACGGCCGCTATCCAGCGCGAATGGACCGTCAATATCGGGCAGCGAAATGCTCTGGAGCGCATCGCGCATCTGCTCTGCGAGTTGCACCTAAGGCTGTTCGCCGTCGGGCTGGCTCCGGACAATTCGTTCGAGGTCCCGCTGACCCAGATCGACCTGGCGGAGGCGACCGGCATGACGCCGGTGCACGTCAACCGGACCGTTCAGGAGTTGCGGACGCGCGGACTTATCAGCTGGCGGAACAGGCACATAGGCATTCCCGACCTCGCGGCGCTACGAAACGCGGCGAGTTTTAATTCAGCTTATTTGCATCTGGAGCGAGAAGGAGCACATTTCGACGCGAATGGATGATGGCTTTCCCTCGCCCGCGATCGTCGGCGGCATGGCCGAACGCATCCGAGCGTTCGCTTGGGGAAGAACGCCGCTCGGGCCGATGGAGGATTGGCCGCAGAGTTTAAGAACCTCCGTCGACATCATGCTTGGCTCCGGTCACGCCATGCAGATCGCATGGGGGGACGGACGGACTTTTCTATACAACGATGCCTACGCCTCCATGCTCGGCGCGCGCCATCCCATCGCGCTGGGGGCTCCGTTTCACGACGCTTGGCCTGATGTCTGGCACGAAATCGAGCCCCTCGTAGCACGCGTCTTCACCGGCGAGACCGTACGATACGAAGACATGCCACTGGTAATGACCCGGCATGGCTATCCCGAGCAGACGTGGTGGAATTTCTCGTATTCGCCGATCCGGAATGAGGAAGGTCACGTCGCGGGGCTTCTGAACGTCACTGTGGATGTCACGGGGCAGGTCCGCGCGCAACGTGCGGAGACCGCCTTGCGCGAAAGCGAAGCGCGCGTTCGCGCTTTTATCGATGCAAGCGCGGATATCATCTACCGCATGAGTCCGGACTGGTCGCAGATGCGGCAACTGGATGGGCAGGGACTATTGTCGGACACGACAGAGCCAAGCCGCACCTGGATGGAGCGGTATATCCTCGCCGAAGACCAGGACCACGTACGCGCCGCAATCGACCAGGCTACCGCAACGAAAACGACGTTCGAACTCGACCATCGCGTGTATCTCGCGAATGGATCCATCGGCTGGACGCATTGCCGCGCGGTGCCGATTCTCGACGCGTCCGGCGAAATTCTGGAGTGGTTCGGAACGGGAATCGACATAACCGCACGCCGCGAAAGCGACGAGAGACAGACATTCCTTCTGAAACTCAGCGATTCTCTCAAACAGCTGGCTGACCCTGTCGAGATCATGGGTACCGCAAGCAGGCTGCTCGGCGAGCATCTTGGAGTCGGACGTTGCGGATATGGCGAAGTCGATGCGACCGGCGTCTTCTTCACCGTTGCAGACGACTGGACCGACGGGGTCATGGCCAGCCTTCGCGGCACTCTGTGCCTCGACGATTTCGGCGACGCTCTCATCTCCAACTATCGTGCCGGTCGCACGCTCATCATCGACGACGTGTATGCGGACACACGCGCCGAAGGCGTCGAGTCGGCGTTCGAAGCCATCGGCGGCCTTCAGGCGAGTCTTGCGGTGCCGCTGCTCAAGAACGGCCGTCTGGTTTCGATATTTTACATCCAGCAGTCTTCGGCGCGCCATTGGACGCCGGCCGACGAGACGCTCGTACGTGATATCGCCGAACGGACCTGGGCAGCGGTCGAGCGCGCACGCGCGGAGTCGGCGCTTCGCGAAAGCGAAGCACGCCTGACGGCGGCTTTCGAAAGCGTGCCGGTGGGAATTTCCGTGATCGGGATGGATGGCGTCGCCACGCTCTCGAACGCGGTGTACCGCTCTTTCCTGCCGACAAACACGATCCCGTCGTGCGATCCCGCGCGTGTCGGTCGCTGGCGAAGCTGGGATTTCTACGGTCGCGCCGTTCTGCCCCAGGATTTCCCGGGCGCGCGGGCGCTTCGTGGCGAGCGCGTCGTGCCGGGCCAGGAGATGCTCTACAAGGACGACGACGGTCGCGAAATCTGGACGAGCGTCTCCACTGCCCCGATCCGCGATGCGACGGGCGCAGTGACAGGCGCGATCTCCGTTATTAGCGACATCGATGCCATCAAGAGGGCGGCGGCTGCGCTGCATGAGAGCGACGCACGCTTCGCGCAGTTCGCGGCTTCGTCCAGCGACGCGATCTGGGTCCGCGATGCCGAAACATTGGCGTTTGAATTCGTCAGTCCAGCCGCGGAGAAAATCTACGGCATCGTGCCGGAACGACTTATGGTCGACGATGCGCCACTGAGCGAAACGCTCTTGCCGGAGGACCGCGAGCGCATTTCCGCCGGGGTGCGCCGAGCCGCTCGCGGTGAAGTCGTCACTCAGGAATATCGCATTCGGCATCCCGGAGATCGTTCGCTCCGTTGGATCCGCAGCACCAACTTTCCGCTCACGAAGGAGAACGGAAAGGTGCGGCGTATCGGGGCCATAGCGCAGGACATCACGGATCTGAAGCGCGCCGCCGAACATCAGGCCGTGCTGCTCGCGGAATTGCAGCATCGCGTCCGTAACACGCTCGCGGTGATCCGCTCGATTGCGCGGCGGACGGCGGAGAATAGCGAAACGGTCGACGATTTCCGCATGCATTTTGACGGACGGCTCTCCGCGTTTGCACGCACGCAGGCGCATGTGACACGCGATCCAACACATGGCATCGATCTCGCGTCGATCGTCGCGGACGAACTGCTCGCGCATGGCGCACGCGAGGGCGGACAGGTCACGATCACCGGACACGAGGTGCGATTGACGCCAAAGATGGCCGATATGCTCGGCCTCGCGATCCACGAACTCGCAACCAATGCCGTCAAGCACGGTGCATTGCGCGATACGTCCGGCAGGCTCGCCATCGCGTGGCGCACGGAAGATGAGAACGGCGATATCAAGTTACATATCGACTGGACGGAGACGTTGAAGCAGCCGTTACCTGCGTCGCCGCTTCGCGCCGGTTTCGGCACGGAGCTTCTGCAACGCACACTTGCCTACGATCTCGATGCAGAAGTGACGCTCGACTTTGCACGCAGCGGCCTGCGCTGCACGATCGCGATGCCGCTGACGTCGGTGTAGCCGTTCTCACGCACGGCGTGGGCGAAACAATCGTCGCCAGCCGATAACAGCGCCAGACAGCGACACGATCAAGCCCGCGAGCGAAAGCGCGATGACGAGCACGTCCCATGATGGGCGGTTGCGGAGAAGCAGGCGCAGATCGAAATCGTGTACGGCGTTGAAGAGCCAGCGATAGACGCGACCGCTGCGGCTCAACTGCCCGAGCACCTCGCCTGTGGCGGGGTCAATGTGCAACCAGGTCGCGGCGTCGTCCGCGAAAATCACACGCAAAACCGGCAGGCGGCGTTCGTTGTGATGCGAATACCAGTAAGCGTCTTCCTCCATGAGCAACATGACGGCATCGATATCGGCTCCCGGCACGAGCTTTCGCGCACTGGCGACGAGGCCGTCCTGCGACAGCACCGCCGGCTGTCCGCTGCGCGCATCGATCACCGTGCGCGCCATCTGCGCATCCGTTGCGATGACAAGCGGATGCCCGGCGACCCACACGAAGCGCGCTTCTCGCGCGCCGGCGGACGTCAGGCCTGGCGGCATACGCTCTGCGCCGACGAAGACCGCGCCGTCCTGCCCGGCATAGGCTTGCAGGCGCGCGGGCGAAGGTGGCCCGGCGCGGTCGAACCAGCGGAATGGATTGACCGACAGCCAGCCGCTTGCCAGCCACGTCACGACGAACACGCCCGCAAAAAGCCCGACAACGTGATGCCACTTCATCCAGCCGCGATAGGGCGTCATACGATCGCCCTTGTAGCGGCGCTTCGCGCGAAAACGCAGGACGCCGATCCACACGCCGGCGATGGCGCCGATGGTTGCCGGCCCAGACGTCCACATCACGATCTGCCGCCACGTTTCGCCGTCCTGTCGCAGGATGGTCGGGTAGATCCAGTGCGGCACCGAACCGAGCCAGTTCCAGAAACGCTCGCGGCGTGTCGTGTCCTGCACGATTTCGCCGGTGCGCGACGAGACGTAAAGTTCTGATCCGGCCTCGTCGCCGAGCAGAACCTTGCGCAAGGGCCGATGCGCGTTAAAGCCCTGCGCGACGGTCCACTGGTCTCGCGCAAACGTCTCGACCGTTGCATTCGCTGCATCCGGCCGCGCGTCGCGGACGATGGCGAGCGCAGCCAATGCGTCGAAATTATCGAGCAATCGACCGTCGCGCGAAGACACAGTTACACGTGTCGCGCCGTCGACGAAGCGGTAGACCGGCTCGCCGCGTAGCATCGACAAACGCGCTTGCTGCGGAAAGCGTTTAATCCCTGCTTCCCGCATCGCCGCATCTGGCGAAAGCGCAACCTGCGACCAGTCGATGTCGGCGGAGAGCGCGATCCGCTCCCGATCCGTCAGCCGCGGATAGGGCACGTACATCATGACGATGCCCGACACGAACCACATCACGCAGAGCAGGCACGTGACGATGCCGATCCAGCGATGGCCGATGTACAGCCATCGCAGGACGAAACGGTTGGCAGCGCCCGTCAATAGCGCACGTTCAGCGCGAGCTCGAAGCGCCGCGGCTGACCGAGGATCACCTGCGTGACGTAGGGCCCGCTCGTCGCATAGACCGCATTCGCGAGGTTGAAGCCGCGAATACTAAACTTGATGTTCTCCGTCGCTTTATAGTCGAGCGAACCGTTCAGCACGGCGTAGCGAGACCGTGTCGTGAAATTTAGGCTGTCGCCGTAGGTCTTGCCGACATATTGCAGACCCGCGCGCGCCTCCCACTGCGGTGCGAAGAGCCATGTTGCCCAGACATTCGCCGTCTGTTGCGGCACGTTGGTCGGCACGAAGCCACGAAAGTTCACCTGCTGGCTGTTGAACACCTGCCGGAAGTCATCGTATTTCGCGCGCAGGATGGCCGCATTCGCTTCGATGCGCAGTGTTTCGGGGATCGCCCAGGCCGCGATCGAGACCTCGATGCCGCGCGAGGATTGTGCGCCGACCTGCTGCTGCACGGTGGGATTCGTCGGGTCGGGTGTCAGAAGATCCTTCTTGATGATCTGATAGAAGGCGAGCGTGCCCTCGATGCGCCCATCAAACGCCGTCACTTTCGCGCCGGCCTCGATCTGACGTCCGCGCGCCAGCTGAAATTGCGACTGGGCGAGCGCGAGCGTCAGGATGTTGGCGACGGAATCGACGCCCGTTGCATATTGCGTGTAGAGCGACAGCCACGGCAGCGGGTTGATGACGACCCCCGTGTGCCAAGTGGCATAGCGAAACTGTTTGTCGAACGACGTGCCGGCGAAATAATCTTCACGATGCACTTTTGGCGAGTCGTAGCGGACGCCGCCGATGATACTCAGCCAATCGAACGGCTTGAGTTGATTTTCCGCGAACAGCGCGCCGGTCTTGGCGTTCGTCGTGAATCCCAGCGCCGTCGCGCGCGGACTGTCGAAGGTTCGCGGAAACGTGTTCGTGATGTCGGTGGTCGCCGTGGCAGCATTCGCCGGATAGGGCGAATTGTTGGTGTGGCGAAAGTTGATCTGGTTAACCTCGCCACCGACGACGACTTTGTTCTTCCACGCGCCGATCCGAAAATCGCCGGTGATATCGAAGCGGTCGCCGATCTGCTCCTCGCCATGATAGATTTCGATGTAATTGGCGCGCGTGACACGGTTCGTCGCAGGCACGAACGTGTATTGCTCGGCATCGCGATAGTGCCGGTTCGACGTGAGCCGATAAGCGGTGTTGCGGAAGGTAAGCCCGGGCAGCGGTTTCCACTCCGATTTCACCTGTGTGAAATTATCCTGGTATTTGATCAGCGCGTTGCCGACATTGTAGTTGGTGTAACGCAGATCCGGATTGAGCACGCCGCCGTTGAAGACGGTGGCGTAGCGGATCAGCGGTGTGCCGAAATACTTCAGCGGATTGTTGACGCCGTAATCGTTGGTGATCGTCGTCTGAAAGTCGGCAGTCGGCTGTATCTTGATGCTCGTGGCAAAGTCGTAGTTTCGATAATCGCTATTATCGTTGAGCCAGCTTTTCGCGGCATTGCCGGCGACGTCGACACGATACGAAATCCAGTCGTTGATCGGGCCGCCGCTTCCGACCGCGACGCGACGCGACAGATCGCTGCCGACCGCGGTGAAACCCTCGTGCACGAAGAACGGCGTCGGCTTCTTCGGGATCGTGTTGATGATACCGCCGATCGAGCCCTCACCATAAATCACAGAGGCCGGCCCGCGCAGAATCTCGATGCGCTCGGCCGACCATGTGTCGAAAGGAAAGGTCACCGTGCCGGAGGCCACGTAGAGCCGCGTCCCGTCAAAAAGCTGCTGCGTCGAACCTTGCCCGGTAAAACCGCGCACCTGCAGCGATGTTCCGCCGTTGCCGGGCGACCCGATGAATGTGAAGCCCGTGCCGTTCTGCGTCACGGCTTCCTGCACGGTGCGCTGGCCGCGATCGCGTGCGACCTGGCCCGGAATGATCTCGACGCTGGCCGGAGTCTCGAACGGCGTAAGATTCAAGCGGCTGCCCGACGGGGCCACTTTCTGAAGGTTCAGCCCGTTCGGCGCGAGATCGCCGCCGGCAGGGTCGCGATCGATCGGCGACGGACCTGCATTCTGCGCAGTCTGCGCGGGCGCGATCGGCACCGCGGCAACCGGGCGCTGGCGGGTGGCACGGCGCACTACCTTGCGCGATGCAGTCCGCGCCGGCGCGGTTGACGCGCGCGGCGTCGCGCGTGGACGCGGCGAGTCGACAGTGACCGGCGCGAGCGGCTGCGGCGTCTGCGCAAATGCATCCGAAGAGATTGACGCAATAATGAGAGCAGAGAGGGAAACGCGCGACAGTGCGCGATGGGAAAACACGAACGCAGACATGAGACCTCGGGTAACTGCCGATGTCCTTGGACACCGAGTGGCACGTCACCGCGAACGAAGTCTCCCCGCCCGCATCAAGCGATGCGGCCGGTTCGCCAACGATCGGAACACCCCGCCCGACGCGTGCTCGCGTGTGACCACGACTAACGGCAGGTCTCCTGGCTTGCGGGTCGAGGTTCTTCGTCGTCTTCCCGGAGCCGAGGACCCCAGTGACATCGTGACGAAGAACTCACCGCTTACAGTTGCGGGGGCAGCCACGGCATTGCGCTTGGCAGCGCGCACCGCATTCCCTTTTGATCCCTTTGCAGGGAACCGTCACGCACATCAAAGCAAAGACGACGTAACGTCACAATAAGAACGATACGGGCACACGCGACTCCGTTACGTCGCGATGCAAGAGAGGCCACAGTCAGGCGAGGTCGCGCGTGATGCGATCGCGCACTGTGCCGGTCGTCACAAGCGCTCTGGTCGATGGACTCGTAACATGTTGACAAGGCGATGCGATCGGCATCGCTAGGAAATGCGGGAGTTTTTCATGCGCGCGTCACTAGTCGCTCTCATCGTCGCCACCGTCGGGCATGCCGGCGCGGCTTTTGCCGATCCGATGGTCATGCGGGCCGCGCCGATGATGCAAAACGCGCCTGCGCTGAATGTCGTGCGCCCGCTGGTTGCGCCTGTGGATCGTGCGCCGATCGTCGTACCGCGCGCTCTCGACGTCACGCCGCGTGCGATGGATGTTGCACCGCGCATGCGGAAGATCGAGCCGCGGTCCTCCTCCGTCGGATCATCCTCTACGGGATCGAGCAGTGGTGTTGGATCGTCCGGCAGCGACAGCAAGCAGACGAGTTCCGACGATCCGTCCACGAACAATTCCGGTTACCCTCTCGGCAAAGGCAACGCGAAGAAAAAGGCGCGGTTACAAGCGAAAGTCGGGCCGACGGCAGTCGTTGCGCCAAAACGCGAATCAGCGACGATCGTTGCTCCGAAGGCTGTGTCGGGCAGTCTCAACAAGGCGGTCGTCATTCCGACGGCGGTGCAGCTGAGCCCGAAACTCAACAAGCAAGACGCCGGGCGGCTTCTCGGCAACAAGCCGCTTCCAGCGGTCGCGGCCGCGCCGCCCACGAAGGAAGAACTTGAAAAGGCGAAGGACGTGCTCAAGGAGCTCAAGAAAGACGAGCGCAGGGCGGAGCATGACGACAAGAAGGGTAAGTCGACAGAGAGAAAAGACGACAAGGAGGTCAAACATGACCTCGCGATCCTGAAGGAAGCGGTGAAGGGCGATCCGGAACTGGAAGGTGACGTAAAAAAGCTCGAGAGAGATACTAAGAAGCGCGAACAGCTTGAGAAGAAGATCGATCAGGATAAAAAGAAACACAACAAGTCGGCCGAGAGGCGTCATGAGAAAGAGCTGGAAAAGCTCGAGAAGAGGATCAAGCGCGAAGAAGCCGAACTCGAAAAAGATCTGAACAAGAAGCTTGCTCAAGAGGCCGCGAAGGCCGCACAGCAGGCCGGCAATGGGCCGGCCAACAATGGCGGACAGCAGCCGGGAGGCGGCGTCGCTCCGCAACCAACACCATCGCAAGATTCAACGCCAGTGACGACCTCCAGCGGCGCGCCCAACTAATGTCGATTTACCAAGGCGCTCTGGAAACGAGCGCCTTCGGCGGATTTATGCCTTATGCCTTGCATTTCAGAAAATCGAAGTCACAGCCTTCGTCGGCTTGCGTGACGTGTTCGACGAACAGTTTGGCATAGCCGCGCGCAGGCTTCTCCTGCGCAGGTTGCGATGAGAGCGCCCCACGCCGTCGTGCCAACTCAGCATGATCCACCAGCAGATCGATTCTTCGCGCGAACGTGTCGAGCCTAATCCGGTCGTTGCTTTGCACCAGCGCAAGCGATCCGCCATCGGCCGATTCCGGCGAAATATGAAGCACGATCGTGCCGAAGGCCGTGCCGCTCATGCGCGCGTCCGAGATGCGGACCATGTCCTTCACGCCTGCCGTGGCGAGTTTCTTCGGGATCGGCAGATAGCCCGCTTCCGGCATTCCCGGTGCGCCCTTCGGCCCGGTGTTACGTAGGACGAGCACGTCGTCGGCATTCACATCGAGGTCGGGATCGTCGATCCGCGCCGCCATGTCATCGACCGACTCGAAGACGAGCGCGCGGCCTTCGTGCAAGAGCAATGCAGGCGTTGCTGCGGCCTGTTTGATGATCGCGCCACGCGGCGCGAGATTGCCCGTCAGCACCGCTATTGAGCCTTCCGGCTTGATCGCATTCTCCCGCGATCGGATCACATCCTGGCCGGGCACATCTTCGGCAGCATCGGCGATGGCACCGATCGTTTGTCCATTCACCGTCATCGCATCGCGCGCGACGAGATCGCCAAGTTGCGCGAGAAGTTTCGGCACGCCGCCGGCGTGATGAAAATGCTCCATGTAATGCGCGCCCGACGGCTTCAGATCAACGAGCACAGGCGTCCTGCGCCCAATCGCATCGACATCGGCAAGATCGAATTTCAGCCCCGCACGTCCGGCGATGGCAGCAAAATGCACAACGGCATTGGTCGAGCCGCCGATGGCCTGCATCACGGCGATGGCGTTATGGAAAACCTCTTTCGTCAGCAACGTGCTCGGCTTTGGCCCGCCACTCTTCGCCAGTTCTGCTGCGACCTTGCCGCTCGCTTCCGCGAGCCGCACGCGTTCGGAATGCGGTGCGGGGATCGTGCCACCCATCGGCAACGCGAGACCCATCGCCTCCACCATGCAGGCTATGGTCGAGGCCGTGCCCATCACCATGCAGGTGCCGACCGACGGCGCGAGGCGGCTTTCGACTTCGGCAATTTCCTCCGCGTCGATGCGCCCGGCGCGAAAATCGCCCCACAGCCGTCGGCAGTCGGTGCAGGCGCCGAGCACCTCGCCCTTGTGGTGGCCCACGACCATCGGCCCGACCGGCACGACGATGGTCGGCAGATCGGCGCTCACCGCGCCCATGATCTGCGCCGGCAACGTCTTGTCGCAACCGCCGATCAGCACGACGGCATCCATCGGCTGCGCGCGGATCATTTCCTCCGTGTCCATCGCCATCAGATTGCGCAGGAACATCGAGGTCGGATGCGCGAAACTTTCGTGGATGGAGATGGTCGGGAAGACCATCGGCATCGCGCCGGCGAGCATGACGCCGCGCTTCACCGCCTCAATGAGTTGCGGCGCGTTGCCGTGACAGGGATTGTAGTCGCTGGCGGTGTTGGTGATGCCGACGATCGGGCGCTCCAGCGCATCGTCGGAATAGCCCATCGCCTTGATGAAGACTTTTCGCAGGTATAGCGCGAAGGCGTCGTCGCCGTAGCTGGTGAGACCTTTTCGCAGGCCTTTGGTCATGTGCGGCAAATGCTTTCGGTGAGGTCGCGCGATGCCGTATGATGGCTGGCGCGGACGCTGCTGTCATGCCCGTGAAAGCGGGCATCTAATACAAAGCGGGCCGTCTGGATTTTTGCTTTCGCCGGAATGACAGGCGAGAGCCGCACGATTGATGGAAACCGATTGATGCTCGACCATACTGCCGCCGGCCTCTTCCCGATCGCGCCGACGCCCTTTCATCCGGACGGGCGCATCGACACGCGCTCCATCGGCACGCTCATCGACGGCTACAAGGCCGCGGGCGCGACCGGCGTCACGGTGCTCGGCATCATGGGCGAAGCGCCGAAACTTGAGCTCGACGAAGCCGTGGCGCTGACGAAAGACTGGATCGCCGGAATGGGCAATCTGCCCGTGATCGTCGGCGTGTCGGCGCCGGGTTTCGCTGCGATGCGCGCGCTGACGCACGCCGTGATGGAAGGCGGCGCGGCCGGCGTGATGATCGCGCCGCCGCCGACCTTGCGCACCGACGACCAGATCGCCGGCTACTACGCGCAGGCGGTCGAGGCGATCGGCAGCGACGTGCCCTTCGTCATCCAAGATTATCCCCTCACGATCACGGTGCAGATGACGCCGGCCGTCATCCGCGGCATCGTAATGGCGCATCCGTCCTGCGTGATGCTGAAGCACGAAGACTGGCCAGGTCTCGAGAAGATTTCGACGTTGCGAAAATTCCAGAAGGACGGATCGATGCGCGAGATCTCGATCCTCACCGGCAACGGCGGGCTGTTCCTCGATTTCGAGATGGAGCGCGGCGCCGACGGCGCGATGACCGGCTATGCTTTTCCGGAAATGCTCGGCGACATCGTGCGCCTACAGAAGGCCGGCAAGCGCGACGAGGCGCACGACCTATTCGATGCGCATCTGCCGTTGCTGCGCTACGAGCAGCAGCTCGGGGTCGGGCTCGCAGTACGGAAATATGTGCTGATGCGGCGCGGCTTCATCGCGTCGGATGCGCAGCGCAAACCCGCATCGGGATTAACTGAAGCCGCACGCGCCGAGGTCGATTATCTTCTCGCACGACTGGCCAAGCATGACGGACGGGCATCGGTTGCGGTTGATGCACCGCTGCGGGCTGTCTCCTAAGGGCCACAGGGCCATGCCGTCTTTCGCGCCCCGGTTGCGCGCCCAAGCTTTCGTGCGACAATTCGTCAGGAACAACGCTGCGCCGCGACGGTTCTTCATCTGAACCGCGACGGTTCGGCCGGGAGGAATCTACATGTCCGCGATCGCAACCACGGCCGATCTGCGTCCGCCGTCCCGGGCCCTTCTCTTTCTTGAGACACGCGCTCTGACCGAATTCGGCGCGTTTCTTGCCGCGCTGCCGCTCTTGAGCCTTACGCCGCGCGGCGATGGCCACCCTGTGCTGGTGTTGCCAGGTCTCGTCGCAAGCGACGTATCGACCGGGCCGCTTCGCAGCTTCCTGCGCGCTAAGGGTTACGCGGCGGAAGGTTGGGAGCAGGGACGCAATCGCGGGCTGCGTGTGGGTGTCGAGGACAAGATGCTCGACCAGGTCCGCCGCATGGCCGACAAGTCGGGTCGCAAGGTCAGTCTCATTGGCTGGAGCCTTGGCGGCATTTATGCGCGGCAGATCGCGAAGCAATTGCCCGATCTCGTGCGCGGCGTCATCACACTCGGCAGCCCGTTCGCATGCCCGCCCTACGCAACCAATGCCTGGCGCGTTTACGAATTCGCCAGTGGTTTGAAGATCGCGGATGCCGACACGCATCATGCCGGCGCGCTGCACGAGGCGCCCCCGGTGCCGACAACGTCGATCTTCAGCCGCACTGACGGCATCTGCGCCTGGCAGGGTTGCGTGAATGCGCCCGCCTCACAAGTCGAGAATATCGAAGTCGAGGCTAGCCATTGCGGCATGGCGCATAATCCAGCCATCGTTTACGCGATTGCCGACCGTCTCGCGCAGAAAGAAGGTGCGTGGACGCCGTTCAGCCGCGGCGGCTGGCGCTCGCTGGTCTATCTCGATCCGACCCGCGACAATCCCTGATCCGCGCTTGCGGCACTTTATGTGGCGGTTGCGTCATAGGCCGCCGGCACAGATAGTCTGCCGCGCGCATGACGATTGATTCCATTCTTCGCAACTGGGCTATTCGGACCAGCCTGCCGTTAGCGATTCTCGGCTCGCTCGGCGTCGAAGCGGTCGCAGATACGTTTCGCGCGACCTACGGTCTTTCGATCATCGGGCTGTCGATCGGCAACGCCTATGCGAAGGCGAACCTTCAGCCCAACGCCTACCAGATCGACATCGGCGTAAAGCTCGGCGGCGTTGCAGCGCTGGTCAGCAACGCCAAAGGCGCGGCAGCGGCCTCTGGCACGATGAGCAACAACGACATTCTGCCGTCCGCCTACGCCAACACCAGCGCCAATTCCAACGAGACCCGCACAGTGCGGATGGCGCTCGAAGCGGGCAACGTGAAGGCGCAGGAGATTTCGCCGCCTTTTCCCGATCCGCAGGAACGCGTGCCTGTCACCGATGCGATGAAAAAACGCATCGTCGATCCCGTCAGCGGTCTTCTGATGCGCGTGCCGGACGGACAGCCACTCGTTGGGCCAGCAGCCTGCGATCGCAGGGTGCCTGTTTACGACGGACTCGTGCGGTTCGACGTTACGCTCAGCTATGTCGGCACGAAGCAGGTGCAGACGCGCGGCTATTCCGGCCCGGTGACGGTCTGCGCCGCGCGCTATGCGCCGATTGCCGGCTACCGCCGCGACAGTTCGGCGACGCAATACATGGCCAACAACCGCGACATGGAAGTCTGGCTCGCGCCCTATGAGAAGCTTCGGCTGGTTGTGCCTTATTACGTCTCGATCAAGACCAATGCTGGGACACTGCTCATTCAAGCCTCGGAATTCCATCTGGAGTAAGGTGGCTTGTGCCGTTTTACGACGCTGCCGTTAACGCCAAACGCGTCGCGGGCGAAGCCGAGGACAACCGAAGGCGGTAAATCCTGCACGATTTTGGCGGCAACCGCCCGCACAGCCAACAGATCGCTGATTCGTGCCCGGTTCGTTTCCGCTGCGTCCGAAGTGTAAAAATAACCAAGCGTAAAGCCCGATTGACTCAATGATCGATCCGAGTCCACGCGCTTTTTTGATCGCCAGCGAGCGACGCAGCCGCAGCGCACTCCAACATCGCAATCTGTTGTGGAAACCGTGTTCAAGGCCCCCAGATATTGCCGTGAACAAACCGGAACGGCTCTTGCGCGACGATTCGGCCGCGATTCGTTCCGCACGCGTTCCAATCGTTGCGCCGTCGTGCAGTCGGCCTTAACTCTTTGATCCGGAACGGGTCATCGACCCTGCCGCTACTCTCGAGAAAGTCGCCGTTCTGACGTCACGCCCGCTGACCGCCGTGTTGGGTCCCACCAACACGGGCAAGACGCATTTTGCCATCGAACGCATGCTGGCCCACCCGACAGGCATTATCGGCCTGCCGCTGCGCTTGCTTGCGCGCGAGGTCTACAACCGCGTCGTCGAGCGCGCGGGTGTCGAGGCGGTGGCGCTCGTCACGGGCGAGGAGAAGATCAAGCCACGTTCGCCGCGTTATTGGGTGGCGACGGTCGAGGCGATGCCGCGCGATCTCGATCCGGCTTTCCTGGCCGTTGACGAAATCCAGCTTGCCGCCGATCTCGACCGCGGGCACGTCTTCACCGACCGCATCCTCAACCGTCGCGGCCGCGAAGAGACGCTGCTGATCGGCGCCGGCACGATGGCGCCGGCGCTGCAGCGGCTCATCCCTGGCATTCCCGTGGTGTCGCGGCCACGCCTGTCGAGCCTAACGTTTGCCGGTGCGCGCAAAATTTCGCGACTGCCGCGAAGAAGCGCGATCGTCGCTTTCTCGGCGGAGGAGGTTTACGCGATTGCGGAGTGGATCCGGCGTCAGCGCGGGGGTGCGGCCGTTGTGCTCGGCGCGTTGTCGCCGCGAACACGCAACGCGCAGATCGACCTCTACCAGAACGGCGATGTCGACTACATCGTCGCGACCGACGCGATCGGCATGGGTCTCAACCTCGATGTCGATCACATCGCCTTTGCGTCAGACCGCAAGTTCGACGGCTGGCATTATCGGCAGCTGAATCCGGCCGAGTTCGGACAGATCGCTGGACGCGCCGGACGCCATATTCGCGACGGCACGTTCGGCACCACGGGCCGCTGCGCGGCCTTCGACGAGGAACTCATCCAGCGCATCGAGACGCATCGCTTCGATCCGGTGACGATGTTGCAATGGCGCTCGACGAAGCTCGATTTCGCATCGATCCGCGCGTTGCAGCATAGTCTCGACGCGCTGCCGGAACGGCCGGGCCTGACGCGTGCGCCGATCGCCATCGACCAGCTCGTGCTCGACATCGCCGCACATGACGAAAGTGTCATCCGCCAGGCGGTCGTGCCGGCCGACGTCGCGCGGCTCTGGGATGCGTGTCAGATTCCTGACTACCGCAAGATTTCGCCCGGCGCGCATGCCGAGCTCGTGCTGCAGATTTTCGGCTTCGTCGTGCGGCGCGGCTTCATTCCCGACGACTGGTTCGCTCGGCAACTTGCGACCGTCGACCGGACCGACGGCGACATCGACGCACTTTCCGCACGCATCGCGCACGTGCGGACCTGGACCTATGTCGCAAATCGCCCGGACTGGCTGCGCGACCCGGAACATTGGCAGGGCATCGCGCGTCGGATAGAGGACAGCCTGTCCGATGCGCTGCACGAGCGGCTCACGCAAAGATTTATCGACCGCCGCACAAGTTTGCTGATGCGGCGCCTGAGAGAGAACGCAATGCTGCAAGCCGAGATCACTGCGGGAGGCGACGTGCTTGTCGAAGGACAGCATGTCGGCGCCATGCAGGGCTTTCGCTTCACGCCAGATCCGCAGGCCGAGGGCGAAGCCGCGCGGACCTTGGCAGCAGCGGCCGACAGCGCGGTGGCGATCGAGATCGAAGCGCGTGTCACGCGTGTTGGCGATGCCGTGGACGACGCCTTCGTGCTTGCGCACGACGGATTCGTCCGGTGGCTCGGCGAGCCGGTTGGCCGCATCGCTGCCGGCGAGAAAGTTCTCGCGCCGCGCGTGATTGTCGTCTCGGACGAGCGTCTGTCGGGCACGTCGCTGGAACGCGTGCAGGCACGCCTCGACCTGTGGCTTGCGCAGCATCTGAAGAAATTGCTTGCGCCGCTGTTCGTGCTGGAAGAGGGCGAGGGCCTCACCGGAATTTCACGCGGCATTGCGTTTCGCGTCGCGGAAGAACTCGGCGTGCTGGATCGCAGCAAGGTCGCAAACGACATGCGCACCCTGCCGCAGGAGGGGCGCAGCGCGTTGCGCAAGCTCGGCGTGCGCTTCGGCGCGTACCATGTTTTCGTGCCGGCACTCATCAAGCCGGCCGCGCGCGCACTTTCCGCGCAACTGTGGTCGCTGAAGCACGGCCGTTCGGACGACGAAGCCGGCGGCGGTCGCGCGCTGACGGACGTCGCGCATCTCGCGACGTCGGGCCGCACATCCTTTCCGGCCGACGAATCTATTCCGAAGGCGCTCTATCGCGCCGCCGGTTTCCGCGTCAGCGGCGCGCGCGCGGTGCGCGTCGACATTATGGAGCGGCTTGCCGACCTGATCCGTCCCGCCATCGCCTATCGTCCTGGCACGACGCCCGGCGATTCGCCGGCCGGCGCGGCGGATGGGAACGGCTTTGTCGTAACGGTCGGTATGACATCGCTGGCCGGATGTTCGGGTGAGGATTTTGCGTCGATCTTGAAGTCGCTGGGCTATACGCCCGAGACGCGCAACGGTCCGGCGATCACTGTGCCTCTCATCCCGAAGGCCGCAACGGCACCTGTTGTGGCGGCGGCATCCGTAGACGACGAAGGCGGCGCAGCAGACGAAGAGGCAACTGCAACCGAAGGTGTCGCGGCTGACGACGTTTCGACCGAGCCTGCAATCGAAGCGAATTCGGAAGCAATGGTCGTCTCAGAAGAGGCGACCGAAGCGAGCGGGGACGACGTTGTCGTTGTAACCGACGAGGTCGCCGGCGAAATCGATGCCGCGGGACTGATGATCCCCGATGCGGCGGAAGGCGAAGACCCGCATGAAGAGGCGACCGAAGTCGCAGCGGCCACGCCCATAGAGCAATCATATGTCGTCGGTGATGCCAATGTTACCTGCGAGGCCGCCGAGACGATCGTCGCGAGCGAAGAGATCGCGACCGAGCCTGTCGAAATCGAAGGCGAAAAGCCGGCGGCGGATGGGCCGACCGAGCCCATGCTCATTGAAGTCTGGCACCCCGCGCGCCCGCACAACGCGCGGCGTCCGCAACGGCCGGCAAAGTCTGCGAAACCAGTCAAGCCACCGGCCGTGCTCTGGACGCGCAAGGAGCCACCGCCCAAGCCTGCGGCGGTTGAGGGAGACGCAACGCCCGAAAGGCCGCCGCAGCGTCGACCCGACCGACCGCGCTTCGACAAGGGCGGTTCTCGGCCAGGTGGACAGATACCGCGCGAGTTCCGTGCGCCGTCGCCGCGCAAGGAGCGCGATCGCGCGCCCGATCCAGATTCGCCCTTCGCGAAACTCGCAGCGCTGAAGGCGGAGCTAGAGAAGAGCAAGTAACGGGGCGTGAGCCTCCTAAAACTTGTAATTCAGCCCGCCGCCGCCGTTGACGCCTTCGAGTGCGCCGGGGCGCATATTCGGATTGTTCAATCCGGTCCCGCCGTAGCGATTGTCGTTGAAGTTCGACCGGCCCTTCACGCTTAACTCGTCGGAGACCGCGACGCCGCTTTCGCGGGAACGCGCGCCCTGACGGTCGGTCGGCGTCGGCAAAGACCCGCCGCTGTCGCCGCCGACATCGCAAATGGGATCGCCGGGAAAGCTCGCACGGTCGCAGGTCGACTTCGCCGGCGCGGGTTTGGATGCGACTTTCTTCTCACGCGCCGGTGCTGACGAAGTACCGACGAGGAGCGCAACAAGAGCACATGCGATGACCGAAGCGCTTTTCATCGCATCAACTCCGGTAGTCGCCGTTGATCGCGACATATTCTTTCGTCAGATCGCAGGTCCACACCTTTGCGACGGCCTTTCCGAGCCCGATGTCGGCGCGGATCGTAATCTCCTGCTCACGCATTTTCGTCGAGACGGCGGCCTCATTGTAGGCAGGGTCGCGCTGCCCCCTATGTGCAACACGTATTCCGTTGAAGGAGATGGCGAGCCGGTCGCGGTCCGCCGGCGCCCCGGCCTTGCCGACCGCCATGACGACACGGCCCCAGTTCGCGTCCTCGCCAGCGACCGCCGTCTTGACGAGCGGTGAGTTCGCAATCGACAGCGCGATCTGCTTTGCGGCTTTGACAGTCGTCGCACCCGTGACTTCCACTGTGATGAATTTGCGCGCGCCTTCACCGTCCTTCACGACCTGCTGCGCCAGATCGAGAAGCACCGCATCGAGGCCGGCCTTAAAGGCGGCAAGTCGCTTGTCGGCGGCGCTTGCGATGCGTGGTGCACCGCGCGTCTTCGCAGCACCCGTCGCGAACAATAGCAGCGTGTCCGATGTCGAGGTGTCGCTATCGACGGTGATGGCGTTGAACGATGTTTGCACGCTTTTCGACAACATCGCCTGCAACGCGGATGCGTCGATTGGTGCGTCGGTGAAGACGAAAGACAGCATGGTTGCCATGTCCGGCGCGATCATGCCGGCACCTTTCGCCATGCCGTTGATGTGCACTGGCACGCCGCCAAGATCAACGGTGACGGTCGCAAGTTTCGGGAACGTGTCTGTCGTCATGATAGCGCGCGCGGCCGCTTCCCATGCGCCGGCATCGGCTTTTTCGACGAGCGTCGAAAGCACGCCGTCGAATTTTTGCGCGTCGAGCGGCTCACCGATGACGCCCGTCGATGCGAGAAAGATGTCGCTATCTTTTACGCCGGTGGCTTTCGCCGCGAGCGAAGCCGAAAACTTCGTGCTCTCGCGGCCGGTACGACCTGTAAAGGCATTGGCGTTGCCGGAATTGACGAGCAGCACGCGCGCCTTGCCGCGCGGCAACCGTGCGCGACACCAGTCGACGGGAGCTGACGGACACTGAGACTTTGTGAAGACGCCCGCGACCTGTGTGCCCTTGTCGAGCAGCGTGAGCATTACATCCGTGCGACCGGCGTAGCGGATCCCCGCCGCGCCCGTCGCCAGACGCACGCCCTCGATGTGCGGCATGTCGGGCAGAGTCTTTGGCGCGAGCGGCGACAGCGGCGCGTCATGGGCCATGCGAAGAGTCCTTATGTCGCGCGCGGTGTGCGACGCGCGCGCGGTACCGTCAAGGCGCGGCAGGACCGCGAGGCTTCTGGTTTGCTTGGACCGCGAGCCTCCCGGCTCGCACGATCATTCGGACATGAAGCGAGCCTGGAGGCTCGCGGTCCGGATGCCGCGGTCTGTTACGCGGTTACGGGCTCGCGGTTCGTCAGCTCGATCACGCCCGCCGCACCATTTGAGTAGAGCGCCTTGACGAGTTTTGCCCGCCGCGCAATCACCGCGCGTTGGTTGATGTAGCCCTTGTCGGTAATCTCGCCGCCATCGACTGACGCCGGCTCCGCCATGAGATACGCGGCGACGGCGTGGCCGGCCGAGCCGGAGCCGTTTGCTTTGAGCGCTGCAAGGCCACGGCGCACATGCCCGACGACGCTTTCGTGCGACAAAACCGTTGTCGCGTCAGCATCGTCTGGCAGGCCCGCGAGCCCGCGAGCCGCAGCGATATTGGCAAAGACGAGAAAGGTCACCGCATCGCGATCGTGCCCGCAGACGACAATGTCCTGTGCCAGCGGCGCTAACGCTTCGATGCCTTTTACACGCAGCTGTCCGACATTGACCCACGTGCCTGACGTGAGTTTAAAATCCTCCGCCACGCGCCCGTCGAAAAGCAGGCCCCTCGCGGGCTCGGCAGGATCGGCAAAACGCACGGCATCGCCGATTTGGTAGAAGCCTTCGTCGTCGAAAGCCTCGCGCGTGAGATCGGGCCGACGCCAGTAGCCCGGCGTCACAGCCGGGCCGCGTACGCGGATCTCCTGCTTGCCGCCGGCAGCGACGAGCTTCAATTCGACGCCGGGCACGGGAAGCCCGATATTCCCCGAGCGCTCCGCCTGCCAGTGACAGCTCGTCGCGAGCGGCGACGTTTCGGTCGACCCCCATGCGCAAACCATCGCCACTGGCGCACCGACCGTGTCGATCGCGAGCGTCGTGAGTGCATCCCACACCGTCTGCGGCAGCGCCGCACCGGCGTAGAAGATGACCTGTAACTCGCGGAAGAAGGTTTCGCGCAAGCCGCGATCCGCTTTCAGCGCGCTTGCCAGCATGTCGAAGCCGCGCGGCACGTTGAAATAGATATTGCCCGGACCTTCGGCGATATTCTCGAGCGTACGTGCGAACAGCCCCGGCGCTGGCTTGCCGTTGTCGATCGTAAGCGTACCGCCGTTGCGCAGCACGAGATTGAAATTGTGGTTTGCGCCAAAGGTATGTGACCACGGTAGCCAATCCAGTATCTTTGGCGGCGCGCGCTCGACGAAGGGCCAGAGCACGGCCGTCGCCTCCTGGCTGACAGTCAGCATCGCCTGCGTGTTGACGACGCCTTTCGGCGAGCCCGTGCTGCCGGAGGTGAAAAGAATTTTTGCGATCGTGTCGGCCGTGATCGCGGCGAAAGCCGATGCCGTACCCGCACCCTTTCGCACGAGAGAGCCGAGCGACTTCGAGCCGGTTTCCTCACCTGATGTAATGACGGTGCCATCATGAAAACTCGCGACGGCGTCGAGCGCGGCGCGATACGACGCTTGTGACGGCACGAAAATAGCGCCCGGCGTCAGCGCCTCGATGATGCCACGCAGCTTTTCATGATCCTGGCTAATCAGCGAATAGGCCGGCGAGATCGAGGCGACCGGCACGCCGGCATGCATCGCGGCGAGCGCCAGCAGCGCATGATCGATGCTGTTGTCGCTGAGGATGGCAAGCGGACGCTCGGACGTCAGGTCGGTCGCGAGCAGGCCGCCGGCCAGTGTTTCCACGCGTTGCAGCGTGTCGCGATATGTCAGCGCGCGCCACGGCGCCCCGGCTTCGGGCGACATGCGTTCGCGCAGGAAAATGCGGTCGGGCGTTTCGCGTGCCCAGCGTACTAGCCAGTCGCCGGCACAGCGCGCGGGCGTCGTGAGCGCGTAGGGCGATGTGAGGAGCGTCGTGCCGGCTTCGCGTCGCGCGACATTGACGCGAGGTTGCGCGAAGAGTTTTGCGGGATCGCGTTCGACTTCTTGCTTTTGCATTGCTTCCCTCCCTCTCACGAGCGGCCATCCTTCGAGGCTCGCTTCGCTCGCCTCAGTATGAGGCGGTGGAAGGGGGCCTCATCCTGAGGAGCGCCGAAGGCGCGTCTCGAAGGATGAGCGTGCGACGTCCCTAATACGTCTCGACGTGATATCGGCCCGCCGCGCGCATCGTCCCACGCAAGTCCGACCACACGAACCCTGCGCCGCGGCACACGTCGTCGAGCGCGGCATTCACGCCTTCTTCCATGCCCTTCAGGCCGCAGATGTAGATATGCGTTTTGTCGGACTTCACGAGTTCGGCGACGGACGCAGCCTGCTCGCGGATACGATCCTGCACGTAAGTTTTCGGCTGACCCGGCACGCGCGAATAGGCGAAGAATTTCTGCAGCAAAGAATCCGGCACTTTCTGCAGCGGACCGAAATAGGGCAGCTCTTCCGGCCGTCTCGCGCCGAAAAAGATCGTGTAGCGGCCGGGCGTCGCGGGCATCGTACGACGCTTCCATTCCGTGAAGGCGCGGAACGGCGCGGAGCCGGTACCCGTGCAGATCATGATGATGTTTGCGGTAGGATCGTTCGGTTGCAAAAACGTCGCGCCGAACGGCCCGGTGATCTCGACCTTGTCACCCTTTTTCAGGTCGCAGACGTAGTTCGAGCACACACCTTGCGGCTCGCGTTTCACCGTCAGAGCAAGATTGTTGTGGTTCGGCTTCTCACCGTGGCGCGGACTTGCGACGGAATAGAGCCTTATGTTATGCGGCGCGCCCTTCGCGTCTGTGCCCGGCGCGACGATGCCGATCGACTGGCCTTCAAGCACCGGGAATTCGAGATCGCCGAAGTCTAGGATGATGTGGCGGACGTCACTGTCGGCATCGACGTGCGTCAGGCGGAAGTTGCCCGTCACCGTCGCGATAGCTGGTTTCAGCCGGTTGAACAGATTGATCGACGGTTTCAGCGCCGACGCGGGCGCGATCGATTTACCGCCCGAGCCGCCATGCGCTTCTGCGATGAGGCGTGTGACCTCGTCGTCGAGCGCTTCGACCATGGAGTCGCCGCCACCCGCCGGTGCGACGTCCTCCTGCGTCGGCAATTCCATCCACGTGTATTGGTCGTCGACGGAATATGCTCCGACGACCACGCGCCAATTGTCGATCGAGCCGGTCGGGCAGGGCGAAATGCAATCCATGCAAAAATTGCACTTCGTCGCGTCGACGACGTAATTGTCGGCGTTATGCGTGATCGCGTCGACCGGGCAGGTCTCCTCGCACGTGTTGCACCTGATGCAGATCTCGGGATCGATCAGGTGCTGCTTGAGTGGAGAACTGTCGGTCGAGAGCGTCATGGCCGTCCGTTCACGCCGCGATTTTCACGAACTCGAAATCGCCGGGCTTGTTGTCGATCGACACTTTTGGTGCCGCGATCCAGCCGGCATATTTGCCGGGCTCCGATTCCGCCACCATCAGCGATTCGATGAAGGCGCCGTCTGCGGCGGACGGAATGTAATCGTGCTTTGCGGCCTCCCAAGCGCCTTTTGCCAGCAGTTCACCGGCTGGTGTCGCCTCGATATCCTTGAACTCACCGATGCGGCGGTTGAAGGAAACGTGCGGCAACGCGAGTTTGAAGACAGTGCCTTCCTTCTCGAGAATACGGTTCCAGCGCTCGACGCCTTTCGCGCAATCCTGGGAGTAGTCGTCGCGCAGACGGATGTTAAGCGCGGTCAATGCAGGCTCCTGCACCGTCGCGATCTTGCCGTCCACGAGCTTGAGAACCGGATAGGTCTCATTCGTCAGTTCGTGATCGTCGTCGATCTTCATTTCCTGATAGCGACCTTTCAGGCCCGCATTGTAGAAATTCGCGGCGTTGGTCGAAATCTCGGCGCCGAAAAGATCGAGCGTCAGCGAGTAATGCAGATTCAGTTTCTTCTGGATCGTCGGCAAGTCGATGACACCGAGCGCACGCACCTTCTCGATCTCGTTCGGATCGGTGATGCCGGCGGCCTTCATCGCCTCGCAGGTGCGCTGGATCGTGCGGCCGACACCCGTCTCGCCGACGAACATGTGATGCGCTTCTTCCGTCAACATAAAGCGGCAGGTGCGTGACAACGGATCGAAGCCGGACTGCGCGAGCGACTCGAGCTGCATCTTTCCGTCGCGGTCGGTGAAGAACGTAAACATGAAGAATGACAGCCAGTCCGGCGTCGATTCGTTGAAAGCGCCGAGCATGCGCGGCGAGTCCTCGTCACCCGAACGACGACGCAGCAGCTCGTCGGCTTCCTCGCGACCGTCACGGCCAAAATATTTTTGCAGGAGATAGACCATCGCCCAGAGGTGGCGGCCTTCTTCGACATTCACCTGGAACAGGTTGCGCATGTCGTAAAGCGACGGCGCGGTCTTGCCGAGGTGGCGCTGTTGCTCGACCGACGCCGGCTCCGTGTCCCCCTGGATGACGATGAGACGGCGCAGCATGGCGCGATATTCACCGGGCACTTCCTGCCAAGCGGCCTCGCCCTTGTGCTTGCCGAAGTTGACCTTGCGGCCATCTTCCGCCGGCGCGAGCAAAACGCCCCAACGATACTCCGGCATTTTCACGTAATCGAATTTCGCCCAGCCTTTCGGGTCGACGGAGATCGCGGTGCGCAGATAGACGAGCGATTGCTGGAAACCTTCCGGCCCCATGTCCTTCCACCAGTCGATGTAGCCGGGGTGCCAGCCTTCAAGCGCCTTCAGCACTTGGCGGTCGGAAGCGAGATCGACGTTGTTCGGAATTTTTGTGGTGTAATCGACGTTCATCGAGGACATGGGCTGCTCCTTAAGTTCATTTCGCTCCGACTGTCATGCCCGCAAAAGCAGACATCCATGCCGTCTGGATTCCCGCGTCGCGGACAGGACAGGTATCTGTTGCTGCGCGCTACACCCGCCGCATATCGTAGACGGGCCGTTCGCCGGTGCCGTAGCGGCGCAGCGCGCCTTCTTCACCGACCGCGTTCGGCCGCTGGAAAATCCAGTTCTGCCACGCGGTGAGACGCGAGAAGATTTTCGATTCCATCGTCTCTGGGCCGGCAAAACGAAGGTTCGCTTCCATACCGACGAGCGAGTCCGGCGAGAAGGCCGCGCGTTCTTCAAGAAAGACGCGAATTTCGTCGGCCCAGTCGATGTCGTCGAGCCCAAATGTGACGAGACCTGCGTCTTCCGCATCGGTGCCGTCGTAGCGCTTTCCGATCTCGCCTTCGAGTGTGCCGATACGATCCGGTTCACCGAAAAATCGAGATTGCAGACGCGTCAGACCATGCGACATCGGGTAGGCGCCGAAGTTGCTTTTGTTCAGCACGATCTCGGCGGGCGGACGATTGTCGCCCTGCATCTGGCCGACAAGCATGTAGCCGCGGTCGGCGGCAAAGACGATCTCCGCCAGCGTACCGACGAAGCACGACCCCGGCTCTACGGACGCGACAAGCGTGCGCGATGTTACGTCGATGCGTTTCAGCACACGCTTCCAGAAATGCCGAATTTCGTGCGCGAGCCAGTGCGAAGCATTTGCTTCAATGAGCGCGTCGTAAGCGAGAACACGATCCGCATCGCCGACGGTCTTGAAGACGAGCGTGCCGATCTCGAACTCGTTGTTGCGAAGATGCAGGATCGCATCGTCCAACTCGCGTCCAAGCTTCAACAGCCAGAAGTCTGCGCCTTGCGAAACGATGTCGTCGGCCGAGGCAGGCGCGTCAGCGTTTGGCCCTTTCAGAGTGATCGTCGCGATCCGTGCAGCGCGGTCTATCTCGACCGTCACAAGATTGTAGACGAGGCCCGACGAGTCCGCCTTTCGCTCGATCGGCGCAAGCGCGATGCCCTTATCCGGGCCGTTACGTGATGAAGAATCGGCCAAAGCCTTTGCGCGAGCACTCACGCGCTCTTCGAGCTTCGAGGCCGGCGCGAGTTCGTCGACGAGGCGCCATTGCACCGCGCGGCGGCCCTTGATGCCTTCTTCGATCGTGCAAAATACGTCGGCGTGGTCGCGACGCACCTTGCGCTTGTCGATGACGCGCGTGAGGCCGCCCGTGCCCGGCAGCACCGCAAGCAACGGCACTTCCGGCAGCGCGACCGCGGAGTTGCCGTCGTCGACGAGCATGATGTGGCCTGTTGCGAGCGCGAGTTCGTAGCCTCCGCCAGCGGCCGAGCCGTTCACGACGCAGACGAATTTTTGGCCTGAGGCTTCGTCGGCCTCCTCCATCGCGTTGCGCGTTTCGTTGGTGAACTTGCAGAAATTGACCTTATGCGTGTGGCTCGCGCCCGCGAGCATGCGGATGTTGGCGCCAGCGCAGAACACGCGCTCCTTGGCAGAGCGCAGCAGCACGACCTTCACGCCGGGATGTTCGAAGCGCAGACGCTGCAGCGCATCCGCGAGTTCGATGTCGACCGAGAGATCGTAGGAATTGAGCTTGAGTTGGTAGCCTTCGTACAGGCCGCCGTTCTCGTCGACGTTCATGGCGAGTGTGGCCACTGGCCCGTCGAACGTCAGCCGCCAGTGCTTGTAGCGTCCGGGCTCTGTGCGGAAATCGATGTACTCGGCTCCGCCGGACAATCGCCGTTCGCCCTCCGCCAAAGTCTCGCTCCCTGCATCATTGTTCGTGTCTTAGATGCATTATAATGCAGGTTTAGAAGGAGTCAACGCTGCCCTAGAGCAAGGCTGCGCAGACCTTCGCGATAGGTTGGGCAGGCAAGCGTCACGTCGAGTTTCTCGCGCAAGATGCGATTGGCGACGCGCTTGTTCTGGCCCCAAAAGCTTAGCGCCATGGGTCCCATCTCGGCTTTGTCGAACGGTGTCTCCGGCGGCGGCGGGACACCGAGAAGCTCGGCCGCGTAGGTCACGACATCCTGCGGCGGTGCAGGCTCGTCGTCGGTGACGTTGACGATGCCACCGGGCATGTCGGTCTTGAGGCACGCGGCGATGGCGCGGGCAATGTCTTCGACATGGATGCGGTTGAAGACCTGGCCGTCCTTCATGATGCGTCGCGCCGTGCCGTCGCGAAGGTTTTCGATCTGGTTGCGGCCGGGGCCGTAGATGCCTGCGAGGCGAAGCACGAAGATGTTTCTGTGCGGCAATGCGAGATCAAGCCATCGCTTCTCAGCCTCGACGCGCGCGCGGTTGCGTTTCGATTGTGGTTTCAGGTCCGCGCTCTCGTCGATCCACGCGCCGTCGTGGTCGCCATAGACGCCGATGGTCGAGAGATAGATGAGACGCGAGAGGTTTGGCGCAGCGCGGATCGCGTCGCCATAAGCTGCGAGCGCGGGATCGCCAGAATCGTCGGGCGCGGCGGAGAGCAGCAGCGCATCGGCCGTCATCAGTGCCGCTTCGACCGCGGCTTTGTCATCGAAGCGGAGCGCATCGACGCCAGTTAGATCGGCAGCGAGCGCGTTGCGCTTTGCATCCGTCCGTACGGTGCCGGTAACGGAAAGCCCCTGCGCGTGATGTCGCAGGAAATGTTGAACGGAATAGCCGAGGCCGAAGACGAAGAGGTTCATGCTGCAGCGACTGTCCTATCGGCGACGGCGCGCCATTCGTCCTGCACTGACGCATCCGTCTCGCCTCGCAGCGCAGGTTTAGCATACGCACGCGCTTCGTCTGGCGCGAGACGCGACAAAGCCCATACCGCTGCACCGCGCACGAGCGGCGAGGCATCGTCGAGTCGCTCGCGCACGACGGGCAGCATGCCAACGTCGCCGGAATTGCCGATTGCGACCGTCACATTGCGCACGAAGCGATCCCGACCGATCCGCTTCACCGGCGACGCCGTGAACTTTGCGCGGAAGGCCGCATCGTCGAGCGCGGCGAGTTCAACCAGCGCCGGCGCACGAAAGTCGTCACGCGCGACAAGCTTCATCTCGCGCGAAACCTGCGCGAACTTGTTCCACGGACACGCCGCGAGGCAATCATCGCAGCCGTAGATGCGGTTCCCTATCTTCGCGCGAAACTCGTGCGGGATTGGGCCGCCATGCTCGATCGTGAGATACGAGATGCAGCGCCGCGCATCGAGCTGATAGGGCGCGGGAAAGGCATCGGTCGGGCAGGCGTCGAGGCAGGCGCGGCATTGTCCGCAATGATCGTCTTGCGGGTTATCCGTTTCGAGATCGAGCATCGTGAACAGCGCGCCGAGAAACAGCCACGAACCGAAATCGCGCGACACGAGATTCGTGTGCTTGCCCTGCCAGCCGAGCCCGGCCGACATCGCCAGCGGCTTCTCCATCACGGGCGCGGTATCGACGAAGACCTTCGCGATGCCACGACGTTTGGCGAGCGACACGAGCTTGCTGGCAAGCAGTTTAAGCTTCCCCTTGATGACATCGTGATAATCGCGGCCCTGCGCATAAACCGAAATCGCGCCGCAATCCCTTCGCGCCAGAATTTCACGCGGGTCTTCGTTCGGCCCGTAGTTCATGCCGAGCATGACGACGGAACGCACATCCGCCCACAACGCTTTGGGGTCGGCGCGCCGCTCGGCGGTGTCCGCCATCCAGTCCATGGTGCCGTGCCGGCCCGCCGCAAGCCACTCATGCAACTTGGCCGACAGATCGGGCGCAGCATCCGGCCGCGTGACGCGGACAACATCGAAGCCGAGCGCCTTCGCCTCGACGATCAGGCGCTCTTTCAGAAATCCAGGTCGGCGTAGACCTGGCTCGGCGCCATCCCCGGCAGCCGGTCGGCGAGCAGCGGGCGGAACGACGGCCGCGATTTGATCCGCTGGTACCATGCCTTCGCCAGTTCGTCCTCGTCCCACGGCACGTCGCCGAGATAGTCGACCGCCGACAGGTGCGCGGCGGCGGCCAGATCGGCAAACGTCATGCGGTCGCCGGTCAGCCAGTTCCGCCGTCCGGCGAGATGCCCGATATATTGCAGATGATAGCGGATGTTCGAGCGCGCCGCGCGCACGAGCGTCATGTCAGGCGCGCCGCCGCCCTCGCTCGAGGGGAGCGCGCGCTTCGTCACCTTCTCATGCACCAACCAATTCGAGACTTCTCCGAAGAATTTCTGGTTGAACCAGTCGAGCAGGCGGCGCGTCTCGACCCGGCCCGCGATGTCGGCCGGCAGCAAACGCGGCACGCCGGCGGACGGGCCCAGCGCTTCATCGAGCCATTCTGCGATGTTGCCGGCGCCGGGGATGATGAGCCCCCCATCGGCGACCAGAACAGGCGTGCGCCCGGCCGGATCGAGCAGCAGGAAATCAGGGCAGCGGCTGCCCATCGCCTCCTCTATCAGGTCGGTTTCCAGGCCGATCTCGGCCAAGGCGAGACGGGCAAAACGCGAGTGCGGACAAAGCGGGTGATGGAACAGATGCGCCATGCAAACGAAATCGTACTGACCTGAGCGGGAAGGGTTTTGGCGAACGGAGCGGACGAGGGGGAAGGTCGGTCGAAAGGGTTTACGATCGCTTAAGCATGCCTCTTCGGAAGGCCTCCATTGCGCGGATGCAACAGCGCGACTAGCGTCCGCGCCAACGAGAAGAAATTTTGGAGGGAAGCATGCTGCGTCGCCGGTCCATTCTGTCTGCGGCCGTGGCCGCATTCGGCACTCTGACGTTGGCACCGTTGGCCGCCTCCGCTGCCGACGCGCCGGCGGAAATCAAGTTCGGGACGCTCTACGCATCTGCCGGCCGCTACGCCTCGATCTCCATGCCTGTGCACTACGGCCTAAAACTGTGGATCGACCAGAAGAACAGCGAAGGCGGCGTCTATGTGAAAGCCTTCGACAAGAAGATTCCGATTAAGCTCGTGGCCTACGACGACCAGAGCAACACGGCGACCGCGGCGACGCTCTACGACCAGCTCATCACGCAGGACAAGGTCGATGTGCTGATCGCCGATTCAGGCTCCGTGCTGACATCGGTCGCGGTGCCGATCGCGCGCGACCGCAAGATGATGTTGATCAACCAGACCGGGACGGGCGCGACGTTCTTCACGCCGGACAATCCTTACATCGCGCTGATGGCGGACCCCGCCTCGACGATCTGGCCGAAACCGCTCGCCGACTGGATTTCGCAGAAAGGTCCCGCCGCCGGCATCAAGCGCGTCGCGATCCTTTATTCGACGAACGAGTTCACCGGCACTCAGGCCAACTCGGTCCGCAAGTTCATCAAGGAGAGCGGCGCGCCGATCGAGATCGTTTTCGATCAGGGCGTCCCGACGGAGACGTCGAATTACACCGTCATCCTCAACAATATCCGCGCATCGAACCCGGATTTCGTCGTGCATCTCGGCTACGCTCCGAACGACATTGCTTTCCTGCGCAACGTTCAGGATTCGGGCATCAAGTTCAAAGGGCTGTTCTGCATCTATCCCGGCCTTGAACAGGAGCTGCTCGAGAAGAATGTCGGTGCGAAAGGCCTGCAATATGTGATGACCTATGTCACCGCCATCGACTACGAATATAAGGTCGAGCACGGTATGACGCTGACGCAGTTTCGCGATGCGTGGAAGAAGAAATACCCCGATGCCAAGGTCGAGTTCGGCTTCAATTCCATCGCGGGCTACACGACGGGGCTTGTGCTGGAAAAAGCTATGTCGGAAGTGAACAGTCTCGAACAACTCGAGCTGCGGCGCGCGATCTTCGCGCAGTCCGGCAAGCTGAAGACGATCGACGGCGCGTTCGAGCTCGACTCGATGGGCGCGCAGATCGGCGAGCTTACGCCGCTCGGGCAATTTCAGCCCGATAGCGCCGGCCACCTTTCGCTGAAGGCGCTGTATCCGGCAGAGCAGGCGAACGGTCAGGCAATTTATCCCCGGCCGTGACGAAGTTGCACTTGCGTAAACCTCATCCTGAGGTGCTTTCGCGGCACGCGAATGCCTCGAAGGATCAGCCATGACGGTTGCGCCGTCCTTCGAGGCTCGGCTGCGCCGAGCACCTCAGGATGAGGTCGTTGTTCTGGAACCACCGTTCAAGACCAGCGCCTATGACTGACAGCATGCTCGCCTACGCGATCTTCGCCGGGCTGCTCTACGGGCTATACTTCAGCCTCGTCGGGCTCGGACTTAACCTAGTCTTCGGCGTCATGCGCATCGTCAATCTCGCGCATGGCGACTTCCTCATGCTCGGCGCCTATCTCGCCTTCTGGAGCTACACGCTGACGGGCATCAATCCGGTCTGGGTGATCCCGATCTGCGCCGTCGTTTTTACCATCATCGGCCTGCCGCTCTACTACCTGCTTGTCCCGCGCCTGCTGAAAGCGCGCGATCCGGAAATGCTGTCGATCATCCTGTTCTTCGGCCTGAGCCAGGTGATCGAAGCCGTCGCGACAATCCTCTGGGGCACCAGCGAGCGCTCAATCCCCGGCAGCGAACTCGGCACGGCGCTTGGCGTCATCGTGAAAACACTCACCGGCCAGACGATCGAAGACGGCCCCGTCTCGATCTTCGGCCAGAGCTTTCCGGTCGCATGGGTGATGGCTGGCGCGGCGAGCCTCATCTGCGTGCTATTTGTCTATCTCTACCTCTACCAGACGCGGCTCGGTACGCTCACGCGTGCCGTCATGTCGCGTCGGGACGAAGCGCTTGCCACCGGAATCGATGTGCATCGCGTCTCGGCCTTCGCCTTCGCGATCGGGCTTGTGCTCGCGGCGATCGGGGGCGTCTTTGCGCCCTTCATGCTCGGATCGATCACGCCAGCGATTGGCGTCGAAGCGACAGTGACATCTTTCGCCGTCATCGTCGTAGGCTCGCTCGGCAATCCGCTTGGCACCGTGCTCGGTGGGCTCATCTACGGCATCTCCTACATGCTGGTGCAGACCTATCTTTCCACTTGGGCAAACCTGCTGCCTTATCTGCTCCTCATTGCAATTCTGCTTGTGCGACCGAGCGGTCTTCTCGGACGGCAGGTGCGGCTTGCTTAAGGTGTCCTTTGCCTAGGTGGCTGCTGCAGACGTTTTTTATCGTCGTACCTTTGGCGGTGGCGTTCGCGCTGCTGCCGAACGTGTTTCCGAACCAGTTGATGCTGTTCAACTTCGTCATTTTTCTTACGCTCGCGCAGGGCGTGAACGTGCTTTACGGCTTCACGGGCTATCTGCCGTTTGGCTATGTCGGTTTCTTCGGCGCGGGTGCTTACGGTTTCTCGCTCGCCGTGATGCATCTTGCATCGCCCGCCGGCCTCGCATTGATCTGCGCCGGCATCGCGGCACTGCTGCTTGGCGTGCTGTTGATCCCACTACTGCGTTTGTCAGGTGCGTATTTCTCCATCGCGAGTCTCGCGGCATCGCTCGCTGTCCTGCACTTCGTCGCCAATCCTGCGCTGGAACCGATCACGAAAGGTCCGTACGGCGTCGCGCTGCGTGGTGTCTTCGATCCGAAGCTCGCTTACTTGAGCGCGGTCGGCATCATGGCCGCGACGATGCTTGTCGTCGTATGGCTGCGAAATTCGCAGTTCGGCCTGTCGCTGCAGGCTTTGCGCGAAGATGCCGTCAGCGCCGCGATGGCCGGCATTGATGTCGTGCGGGCGCGCACCATCGCGTGGATGATCTGCGCGCTGATCGCGGGTCTCGCAGGTGGCGTCTATGCCTGGTACGTGTCGGTCTTTTATCCCGAGACGGTCTTCGGCGCGGAGTTCTCGATCTTCGCCATCGTCTTTGCGCTGTTCGGCGGCGTTTCAACGTTAATCGGCCCGATCCTCGGCGTGCTGATCCTCTACGGCATGTACAATTTCATCGGCGTTTCGACGCCGCAATATTTTCAGCTCATCTACGGCATCCTCATCATGCTGGTGGTGTTGTTCCTTCCGACGGGCCTCGTGTCGCTCTTCACCCGCAGGCGCGCGCATGGCGTCTGAGCCGATCCTGCGCACCGATAAACTGGTAAAGACGTTTGGTGCGTTTCGCGCGCTGGATGGTCTTACGCTGTCCGTCGCGGCTGGCGAGATACTCGGTCTCGTCGGGCCGAACGGATCGGGCAAGACGACCTGCATCAATGTCGTGAGCGGGCTCTACAAGCCGAATGGTGGCGCAGTGTTCCTTGCCAACAAGCCACTCGCGGGCCTGCCGTCGCACAAGCTCGTGCATCTCGGCATCAATCGTACGTTCCAGATCCCGAAACCGTTCGCGCAACTTACCGTGCGCGAGAATGTGCAGGTTGCGAAGACTTATGGGTCCGATCACGACCGTAGCCCTTCGGTGGATCAACTGCTCGGTGATCTGGACCTTGCCGCCGTCAAAAACCGCCCCGCGCGCGAACTCAACAGCGCGCAGCAGAAGATGCTCGATCTCGCGCGCGCTCTGGCAACGGGGCCGCGACTTCTGCTTGTCGACGAACTTGCTGCCGGTCTCAATCCTGCGGAGCTCGATGCGGTCGCCGCACGGCTCCGCGTGCTCGCGCGTTCAGGCATGGCGATCGTCGTTGTCGAGCATCTCATGGGCTTCATCGAACAGGTGACCGACCGCGTCGTCGTGATGAATGCCGGGAAGGAGATTTTTGGCGGGCCCCTCGCGCAGGCCATGCAGAATCCGCGCGTGATCGAAGTCTTTCTCGGCAAGCCGCATGTCCGCCCCGCCGCCTGACGGCACAACCCCGTTGCTCGCCGCACGCGGCCTTACCGCGGCCTATGGGCCGATGCAGGTGCTGTGGGGTGTCGATCTCAACGTCTTCGCACGAGAGACTGTGCTGCTGCTCGGCGCGAATGGCGCCGGCAAGACGACGGCGCTTAAAGTGCTTGTCGGTTTGCTCGCGGCAAAGGCCGGCAGCGTGCAGTTCGACGGCGCCGACATCACCCGCACTCGCACCGACAAACGCATGCGAAACGGCATGGCCTATATGTCGGAGCTCGGCGTGTTCCCCGATCTTACAATTGCGGAAAACATTCGCGTCGGAGCGCGATCCGCTGGCCGCGCCGAAGTGAAACGCCGGGCGGACGAGCTTTATGCGCTATTTCCCGTGCTCTTCGAGAAACGCTGGCAGGCGGCGTCGTCGCTATCGGGTGGGCAGCGGAAAATGCTCGGTATCGCGAAGGCGCTCGCGAGCGCGCCAAAACTGCTCGTGATGGACGAGCCGTCGGCGGGCCTGTCGCCGCTTTTCGTCGGCGAGGTGCTGCGCGCATTGTCGTCACTGCGAGGACGTGGCCTATCGTTGCTCGTTGCCGAGCAGAATATCGGCTTTCTCGATATTGCCGACCGCGTGCTGGTGCTCGAAGGTGGCCATATTCGTTTCTCTGGTACCGTCGCGGCGATGAACGATGACGCCGATCTGCGAAAGGCGTATTTCGGGTTGAAGTAGTGAGCTTCGAACTCAGAGCGTCTTCAGCGCATTCAACAGCGTCGCGTTAAATTCATCCGCACCTTCGTACATGCACCAATGGCCGATGCCGGACAGAACGCGGATGTCGGCATCGGGCCGAATGGCGCGTAGAACCGGCGTCGTAAGCGCCGGCTTCGATGTCGCATCGCGCTCGCCGGTGATCGTGGCGAGCGGCCGATCCCATGCGATCAGCGCATCGCGCAGTGTCGTCGTGCGCGCGAATGCCGGACTGTTCGTGCGCGTATGGCGCGTATTCCAGACTTGAATGTCGATCGCGGTGTCGTCGATGTTCGCTGCGTCGGCGAACATCAGAATCGCGAGATTCTTCGCATTCGCACGCCGTCGCTCTTCGCCGTGCAGATGGCGCACCGCGACAAGTTCGCCGTCGAGTTTCGACACGCCGAGCGCCGCCGGCCCGACCAGCACGAGTTTCCGGATCGCGATGCCGGGGTGCGCGAGCATCGCACCGACGACGATGCTGCCGAAGGAAAACGCGCCGATGTCGATTTCGCGCGCGTCGCCGACGACATCCAGCAAACCACGCACGAGTGCGTCCGCGTAGGACGACAGCGCCTCCGGCTTATCCGGTCGCGACGATTGCCCGAGCCCCGGCGTGTCCGGCGCAATCACACGAAAGCGTTGCGCCAGCACCGGAATGTTGCGCGCCCAGTGCATCCACGAGCCGGAGCCGCCATGCAGCAGAAGCAGCGGTTCGCCGTCACCCCAAACACGCCAGCGCATCGTGCCGCGACCGCAGGGTGTGTCGAAGCGTTGTGCCTGTGCGTCGAGTTCGGAAAGACTCGCCGGAATCGGGATATTGGACGGCAAAAGCCCTATTCGTCCTCGCCGAAGCGGTTTGCGACCAGCGCCGCAATGGCGTCCAGCGCCTCACCCGCGTCGTCGCCCTTCGCGATGACAGCGATCGACGTGCCGATGCCCGCGCCGAGCGTCAGAATGCCCATGATCGATGTGCCGTTCACCGTCTCGCCGCAGCGGCTAACGGTGATCTCGGAGGTGAAGCGCTCGACGCAATGCACGAATTTCGCCGTTGCGCGCGCGTGCAGGCCCTTCTTGTTGACGATCTGCATCGTGCGCGAAACTGCGCCTTCGGGCAGCGGCGTCTGTGCGTCGGAACAATCCGATTCGCTGTCCAAACTGTTCCCCTATTTGCCGCTGAGCACGCGGCTGGCGATCTGAATATATTTGCGGCCGGCGTCCTGCGCCTGCACCACCGCCTGATCGAGCGTGCAAGTCTCGCGGACCGATGCGAGCTTTATCAGCATCGGCAGATTGATGCCGGCGACGACTTCGACAGACTTGCCGTTCATCACGGAGATCGAAAGGTTCGACGGTGTGCCGCCGAACATGTCGGTCAGCAAAACCACGCCCTGACCGGTCTCGACGCCCGCCACTGCCGTCATGATGTCGCGCCGGCGGCTTTCCATGTCGTCTTCAGGGCCGATGGAAATCGTCGCAAGCTGCCTTTGCACGCCGACGACATGTTCGAGCGCCGCTCGGAACTCCGTCGCGAGATGGCCGTGCGTGACGAGCACCATGCCGATCATCGAACGCAACCGATCATGGACGCGACAGCTCCGCTCCGGGCGCGACGCGCTTTCTGTCCGCGTTCGAGACCCAACAACCTGCGCCCCCCGGCAAAGGCGCGCCATATTGTGCCGACGTTCCGCATTGGCAAGTGAATTGCGCGCAATCCGTTCATGAAAGGGAAAGACGGGCGAGGATCGTGTCTGCTGCGCCAGCAACGCCTGCCGGTAGTATGAGACGGGGCAGGCGCGTGCCGGCGATAAAGGTGACCGTCTGTCCGTCGTCAGGCAGTCGCAACATTTGGGAAACGCCGGGCGGTTCCAGATCAACGACGAGGCCTGCAACGGCTTCATCCTCGTGCGGCACGGTCGCGATGCCGACAAAACGCTCCTCGATTCGCCCCGCGATGGCGGGATGCGGGGCCACGATCAGCCGGCCGCCGGCAAGCGACACGAAGACCCGATCATCCGCGACCAGCCGCGCGAACAGGCCGCGGGCGCCCGCTGACGCAATCAGCGCAAGCGCAAGTGCGCTTTTCCCCGACCCGGATGCGCCGCGCAGGATGACGGCGTGCTCGCCGATCAAGACCGCGCTTGCGTGGATCGCGAGAGGCCTTGGAAGACTTGCGAGTGCGCTCATTGTTCGGCGGGAAGCCAGACTGTGAAGCGCGCACCAACAATCATCGCGCCCGACATGCGGTTGGCCGCGCGGACGCGACCGCCATGCGCTTCGATGATCTGGCGCGAGATCGACAGGCCGAGACCGGAGTTCTGACCGAAATTCTGAGTCGGGCGGTCGGTGTAGAAACGCTCGAAGATGCGCTCCAATGCGTGATCAGGAATGCCGGGCCCCTCGTCGTCGACATTTACCTCGTAGCCTTCGCACGGGATGCCATTGCGGTTCTGGCCACGCGCAGGCCGCAGCATGACACGCACCGTCGTGTCCTCCGGCGAGAAGGAACGCGCATTGTCGATGATGTTGTTGAACACCTGACCCAGTCGCAGATCGTGCGCGAGAATGCGCCAGGGTTTTCGGCCAGCTGGCGGGGCCGCGGTTTCGAGCAGAACCTCGACATCGTCGCCGCGATCAACGTCTTGCGCGAGGCCGACGACTGCGCCGAGCACCGCAGACAGATCGGCTGACTGCAGATCGCCGCGCGCGAGTTCTGCATCGAGGCGTGATGCGTCGGATATGTCGCTGATGAGACGGTCGAGCCGGCGCACGTCGTGATGCACGATGGCAAGCAGACGCTTGCGTGCATCGTCGGTCTTGGCGATCGGCAACGTCTCCACTGCGCTGCGCAATGATGTCAGCGGATTCTTCAGTTCGTGCGCGACGTCGGCAGCAAAACTTTCGATCGCTTCGATGCGCCCATAGAGCGCACCCGTCATGTCGCGCAAAGCGCCGGACAGATGTCCGATCTCGTCGGTGCGATCGGAGAAGTCCGGGATTTCCTGTCGCGACTTGATGCGCCAGCGCACGCGCTCGGCGGCTTCCGCGAGGCGTCGGATCGGTTCGGCGATTGTGCCGGCGAAGAACAGCGACAGCAGCAGCATCACGCCGGCCGAGACAAGGAAGATGCGAACGATTGCCCAGCGTTCCTTGGCGATGATTTCGTCGATGTCGCCGCCTTGCGTCGACAGCAGCAGCGCACCGCGCACAGTGCGGAAGCGCTGGATCGGCACGGCAACCGACACCACCGTCTCACCACGCGCGTTGATACGCACGACCGATTCCTCGGAGCCGGTCAGCGATCGCGCGACCTCAGGGTACGACTTGCCGTTGCCGCCGCCGATGTCCTCGTAGAGCGGCAGGTCGGGCTGGCTGATCCGGTTCTTCAGGCTGCTCCACCAGCGCTCGTAAAAGGCCGGCGGATCGTCGGGCTGCGTCGGCGTGAGATCGTAACGCAAGATCGTCGAGCGGCTCGTCAGCGATTTTGAATCGAGCAGGAGATAGCCGTCCCGGTCGTAGATGCGCGCACGCGTCTTCGTCGGTGAGACGAGCCGGTGCAGCAGTGGCCCGACGCGCTCGGGATTAATCGAAAATTCGAGCGCCGACAGGCTTTCGTCGGAGCCGACGCTCTGGCCGGGCGCAAGCTGCAGTAGCTTTTCCGGATCGACGGTGATCGCGTCTGTGTCGACTGTCGCGGAGGCTGCGACGGCAGCGGCGATGATCTCGCCCTGCGTCTGTAGGCTCTGCACACGCGCGTCGATCAGGCCTTCGCGAAACTGATTGAGATAGAGAAAGCCGAGCATCAGGGCGACGAGGCCGCCCAGATTGATGACGATGATGCGCCGCGTCAGCGACGAGGCGAGACGCATGGTGAACACGCGCCGCAGCTGACGCATGCGCACCAGCCGCCGACGCATCTTTCGCGCGCGCGGCTGGCTTGTGCTGACCTCGATCGGAAAATCGACGCTCATGTCAATTCCGTCGCATGTCCCTCGCCGCGGCGGCTAGTCTTCCTTGAACCGGTAGCCGACGCCGTACAGCGTTTCGATCATTTCGAAATCGTCGTCGACCGCTTTGAACTTCTTGCGCAGCCGCTTGATGTGGCTGTCGATCGTGCGATCGTCGACATAGACTTGATCGTCATAGGCGGCGTCCATGAGGGCGTTGCGGCTCTTTACGACACCGGGCCGTGTCGCCAGCGCCTGCAGGATAAGGAATTCGGTGACGGTGAGCGTCACCTGGTCGCCGTTCCACGTGCAGGTGTGACGCTCGGGGTCCATGCGAAGGTTGCCGCGCTCGAGCAGCTTCGCCTCGGATTCCTTCTGCGCCGCAGCCTCTTTCGGATTGGAGCGGCGCAGGATCGCCTTCACACGCTCGACGAGAAGGCGCTGCGAGAACGGCTTCCGGATGAAATCGTCGGCGCCCATCTTGAGCCCGAACAATTCGTCGATCTCCTCGTCTTTCGAGGTGAGGAAAATCACCGGCATGTCGGAACGCTGGCGCAGACGCCGCAGCAATTCCATCCCGTCCATGCGCGGCATCTTGATATCGAAGATCGCGAGATCGGGCGGGAAGCTCTTCAGCCCGTCGAGCGCCGCTGCACCATCCGTGTAGGTCTGCACCCGGTAGCCTTCGCCTTCGAGCGCGATGGAAACAGAAGTAAGAATGTTACGATCGTCGTCGACGAGGGCGATTGTGGGCATTGAGGGTGGGTTCCTACCGATCTGTGGAGCTGGCGTCTTTCGCCAGACCCTCGTCTCTCGGGATGGTCCGCAGACATCGCGGCCGGAGACGTGTCGCCGACAAGCGGCTGAAACTTTGCCTCGCTTTGAGGCCCAACGCCTTTTCCTGACGCGCTTTCGGGTCGAAGTGTGACAATCCGACCATAGGAGGCGTTATACGGACTTTATGACGCAAAACAATCTTGACACCGCCGAGACCGGGGACAGGACGACATTACCTTCATTCGACGCGACGGCCGAGGCGCGCCGCCTGCTGCGTTCCGTCCGCGCCGGCACACTCGCCACGACTGACGCCGCCGGACATCCGTTCGCCTCGCTCGTCAACGTTGCGACGGCTGCCAACGGCAGTCCGGTGCTGCTGCTGTCGCAACTTGCCGCGCACACCGGGCATCTCGAACAGCGGCCCCGTTGCGCGCTCTTGCTGGCCGAAACGGGAAAGGGCGACCCGTTGGCGCATCCTCGGCTGACGGTCATGGCCGACGCGGTGCCCGATGACGACGAAGGTCTCCGCTCACGCTTCCTGCGGCGGCATCCAAAATCGTCGCTCTACGCCGGATTCGGCGATTTCGGCTTCTGGCGTCTGAATCCCGTGGGGACGCATCTCAACGGCGGTTTTGCAAGGGCGGCGCAGGTGAGTGCCGACGATCTTCTGCTGTCGCTTGCCGGCGCCGATGCGCTGTTGGCGTCGGAAGAGGGCGCCGTCGCGCATATGAACGAGGACCATGCCGACGCCCTGTCGCTCTATGCGCAGCATTTTGCCAGCCAGGCTCGCGGCCGGTGGCGCGCGACCGGCTTCGATCCTGAAGGCATGGACCTTCTTGCCGGCACACGCACCGCTCGCGTCCTCTTCCCGCGGCGCATCGAGGACGCTGGCGCATTGCGGCAATGCCTTGTCGCGATGGCAAAGGTGGCGCGGCAAACGCCGGTGTCACCGCAGCCTTGAACCGCATGGCCTTGCCTCTCTGAAAACCCCTCTTTAATGCTCGCGGCAGATAGCGCGTGCCGTGCGTAGGCTTCGGTGCGAAGAAAGAAATGTTGGTTCGTTGCCTTCGGCGACGACGGGAGGACGTCATGCAGCAGGTCGGGCATTGCAATCCGGCTTTCGGGATCGAATCGTTCGGGTTCCGCAACCTGAAAACGGTCCATTACAATTTCGAAGCCGCGCGGCTGTACGAGGAATCGCTGCGTCGCGGCGAGGCGGAACTTGCACCGGGCGGCGCGATTGTCGCCGAAACCGGTGTTCACACTGGACGTTCGCCGAAGGACAAGTTCGTCGTCGAGGACGCCACCACGAAAGACGTGGTGTGGTGGGACAACAACGCGAAACTATCGCCGGCGCATTTCGAAGTGCTGCTCGCCGACTTCCTCAAACATGCCGAAGGCAAGGACCTCTTCGTTCAGGACCTCATTGGCGGCGCCGATCCCACGCATCGCGTGCGTGCCCGCGTCATCGGCGAATATGCCTGGCACTCGCTCTTCATCCGCAATCTGCTGATCCGGCCAGAGGCCTCAGAGCTGGCGAGCTACGTCGCCGATATGACGATCGTCGACTTGCCGACATTCACGGCCGATCCGAAGCGTCACGGCTGTCGTTCCGAGACGGTCATCGCGATCGATTTCACGCGCAAGATCGTGCTGATCGGCGGCACGAATTACGCTGGCGAAATGAAGAAGTCGGTCTTTACCTATCTTAATTTCACTTTGCCGAACGCCAACGTCATGCCGATGCATTGCTCGGCCAATGTCGGCAAGAACGATGATTCGGCGATCTTCTTCGGCCTCTCCGGTACCGGCAAGACGACGCTCTCGCAGGACCCCGACCGCACGCTGATCGGCGACGACGAGCACGGCTGGAGCAAGGACGGCATCTTCAATTTCGAAGGCGGCTGCTACGCCAAGGCGATCAAGCTTTCGCGCGAGGCCGAGCCCGAGATTTTCGCCACCACCGAGCGTTTCGGCACGGTGATGGAGAACGTCGTTCTCGATCCCGTCAGCCATGCGCCAGACTTCGACGATGATTCGAAGACTGAGAATACGCGTATCGCGTACCCGCTCGACTTCATTTCGAACGCGTCGAAGACCGGCAGCGCGGGCCACCCGAAGAACATCGTGATGCTGACTTGCGATGCCTTTGGCGTATTACCCCCGATCGCCAAGCTCGACGGCGCGCAGGCGATGTATCACTTCCTGTCCGGCTACACCGCCAAGGTCGCGGGCACCGAGAAGGGCGTCACGGAGCCCGAGGCGACATTCTCCGCCTGCTTTGGCCACCCATTCCTGCCGCTGCATCCCTCCGTCTACGGCAATCTTCTGCGTGATCTGATTGCGCGCCATCACGTCGACTGCTGGCTTGTAAACACCGGATGGACCGGCGGCCGTCAGGGGGTCGGTCGCCGCATGCCGATCCGCGTCACGCGCCGGCTGCTGACGGCGGCGCTCGATGGCTCGTTGAACAACGTGCGCTTCCGACCTGACCCGTATTTCGGGCTGGCGGTACCGACGTCGGTGCCGGGCGTCGAGCCGCACATCCTCAACCCTGTAAAGACCTGGGCGTCGAAGGCGGAATTCGCAGACACCGCGAAGAATCTCGTCGCGATGTTCCGCAAGAATTTCGAGAAGTTCGAGGCGCATGTGGATGCGCATGTGAAGGACGCCGCGCCCTCGATGCAGATCGCGGCGGAATAGATATCGTCACGTTTCTGCCGGCTCGTTCGGTTAGAGCCGGTTGGTGAAAGCTTTCAATTCCCTTCTCGCCCGCTGGCCGATCGTCGCGCCGCTCGCGGCCGCCGCCGTTCTCGGCGTCGCCTGGCCGACGGCGTCCGGCTTTGTTGCGGCATTGGCGGGCGTCGCGCTCATCGCCGCCGTCTTCGCGGCCGTCCATCACGCCGAGGAGATCGCGCATGCGATCGGCGAGCCCTTCGGCACATTGGTGCTCGCGCTGGCCGTCACCACGATTGAGGTGGCGCTGATCGTCTCGATCATGCTCGGAGGCGGACCGGACAAGGCGGCGCTGCCGCGCGACACCGTCTTTGCGGTGTTCATGCTGGTCTGCAACGGCATCGTCGGCCTGTGTCTGCTGCTCGGTGGCGTGCGCCATCACGAGCAGGATTTCGTCGTGCAAGGCGCGCGCGGCGCGCTAGCCGTGCTTGCCGCGATGACGGTGCTGACGCTCGTCATGCCGAACTACACGGTCACGACGCCGGGGCCGGTCTTCACGACATCGCAACTGCTTTTCGCGGGGCTCGTGTCGCTCGTGCTTTATTGCGCCTTCGTCTTCGTCCAGACGGTGCGCCATCGCGACGATTTCCTCTCGCCATTGGTCGAGGGCGCGGTCGATTCGCAGCCCCATGTTGCCGCCACCGGGCCCGGTCTCGCACTGGCGAGCGGGCTACTCGTTGTTGCTCTCGTCGCCGTCGTCGGTCTCGCGAAGGCGCTGACGCCGGTGATCGAGCAGGCCGTCGACCGTTTCGGTGCGCCGCGCGCCTTCGTCGGTATCGTCATCGCCGCGCTTGTGCTGCTGCCCGAAAGTTTTGCGGCACTCAATGCCGCCCGCGCGAACCGCCTGCAGACCTCGCTCAACCTCGCGCTCGGCTCGGCGCTCGCGACCATCGGCCTGACGATCCCCGCGGTTGCACTCGTGTCCGTCGTGATCGCGCTCCCGCTGACGCTCGGCCTCGGTGCGATGCAGCAAGCGTTTCTCGCCTTGACCCTGCTCGTATCGGCACTGACCCTTGGCACAGGACGCACGACCGTGTTGCAGGGCACCGTGCATCTCGTGATTCTCGCCAGCTACCTCTTTCTGGCGATCATTCCCTGAATTCCCGATGTGATTTTCATGGTCGCAGTTCGCGAACTTCGCGCGCGTCCTGACGTTCAAGCACGCCAATCACGCACAACAACGGAGCTTGACCGTGGGCATTTTCACGAAGGACATCGAAAACTTCAACGATCTCTATCATCACCAGCTCGAAGACATTTATTACGCCGAGCAGCAGATCCTGAAGGCGCTGCCGGACATGATTTCGAAAGCGAAGAACGCCGATCTCAAGACGGCTTTCCAGAATCATCTGACCGAGACAAAGGGGCAGGTGCAGCGGCTCGAGCAGGCGTTCAAATTGCTCGGCAAGACGCCGAAGGGCGCAACCTGCCCGGCGATCGACGGCATCATCAAGGAAGCGAACGAGGTCGCCGGCGAGATCGCGGACGCGGCGGTGCTCGACGCGGCGCTTCTGGCTTCGGCGCAAGCCGTCGAGCATTACGAGATCAGCCGCTACGGCACGCTGATCGCGTGGGGCGAGCGGCTCGGCTATGGCGATCTCAACAAGCTCTTCGAGCAGACACTGAACGAAGAGAAGAAGGCCGACGAAAAACTGACATCGATTGCCAACCGCACCGTCAACAAACAGGCGGCGTAACGCTGGCTTGGACGCGGGTTGCTAATCTAGTTCTGGCGCTTGTCCCGATCGCAAAAGTCGGACAACCTTTGCGGGATATGCGCTAGCGCAGCCCACTTCCTGTTGCACGGCCGGCAAGCACCGATGCGCCGGCCGTGACAATCATTACTGCAGCGGTGATGCCGAAGATCGACAGCGGATGCCCGTGATCGAGCGCTGCGCCGAAAATCAGCGGCCCGCTTGCGGCGCCGACGTTGAATCCCGTCGTAACGACACCAAACACGCGCCCTGCCGCGCCCGGCGGACATGCCGCGCGAACGATCATGTCGCGGGACGGCTGAATCATTCCGGACAGAAATCCCGCGACCGACAACACAGCAAGCACAGTCCAGCCGCTCATCGGCAGAAATGCGATGGATGACATCAGCATTGCTGTGACCACAAAACCCGCCGTCGCGACGGCGCCGTGATGTCGTGTGCGATCGGCAAGCAACCCGCCGACGAGCACACCCATCGCCGATAGCGACAAAGCCGCGGTCAGCGTCGTCGTCGCGAAAGCGAGCGACATGTCCTTTCCGGCCGTCAGCGCCGACACCGAGAAATTGTTGATCCCCGTCATCGACAAGCTGAACAGCGCAAAGAAGCCGGTCAGCGCTAAGATCAGCGGCGTGAAAATACGAACCGGGCCGGCATCGGTTGCGGTGGCGGCATGCTGCGGCGCGCTCTTCACATCGGCAGGCGCGAAAAGCAGCGCGATCGCCGCGACGGGTGCGAGCAGGCCGGCGGCGATGAACGCGCCGGAAAGGCCGAACAGCGTCGCGAACAACAACATAAGTGAAGGTGCAACCGCGGTACCGAGATAACCCGCAAACAGATGCATGGAAAAAGCGCGGCCGATGCGCGGCGTCGCGACGTTGGCTGCCATCATGGAATAGTCGGCGGGATGGTAAGCGCAATTGCCGATGCCGCCGATCGCCATCGCGATCAGGATCGTCGTGTAGGTCGGGTTTAATCCAATGGCGATGAAGGACGCGCCGCCGAGAAACAGCCCGGCCGCGAGAACGACACGTGCGCCGACCCGGTCGACAAGGAAGCCGATTGGCATCTGCAGCAGCACCGTGACGCCATTGAATACGGTCAACGCGAGGCCGAGCTCGACGAAGCCGAGCCCGAATTTCTCCCGCAGAAGCGGAAAGAGCGGCGGCAGTACGAGATAATAGATGTGGCTGACAAAATGCGCGCAGACGACGGCGCCTAGCGCGCCGGTCTCGCGGCGTGTGAAGCCGCGTGCGCCGGGCGCGTCGATGGCGATCGTCGACGAGGTCATGTTTCCGGCATAGGCCCGCGCGATGTCGAAGGAAAGTGCGTGAAGCGGGACGGAGCTATGCCATCAGCACCGAGCGTTCGCGGCTCTCCAGCCCGCGCAGCCGTCGTTCCGCGTCGACGATGTAGTCGCGCGTCATCGGCACGGTCGTGTGGCTGCGCGCGACCTGTATCTGATAGACGCACTCGCCCTCGAAGCGGAAACCGCATTCGCAGCCGGCGAGATAGAATTCCCACATGCGGCAGAAGCGTTCGTCATAGAGCGCTTTCGCTTCGTCGCGCCGCGCCATGAAGTTTCGTCGCCAGATGGCGAGCGTTTCCGCATAGTGCATGTGCAGCGTTTCGACGTCCGTGATGAACAACCCGGACCGTTCGATGCTCGGCACGATCTGCGACAGCGACGGAAGATGCGCGCCCGGGAAGATGTATTTCGTCACCCAGGGGTTGAGCGTGCCCGGCCCGTCGGGCCGTCCGATCGTGTGGATCAGCCCGACGCCGTCCGGCTTCAGCAGCTTCGCAACGCTTGCGAAATACTGGTCGTAGAAGGCTGCGCCGACATGCTCGAACATGCCGACCGAGACGATGCGGTCGAACGGCCCTTGCGTGACGCGATAGTCTTCGAGGCGGAAGCGAACCCGGTCGGCGACGCCGGCCTCGGACGCGCGTTGCGTCGCGTTGGCAAGTTGCTCTGTCGAAAGCGTTATTCCGGTGACGTCGCTCCCGCAGTTGTCTGCGAGATAGAGGGCCATGCCGCCCCAACCGCAACCGATGTCGAGCACGGTCTGGCCCGGCTCGAGCAACATTTTCGCGGCGATGTGCCGCTTCTTGGCAAGCTGTGCGTCCTCGAGCGTCGCGGTGGGCGTCTCGAAATAGGCGCAGGAATATTGCCGGTCGGGATCGAGGAAGAGCTGATACAGCCGGTCGTCGAGATCGTAGTGATGCGCGACATTGTTGCGCGAGCGGCCGGGCAGGTTGCGCGGGTGTGCCCATTGCGTGGCATCGCGCACATGGCGGATGGCCTTGAGCCAGCCGGGCGGCGCGCCGCGAACGGCGTTCTTCGCAACGAGGGCCATCAGGTCGAAGATCGAACCCTGCGGCACCGTCAGGCGGCCATCGGTCCAGAGCTCGCCGAGCGCCAGTTCAGGATTGCGCATCAGATCGAACGGCCCGCGCGCGTCCTCGAACCGGACGTGCAGCGGCTCGCCGGTACCGTCGCCGAATGTTTCGCGGCTGCCGTCGGCGAAGCTGACCGTGAGCGCACCCTTTCGGACGATTTTGGAGATGAGGAGCCGGAACAGGGTCTGCATTGCCTTCAGCCAAACGGAGATCGGCGCTGGAAGCGCGCCGGATCGAAACAGGATCGTTCCGGAAAAATACGTCGCGTCTCGGAATGCGTCCAGCGCGAGCGGATTCGCACGAAGCCGATGGCGGAACAAGGAGTTCGCAGCATGCTGTCTTTCTCGTCACTATCCTCGATCAAGCTGCTGCTGGCTGCAGGCTTCATCGCCGCAACCGTCCCTGCGGTTTTCGCGCGCGGGGGTGCGTCCAGCGGCGCGCCGGGTCTCGGCGTCGGCGCGCCCGGTTTGGGCGTTTCCGGCTCCGGTCGCGGCCAGGCGGGCGTGCAGGCTCGTGGGCCGGGTGCCCTTGCAGGTGTAGGCGGTGGTCGCTTCGGGCGAGGCAGGCTCGATGCGGGGCGCAGCTACTACCCTTCTGCGCCTTTCGGGCCGTTTGGCGGTGGGTTTTACGACGCATATCCCGCCACGTCGTTGGGCTATGGCAACGCACCTTACGTCGACCCCGCGCCGCGCACCGTCACCGTGATCCAGCGCGGCCCCGCCTTTGGCGAACCGGGCTACATCTCCCATCCCGTAATCTACCGTCTGACGCCAGCGGCATCGCGGTCACCGGGCACGCGTCGCTTCAAGGTCGATCGCCTCGATTTCTGAGCCGGACACGCAACTGTGTCGGTCGGTCGCGCCGAATTCCGCTTCTGTCCTGACTGGAACCGGTCTAAAAACTCTCCAGAGACCGCCTGAAGGCGGCCGAGGGAGAGTTCCGGCGCATGTCCTACCGGCATCATTTCGAAACGGCGATCGCGCGTCTGCACGACGAGCGCCGCTATCGCGTTTTTGCCGATCTCGAGCGCAGCGCCGGGGATTTTCCGCGCGCCACCTTCCATGACGAGACCGGCCCGCGCGACGTCACCATCTGGTGCTCGAACGATTATCTCGCGATGGGCCTGCACCCCGAGGTGATCGACGCTTTGTGCGAGACGGCGACCCGCGTCGGCGTTGGCGCCGGCGGCACCCGCAACATATCCGGTACCAACCATCCGCTGGTCGAACTGGAGGCGGAACTTGCCGATCTGCATGGCAAGGAGGCGGCGCTCGTCTTCACGTCGGGCTGGATTTCCAATCTCGCGGGCATTTCGACGATCGCCGACCTTCTGCCGGACTGCCTGATCCTGTCGGATGCCCTGAACCATAATTCGATGATCGAGGGCGTGCGGCGCTCGAAGGCCGAGCGCAAGCTGTTCCGTCACAACGACGTCGCGCATCTCGAAGAATTGCTCGCCGCCGAACCGCATGAGCGTGCGAAGCTGATCGTGTTCGAGAGCCTCTATTCGATGGACGGCGATATCGCGCCGGTGAACGAAATCGTCGAACTTGCGCGGCGCTACAACGCCATGACCTATGTCGACGAAGTGCATGCCGTTGGCCTCTATGGTGCACGCGGCGCCGGCATCTGCGAGCGCGACGGCGCGATGAACGGCATCGACGTGATCGAGGGCACGCTCGCGAAAGGTTTTGGCACGCTCGGCGGTTATATCGCCGGCGATGCCGTCCTGATCGACGCGGTGCGCAGCTACGCGCCGTCGTTCATCTTCACGACGGCGCTTCCGCCGGCGCTGGCCGCCGCCGCTACCGCCGCGATCCGCGTCGTGAAGCGTCGTTCGGACCTGCGCACTGCGCATCAGCGCGCCGCGGCGCTGACAAAACACGCACTGTCCGCCGCCGGCCTGCCCGTGATGAGCAACGGCTCGCATATCGTGCCGGTGTTCGTCGGCGATGCCGAAAAGTGCAAGGCAGCGAGCGACATGCTGCTGGCGCGCCACGATATCTACATCCAGCCGATCAATTATCCCACGGTGTCGCGCGGCACGGAGCGGCTGCGCATCACGCCGACACCGCGCCATACGTCCGCGCATATCGCCGTGCTCGTCGAAGCGCTGGTCGATGTTTGGCGTGCGCTCGATTTACCGTTCGTCGAACCGGACGTGACGATCGACGCCGATACCGCCGCGCATTGCACCTTCCCGGAATTTTTGAAGGCGGCGGAGTAGTTCTGGACCGCGAGTCCTGCTTGCACGCAAATTGATGGATCGCGAGTTCCTGGCTCGCACGAGATCTATCCGCAGTCGTGAATGCGAGCCGGGAGGCTCGTGGTCCCATTTGGACTGATCGAAAAGGCACAAAGTGTCGCGATTGGCGCACCGGCCTTTTGCATTACTTGTTCTGACATGACCGACGACGAAAAGAACCGCTTCTCCGCACGTGCAGCCCGCTACGCGCGGGTCGGTGCCAACGTTGGAGGCGTCGCGGCGCGCATGGGCATGCAGGCTGGTGTGCGCCGCCTGACGGGCCGCACCTCACCCGGCGACAACGCCAATGCAGCGGCGCTCGCCGCGGCATTGGGTGGCCTCAAGGGGCCGCTGATGAAGGTGGCGCAACTTCTTTCCACCATTCCCGATGTGCTGCCGCCGGAATATGCCGCGGAACTCGGCAAGTTGCAGTCGAATGCGCCGCCGATGGGTGCGGCCTTCGTCAAGCGACGCATGCAAGCGGAGCTCGGGGCCGAATGGCAGAAGCGTTTCGGCGCGTTCGATCTGACGCCGGCCGCCGCGGCTTCGCTCGGCCAGGTGCATCGCGCCACTGCGCTCGACGGCGCAAAGCTCGCGTGCAAGCTGCAATATCCGGACATGGCGTCCGCTGTGGAAGCCGATCTTCGACAGCTCGAACTGCTGTTCGCGCTGCATCGGCGCATGGATTCATCGATCGACACGCGCGAGATCGGCAAGGAGATCGGCGCGCGTGTGCGCGAGGAACTTGACTATCGCCGCGAAGCGAAACACGCGGCACTTTACAAGTTGATGCTCACGGCCACGGACGAAGTGCGTGTGCCGGGCATCCACGCGGACCTCTCGACGGGCCGGCTGCTGACGATGGACTGGCTCGATGGCGAGCCACTGTTGACCTTCAAGGACCGATCCCAGGACATCCGCGATGCCATCGGTGTCGCGATGTTCAAGGCCTGGTGGGTGCCGTTCAGCCGCTTCGGCGTCATTCACGGCGATCCCCACCTCGGCAACTACTCCGTGCGTGAAAACCGTGGCGGCATCAATCTTCTCGACTACGGCTGCATCCGCATCTTCCCGCCGAAGTTCGTCGGTGGTGTCGTCGATCTCTATCGTGGCCTGCAGACCGGCGATGAAGCGCGCATCGTGCACGCCTACGAAGTCTGGGGGTTTAAGAACCTCAAGCGCGAACTGATCGATGTCCTGAACATCTGGGCCAAATTCATTTATGGCCCGCTGCTCGAGGATCGTGTCCGCACGATCGCGGATGGCACCGCGCCCGGCAATTACGGCCGTCGCGAAGCCTATCGCGTGCATCAGGAATTAAAGAAGAAAGGCCCAGTGCAGGTGCCGCGCGAATTCGTCTTCATGGATCGCGCTGCGGTCGGACTTGGCGGCGTGTTCCTGCACCTCGATGCGCAGCTGAATTATTTCAAGTTGTTCAACGAGGCGCTTGGCGATTTCGATCTGGCGCGGCTGGCGGAGGCACAAGCAGCGGCGTTGGCGAAGGTGGGGCTGTAAGGCAGATCCAGCGCCAGGCCTCCGGGAACTCCGACGGCACGCCCGTTGCGGCCCTTCCAACCCTAGTCTAAGACCACAAAACAGCCAGGAAATTGCCACACGGTGCCGTCGCGCGTCGGTGGGACGAGGACGAAAAGACGATGGCGGTAGTGGACGAAACTGCGCCGGACGGGCATCCGGATATGGACTACGCCGAGCATCAGCGGACCTACGCGCTGTTCATCACGCTCTTCAAATGGGGCACGGTCTTCTCGATCGGCTGCGTCATCCTGCTCGCCCTCCTCACGCTCTGAGCGTCAGACCCGTCGCTGGTCCGTTTTCCTCCGGAGCCTGTCATGCGTATCGCCGTGCCGACCGAAACCGATCGTTCCGAGCCGCGTGTCGCGGCAACGCCGGAGACGGTCAAGAAACTGAAGGCGCTCGGCGCTGAAGTCGCCGTGCAGTCCGGTGCCGGATTGCAGGCGGGCATTTCCGACAGCGAATACGAGGCCGCCGGCGCGAGCGTCGCGCCTGACGCGAGCGGTGTTGTCGCAGGTGCCGACATCGTCCTGAGTGTGCGTCGTCCGACGCCAGAGACGCTCGCCGGTGCGAATCCCGGCGCTGCGGTCATTTCGATCATGGATCCCTATGGCAACGAGCCGGCGCTCTCCGGTCTCGCGCATGCCAACGTGTCCGCCTTTGCTATGGAATTGATGCCGCGCATCACGCGCGCGCAAGTGATGGATGTGTTGTCGAGCCAGGCCAATCTTGCCGGCTACCGCGCCGTCATCGAGGCGGCCGAGGAATATGGCCGCGCGTTTCCGATGATGATGACGGCGGCCGGCACTGTGCCCGCAGCAAAGACGTTCATCATGGGCGTCGGCGTCGCCGGCCTGCAGGCGATCGCGACCGCACGGCGTCTCGGCGCGATCGTGACGGCGACGGACGTTCGCCCTGCGACGAAGGAACAGGTCGAGTCGCTCGGCGCGAAATTCCTTGCCATCGAAGACGACGAGTTCAAGCAGGCGCAGACGGCCGGCGGCTACGCCAAGGAAATGTCGAAGGAGTATCAGGCCAAGCAAGCCGCGCTGACCGCTTCGCACATCGCCAAGCAGGATATCGTGATCACGACGGCGCTCATTCCCGGCCGACCCGCACCGAAACTGATCTCGGCCGACATGGTGCGCTCGATGCGCGCCGGTTCCGTCATCGTCGATCTCGCGGCTGAGCGTGGCGGCAATTGTGAACTGACGAAGACCGGCGAGGTCGTGAAGACCGAAAACGGCGTGAAGATCGTTGGCTACGCCAACCTCGCGGCGCGCCTGCCGGCAACCGCGTCGAGCCTTTATGCGAAGAACCTTTTCGCCTTTGTCGAGACGATGATCGACAAGGAGACGAAGTCGTTCAAGGTCGACTGGGACGACGAACTCGTGAAGGCGACCTTGCTCACCCGCGACGGCGCCGTCGTGCATCCGAATTTTGCCGCGGCGGCTTCGGCCGCGTCGCCGGCCGTCTGAGAGGATCGCGCTCATGGCCTCCACCGACACGCTCGCCGACCGCGCCAACGCGCTGGCCGAAACCGCCCGACAGCTCGCCGACAGCGCCGCGGGCCTCGCCGATCAGGCGGCTGCTGCCGGGGGCAATCTCGCGCATGCCGCATCCGGCGGTGCGATCGACCCCTTCGTGTTCCGGCTTGCGATCTTCGCGATGGCGGTGTTCGTCGGTTATTACGTCGTGTGGTCGGTGACGCCAGCGCTGCACACGCCGCTGATGTCCGTCACCAACGCGATCTCCTCCGTCATCGTCGTTGGCGCGCTGCTTTCGGTGGGCGTCGATGCTTCGGCGCCGGGTGAAGACGGCCCGCTCTGGGCGCGCACCTTCGGCTTCATCGCGCTGATCCTCGCTTCGGTGAATATCTTCGGCGGGTTCCTCGTCACAGAGCGCATGCTCTCGATGTACAAGAAGAAGGGCTGACGCCGATGAGCGCCTCTCTCGCCGCCTTCCTGTATCTCGTCGCAGGCATCCTTTTCATCCTGTCGCTGCGCGGCCTGTCGCATCCGACATCGTCGCGGCAGGGCAATCTGTTCGGTATGATCGGCATGGCGCTGGCCGTCGTGACGACGCTCGCCTATCGCCCGCCGGTCGGCCTTTCTGCGTGGCTGCTTGTCGTGGTCGGCGTAGCGATCGGCGGCGGCATCGGCGCCGTTCTCGCGAAGCGCATCGAGATGACGAAGATGCCGCAGCTCGTGGCCTTTTTCCACTCGCTCGTCGGTCTCGCGGCCGTTCTCGTTGCCGCCGGCGCGCTCTTTGCGCCGAACGCCTTTGGCATCGGCACCCCCGGTACAATTCACGCCGGCAGCCTCGTAGAGATGTCGCTTGGTGCTGCAATCGGCGCCGTGACGTTCACGGGCTCCGTCATCGCGTTTCTCAAGCTCGACGGGCGTATGTCCGGCGCGCCGATCATGCTGCCGCAGCGCCATGCCATCAACATCGGCCTGGCGGTGCTTCTCGTCGTGCTGATCGCGCTGTTCGTGAAGACGGAGAGCCATCTCGTCTTCTTCCTGATCGCGCTCGTGTCCTTTGTCATCGGAGTGACGCTCATCATTCCGATCGGCGGCGCGGACATGCCAGTCGTCGTGTCGATGCTGAATTCCTATTCCGGCTGGGCCGCCGCCGGCATCGGTTTCACGCTCGGCAACCTTGCGCTGATCATCACCGGCGCGCTTGTCGGTTCGTCCGGCGCGATCCTGTCCTACATCATGTGCAAAGCGATGAACCGCTCCTTCATCTCCGTCATTCTTGGCGGATTTGGCGGCGACACGGCGGTGGCGGCTGGCGGCGCAGTCGAGCAGCGTCCGGTGAAGCGCGGCTCTGCGGAAGATGCCGCCTACATCATGCAGAATGCGTCCAAGGTCATCATCGTGCCGGGCTATGGCATGGCTGTCGCGCAGGCGCAGCACGCGTTGCGCGAGATGGGCGACGAGCTGAAGAAGGCGGGCGTCGAGGTAAAGTACGCCATCCATCCTGTCGCGGGTCGCATGCCCGGCCATATGAACGTGCTGCTCGCCGAAGCCAACGTGCCGTATGACGAAGTCTTCGAGCTCGAGGACATCAATTCGGAATTCGGGCAGGCGGATGTCGCCTTTGTCATCGGCGCCAACGACGTGACGAATCCGGCGGCCAAGACCGACAAGACGTCGCCGATCTACGGCATGCCGATTCTCGACGTGGAGAAAGCCAAGACCGTGCTCTTCATCAAGCGCGGCATGGGCTCGGGTTACGCGGGCGTCGAGAACGAGCTGTTCTTCCGCGACAATACGCTGATGCTGTTCGGCGACGCGAAGAAGGTGACGGAAGGCGTGCTGAAGGGCTTTGCGCACTAGCGACACGCACCCTCATCCTGAGGAGCGGTCGCAGGTCGTGTCTCGAAGGATGAGATCGACGCCGTATCCTGGTACCATCCTTCGAAACGCCGCTTCGCGGCTCCTCAGGATGAGGTCCCGGAGGATCGATAGGCCGCGGCAATGACCAGCGCGGCCGCAAAACCCTCCGTAACCATCACCTACTGCACGCAATGCCGCTGGTTGCTGCGTGCCGCATGGCTCGCGCAGGAACTTCTCGCGACCTTCGAGGCCGATCTCGCCGAAGTTTCGCTGCGTCCTGGCACTTCCGGTGTCTTCACGATCACCTGCGATGGTGTGACCGTCTGGGATCGCGTCGTCGACGGCGGCTTTCCCGATGCGAAAGAATTGAAGCGCCGCGTGCGTGACAGTATCGCACCGGGTCGCGATCTCGGTCACGTCGACCGAACGACCGCCGACTAGGCCGGCCGAAATTCAATAACGCCGCAGCAGCCGCTCGATGTAGTCGAGTTCGCCCTGCGGCCGCGACATGTCGCCGAGCCGCCTCCGCAATTCCTCCAGCACACGCTGCGCGCGCAATGCCGGCGAGGCGCCCATCGGGTCGTATTTCGCGCGCGGGTTGTAGAGCGGATCGCGCGATGTCGGCCGGCCGAGCGGATCGCGCGAGCCGCCTTCGGCCTGCCGCGGCTGGCCCGGCTGCGCCTCGCCGTCGCCGTCGGAATCACCGTCGGCCATCGCATCGTCGTCGCCCTGGCCGTCGCCCGGCTGACCCTGCCCCTGCTGCATCTGGCCGGCGAGATTCTGCGCGCCCTGTCGCATCGCTTCCAGCGCGCGGCCCTGTGCATCGACTGCGGCGCTGCGGCCCTTACCACGCTGGCCCTTCTGGCCGCCGCTGCCCGGCTGGGCACCGGGCTGGTCGCCGTCGCCATCGTCGCCGAGCGCATCTTCGGCGTCTTTCATCGCGCTGTCGGCTTCGCCCAGCTTGTTCTCGCCGCCCTGCTTGCGGCGCATGCGTTCGAGTTTCTTCTGTAGATCGGCAAGCTTGTCGCGCAGCTGCTTTTGCCGCGCCTTCAGATCCGGTTTGCCGTCGCCCTGACCATCCTGCGAATTGTCGTCCGCGGTGTCGCTGTCGTCATCGCCGCCGTCGTCCATACCGGGTTGCTGTTGGCCGCCCGGCTGCGACTGCTGCCGCTTCTGCTTCTTGCCAGAACGTTGTCGATCGCGACCGGGCCGATCCTGAAATGTTTCGTCTCGCAACGCCTGCTGGTCGCGCGTCAGCGCATCGAGATCGTCGAGCGCCTGACGCATTTCCTGCGCCTGCTGGTTGCGGCGGCCGCGTTTCGCCGTGCGCAGATTTTCGAGAATATTCTGCATCTGCTCGAGCATGCGCTGCGCATCGGCAAGATTGCCGGATCGTGCGGCCTCCTCCATGCGGTCCATCATCGATTTCAGTTCGTCGCGCGTGACAGTGCGCGCATTGCGGTTGCCGCGCTGCTGCGGTTCGTCGCCGCGCTCGGCATCCTCGCGCGCCTGCCGCTGCGCCATCTCATTGAGGAACTTGTCCATCGCCGCGCGAAGGTTCTGAGTCAGCTTGCGGACCTCTTCGTCTGGCGCGCCGCGGGCGAGCGCGTCGCGCAACTCTTTCTGCGCCTGCCGCATATCGCGCTCGGCTTCGCTGAGATCGCCGTCTTCGATCTGCAGCGCCATCGCCCAGAGATGATCGGCGACTTCGAGCAGAGCGGGATCGCTCCGCGCCGCTTCGAGCCGTTGTGCGGCGACGCGCAGGCCGAGATAGACCGCCGGGGTCGTGCCGAAGACGTCCGGCGCGATCATCAGACCGGCGAGCGCCGAGGCGACACGGTCGCGGTGGTCGGGATCGAGCACCAGCGAACGCCGTTGCTCGACGAGCGCGCGTGCCAGCGGCTTCACGAAGCGCCTTTGCGGCAGTGTGACGGTCTCCGGCTGGCTGACGCCTTCGTTGCCGCCTTCGTCCTGTGCATGCATCACGACAGTCGCGCGCGCACCGGCCCAAGGGTGTTCGCTGAGATCGGCCGTCGTCGAAGCGTCACCATTGCCGTTTTGCCCGACCGGCAGCGCCAGCACGACACTCGGTGGTCCAACAAGCGTGCGGCCTGTGACCGCCTTGCCGTCGAGTTCGGGCGCGCTGAACCGCGCTTCTGCGCCGATGACGCCGTAATCGTCGGTCAGGCGATAATTGAAGGTCAGCGACGCCCGCGCATTCGCCTTCGGCGTGCTTGTCATCTCGACGGTTGGCGGCTTGTCGGGGATCGCAGTAATGGCGAACACGTTACGGCCGGACGCAGCACCGTCGATCGTGATCTTGCCGTCGCTACGCAGCACGAAGCGTTTTGCCGGATCGGGCTTTGCCAGATCCACCTTTGCGCCTGCGTCGACAGCCTTCGGCGCGATGCCGCCTTCCGTCGCAACGACTAGCGCCGCAGGGTCCGAGGCGCGCACGACGATCGCCGACCCAACCGGCGCGGCAATCGGCGCATCGGACGCCTTCGCCAAAATGATGGGCGGCTTGCCCGTATAGGCAGGCGGATCAATCCAGGCGTCGATGCGGATACCGGCGCGGGGCGGGCCCGCCGGTCCACCCCAGTCGAAAGCCGAGGCAAGACGCGAAACACGTTCGTCACCGGCGGTGATCGCAGCGGCTAACACCACAAGCAGCGCCGCACCGCGCACGGCGAAACGGTCGAATCGCGCGAGGCCGGGCCGGGGGGCGGCGACGCGGGCGGTGGTCAGCGCCTGCGCCGCGCGCGTCTGGTGTAGCCGCCAGAGCGCCGCAGTCGCCGGATCGGTCGCGTTGGCGAGTGTGTCGTCGAAGGTGCTGGCTTCGCGATGCCTGAAGCCCGAGTCGCGGTCGATGCGCCCGAGCGCGTCGTGGCGACTTGCGCCGAGGTCTTTTGCCCGTGTTCGGACGAGTGCGCGCCAGACGCCCCAGCAAGCGAGCGCAGTGCAGAAAAAGAGCGCCGCGATGCGGATCCACGCCGGCCGGTCCTGCAACAGGCCGAACCAGGCGAGCGAAATGAAGAGCGCTAAGGCGACGAGCACGGCCGCGATGCCGCGCCAAGCAACTTCCCAGAGCAGCGCGCCGCGCGCGAACAGGACAAGCCGATCGAGCCGGCGCGCGGGCGTATCGTCGGGCCGGATGGGCGTCACCGGATCGTCGGTGCCGAATGGAGCATGGGACGAGCCTACCACGCAGCGCCCGATGCGCCACACCCTCTGGCCGCGTCACGCGGGCGCGTCAGTCCGGGCGGGACAGCGCGATTTCTGCGCGGCTTTCGGCATCTAGCTTCAGGTGCCGCAGCACGCGAGCGTTATTCTCAGCCACGATCCACCGCGCCATCGGCAACCAGTAAAGCACGGGGTCGAGGCGCAATTCGTGCGATGTGCGCTCGACGATCTCCGTCTGTCCAATCCCCTGCGGCACGAGTTCGAAACTCGTTAGGTCAGTGCGGAAATAGCCGACGGCATGCGGCGCGTGGACGTGCTCATAGGGACTGACCTCGCGCATCGCGGGCACGTCCTTTTCGACGGTAAAGGCGAGTTTTCGTGCCGGGGACCATTCCGTGACACGCTCGATTGCGGTGCCGGTCGAGAAGGTACCGTTGCGTTGCGCACCGACGCCTTCGCCGACGATCTCGCCGCGCAAGGGGTAGGCGACCCCGACCCTGAAGAGCAGCGATGGCGGTTCGGCGATGTCCATCACGAGCAGCGATTGCCACACGGTCTCCGGCGCGGCGCGCACGGCGATGCGTTGCTCTGTTACGAATGTCGTCGTTGCCGGCATGATCGCTTCGAGCGCGAAGACAAGCGGCAAAGCGGCGATGACCGGCACGAGGTTTTGCGGGCGATTGTGCCGGCTGTTCGCGATCGCACGGCCGAGCCGGCCGCCGAGAAAGGCGGCACCGGCGGCGAGCGGCGAGGCCATCAGAATGCATGTCAGGCCTTCGAGCGCGACGAGCACGAGGCCGATCCCGCTCAGAAGCAGCGCGCCCATCGCGATGCGGTCCGTCCGTCGCGTGCCGACATCGGCCTCGCGGTTGGCGAAAAAGGCCGTGACGCCGCCGATGACGAAGGGCGCGAAGATGAAGAGCCCGTAACCGTAAACGCCGAAGACCAGCGTGCTGACGGCAACAGCGGCGAGCGTCAGCGCGAGGCCGGCGACCATGCCTTGTGCCGCCGGCACCCAGCCGAGACCGCCGCGTGCGAAAGGTGCGGGGAGCGTGTCGGACGCCGGTCGCGATGGTAGCGCTGCCAGCACGACGATTACCGGGATCTGCAACGCAGGTGCAACCGCCGCGGCCGCAAGCCAACCATTGGTGTTCGCATCGTGTGCGCGCCGGAACGACAAAAGCGCGAGCAGTCCGGCGACAAGCAGCAGGTAGGCGAAGGCGACAAACAGGATCACCGGCGCGACGCTTGTCGTCGTCTGCGTCAGGCTTCGCAGCGGCACGAGCCAGAAAGCGATGTCGGTTTTCAGTCTATTGCCCGCGATGGGAAACAGCAGCCATGTCAGCGCGTGCTGGCTGAAGAAGAGTGCCGTCGCCAGCACGACATAGGGAAGGCGCGCGAGGCGTCCGTTGAAGGAAAAGAGCGCGTTCATGCTCGGCTCTCGCCAAAGGGCACGGGCAAAGCAGTTCGCTTTTCGTCGGACGTCGTGACCGCGCGAAGTCCCGCGCGCTGCGCAAGCGTTTCGGGCGTGCGAATATTCTTCGCAAGCCCAAGCGCCCTAAAGACGCGGATAAGCAGCCAGCCGGCATCGGGTTGCCCCGGCTGCAAGCCCATGCGCGCCGATTCCGGATAGGCGTGATGGTTGTTGTGAAAGCTCTCGCCCATGCTGATGAGGCCGGCGAAGCGCACGTTGTAGCCCTGCGCCGCGACGCCATCGATCACGTAAGCCTGCGTGCCGCGACGATGCGCGAAATGGCCGATCAACCAGTGGCCGGTGACGCAAAGGGCGACACGCACGAAGATGCCCCACACGAGCCAGTTGATACCGCCGAGTGCGAAAAACAACAGCGCCCACGGAACCTGCTGCGCCATCCAGGTGTGCTCGAGGACGGCATAAAACCGATCTCTAGCCAGTCTCGGCTCGGACCGAAATTCTGGTGGATGGTCAAGCGCGAGACGGCAGTGCAACTGCCACCATGCATCGCGCCAGAAGCCCGCGTTGTGCCTGGAATAGTCGTGGCAGGCGGGCTGACGCTGCGCCCAGTCCCGCAGATCGTGGATGCGCACCATGCCGATCGGACCGGCCATGCCGACGAGCGTGCCGAGGTAGACGCACGTCCGTTCGAGCCACAGCGGGCAGTCGAAACTCTTGTGAATGAGCCGGCGATGGATGCCGACGGAATGGCCGAAGCAGAGCGTGATCGCACTTGTGACGAGGCAGAGCGCAACAGCAGACGGACTCGCAGTGAGTGGCCCGAGCACTAGCGCCAGGATCGTCATCGACAAAATCCAGAGCGATTTAGCCGGCGCCCATTTCACCCGGCCGGCAACGGGATCGGTCGTGCTGTCGGCGACTATCCGCTCGGACCCCGCTGCGAGTCGCATGACGTCGTCGCCCCCTGCCTCCGACAGGGCACATCATCGGCGACGGAACAGGGGAGTCAATCGGCGGATACGATCTCTACGCCAACCAGTCCGGCACGCGATCGAGCGCGATGATGTCGTCGACGCTCTGACGCGCACGCACGACGGCGGCTTTTGCACCCGAAACGAGCACCTCGGGCACGAGAGGGCGCGTGTTATACGTGCCAGACTGCACGGCGCCGTAGGCGCCAGCCGACATGATCGCGATGAGGTCGCCCGCCCGCACTGGCGGCATCGTGCGGCCGAGCGCGAGATAGTCGCCGGTCTCGCAGATCGGCCCGACAACATCGGCGGTGATTGCGGCGGCATCGGCTGCTGGTGCGGCGACCGGCACGATCTCGTGATGCGCCTCGTAGAGCGTCGGCCGGATCAGATCGTTCATTGCGGCATCGACGACAACGAAGGTGCGGCCTTCGCCCGCCTTCACGTAGATGATGCGCGTGACGAGAATGCCGGCATTGCCGACGATGAGGCGGCCGGGTTCGAGGACAACGGTCACGCCGAGATTGCCGGCATGGCGCTTCACCACGGTCGCATAGCGGTCGGGATGATAAGAATCCGGGTCATCACCGGTCCGGTAGGGAATGCCGAGCCCGCCGCCGAGATCGAGATGGTCGATGTCGTGGCCGTCGTCGCGCAACGCACGCACAAGGTCCGCCGCACGCCCGAAGGCTGCGTCGAAGGGCGCGAGATCGGTAATCTGCGAGCCGATATGCACATCGACGCCGGTCACTTTTATGCCCGGCAGTCTTGCGGCTTGCGCATAGATGTCGCGCGCGCGCGAAATCGGGATGCCAAACTTGTTCTCGGATTTGCCCGTCGCAATTTTCGCATGCGTCTTCGCATCGACGTCGGGGTTGACGCGAATAGCGATTTTCGCGGTCGCACCGCGCATGGAGGCGATGGCCGAGATCGCATCGAGCTCGGGCTCGGATTCGACGTTGAAGCAGGAAATCTCGGCGTCGATTGCTGCTGCGATCTCCGCACCGGTCTTGCCGACGCCTGAGAAGGTGATGCGTGCGCCCGGCACGCCAGCCCGGAGCGCACGGGTCAATTCGCCACCGGAAACGACGTCCATGCCGGCGCCAAGTTTTGCCAACGTCGTCAACACGGCCTGATTGGAATTCGCCTTCATTGCGTAACAGACGAGCGTCGGCAGCGGCGTGATGGCCTCGGCGAAGACGCGGTAATGGCGTTCGATCGTCGCCGTCGAATAGCAATAGAAAGGCGTGCCGACGTCATCCGCGAGGCGCGGCAGAGGCACATCTTCGGCAAAGAACACGCCGTCGCGATAGGCGAAATGATGCATCGCCGGCGCTACGCGAGCTTTACATGCTGGAGCATGTCCTTATTCGCCGAACCGGCTCCACTTCGGCGGGACATGCTCTAGAGCAGCGGGTCGAGGATGAAAGGCGTGCGGGGAACGTTTGTCGGCGTAGCCTGTACTCCGACCTGCTCGCGGCTCAACCCCTCCTGTCCGCTCGTGTCGCGGATCAGGCTGCCGCGGGCGACAGAATTCGGCTGCGGGGCGGGATCAATCACGGCGGCCGTGCGTGGCGGCGATGCGAGCGAACCTGGCGGCGCTTCGAGCGGTCCACGACGTCCGCATCCGCCAAGCGCGACGGCGATCGAAACTGCGGCGATGGCGACGAGAAAGCGGGACACAGGCACGATCCGGAACGATATCTTGCGGGTATCACGAAGGCCGGAGGCGACCAACCCGGCTACACTCATTCGACTGGCGGCGTGGCTTTGCGGGCGCGCACAGCCTCGACGAGGCGGCCACGTTCAAACACGAGCACGACGATGAGCCCAAGCGCCAGCGGGATCAGCAGATAAAAGAGCCGAAACACGATCAGCGCCGCGAGGATCTGATGCTTGTCGAGCGACGGCAGCGCCGTGATGAAAACGAGTTCGAACACGCCGAGCCCGCCGGGCGCGTTGGAGATAAGACCGGCCGAGAACGAGGCGAGGAAAATTGCCAGCACTGTGATGAAGCCGGGGTTCCCGACTTCGGGCAGCGCGAAATAGATGATGCCGGCGGCCCCCACCAATTCCATCGGCGCGGCCACAAATTGGCGCGCGGTGATGTTCGCGCGAGGGTAGTCGATGCGAAACGGGCCGACCTTCAGCGGCCGCAACTGCAGCAGCGAACCGATGCCGTAGATCGCGGCGAAACCGAGCGCGACGCCGCCGATCGTGCGTGCCGTGACCTCTTGCGTCAGCATCGCGGGCAACAGGCCTTCGAGCCGCGCAAGCTGCTGCGGCTGGAAGACCAGCACGAGCCCGCCGAGGATAATCGTCCCGAGGAAGAAGGTGAAGGAGCAGAGCGCCACGAGGATCGCGACCTGCGCTGCCGTGAGACCCTTCGTCGAATAGGCGCGGTAGCGCACCATCGCGCCGGAAAACACCGATGCTCCGATATTGTGCGACAGCGCGTATGTCGTGAACGAGCATAGCGAAACGAAGAGCCACCCGATGTGGCGCACGCCCAGATGCGAGAGCGCGATGCGGTCGTACCAGGCGAGTGCTGCATAGGCGATGAGTGTCGAGACGGCCGCGAGGGCGTAGCGGTGGGGCGGGATCGCCTTTAGCGATTCCAGGGTCAAACCCATGACGGATTCGCCCCGGAACTCGCGCGCGAGAAGGTAGAATGACGCAGCTACCGCCGCGAGGCCGAGGACCGGCCACAAAAAATCAAGCGCGCGTTTCATCCCCGATCCGCATGCTCGTGGGTGCCCGGGAGCGGGACGCCGCACCGGGCACGTGTTTCCCATGCACGAGGGTCGTGACAACGGCAAGGCATTGAGAAGGCGCTCAGTGGCGCGCCCGCCGCAATCGTCAGGCGGGCACGATGCCGAGGCCGACGAAGCCTGCGTCGAGGCGATCGCGGGCAAGATCGGGCAGGCGCTCGCCCGTCTTGTCGCGGCCGTCGAGCGACTCTGCCTTGACGAGTTCGTCCTGCGCTTCCTTGAACGCAGCCTGCGCTTCCTCGAGCTGGCCACGCAGATCGTCGATCGAGCTGACGAGGTTGTCGCGGCGCACGCGGGCGGCGCGGGCATAGGTCGGGTAGGCGAAATGACTCGTGTCAGAAATTCGGGCGCGCTGTTCCTCGGCGGCGATCTCGCGGGCGAGTTCGCCGGACATACGCGTGAATTCCGCGATCATCATCTCGATCTGGGCGACGCGGCGGCGTTTCTCATCAGACTGGAAACGGCGCAGGCGCAGCAGCGTGTCGCGCGACTTCATCGACTACAACTCCATTACAACCGGCGAACCGGGGAACACAGACACCGCGAGACCCGCAGACGATGCCGATAGGAAGTTGCGTGATGGTTACCCGCCCGCGATTTGCCACAATAATTCTCGGGCACCGACCGGCGGAAAGGCTTCGTTAACCTGATCGGTTAAGGATGCGTCAAGGGCGGCTGTACTGCCGCAAGGCTTCAGGCTTCAGGCTTCACGGCTTGTCAGGTGTGCGCTGGTGTTGTTAACCAATGCTCGCATTCCTGTTGTGTCGTCGAGTGTGAGTCGCGCCCGGGTCGAACGTGCCGCGCCGCAATTCTGCGCGCGTGGACGAGCGATCCGCACATTGGCCACGTGGGGACCGCAGGATGCGCGTACTACTGATCGAAGACGATAGCGCCACCGCGCAGAGCATCGAGTTGATGCTCAAGTCCGAGAATTTTAACACCTACACGACGGACCTCGGCGAGGAAGGCATCGACCTCGGCAAGCTTTACGACTACGACATTATTCTTCTCGACCTGAATTTGCCCGACATGTCGGGCTACGAGGTGCTGCGCACCTTGCGGGTCGCGAAGGTCAAGACGCCGATCCTGATCCTGTCCGGGCTCGCCGGCATCGAGGACAAGGTGAAGGGTCTCGGCTTCGGTGCGGACGATTACCTGACGAAGCCGTTCCACAAGGACGAACTCGTTGCCCGCATCCACGCCATAGTGCGGCGCTCGAAGGGCCACGCCCAGTCCGTCATCACGACCGGCGACCTCATCGTCAATCTCGACCAGAAAACGGTCGAAGTGTCCAACGCCCGCGTGCATCTCACGGGCAAGGAATACCAGATGCTTGAGCTGCTCTCGCTCCGCAAAGGCACGACGCTGACGAAGGAGATGTTCCTCAATCATCTTTACGGCGGCATGGACGAGCCGGAATTGAAGATCATCGACGTCTTCATCTGCAAGCTGCGCAAGAAGCTCTCGAACGCCTCGAGCGGCCGCAACTACATCGAGACGGTCTGGGGCCGCGGTTATGTTCTGCGCGAGCCGAGCGAAGCCGACGAGCGCATCACCGCCTGACCATCGCTTCTTAGGTCGAAGAAATTCCCGAAAGGCGGCGCTCTGGCGCCGCCTTTTTCGTTTGGGGTGGGGTGGTCTGGTTCGCACGCCTGACTTGTGTGATGGCCGTCACAGCATCGTGTGTCGTCGTCGCTTGCGCCTGTATCGTTGTGACATCCATCACAAGGTCTTCGATTCAGAGCGCGTAAACCGTGTTCATGCCGACGCGCCCCAGCGAAGGCGAAGGAACAGGGGATCAAGACCATGAACACCACCAAGCGCCTCGCTCTCGCTCTCGGCCTCGCCACCACGCTCACGATGATCGGCAGCGTCCCGAGCCACGCCTTCGGCTTTCCCAACCCCCTCAAGATCGTGAAGTCGGCAGTGAAGACTGTCGGTCATGTCGCTGCCGGCGCAGCCAAGGGTGTTGCGAAGGGCGTCGTTACGGTCGCCAAGACCGAAGCGAAGATCGTCGGCGGCGTCGCCAAAGGTGTCGGCACCGTTCTCAAGACGGAAGCCAAAATCGCCGGCCATGTCGCCAAGGGCGTCGGGACTGTCCTGAAGACCGAAGCGAAGTTCGGTCTCGGTGTCGCCAAGGGCGTCGGCAAGGTCGTAAAATGGGAAGCGGGCGCGGTGAAGACCGTGCTCAACACAGAGGCCAAAGGCGCACTGGCTTTCGGCAAGGGTGTCGGCAAAGTCGTGAAGTGGGAGGCCGGCGCGATGAAGACGGTGCTGTCGACAGAAGCCAGGGGCGTCGCCTCGATCATCAAGGCCGAGGGCCGGCTCGCCGGCAAGGTCGGCATGGGCGCGGTGAACGGCGTGTCGAAGGTCGCGAACTTCGAAGCCCGCGCCGTAAAGAACATCGCCAGCGCCGCGATCGTCACCGGCCGCAGCGTCGCCACCACGCCCTTCCGCCGCTGAGCGACACGCAACCAACCATCACCGAAACCAGACGGCCGTCGCGAAAGCGGCGGCCGTTGCCATTTGGGCGAGGCCCGGCGCGGTAGAATTGCAACATCGCCCAAGAAATTTATCGCCTCACGCGATCGCGATGTACGCTGTGCATCGGCACTTTCATACAAGAGATCGTACGCAACCGGCCACGGATGGGGGCGATGGTGGATTTCGACAGACGCTGGTTTGTTTTGGGCGCGGGCGCTTTGGCGCTCGGCGGATGCAATACGGCGCAGCCCGACACGCAGATCACGGCCTCTATCCCGAAGCGCGGCCGTCGTGGCGCGGCAGCCGCCGCCGGCGATGCCGAGATGAATGCGCTCGCGGCGGACCCCGGAGCGTATCAGGCCCTATACGGCAGCGTCGGCAATGAGCCCTTTTCGGTGCCGGCACTCCGCAACGGCGTCATCGGGCCGGCCTACTGGCGTCGCGACGTGGCGTTTCCCTCGAACGAAGCGCCGGGCACGATCGTCGTCGATCCGCGCCGCCACTACCTCTATCACGTGAAGGGCAACGGACAGGCGCGGCGCTACGGCGTCGGTGTCGGCCGGCAGGGCTTTGCGTGGAACGGCGTCGCCGAAATCCGCTCCAAGCAGGAATGGCCGGACTGGTATCCGCCGAAGGAGATGATCGAGCGGCAGCCGGAACTGCAGCGTCAGGTTTCGAAGCTGCGCAGCGGCCTGGGCGTCGCAGGTGGACTGCACAACCCGCTTGGCGCGCGCGCGATGTATCTTTGGCAGGGCAATCAGGACACATTGTTCCGCATCCACGGCACGACCGATCCCGGTTCGATCGGCCACAGCGTCTCGTCGGGTTGCATCCGCATGGCGAACCAGGACGCGATCGACCTCTACGCCAATGTCGCGCTCGGGACGCGCGTCGTCGTCATCTAGGGCGACCCGCGAAGGTACCTGCCTCGCATGCGTGCTGAGGCTCGCGGTGCGATCGGGCAATCGCTAGAGTGACGGCATGACCGCTGTGCCATGGCCCACTGAGACGAGATCGCAGCGCGCCATCGTCGCGCGACGCTGGATCGTCTTCGCCATCGCGCTTCTCGCGGTCATCCCGCTCTGCATATGGTTTGTCGATCAACCGGTCGCGACGCTCGTTTACGAGAACCTGCGGAGCAACCGAAAGGTCTTCGACGCACTGACGCATATCGTCGATCCCTTCCATGCCTTCGCATCGCTGATGCTGTTGTGGACCTTGCTACAAGTCGCCCGCGGAAAAGTGCTGTCGCAGATCGAAGACGTGCTGCTGCGGCTCGCGCTGTCGGTCGCCGCCGCGGTGATGATCAAGGATCAGCTGAAATACGCGTTCGGTCGCACGTGGCCGGAAACTTGGGTGCAGAACAATCCGTCCTTTATCAAGGACGGCGTTTACGGCTTCTTTCCGTTTCACGGCGGGCAGGGCTGGTACTCGTTTCCGTCCGGCCACACGACGGTGATCTGCGCCGCGACCGCGGTGCTATGGATGCGCTGGCCGCGCACGCGTCCGCTCTGCGTCGCTGTGGCGCTAGCCGTCGTCATCGGACTCATCGGCGCCGACTACCATTGGATCAGCGACATCTGCGCCGGTGCGGCGCTCGGCATCGCGGTTGGTGTCGTCGCCGCGAATTTCGGGCTGCGTAAAACAGCCTGAATCAACGAAAGCGTCGCATGTATCTTTCGCCTAACTATCCTGATCCCGCCATCGCATCGCTCGACAAGCGCTTCGACAAATACATGATCTTCAGCGCCGGCGTGGAGCGGCTCGCGACAGGCGGCCGCTGGAGCGAAGGCCCAGTGTGGTTCGGCGATGGACGTTATCTCCTGTGGAGCGACACGGCCGAAAACGCCATCATGCGGTGGGACGAGACGACGGGTATCGCCTCGCCGTGGCGAAAGCCGTCGAACCACAGCAACGGCAACACGCGCGACCGGCAGGGCCGGCTTGTGACGTGCGAACATCTGACGAGACGTATCACACGCACCGAGCACGACGGCACGATCACGGTGCTGATGGATCGCTATGAGGGCAAGCGACTCAATTCGCCGAACGACATCGTCGTGAAGTCCGATGGCACGATCTGGTTTTCCGATCCGACGTTCGGAATCCGCGGCAATTACGAGGGCGACAAGGCCGAGTCGGAACTGCCGACAAATCTCTATCGCTACGACCCCGCGCGTAATATCGCGACAATCATGTCGGCCGAGATCGACATGCCGAACGGGCTCGCCTTTTCGCCGGACGAGCGGGTGCTCTACGTTGTCGAGTCCGGCGCGCGTCCGCGACGCATTCGTGCCTTCGATGTTGCCGAAGACGGTACGCTGTCGCGAGACAGAATCTTCGTGCAATGCGAGGAAGGCCAGTCGCCTGACGGCTTCCGCGTCGACACCGACGGCAACGTGTGGGGCGGATGGGGCACGGGTCCCGATCTCGACGGCGTCGTTTGCTGGGCGCCAGACGGCACGCCGATCGGCCGTATCCATCTGCCCGAACGTTGCGCCAATGTCTGCTTCGGCGGCGTGAAGCGCAACCGTCTCTTCATGGCGGCGAGCCGGTCGATTTACGCCGTCTATCTCAATACACAGGGCGTGAAGGGCGGCTGATCTCCGCAACGTCGCGCGCGCCCTTGGCCCGCCGCAGTCCGGTGCTCATAGTGCGCGGCCCGGAGACCTGATGCATTCCTTCAACTGGCACGCCTACAGCGATCTGCTCGTCTTCCTCGCGACAGCCGGCATCATTGTGCCGCTGTTTCGGCGCATACATGTCAGCCCGGTGCTCGGCTTTCTGCTCGCGGGAACGGCGCTCGGCCCCTTCGGCCTTGGGCGTCTCGCCGCCAACTCGCCTTTCATTGAGGCAGTAACGATTTCCGATGTCGACAGGGCGGCGTCGCTCGCCGAATTTGGCGTCGTCTTCTTGCTCTTCATGATCGGGCTCGAACTTTCTTGGGAACGTCTCGCGCGCATGAAGCGGCTCGTCTTCGGATTGGGCAGCGCGCAGCTTATCGGTTCGACGGTCGTTATCGCGGCGCTGATCTTTGGCGTCATCGGACGGCGCATCGAGACATCGCTCATCCTCGGCGCGGCGCTGGCGATGTCCTCCACGGCGATCGTCATTCCCGTGCTTGCGGAAGGCCGCAGGCTCAATCGTGCGGTCGGGCGAACGACGTTCTCGGTGCTGCTGTTCCAGGATTTGATGGTCGCGCCGCTTCTCGTGCTCGTCGCGCTGGCAGGCCAGCGGGACACGGCATTCGAAGGCATGTCGCTCGTCTTCGCAGTTGCGCCAGGCCTTCTTGGCCTTGTCGCGCTGCTGGTCGGCGGCCGCCTCGTGCTGCGGCCACTTTTTCATCTCGTTGCAGCCGCCGGCTCAACCGAATTGTTCGTCGCCGCCTGTCTGCTCGTCGTCATCGGCACGAGCGTGGCGAGCGCCACTGCCGGCCTGTCGATGGGGCTTGGGGCTTTCATCGCCGGCCTGCTGCTGGCGGAAACGGAATTCCGCCGTGAGGTCGAGGTCACGATCGAGCCCTTCAAGGGCCTGCTGCTCGGACTGTTTTTCATTTCGACGGGCGCAAATCTCGACACGAGCCGCATTCTTCAGGCGCCATTGCTGATCGTCGGGCTCGCGGCGGCGCTGATCATCGTCAAGGCATCAGTGACCTATGTCGCGGCGCGTGCATTCAAGCTCGGGCCACCGCTCGCAGGCGAAGTGTCGCTGCTACTCGCCCCAGGCGGTGAGTTCGCCTTCCTGATGATTGGCGCAGCGCTTGCCTCGAAAGCCGTGCCGGCCGGTGTCGGCGCCGATGCGATGATCGTCGTCACGCTGACGATGTTTGCGGTGCCGTTTCTCGGCTGGCTTGGCCGCACCCTCGGCCCGGCACGAAAAGTCGCCGATTCCGAGAAAGCCTTTGCGCATCTCGCACCGCAGGGCGATGTCGGCGCGGAGAAGGTTTTCGTCGTCGGCTACGGGCGCGTCGGCATGCTGGTCGGCGAATTACTGCGCCGGCACGAGATTCCCTATGTCGCGATCGACGGCAATGCGTCCCTCGTCGCGGAGCAGCGTGCGAAAGGCACCGAAGTCTATTGGGGCGATGCAGCGCGGCCGGATTATCTGCACCGCTGCGGCATCGCGCGCGCGCGCGGCATCGTCGTGACGATGGATGCGCCCGATGCCGTGGAGAAAGTCGTCGCGGCGGCGCGCGCTGCGAGGTCGGACATGACGATCGTCGCACGTGCGCGCGATGCGACGCATGCGACGCACCTTTACGAACTCGGCGTCACCGACGCGATCCCCGAGACGATCGAGGCGAGTTTGCAACTTGCGGAGGCGCTGCTCGTCGACATCGGCGTGCCGATGGGTTTCGTCATCGCCTCGATCCACGAGAAGCGCGACGAATATCGCAAGCTGCTGCAACCGGCGGGCGATGCAGCGCCGCGCAACGCAGTGCGCCGTCCAACGCGTTTGCGGCCGCTTGCGAAGCCTCGCGTGAAGACTGAGGAAACGCGAAGTTAAGTTGCAAGGGGTAATGTGTCATGCCCGCAAAAGTGGGCATCCAGTCGGCATTTAATGGATTCCCGCTTTCGCGGGAATGACAGACCCGGGCCTTTAGCTCAGCGATTCCAGCTCGACGATCAGATCCTCGATCATCTGCAGGCCGATGGCCCAGAAGCCGGGCTCACGCGCATCGAGGCCGAACGGCGCTAGCAATTCCGAATGGTGCTTCGTGCCGCCCGCCTCGAGCATTGCAAAGTAACGGTCGACGAAACCCTGCTCGGAGCGGCGGTACACGCCGTAGAGCGAATTCACGAGGCAATCGCCGAAGGCATAGGCGTAAACGTAGAACGGCGAATGGATGAAGTGCGGGATATAGGCCCAGAACGTCTCGTAGCCCGGCCCAAGGCGGATTGCCGGGCCGAGACTGTCGCCCTGCACGCCCATCCAGATTTCGCAGAGACGTTCGGTCGTAAGTTCGCCCTCGGCGCGCGCGGTGTGGACGTCACGCTCGAACGTGTAGAACGCGATCTGCCGCACGACCGTATTGATCATGTCTTCGACTTTCGACGCGAGGAGCGAACGTCGTGCGACAGAATCCTTCGTCGCGTCGAGCAAAGCGCGGAATGTCAGCATCTCGCCGAAGACCGATGCGGTTTCGGCGAGAGTCAGCGGTGTCGGCGCCATAAGCGCACCGCGCGGTCCGGCCAGCACCTGATGCACGCCGTGACCGAGCTCGTGCGCGAGCGTCATCACGTCGCGCGGTTTACCCTGATAGTTCAGCAGCACGTAGGGGTGTGCGGACGGCACGGTCGGATGCGCAAACGCGCCAGGCGCCTTGCCCGGCCGCACCGGTGCATCGATCCATCGATCGTCGAAAAACTTCTTCGCGATATCCGCCATGCGCGGCGAGAACGCACCGTAGGCATCGAGCACCGTGCGCTGCGCATCCGGCCAGGCATAGGTCTTCGCCGCGGAGTCCGGCAGCGGCGCGTTGCGGTCCCAGAAGTCGAGCGCCTCGACGCCGAACCACTTTGCTTTGAGGCGATAGTAGCGATGCGAAAGGCGCGGATAGGCCTGACGCACGGCGCTGACCAATGCGTCCACCACCTCGCGCTCGACACGGTTGGAAAGATGCCGTGAATCCGCGACATCTTCGAAGCCGCGCCAGCGATCGGAAATCTCCTTGTCCTTCGCCAGCGTGTTTGTGATCAGCGTGAAGGGACGCAGATTGTCGCGTAGTTCTTTCGCGAGCGCATCGGCCGCCTTGCGGCGCGTCGCGCCATCGCGATCCTGCATCAGCGACAAAACGGGCTCTAACGTGAGCTTCGTGCCGTCAACGTCGAAGCGCAGCGACGCGATCGTCTCGTCGAAGAGCCGGTTCCACGCGGCGCGTCCCGTGACGGACTTCTCGTGAAATAGGCGCTCCAGATCATCTGCAAGTTCGTAGGGCTTGTCCTTACGGATATCTTCGAGCCACGGCTTCCAGTGATCGAGCGGCGGTTCTGCCATCGCGTCGTGCAGCAAGTCCTCATCAAGCCGGTTGAGTTCGAGCTGGAAGAACAAGAGATCGCTGGAGAACGCCGTCACCTTCTCCTGCGCGTCACCGAAGAATTTTGCGCGAATAGGATCGGTCGTGTTGCCCGTGTAGACGAGGCCCGCATAGGACATGATGCGTCCGAGCAAATCCTGCAGCTCTTCGTAGCGGCGCACGGCCTCGGCCATCGTCTCGCTTGCGCCCGGCGTTTCCAGCAAGGTCGCAAGCTGGCCGCGATAGGTGGCTGCGAAACTTTCACAGCCTGCCGAAACGCGCGCGAGATCGTCTGCGTAGGCCTTCGAATCCATTGAGGGGTAAAGGTCGGTGAGGTCCCACTCGGGGAGAGACCCGAGATCGGGCTCGGCAGCACGCGGAGCGGCGGAAGATGACATCGTTTCAGCCTCGAAGTTGCGCGCACCCTATCCGGCGATGATGCTTTTCCACAACGGCGGTTCGCTCGTGGCGGGCGCGCCCGGTCAGCGGCACCACGCTTGCATCGCCCCTGTCGCCATCACGGCAACAGGAGACCGATCATGCGCTTAGAGATCGCTGCAGTCCTGATGTTGATGGGAGGAGCCGCCGGCGCTCACGAGTTCTGGGCAAACGGCGCGGAAGTCGATCCGCAGACCAGGAAAGCCTGCTGCGGCAAACACGATGCGTTCGTTCTTATGCCCGAGACAGTGCATGTGACGCGTGACGGTTATCGCCTCGAGGATACCGGCGAGACGATTGCGTTCCATCGTGCGCAGCCTTCGCCCGATGGCAAGATATGGGCATTCCGCTGGGCCGGCCAGACGCAATGTTTCTTTGCGCCGCCCGAAAATACCTGACGCACTGTAGCTTTGCGTAACGTCAGATGTGATCGGCGTTTTCGGTCGCCTTTTCCTTCGCCGCGCCCTTTAGCTCGTGGCGAAGGATCAGCGGTGTTTGCGCCAATGCGAAGGCAAGAGTGAGCGGCAAAAAGCCGAAAACCTTGAACTTCACCCAAAAATCCTCGCTTTGTGTGCGCCAGACGACCTCGTTGACGATCGCCAGCACGAAAAAGAAGAGGCCCCAGCGCAAGGTCAGCTTGCGCCAGCCGGCGTCTGTCAAAGCGAGCATGCTGTCGAGCACAACTGGCAGGAGCGGGCGACCGAATGCGAGCCCGCCGAGCAGCGCCGTGCCGAAGAGGCAATAGACGATCGTTGCTTTCATCTTGATGAAAGTTGCGTCGTGGAGAATCAGCGTAAGGCCGCCGAAGACGAGGATCATAATTGCCGTGATGAGCGGCATCGTCGGCCAGCGGCCTGTCAGCGCGCGCGTGACGAATAGCGCGATCAGCACCGCGACCATCAGAACGCCTGTCGCTGGCAATATGCCGAGCCGCGAATACGCGACGAAGAAAAGGAGAAGCGGCCCGAGTTCCAGCGCAAGCTTTAGCGCCGGAGACATTTTTGATTTGGCGACGTCGTTCACGCGGCTTCTCCCGGCTGTTCTCGCTCGATCCCGGCGATCGCGTGCGCGAAATCCCGTGCCGCAAACGGTTCGAGATCGTCGGCGCTCTCGCCAACACCGATATAATGGATGGGCAGGCGGAATTTATCGGCGATGGCGACGAGGATGCCGCCACGTGCGGTGCCGTCGAGTTTCGTCATCACGAGCCCTGTCACACCCGCCACGCGCGAAAAAATTTCGACCTGCGAGAGTGCGTTCTGGCCGACTGTCGCATCGAGTACCAGCAGAACGGCGTGAGGCGCGGCGGGATCGATCCTGCGCATCACGCGAATGATCTTTTCGAGCTCCGCCATCAATTCCGTGCGGTTCTGCAGCCGGCCAGCAGTATCGACGAGAAGGATGTCGGCCTTCGCCTGCCGTGCTTCGGTGAGCGCGTCGAAGGCGAGGCCCGCGGCGTCAGCCCCCGTATCGCGCGAAATCACGGGCGCGCCGAGCCGCGTACCCCAGACCTTCAATTGCTCGACCGCCGCAGCGCGAAACGTGTCGCCGGCGGCGAGCATTACGTTGCGACCTTCAGCGACGTACTTCGACGCGAGTTTTGCGATCGTCGTCGTTTTGCCGGAGCCGTTCACGCCGACAACTAGAATCGTGAAAGGTTTTGCACTTACGTCGACGAGCAGCGGCTTCGCCACCTGCGCGAGAGACGCCTCGACCTCCGCCGAGAGGACAGCGCGGATTTCGTCCGGCGCGATCTCGCGATCGAATCGGCCGCGGCTCAGCGCCGTCGTGATGCGTGTTGCGGCTGGCAGGCCAAGATCGGCGCGCAGCAGCATGTCTTCGAGATCGTCGATCGCGGCGGCATCGAGCCGGCGCTTGGTGAAGACATCCGCGATGCCCTGTCCCAAAGCGCCGGATGAGCGCGAGAGACCGTCGCGCAGCCGCTGCCACCACGAGCGCTTTGGCTCCGGCGATGCGGCCTCCGACACGACGTCCGCAACAGGCTCCGGATCGCGCGCGCGTCCGAACAGCCGGCCAAAAAGGCCGGGCTTGGTAGTCGTGTCGTCCGCTTCCGCCATCCCAAACCTTTGCGCCACGGCTCGCAGGGCCGCGAGGGATGATCTAGCGTTCCCGGCATGACACCGGAAGGCATGCCGCGGGAAAGCGCCGGAGAAGGGCTGACAGACGAGGCGATCCAGGCGCGCGTCCTGCACCGCGACGGGCTGATCCTCATCGTCGACAAGCCGGCCGGCATCGCGGTCCATAAGCATCCGCGCAAGTTTGACCCGTGTTTCGAGGATTTCTTCGAGGCGCTGCGCTTCGGCCTGCCGCGCAATCCTTCGCTAGGGCACCGACTCGACCGCGACACGTCGGGCTGTCTGGTGCTCGGGCGGCATCGCAAGGCGCTGGAAAAGCTCGGGCTTCTCTTCAAGCAGGGGCGGATCGGCAAGACCTATTGGGCCGTGGTCGAGGGTCATCCCGAGCAGGACGAAGGCCTGATCGACCTGCCACTCGGGTTGCTGGAGCCCGGCCGCGGCTGGTGGATGAAAGTGGCCGAGGGCGGCGCGCCCTCGCAGACGCGGTGGCGGGTTGCCGGGCGCGGTGCGGGTCTGGATAGGCGGCCGCTGGCTTTCGTGCAGTTCGAACCGCTGACAGGCCGCACGCACCAAATTCGCGTCCATGCGGCGGCGATGGGCTGGCCGGTGGCGGGCGACCGGGTCTACGGGCCCGGTCCGATGCCGGGCACGCCTGTGCTCCAGTTGCACGCGCGCGAAGTGGTGGTGCCGCTGCCAAAAGACCGGCCTGTGCGCGCGGTTGCGCCCGCGCCCGTGCATATGCAGGAGGCGCTGCGTCTCTGCGGCTGGCGAAATGACGCAGATGTCGCTGCATCAGCGCTCGTCCCGACCGCGTGAATTGACGCGGTCGAAAAGACTAGCGCCAGAAGCTTTTGAGCATGTCCTTGTCGCCGAACCGGAGCCACGCCGCTGGCGATGTTCATAACAGCGGCATCGCTTCGGGACATGCTCACGCCATTAAGTCCGGCTTAACCACGGCTGGTTTTGCACAAATGCAACGATACATGTTTGCGCGTCATCAAGGTTGACAGAACCTTTTGTTAACAGTCGCGGCCCACGACTCTGGCCTCGGCGTTTCGGACGAGGAGTTTGCGTCATGTTCGAGTTCTCGCGGTTTCGCGCGACAAATCTGGCGCTGGTCGCATTCGCGGCGCTCGCCATCGCGGGCTGCGCGAAAAACCCGGCTGACGATGCTTCGCTCGGTCTCGGCGCCAACGCAGGTTACGGTCGAGGCGGCGCGGGTGGTGCAGGTTATGCCGCGCCGGGCAGTGCACAGGATTTCGTCGTCAACGTCGGCGACCGCGTCTTCTTCGATTCCGATTCGACGGAGTTGAACGCGTCGGCACAGGCGACCCTCGACAAGCAATCGCGCTGGCTGCAGCAATATGGCCGCTATGCCTTTACCGTCGAAGGTCATGCCGACGAGCGTGGCACGCGCGAGTACAATTTCGCGCTCGGCGCACGCCGCGCCGAAGTGACCAAAGATTATCTCATCGCGCGCGGTATCTCCGGCGGCCGTATCAAGACTATCAGCTATGGCAAGGAGCGGCCCGTCGCGGTGTGCGACGACATCTCCTGCTGGTCGCAGAATCGCCGCGCCGTGACGGTGCTGAGCGGCGGGCAGTCCTAAGAGATCCGCGAGCCTTCAGGCTCGCAACGGACATCAACATTCTGCGAGCCGGGAGGCTCGCGGTCCGGCGTCATCCTTCCGTCCGATTTGCGGACCAGAAATCGCGGCATTCGGAGGCGGGTCGCCTCCTCGGGGCCTCGGGACTGAATGAACATCCGTTTTTCGCGTGCACTGGCGCTGTCTGCGGGGCTGGCCCTCACCGTCGGCTTTGCCGCGGATGCCGCAGCGCAATCGCGCAGCCCCGTCGACCGCATCGGCCAGTTGTTCGGTCGCTCCGCGCCGGATGACGAGGACGTCGCGCCGCGTGTTGATAGCGGCGCATCGGTGCGCATCGACCGGCTCGAGAATCAGGTGCGGTCAATGACCGGCCAGATCGAGCAGATGCAGTTTACGATGCGTCAGCTGCAGGACCAGCTGCGCAAGTTCCAAGGCGACATGGACTTCCGGCTGCAAGAATCCAGCGGCGTGCCGAGCGGCGGACGTCCGCCGGCTCGTCGCAGCGAGGAGGGAGTGCCGCCCGTCGTCGCGCAGACCACGCCTCTCTCGGGGACGTCGGTCACCACGCCGGTCTCCAGCGAGCCGACGCGTCTGCGACGCGGCGATGCTTTCGATCCAACCATCCAACCGAATGCGCCGGGCGTCCCGCGCCAGATCGGCACGCTGCCAGCAACCAGCGTGCCTTCCACGTCTGTCGCGCAGTCGACGCGCCTACCGGGCGGACCGGTCGGCGGTGAAAGTGGCGTCCCGATGGATCTGTCAGGCGGACGGATGGCTTCGGCTGGCGGGATAATCGATCAGGTGCCACGCACTGGCGCCATTGTCGGTACGCCATTGCCGGCAGCAGGTGGCCCGCCGTCATCGGTTCCGTCTGTCGTCCCGCCGGTCGGCGGCCCACCGCTCGGCCAGCCTGGCGTTGTCACGACACCTGGCGGAACGGTCATCGCATCGCGCGAGGCCTTCAGCCCGAAAGACGATTTCGACATGGCCACCGGCTACCTCAAGGGTGGGCAGTACGAGCAGGCCGAGAAAGGCTACACGACCTTTTTGCAGAAGAACCCGAAGAACCGGCTTGTGCCGGAGGTCGTCTACAATCTCGGTGAGACGTATTTTCAGCGCGGACGGCACCGCGAGGCTGCTGAGCAATACCTGAAGATCGCGCAGACCTACACGAGTTCGTCGCGTGCGCCGGATGCCATGCTGCGGCTCGGTCAGTCGCTTGGCGCGATGGGCGCGAAGGACCAGGCCTGCGCCGCTTTCCGCGATGTCGGTCAGAAATATCCGTCGGCGTCGGCAAGTGTGAAGTCGTCTGCGGATCGCGAAGCGAAGAAGAACGCCTGCTGATCGGCATAACCTGAGTTACGGCTTCGGCAGCGTTATCTCGATCCGCGTCGGCCAGCCCTCGTCGATATTGTCGTACATGACGAGCACGGTGAGTTTTCCGGCGTCCTGCGCGAGCGCCGCAACGGCTTCGGCTTTGAGCATGTCGCCGCCGTAACCTCGTCCGCGAGGCGACCCCGGATCTTTGCGTGCATCCGGCAACGTCGCGAGCATGAGTGGCGCGTCTTCCAGCTTTGTCCGATCGGCGCGCCATAGACGGTAAGGCACATCCGTCTGGATATGCGTCGGGCCGGACAAAATCAGCAGGCCATCGCCATCGAGCGCCGCGAGATCGCGGATGCCTTCGCCTGAGCCAAGGGGCACGCGGAAGGTGCGCACGCGCTCGTTCGGTAAAGGCTCCGCGCCGGGCGCGAACAATCCGCTGATCGGTGCGGTGAGGATGACGGCCTTGCCGTCGAGCAACGGCGTACGCAGGCCGGCAAAGAGCTGGCCATCCGCGACGGCGATGCCTTCGACATTCGTGCCGTCGTCTTTCGCAAGCCCGAACGCGTCTTTGACGTCACTTGCGAGAAGCACGTCGGAGAGCCGCCATGTCCGCTCGACAGCGGGCTTGCCGTCGTCTCCAACGAATTGCGTCGCGCCGTTCATGCGTATGCGCGACAGCAGGTAATTCGAAGGCTCGTATTTGCCTTTGCCCGAGCACGAATGCGAACTCGCGACATAGACGTAGCCATCGGCGATCGCGAGGCCTTCGCCGTCGACCTCGCTATAAGTTGTGCGCTTGTCGGGACAGTCGGGCACACGCAAGGTGCCGCGCACATCGCTGCCATCGTCGTTGCTGCGGATGATGTCGATCGTCCGCGGTGTCGGCGTCAGCGTATCGCCGTCGAGCACGACGATCTCGCCGCCGAGTTCCTCGTCGTTGATCGTGAGACATTCGCGCGCGCCGTCCGGCATCGGCTGCGCGCAGGCGAGTCCGCTGATGCCGCGCGGCTTGTTCCCCTGCCGCGATTCTGGCGCGATGAACTGGCCGGTGACGGAGAGGATCGTGCGTGTGAACGGTTGGTCGGCGAGCGCGACGCTCGCGCAAGCGCATAGCCCGGCGGCAGCAAAAACAAGCGCCCTCACCCGCGTCGGCCTTCCCAAGCCCACACCAGCAGAAACAGCGCGAGCAGGCTCAAAAGCCCAATGATGCCGATGGCGAGCGGCGTCACCTGCACGCCGCGCACGACGCTTGCATCGGTGCGACGGATGCCGATCCAATCGGAGCCGCCGAAGAGCGAAGCCTGACGCAAGGCGGCGATGCGCGGCATCGCGATCTCGCCCGGCGCCGTCACGCCGATGCGCCGCACGGTGCCGCCCGTAGCGGCTGCCAGTGGCGCAAGATGTTCCGTCGTCGAAACGACTTCCTGGAATTCGCGCGGATTATCGGGGCCCACATTGGCAAGCACGCTGAGGTCGCCGTCGCTGACACGATAGAGACCGAGTTCGCGCACATCCACGCGCCCCGTCGCAAGACCCGGCGCGCTGCGCGTCAGCGTCACGGTCTGTGTCGCACCGGACGGCGCGGTCAGCGTCACCGGTCGGAAATCGTCTTTCAGCGTCTGGCGCTCGATCGAGAATTCGCGACCGTGCGCACGCGCACGCAGCGCCTCCTCCTCGAGTTCGGGCTCCTTCATCAGCCAGTGCGACGTCCGGCGAAGCAGATCGACGTAGGGACCGCCACCGCCGTAGCCGCGCGCCCAGAGCCACATTTGGTCACTGAGAAGTTCGGCGACGCGGCCTTTGCCCTCGCGCGAGAGCACGAGCAGCGGTTTGCCTTGTGCGCCGTTCAGCACGCTCGTGCCACGCAGCGTCCGCGCATCGACCTGGCGAAACCATTCGCCCCAGCGCGGCGCTTCGCCATTCGTACCCGCAAGCCCTCGCGTAACCGGATGTTTCTGACCCTCGTCCGAAATCGCCGCACGGAACGCGGCTTCGATGACATTGCCGTCCGGCCGCGCCGGCGCGATTTTGCCGAGCGGTGTGTAATAGAGGCCCGTAGGTCGCGCGAAATCCGGCCCCGCCGCGATCATCAGCGCGCCGCCCTCGTTCACGTAGCGCGCGACATTGTCGAGATAGATCGACGGCAGCACCGACAGGTTCGAATAACGATCGAAGATGATGAGATCGAATTCGGTGATCTTGCGGCCAAAGAGATCGCCGGTCGGAAAGGCGATCAGCGAGAGTTCGTTGATCGGTGTGCCGTCCTGCTTTTCCTGAGGACGCAGGATCGTGAAATGCACGAGATCGACGTTCGCGTCGGCACGCAGAAGATTGCGCCACATGCGCTCGCCGGCATGCGGTTCGCCGGAGACAAGGAGCACCTTCAGCTTATCGCGCACGCCATCGATGGTGAGCACCGCGCGGTTGTTGACCGTCGTCAATTCGTCCGGCAGCGCCGCAACTTCGATCTCGACGACATTCGGGCCGCCGTGTTCGATCTTCACGGGGATCGCCAGATCGCGTCCCGGCGTCGCCATTACCGTCGAGATTTCGATGCCGTCGCGACGCACGCGCACCGGCACGAGTTCGTTGCTGCCGCTTGCGTCGAGCACACGCGCGCCGATCGTCAGGTCCTTGCCGACGATGCCGAAGCGCGGCGCATCGGTGAGTTCAACGCGTCGGTCGCGTTCTTTCTCGCGGCCGGTGACGAGTACGTGCAGTGGCGCGCGGAAGCCGAGGCGATCGGCTGTCTCGGGGATGTCGTGAACAACGCCGTCCGTCACCATCAATACGCCGGCGATACGCTCGGGCGGCACGTCCGACATGCCGCTCGCCAGCGCGCCGAAGAGCTTCGTGCCGTCGGTGTCGGAATCGGCGCGATTGCTTTCGATCATGCGCGTTTCGACATTGCCGAGCGCGGCGAGCCGCTTCTCGATTGCTTCGCGTGCCGCATCGGTCTGCGCGCGTCGGTCGACGATCGACTGGCTCGCGCTGCGGTCGAGCACGACTGCGACGACATCGGCGAGCGGCTCGCGCTCTTCGCGCACGAAGGAGGGATCGGCGAGCGCGGCGAGCAGCGCAATCAATGCGAGCGCGCGCAGCCACGCGGCCGGACGTTTCGCGACGATGGCCAGGACGACGGCAACGAAGCCAAGTGCAGCGAGCGCGAGGAGGAGCGCGATCGGCGCCTGCGGCGTCCACGACAAAGCGAAACTGTTCATCGGCTTACTGCCCCAACCGTTCGAGCAGGTCGCGCACGTGGACGGTGTCCGCCTTGTAGTTGCCGGTCAGCGTGTACATCACGAGATTGATGCCGCCGCGCAGCGCAAGTTCGCGTTGCCGCGCGCCACCGGGCACGAGCGGATAAAGCGGCTCGCCATCCGATGTGCTGGCCCACGCCGCAGCCAGATCGTTCGACGTGAGAACGATCGGCGACACGCTGTCGCCGGCGCGCGCCGGTCGCGCAGCGCGGTCCGCAGGTTCGGGCGGCAGCGCCTCGATCCAGGTCTGCCCTATGGTCGTGCGCCCGACGAACGAGTCGAGCAGATAGAACGTCTTTGTCACCACATGGTCGCGTGGCACCGGCTCGAGTTCCGGCACGTCAACGCCGGCAAGCAGTTTGCGTAGCCACGCGCCTTCCGGCGTCGGCGGCCCGCCGGCGCGCGTCGTCAGCGCATCGCGTGTGTCGAAGACAATCGTGCCGCCGCCTTTCATGAAAGCGCCGATCTTCTCGATCGTCGCTGCGGACGGCTGCGGACGCGAGGCGAGGATCGGCCAGTAGAGGAATGGATAAAAGACGAGTTCGTCGCGCGAGGGATCGACGCCGGCAGGCTCGGTCGGCACAAGCGATGTGCGTTGGCCCAGTGCGCGCGAAAGGCCGGTCATTCCGGACTTGGTTGCCTCGTCGATCTTCGCGTCGCCCGTCAGAACGTAAGCCAGCTTCGTTGCGAGAGCGGCATCCATGTCGCGCTTCGGTACTTGCTTCACCGCGGCGGGCGGGGTCGGTGCGTTTTGCGCACGCGCGTCAGGCGCTGGCGAAAGCACCGACGCCGCAGCGACGAGGAGCGCAAGCGATGCCGCAATCGCGCGGCGACGCGGCAATCGCATGCCGCCGGCGAGCCAGATCGACGCGATCGTGTCGGCGACGAGCAGCAGGAAGGTCAGGACGAGCAACGGTCCGCGCAGATCGATAGGTGCGCTCGCTTCGAGACCGCTTTGCCGTGCGCCGAGGCCCGAGACATCGAGTGGCAAGAGCTGCGCATCATCGGCCAACGTATTGATCGCGACGGACGCATCGGGCGGCCCATAAAACCCAGGCGGATGATCGGGGCCGGCCGGTTCCGGCGTCCGCGCGGTGATCGGCTTCGCGGTCGCGGGCGGACCACGTAGCAAACCGAAACCGTCGAGCGTGCGTGTCGGCGCCAGCGTCGTTGCGGACACTTTTGCGGACGCATCCGCCTCGTCCTCGCCGGCAGGCGTCGCCATCTCGCCGGAGAGCGATACGATTTTTCGCAGCATCTGGGGGAAGAGGCCCGACAGCGGCAGGTTCGACCAGGTCGTATCTGCCGTCACGTGGAAGAGCACGAGCAATCCCTTGCCGCGGCGCTCCGCCGTAACGAGCGGCGTCCCGTCGGCGAGATGCGCCCAGGTCTTCGCAGGCAGACCGCCGTCGGGCTCTGCGAGCACCTGCCGCGAAACCGTCACTTCGTCCGGCACGGGCAGACCGACGAACGGGCTACCGGCATCGAAGGGCGCGAGCTTCTTCGGTGTCTCCCACGAAAGCGCACCGCCAAGAATGCGACCACCGCGCCGCAGAGGCACCGGCGTGAAATCATCCTGCGAGGCGGCGAGGCGTGTGCCCGCGAAGCGCACGACGATGCCGCCGCTCTCGACGAATTTCGTCAGACGCTCGTCGTCGCCGGCGGGGATCGCGCCGATATCGGCAAGACACAGCACATTCGCGCGTTCGTCGAGCAGCGCGGCGATGGGGTCTGGCGTGCCCGGCCGTGCTTCACGCACATCCGCGAAGGGTCCGAGCGCACGCGTGAGATAGTAGCTTGCCGCAAGCAGCGGCTGCGCGACATCGGCGCTGCCGCCCGACACGATGGCCACGCGCCGCCGTTTTAGCCGATCGTCGAGTAGCGCTACGGCGCCGGCGGATTTTTCGTCGTCGATCTCGATGCGCGCGACATCGTTGCGCAATTCGATCGGTAGATTGAAGCGCGCGCGCGCCTCGCCGGCCGTCGAACTGTCGACGGATGTTTCGCCGATCACGACGCCTTTGGAATCAAAGGCACGCAATGTGGCTTTCGACGTGAGAGTGCTGCCCGGCGTGCGAAGCACGCGGACGTCGAGCCCGTCCGGCTCGTTTTTCACACCAGCGAGCGCCCGCGTGGCGCGTGTGTCGGTGACGATTTCTGGCGCGGTCGACAGCGATGACGCGAGCAGCGTTGCGAGTGCACGCGCATTGCCGTTCTCAAGCCCGTCGCTGATCCAGATCGTCTGTGCATCGCGATGTTGGCCGAGGAAACGTTCCAACGCCGGGCGCAATGCGGCGCGATCCGGCGTCCACGGTTGCGGCAACAGTGCGCGTAAGCGTTCGACACTGCGGCCGGCATCGGCGAGCGTGATTTCGCGACCCATATCGGATGCGGCGACGACGGCGGTCGGTGCACCATGACGGCCAGCCGCCTCGATCGATGCAACGGCATAGGCGATGCGCTTTTCGAACGTCGGCGCGCTCGCCCAACCATCATCGAAGACGACGAGAACAGGTGCATTATTGCTGCCGGCCGGCGGCGGCGGATTCCACAATGGTCCGGCCATCGCGAAGATCGCGATCGCCGCGACGGCGAGGCGTAAAAGTAGAAGCCAGAGCGGTGTGCGCGCCGGCGTTTCGTCCTGCGGACGCAGCGCCATCAGAATGCGGATCGGCGGAAACGGCACGCGCTGCGGCCGTGGCGGCGTGATGCGGATCAGCACCCAGATGATCGGCAGAACGACGAGGCCGATCAGCGCGAGGGGCGCGGTCAAGGCGAGCGGCAGACCGAGCATCAGCCAGCCTCGGTCGCTTCGAAACGCGCGCGCAGAGCGAGCAGCGCTTCGGATGCCGGGCGGTCGGTACGATGCAGCGACGCGGTGAAGCCATTCTTCTGCGCGATTTCGGTGATCTGCGCGCGATGGTCTGCAAGCTTCGCAAGATATTCGGCGCGGTATGCTTGGGCGCGACCGGCACGGAAACGATCGGCATTGGCGACGCCAAGAAACTCGACATGTCCGGCAAAGGGAAAGCCGTCTTCGGCCGGGTCCGCGATGACGGCCAGATGGCCGCGTGCGCCGCGCGACGCGAGGCGCCCTAGCCGTTCCGCCAGCGCCGCGGGCGGCACGAGAAAGTCGCCGACGAACAAAGCGCGCGTGCGCGGTGCGAGCACATCGTCCGGCGGAAGGCCGTCCGCCGTTGCAGTGCCGTGTTGGTCCTGCAGGACGAGCGCGTTCGCGAGCCGCTCGACGATGTCGCGCGCCGCGAGCGGTCGCGTCACGCCAAGCAGGCCGACACGTTCGCCGCCGCGCACGAGCAGATCGGCGGCAGCCAAGCCGAGCACCAAAGCGCGATCGGCTTTCGTCTGTTTCGCGAGCGAGGATTGGAAATGCATGGAGGGCGCTCCGTCCATCCACACCCAGACCGTATGCGCCGCCTCCCATTCACGCTCGCGCACGAACAACCGGTCATCACGGGCAGAGCGCCGCCAGTCGATGCGGCTCGTGGCCTCGTTGGCTGAGAAAGGCCGGAACTGCCAGAACGTTTCGCCGACGCCGGCGCGTCTGCGTCCGTGCACACCGTGCATGACCGAGGCGGCGATTTCGCGCGCTGCGGCGACGAGGCTCGGCAGGCGCCGCGCCAGCGACAGCGCGCCGTCCTGCGCATGCGCCGACCGTGTGGCGAGGTTTTCTTCGACCAGTCTGGCGGTGACGGCCATTCAGTTCAATCGCGCGACGAGCTTTGTCACGAGACCGGAGATCGTCTCGCCTTCCGCGCGCGCCGCAAAAGTCAGCGCCATGCGGTGCTTCAGGATAGGCTCGGCAAGCGCAACGACGTCGTCCATCGAAGGCGCAAGCCGGCCTTCGATCAGCGCACGCGCCCGTGTTGCCAGCATCAACGCCTGCGCGGCGCGCGGTCCCGGACCCCAGGCGATGTGCTTCACGATTTCGCTTTCGCCGTCGGCCGGCCGCGCAGATCGCACGAGGTCGAGGATCGCCTCGACGATCTTGTCGCCGACGGGGAGCCGTCGAACGAGCCGCTGGATCGCCTGCAGTTCTTCGGCCTGCAGCGCCGCGCGCGCGGTTACGTCCGTGTCGCCGGTCGTCTCGATCAGGATACGGCGCTCGGCGGCGCGATCGGGATAGACGACGTCGATCTGCATAAGAAAGCGATCGAGCTGCGCTTCCGGCAGAGGATAGGTCCCCTCCTGCTCGAGCGGGTTCTGTGTCGCAAGCACGTGGAACGGCGCCGGCAAATCGTAACGCGCGCCGGCGACCGTTACGTGGCGTTCCTGCATCGCCTGCAGCAGCGCCGATTGCGTGCGTGGGCTCGCGCGATTGATTTCATCGGCCATCAGGAGCTGCGCGAAGACCGGACCCTTCACGAAACGAAACGAACGCTTGTGATCGGCGGACTCTTCCAGCACCTCGGCGCCGAGAATGTCGGATGGCATAAGGTCGGGCGTGAACTGGATGCGCTGCGTCGAAAGGCCCAGCACGATGCCGAGCGTCTCGACAAGCTTCGTCTTTGCGAGGCCCGGCACACCGACGAGTAGACCGTGTCCGCCAGCCAAAACCGTAACGAGCGCCTCTTCGACGACCGTGCCTTGTCCGAAAATCACGGTCGCGATGCCGGCGCGCGCCGCGGCGAGCCGGTCAAGGGCCTTTTCGGCCGAGGCGACGACCGCGGCTTCGAGGGAGGTGGGCTGCGATTCGGTCTGGAGTGACGTCATGGTTCCTCGGGCGGCCGTTCCTGTACGAGGAACAGACCCTAGATTAGACCCCCGGACCGCGTTGTCGATGACGCCGGGGTCGCAGGGTCAGCCTGTTGGGCGAAGGACACGAAACTATGGCATCGCAAGAAGCGCGCCGCGCCCCGGCGCAAGGCGATCAGCTCGATGGCTTGTCGCGCGCCGCCAACGAGGCGAGCGCGGGCGGGCGCAAATTGCCGCCGGTGCTGTCGTGGAACCCCGACTACTGCGGCGAGATCGACATGCGGATCGCGGCCGACGGTACGTGGTTCTACAACGGCACGCCGATCGGCCGGCCGGCCATGGTGAAACTGTTTTCGACGATCCTGCGCAAGGATCCCGAGCGTCACGTGCTGGTGACGCCGGTCGAGCGCGTCGGCATCAAGGTCGACGATGCGCCGTTCCTTGCTGTCGCGCTGGAGCGTTTCGAGGGCGAACAAGGCCCGGAGCTGCGCTTTCGTACCAATGTCGACGATGTCGTTGTCGTTGATGCCGAACACCCGCTGCGGTTCGAACCCGGCGCGTCGGATGGCGTGAAGCCTTACGTTCGCGTGCGGCACGATCTCTGGGCTCTTGTGAAGCGCGCGCTCTTCTACGATCTCGTCGAGATGGGCGAGACGCGGACGATCGACGGCAGAGACATGTTCGGCGTCGCGTCGGGTGGCGCTTTCTTTCCCATCGCGCCGGCTGCCGAGATCGAAGCTTGGAAATGACAGCGTGAACACGGTTGGTCTGGCGCAGGCATCCCGCGTCGATTTCCTCGCGCGTGCACGTGAGCGGCTCGCGCCCTGCGGCATCGACAACGATGCCGATGGGCCGATCCGCGTCGGCGATCACATCCTCAATCCGGGCCAACTTGAAGCGACGGCCGCACGCGACGCGCGTCCGGCAGCGGTGCTCATTCCGCTTGTTGCGCGACCGGAAGGTACGACGGTTCTGCTAACGCAGCGGTCTGCCACGCTGCGCTCGCATTCCGGACAGGTCGCTTTTCCCGGCGGACGCATCGATGGGCCGGACGAGACACCGGTGCAGGCCGCGTTGCGCGAAGCACAGGAGGAGATCGGCCTCGATCCTCAGTGCGTCGAACCTTTCGGGCGGCTCGACGCCTATCTCTCGGGCTCGGGCTTCCGCATCGTACCGATCGTCGCGCAGGTGCATCCGCCTTTTTCGCTGACATACAACGATGCCGAAGTTGCCGACGCGTTCGAGGTGCCCTTCGATTTCCTGATGGACGAGGCGAACCATCAGCGCGAGTCGCGCGAATGGAAGGGTATCGAGAGGCACTATTATGCGATGCCCTGGAAGGAGCGTTACATCTGGGGCGTGACGGCGGGCATCCTGCGCCATCTTTATGAGCGGTTGGTGCTTCGATGAGTAACGCATCATGATCCGCGCCGTCGCCGAATCCCTGGTGCTCTTCCTCGTGCCGTTTGTTGCGTTCGCGGTCTATCTCGCGCTGCGACGACGCAATCCCGCCGCGATGGATTCGTGGACGGGCAGCACCGCGGCGACTTTGTCCATCGCCGGTCTTGCGCTTGCCGTGGTTGGAATCTTCGTCTTCGGATTGTTCGAACATCGCCCGATGGGGGCCTATATGCCCTCGCATATGGAGAACGGCCGCTTCGTGCCGGGGCATTTCGAGTGACAGTGCAGACGGACGCGCAGAGGCGCGCGATCGCCGCGCTGCTCGCCGATCCGAAATTGACCCGCGTGCTCGACGCGCTCGACGCCAAGGGCGAAGAAACGCGCATCGTGGGTGGTGCCGTGCGTAACACGTTGATGGGCCTTCCCGTCCACGACATTGATCTCGCGACGACGGCCGAGCCAGGTACCACCGTGTCGCGCGCGCGGGGCGCGCGGTTGACGACCGTACCGACCGGCATCGCGCATGGCACGGTGACGGTGATCACCGATGGCACGCCGTTCGAGGTGACGACGTTGCGGCGCGACGTGACGACGGATGGCCGTCACGCTGTCGTCGCCTTCGGCCGCGATTTCGCGGAGGACGCACAGCGGCGCGACTTCACGATGAACGCGCTGTCGATCTCGCGCGATAGAGAAGTGCACGATCCCGTCGGCGGCCTGCCCGATCTCGAAGCGCGGCGCGTGCGTTTCATCGGAGATGCGAAGCAGCGCATCGCCGAGGATTACTTACGCATCCTGCGATTGTTTCGTTTTCACGCCGCTTATGGCGAAGGTGCGCTCGACAGCGACGCGCGCGATGCAGCGGTCGCCGGTCGTGGTGGCCTTGCACAACTGTCGGCCGAGCGGCTGCAAGCGGAATTGTCAAAACTGCTCGTCGCGCGGCGTGCTGCGGAAGTCGTGACCGAGATGGCCGACACGGGCCTACTCGGTCTTGTCATCGGTGGTGTCGCCTGTGCCGCGCGGTTTACGCGCCTCGTCGCTCTGACAAAAGACGAACCGCCCGACGTCGTGTGCCGGCTCGGCGCGCTGGCCGTCGCGACACAAGAGGATGCTGCCCGTTTGCGTCAACGTCTGCGTCTGTCGAATGCCGCAACGAAACGTCTCTCCGAAACGGCGACGCTGCGTGAAAAAGATCATGGACGGGACGCACCGACCGATGCGGAAGTCGACGCACAACTCTTAGTGGCGGACTCGCGCGGTGCGGTCGTCGATGCCTTGCTCATCCGACATGCCGCAAGCGCCGCAGCGCTCGACGATGCGGTCTGGCGTCGCGCGCAGGCGCGGGCGCGCGAAAGCACGATGCCGCAGATGCCGGTGTCGGGCGACGATTTGCTCGCGCGTGGCGTGCCGGCGGGAAAAAGCGTCGGCGCAGCGCTGAAGACATTGCAGGCGAAGTGGATTCGCACCGGCTTTCCGCGCGATCCTGCTACTGTCGGCCGGCTGATCGACGAGGTTCTGCGTGATCAAAGCTGAGAGTTAATCGAATTCGACGCTTAACCCGTGTGCGTCGCATTCCTTTTCGATCGCCTCGCAGATCGCCGAAATCTCCTCGATGGCGATCTCTTCTGCTGCATCGGGCGCGTCCCAGAACTCGATGTCATCGAGGCGGATGATGAAATCGGGCGCTTCGTCCGCGTCTGGGGGCGGGGCGCTTGGACGCAACGTCAGGCTGCGCCCGCGGCTTGTGACGCGGATCGCTCCTTCCGTGATCTCGACCTTCAGCGCCGGTCCGCGACGACCCATCCCGCCTTCCCGTGGAACCGGGTTGCGTCAGCCGCATTGTGCCCGGAGAATCCACATTGCGCCTCCCGAAGGCCGGACGGAAGAGCCAACACCATGACGCTGATGATCATCGCCGCACTGTTTGCAACGACGATCGCCGTGGTTTTGGCTTCCCCGTCATCCGAGCCGGTTCGCGTGCCGGTGCGGCCGCGCCGGGCGCGCTGACCCCGGCATCGGGCAGAGGCAAGTTAGCCGCCGCCGCGATTTTTCGCATCAACGTCGGAAATGCCTCGCGGTGGAGGTCCTTTGCTGCGATCCAACGCAGTTGTGCGACGGGCATGTCCGGAACGTTGTCGGCCCGATAGACCGCGAGTTCCAGATCGAGGTGCGTAAAGCCGTGAAAGGCTTGCCCTGCATAGCGCCAGTCGGCTGAGATCGGGGCATCGTCTAGCGGCGTTTCGGACCGCGTCGCCTGTGGCCAGACGCCCGGAAACTCGCTCATGCCCGCCAGCAGCCCGCGTTCTGGCCGCGTTCCGACCAGCACGGCGCCATCGTTCCGAACTGCGACGAAGACCGTGCCGAAGCGCATCGGGCGGACCGCCTTCGGCATTTTCCGCGGCAGGTCGTCCTGGATGCCCCGGCTGCGTGCAAGGCAATCGTCGCGGAGTGGGCAAAGGATGCAGGCGGGTCGCGTCGGTGTGCAGATCGTCGCGCCAAGGTCCATCATCGCCTGTGCGAAATCGCCGGGCCGTGTGTCCGGAGTCAGGTCGTCCGCCTTTACCCGGATTTCCGGCCGCGAAGCCGGCAGAGGCGTCTCGATGGCGAACAAGCGTGAGACCACGCGCTCGACATTGCCATCCACAACCACGGCACGAAGATCGAAGGCGATGGAAGCAATGGCAGCCGCCGTGTAGGCGCCGATACCGGGCAGAGCGCGAAGGCCTGCTTCCGTGTCCGGAAAACGGCCGCCTTGATCGCGAACCATTCGCGCGCAGGCGAGAAGATTACGGGCGCGGGCGTAATAACCGAGGCCGGCCCAGGCGCTCATCACTTCGGCATCGGCCGCACCGGCAAGCGCAACGACATCCGGCCAGCGGGTGAGGAAGCGCAGGTAGTAGGGCGCGACGACTGTGGTCGTCGTCTGCTGCAGCATGATTTCCGACAGCCAGACGCGATACGGGTCCGGAGACGCTTCACGCCACGGCAGCACGCGCGCGTGCGCGTCGTACCAGCGCAGCAGCTTTGCGGCGGGGGAATCCATCGTCGCGAAAGGGCGGGCGGTGGGCAGAACTGTCAACAGTTCGACTGTCGCGTACGCTATCAGGCGACTAGACTGATACCATGATCTCCAACCCGCGACGCGCGTCATCGGCCAAAGCGCTTGCCGATCTCGTTCGGCCGGCGCTTGCGCCGCTGCTCGCCAAGCGTGGTCTGTCGCAGGCGAGCCTGATGCTCGACTGGGAAGCGATCGTCGGCGCGCGACATGCGCAATGGTGCGAGCCGTCGAAGCTGCAATGGCCGCCGCGCGGGCCGAAGACAGACGCGGGCAACAGCGGACCGGCGACGCTCTGGTTGCGTGTCACACCCGGCCGGGCGCTCGATGTACAATATGCCGCACCGGCGCTCATCGATCGCGTCAATGCGCATTTCGGCTGGCGATGCATCGCGGCAGTCAAGATCGCGCCGCAGCCCAAACGTGCACGCGCACCTGTCACCGTCGATGTGCCCGACGATCCGGTTGCCAAACGGCGCGCAGCCACGCTTACGAAAGACGTCGAGGATGCCGCCTTGCGCGATGCGCTGACGCGGCTCGGCACCGGCGTCTTGCGATCACGTCCGCGCTAGTCGGCGGGGCCGTCATGGCCGCGCCACCTTGTCAGGCGAGACAAAGCGTGGTGCATCCCGCGCCGGTTTCAAGCTTCAAGGCGGTCCGATGATCTTTGCCCCGATTTTATCGCGCCGTGCCGCGCTTGTTGCTGGCGCGTTCGTGCTGGCGATCGGGGGCACCTCACGCTTCGCCTTTGCGCAGGAGCCGTCGAAGACGGTCGATGTCGCGGAACTGATGAAGCCAATCCCGGACGGTCTGCCTGACGTGGTGCAGGGAAAAGCAGATGCGCCTGTCACGATCGTCGAATATGCGTCGATGACCTGCACGCATTGCGCAACGTTTCACGAGCAGACCTATCCGTCGCTTGTGAAAAATTACATCGATACCGGCAAAGCGAAGTTCATTCTGCGCGAATTTCCGCTCGATGCGCTTGCAGTCGCTGCTTTTATGATCGCGCGCGCGATGGACGACAAGCGCACCGCGATGGTCGATTTGCTGTTCACGCAGCAGAAAAATTGGGCCTTCGTGCAGAAGCCCGTCGATGCGCTCGAAGGAATCGTGAAACAGGCGGGCATGTCGAGCGAGGCTTTCAAGAAGACGCTCGACGACCGCGCGCTCTACCAGAAGGTGCTCGACGTGCGTCAGCGCGCGACGGACAAGTTCCAGATCGCCTCGACGCCGACGTTCTTCGTCAACGGCACGCGCGCGACGGGCGAGATGGGCCCGGACGCGATCGCGAAAATCATCGACCCGCTGCTGCCGAAATAGAGGCATCGTTCGCGCGTGGTGGCAGCGTGCGCGCGTCCTCTTCCTGCCAGCGCAGGCCGATCACGGCGAGCCCACCGAGGACCTCTTTCAACTCCTCGCCGCGCGCGGTGAGCGAATAAGTCACGCTCGGCGGGATCGTCGGTTTGTAGTCGCGGTGGACAAGGCGGGTTGTCTCCAGCATGCGCAGCCGGTCGGTCAGCACCTTTGACGAGATCGCGGGCATTTTCGCCTTTAGGGCGCCGAAGCGTAGGCCGCCTTCGCTCTGCAGGCACCAGAGGATGTAGGTCGTCCAAGGGCCGGTGAGGGTCCGTAGGATCGAGTCCATCGGGCAGGACGTGCCATGGCAATCTTCGGTCATAGTGGACTTATATAGTCACTGGCGGCTTCTTTAGTTACCTTAAAGTGCCTACTTTTCAAAAGTAACCGTGGCGCCTAGGTGCTCGAGACGCGCGGCATGGGCCGCAAGTCAGGACAAGGTGCCATGAGCAAGGTCGCGATCGTCTATTTCTCCGGCTACGGCCACACGCAAAAACAGGCGCAGGCTGTTGCTGAGGGCGTGCGTGCCGCCGGCGCGGAGGTCCTGGAATACCGCGTCGACGGCGAAGGCAATCTGCCGGATGGGACGATGGAGGCCATCGGCGAGGCCGACGCCATCATTTATGGCTCGCCGACCTACATGGGCGGGCCGCCCTGGCAGTTCAAAAAATTCGCCGACGCGAGTTCGAAGGCGTGGTTCACGCAGGACTGGAAGAACAAGATCGCCGCCGGCTTCACCAACTCGGCGTCGGTCAACGGCGACAAGGCCGGTACGATCTCCTATTTCTTCACGCTCTCGCAGCAGCACGGACAGCTCTGGATCGGCACCGGCGTGATGCCGTCAAACACGAAAGCGCATGGCCCCGACGATGTGAACTGGACGGCCGGCTTTGCAGGGGCGCTTGCGATCTCGCCCTCCGACGCCTCGCCAGAGGAAGCGCCACGCAAGGGCGATCTCGAGACGGCGCGCCGTCTTGGCCAGCGCGTTGCCGAATTCGCCGACAAGCTCGTGGGCGTACCGGTCGCTGCTTAACCCAATCGCGTTTAGCCCAAGTCGCCTTTAACCGAAGACGCCGTGCATGAACCAGCGCGGTGTCATCGTCTCTGTGACGTAAAGCCCTTCGCGGAACAGCCAAAAGCGGCCGCCCGTAGAATCCTCGACACGGAAATAGTCGCGCGTCGGGCCGACATCACGCCACCATTCCGAGGCGATACGCTCCGGCCCTTCGAAAGCGACGAGATCGTGCATGACGCGCCGCCAGCGGAAACGCATCGGCGGCCCGTCCGGCACGGTGAATGCGACGGCTTCGATCGGCTCCGGTTTGTCGAAGAGTTTTGCCGGACGTGCGGGTAGGAGAGGAGCGTTGCGCCCGACGCCAGCAGCAAAACCCGTTTCGTGTTGCGCAACGATCGCCTCCCTCCCCTCAGGGGAGGGTTGGGGTGGGGTGTTCAATTTTTCCGGAAATATACCCCACCCCGATGCTCGCTTTCGCCTCGCATCGACCCTCCCCTGAGGGGAGGGTGGGCTCCCCCCATCGAATTCTGAATCGAGTTCGGCCAAGTGCGTGTCGAGCGCCACCGTATCCGCCGGGCCCCATGACGCCGGACGCAGCGCCACGGCGCGCTCGGGCCAGTGCGTGTCGATGAAGTCGAAGCGCATGACGCGCCGTGTCCCGAGCCGTGCGCCGAGCCGGTCCACGAGATCGGAGAAATTTTCCGTACGACTTTCATCGCCGCGATCTCCACGCATCGCAGCCTGTTGTTCCGCGAGCGGTTCGATGGCCAGCGCGGCGATACGGATCACGTCGAAACCGTAACCTGTGTCGAGCCCGTCTTCGCCGATCGCATCGAGGCGCGCGTTGAACAGTTTCGCCAGCAGGCGGGGCTCCCGCACAGGCCGTCCCGTCGCAGTCTCGACATCGCGCACGATGCCGTCGACGCGAAAAAAACTGGCGAGCAATTTTCGCGCGCCTTCGCCGTGGCGCGCCAGCATCGCGCAGAGCTCCTCGCATAAACTAGCGACGACGACGGCAATATCCTCATGCCGCGCAAGGCCTTCGGGAAACCGTCGCTCCACCATGTAAGGCGGCGCCTCGAAACGTGGCGACATGGGATCGCGACGATGGCCGAGCATTGCGTCGATGCGTGCGAAGACGTGCGGCCCGAAGCGCGCGGTGATCGGCGCGCGCGGCCGCAGCAGCAGGTCGCCGATCGTGCGCAGGCCCGCGTCGCGCAAACGCCCCGCCGCTTTAAGATCGAGATCGAGCGCCGCAGCGGGGAGTTTTCGCACGGCTTTTTCGAGCGCTACGTCATCCTGCACGAGGCGCGGCCCATCCCATCGCGCAAAAGCACTGGCGGCCGCAGCATGAGGCGCCAGCGACAAGCGGCACGCAAAGGCCTGCGCCGCAAAGGCATCTTCGACATTGCGCAGCAAACCTTCCGCGCCGCCGTGCAGATGCGCGATGCCGCTCACATCGAGGATTACGCCGTCGCTTCCAACGAGCGCCGCAAGTGGCGTGAAACGGCGGCACCAGTCCGCGGTCCCGGCGAGCAGCGCGGCATCGGCGCGCGCATCCGCTTCGACGAGCCGCAGTGTCGGACACATGCCGCGCGCCACCGCGACCGGCATGCCGGGATGGAGGTTGCGACGGACACCCAAGGCATCCACCGCGGTCACCACCTGCGCATTGTCGATCTTCGCCCATAGCGCCAGCGGCTCACGCGATGCGCCTGAATCCTTCCTCGTCTCGCGGCGAAAAATCCGGTCGGTCGGCAGGAACGGCAGATGGATCGAAAGAAAACGCATGGAACGCAGCCTCGGGAAGCGGGACGCCGAACACACCAGGCTGCCATTCCTCGCGGTCGCGGGCGGCCGCATCGGTGAGGCCGCCCGGTGACTTGAGCAGGCGGAAGGTGAAGGCCGGCCGGCCCGGCATCGGCACGCGGGTGCGCCCGAACGGCACGCTGCGGCTGGGCGCGCGGGCGATCTCGAAGCGGGCCGTGGCCGCGCTGGACAGTTTCGTCGCCCGGCCGGCGAGCGCGGTCGGCACCAGCAGCGCCGCGCCGCCGCCGCTGCGCGCAGCCATCAGCAACCGTCGCGAGGTCGCGAGATCGTAGAGGCGCGGGGCGATGGCGCTTTCCGCCAGCACGACGGCCACCGCGGAGGAGCGCAGCGCCGTCTCCATCGCAAGGAGCGTCTCCTTCGGCGTACCCGTGCGGATAAGGATCAACCGAGTCGCGTCGATGCCGGTGGCGGCGAGCCCCGGCCCGTAGGGGAGGCCGGTCTCCCAGGCGACCATGTCCTCGATAACCAGAACGAGGCCGCCGCGCGGGCGCAGGCGTGCGCAGACGGCGACGAAATCGAGTCCGAAGCCGGCGGCCGTGAATACGTCTTCCGGCCGGGAGGCAACGATTTCGTGCAGCCCGCCAAAGGCTTGGCCTGTGGCGAACAGGGGCTTTAATGCTGTCCGACCGGGGTCCGGCGTCTCCCGAGCGCGCGCGTCGGCACGGGCCGGGAGGGTTGGCACAAGGCTACGCCGCAGGGCGGCGAATCGGGTCTGATCGAGGGACAGAAGGGCCAAAGCCGGCGCGCCATGTTCATGATATGTTCCAATAGATTCACGATGGACGGTGTGGAGTCAAACATTCCCATGTTAGAACTTGCGTGCCTACGGAGATGTTTTCAATGACCGTCCTGACACTCAAGAAAATCGGCAATTCCGTTGGTGCGATCTTTCCGCAGGAATTGCTCGCGAAATTGAATGTCCGGCTTGGCGACACGCTCCACGTGACCGATACGCCCGATGGCGTTCGTCTGACGCCTTACGATCCCGCATTCGAAGAGCAGATGGAGGTTGCGCGCAAAGTCATGCGCCGCAACCGCAATGCATTGCGCGAACTCGCGAAGTAGGACTGTGAAAGAGCCGATCTGGGTTCTCGAATCCGTCGTCGTCGCGCTGCACGAAGAGCAGTTGAAAGAACACGGCGGCGCGTCCGGTATCCGCGATCCCGGGGCGCTGCAATCGGCGCTGCACCGGCCGAAGGATCTATTCGCTTACGGATCGCCCGATCTGGCCGATCTCGCCGGTGCCTATGCATTCGGTCTGGCGCGCAACCACCCGTTCACGGACGGCAACAAGCGTATCTCGAACGTCGTTTCGGAAACCTTCGTGCTTCTTAACAGTCGCGATGTTGACGCGACCGACGAAGAGCGTGTCCGGATGTGGCTTGCACTCGCTTCCGGCGAAATAAACGAGGGCGCGATCGCCGACTGGTTCCGCACGTATCTCGTGTAGTCAGGCCCCAAGCCACCCCACGACCAGCGGCGCGAGCAGCGATGTCGCGAGCCCGTTGAGGCCCATCGCAATGCCGGCGAACGTACCGGCGACTTCGTCGACAGCAAAGGCGCGTGCGGTGCCGATGCCATGCGAGGTAAGTCCCGCCGCGAAACCGCGCGCGGCAAAGTTGCCGATGCGAAGCGCATCCATCATCGGTGTCACGATCATCGCGCCGATAATGCCGGTCGCGATGACGCAAACGGCGGTCAGCGACGGAACGCCGCCGAGATGTTCGCTGATCGCCATTGCGATACCGGCCGTCGTCGATTTAGGCGCCAAGGATAAGACCACGTCGCGCGGCGCGCCGAACCATCGCGCGATCAGCACCGCCGATACGCAGGCGGTGATGCCGCCAACAACGAGTGCGACGCCCATCGGCACGATGTTGCGCACGACCAGCACGCGGTGACGCACCAAGGGAACGGCGAGCGCCACGGTCGCAGGACCGAGCAGGAAATGTACGAATTGCGCGCCTTCGAAATAGCTTTGATACGGCGTGCGCGTGACAAGCAGTAGCGCGCCGACAAGCGCGACGGCGATCAGCACCGGATTGGCGAGCGGATGTTTCACGCGCGCAGTGACGTAGATCGCAGCAAGCCACGCAAGAAGCGTCACCGTCAGCCAGAATAGCGGCGTCGCGGCGAGATAGACCCAGAGAGACGTGGGGCCGCTCACGACAGGACGCGTTTCGCCAAGAGAAACGCGCCTACGGTCACGAGCAAAGTCAGGACAGTCGACGCAACGAGCGCGATGCCGATGGCAAGCCCGTAATCGCTGAACACATCAAGTTGCTGCACGATGCCCACGCCCGCCGGTACGAACATGAGGCCGAGATTGGCGAGCAGGCCGTGCGACACCTGACCGAGTTGAGTTTCTTCGATCGCTTCGGGTGCGGAACCTTTCCGTACCGCGTCGATCCAGAGACCTGCGGCGAGGAGCGCGAGGCCGATCACCGGGCCGGGCACCGGCAGGGACAATGTGCGTGAGAAAATCTCGCCGGCCAATTGGCAGACGAGGAGAAGTGCAAAGGCGCCGATCATTGCGGGCTCAGCGTGAAGCGACCTTCACCTTCAAACCATCCCGGGGCTGCGGGATCGGCCACATCTGCCATGCGGGCGCGTAGCCGGGCGCGACGCCAACGCGCACGTTCTGCAACAGATGACGCGTAAGACATTTCGCCTGCATGTACGCGAAGTGCAGACCGAGGCACATGTGCGCGCCGCCGCCGAACGGAACCCACGCATATTTGTGCCGCGCGCGCACAGCGTCGTCGGTGAAGCGTAGCGGATCGAATTTTTCCGGCTCCGGCCAGATTTCCGGCATGTGATGCGTGTAGAGCGGATTAATGTTCACGCCCGTGCCGGCGGGAATGCGATAGCCTGCGAAGCTTATGTCGCGAAGCGTCCGCCGCGGGATCGACGGCACCGGCGGATTGATGCGCATCGCCTCCCTGAACGCCATTTCGGTCAGCGGCATCGCGTCGAGCGACTCGAACGGTGTTGGCGCATCGGCGGGCAACGCGAGGCTGTCGATCTCTTCGCGCAGCTTCTCTTGCCATTCCGGATTTGCGGCGAGCAGCCACACAAGCGACGTGAGCGACGATGTCAGCGTGTCGTGCGCCGCCATCATGAGAAAGCTCATGTGGTCGACGACATCCTGCGTCGAAAGCAGCGCGCCGCTGTCGTCGGTGGCGCGACAAAGCTGCGAGAACAGATCGTCGCCATTACCTTCACGCCGCGCTGGAATTTGTCGGCCAAAAATGGCGACGATCGTCGCGCGCCCTTGCACGCCGCGGCGCATTTTCGTGAACGGCAATGGTTTGCGGATCGGCGTGATGGCCGCCGCGATCATGTCGATGAAGGCCTGCTTAACCGGCTCGGTATCCTCACCCATGTCGCCGCCAAAGAAAGACGTCGCCGCGAGGTCGAGTGTGAGCTGCTTCATGGCGGGATAGAACAGCATGTCACCGGGCTTCGCTTTCCACTCGGCGACGCGTGACGCGATGCCGCGATCGAGCGCCGCGAGATAGGAGCGCATCGGGCCGGCCTTGAAGGCGACCGACAGCGCCTTGCGATGCAGGCGATGTTCATCGAAATCGCGCAGCATCAGCCCGCGCGGAAAAAGCTGCTCCAGCACCAGCGCCCAACCGCGCTCGGACGACAGGACCTTGTCCGGATCGAGGAAGAAGAACTCGTTGGCTTCCGGCCCGAGCATCGTGATGCTCGGCTCGCCGAGCACACGGCCGCGATAGACCGAGCCATGCGTGGCGGCCATCCGCTCGACGTAACCCTTCGGGTCGGCGAGTATCTGCAGCGTATTGCCGACGACCGGCCAGCCGTTCGAGCCGGGGATATGCGCGAGCGACGCTTTGGTCGGCCGCGGCAAGGGCTGCGTCGAGGCGAGAGAGATGGCGGTCATGCCGCGAAGTCTAGCGCGGCGTCGCCGTCCGATAAACTCACATGAAATTCTGCGGCTCGATGTCGATCGTGACGCGCAGATTGCCACGCTCCTTCGGGCCTTGCGCAAGCAGCGCGCGGACAAAGCCCTGCAAATCTGCGCCGCGCGGCGCCTTGATGAGAATGCGGTAGCGGAAGCGCCCACGCACCATCGCAATCGGCGCTTCGGCTGGGCCCAGCACATCGATGGCGTCGGCATTGTCACCGGCTGCGGATGCGAGCGCGAAGCCTGCCTCCGAAGGTAACTCATAGGCGGCACGCACGAGCGCACGCGCATGCGCCTCCACGGCATGCCGATCCGTGCCCGATACGATGAGCGCCGCGAGCCGCCCGAACGGCGGAAGCGATGCTTGCCGACGTGTTTCGGTTTCCTCGCGATAAAAGGCTTCACGGTCGCCGGAGAGAATTGCCGACAGCACCGGATGATCGGGTTGCCACGTTTGCAGAAGTCCACGGCCCGGCCGTTCGCCACGCCCGGCGCGTCCCGTCACTTGTTGCAAAAGCTGGAACGTGCGTTCCGCTGCGCGGGGATCGGCGGAGGAAAGGCCGACGTCCGCATCGACGACGCCAACCAGCGTCAGATGCGGAAAGTTGTGCCCCTTGGCAACGAGCTGCGTGCCGATAACGATGTCGTAGACGCCGGCCGCGACATCCTCGAACTCGCGGCGCAACCGCTCGATGCCGCCGGGATGGTCGGACGACAGCGTTAGCGTGCGCGCGTCTGGAAAGAGCGTCGCGACTTCTTCCGCGAGCCGTTCGACGCCCGGTCCGCAGGCCGTTAGCGCATCGACCGTCGAACATTCGGGACAGGTGTCGATGCGGCGTTCCGTGTGACCGCAATGATGGCAGATCAGCGCACGGCGGAAGCGATGCTCGACCAGCCAGGCCGTACATTGCGGGCATTGAAAACGATGCCCACACGCACGGCACAACGTCAGCGGCGCATAGCCGCGTCGGTTGAGAAAGAGCAGCGTCTGTTCGCCGTTCGCGATCGTCTCGCGGATGGCGTCGCGCAGCGGCGGCGACAGCCATTGGCCCGGTGGCGCGGGATGCTTTCGCAAATCGATCGCGGAAAGATCGGGCAATCGCGCACGCCCATAGCGCGAAGGCAGTACGAGATGCGCGTAGCGACCGGCTTCCGCATTGACGCGCGTCTCGATCGATGGCGTCGCCGATGCGAGCACGACAGCCGCCTTTTCGATGCGGCCACGCACGACGGCCATATCGCGCGCGTGATAGCTCGCGCCGTCGTCTTGCTTGTAGGCGGCCTCGTGCTCCTCATCGACGACGATGGTCCGCAGGTTCTTGAACGGCAGGAACAGCGCCGAGCGTGCGCCGGCAACGACATGCACATCGCCTTCCGCGACGCCGCTCCAGATTTTCGCGCGCTTGCGCGCGTTGACGCCGGAATGCCATTCCGCGGGCCGCACGCCGAAGCGCAATGCAAAGCGATCGAGAAACTGCGCGGTAAGCGCGATCTCCGGCATCAGGATCAGCGCCTGGCCACCGTCGTGCAGCGCCTGCGCGACGGCCTCGAAATACACCTCCGTCTTGCCGGAGCCGGTGATGCCGTCGAGCAGCGATACGCAGAAGGTTCTCGTTGCGACTGCGTCGCGAAGCGCTTGCGCGGCGTCGGCTTGCATCTCGGACAAGTCGGTTTTCGCGAATGAAGGATCGGGACGTTCCGCCACTGCGAGCGGCGGCAGTGTCACCGTTTCCAGCGCGCCGCAATCGACAAGCGCATCGATGACGCCGGGCGAGCAGCCCGCGATCTGCGCAAGTGGGGACTTTCCATGTGAGAGACCATCGGCGAGCGCCGCAAGCACGCGCTGGCGTGCGGGCGTGAGGCGGATCGCGTCGGCGTCGGGCTGCGCGCCCGCAAGCCGATAGGCGATGCGCGGGGCGTCGACACCGGCATGGTCCGGCGCGCGGATCGCCATGCGCAGCACCATGCCGCGCGGCGTCATCGTCCAGCGCGCCACCCATTCGACGAAGTCGCGCATCTGCGGCGTGAGCGATGTTAGGTCACGGCGGGCGGTGATGGGCTTGAGGTTGGAGCCGGCATGCGACGCGCGCAGCTCGAAGACGACGCCTGTCGTCTCGCGCGTGCCGAGCGGCACGGTGACGATATCGCCGGGTGCAATCGTGAGCCCGTCCGGCACGCGATAGGAATAGGCCGTATCGACCGCGACAGGCACGACGACTTCGGCGATCCATGTCTGCTGTGCGGGAGCGACCGACGCGCTCAACGAAGCCTCGCGATTCGGAAAAGCGGGAATCTAGTCGCTTGGTCGGACGGCGTCAGGCGGAACCGCGCTCTGCCAGCAATTGCGCGACGGCAGCACGCAACTCCGGCACGCCGTCGCCGCTGCGGCTCGACGTGAAGTAGACATAGGGAAATGCAGCCGGCCGCTTCGACAGCGCCGCGAGGGTCGCCTCGCGCCTTGCATCGTGCTCCGACGGCTTCACCTCGTCGCTTTTGGTCAGCACGATGGCGTAAGAGATGGCCGAGGCATCGAGGAGATCGAAGGTCTCGTCGTCGACCGCTTTCAGCCCATGTCGCCCGTCGATCAGCACGAACACGCGAGCAAGTGTTGCCCTACCGCGTAAAAAATCGCGCATGACCTGCTGCCAGGCGAGCACTTTGTCTTTCGAGACTTTCGCGTAGCCGTAGCCGGGCATGTCGACGAGGCGCGCGCTGGTGCCGAGATCGAAGAAGTTCAGCTCCTGCGTACGGCCCGGCGTGTGCGAGACGCGCGCCAGCGTCTTGCGGTTGGTCAGCGCATTGAGCAGCGACGACTTGCCGACATTGGAGCGGCCGGCGAAGGCGATCTCCGGTGGGCCCATTGGCGGCAGGCCATCGCTCTTCGAGGCGCCCCAGATGAAGTCACAGGGGCCGGCAAAGAGTTTCCGGCCGGTTTCGAGGAAGTCTTGCGTCATGCGGACCGCGGGCCTGCTGGCCCGCATCCTTTCTGCGAGGCAGCCACCTCGCGGTCGATCAGCTTTTGCGCGAAAACATCTTTGCGAGATTGTCCCAAAGTTCGAACTTCACGCCGGCACGCCGCATGATGAAGCCCTGTTGCGCCACCGAAAGCAGATTGTTCCACGTCCAGTAGACGACGAGGCCGACCGGAAACGAGCCGAGCGTGAAGGTGAAGATCACCGGCATCCACGCGAACATCGTCTTCTGCACGGGGTCGGTGGGCTCGGGGTTCATCTTCATCTGCAGCCACATCGAGGCGCCCATGATGAGCGGCCAGACGCCGAGGTGCAGGAAGGAGCCGAAAACTGGAATCTGTGTCGGATCGTAAGGGATCAATCCGAACAACGTGAAGATGTTCGTCGGATCAGGCTGCGAAAGATCCTTGATCCAGCCGACAAACGGCGCCTGACGTAGATCGATGGTGACGAACAGAGTCTTGTAGAGCGCGAAGAAGACGGGAATCTGGATCGCGATCGGCAGACAGCCCGCAACAGGATTGATCTTCTCGCGCTTGAACAGCGCCATCTGCTCCTGCTGCTGCTTCATCTTGTCGTCGGGATAAAGCTCCTGCAGCTTTTTGATCTCCGGCTGCATCGCCTTCATCTTCGCCATCGAAAGATAGGATTTGTTGGCGAGCGGCAGGAAGAACGCTTTCACGATCACGGTAACGATGAGGATCGACAGGCCGAAATTGCCGACAAGCTTGTAGATCGTGTCGATCAGCGTGAACATCGGCTTGGTGATGAAGTAGAACCATCCCCAGTCGATCAGCAGGTCGAACTTCTTTAGGCCGGGATCGGCCTGGTAGCGGTCGAGAATCTGGCTGACTTTCGCGCCAGCGAAGACGTAGCTTTTCGTGTCGGCCGTCGCCCCCGGTGCGATCGTCTTCGCCTCGGTAAAGGCGTCCGCTTGATAGAATCTTTTCGCGCCGCCGGCCGATGACGACATCGAGCCCTTGAAGGCGATGTTCTGTTCGGGCGCCGTCACGGCGGCCCAGTATTTGTCTGTGAAACCGATCCAGCCACCGGTGCCGTCGAAACTCTTGCGGCTGCCCGTTTCCTTGTCGATCTTGTCGTAGGCATATTCCTGGATGCCGCTGTCGCCGACGACGCCGACAAGTCCTTCGTGCAGCACGGCATAGCCCGCGGTCTCCGGCTTTCCGTGCCGCGACACCAGCGAATAGGGATGCACGACGATTGGCGCGGTGCCTTTGTTGGCGACGCTGTCCGCAACGGTGAAGAGATAATCGTCGTCGACGCTGATGCGGCGCGTAAACACGAGCCCCGCGCCGTTATCCCATGTCAGATCGAGCGGCTGCGATGCCGTGAGTTTATTGCCGGTCGCCTGCCAGAGCGTATCGGGGCCAGGAAGCGGCGTGTTCGTACCGGCGCTGCCGACGAAGCCGGCTTCGGCATAGTAGGGCTGCGGCGCACCGGACGGCGACAGCAGGATGATGTTGGCGCTCTTAGGATCGACGGTCTCGCGGTAATTGCGCAGCGATACGTCGTCGATGCGCGCGCCTTTCAGCGCGATCGAACCGAACAGGCTCTTGGTTTCGAGCGACACGCGCGGACTCTGCTTCAGCGCCTCGTCACGCGTCGCGAAGGCTTGTGGCGTCGTCGGCGCGGCACCGGCATTCGGGTTTGGCGAACCGGCGGGTATCTGCTGCGGCGCGCCGGTCGCGGGATTAACAGCCTGTGTCGGCTGGAGAGCCTGCTGCGCACGCTGCTGTTCGCGCTGCTTTTCCATCTGCGGCGCGCCGACGAAATATTGCCAGCCGATCAGCACGAGGATCGACAGGCCGATCGCGAGGATCAGGTTTTTCGTGTCTTGTTTCATCCGCGCTGCACGGTCTTTCGGTCGGGGCGCTGACTGCGCCGCGTCGCGGCGGCGATCGTGTCGTCGAGTGCGGCACGCAGCGTGTCGAATGGAATTGTCAGGACAGGTAAGCGTCCGACAATCACGTAATCATGACCCTCGGCGCCGGACAGGGCGGCACCGAGCCGAAGCGCCTCGCGAAGACGCCGACGCATACGGTTGCGGTCGACGGAGCGGGGCGCGGTTCTCTTGGTGATGGTGATGCCGAAACGAGGCGCGGCGCTATCGGCCGCGCGACGACGTGTCTGCACGCCCACCGAATCGTTATTGCTCCGCACGCCTTTGGCGACGGCGACAAATTCGGCGCGACGCCGAAGGCGCTCGAAGGGTTCGCGTCGCATTCGTCGGGCGCGACGCGCGTGCGTCGCCCGAAATCAGGCCGAAAGGCGCTTGCGGCCGCGGGCGCGCCGGGCCGCAAGAACCTTGCGTCCGCCAACGGTTGCAGAACGTGCGCGGAAGCCGTGGCGACGTTTGCGCACGAGTTTGGAGGGCTGATAGGTCCGCTTCACGGGATAAACTCCGGCGGGGCATAGGCCCCGGTCGAGGGATTGTCTGGTATGCCGGCGCACGAAGAAAGCGCGGGAAATCGGCAGTGACCGTTCGCCCCCGGTCTATGGGCGAAGGCGGCGGGCAAGTCAACGATTTCAGGCCGCGATCTGGGCCCGACGATAGTGGGCAAATACGACCTGCGTATCGCTCACGGTACGCCTGTCGGCGACGGCAAAGGCCGGTGGCAGATCGAGGCCGGCGTCCGCTATCTCCTCGATGACGCAGACGGCGCCATCCGCCAGCCACTCCCCGCTGGCGAGTGCGGTCAGCGCCCGCGACGCAAGGTCACGGCCGTAGGGCGGATCGAGAAAGGCGAGGGTGAAATTTGGGCCGGGTGGGGCTTCGCCCAGTTTGGTCGCATCGCGCCGGAAGATGCGCGTAACGCCCCCGAGGGCCAGCTGCTCGATATTTTCGCGCAACAGGGCGCGGGCCTCGCTGCCGTCGTCGACGAAGAGAGAGAAGGCAGCACCGCGCGAAAGTGCTTCGAGACCAAGCGCGCCGGTGCCGGCGAAGACGTCGATCACGCGCGCATTTTGGCATGCGTCGTCAAAACCATGCGCGAGCATGTTGAAGATCGTCTCGCGCAACCGGTCCGATGTGGGGCGGATATCGCTCGAGGACGGTCCGCGGAGCGTGCGGCCGCCAAGGCGACCGCCGACGATGCGCATCTAGCGCGGGCCGCTGCCACCCCGGCCGGGGCTGCGCGACGGTCCGCCGCCCGGGCGCGGGCGACCCGGCGGACGCGATTCGCCCTTGTCCGGACGGCGATCGTCGCCGCCACCGCGCGGGGGCGGTCTGGCGCCGCCTTTGTCGAAGCGAGCCGGACGTTCGTCGCGTGTCCCGGACCGTGCGGGACGCTCACCAGCATTGCCGCGCGGGGGCGGTCTGGCGCCTCCCTTGTCGAAGCGGGCGGGACGTTCGTCACGTGTCCCGGATCGCGCGGGACGCTCGCCAGCATTGCCGCGCGGGGGCGGTCTGGCGCCTCCCTTGTCGAAGCGAGCCGGACGTTCGTCGCGTGTCCCGGAGCGTGCGGGACGTTCGCCAGCATTGCCGCGCGGGGGCGGTCTGGCGCCTCCCTTGTCGAAGCGGGCCGGGCGTTCGTCACGTGTCCCGGATCGCGCGGGACGCTCGTCTTTACCAAAGCGAGGGGGCCGTTCGTCGCGATTGAAGCGAGACGGCGGACGGTCGCTGCCGGCGCGGGATCGGGATGGCCGTTCGTCACGTCCGGAACGCGGCGGACGGTCCTCGCGGAACTCGCGCTTGCCGGCCGGCCGCCCGCGTTTTCCCGCCTCAGGCGCGTCTCCGCGTTCGGCACGGAAACGGCGGCCGTTGCGTGTATCGGTCGGTTCGCGCGAGGGCGTCGCGGGCGCGACGCGCTCCACCTGCACCGTGCGGCCCCGTCGGTCCGTTGTCGCCGCGCGTTCCGTCCGGACACGCTCGCCGGATTTATCCGCGCTGCGCTCCGCCCGGATCGCCGACACGTGTTTACGTTTTCCGGCGACCGGCCGTTCGCGTATCGGCGGCGGGGCTGCCGCCTCTTCGCGGGCGGATTGCCACGCGTCTTCCTCCTCACGGCGAAGCGACGAGAAATCCGCGCCGGCCTGCGCAATGAGGGATGGCCCGAGCTGGTCCATCAGCACGCGCGTCTTCACTTCCTCGACCGCGCCGTCGGGCGCTTCGCCGAGCTGAAATGGCCCATAGGACAGACGGATGAGCCGGTTCACCTCGAGGCCGAGGTGTTCGAGGATGCGGCGCACCTCGCGGTTCTTGCCTTCGCGCAGCGCGACTGTGAGCCACGTGTTCGCGCCCTGCACACGATCGAGCGATGCTTCGACGGGCTGATAATCGACACCATCGATCGTGACGCCATTCTTCAGCCCGGCGACGGCATCAGGTGTGGTCTCGCCGTGCGCCCGCACGCGATAGCGCCGCAACCAACCTGTCGCCGGCAGTTCTAGAACACGCGCGAGGCCGCCATCGTTCGTCAGAAGCAGCAGGCCTTCGGTGTTGATATCGAGCCGGCCGATGCTGACAACCCGGGGCAAGTCCGGATGGTGATGTTCCAGCCAGGCGAAGACCGTCGGGCGTCCTTCCGGATCGTAGTCGGTCGTGACGAGGCCGCGCGGCTTATTGAAGAGGAAAAGCCGCGTCTTCTCGCGTTCCGCGAGCAGCCGTCCGTCGACGGTGACGCGATCGTCCGCTGTGATGTTCTTCGCAGGATCGGTGAGGACCGTCCCGTTGACGGCGACACGACCGGCCCGAATCCACTCTTCGGCATCGCGCCGCGAGCACACGCCGACACGCGCCATCACCTTTGCGATGCGGTCGCCCTCGAACGCGCTCTCGCGTTTTTGTGGGCGCGGTCGTGCTTTGCGTGGACCGCCAGGCGGTTTGACATGCGTTCGCCCGCGCTCTTTGTCGTACGTCATGGGCTCCCATAACGCAGATGGCGCGGACGGCGAAGTTTGCGACGCCGATAGCGTTGATCCAATGTCGCAAGCTTTCGCCGCAGCGCGCGATGCGGCCGCGCGCGGCGAAGTGCCGGTCGGTGCGGCGATCGTACGCGAAGGTGTGGTAATTGCCGCGTTCGGCAACGATGTTGTCGGCGCGCGCGATCCGACGGGCCATGCGGAAATGCGCGTTCTTCGCGCCGCGGCGACGCAGTTGAAATCGGAACGGCTGATCGACTGCGATCTCTACGTGACGCTGGAGCCTTGCGCGATGTGCGCCGGCGCGATCTCCTTTGCGCGTATTCGTCGGCTTTATTGGGCCGCGCCCGACCCAAAAGGCGGCGCCGTCGAGCATGGGCCGCGCTTCTTCGCACAGCCGACCTGTCATCACGCGCCGGAATGTTACGGCGGCATTAGGGAAAGCGAGGCGGCGGTGCTGCTGCGGGATTTTTTTGCAGGGCGGCGGTAACGGTCAGGCGCGCTCGCTACGCTTCACGAGCCACACGGAAAATCCCAGATGCGCCAGCGCTAAAACGCCGATCAGGCCGCTCACCGCGCCGGTCGCTTCGAGGCCAAAATTCTGGTTCACGACGCCGGCGATGCCCGCGCCGATGCCGCTGCCGAGGTAGATGCCGGCGGCGTTGAGCGCGAGCATCACACCGCTCGCGGCGGGGTCGAGGCCGATCAGCCGCGCTTGCTGCGGCACCGTAAAACCCCAGCCGAACGCGCTCCAGACGAACGCGAGCGTAAGGCCAAGCGGCAGGCCGAACGGCACAAGCGTCAGCAAGGGCGCGAAGACGGCTTGGCCGATCAGCGCTACTGCGAGCGTACGCGTTGCGCCGAGCCGGTCGACGAGCAATCCGCCGACGATATTGCCGAAGAATGCACCAACGCCGGTCGCGAAGAGAAACAATGCGACGCCATCGCGACCCATGCCGAAACGCATTTCGGCGAGTGGCCCCATAAACGTCATGACGACATAGCCCGACGCGGCGATCGTCACCGTCAGCAGCACAGCAACGAGATCGCGCGGGCGTGACAATGTGCGGCCGAGAATACGAAGGGATTGTGGGGCGAAGGCCACCTCGCGCGGCGTCGTGACAAGCACGCCCAGCGCCGCGACAACGCAGAGTGCCGCAGCAGCGAGAAACGCGGCACGCGTGCCGAATGTGAAGCCGATCCAAGCGCCGGCCGGCACGCCGATCACCTGCGACAACGTCATGCCCGCGAAGACGATCGACAGCGCGGAGCCGCGGCGATCCGGCGTCACCGAGCCGGCCGCGATGGCGGCAACCACCGGTGTCGTCAGTCCCGCGCCGATGGCTGCCACGACACGCGTCGCGTAAAGCGACGCCGCGCCGGTTGCAAAGGCGGAGGCGACGGTCGCCGCGATGAACAGCGCCATGCCGGTCAGCATCACGTCGCGCCGCGGCCGGTCGCCGCTTAGCGAAACGAGCACCGGCGACGAGAGCGCATAGCCGACGGCATACGCGCTCATGATCCAGCCCGCCTGCACCTTCGTCAGTGCAAGATCGGTCGACAGCGGCCCGACGATACCGATGATGAAAAACGCGCCGGCGCCAACGGAGAAATTTAGAAAGGCGAGCGGTATAAGGCGCGCGAAGGACGTGGTCGGCGTGTCGCGCATCAGACCCGCTTCTCCACCGACCGGCACAAATCCGCGATCAAACACCGTTCGCATTCCGGCCGACGCGCCTTGCACACGTAGCGTCCGTGCAGGATCAACCAGTGGTGCGCGTGCTGCTTGTAACGCGTCGGAATGATCATTTCGAGACCTTCCTCGACCTTGTCCGGCGTCGTTCCCAACGCGATCGGCACGCGGTTCGAGACGCGAAACACATGCGTGTCGACGGCGATGGTCGCTGCGCCGAACGCATTGTTCATCACGACATTCGCGGTCTTGCGGCCGACGCCGGGCAGCGTCTGAAGCGCGTCGCGATCGCCAGGTACGACGCCATCGAAATTGTCGATCAACCGCTGCGACAGCGCGATGACGTTCTTCGCCTTGTTGCGATAGAGGCCGACGGTGCGGATGGCTTCTCGGACGCGGTCCTCGCCGAGCGCAAGCATTTTTGCCGGCGTATCGGCGATCGCGAAGAGCGGCTTCGTCGCCTTGTTGACGCTAACGTCGGTCGCCTGTGCGGAAAGCGCGACCGCAACGAGGAACGTGTACGGGTTGAGGCTTACCAGTTCGCCTTTCGGCGCGGGTTCAGCAACCTCGAAGCGGCGGAAGATCTCCGCGACATTGGCGGGATCGGGCTTTGCCAATTTGGGCTTGCGCGCGGCTTTGGCTTTACCGCCCGGCTTCAGAATCGCTTCGGGCGGGAGTTTGGCGGACACGCGGGGCATGGCGGGACACATAGGCGAAGTGGCCGCGCGAGACGATGCCGCCATTTCGCCAGTCGCACGGGAGGTCTATGCTGGCGCTGTGATGAGCGCCGAAACGACCATCTATCACGCAACCCTCACGCCGCATCGTTCGCTGACGCGAGTGCAGGCGCGCCGCATCATTGTCGCCGTCGGCATTCTGTCGGGTCTCGCGTCGATCCCGTTCACACTGATCGGCGCGTGGCCGGTGATCGGCTTTCTCGGTCTCGATGTGCTCGCGCTGTCCATTGCCTTTGCATTGTCGTTCCGCTCGGCGCGTGCGTGCGAGGAAATCCGCGTCACGCCGCTCGAACTTGTGCTCTCGAAGAACAGCGTCAACGGCCGACGTCGCGAGTGGCGACAAAACCCGCGTTGGGTGCGGCTCGTGCGGCACGAGCACGAAGCGTTCGGGCTGCAGGGCCTGTCGTTGGCGTCGCGCGGTCGCAGCGTCGCCTTCGCGGGCTTCATCGGCCCGGATGCGCGCGAAGACGTCGCGCGCGACGTCACGCGAGCGCTTGCCGAAGCGCGGCGCGGACCACGCTTCGGCGCGTAGATCAGAGCTTTTTGAGACGATCGCGCTGACGCTGTAGGGCGGGCAGTTCCGCTGCGGCGGCGTCGCGGAGCGCAGCATCGTCGCCGTTGCACGCATATTCGTCATACGCCGCCCATAGTGTCTCGTAAGCTTCGCGTTGCGATGCGACATAGGCGCGGTCGAAGGCACGGCCATTCAGCGTCTGCAGCTTGTCGAGCGTCACCTGCTGCGTCGCGGTTATCGGCAAGCCAGCGGTCGTCGTGGCGAGAGGCGTACCGGTGATAGTTGTCGTTGAGGTCGCGACGAAATCGAATGGTGCGAGAAGGGTGTCGAACAGCCCGGCATTGCCGGCAATGCCGGCGGACCGGCCTGTCGGCAGCGGCGCAATGTCAGGCAGACCCTTCATGCGGTCTGCGACGGCATCCTGATCGGCAACGGCGGTGCGGGCAAAACTCTGCGCCGATTTGCCGGCGCCATTCGCGAGAGCGGTGCGGCCGGCCTCGTCGATAAAATGGGCGCTTGTACGCGCAATGGTTACGAAATTCTGGCTTGCCGGCGACAGCGGCGCGGTAAATTGCGCGGCGGCGGGGACAATCGCCGAGAAAACGAGGCCGGCAGCGACCGCAGCCGTGGCGACAAAGCGTCGGATCGTCATAGACAGGCTCCTCATCGAATACTTTACGCGAAGTATCCCTAGCTTGGCGTGGAAAGCGTCGATTGCAAGGCAACCCCTCGACTGCCGGAGAGTTCATTGCGTTCATTCCAGACGCCGAAGCCGATCCGGAATCCATTTGGCAAGCCATGGATTCCCGCTTGCGCGGGAATGAGAGGCGAATGCCTTACCGCTTCTTCTTCGCCGGCTCGGGCTCCGGCAAATCCGGGAGCGGAATGCGCGCGGACAGCGCCGTCGTGCGGGCTTGCGTCAGAACGAGCGAGCAATAGCCATGCTCGGATTCGCGTGCGTAGTGATCGCAGATTTCCGCGCGTTGCGACGAAAACCCCGCCTGATAGCGCGACACTTTCCGAACGACGTCGCGGTTCTTGTCGGCCGACTCGATCCACGCGCGGAAATTGGCGCGCATCGTCGTTTCCGCCGGCGCACGCGCGCGCTCGATCTCTTTTGCCCGTGCTGCACCGATTTCGTTCGCGGGCTGCCCCCAAAGTCCCGCAGGATCGACGCGGCAGTCATTCGCCGCGAACTCGCAGCTCTTCTCGAGCGGCGAGACGAGTATCGCGCCTTCGAGCACATCGAATGCGATGGGGCAGGCTGCAATTGCGGCACTATACCGGGTCACGCCGTCCGGCCGGCCGCCGGCCACGAGAGCAAGCGGCATGCCCGGCTGTTCGACCGTGCAGGTTTCCGAGGGCCGCGAAATCTTCTCGCCACCGAAGATCACTTTCGAGAGCTTCAGGTCCTTGCCGTCGCGACTGAACTGGATCGTGCCGGCGCGGCCGTTCTGTACGAGTGTCCGCCCAAGCAGCCCGTCGTCCGATGGCACTTTGACCGGTGGCGGCGGGCCTGCGCGTTTCGGCTTCGGCGCTTCGGGAGACACGACAGCCCCCTCGCCCGTAGGCGCGACCGCACCCGGCAGCTGCATCTGCGCGCAAGCGGGTGCCGCCGCGCATACAACGGCAAGCGCGAAGAGCGAGCGGTGTAAACGGGTGTGGGTGAAAAAGTGTCGCATCGGGCGCAAGTCGCGGACGATGGCCACGAATCGTCCGCCTCGGCAAGGCTGCAGCTTCGGTCTTGCTCTCCTTGAAGCGCTTCCATGCGGAGAGTAACGATGGCGCAACAGCTTTAGGAGACGCCGATGACGCCGCAGCCGAGTGCCCCGCAGAAGAGCCATCGCGCGTCGTTCCAGTGGGAGGATCCCTTCCTGCTCGACGATCAGCTCGACAGCGACGAGAGGCTGATCCGCGACACCGCGCATGGCTATGCGCAGGAGAAACTGCTGCCGCGCGTGACGGAGGCCTATCTGAACGAGAAGACCGACCCGGAAATCTTTCGCGAGATGGGCGAGCTTGGCCTGCTCGGCATCACCGTGCCGGAAGAATACGGCGGCGCGGGTGCGAGTTACGTGTCCTACGGGCTCGTGGCGCGCGAGGTCGAGCGCGTCGATAGCGGCTATCGTTCGATGATGAGCGTGCAGTCCTCGCTCGTGATGTATCCGATCTTTGCTTATGGCGACGAGACGCAGCGCAAGAAATACCTGCCGAAACTTTCGAGCGGCGAATGGATCGGCTGTTTTGGCCTGACCGAGCCTGATGCCGGGTCCGACCCCGGCGGCATGAAGACGCGCGCCGAGAAGGTGTCGGATGGATACCGCCTTACTGGCTCGAAAATGTGGATCTCCAATTCGCCGATCGCGGACGTGTTCGTGGTCTGGGCGAAGTCTGCGGCGCACAACAACGAGGTGCGCGGCTTTGTCCTCGAGAAGGGCATGAAGGGTCTTTCTGCGCCCAAGATTCAAGGAAAACTGTCGCTGCGCGCGTCGATCACGGGTGAGATCGTGATGGACGGCGTCGTCGTGCCGGAAAGCGCGCTACTGCCGAACGTGTCAGGCCTTAAGGGGCCGTTCGGCTGCCTCAACCGCGCTCGCTACGGCATCTCATGGGGCTCGATGGGTGCGGCGGAAGATTGCTGGCATCGCGCCCGGCAATACACGCTGGACCGCAAGCAGTTCGGCCGCCCGCTCGCGCAAACGCAACTCGTTCAGAAGAAGCTCGCGGACATGCAGACGGAGATTGCACTCGGTCTGCAGGCATCGCTGCGCGTCGGGCGATTGATGGACGAGCATCGCGAGGCTCCGGAGATGATTTCGATCGTCAAGCGTAACAATTGCGGCAAGGCGCTCGACATCGCCCGGCTCGCCCGCGACATGCACGGTGGCAACGGAATTTCATCCGAATATCACGTCATCCGCCACGCGCAGAACCTCGAGACGGTGAACACATACGAAGGCACGCACGACGTGCATGCACTCATTCTCGGTCGCGCGCAGACGGGGTTGCAGGCGTTTTTCTGACGCGGCTTAACGGCCGACAAAAACCTCGGCCGCTTCGTCCTCCAGCACCGGCCCTAAAACGCTAACGGCCGGCTGCGCATGTGCGAGCAGATCGGCAGCCGGCATGATGACGCCGGCGATGTGCGGCGTGATCGTCACGATGCGCGCCTTGCGGATCCCGAAGACGACACGGCCGATGCCGGCTGCGGCGATGGCACCGGCGCACATCGGGCAGGGCTCGCCGCTCGCATACATGGTCGCGCCATGCAGGACTTTCGGGTCCATCTCGCATGTCATGCGCACGACATTTGTCTCCGCATGCGCGGTTACATCGGCACTGGTCTTTCGCGTGTTGCCGGCTGTGCCGAGTACGGCGCCATCGGCGGCGACCAGCACAGCGCCATAAGGTCCGTCGCCGCGGTCGCGCGCAGCGCGCGATTCCACGATGGCGGCGCGTAGATGCTTTTCGTCGTCGGCGGAGATCATACGGCGGAGCGTATCACGCCTTCTTCAGCGCCGAAGCTTTGTGCGCAGCTTTCTTCCCGCTCTTGTCACTTTGCACGATATATTCGGGATTGTCCTTCGACGCAGAGACTTTATGCGACTTGATCTTCGTCGGTGTCGTCTGCTTCTTCACGACCTTGCCGGTGCTTTCGCCTCCCGACGATGTCCACGAAACCTTGTCGCCGACCTTCACGGATTTGGCCATTGTCATCTCCCACGCGCGTCAGCCTGCATAAGCGGCCGGACGGCAAACGGTTGCACGCGCGACCGGCGCGGGCGTAAGAGGCGCGATGAGCTCTCCACCTCTCGCCGGCATCAAAGTCCTCGAACTTGCGCGCATCCTTGCAGGGCCATGGGCGGGCCAGCTTCTCGCCGATCTTGGCGCCGACGTCGTGAAGGTCGAGCGCGCGGGCGAGGGTGACGATACGCGTCACTGGGGCCCCCCCTTCGTCGACGACGCGGACGGCAATCACATCGCGGCGTCGTATTTTTACAGTTGCAACCGCGGCAAGCGCTGCATCGCCGCGGACTACACGACCGAGGAAGGTCGCGCGCTTGTGCGGAAACTCGTTGCGCATGCCGATGTCGTCGTCGAGAATTTCAAAGTCGGTGGACTGAAGAAATTCGGGCTCGATTACGAAGGCCTCAAAAAGATCAAGCCGGACCTCATCTACTGTTCGATCACCGGCTTCGGGCAGGACGGGCCATATGCGCAGCGGCCGGGTTATGATTTCCTTGCGCAGGGCATGGGCGGCATCATGCATGTCACGGGGCAGGCCGACGGGCCGCCGACGAAAGTCGGTGTGTCGATCGTCGACATCATGACCGGCATGTACGCGTCGAATGCGATCCAGGCGGCACTGATCCGGCGCGCGCGTACGGGCGAGGGTGCCTATATCGATTGCGCGCTGCTCGATTCCGTGACGGCGATTCTTGGCTTCCAGGCGATGAACCTGATGATCGCGGACACCGAAGGAAGGCGTCTCGGCAACAAACATCCGAACGTCGTGCCCTACGATGTCTATCGCGCATCGGACGGTGACTTCATCATCGCCACGGCGAACGAGCCACAGTTCCGTCGTCTTGTGACCGCGCTCGGAAAGCCCGAGATGGCGGACGATCCACGCTTTGTGCTAATGGGCGATCGCGCGAAGAACCGCGTCGCGCTCGATAAAGAACTCAACGCGCTGACGTCGAAGCGTACGCGCGCAGAGAACATCGCGCTGCTCGACGGCGTCGGCGTGCCGGCAGGGCCGATCAACACGGTGCGCGAAGTGTTCGACGATAGCCAAGTCAAACACCGCGGCATGCGCATCGACAGGCCCAACCCGCGTGCGGCGAAAGGCACGACGCCGGGCGTGCGTTCCGCGATCATCATGGATGGCATTCCCGCAGCGTCGCCGCGCCATGCACCGGCGCTCGGCGAACACACAGACGAGGTTTTGGCCGACCCCACGTGGGGCGGCGCCTCGTGATGCAGCGCCGGTTTGCAGCGTGAACACGCTCACGATCTTCGGTTTTCTCGTCGTCGCGACGGTCCTCGAAGCGTCCGGCGACGCGCTCGTGCGATTGGGCCTCGGGCATAGTGCGATGGCCGCGCGCGTCGGCCTGTTCGCGGCTGGTGGATTCTTGCTTTTCGGCTACGGGCTTTCGCTGAACCTTGCACCGACCGACTTCGGCCGTGTCGTCGGTCTTTATATCGCGACGCTGTTTGTAGTCTGGCAGATCGTAAACTTCTTCGCGTTCGGCGACGTGCCGCGATTATCGACAGTCGTTGGCGGCCTTCTGATCATCGCGGGCGGCCTGATCGTCACGTTCTGGGAACGCTAGCGCGTACGATTAGATCGTTACCTGTGCGCCCAACTCGACAACACGGTCGGACGGAATAGCGAAAAAGTCCGTTGCCGCAGCCGATTGCTTCGACAGCGCGATGTAGAGCTTGTCCTGCCACAGTGGCATGCCGGATGTCGGGCTCGCCTTCAGCGTTCGGCGGCCGAGGAAGAACGACGTCGTCATAATGTCGAACTTGTGCCCGGCTTTACGCAGCATGCCAAGCGCGACCGGAATGCGCGGCGTTTCCATGTAGCCGAAATGAAGCGTCACCTTCATGAAGTCGGCGGACAATTTCTCCGCCTGAAACCGCTCCGAAAGCGGCACGCGCGGAAAATCCTCAGTCACGACATTCATCAATACGATGCGTTCGTGCAGCACCTTATTGTGCTTGAGATTGTGCATCAGCGCAGAGGGCGCGACGCTCGGGTCCGACGTGAGGAAGACAGCGGTGCCCGGCACGCGCGACGGCTTCGATTTCTCCAGCATGCGGATGAGATCGGTGGTCGGGATCGAATCGCGGTGCGTCTTCTGCGAAAGGAATTTTGTGCCGCGCACCCATGTCCACATGACGATCATGCTGACCGACGCGAGCACCAGCGGTACCCAGCCGCCTTCCAGCACCTTGATGAGATTGGCGATGAGGAACGCGACGTCGACGGTCAGTAGCAGGGCAATCAGCGCGACCGCGAGCGGCAGCGGCCACTTCCAGATACGGATGATGACGATCGCAAGAAGCATCGTCGTGGTCACCATCGTGCCGACGACCGCGAGACCGTAGGCATTCGCGAGCGAGTCGGACGTGCGGAAAATGAGCACGAGCGCCAGCACGCCGATGAGCAGTGTCCGGTTCACGCGCGGAATGAAAATCTGCCCTTCCGTCGTTTCGGACGTATGCTGGATTTCGAGCCTGGGCAGCAGTCCGATCTGGATCGCCTGACGCACGAGCGAGAACGCCCCGGTGATCACCGCCTGGCTCGCGATGACCGTGGCCGCCGTCGACAGCAGGATCAGCGGGATCAGCGCCCAGTTCGGTGCAAGCAGGAAGAACGGATTGAAGTCGGGACGCTGCACGATCGTCAGATCGCTCAGCACAAGCGCGCCCTGGCCGAGATAATTCATCATCAGTGCGGGCAGGACGAGAAAGACCCATGCAATCTGGATCGGCCGCCGGCCGAAGTGGCCCATGTCGGCGTAGAGCGCTTCGGCGCCCGTCACGGCGAGAAAGACGAGGCCCAGCGTCGTGAAGCCATTCCACCCGTTGGAGAAAAGGAAGTGCAGCCCGTTGAGCGGGTTCAGAGAGAAGAGGATTTCCGGCGCATCGAAAATGTGGATCGCGCCGAGCAGTGCGATGGTCGAGAAGAACACGAGCATGATCGGGCCGAAAAACGCCGCGACCTTTGCAGTGCCTGACGACTGGATAACGAACAGCCCGATCAAAATGCAAACGGTGATCGGCAGGATGTAATTCGAGAAATCGTAATACTGCCGCACGGCCTGCAGCTTCAGGCCTTCGACAGCGGACAAGACCGAGATCGCCGGCGTGATGATTGCGTCGCCGCTGAAAAGGCCGGCGCCCGCGACGCCGATGAGGAAAACGATGCGCACACGACCGCCGAGCGCCTTCTGCGCCATCGACATCAGCGTAAGCGTCCCGCCTTCGCCGCGGTTGTCGGCGCGCATCACGAAGATCACGTATTTGACGGTGACGATGAAAATGAGCGCCCACAGAAGGAGCGACACGATGCCGATGACCTCTTGTGTCTCTGCGCCGCCGGTCTTGGCGTGCTCCAGCGCGGCCTTCATCGCGTAAAGGGGGCTTGTGCCGATGTCGCCGTAGACGACGCCGGTCGCGCCGAGCACCATGGGCCAGAAGCGTGCCGCATGAGAGGCGGGATGAAGTGGGCCCGCGTTGAGCCCAGCTGGCGCGGCGTGCGCGGAATGGCTGGCAGCGGGTTGTTCCAGGACACCTGACATCGGGTCTGAAAATCCCTAACCATCTGCACCGGCCGCGATGGTGCGCCGTCGCCGCAGGCATACAGCAAAAGCGCGCCGGGCGAGAAGCCTTGCCCCGGTGCGATACGACTGTCACACCCGACATATGCGGACAGATCTCGCCGCCACGCCGTTGCCGATCGACGACGTACTCGGTCAAATCCGCGAAACGCTGCGACGTTCCGCGCGTGCTGTCCTCGTCGCGCCGCCCGGCGCGGGCAAGACGACGCGCGTGCCGCTCGCGCTGCTCGACGAGCCCTGGGCAGCGGGCGGCACGATCATACTGCTCGAGCCGCGACGGCTTGCCGCGCGTGCCGCCGCCGAGCGCATGTCGCAAACGCTTGGCGAGCGTGTCGGCGAAACAGTCGGCCTGCGTGTGCGCCTCGAATCGCGTGTCTCGTCCGCTACACGGATCGAGGTTGTGACGGAGGGCGTTTTCGCCCGCCGCATCCTTGCCGATCCTGCGTTGGAGGGCGTCGCGGCCGTTCTGTTCGACGAGTTTCACGAGCGTTCGCTCGACGCCGATACCGGCCTCGCTCTGGCGCTCGATGCGCAGGCCGGGTTGCGCGACGATCTACGGCTGCTTGTCATGTCGGCGACGCTCGACGGTGCGCGCGTGGCGGCGCTGATGGACGATGCGCCGGTCATCGAAAGTTCTGGCCGCGCGTGGCCTGTCGAGACCCGCTACATGCCGCGCACGCCGGGCGAGCGCATCGAGGATTCCGTCGCGCGCTGCGTATCGCGGGCGTTACGCGAAGAGGGCGGCTCGATCCTCGCGTTTCTGCCGGGGCAGGGCGAAATTTTGCGCGTCGCTGAACGCATTGCGTCTGCGGCCGAGGCAGCAAGCGCGCTGGTGGCCCCTCTTCACGGTGCGCTTGATCGCCAAGCGCAGGATGCCGCCGTCCGCCCTACGGCGTCGGGGCAACGAAAAATCGTGCTCGCGACATCGATCGCCGAGACGTCGCTAACGATCGAAGGCGTGCGCGTCGTCGTCGATTCCGGTTTGGCGCGCGTACCGGTCTTCGAGCCCGACCTCGGTCTGACGCGGCTTGAGACGGTGCGGGCCTCGCGCGCCGCCGTCGATCAGCGGCGCGGCCGCGCCGGGCGTACGGAGCGGGGCGTTTGCTATCGCTTGTGGGAGGAGGCGGCGACGGGCGCATTGCCGGCCTTTGCGCCGCCGGAAATCCTTGCCGCGGATCTCTCCGGCCTTGTGCTCGATCTCGCGGATTGGGGCGTGCGGGATCGCACTGGCTTGCGCTGGCTCGATCTACCGCCTGCGCCGGCATGGGACGAGGCAAGCGCTCTCCTGAGACAACTCGACGCGATCGACGACGACGGCGGCAACACCTCGGACGGGCGCGCCATGCGGGCGCTGCCGCTCCCGCCACGCCTTGCCCGCATGGTTCTCGTCGCCGCGCGATCTGGCAACGCGGAAGAGGCCGCGACGCTGGCGATGCTTTTGTCGGAACGGGGTCTGGGCGGGGCCGGCGTCGATCTCGCGCATCGCCGCGATTTCTTCGCGCGAGAGCGTTCGCCACGGGTCGATGCGGCGCGAAAAATGGCGCGGCGCTGGGCGCAGGCGGCGACGGTTACTGACCGTCAGGAAACAAAGCCGCTGTCGGCCGGTGCGCTGCTCGCGCTGGCCTTTCCCGAGCGGATCGCGAAGGCGCGCGGTTCGCCCGGCGCGTTTTTGATGGCGAACGGTCGCGCGGCGTCGCTCGAACCGTACGATGCGCTGGCACGCGAGCCGTTCCTCGCCATCGCCGAGATTTCGGGCAAGGCCGCGTCGACGCGCATTCTCGCCGCTGCGGCGATTTCGGCAGAAGAAATCGAAGCGGAGCAGGCAGCCGCGATCGAAATTCGGGAGGAGACGAGTTTCGACCAGAATTCCGCGAGCTTGCGCCGACGGCGCGTGCGAAAGCTCGGCGCGCTGGTTCTATCCGAGCAGACGCTGCCCATCACGGCGGACGAAGCCGGTGCGGACCAACTTGCGCGGGGAATTTTGCGCCTCGGTGTCGGGCGTTTGCCTTGGACGAAAAGCCAGACCGGCACCCGTCGCCGCGTCGGCTTTTTGCGCGCCGCGCGGGACGAGAGCTGGCCAGACCTGTCCGATGCCGCGCTCGAATCCAATCCGGCGTGGCTCGCGCCTTACATTCTTGGCCGCACGTCGCTCGGCGACGTTACCGCCGACGACCTTGTTGCCGCGCTCGACGCGCTGCTGCCTTACGAGCTCAAGGCCCGGCTCGATCGCGAAGCGCCGCCGTCGTTCCCCACGCCGGCTGGCTCCGACATCGCTATCGACTATGAAGGCGAGGGCGGACCCTTCCTTGATGTGCGCGTGCAGGAGTTGTTCGGCTTATCGACGCATCCAAGCGTCGCGAACGGCCGGCTTCCGCTCACCTTGAGGCTCCTATCGCCGGCGCATCGCCCGATCCAGGTGACGCGCGACCTCCCGAATTTCTGGCGCGGGTCCTGGGCTGGTGTTCGGGCGGACATGCGCGGGCGCTATCCCCGGCATCCCTGGCCGGAGGATCCCGCCGCTGCTCTGCCAACTCGCCGCGCGAAACCGCGCGGAACGTGAGCATTTTCGTTAAGTCTTTGGCAGTCGGAGGCTGTCATTATTGTGCCATGTCTTCGACGCTCATCCGCACCGTTGTCTTTGTCGGCATCGTCGCCACGCTGGGCATCAATGTGCTGTCCCCGCGGATCGGCGTCGAGCGGTCCGCATCCTCCGCGGCGCCTTTGGCGACCCAACAGTCCGGCCCGAGATTGATCCCGGTTCCGCCGAACATGCGGTAAAGCGGTCCCCGCACCGCCTGGTTGCGAGGCGGTCGCTGACTTGATCGGACGGCTCACGCCTTTACTTGTCGGGCCTGCCTTCCCCCTTGGAATCCTCGATGTTCCCCAAACCGCAGCCTGCGCTGAAGACGAACACCTACGCCTATGAATCCGCACCGCTGGTGAAGCCGACGGGCTTCCGCGAATACGACGCGCGCTGGCTGTTCGAGAAAGAGATCAACCTCATGGGCGTGCAGGCCCTGGGGCTCGGCCTTGGCACGTTGCTTGGCGACATGGGCGTCGAGAAGAAGATCGTGACCGGCCATGATTTTCGGTCCTACTCCTCGTCGATCAAATACGCGCTGATCTCCGGCCTGATGGCGGCGGGCTGCGAGGTGCACGACATCGGTCTCGCTTTGTCGCCGATGGCCTATTTCGGCCAGTTCGCGCTCGACTGCCCGGCGGTCGCGATGGTTACGGCTTCGCACAATGACAATGGCTGGACCGGCGTGAAGATGGGCGCGCAGCGCCCTGTCACCTTTGGGCCGGACGAGATGGGCCGGCTGCGCGACATCGTCCTTGGCGGAACATTTCGTTACGCCGACGGGGGCCGCTATCGCTATGTCGAGGATTTTCGAAAGACGTATCTCGATGATCTCGCGGGCACGCTGAGCCTCAAGAAAAAAATCAAGGTTGTCGCGGCCTGCGGTAATGGCACGGCGGGCGCCTTTGCGCCGGAATTGCTGGAGCGCGTCGGCTGCGAGGTTGTGCCGATGGACACCGAGCTCGACTTCACCTTTCCGAAGTACAATCCGAATCCGGAAGACCTTGAAATGCTGCATGCGATCGCGGCGAAGGTCCGCGAAGTCGGCGCCGATGTCGGGCTCGGCTTCGATGGCGACGGCGATCGTTGCGGTGTCGTCGACAATCACGGCGACGAGATTTTTGCCGACAAGATCGGCGTTATGCTCGCGCGCGATCTGTCCGTGCTGCATCCAGGCGCGACTTTCGTCGTCGATGTGAAGTCGACCGGCTTGTTCGCCACGGACCCGGTGCTGCAATCACGCGGCGTTAAAGCCGACTATTGGAAGACTGGCCATTCCTACATCAAGCGCCGCGTCACCGACCTCAAGGCGCTCGCAGGCTTCGAGAAGTCTGGCCATTTCTTTTTCAACGCGCCGGTCGGCCGCGGCTATGACGATGGCCTGCTCACGGGCCTGCAAGTGCTGGCAATGCTCGATCGCAATCCGACGAAGACGATGTCGGAGCTTTACGCCGATCTGCCGAAAACCTGGGGCTCGCCGACGATGTCGCCGCATTGCGCTGACGAAACGAAATACGGCGTCGTCGATGCGGTGACGAAGCACTTCACCGACCTGAAAGCGAAGGGCGGCGCGTTGATCGGCTCGAAAATCCGCGACGTTGTGACGGTGAACGGCGTACGCGTGACGGTCGACGACGGCACATGGGGCCTCGTGCGCGCGTCGTCGAACAAGCCAGAACTCGTCGTCGTAGTTGAGAGTCCGGCGTCGGAGGCGCGCATGCGCGAGATGTTCAAAGCCGTCGATGGCGTGCTGCGCGAGCACCCGGAAGTCGGCGCCTACAACCAGACGATCTGAAAGGCGACGAAACGATCCGGGTTACGGGCAGTCGGTTTTGCCGGTCGCCATGCCGTCGGTGATCGGGCCTGCCGATCCGCCGGAACTGTTGCGGTTCCGGAAATAGCCGACGTTTGCCATCTTGAAGACGGTCGTTTTGTCGGCCCATTTGAAGAGGCCCCAGCCCATTCCGGGTTTGAACTGATAGACAACATCCGCGACGATCATCGATCCGGTTGGCGCGCCCGACGCGACATAGCTTGTCGGGATGTAGTTCTGGAAATTCGCCTGACTGGTCGAAACATTCTGCGCAATGAGCGAATTGTTGGCGCCACCGGGGCTGCAGGATCGTGCCGTCGCGCCGTTGTTCGTGACCGTCCAGTCAACCTTGGCGATGAGGTTGCCGTTGTAAGTCTGGACGTTCACCTGCGAGATCGTCATCTTCAGGTCGGTGATCCCGTAAGGCGACATGATCGCCGCCGCCGCCGTGAAGATGCCGTTCGAGCCGGTCATGTCGGCATCGGTCAGGCATGGCACCGAACCGCCGGTGCTGCAGGTAAGCTGCTGCGAGGCGAGATTGGAAAGCGCGGCCGCGACAAGATCGACTTTGCGGCTTGCGCGCACGGCCTGCGTGACGAGCACAGAGCCAAAATAAAGGAGCAGCATCAACGGCAAGATGAGCGAGAACTCGACCGCCGCGATGCCTTTGTTGTCACGACGGAACGCGAACGCCTTGCCGGCAAGTACGCGCCTTGCATGACGCATGTTCAGCACGACGAGCCTCCGCCGCCGCCATAGGGCTCGGTGCGGAAAACGGCGATCCCCATGAGGATGTGCTTCCACGATCCGCTGACCTGCGCATCGTTCTTGCCGCGGATGATCTTCATGCTGGAAGTCGTCGAGCCCATCATCACGGGCAGGATTGTCGGCAGCGGGTAGATGATGCGGATGATGTTGTTCTGGCCCTGCGCGGCGGGCGCGAACTGCGCCTGTGTCGGATCCTGATAAAGCGAATTGCTTACGTCGAGATTGTTGACGGTGCTCGAGGCGCGCACGTCGATGATGACCTTCGAGCAATCGAAATTCGAGGGCAGCGCGGTCGACGGCCGCACGCCACTCAGCGGGCAGATCATGTTCTGGAACGTCGTCTTCTGCGATGCGCAGGTCGCTCCATTTGTCTGGATCTGGCCCGTCATCAGCTGGCGGGATGTGTTTGCTGCGACGGAATCGAGAATTTCTGCGTTGAACAGCGTGAAGGTGGATTCGAAGATCGCAAGCAGCACGCCGAGAAATGGCAGGGCGATGATGCCGAACTCCACAGCCGTGGCCGCCTTGTCGTCACGGCGGAAGCGCCGCAGCAGCTTTGGCGGGCGGAGTCTTCCAATAAGGCGGAACACGAGAGGGGTGATCATCGCGACGCATACACTCTACAGAGCATGCAGGATCGTCGAAAATGCTTGCGTGGACGTTACTACCGATGATGAAAGCGGAGCCTTGACCGCACGTGCTTAACGGGCGCGCATTATGGCTTGCCCGCGTTCCCCATTGTCGCGGCGCCACTGCGAGAACGCACGTTGCTGATCGTATCGCCGAGGAATTTCGTGTCGTCGCCGAGTGCGACGGCGGGAGCGCAGCGCGGTGTACAGGAATAAGACTCGCGGGCACCGCCGCGCAGCATCGTGAGGGCACCCGGTGCATAGGAGACCTCGACCAGAGATTCCGCGATCGGCGTACCGCCGGCATCGAGAAGGATGAGATTGGTCGAGCCGAAGGAGCGGCCGGTCAGGACCATCGAGCCATTGCCCTTCAGCAGAGTGACATCGGCGATCAGCGGATTGCCGATGATCATGGTCTGCGTGCCGTCCGGCACCTTGATCATCTTGGCGCGGTCGAGAACGACGGAGATCGTCTCCAGCGCCGAGGCCTGCGAGGCGAGCGCGAGAAGGAAGGCACAGACGAAAAAAGAACGCGAACGCAACATGTGGATCACCCTGGGGGCCGACTTCATAGAGATGCCACGGGAGGGTGAAAAATTTCTGAAGTCTTGCGTTTGCCTTTGACGAAGTCAGGCTCATCGCAGGCGTTTTTTAACCGCGACAACGTTCCTGCGTCAGGTCGCCTGCGTCGGCGTTTCACTTAACGGAATGGCAAGGGGTGGAGCCGTAAGGTCCGGTCATTCCAGCGACGATGACCTCTAACGCTGGAAGGGGATCATCGGTCAGGAGATTAGTATTATGAAATTGCTGTTTGCACGTTTCGTGAAGGACCAGTCGGGTGCCACGGCCATCGAGTACGGCCTCATCGCCGGCCTCATCAGCGTCGTGATCATCACGGCCGTCAAGAACATCGGTACGAACGCCTCGAACAAGTTCACGGCGATCGCCAGCAACCTGAACTAAGATCGGTCACAAGACCGGTTTCCAAAGGCTCCGGCTCTGGCCGGAGCCTTTTTCGTTTGAACGAACGCGCGCGCGTTAACAAAGAGTCAACGCGCCTGCGCTTGAGTAAGACGACGGGCCGCGACACGCGCGGCGCATGACATACGGCCACGCGGTAAGCGACCTGAGATGAGCGACTTCGCCCTCCTTATCGTCTTTCCCGGCTTGATGATCGCGGCCGCTTTCAGCGATCTTTTCACCATGACGATCCCGAACCGGATCGCGATTGGCCTTTCGGGCGCATTTTTTGTGTTCGCCTTCGCGCTTGGCCTGCCGCTCGAGACTGTCGGCATGCATGTGCTGGCGGGTTTCGTGATGCTTGTCGTCACCTTCGTTATGTTCGCGCGCGGGTGGATGGGCGGCGGCGACGCCAAGCTCGCCGCTGCGACTGCATTGTGGATGGGTTGGGAGAATCTTGCCGATTATCTCCTGTTGTCGACAATCCTCGGCGGCGCACTCACGCTGCTGATCCTCTATCTTCGCGGCTATCCACTTCCTGGTCTGTTGCGGGCGCAAGGCTGGCTCGTCCGTCTGCACGACAGCAAGACCGGCATTCCCTATGGCATCGCGCTCGCCATCGCGGGTCTGGTTGTTTTCCCCGGCACCCGCATCTGGATCGCCGGCGCCTGACGCCCTTCGGGCAAGCGCAAATTCGGATCATTCCGGACGACGCAACGAGCGGCTTGGCGCCGGTTCGATGCACGATCGCGCGTTCCCGCCTTCATTGTCTCCGATGATCGTTGCGGGACAGGCACTCAACCGCTTTCGAGACGTTTGATTAACCTTAATTGAACCTTTGACATGTGATCGTGCGCCTGTGCAGCGCGGTGGTGCGCGTTTCGGACGGGCCGGATGAACAAGGCGCAAATCGCGATTCTGGGAGTGGCGCTGCTGGCCGGCGCCGCCGCCTATATTCTTATGCCGGGCGCGCCCGAGCCGGTGCGGCAGGTGATCGCACCAACCCCGATCGAGACCGACGACGTGCTCGTCGCCGCCCGCGAGATGCAATTCGGCACGGTGCTGGCCGATCCCGATCTGCGTTGGCAGATGTGGCCGAAGTCTGCCGCGATCGAAGGCGTCATTCGCAAAAGCAAAAGCCCGAACGCGGTCGAGGACCTGCGTGGCGGCGTCGTTCGCGGCACGTTCATGCCGGGCGAACCCATCCGCACCGAGCGTGTCGTGAAAGGTCCAACGGCGGGCCTCATGTCCACCATGATCGGCTCCGGCATGCGCGCCGTGGCAATCAACATCGACGCGAGCGGAGACCGCTCCGCCGGTGGCTTTATCCAGCCGAACGATCGCGTCGACGTGTTGCGCACGTTTCGCGACGACGACGCCAGCAAGCAGGGCCAAGGCGAGGTGATGATCACGCAGACCATCCTCTCGAATGTCCGCGTGCTGGCGATCGGACAGACGATGGGCCAGTCGCCGGACGGCAAGCCTGTCGTGATCGGCGGAAACGCCACGCTCGAACTCGATCCGAAGCAATCCGAACTCGTGGTGCTCGCGCAGCGCACGGGCCAGCTTTCGCTTGTCCTGCGCTCGCTGATGGATGCCATAAAGCCGCAGGCGGCCGAGACCATCACGCCGCAGGGCGACGACAAGACCATGACGGTGGTGCGCTTCGGCGTCCCGTCGCAATTGCGCTCGCGGTGAGGATTGCCGAAATCATGATCGATCGTCACCTCATCCTGCCGGCGCTGCTGTGCGCCGGACTTTCCTTCACCGCGACGTCTGTGATGGCGGGGCCCGGCCGTGTCGGTGTGGAGCCCTCCAGCAGCGCCAGCTATTCGCAACGCCTGACACTCGGCGTCGGCCGCGCCATCGTTGTCGATCTGCCGGGTGAGGCAAGCGAAATCATCGTCGGCGATCCCAAGGTTGCGAACGCCGTCGTGCGCTCGACGCGCAAAATTTATGTGATGGGCGTCTCGACAGGCCAAACGACGATCATCGCGCTCGACAAGAACGGCAGCCAGATCGCCAATCTGGAAATGAACGTCGGCCGCGACCTCAGCGAATTATCGAAGCTCATCCAGCTCGCATTGCCGAAAGCCAATATCCAGGTGCGGCAGATCAACTATTCGCTGATTTTGTCAGGCGAAGTGGATTCTGCTGGCGACGCGGCGCTCGCTATCGACATGGCGAAGGCCTTTGCGAGTTCGACGAGCGGTGGCGCAGGCGGTGGCAGCGCTGGCGGCGCAAGCACCACGGCGGCGGACGGCAATGTCGTGAGCACCGTCACCATCCGCGGACGCGATCAGGTGATGGTGAAAGTCACGATCGCGGAAGTTCAGCGCAACATTCTCAAGCAGCTCGGCGTGTCGTCGAGCACCGGCGGAGCGGACACGCTTCTGAAGACGAGCTGGGCGACATTCACGCAGCAGAATCCGCTGACGCTGAACGGCAATCTTACGTCGGGCGGCCTGACGGTGCCGATCGGCGGCGCTGGCGCGCTGAACATCCAGGCCTACGAACGCTACGGTGTTTCGCGCATTCTTGCCGAGCCCACCGTGACGGCAGTCTCCGGCGAAAACGCGAAGTTCACGGCGGGCGGTGAAATCCCCGTGCCGCAGTCTTCGACCTGCACGCCGACGGTTGTGCCGGGCGTGCAACCGACCTGCACCGTCGGCGTCTCCTTCAAGCAATATGGCGTAACGCTCAACATGACGCCGGTCGTCCTGTCGGGTGGGCGCATCCTGCTGCGCCTCGCGACCGAAGTGACGGAAATCGATCCGACACAGACGGTGCAGATCGCGTCGATCGCGGTCCCCGGTTTCCGGACGCGAAAGAACGAGACGTCGGTCGAACTTCCGTCCGGTGGAACGCTGGCAACGGCGGGACTTATCACCAACAATTCGCGGCAGGCGATCAACGGTCTGCCCGGCCTGATCAACCTGCCGATCCTCGGCGCATTGTTCCGCTCCCGCGATTTCCAGCGGCAGGAAACGGAACTGCTCATCATGGTGACGCCGTATCTTGCGCGCCCGACAGCGCCGAACGAGATCGCGCGCCCCGACGACGGTTTCTCGGAATCGTCCGATCCGCAGGCGTGGCTGCTGGGCCGCGTCAATCGCCTCTACTCGACGCGCTCCAATCCGGAGGCCGTGCAGAATCTTCGCGGCCGCTTCGGCTTCATTCAGGATTGAGCCGGCGCGTGCCGCAAACAAGGACCCGACGCATGCCAAGCCTGCCGCGCCGTCTTCCGACCGCTTCGCCAGATATGCGCAAATTGCGCATGCTCGGCTGTGTCGCCGTCGTTTTCCTCGGCGGTTGCGGCGTCAACCGCGTCGTGCCGACGACAGACATGTCGGCCGACGGCGCTGCGCGCCACCCGATCGTGCTCGCCGAAGCGAAATACGAAATCGACGTGTTCCCTTCGGGTGCGGGCGGCAACATCGACCGCCACACGTCTGGCCAGATACGCGACTTCGCCGAGCGCTATCGGACGGCTGGGCGGGGCGACATGACGATCCTCGTGCCGCAAGGCGGTCCGGCAGGCGCGCAGGCGAATTTCTACGCGCCATCGTTGCGCGCGGCGCTCGAGCGTGAAATCTCCGCGCCGGTGATGGTCGCAACTTATCCGGTCGCAGATCCGTCGCTGGCCGCGCCGGTGCGGCTGATGTTTCACGGCATCCGCGCGAAGGTCGCGCATAGATGCGGCGACTGGCCCAGCGATCTGGCTTCGGGCTCCAGCCTGCGCGGCTGGGAGAACAAGCCCTACTGGAACTTCGGCTGCTCACAGCAGAGCATGATCGCGGCGCAAGTCGACGATCCTCGCGATCTCGCCGCACCGCGCGGTGAACAGCCGACCGACACGCAATTCCGCACGCGTGCGATCGCCAACGTTCGCCAGGGCAGAGACCCCGGCACGAACTGGAAGACATCGAACACTTCGATCGGAACGGTCGGCGGAGGTTCGCAATGAACATGCGCACGGCTGACGTCGACGGCACACATGTGCCGCCGGTCCCGCGCATCTCCTTGCAGGCATTCTGCGAGACACCGGACCTCGCGGCAACGATCGAGAGCGCGAGCACCGACCGGCGCATGGGCAAGGCGCATGTGAAGGTTCATATGGGCGGCGCTGCGGCGGCGATCGAAGCTTATCGCAGTGCGTCGACGCCGAACGTCATCGTGCTGGAGGCCGGCAATGACCGCGACCAGTTGCACGAGCAGCTCGACGAACTGTCGGAGTTTTGCGATCACGGCACGAAAGTCGTTGTCGTCGGCCGCGCCAACGATATCGGCCTCTATCGCGGGCTTATGGCACGCGGCGTCAGCGACTATCTCGTCGTCCCGTTGTCGGTGCTCGACTTCATCGACGCGATCTCGCGGCTCTATGCAGCAGAAGGCGCTGAGCCGCTTGGCCGCATCATCGCTTTCGTCGGCGCAAAAGGCGGCGTCGGCGCATCCTGCATCGCGCACAACGTTGCGTGGTCGATTGCGCGCGACCTCGATCTGCAGACGGTGCTCGTCGATCTCGATCTCGCTTTTGGCACGGTCGGGCTCGATTTCAACCAGGACCCGCCGCAGGGTCTCGGCGACGCGATTTTTGCGCCAGAGCGTCTCGATGCGAATTTCGTCGACCGTCTCCTTTCGAAATGCGCGGAGAAGCTAAGCATCCTTGCTGCGCCAGCGACGCTGGATCGCCCTTACGATCTCAGCGAGTCCATTTACGACGGCGTGCTCGATATTCTTCGCGCCACCGTGCCAACGGTGATTCTCGACGTGCCGCATGCGTGGACGAGCTGGTCGCGCCGCGTCCTCGTCGGCGCCGATGATGTCGTCGTCGTCGCAACACCCGACCTCGCGTGCTTGCGAAACACCAAGACATTGCTCGACACCTTGCGTGCGGCTCGGCCCAACGACGGGCGGCCGAAACTTGTGATGAACGGCGTCGGCATGTTGAAGCGCCCCGAGATCAGCATTGCCGAATTCGCCAAGACCGTCGACGTCGATCCGATCGTGAGCGTTGGCTTCGATGCGAAACTCTTCGGTACCGCCGCCAACAACGGACAGATGCTGGCCGAGGTCGATGCAGCCAGCAAGGCCGCCGAGATGATCGGCGAAATCGCTCGCGTCGTTACCGGACGAAGCGAGGTGAAGCGTCCAAAGAAGACGCTTCTCGATCCGCTCATGGCGCGATTTGCGCGCAAGAAAGCATCCTGATCGTGATCCGCACGGGTTCCAGCCATGTTCGGTAAAAGGTCGGGAAGCGCGGCGGTTGCCGCGCCACGCGCCGTCGCGACGCCGGAGCGCCATGCCGCCGAACTGCCGGCGGTGCCGGCGCGCGAGTCGCTAACGTCGGGCCAGGCATCGGCGCCGACGCCGCCGGCCGAAACCCGCCGCTCAGACGAATATTACGTCACTAAGAGCATGATCTTTGGAGCGTTGATCGAGGCCATCGATCTGGCGCAGCTCTCGAAGCTCGAAGCGGACAGCGCGCGCGAGGAAATCCGCGACATCGTCCACGAGATCATTTCGATCAAGAATGTCGTGATGTCGATCTCCGAGCAGGAGGAATTGCTCGACGATATCTGTAACGACGTACTCGGCTATGGTCCGCTCGAGCCGCTACTCGCGCGCGACGACATCTCCGACATCATGGTGAACGGCGCGCTCAAGACCTACATCGAAGTCAGCGGAAAGATTCAGCTCACGAATATCCGCTTCCGCGACAATGCGCAGCTGATGAACATTTGTCAGCGCATCGTCAGCCAAGTGGGCCGCCGCGTCGATGAAGCCTCGCCGATCTGCGACGCGCGCCTGATGGACGGTTCGCGCGTCAACGTTATCGCGCCGCCGCTTGCCATCGACGGCGCCGCTCTCACCATTCGTAAGTTCCGCAAGGACAAGCTAACTCTCGACCAGCTGACGCGCTATGGCTCGATCTCGCCCGACGGCGCGGAGCTTCTGAAGATCATCGGTCGCGTGCGTTGCAACGTCGTGATCTCCGGCGGCACGGGTTCTGGCAAGACGACGTTGCTCAATTGCATGACGAATTACATCGATGTCGATGAGCGCGTCATCACCTGCGAGGACGCTGCTGAACTACAGCTTCAGCAGCCGCATGTTGTGCGTCTCGAAACGCGTCCGGCAAACCTCGAAGGTTCGGGCCAGGTCACGATGCGCGACCTCGTGAAGAACTGCCTGCGTATGCGCCCCGAACGCATCATCGTCGGCGAGGTGCGCGGGCCCGAGGCGTTCGATCTGTTGCAGGCGATGAACACGGGCCATGACGGCTCGATGGGAACGCTGCACGCCAACTCGCCGCGTGAAGCATTGAGCCGTCTCGAATCCATGATCACGATGGGTGGCTTTTCGCTACCGAGCCGTACAATCCGGGAAATGATCGTCTCGTCGATCGATGTCATCGTGCAGGCCGCACGTCTACGTGATGGTTCGCGCCGCATCACCCACGTCACGGAGATCATGGGTCTCGAAGGCGATGTCGTGATTACGCAGGACTTGCTTGTCTACGACATTGTCGGTGAGGACGCGCAGGGCAAATTGCAGGGCCGACACCGCTCGACCGGCGTCGGCAAACCGCGCTTCTGGGATCGGGCGCGTTACTACGGCGAAGAAGAACGGCTAGCGGCGGCTCTCGACGCTTCCGAGGGCAAAGGTTTTTAGGGTAACGGCGCGATGGACAATTCCATCTTTATTATTGGTCTTGCCATGCTCTGCGCAGGCGGACTGTTCTATGCCGTCGCCTATCCCTATCTTGCGGGTGAAGCCAAACGCGAACAGCGCACGAAAGCGCTCAAGGCGCCTGCCGCGAAGCGGGGCGATCGCACGGTGGACGTCGCGAAAAGACGTGCGCAGATCATCGAGAGTCTGAAGGACCTCGACAAGAACGCCAAGAAGAAACGCACCTTTCAGGATCGACTCGGGCAGGCCGGGCTTTCCTATACGCCGCAACAATTCTTTATCGGCAGCGGCGTGTTGGGCGTCGTGCTTGGCGTCGTCGTCTTTATCGTCAACGACGATCCGACGGTCGCAGGTGTTGCTGCGATCGTTGGTGGTATCGGCATTCCGCAATGGTTGCTGCGTTTTCTTTTCAAGCGGCGGATGAAGAAATTCATCATCGAGTTCCCGAATGCGGTCGACATCATCATTCGCGGCGTCAAGGCTGGTTTGCCGTTAAACGACTGCATGCGCGTTATCGCAACCGAGTCCGCCGAGCCGGTGCGCACAGAATTCAGGCGCATCGTCGAAGGGCAGGCGATCGGCCTCTCCATCCCGGAATCGGTGGAGCGCCTGCACGATAGCGTGCCCCTTCCGGAGGCGAATTTCTTCGCCATCGTCATCAACCTACAGAGCAAGTCGGGCGGCAATCTTTCGGAGGCGCTCGGCAACCTTTCACGCGTGCTGCGCGATCGCAAAAAGATGGCGATGAAGATCAGAGCCATGTCGTCGGAGGCGAAGACGTCTGCGGGCATTATCGCTTCGATGCCGTTTTTCGTCGCCTTTGCGGTATGGATGACCACGCCGGACTACGTCTCGATCCTGTGGACGACGAGCAGTGGTCGGATCGTCCTCGGGGCCTGCGCGGCATGGATGGGCGTCGGCATCTTCGTGATGCGCAAGCTCATCAACTTCGACTTCTGAGCGGCGACGATGCTCGACCAGATCCACGATCGGCTCTCCAACCCGCACTTTATCGTCGCGCTGCTCGTTGCAATCGCGGCGATTGCGACGGTGATGACGGTGGCGATGCCGTACTTCTCGCCGGATACCCTCCAGAAGCGCATGAAATCGGTCGCGGTCGAACGCGAACGGATACGGGCGCGTGAGCGCGAGCGCATGTCGCGTCGCGAGACGCCGTCGCTTCGTACGGAGCCGAAGGCCTATATGAAGCGGGTCGTCGAGGACTTCAGCCTCAAAAAATGGCTTGGTACCGACACCGCCAAACTGCAGCTGACGATGGCGGGCTTTCGTGGTCCGCAGGCAGAAGTGACGTTTCTCTTTTTCCGGCTGATCCTGCCGATTGCGCTGTTCTTCTTTTCGCTGCTCTACATCTTTTTCATCGTCGACCTCGACTACCCACCGCTGCTGAAATTCGGAGCGACGATGGGTGCTGCCTACGGTGGCATCAAGGCACCTGAGCTGTTTCTCCGGAACACGATGAGTAAGCGTCAGCTTTCCATGCGACGCGCGTTCCCGGACGCGATGGATCTACTGCTGATCTGCGTCGAGTCCGGCATGTCGATCGAGCCGGCGTTCCGCAGGGTGAGCGGCGAGATCGGCGTGCAATCGGTGCCGCTGGCGGAAGAGTTTGCGCTGACGACGGCTGAACTCTCGTTCCTGCCGGAGCGCCGGCAGGCCTACGAGAATTTCGGCATTCGGACGGGCCTCGAGGTAGCGCGGCAGATTTCGACTGTGCTGATCCAGGCCGAGAAATACGGCACGCCGCTCGGGCAGGCGCTGCGCGTTGTCGGTCAGGAAAGCCGTGACGGCCGCATGATGGATGCGGAGAAAAAAGCCGCCGCACTGCCGCCGAAGCTCACCGTGCCGATGATCATTTTCTTCCTGCCGGTGCTGTTCGCAGTCATCATGACGCCGGCGGTGATCCAGGTGATGCGGATTCAATAGAGTCCACTTATTTTCCTTCTCCCGCCTGCGGGAGAAGGTGTCATGCAAAGCATGACGGATGAGGGGAGCAGCACGCGCAACCTGGTAATATTCATGCTGTGGCTTCCCTCACCCGGTTCGCTTCGCGAACCACCCTCTCCCGTAAGCGGGGAAGGGGAGCGCTCACCCGCGCTTGCCGTCGACCTTCCGGATCTCGCGCCAGGTGTTCGATTCCGCGATCATCTTGCGGATCGTCTGCACGTTCGCAGCCGCATCGACGGGCGACAGATCGCGACGGGAGACTTCCTCGGCCTCGGTGAACTTGCCCTCGAGCGCTAGAACGAGCGCAAGATTCTGCCGCACGCGCATATCTGCACGCGGCTGTGAGATGGCTTCGCGCAACGTCGACTCGGCGCGTGGCAGATCGCGCGAGAGTGCGTAGGACAGGCCGAGATTCGAGAGCACGAGCGGATCGCCAGGCCGCATCTGCAGCGCGCTTTTGTAAAAGCCCTGCGCGCTCGCGTGGTCGCCCATCTGGTCGGCGACGGAGCCCTGTGCCGAAAGGATCGACGGCACCGGCCGTTCCGGCGTGTGCGCGCGCGCCAGCACCGACTGCGCCTCCTGCAGGCGGCCCGCGTCGGCCAGTGTCTTGCCGTATTCGCCAAGCACCTGCATGTCGTCCGGGTTCTGGATCGCAAGACCTTGCATCACCGCGGCGGCCTGCGCGTGAAGCTTCAACGCACGCAGGGAACGCGTGTAGGTCAGCGCGGTGTTCTTGTCCTTGCGGTTCGCTTCGTAGCGTTCGCCCCATTCGTCGGAGAAGCGCCGGAGTTCGGCGTCGCCGCGCGGCAGTTCGGACGGGCCGCCCGAAATCGAGCCCGTGATGTCGGACATCGCGGGTCTGTTGCAGCCGCCGAGTGCGACACCAATCGCCAACACGCTTGCGAAAAGCGCTGTAGGCCGGAAAAGATGTGTCGTTACGGGCTTGCGCGCGATCATGGCGCAGCAATAAAGCGTTAACCCTAATCAGGTGTTAACGGGACCAGTCTTGGCGCTCACCCTCGTCGATCCGGCCGCCGTCGCGGTGCCTATCCGTCCCGTCGATGCATCGACCTGGCCAAAGGTCCGCGCGAAACTTTCAGCGACGGCGAGCGAATTCGCACACGCCCACGATTTCACGCCTGTTCCGGGACGGCTGCTCGTCCTGCCAAGTGCGGACGGCCGGCCCGAAGCGGTTCTCTTCGGATCGGGTGGGAGCGCCCCCTTCGACGCGGGCCGCCTCGCGTCGGGCCTGCCGCCCGGCGTCTATCGCTTCGAAAAAGGTTTCGCGAACGAGGAGTTGGCTGCGCTCGGCTTCATGCTAAGCCTCTATCGCTTCACTAGATATCGCGATGCGCCGCTGCAGCAGCCGCAACTCGTGCTGGGATCGGGCATCGACCGCACGCATGTCGAGCGTGTCGTCGCTGCTGTCGGCTTCGGGCGCAACCTCATCAACACGCCGGCAAATGCGCTCGGGCCGGTCGCACTCGCGAAAGCCGCGCTCGATCTCGCCGAAGTGCATGGCGCGCATATCGAGACGATTGTCGGCGACGAGCTTCTGGAGCGTAACTTTCCGCTGATCCATGCGGTCGGGCGTGCCGGCCGGGAGCCGCCGCGCCTCGTTGATCTGCGCTGGTCCGGCGACGACAAAGGCCCGGCGATCGTGCTTGTCGGTAAGGGCGTGACCTTCGACACTGGCGGCCTCGACATAAAGCCGTCCGCCGGCATGCTGGTCATGAAGAAGGACATGGGTGGTGCCGCGACGGCGCTCGCGCTCGCCAGCATGGTCATGGATGCGAAACTCCCGGTGCGGCTGCGCGTGCTGTTGCCGATCGTCGAGAACGCAATCGCGAGCGAAGCCTTTCGGCCAGGCGATGTCTTCCGCAGCCGGAAAGGACTAAGCGTCGAGATCGGCAACACCGATGCGGAAGGCCGGCTGATCCTTGCCGATGCGCTCGCCTACGCCGACGAAGAGGAGACGGATCTGCTCGTCGATTTCGCGACGCTGACTGGCGCGGCGCGCGTGGCGCTCGGACCCGATCTGCCGGCTCTGTTCACGCCCGACGACGCGCTCGCCGACGCAATGTGTGCGCAGGCCACGCAGAGCGCCGATCCCGTCTGGCGCATGCCGCTGTGGGCACCCTACGATGCCATGCTCGACAGCCGCGTCGCCGATCTCAACAATGTCGCGTCCGGGCCCTTCGCTGGCGCGGTGGTCGCCGCGCTGTTCCTGCAGCGCTTCGTGACACGCGCGAAACATTGGGCGCATCTCGACATCTACGCGTGGTCGCCGTCATCGAAGCCAGGCCGTCCGGAGGGCGGGGAAATCCAGACGGCGCGCATGCTCTTCGACCTGTTGCGCTCACGCTATCCCGCAGTGAAATCGAAAAAGAAGCCTGCGCGCGCGAGTGCAAAGAAAAGCGCGCGCAAGCCGTCGGCATGAGTGCCTTCGATCGTCGCCTGACTGCCGCGCGTCCTAATCTCGCCGCAGCGCATCTGCGCGGCACGGTCGAAGCCCCGCGTTACGTCGAGGGCATGCGGCTGCAAGTCGTTGCAGGCGTGGTCGATGTGAAAAACGCGCCGACGCCGGATGCACCGCTCGATACGCAGGCGCTCGCGGGCGAGGTCGTCACCGTCTACGACGATGAAGAAGGGTTTGCCTGGGCGCAGCTCGAGAGCGATGGCTATGTCGGTTATCTGCCAGCCGTTGCACTGGCCCCGCCCGGTCCGGCGGTCACGCATCGCGTCGTCGTACGGCGCACGTTCGTCTATCCCGGCGCGAACATGAAGCTGCCGCCGCAAGCGGTGCTGCCGTTCGGCGCCGGCGTCGCAATTGCCGACACGCGCGGCGATTTCGCCATGATCGCGGGAAATGGTGGCGCGATCTTCGCTGCACATCTTCGTACGGCGGACTTTCGCGCGCCGGATTCCGTTTCGATCGGTGAGAGCTTTCTGGGTGCGCCGTACCTGTGGGGCGGCAAGACACCGGATGGGCTCGACTGCTCCGGCCTTATACAGGTCTGCCTGACCGCGGCAGGCATCGCGTGCCCGCGCGATACGGACATGCAGGAAAAGGCGCTTGGCGTCACGCTGCCCGACGGCGCACCGCTGCAGCGGGGCGACCTCGTCTTCTGGCGCGGCCATGTCGGCATCATGCAGGATGAGGCCCGCCTTCTGCATGCCAACGGCTTCCACATGCTCGTCGAATCCGAGCCATTCGAAGAGGCACGTACGCGGATCGCCAAAAATTCGTTCGGCGCGGTGACAAGTATTCGGCGACTGCCGCCTGCAGCTTGAGCAGGACGGGTCGCCGCTGCGGCGATACGTTCTATGTAGTCAGCAAGCCCCGACGCCAGCGGAGACAAAAATGCCGTCGAAACTCGACCAGCTCAAGGAAATGACCACGATCGTCGCCGATTCCGGCGACATCGACACGATCAAGGCGTTCAAGCCGACGGATTGTACGACCAATCCAAGCCTGATCCTGAAAGCATCGGGCATGGGTGCCTACGCGCGCTTCGTCGACGAAGCGATCGTGTGGGGCAAGAGCCGTGGCGCCGTCACGAGCGACGTCTGCGATCGCATTCTCGTCAACTTCGGCGAGGAACTGACGAAGATCGTGCCCGGCCGAGTCTCGACGGAGGTCGATGCGGAGCTTTCTTTCGACATCGATTCGATGCTCGCGAAAGCGCGAAAACTGATCGGCGATTACGAGAAGCGCGGCGTCGGTCGCGACCGCATCCTCATCAAACTTGCTTCCACATGGGAAGGGTTCGAAGTCGCGAAAGTTCTGCAGAAGGAAGGCGTCGACTGCAATATGACGCTGCTCTTCTCGATGGCGCAGGCGGCGGTTGCCGGCGATGTCGGCGCCTTTCTCATCTCGCCTTTCGTCGGTCGCATCCTGGATTGGCACAAAAAGGCAGAGGGTAAGGACTTTTCGCCCGCGGATGATCCGGGCGTGACGTCCGTGAAAAAAATCTACGCTTACTACAAGAAACACGGCATCAAGACGGTCGTCATGGGCGCGTCGTTTCGCAACACGGGCGAGATCGAGGAACTTGCGGGCTGCGACCGGCTGACGATTTCTCCGGACCTGTTGAAAAAGCTCGCGGACGACAACGGTTCGATCACACGGAAGCTATCGCCAGACATGCGCGACCCCGATGTGCCCGCGAAAATGACGCTCGACGAAAAGACTTTCCGCTGGCTGCTCAACGAAGATCAGATGGCAACGGAAAAGCTGTCCGACGGCATCCGACTCTTCGCTGCGGACTTGCGGACGCTGCGCGAGGTCGTCTCCAAGAAGCTCGAGGCGGCGGGGTAAGAATTGACCCCGAGCGAGTGTCGCGGCACGTTGGCTCAAACGGGAGGCTAACGATGAGCGACGACCGCGCGGCGATCGAGAAGGCGACGCAGACCTATTTCGATGGATTGTATGAAGGCGACGCGGACAAACTCGCGAGCGTCTTTCACCCGACGAGTGTCCTGACCTTTGAACAGGACGGCAAACTCGTCGAACTGCCGCGTGAAAAATGGCTGGACGGCGTGCGCTCGCGGCCGTCGTCGAAAGCGAAGGGCCTGTCCCGCGACGACGCCATTCTGCACCTCGACCAGTCCGGGCCGACGACAGCCTTCGTAAAGGTGAAGTGCCAGATTCCGCCGCGCTATTTCACGGACTACCTGTCATTCGTGAAAATCGACGGCGAGTGGAAGGTGGCGCAGAAGGTCTTTGCGACAGTGATGAAGAAAGATTCTGACGCCGCTTGATTGCGAATTTTGTTAGCGAGGCGTCGAATCCATTCCCGCGTAAGCGGGAGTCCGAATTTAGCGCTGTCATGCTCACTCTTGCGGGCATGACAGCGGGCCTCGCTACCCCCCGATATTGAACGCGGCCATCGCGGCCATGTTCACGACATCCGAATCCTTGGCGCCGAGCGGCACGATCTGCACGGCGCGGTCGAGCCCGACAATGAGCGGCCCAATGACCGTCGCGCCGCCAAGCTCCTGCAACATACGCGTCGCAATCGATGCCGAGTGGAAAGCCGGCATGATCAGCACGTTGGCCGTGTCTGTGAGGCGACAGAAAGGATAGGCGGCCATCAGATCCTTGTTGAGCGCGACGTCGGCGGCCATTTCGCCGTCGTACTCGAAGTCGACGCGCTGTGCGTCGAGGATCTGCACTGCTTCCTGAACGCGCGCGGTGCGTTCGCCCGGCGGATGGCCGAAGGTCGAGAAGGCGAGCAGCGCAAGACGCGGCTCGAAGCCGAGCCGGCGCGCAACGCCTGCCGCGCCCTTGGCGATCTCGGCGATGTCGTTCGCATCAGGCATTTCGGTGATCGCCGTGTCCGCCACCAGCACCGGTCGACCGCGTGCGAGGACCAGCGATACGCCCATCACGCGATGGCCGGGCTTGGCATCGATGACGCGTCGCACTTCGTCGAGCGCGATGGAGAAGTTGCGCGTTACGCCGGTGACCAGCGCATCGGCGTCGCCGCGCGCCACCATCGCCGCGCCGAAATAGTTTCGGTCCTGATTGATCATCCGCTGACAGTCGCGAAAAAGAAAACCTTTTCGCTGCAGGCGTTCGAACAAAAACTCTGCGTAGGCCGCATTATTGTGCGACAGCCGCGCATTGTGGATTTCGATGTTCTCGCCGAGCTCGACACCTGCGTTCGCGGCCGTCTCCTTGATCCGGTCTTCGCGCCCAATCAGGATCGCACGCCCGAGCCCCTGGTTGGCGAAGGTCAGCGCGGCGCGAATGACCTGCTCTTCCTCGCCTTCCGCGAACACGACTCGCTTCGGGTAGCGACGTACGCGTTCGAAGATCGTCTGCATCGCGCCGGCGACGGGATCGCGTCGGGCGGAGAGCTGCGCCTTGTAGGCTTCGAGATCGACGATCGGCCGTCCGGCGACACCGGACTCCATCGCGGCTTTCGCGACGGCCGCCGGCACGACCGAGATGAGCCGCGGATCGAACGGCACGGGAATGAGATAGTCGCGCCCAAACTTCGGACGCGCGCCGGAATAGGCGGCCGCAACTTCGTCGGGCACATCCGCACGCGCAAGCTCTGCGAGCGCATGCGTCGCCGCGATCTTCATCTCCATGTTGATCGTGGTCGCGCGGACGTCGAGCGCGCCGCGGAAGATGTACGGAAAACCGAGCACATTGTTGACCTGGTTCGGATAATCCGACCGGCCCGTCGCCATGATCACGTCATCGCGCACCGCATGGGCGTCTTCCCACGTGATCTCGGGATCGGGGTTCGCCATCGCGAAGATGATCGGGTCATTCGCCATATCGCGAACCATCTCGGGCGTGACGGCGCCTTTCGCGGAGAGGCCAAAGAAGATATCGGCACCCTTCATAGCGTCGGCGAGTGTGCGTGCAGTCGTCTCGACAGCGTGGGCGGACTTCCACTGATTCATGCCATCGGTCCGTCCGCGGAAGATCACGCCCTTGGTGTCGACAAGCATGATGTTCTCGGCTGGCATGCCAAGCGAACGCAAAAGATCGAGGCTCGCGATGCCGGCAGCGCCGGCGCCGTTACAAACGAGTCGTGTCGTGCGGATGTCGCGGCCGGTCAGATGCATCGCGTTGATCATGCCCGCGACGGCGATGATGGCGGTGCCGTGCTGGTCGTCATGGAAGACCGGAATTTTCATCAACTCGCGCAGGCGCTCCTCGATGATGAAGCACTCCGGCGCCTTGATGTCCTCGAGATTGATTCCCCCGAACGTCGGCCCGAGATATTTGACCGCGTTGATGAACTCGTCGGGGTCTTCGGTCTCGAGTTCCAGATCGATGGAATCGATATCGGCAAAGCGCTTGAAGAGGACCGCCTTACCTTCCATCACCGGCTTGGAGGCCAACGCCCCGAGATTGCCGAGGCCGAGGATCGCGGTGCCGTTCGTGATGACGGCGACCATGTTGCCCTTCACCGTGTAATCGTAGGCGCGCGACGGGTCTTCGGCGATGGCGAGCACCGGCACGGCGACGCCGGGCGAATAGGCAAGCGACAGATCGCGCTGCGTCGCCATCGGCTTCGTGGCGTTGACTTCGAGCTTGCCCGGACGCCCTTCCGAATGGAACAGCAATGCTTCGCGGTCCGTGAAAGTGGGCCGCTTCGGGGCCTTTGATTTTTCGGCCATTATTCGCCTGTGACGTTTCCTCGAAAAAGGGCGGCGACCTTATCCAGCCGAGTCTTTCTCCACAAGGAGAACGCCCGGCGACCGCCGACGCTGCGATCCCTCGGGCGAGCCTGATAGGGTCGCGTCATGCACGGCATCAAGCCACCCAGCGACGACGGAGCGCCCAGCGAGGCGTCTGCTCCGTCCGTGCGCGCGTCGCCGATGATGGCGCAATATCTGGAGATCAAGGCCGCCAATCCGGGCTCGCTGCTGTTCTACCGGATGGGCGATTTCTACGAATTGTTCTTCGAGGACGCGGAGGTCGCATCGCGGGCGCTCGGCATCGTGCTGACGAAGCGCGGCAAACATGCCGGCGACGACATCGCGATGTGCGGTGTGCCGGTCGACCGTGCCGACGACTATCTGCAGCGGCTGATCGGGCAGGGGCATCGCGTCGCGGTCTGCGAACAACTCGAGGACCCGGCCGAGGCGCGCAAGCGCGGCTCGAAATCCGTCGTGCATCGCGATGTCGTTCGGCTCGTCACGCCCGGCACGATCACCGAGGAACGGCTGCTGGAGCCCGGCCGCGCGCATGTGTTTGTCGCGCTCGGTATGGCGCGACAGTCGCAAGGTCCGGATGCGCTGGCGCTTGCCGCGATCGATCTGTCGACCGGCGCGTTCGATCTCGTTGCGACCGATTTAGCGAGCCTTGCTGCCGATCTCGCGCGAATGGAGCCGCGGGAGATTGTTGTACCGGACGTCTTGCTCAGCGACTCGACGCTGTCGGCGATGCTCGACGATCTGCGCACGCCGCTCACGCCGATCAGCATACCGGCCAGCGCCGAGAGTGCCGAGCGTCGGCTGCTCGCGCATTTTGATGTCGGGACGCTCGATGGTTTTGGATCGCTGACGCGCGCCGAGATCGCGGCGGCGGCGCTCGCGTTGCACTACGTCGAGCGCACGCAGATGGCGTCGCGTCCGGCGCTCGCGCATCCGCGCCGTTTTATGCGCGGCACAGTGTTGGAAATTGATGCTGCCACGCGCGCCAATCTCGAATTGATGCGCACGCTTGGCGGTGCGCGTGACGGCTCGTTGCTTGCCTGCCTCGACGAGACGTTGACGCCGGCTGGTGCCCGACTCCTGGCCGAACGACTTGCCGCGCCGCTCACTGATCCCGTCGCGATCTCGCAGCGGCATGACGCGGTTGAAGCTTTCTCCGGACAGACCGCGCTGCGCGACGATCTGCGCAAGCTCCTTCGCAACGCGCCTGATTTACCTCGCGTACAATCACGACTCGCGCTCGGCCGCGGCGGACCGCGCGATCTCGCGGCGCTGCGCGATGGATTGACGACGGCGCGTGCGATCGCAAGCACGCTCGGAGCACAAGCGGACTTGCCGAAGGCGATTGCTTCGCTTGTGCCGACGCTCTCGGCGCCGGATGAAACACTCATCGCAGAACTCGGCGCGGCACTTGGGGAGAATCTGCCGCTCGATCGCCGCGACGGCGGCTTTATCGCCGCAGGTTTCGATGCCGCGCTCGACGAGACCCGACGACTGCGCGACGAAAGCCGCCGCGTCGTCGCCGAGCTGCAGGCGACCTATTGCGAACTCGCCGGCACGAAGCAGCTGCGCATCAAGCACAACAATATGCTCGGCTTCTTCATCGAGACGACGAGCGCGCATGGCGAGAAGCTGCGCGCGCCGCCACTCGATGCGACTTTCCTGCATCGCCAGACGATGGCTGGCGCGATGCGCTTCTCGACGCGCGAACTCGCCGAACTCGAAGCGAAGATCGCCGCGGCGGCCGAGAATGCTGTGCGGATCGAAATAGCACATTTCGAGCGTTTCGCGGAAAAAATTGCCGCGCAGCACGCCGTCATTGCCGCGACCGCGCAGGCGCTGGCGATACTCGACGCGACCGCGGCGCTCGCGCATCTCGCGAATGCACGTCGCTGGACGCGGCCGACCGTCGATGCGTCGCTCGCCTTCAAGATCGAAGGCGGCCGTCATCCGGTCGTCGAGGCGTCGGTGCGCAAGGCCGGCGGCACCTTCACGGCCAATGCCTGTGATCTCACGGGCCTGGACGCAGCCCGCATCGCGGTCGTCACCGGCCCGAACATGGCGGGAAAATCGACTTTCCTGCGCCAGAACGCGATCATCGCGGTGCTTGCGCAGATGGGCTCTTTTGTTCCGGCGGATCGCGCGCATATCGGCGCTGTCGACCGGCTGTTTTCGCGCGTCGGCGCGGCCGACGATCTCGCGCGCGGGCGGTCGACCTTCATGGTCGAGATGGTCGAGACGGCCGCAATCCTCAATCAGGCGACGGCGCGTTCTCTCGTCATCCTCGACGAGATCGGCCGTGGCACTGCGACCTTCGACGGTCTCTCCATTGCCTGGGCGACTGTCGAATATCTGCATGAGCAGAACCGCGCACGAGCTTTGTTCGCGACGCATTTCCACGAACTGACCCAACTCGGGAAACGGCTCGGCCGCCTCGTCAATCTCACGATGCGCGTCAGCGAATACGAGGGCGAGCTGATCTTTCTGCACGAGGTCGTCGCCGGCGCCGCGGACCGGTCCTACGGCATCCAGGTTGCGCGGCTCGCTGGCCTGCCGCCGGCCGTCGTCGATCGGGCACGCGACATCCTCGCCGAACTTGAGGCACTGGACCGACGCGCGCCGGTCGAGCGGATGATCGCCGATCTGCCGCTCTTCGCACGTTCTGCACCGGAGGCCGCACCGAAGAAGGACGCCTTGCGCGAAAAGCTTGCCGCCATCGATCCCGACGCGATGAGCCCGCGCGAGGCGCACGCGGCACTCTATGCCCTGAAAGAGGTGACGGCGCAGACGCCATTTACGAAACAACGAGGTTAAATCTTAGGGTTAAGACCCCTTTAAGGTCTCGCTGCCAACTTCCCCCTAGGTTCGAATGTCGCCGGCTACCGTGTGCCGGCAAAAACCCGAAGGGAATTGCGCGTCATGGGCAGCATCAAGGCCCTCTCTCTCGCGACTGTTGTCGCTCTGGGCTCGGCGGGTGTCGCCGGCGCCGCCGATCTTCTCCCGCCGCCTCCCATGCCGATGCCGGCGCCGATCCCCGTCGCGCTCGACACGAGCGGCTGGTACATCCGCGCCGATGTCGGCGTCGGCGTCGACGATTCCTACAACTTCCGCTCGACGCTCGACGCAACGAATCCCGCGGGCGGCTCCGCCCCGCCGATCTCGCGTGTGTTCAGCAACATCGGCGGTTCGGCCATCTTCGGTCTCGGCTTCGGCTACCAGATCAACAACTGGTTCCGCGCGGACATCACCGGCGAATATCGCACCGCCGCCAGCTATCGCGCCGGCGTCGCATATGTTTCGGGCTGCGGCGCGACCTACTGTCTCGACACCTATACCGCGAATGTCTGGAAGGTCGTCGGCCTCGTGAACGGTTATGTCGATCTCGGCACCTGGTACGGCCTGACGCCTTTCATCGGCGCCGGCGTCGGCCTCGCCTATACCGGTATGAACGGCCTGACCGACAACGGTGCCGGCAACGGCTTTGCCGCCGACTCAAAGAAGACCAGCTTCGCCTGGGCGATTCACGCCGGTGTCGGTTACTGGATCAACGAGCGTCTGAAGCTCGAGGCGAGCTATCGCTACCTCAACACGGGCACGTTCACGTCGAACCCGATCATCTGCGAAGCGACGGCCGGCTGCTTCTTCGAGCAGCAGTCCTTCAAATCCGCCTCGCACGACTTCCGCGTCGGCATGCGCTGGATGTTCGCCGATGCCGCGCCGACGCCGACACAGGCCTTCTACGCGCCTCCGCCGATGCCGGGACCGCTGGTCCGCAAATACTGAGCCTAACTAGCTCGACATCGAACGGCGCGGGATCCCCTCCCGCGCCGTTTTCGTTTGTGACTTCGGGAAGCCGCGGCAAGTGCGATTCGTCCCTGAGCGGCACAAGTCATCGCAGCAGCCTGCAACCGTCTCTTAAGCATGTTTCTTCACCCTTGAGCATGAAGAGCGAAGCGCCTGCGTCGCCGTTGCCGAGGAAGTCGTGATGGTCGGATTGTTCCGCGACCGCATCTCAATCGTGTGCATGTCGCTTACGTTCGCGGTGCTCACCCCCGCGCTTGCGCGCGCGGCCGACATGCCGGTGGCGCCACCGCTTGACGCAGTCGAGGAAGAGCGTGTCACGTTCGGCACTGGCTGGTATCTGCGCGGCGATCTTGCTGCCGCGAGCGAGGTCAAGGTTGCGATCGGCAACGTCATCGTGCCGGCGAAGAACGAGACGTTCAATTCCTGGAGCATCGGCGTCGGCGCCGGCTACAAATACAACGACTGGTTCCGCACGGATGTGACGCTCGACTATCGCAAGCCGCAGTCGGCGCTCGGCTTCCGCACGACGAACTTACACGTGCTGTTCAACGGCTATCTCGATCTCGGCACGTGGTTCGGCGTGACGCCTTACGTCGGCGCTGGCGTCGGCTTCAACTCGAACCAGCAGAAATACACTGCGGGGGCCTATACGCCGTCGTTGACCGATTATTTCAACGGCGGCGCCGTCGGTGCGTATTACAGCACGACAGGGAACAGTAAGCGCTTGCAGTTCGCGTATGCTGGAATGGCCGGTGTGTCTTACGCCTTTGCGCCGCATGTGTCCGTCGACCTCGGCTATCGCTACATCGGCCTCGGCACGACGCAGGTTTTCAACGCGGTCTATGGCCTCAAGGACAAGCGGATAGACGCTCATGAAGTGCGCCTCGGGCTGCGCTACACGCCGGACTGATACACGGTCGGTGCGTCTTGCCATCGCATCCCCGGCGGCGTATCGCGCTGCCCGGGACACCTCCCCCCAACGGGAGGCACCCATCTGAAAGGATGGATCGATGGCGAATGCAAAACCGGCACAGAAGCCGGCAAATCCCTGTTTCTCGTCCGGGCCTTGCGCGAAGCGGCCGGGCTGGTCTCTCGACAATCTGAAGGGCGCGCCGCTCGGCCGCTCGCACCGCGCGAAAGCCGGCAAGAGCAAGCTAGCGCTGGCAATCGATCTCACGCGCGAAATTTTGCAGGTACCCGCCGACTATCGCGTCGGCATCGTGCCCGCATCCGACACCGGCGCGGTCGAGATGGCGATGTGGTCGCTGCTCGGGCAGCGCCCCGTCGATATGCTCGCCTGGGAATCGTTCGGCGAAGGCTGGGTGACGGATGTCGCGAAGCAACTGAAGCTGAAAGACGCGCGCGTCATCAAGTCCGGCTACGGCGAATTGCCGGACCTCAAGTCCGTAAACTTCGATCACGACGTAGTCTTCACTTGGAACGGTACGACGTCCGGTGTGCGCGTGCCGAACGCCGACTGGATTCCCTCGGACCGTAAGGGCCTGACGATCTGCGACGCGACATCGGCGGCGTTTGCGCAGAAACTCGATTTCGCGAAACTCGATGTCGTCACCTTCTCCTGGCAAAAGGTGCTCGGCGGAGAAGCCGCGCACGGCATGATCATTCTCTCGCCGCGCGCAGTCGAGCGGCTGATGAGCTACGTGCCCGCATGGCCGATGCCAAAGATTTTCCGCATGACGAGCGGCGGCAAGCTCATCGAAGGCATTTTCGTCGGCGAGACCATCAACACGCCGTCGATGCTCTGCACCGAGGACTACATCGACGCGCTGCAATGGGCGAAGGGTCTTGGCGGTCTCGATGCACTTGTTGCGCGCGCCGATGCCAATGCCAAGGCGATCGCCGACTGGGTTGCGAAGACATCGTGGATCGAATTCTTGCCGAAGGAACTTGCCACGCGATCGAACACGAGCGTGTGTCTCGTCGTCAGCGATCCCGCAGTGAAGGCTACTTCTGCCGACGCGCAAGCGGCTTTTGCAAAGGCCTTGGCGACAGCGGTCGAGAAAGAAGGCGCGGGTTACGACGTCGGCGCCTATCGCGATGCGCCGGCAGGCCTTCGCATCTGGTGCGGCGCGACCGTCGAGACGGCGGACGTTGTTACGCTGACGCAATGGCTCGATTGGGCCTATGCGGAGGCGAAGGCCGCGCTGCCTAAGGCGGCGTAATTGGCTTCGAGAACGACCCTCTCCTTCGAGACGCGCCTTCGGCGTTCCTCAGGATGAGGGTCTTTCACCCGGGAACCTCATCCTGAGGAGCATGCGCAGCGTGCGTCTCAAAGGATGTTACTGCTTCAGAGTACTTTCATGTCCCCTCGCGTACTCATCTCCGATGCTCTTTCGCCTGCCGCCGTCGCCATCTTCAAGGAGCGCGGTGTCGAGGTCGATTTTCAGCCGGCGCTCGGCAAGGACAAGGAGAAGCTTGCGTCGCTGATCGGTCAGTATGACGGGCTTGCGATCCGTTCCGCGAGCAAGGTTACGGCGAAAATGCTCGCCAATGCCGGCAAGCTGAAGGTCATTGGCCGCGCCGGCATCGGCGTCGACAATGTGGATATCCCCGCCGCGACGGCGCGCGGCATCATCGTGATGAACACGCCCTTCGGCAATTCCATTACGACGGCGGAACATGCGATTGCACTGATGTTCGCGCTGGCGCGTGAAATCCCGGCGGCGGATGCCTCCACGCAGGCAGGCAAGTGGGAAAAGAACCGCTTCATGGGCGTCGAGATCACCGGCAAGGTGCTCGGCATCATCGGTTGCGGCAATATCGGTTCGATCGTCGCGGACCGCGCCGTCGGCGTGAAGATGCGCGTCATCGCCTTCGATCCGTTCCTGTCGCCCGAACGCGCGAAAGACATCGGCGTCGAAAAGGTCGAACTCGAAGCGCTTCTGTCGCGCGCCGACTTCATCACGCTGCACACGCCGATGACACCGCAGACGAAGAACGTGCTGTCGGCCGAGGCGCTCGCGCGCACGAAGAAGGGCGTGCGCATCATCAATTGCGCGCGTGGCGGTCTCGTCGACGAGGCGGCGCTCCGTGCTGCGCTCGACTCGGGCCATGTCGCAGGCGCGGCCTTCGATGTCTTCGTCGAGGAGCCGGCGACGAACAACGTGTTGTTCGGGCATCCGAACGTCATCTGCACGCCGCATCTGGGCGCCGCGACGAACGAGGCCCAGGAGAATGTCGCGCTGCAGGTTGCCGAACAGATGTCCGACTATCTCACGCGCGGTGCGATCTCCAACGCGATCAACTTCCCGTCGATCACAGCGGAAGAAGCGCCGCGACTGAAGCCGTTCATTGCGCTGGCGGAAAAGCTCGGTTCTTTCGCCGGTCAGTTGACCGAAAGCGGCCCCACGAAAGTGACGATCACCTACGAAGGCGATGTCGCGGCGTTGAAGACGAAGGCGCTGACGGCCTCCGCCGTCGCCGGTTTATTGAGACCGCTGCTCGCGGACGTGAACGTCGTGTCCGCGCCCATTGTCGCGAAGGAGCGCGGCATCGTCATCGACGAAGTTTTACGCGCGGCAGAGAGTGATTATGAGTCGCTTATCACGCTGTCGGTCGAGACGGAGCGCGGTGTGCGCTCCGTGACCGGTACGGTGTTCCACGACGGGCGTCCGCGCATCGTTGATATCAAGGGCATCAAGGTCGACGCAGAATTCGCCCCATCGATGATCTATGTCACGAACGAGGACAAGCCGGGCTTCATCGGCCGCTTCGCGGGTGTTCTTGGCGCTGCCAAGCTAAACATCGCGACCTTCGCACTCGGCCGCGATGCGCCGGGCGGTTCGGCGATCGCGCTCGTTGCAGTCGATGGCGTGATGCCGGACAGCGTGATCGCCGACGTGCAGTCGCTGCCGGGCGTGAAGCAGGCAAAGGCGCTGCGATTCTGACGCGCAACTCCGCGCCGATTAACGCCTTAGCCGCTCTCCGAGCCAGATGCCGCTAAACGCCAAGGCTACCGCCACCGCATGATACGGATGAAACTGTTCGCCGACGATCATTACCGCGAAAAGTGCGCCGAACAACGGCGTGAGATTGGTGAACAGGCCGGCGCGTGACGGTCCCATCAGTTCGACGCCGCGCATATAGAGCAATTGCGATGTCAGCGACGGCCCGACGGCGACGAATACGAGGATCGCGATACCGGCCAGGCTCGGCCAGAAGAAGCCGCCGAGCGCGACTTCCGCCGCCATGAAGGGCACCGACGTCACGAATGCGCCGAAGGACAGCGCCGTGAAGAAAATCAGCGGCGGCAGAGGCGGGCGGTCGCGTAACCCAAGCGTATATCCGGCATAGAACACGCAGGCGACGATGATGAGGATGTCGCCGAGATTGAAGCGCATCCGAAGCAGATGCAGCGGGTCGCCCTGCGTCGCGATGATCAGAACGCCCGTGAGCGTGACGAGCAGCCCGACGACTTGCATGGTCGTAATGCGCTCGCGGCCGGACAATGCAGCGCCGATCAGCACGAATGTCGGAATGGCCGGCTGCAACAGCGTCATATTTACCGCCGTCGTCCAGTAGGCGGCGTAATAGAAACAGATGGTGAAAGCCGTAAAGCCGATGACCGACATCACGAAAAGGTAGCGCCAGTGTTGGCGCAGCATCTCGCGGTTCGCCTCGATCTGCTGGCGCAGCAGAACGTACAGCAGCAGACACACGGCCAGCCAGCGCATGAAGACGAGCGACATCGGCGAGATGCGGTTGACGGCGAGCTTCGACGCGACGCCGTTGCCGCCCCACAGGATCGTCGTCAGTACGAGAAGAAGCCACGCCCGGTCCCAAACCTGGCGTTGAAGGAATGAAAGCATTTACGTCCTGCATCGCATGCCCCGCGAAAGTTGCAGATTTTTGCGAGCAGGACATGCGTGGAAATGAGAGGGCGCGGACAATGGGCGAAGCGCTTCGATGCGTCCAGCGCGACGGAGGCGCTAGTCGCAGCGGATCATCGCGGTGGGTCGCACATTTTCGGCGAGCGGTTCGAACACGCCGGTGGCGGCGTCGCGCACTAACAATTTTCCTGACGCCACGCCGAAATATGCACCGTGCAACGTGAGTTTGCCGCGCTCGACGAGAATGCGCACGCAGGGGAAGGTCATCAGGTTTTTGAGGCTTAGTTCGACCGACGCGAATTCGAGCCGGCGCAAGTAAGTGTCGCCCTCGTGGTCCTTGCGCGGGCCAAGTCCGGCGGCGGCCGGCGCGATCTGCGACATCCAGCGGCCGATGAAGTCGCCCGGCGACAACGGCTCCTGCTCGTCGGCGAAAGCGCGGATGCCGCCGCAAAAGGCGTGACCAAGCACGACGATATGCTTCACGCGCAGCGCCTGCACGCCGAACTCCAGCGCCGCGCTCGTACCGTGCTGCGCGTCGCCCGCCGGCTCGTAGGGCGGCACAAGATTGGCGACGTTGCGCACGACCAGAAGCTCGCCGGGCGCAGCATCGAAAATCACCTCGGGCGAGACGCGCGAGTCGACACAGCCGATGACCATGATTTCGGGCTTTTGGCCCTTGTCGGCGAGCATTTCGTAGCGTGACTTCTCCGAGGCGAAGCGACCCTCGAGAAAGCTGCGATACCCTTCGCTCAAACGGTCCGGAAACATGCGCGTGTCCTGCTGTTGCGCGCTTTCATAACAGAGGCCATGCCGCCGGCGCACGGGCTCGAAGGGTTGTCAGGCCCAGACAGGTGGGTTATCCAGCCGCCTTCCGCTCAAAGCTGACGATGTTTCGCAACAGCGACATCGAAAGGCTGGCGATGTTTCGCTACAGCGACATCGCTGCGAGCCAATGTTTTCACGGCGCCCGCGCGCCGCAGCCGGACGATTTTCGATGAAGGCCGATATTCACCCCGACTATCACACGATCAAGGTCGTCATGACGGACGGCACGGAATACGTGACGCGCTCGACTTGGGGCAAAGAGGGCGATGTCCTCAACCTCGATATCGACCCGCGCACCCATCCCGCGTGGACAGGCGGTTCGCAGCAGCTGATGGATCGTGGCGGCCGCCTCTCGCGCTTCAATTCGCGCTTCGGCAATCTCGGGCTCGGCGCCAAGACGTAATCTGTCAGCGCTTCGCAAAAAAAAGCCCCGCTTCGGCGGGGCTTTTTTATTGGATCGGCGGCGTTTCCCCGAAGGGCGGCGGTTCGATCAGCGTAAAAACGCCGACCGCAGCGCATCGAGCTGTGCCGCGACGGGACTTGCTGCCGGAGCGGGCTTTGCGCCGGGGCCGAGATGGATCAGTCCGTCGAGGTGGAGAATGCGGGCTTGCAGGCGCAGCGACTGCGAGACGAGATCGCGAAGTGATTTGGGCAATCGGCTGAATGCATCCGGCGCCGAGGCGACGTCCTGAGTGGAAAGCTTCACCTTGTGCTTTTCGCAGGAAGCCTGCGCCTTCGTCATCTCGCCCTCGTTGACGGCGCGCTGAAGCAAAAGCCAGGAGGCCAACTGCATCAGTCGCGTGGTAAGGCGCATGCTCTCTGCTGCGTAGGCCAGTGCGTCATGGCGCGGCAGGTTCTTCGCCGTCTCGCGGCCTTCGCCGTCGAGATAGCTTGCGGCAGCTTCGACAAGGTCCATGCCCTCACGGAAGAGGGCGCGGAAAGCATCCGAGCCGGCCAGATGATCGACGAAGGACAGAGGCGAGGCTTCGCCACTCGAAATCATGGATACGCTACTCATCGCACGCCCTGACGCTTGGTCCGCCACCACGGCGCCGCTGCCGGGGTAACGGAATGCAGAATAGCCCGGCTGTGGCCCTGCGGGGCGTTTACCCGATCTTAACGTTAACCTTTGGGCGGCAAGCGCGCGCCAGTACAGGCGTAGCCGCAAAAAAGAAGCCGCCCGGAGGCGGCTTTTGAAGGAGTGAGGGTTGCCGGCGGCCCGTGGAGAGGGAAGGCGACCGGACAAGTGTGACGATGCCCGATCATGGTTAATGAACGGTTACGCGCCTGCGCCTGGCGTTCTGAAAAAGGAATCCGCCGCGGTGCCAGCAGCCGCCTTGGCAGTCCGGGCGGCTTCCAGCCGCGCGATCTCTGCTTGCAGCAGGGCGATCCGTTCGGACAATTCCGCCACCGACAACGTATCGAGCGGTTCGCCCACGGCATGGGCGGGTGGTTTCAGCTTCGGCTTCAGACCGAAGGGATCGTCGTCGTCGGAAGGCGCCATCGCGGCAGGATAGACAGGCACCGCGATACCCGCCAGCGCTTCTCTCGATTGCGTTCGACGGCGGCTGCGCCTATATCAAAGGCATCCCCGCCACTTTCGGAATCGAGGCTTTGCCTCCGCTGGTTACCCCCGGCGAGTGGCGAACCCTTTCGGCGCTCGCGCGCCCAGATGCGAGGAATTCTCATGAGCGCCGCCGCCCCGTTGATGCCGAAGGCGACCGCCATCTGGCTCGTCGAGAACACGTCGCTGACGTTCGATCAAATTGCGCAGTTCTGCAAACTGCATCCGCTGGAAGTGAAGGGCATCGCGGACGGCGAGGTCGGCGCGGGCATCCGCGGCTACGATCCTGTCAGCGCTGGACAGCTGTCGCGAGAGGAACTCGCGAAAGGCGAGAAGGAATCGTCCTATTATCTGCAGCTCGCGACATCGAAGGTCGTGCTGCCCGAGGTGAAGCGCAAAGGCCCGCGCTACACGCCGCTTTCGCGGCGTCAGGATCGTCCGAATGCGATCCTTTGGCTGGTGCGCAACCATGCAGAACTCAAGGATGCGCAGATCATGCGGCTCGTCGGCACGACGAAGACGACGCTTGCCGCGATCCGCGACCGCACGCACTGGAACTCGAGCGGCCTTGTGCCGATGGACCCCGTGACGCTCGGGCTCTGCTCGCAGATCGAGCTCGACTTCGAGGTCTCCAAGGCCGCGAAAGACAAACCTGCCGTCAGCGAGGAGGGAGACCAGACGTTGGTGCCCGCCGAGATCACAACGCGGCGCGATACGCCGCGTACCTCGGCCGAGGTGTTTGGCGCGGCGCCCGCGCCAAACGATCGCGAGCAGGAACCGGCGATCGACGTCAATTCTGTGTTCGGCAAATTGAAGGGCATCAAGCCGAAGGAATGATGCGGCGGGCTTACGTCGGCCGACGAGGCACTTCGTAAGCCGTCATCGCGAGGAGCGCCAAAACGCAACGCGGCGATCCATCTCCATTCTAGAAAATAGATCGCTTCGTCGTCTGCACGCGTCGCAGTAGCGACGAGCGCGTCAGATCGCGCCGTTGATCCACTTCGTGAGTTCGCCCTTCGGCGCAGCGCCGACCTTCTGCGACGCAAGCTTGCCGTCCTTGAACAGCATCAGCGTCGGGATGGAGCGAATGCCGAGCTTGCCGGACACGCCGGGGTTCTCGTCGACGTTGATCTTCACGATCTTGACCTTGCCGGCCATCTCCGTCGCGATCTCTTCGAGCGACGGGCCGATCATCTTGCAGGGGCCACACCATTCCGCCCAGAAATCCACCACGACGGGCTCGCTCGACTGAAGGACATCCGTTTCGAAACTGGCGTCGGTGACCTTTGCGGTAGACATGGCTGAACCTCGTCGGTGAGGGTGCGAAGCGCGCCCGGAGGGTAGGGATGCGCGAAGGTAAGAATGCTGGCGCGGAGCGTCAAGAAACGCGAGAGGTCTCTCCCGATTCCATGAAAATGCGCGCCAGAGTTTCGTCGATCGTGCGCGCATCGAGTTCGACGATTTTCGGGATCGCCGTATAGACGAGCATCGCGCGGACGGGTTTCTCCGGATCGATCTGGCGCAGCGCTGCGACATAAAGCGCGAGCTGCGCGATATGGCTTTCGCTGGGCTCGCCTTCGTAAGCGCCTGTCTTGAAATCGGCGACGACGATCGTACCATCATGCTCCGCGAGTCGGTCGATCTGCCCCGCGATCGGCACAGGCCTGCACCCGCGCCGCGTGAGGATCGCCGCGATGGGTACTTCTGCCAATGAACCCGGACCGAACAGCGGGGCGAGCGTCGGATCGTCGATGACGCGAAAAGCCTCCTCGAGAAGTGGCTCGGCGTCGAGTTCGGGCGCGATGGTCGAGAGCATTTCGCGCCCGCGCGCTGCACGTTCGGCTCTCGCGATATCAGGCAGGCGTTGCAACAATGCGTGAATCGCGAGACCGCGCATACGCGCGGGCGAAGGCGTCTCGTCTGAATCGAATCGATCGGCGCTCGCCAACGCGCTCGATGGTCGTAGCGGCGGAGCCGGCGCGATTTCCACGCGCGCCGATGTCGTGAGCCACGCTGGTAGTTCCTTGTCCGAGAGCGAAGACGAAGACGTTTCCGGCGCGTCGAGCATCATTTCCTTGCCATATCGCAGGACGCTGCCGAACTCTTCGAGCGGATCGGGATGCGGCTTGCTTTCCGGTTCGAGCGCCTCGGTGATCATCTTGTGCCAGCAATTCTCCGGCGGCTTTTTCACGTTGAAATAGCCGGAGATGTAGAGCCGCTCTTCGGCTCGCGTCATCGCAACGTAGAGAAGACGACGATATTCGTCGTCCTGCGCGCTCCGGAATTTTTCACGCGCAGCGATGAGCGCCGTCGGATCGTTCTTCGTGCCGTTGGTCCAAGCGAGTACGCCGCCGATCGGCGTCTCGAGCATAAAGATTTTTGGATCGAGCGTTGGTGGCGGCACTGCGCAGGTGTCGGGCAAAAATACGATCTTCGCTTCGAGCCCCTTCGCCGCATGCACGGTCATGACGCGCACCGCATCGTCACCGGTTTCGAGATCGCGCTTCACGTCGAGAGACAGCGTGTCCAGCATTGCGAGAAAGGCGGTGAGCGATGGCGCGCCGTTTTGTTCGTGCGCCAGAGCGAGTGCGAGAAACTCGTCCAAGGCATCGTTCGCTTCGGCACCCAGCCGTGTCAGAAATGCGCGTCGCCCGCCTTCCGCGCCAAGGATCGTCGCGAAAAATTCGAACGGCGCGATATGTGCGCGCTTGCGCCAACGCGCGATGCGCATCGCGGCGTCGCGATGACGTAGGTCGCTCGAAAGGACAAGCGCTTCCGACAGCGACACCTTTCGCTTCGGTGCGATGGCGATGAGGTCCTCGTCATCGAGGCCGATCAGCGGCGATTTCAACACGCTGGCAAGCGACAGGTCATCGTCCGGGAGAAGCGCGACACGCGCCGCCGCGACGCAATCCATCACGGCAATGTGGCCGATGACGTCGAGCCGGTCAGCGCCCGCGACACGCACGTTTTTGTCTTTCAATGCACGGATCACGGCTTCGAAAAAAGCATCGCGCCGTCGCACCAGCACCATAATGTCACCGGGTCGGATCGCGCGTCGGCTATTAGGCTTGTCACCTTCGACGGCTTCGAGACATCCCGATGCTGTCAGTGCAGCGATCTTTGTCGCGATCTTTTGCGCAAGTTTAGCCGGTGGCTCGTAAGTGCTGGCAGCGTCGGATTCGAGAACCCAGCCGTTGGGCGCAGCAACGTCCTGTCCTTGCAGCGGCGGCCAGATTTCGACGAGCCCCGGTAGATCGGTCTTGAGCGCGGAATGCGAAGGCGGGGCGGGGTCGCTCGACAGGCCGCGGCGGCGCTCCTCTGTTTTGAACAACGTATCGACGGCATTCAGGATCGGCGGCGCGGAGCGGAAGGATAGTTGCAGCGGCACAGGGTGGAACTCGAGGCCAGCTGCTTTCCATCGCGTGTCGAAATCGCGGCGCATCTCGTCGAACTTCTGCGGCGCTGCGCCCTGGAACGAGAAGATTGATTGCTTCTCGTCGCCGACGGCGAAGAACGTGCGAAGCGCACGCGGGCGACCGGCGCCGGATGCGAACTCTTTCGAGAGCGCATCGAGAATCGCCCATTGCTGCGCGCTCGTATCCTGCGCCTCGTCGACGAGAATGTGGTCGATGCCGCCGTCGAGCTTGAAGAGCACCCAATTCGACACGTGGGCCTGCGTCAGCAGAGTTTGCGTCTTCGCGATCAGATCGTCGAAATCGAGCAGCGCGCGTCGGCGTTTCGCATCCTCGTAGTCCGCGATGATGGCGCTACAGACGCGTTCCAGTGCGTCTGTCCGCAAGGCGATGCGCGTCGCCAGCCATTTCTCACGCAAGGGCGCGAGACGCGACATCTCGCGTTCGAACATCTCACCGAGTGAGGGGTCGCTTTTCACAAGACCTGCAGCGACGACGCGCTTGCGCCAGTCTTTACCATCCTTCACGCGAAACAGAGCAAGGTATGCCACGACGGCCGCCTCATCGGGCATTGCGGCTGCCTCACGCAAATCGCTCGCCCGATCGCGATCGTCGCTCTTGCCGTCCGCAAGCCGATCGGCCACGGCGAGCCATTGGTCGCGCGCGATGCCGCCGTGCAAGATCGCCTCGCGCAGCGCGCCTTCCGTATCATGCGCGGCAAGTCCCAAAGCTTCGCGTCGTCGCGACGCGTGTGCCGCAGGCGGCATCGACGCGAGAAGCTCGCGATGGCGCAGCATCTCGCCGAGCAGGCCGACAAACCCGTCGTCCCATGTGTTCTCACCGAGAAGCGCGAGCGCCGCGAGATCATTGTCGTTGCCACGCCGAAGAGCCGACAGCGCACTCTGGCGCGCGAGCGCCAGGAGCTCCGCTTGGTCGCGTTCGTCCATGACGCGAAAGCCCGCGGGCACATTGGCCTCAAAGGGAAACAGGTGCAGCACGCGTTCGCAAAAGGCGTGGATGGTCTGAATTTTCAGGCCGCCCGGCGTCTCCACGGCGCGCGCGAAGAGTTTTCGCGCGACGTCGAGGCCGACCAGTGAGTCGACGCCGATACCCGCAAGCTTTGCGCGCAATGTCGGCTCGTCGGCGGTCGCCCATTCGCCGAGCCATTTGAAAACGCGCGCCGACATGTTTGCCGCCGCCGCCTTCGTGAAGGTCAGGCACAGGATGCGCGCCGGCGGCACGCCGTCGAGCAGCAAGCGCGCGACCCGCGCCGCCAGCACATGCGTCTTGCCGGCACCGGCGTTCGCCGACACCCAGGCCGAATGTTTTGGGTCCGCCGCACGATGCTGATGTGCGCGCGTCTGCGGATCGGGAACGCGTTCAGCGCGCAAAATCGTCGTCCCCCCGGAGACCACTTGTCGCCGACCATTCCTTCACGCGCGACAGATGGACGTAGTCGGAATACTTCGGCGCGTATTTCGCGATCGGCCGTGAGAGATAGGCTTGTTCCGGGTCGCGATATTGCTCAATGAGGGCGTGGAGCCGTGCACGATGATGCGAGACAAGTTCCGCGAACGTCATGTCCTTTACGGCGAGAAGCTTTTGTTCGCCACCGTCGCGACTACCGAGCTTGATGTAGAGCGCGTCAGTCACATCACGCGCCGAAAGTTCTGCAAATGCGCCTTCCGCGATCATCGCGGCTTCGAGCGTAAGCTGCGGCGCCAGATCGTCCGTGATGTCTTTCTGCGCGGGCAGCGATCCCGTTTTGAAATCGACAATCCGCACAGCGCCGTCACGCGCGACTTCGATACGGTCGGCCTTGCATGTCAGCGCGAACGTGCTGCCATCGTTCAGGGATATGTCCCAACGGCCGGAAGCTTCTGCAAGTAGCGATGCGAGCAATGGCTGTCGTGCGGCGTGATAGGCGATAAAATATCGCAGGCCGCCCATCTGTCGCGGGCGACGAAATGTCTGCCACGTCGCGTCACCTTCGAGCGCGGAAAGTTGTTGCGTGCCCTCGGCTTCGAGGCGTCGCACTGCATCCGCGGGTAACGGGTCTGTGCCAAATTCTTTTGCCGCCCATTCGATTGCATTGTGAATTGCCGTGCCCTGTTCTGCATAGCCCGGCGGTTTGTCGAGCGTGCCGACCGGAGTCAGTTCGAGGATGCGTTCGGCGTAGATCGCATAGGGATCGCGGATCCAAGTCTCAATCCGCGTAACGCTGAGCTGTATCGGTCGAAGTTCGACCGCTGGCTTTGGCTGCGGCGGTTCGAGCCGCTTGCGCTCATCCTCGTGTGGCGTGTCGAGGCGACGCGCAAGTTGCGCGTAATATTCGCCGCGCGCGATCGCAGGATCGATCGCGTTGCCCGCCAGTGCGATGATACGGCGCAGAAAACGTGACGGCGTCGTCGGTGATCCGCCACGCTTCTTCGCGCGCGTCAGCAGAACGTTCGGCGCGCCCATCGCCATCCAGAAGTCATGCGCGGTCTGACCGATGCGACGCTCCGGCGGCGTCAGGCCGAGCGCCGTTCGCATCGGCCGGTTGAGGAACGGATCGGTCTGCGCGACCGGCGGCCAAATCGCCTCGTCGAGGCCCGCGAGTATGACGACATCGGCGTGAAGAAGCCGCGCTTCGAGAAGCCCGAGGATCTTCACGCGCGGGTGTGTGCCCTGCACACTGGGCAAAGTGCGCGTGGCGGCGAGTCGATCGAACATCACGCGATAATCAGCAAGCTCGAGCACGAGGGCGCTGCCTGACAAAGCGGGATCGTCGAAGAGCGCGTCGATTGCTGCGTCGATGTCGGACGCGGTGGCGCCTGCGATGATTGCGAGAGCCGCGCGATGAAGATCAATCCATGTCGCGAGCGGTTTGCGTGCATCGCCGCCCTGCAATGGTGCAAGCGCGGCCTGCAGATCGCGCAAGAGAGCGGCCATCGCAGTCCACTCGTCCGCTGTGATAGCTCTGTTCGCGCGATGGGCGCGCCTGTCGCCAGCTGCATTCCGTGCAAGAGCGATGCGCTGCGCGACATCGTCGCCCGGCGCGATACCGGCGCGAAAAACGCCGATCTCAAGGTCGCGTGCAAGCTTCACGACGCCACATCGTTCGCGGTTGAGCAGCGTACGCGCGTGCGACAGCACGGCGAGCGCGGCGGCGTCGCTTTTTTCGTCGGCGGCGGCGAGTACAAGCCGCGCGAGGACTGTGCGCGGCGTAGATGACAAGGCCACACCGGCGCTGTCGTCGACACCGACCGACCAGCGCGCGAGTTCCGCACGTACGCGTCGCGCCAATGTTCGGTCGGGCGTCACGAGCGCAGCAGTCTGTGTCGGCGTCTCTGTCACCTCGCGAAGACGCACGGCGATGGCGAGCGCTTCTTCGCGTTCGTCAGCCGCTTCGAGCAAGGCGATGTTTTCGAGCGCCTGCGCGATCTCCGGCGCGTGGCTTTCGCGTGCCTGAGGCCAGACATCGGTCGCTTCGGCTGGCAGCAACGCGTCGGACAGAAATTTCGCGCGCAATGTGAGGCCAGTCGGCGAAAGTTCGACTACATCATTCCGCGCAACGCGCAATGCACCGAGCAAGCGCTTCAACGCCGCTTGCGGATGACCGAAGCCGGGCTCTTCCGCGCCGTCGCCGGCGAGTCCGATGCCGGCAAAGACCGTGTCGGGCATGATCGTATCGAGGCCCGGCAACACGACCGCGCCGTTGGGCAACCTGGAGATCGCTGCCATCAGGCGTGCGGTTGCGTCGTTGGTGCCGGTCGAACCGAGCACGATCATCGGGTCGTGATTGCCACCGCCGGTGAGCCGCGCGGTCTCGGCATCGGCAAGCAGCACGCGGCGGCGCGCCGCATCGATGAGGCCGCGCTCCGCCAGCATCTTCGGCCAGGCCTCGAACGCGATTTTGAGGAAGTGCGTCGTGATGCGCCAATAGGGATCGTGTTCGGCCTCGACGAGTCCGCTGAGCGCGGCGGGATCGATGCCTTCGATGATGAATTCGTCGATCAGCGCGCCGAGCGCACCCGCGAGCGCGAAGGCATCGGCCGGTGTGTTGCCGACGAGCAGCGCTTGTTTATCATCCGTGTCGTAGCCCGTCGCATGCGCGAGCACGATCGCGCCGGGCAATTCTTGCGCCCAGCGGTGAACGAGTTGAGTTAGCAGCAGACGTCGTTCCAGCGCGCCGATGGCGGGCGGGATTGCGATCACCGAAGCGATGCCGTCACCGGTCTGACCGCTTTCTGCATCGTCCAGCGCGCCGAGCGCTGCAATGCGCGGCAGCAGCGTCGCGCCGCCGGCGGCCTCAGAAAGAGCAGTGACGAGCGCGCGGCGCGCACGTTGCGTCGGCACGAAGATCGTCGCACGCGCGATATCGAAGGGGGAGCTAGCGCCTGAAAGACCGGGGACGATGCGCCCGTCGAAGAGTGTTTTTGCAAATGTCGCGAGGAAAGGGACGTCCGGCGCGATCGTAAAGACGTTGGCGCGCGCGCGCTCAGAATTCACGAGGCCGTCGCGCGCAACGCGTCTTCGGCCTCACCGACGGCCTGAGGTGTGCCGACATGCAGCCAGCGCCCGCGCAGCACGTGACCGTGCAGCCGCCCGCGCGTCGCCGCATCGAAAAACGACGGCGCGAGGCGGAACACGTCGTCCGTAAAGGTTGCGAACAGCGACGCCTTCATGATGCCGACGCCGGCGTAAACGTAGTCCGCTTCTTCCTCGCCGGTACGGCGAACAAGCTGTCCGACCTGTTGCAGATGGAAGTCGCCCGGCCAGTCGACGCCGATCGCGCCTTCGCGTTGCGCGACAAGCAGGAGCACATCCATGCGCGCGGGGTCCCACACATCCGCGAGCGCCGCGACGACATTTTCGCGCTCGTCCGTCCAGATGGCATCGGTGTTGGCGATGAAGAACGGCCCATCACCGAGCAGCGGAAGCACCTTGCGAATACCGCCGCCTTGATCGAGCAGTTTTCCACGTTCATCCGAGATCGTGATGTCAGGCTGCGTGCGTCCACGAAGATGATCTTCGATCTGGTCCGCACGGTAATGCACGTTGACGATGGCGCGCGCGACGCCGCCTTCGACGAACCTGTCGAGCATATGGTCGAGCAGCGTGCGTCGCCCGACTTCGACGAGCGGCTTCGGCATCGTGTCGGTCATCGGTCGCATGCGCGTGCCGAGCCCGGCCGCAAAGACCATCGCGATATCGGGCCGTTCAGGCATCCGCGAGCGCCGGCAGATGTTCGTCGAACCACGTGCGCAGGCCACTCAGCGCGGGATGCGAAAGGTTCTTGCGCAGGTAGCGCGCGATACGCGGAAGGTGGACGCGATATTGTGGTTTGCCGTCGCGCTTGTCGAGCCGCGCGAAGATGCCGAGGATTTTCGTCGTTCGCTGCGCACCGAGGATCGCGTAGGCGCGCGCAAAGGCGGCCATGTCGAAGTCCGGCGTAGCGGCGCGCCGCGCTCGCGCATAATGGCTCAGAAGACGCAGTTCCATGTCGTCGGGAATATCGACGCGAGCATCCTGCGCCAGCGATGCGACGTCGTACGCAGGGTGGCCCATCACCGCGTCCTGGAAGTCGATCAGCCCGACACGCTGTGCGCCTGCGCGATCGGCGAGCCACAGCAGGTTGGGCGAATGAAAGTCGCGCAGCGTCCATGTCGACCGCGCGCTCACGATCTCGATGAGCGCCTGCCGCCACAGATTGATGAACGTCGCACGCTGTCCGGACGAAAGCGTGCCACCTTCGATATGAGGCACATACCAGTCTGCGAGCAGTTCAACCTCGATCAGTAATGCGTCGAGATCGTAAGGCGGCAGCCGGTAAGGCCGCTCCTCGAAACCGGGGAACGTGTCGGGCAAAGGCCGTCCGTGCAGCGTCGCGAGCACGCCGACAGCCTCGGTGTAACGTTCGAGGATCGGGCCGTCGTCGCCGACGACGCCCTCCGCGCCGAGGTCTTCGATGATCGCAAGCCCGGTGCCGATATCGGCCGCGAGAATTTTCGGCGGCGAAAAACCCTCGCTTGCGAGCGCCGTATCCATCGCGAGAAACGGCTCGATGTTCTCGGCGAGCCGCGCAATCGCGCTGTAGGAACGCCCGAAACGGATCGGTGGGCCATCTGGTCGAGGCGGCGAGATCATCAGGATCGCGGTGTCGCCGTTTCCTTTCGTCAGGCGTTCGTAGGCGCGCGTCGAGGCGTCGCCGAGCATGAACTTCCGTTCTGCTTGCTCGAAGCCCGAGCGCTCGAACAGCGAACGCACGGCGCGCGCGCGTGCGAGGCGGGATGCCATCGCACCTTCGCCGGTGACGTGGACACCGCGCGCATTGTCACGACCGGGCACGAGCGAAAAGCGGATGTCCAGACGATCCGCTGTAAGCGCCTGACCGGCTCGGTCTGCCCATTCAACGAGAACGAGCGCGCCGTCGGACGCCTCGTCCCAGCCGAGTTCGACGAGATCGGAACTATGACCGATCCGGTAGAGATCGGCGTGGACAACAGGAAAATTCGGCCCGTCGTAAACCTGCATCAGCGTGAAGGTCGGGCTTGGGACCTCGATGTCATCGTCGCGCAGCAGATGCCGGATTAGCGCGCGGGCGAAGGTTGTTTTGCCCGTACCGAGCTCGCCGCCCAGCGTCACGAGGTCATTGGCGCCCACGAGATCGCCGATCGCGCCGGCGAAGGCGCGCGTCGCCGCCTCGTCGGAAAGAACAAGGTCCCAATCCGCCATCGCGGTCTCGCTCACGCCTGCGACAGGGTGGGCGTGTTCTCAAGCGCGGGCTGAATGGGCGACGGGAAGATGCAGGTCACGGTTGTACCCTCTCCGACAGCCGAATCAATGAGGACGCGACCGTCGTGCAATTCTACCAGCGACTTTACCAGAGAAAGCCCGAGACCAACCCCCCGATGCCGGGAGCCGACCGTCTGGCTCTGGAAACGGTCGAAAACGCGCTCGATCACGTCGGGCGGGATGCCGCGGCCCCGGTCGGAAACCTTGAACACGACGGCGTCCTCGCGCCGCATCGCGGCCAGCGTCACTGTCTGGCCGGGTTCGGAGAAACCGATCGCGTTCGAGAGCAGGTTGAAGAGCACCTGCCGCAACCGCTTCGCATCGGCACGGAATGCGCCGATGGCATTCGGCGTGATGACGATGCGAAGCTCGATCTTGAGTTCGGCCAGCCGATCCTGCACGCCCTGCGCCGCGCCCGCCATCGCATCGGCGATGTCGACGTCCGACAATTGCAGTTCGAGCGCGTCGCGGTCGATCGTCGCGAGATCGAGAATGTCGTCGATGATCGCAAGCAGTGCGTCCGAAGACTGACGGATATGGCCGGCATATTCGATCTGCCGCGGCGTCAACGGGCCGGCTGTGCCGCCGGTGAGCATCTCGCTGAAGCCGATGATTGCAGTCAGCGGCGAGCGCAGTTCGAACGAGACATGGTGGACGAAACTGTTGCGCAGGTTGGCGGCGTCAAGCAGCGCGTCGTTGCGCTCGGTGAGAGCCCGTTCGACATTCACCTGCGCCGTCACATCGGTGAAGGTAAGCAGCATCGCGCCGTCGGGCAGGGGTGCAGCGAGACAGTCTAGCGCACTTCCGTCGGCACGCTCGTAGCGGCAGGCGATCGGACGGCGCTCCTGCCGGAAGCCGGTGACGGCGGCGCGCACCATGTCCCATTCCGCATGGCCGGCGTCGCGTGGTGCGAGCGACGCGGCAAGCGCATCGAAACGCGGTCCATCGGCCAGATGCTCGGTCGGCGTGCGGGCGATGGCGGCGAGTGCGGGATTGTAGAGTTTGAGCCGCGCATCGGTGCCGAACACGGCGACACCTTCGCGCAGCGTGTCGAGGGTCTCGCTCTGCACACGCGACAGCGTATTGAAGCGCGACTCGATCTGCACGCGCTCCGTCACGTCGTCAAAGAGATAAGTGACGCCGCCCTGCGGGTCGGGGTTCTGCACGACGCGTAGCGTCTGGCCGCCGGGCAGATACCAGGTGTGCGCGACCGTCTCGACGGATTGATAGGCAGTATGGAGTTGCGTCTTCCAGCTCCGGAAATCCGCTTCTTCCGGCAGGCGGCGCGAGGCGCGCAGCCGGTCGAGAATTTCACCGTCGGTCGGCGCGCCTTCGAGGAAGGTCTGGTCGAGACTCCACAATTGTCGGTAGGCGGCGTTGTGGAAGACGAGGCGGCGGCTGCCGTCGAAGGTCGCCACGGCCGTTGCCAGTTGGTCGAGCGTGCGACCATGCGCGTCCATGCGGCGTTCGAGGTCGGCCTTCAGCCGCGTAATCTCGGAGCGGTCGCGCACGATGCCGAGCGTACCGTCGCCCGTTGCGGCAACGACGCGCGCGTCGACGGGATGGCGTTCGCCACCGATGAGCGCTGTCACGCGCGCACGCCATTCGGGATTCGTCTCGAGTGTCCGCGTGGCATCGACGCGCTGGTCGCGATCGAGGAGCTCGACCTGCCGGTCCAGCGTGTCGGACAGGTCCTTTGCCTCGACGCCGCGCACATAAGCGTCGTTGACCCAGGCGAGCCGGCCATCATTATCGCGCAGCCATGCCGGGTCGGCGCTCGTATCGAGAAGCGCGCGTAGTTTCGCGGTCTCAGTGCCCAGATCTGTGTGCTGGCGGCGCAGCGCCAGCAATTCCATGCGGTCGCCGGAAACGTCGCGCAGTCGCAGCACGGCACGACCGCTGACAGCGCGGCCTTCGGCTTCGAGATAGCGGCCGGCAAGCGTAACGAACGCGCCTCGGAACCCCTCGCCGCGGCTGCGCAATCGCGCGACATTGGCGTCAAGAGTCTGTGCGGCGCCCGGCGGCAACCATGCGCCGAAACCGAGCACGCGGCGCGGCACCGGCGCATCGATAACGAGGTCGATGTCGCCCTCGATCTCAGGTTCGCCGCTCGCACCGTTGCCCCAAACGATGGTGATCTGCGGCTCGCCCGCAAGAAAGAACGTGGCGCGATCGAGCGCGGCATGCAGGCGATCGATCTCGGCGGTCAGCGTACGTTCGCGCGCCGTCCAGTTCCGGCGACCGGCAAGATGTAATAGCGACACGATCGTTGCGAAGAGCGTCAGCGCGACGAACAGCGAAACGCCGATGACCTGCGGCTCGCTCATGGATTCGAGATCGCCCACCGCGGCCTGAATGGCGTCGGCGCGCGCGGACGCCGGCATCAGAAGGGCGGAGGAGGCGATACAGACGAAACGCAACAGGTCACGCGGGGCGTTACGCCGCATTCGCACGATTCCTTGCGCGGCGGAGCCGTCGTCCGTCCTGCAACGGCCGTGCATCCCGGGACGTCCGCCTCGCCCCGAATCGATTTCAATCTACGCTTGAGCCGCACGGATGAGAATCGCGTTGCTCCGTCTTTTGCTGCGCTGCTTGCGCGAAGCCGGCACGCGTGTTTTTTGAGTCACAGGCGCGGCAGGCATTAACGCGCAAAGGTTTCAGCGGCCGGTGAAATTCGCGGTGCGCCGCTCGTTGGTTGCCGCAACACCTTCCTTGAAGTCGGATGTGCGCCGTTGCCAGTCCTGCTCGACGAGTTCGCGCTCGGTCGCGCGTTCGACGGCATCGACCAGCCCGCGGCGCAGCGTCTCGCGGATCGACAGGATGGCGAGCGGGGCCGACGTCGCAATTTCCTGCGCGAGCGCCATTGCGTGACCGTGCAATTCGGCCTGTGGCGCGAGCACGTCCGCGAGACCGATCTTCACCGCCTCTTCGCCGCCGATGCGACGCGCAGTGTAGAAGAGCAGCGCTGCCTTTTGCGGACCGACGAGCCGTGGCAGCACTTCCGTCAGGCCGAAGCCCGGATGAAACCCGAGTTTCGCGAAATTCGCGGAGAAACGCGCTTCGGGACAGGTGACACGAAAGTCGGCCATGCAGGCGAGGCCGAGCCCGCCGCCAATGGCCGCGCCCTGCACGGCGGCGATCGACGGCTTTCGTGCGCGAAAGAGACGTGCGGCCTCTTTGTACAAATGCTGGCCACCTTCCGCGACCGTGCCGGTATCGGCGCGATTGACGAGGTCGGCGCCGGCGCAAAACGATTTACCTTCGGCCTCAAGCAAGATGACGCGAACGTTGGCGTCGTTATCGCAAATCTCGAACGCATGCGCGATCTCGCGGATCAGCGCATTGTCGAAGAAATTATGCGGTGGCTTCCGCAATGTGACGACGGCGACATGGCCGTCGTGTTCAAGGGAGATGTCTTTGTACTTGTGCAGAGTCATTGCCGTGCTCCTCCCGGACCTCATCCTGAGGAGCTTGCATAGCAAGCGTCTCGAAGGACGACTTCGTCTTTTCGCATCCTACGAGACGCCGCCTGCGGCCGTTTCTCAGGATCAGGTGTTCGTTGCGGCACCCTAACGCAACCCCAATCCCTTCGCGATAATTCCGCGAAGAATCTCACGCGTGCCGCCGCGGATCGAGAAACTCGGCGCACGCATGATCGTATGCGCAAGTACGGCGATGTAAGGATTGTCGTCGCTTGTGTCGGGCTCAGCATCGACGAGAAGCCGCACGACTTCCGTCGTTTCCTGTTCGAGCGTCGTGCCGAGTTCTTTCACAAGCGCCGCCTGCACGGCAGGATTTTCGCCACGCTGCAACATGCCGGCGACCGAGCGCGACAGACGGCGCAGCACCATGAGGTGCGCTGTGATGCGGCCGATTGCGATTGCGGCACGCTCGCCCGCGTCGGGACCGAGCGAACGAACGGTCTCGAGCAGCAGCGTGAAGGCGGATAAGAAACGGTCAGGTCCGGAGCGTTCGTAGGCGAGTTCGCTCGTCACCTGGTTCCAGCCACCGCCGAGCGTGCCGATCAACGCGCTTTCGGGCAGCGGCATATCCTCGAAGACGACCTCGTTGAAGTGATGTTCGCCCGCGAGATCGAAGATTGGCCGGATGGTGATGCCCGGTGTTGTCATGTCAACAAGGAACTGGCTGACGCCAGCGTGGCGATCGTCCGCCTTTCCGTCCGTGCGGCAGAACAGGATCATGTAGTGGCTGTTGTGCGCGTTCGACGTCCAGACCTTCGTGCCGTTGACGAGAAAGCCGCCCTGCACGGGCGTCGCCTTCGTACGCGTCGCGGCAAGATCGGAACCGGAATCCGGCTCGCTCATGCCGATGCAGAAATAGCAGTCGCCTGCGACAATTCTTGGCAGGATTGCTTCGCGCTGCTCTTCCGTACCGAAACGCAGCAATGTCGGTCCGCTCTGGCGATCGGCGATCCAGTGAGCGCCGACCGGCGCACCGGCCGCAAGCATTTCTTCGAGGACAACATAGCGTTCGAGCGCACTACGCTCGTGACCGCGGTACTTCTTCGGCCACGTCATGCCGATCCAGCCTTGCGCGCCCATCTTGCGCGAAAAGTCTGGATCGCGTCCGCCCCAGGACGCCGCGCGTTTCTGCGCGCTCATGCCCGCAAGCTCTTTCTCGCAGAAGGCGCGCACATCGTAGCGCAAAGCTTCCATCGCATCCGTACTCGGCGGCGGGGCGGCGAAGGCGAGGTCCGACATGAATGAACTCCGGATCGCTTAACGTTAGGCGGTGATGAGATCGGCCCACAATTGCTTGGGGCCCGCAGCAAGTGCGGCGCGGCCGAGCATCAGCGCCCAGTCGCTCTCCTTGCCGAACTCGTCGCGCCATGACCACAGACGCTTTGTGTAGAAATGCAGGCTGTGTTCGTGCGTGAAGCCGATGGCGCCATGCACGGCATGCGCGATCGCCGCGCCGGCGCTGGCGGCTTCGCCCGCGCGCGTCTTGGCGGCCCCAATCATCAGCGGCTCCATACCGTCCCCCGCGGCATCCGCTGCCATGTCGGCGGCCGCGCTTGCGGCGGCAGAATGTGCCGCGAGCATTGCGACCTGATGCTGGATCGCCTGAAATTTTCCAATCGGGCGGCCGAACTGCGAGCGCTCGCCGGCATAGGAAATCGTGAGATCGAGGACGCGCGACATTGCGCCGGCGATTTGCACCGTGCGCATCGCTGCGCCGAACGAGCGAAGATCGGTGGCGCGGGTCGCCGGCAACGATGCGACGGCATCGGCGGGAAGATCGAGATCGAAGGTGAGCGTGTCGCGCGGCTCGCGTGCGATGTTCTGTCCCTCGACGAGCGTTGCGCTTGCGCGCGGAGCGCAGGCCACGAAGGTATGCCCATTGTCATCACTTGCTAATACTGCGACGTAATCGACATGCCGAGCGAAGGGCACGCGCCGCGCCTGTCCCGCGAGATGAAAACCAGTAACGCGCTTGGTCAGCACAAGTGCATCGCCGGAGGCCGACGGCGCAATGCTCAGTGAACCGTCGGGCACGGAGAGACCAACGCTCGAAAGCAGCCAACTTGCGAGTAGCGTTTCGGCGAGCGGGATTGGCGCCGCATAACGAGCCGATACGCGCAGTGCCGCGAGCGCATCGGGGATCGACAGTCCCGCGCCGCCGGCATCTTCCGGCACAAGCGAGAGCGGAAGGCCTGCCTCAGCCACCGCATTCCAAAGAGCGGTAGGCCAGGCGCCGCCCTCCGCCGCGATGCGGACGGACTTGTCGCAGTTCGCGTCGAACAAACGCTCGGCCGTGTCGACGAGCATCCGCGCCGTGTCGTCCAACTGCTCCTCCCTGCGGGCCGTGTCGGCCTCGTTCGTGTCGCGAAATTTTACCCCTTGGGGAAGCCGCCTGCCATCCGCGTTTCGGCGATCGGCTTGCGTGCGTTCGGTGTCTCCATAGGCTGCAGTTTTTCCGGCAGCTTCGTCTTGTCGGCGAGCTTGCCGACTGCGATGGCGCATTCGACCTGGTGATCGTCGGGCACGTTCAGTTCCGCCTTCGCTTTGTCGAAGCCGAAGCCGACCATGCCGTGCGCGTGCCAGCCCGACAGCGACGCTTGCAGTGCGAAGGACATCCACGCCGCGCCCGCGTCGAGCGAATGCGTGCGCGATGGCACTTCCTCGTCCTTGTTCGGCACCTTCATTGTCTTCTTCGAACACAGGATCAGTAGCGCGGAAGCATCCTTGCACCACAACTGGTTCGGTTCGTTGAGAAGGCTGAGAAATTTCGCGAAGTCGGGGCTGCCCTTAGTCGCATAGAGAAAGCGCCAGGGCTGCGAATTGTACGACGAGGGCGCCCAGCGCGCTGCCTCAAAGAACGTATCGAGTGTCGCGTCGGAGATTGCCTCGCCGGTGAAAGCGCGCGGAGAATAACGCTCGATGAAAATATTCGAGGCGGGATGATCGAGCTTGCGGGGATTGTCGGTCATGAAAACTCTCGGCAATTCAGATCGAGGGAAAATAGGGCAGGGTACGCGAACGGAAAATGCGCCGCGTCACTGGTTCGCGATCCACCATGTCGTGCCCCACGCATCCGTCAAGCCGCCGCGAACATCGTCGTCCTCGCGTTTACACTCCGGGGCTTGAACGACCGTTGCCCCTGCAGCAACGGCGCGTGCAAAGGTCGCGGCAGCATCAGGTACGTAAAGATGAATGTGCGGCTCCGCGCTCTGCGCGTCGGTCGCACCGCCGCCGATCATGACGACGCTGTCGTCGATACGAACTTCGGCATGCATCAGCGAGCCGTCAGGACGATCAAAGCGGCGGAGCAGCACGCCGCCGAAAGCTGCCTCCATGAATGCGATTGCCTTCTCCGCATCGGCACAAATGAGGTACGGGCTGATCGACGGATAATCTTTAGGCTTCCAGTCCGTCATCGCCTATCGCCCGCGCGTCGGAATGTCCTTGAAGGCGACGTTCTTGTCGACGCGGACATCGGAGGGAAGACCAAGTACGCGCTCGGCGATAATGTTGCGCAAAATTTCGTCCGTGCCACCCTCGATGCGCGTTGCCGGCGAGCGCAGTAACATCGCCTGGAAGAGGCCGGTCTCGTCGATGCCCTCTTTCGCGCGCGCCGCACCGAGCGGACCTTCGAGGTCCATCGCATAGATGGCGATGTCCTGCATGGTCGAACCCGCGACGAGCTTGCCGATAGAATTTTCCGGCCCCGGTCGCTCGCCCTTCGAGAGCGCCGACATGGAGCGATAGGCGGTGAACTTCAGGCCGTTATTCTTCGTCGCCCAGGCTGCAAGCTTCGACTTTACGTCGGATCGCTCGATTGCGGCCCGCCCGTCGAGCGTTAGCTTCGTGCAAAAATCGAACAATTCCGGGAAGCCAGTCGGCATGTTCGCGCCGATCGAAAGACGCTCGTTCATCAATGTCGTCAGCGAGACGTTCCAGCCGTCGCCGACGGCGCCGAGGCGCTGCGCATCGGGAATGACGACATCATTGAACCAGACTTCGTTAAATTCGGCTTGGCCATTGGCCTGCTTGATTGGCCTGATGTCGATGCCGGGCGACTTCATGTTCAGGAAGAACATGGTCAAGCGCTTGTGCTTCGGCACATTCGGGTCGGTGCGCGTGATCAGGATCGCCCAGTCGGAAATATGCGCGCCGCTGGTCCACACCTTCTGGCCGTTGACGACCCATTCGTCGCCGCGTTTTTCCGCGCGCGTGCGCAGGCCGGCGAGGTCGGAGCCCGCGACCGGCTCGGAGAAGAGTTGGCACCAGATGTGTTCGCCGGATGCGAGCGGCGGCAGAAGCTCTCGCTTTTGCGCCTCGGTCGCGTAAGTCATCACGGTCGGGCCGCACATGCCGTGGCCGATGATGAAGAGCGACGAAAGCTTCGAGAAGACGCCTTCCTCCTGTTGCCAGATCACGCGCTCGATCGGTGTCGCGCCCCGCCCGCCATACGCCTTCGGCCAGTGCAGGCAGGCCCAGCCGGCCTCGACTTTCTTCTTCTGATAGGCTTTCGATGCGGCGATGATGTCGCCGTTGCGCAGCACGACACGGCCGAACGGCGAGGCGCGCAGATCGTCTTCGACCTCGCGCGGCGCATTGGCCGCGATCCACGCCCGCGCCTCTCTGCGGAAGGCGGCTTCGGAAGAGGTATCGTCGAAGTTCATCGCGGACTTATCCCCGTCCGCGCGTGGGAATCTGGTTGAACGGCACGTTCTTGTCGACGCGCACATCGGCCGGCAGACCAAGTACGCGCTCGGCGATAATGTTGCGCATCACCTCGTCGGTGCCGCCCGCGATGCGCATGCCGATCGACAGGAACAGCTGGTTGTAGAGTTTCGCCGCAGCGCCTGTCGCATCCGCGCGCGCACCGGACGGCCCTGCAATATCCGCCGCGGCCATCGCGATGTCCTGCGTCATGGGGGCCGCGACGAGCTTGCCGATGGAGTTTTCCGGTCCTGGCCGCTCTCCTTTCGAGAGCGCCGAGATCGTGCGGTAGCTCGTGTATTTCAGCCCATTCGAGCGTGCGACCCAGCCGGCAAGTTTCGAGCGCACGGCCGCATCGTCGATTGCGAGCGAACCGTCCGCCATGCGCGTCTGCGACGCGAACTCGAAAAACTCCGGCACCGCCGTCGACACACGCGAGCCGATCGAGAAGCGCTCGTTCATCAGCACGGTCAGCGACACGTTCCAGCCGTCACCGACCGCGCCGAGGCGTTGCGCATCCGGCACGACGAGATCGTTGAAATAGACTTCGTTGAAGCCCGACGAACCCGACGCTTGCTTGATCGGTCGCACTTCGACGCCCGGCGCCTTCATGTCGATGAAGAACATCGTCAGGCCCTTGTGCTTCGGCACATTCGGGTCGGTGCGGGTAATCAAAATTCCGTAGTCGGCGAAATGCGCGCCGGTTGTCCAGATTTTCTGGCCGTTGATGACCCAGTCATCGCCGCGCTTCTCGGCCTTCGTGCGCAAGCCTGCGAGATCGGAGCCTGCAGCGGGTTCGGAAAAAAGCTGACACCAGATTTCTTCGCCCGACGCGAGCGGCGGCACGTAGCGCTTCTTCTGCTCTTCGCTCGCGTAGACCATCATCGTCGGCGCACACATGCCCTGGCCAATCTGGAAGGGGCTGTTCAGCTGTCCGAACGCGCCTTCCTCCTGATCCCAGATCACGCGCTGGATCGGTGTCGCGCTGCGGCCACCGTACTCTTTCGGCCACGCGATGCATGCCCAGCCGCCATCAGCTTTCTTTTTCTGCCAGGCCTTTGCGGCCTTCAGCACGTCGCCTTGCGCCGGCATGCCGCCGGTCTCGTCCGGCGCGAGCGCGGCAAGTTCGGCAGAGGGCTTGTTGGCGTTAATCCAGGCGCGCGCCTCGGCGCGGAATGTCGCTTCGTCTGACGTGTCGTCGAAGTTCATCGCGCGCTTGCCTTTCCACCATCTTCATCCTGAGGAGCGCCTTCAGGCGCGTCTCGAAGGATGAGTTTTAGATTTCCGTACCGGCCATCCTTCGAGACACATCGCTGCGCGATGCTCCTCAGGATGAGGTGTTGGATGTTACGCCGCCATGTTCGATGCAGCGTCCGAAGCCGTGTTGCGCTGGCGCATGCGCGTGATGAGCGCATCTTCCCAATAGGATTGCGAGCCAAGCATCACGGCGTAGAGGTTCGAGCGCCGGTAGTAGAGGTGGCAGTCGAACTCCCAGGTGAAGCCCATGCCGCCGTGCGTCTGCGTGTTGTTCTTGGCGCAGAGCTGGAAGGCTTGCGTCGCGGAGACGCGCGCGTTGGCGGCGGCTTCGGCGAGTTCCGGCGCGTCGGTCGAAAGCGCCCACGCGCCGTAGTAGGCGTTGGAGCGCGCAAGTGTGGCGGCGACATACATGTCGGCGAGCATGTGCTTGACGGCTTGAAACGAGCCGATCGGGCGGCCGAAGGCCATACGGTCGAGCGCATAGTCGCGCGCCATTTCGAGCGCGCGATCGGAGCCGCCGATCTGCTCGAAGGCCACGAGCACCGCCGCGCGATCGAGCGCGCGTATGAAGAGGTCCCAGCCCTCGCCGGCCTTGCCGAGTGGCTCGCCTTTCGCCTTGTCGAAGGTCAGGCTCGCCTGCGGACGCGACGGATCGATCGTGTCGACCGGCGTGCGCGTGACGCCGGGCTGCTTCAGATCGACGAGAAACAGGGAAATGCCACGCGCGTCGGTGCCCGATGCCGTGCGCGCGACGACGATCGCGAAGTCGGCGGCATTGCCGTCCGGCACGAGCGTTTTCGTGCCGGAGATTTCGTTGCCGGCGGCCGCGACCTTGATGCCGGCGGGTGAGGGATTGCCGAGACCTTCGACGAAGGCGAGCGTGCCGATGGCTTCCCCCGTGGCGATCTTCGGCAACCACGCCTGCTTCTGCGCATCGCTGCCCGCGGCCATGATGATTTCGGCCGCAAGATAGACGGTCGACGTGAACGGCACGGGCGCGAGCACGCGGCCCAACTCCTCCGCAATGACGCACAACTCCAACTGGCCCGCGCCCGCGCCGCCAAATTCTTCGGGGATCGCGACGCCGATCAGGCCGAGGTCGGTGAGACCTTTCCAGAGCACCTTGTCGTAATCGCCGCCCTTCTCGAGGATTTCGCGGGACCGTTTCTCACAATGCTCTTCCAGGAAGCGCCGCGCCTGATCGCGAAGTTGCTGTTGCTCCGGCGAGAAGTCGAAATTCATGCCCCGTCCCGTGCGTTTCCGAAGAGATGCGGCGGCATCTGTGGCCTGCTCGCGCGCCGCGACAGAACCGCATTGCGACTTCTTAGTCAATCGACTAATTAACGCCGCTTCGCGGAACGTTCCGCCAGGAATTTTGCGCCTCGCCGATGGACGAGCTGACACGCGACATCGATCCCGGCACCTCGCTGTTTTCCGGCGCAGGAAAGCCGCCGGCGAACTCGAAGGACCGGCTTGTCGCGGCGGCGCGCGAACTCATGATCGAGCGTAACGCCGTCGATTTCTCGCTGCAGGATGTTGCCGCGCGTTCCGGCCTTAACTCCGCCCTCGTCAAATACCATTTCGGCAACAAGGACGGGTTGCTGCTCGCGATCCTCGAGCGCGACGCCGGTCATGCTGTCGTGCAGATGCAGCGTCTTGCGGCGCTCGACATTTCGGCCACGGCGAAACTCGAGGCGCATATCAAGGGCGTCATCGAGACCTACTACCGCTTCCCTTATCTCAACCGGCTCATCCATCTCACGATGCACGAGCGCGGCGAGGAAGAGGCAGGACAGGTCGCGAAATTCTTCGTCGAACCGCTCGTCGCATTTCAGCGCGAATTGCTCGACAAGGGCGTGGCGTCCGGCGAGTTCAAGCAGGTCGATCCGATCTTCTTCTATCACGCCGTAATCGGCGCCTGTGAACATCTGTTCTCGTCGCGGCTGGCGATGCGGCGTGTCTTCGGTGCGGGCGACATCGACGATGATCTGTGCCGCCGCTACACGGCCTTCGTGGTCGATGTTGTCGGGCGCGGGTTGCTGCGGGGCGACTGACAGCGGAACTGTCATACCCGCGAACGTGGGCATCTAGTGCTCAAAAAGAACAAGCTGGACTCCCGCTTTCGCAGGAGTGACAGCCGAGATTGGGAAGAAACGAGCGAGCATGTCCCAACACCCCACACATCACGCGCGCACGACGCCCGATAGACCCGCCGTCGTCATGGCGAACTCCGGAGAGATCATCACCTACGCGCAGCTCGATGCGCGCTCGAATTCTGGCGCGCAGCTGTTTCGGTCGCTCGGCCTCAAGACAGGCGATGTCATTGCGCTCTGTCTCGAAAATCATCCGCGCTATTTCGAGATCACCTGGGCGGCACAGCGCGCGGGCCTCTACTACACCTGCATCTCGTCGAACCTGACCGCCAGCGAGGTCGAATACATCGTGCGCGACTGCGGCGCGAAACTGTTCGTGACGTCGGTCGCGAAACGCGCCATAGCTGACGAGCTTGCGAAACCGCTCGCCGACTTGCTCTTGTTCGCGCTCGATGGCGGCTTTGGCCCTTACCGCGATTTCAAAGGTGAGCGTGGCAAGCAGCCCGCTACGCCGATCCCGGACGAAACCGCCGGCAAGGACATGCTCTATTCGTCCGGCACCACAGGCCGGCCAAAGGGCGTGAAGAGCGCGCTGACGGGCTACGCGATCGATGCGCCCAATCCGCTGACAGCGCTGGCGCAGGGCGCCTTCGGCTTCAACGCCGAAAGCATCTATCTGTCACCGGCGCCACTGTATCATGCAGCGCCGTTGCGTTGGTGCATGGTCGTGCAGCGCCTTGGCGGCACCGTCATCGTGATGGAAAAGTTCGATGCCGAGCGCGCGCTCGAACTCATCGAGCAGCATCGTGCAACCTGCTCGCAATGGGTGCCGACGCATTTCGTGCGCATGCTAAAATTGCCGGAGGAGGCGCGCCGCAAATACGACGTGTCGTCGATGCGCTGTGCCATTCACGCGGCGGCGCCGTGCCCGGTGCCGGTCAAGCAGGCGATGATCGCATGGTGGGGCCCGGTGCTGGTCGAATATTACGCTGGCACAGAAGGCAACGGTTTCACCATGATCGGCTCGAAGGAATGGCTGGAGCGGCCGGGCTCCGTCGGGACGGCGAAGATTGGCGTCATCCACATCTGCGACGAGAACGGCGACGAAGTGCCGGTCGGCGAAGAAGGCGTGATCTATTTCTCCGACGGCACGCCGTTCACGTATCACAACGATCCTGACAAGACGGCGTCCTCGACCAACAAGCATGGCTGGACGACGCTTGGCGATGTCGGGAAAGTGGATGCGGATGGCTATCTGTTTCTCACCGACCGCAAGGCCTTCATGATCATCTCCGGCGGGGTGAACATTTATCCGCAGGAGATCGAGAACCTCATCGTCACGCATCCGAAAGTTGCCGATGTCGCCGTCATCGGCGCGCCCGACGAGGATATGGGGGAGAAGGTCGTGGCGATCGTGCAGCCGATGCACTGGGCTGACGCCGGGCCGGCGCTACGCGACGAACTCTCGGAATTCGCGCGGAAGAATCTCAGTCACATCAAGGCACCGCGCCAGATCGACTTCCTCGAAGAGTTGCCGCGTCAGGCGACCGGCAAGCTCTACAAGCGGCTCTTGCGTGACCAGTATTGGGGAAAGACGTCGCGTATTGTTTGACGCCGCTCAATCCCGGTCCGGCGCGCCCGGCGGAAAATAGCTGCGATAGGGCCGCGCCTCTTCGACCGCGCGTGCCACGCTGGGATGTGCCAACAGTCGCGCGCGATAGGCATGCAGCGCATCGAGCGAATGCGGAATGGGATGCACCCAGTCCGCGTAGAATAGCGCCGGCGCCGTCGCGCAATCGGCGAGGCTGAATGCGTCCGCTGCCCATTCACGCCCGCGCATATGCGCGTCCCACCAGCGATAGCCGGCGTCGAGTTTTTCGCGCGCTCTTGCGACGCCGGTCGGATCGCGATCGTTTTCGGGCCGCAGATAGTCGCCGACGATGCCGTTCATCGCGTCCATGAGGTAATTGTCTGACATGCGGTCGAGCAGTCGCACGTCGAGCGCAGCCTTTGGGTCTGATGGAATCAGCGTCGCCTTCGCAGCATGGAAGATCTGCAGATGCTCGATGATGATGCTCGTCTCGATGATGACGGCGTCGCCATCGATCAGGATTGGCATTTTCTTCATCGGCGACAGGCGCTGCCACTCCGCGGCGACATCAGGATCGTCGATGTTGCGATAGTCGAAGTCGATCTGCATCTCCCAGAGTGCAATCAGCACCTTCCAGCAATAGGACGAGAAGGGATGAGCGTAGAGCACGAGCGCCATGAGCGATTTCGTTCCAGAAAAGCGACGGGCGGGAGAAGAAACGTAGCTTAGGGCCAAAACTTTTGCGGTCCACAGGCCGGCGGCTCGAAAGCGTGAGCGCAAGCCCCTATGTGGGCCCCACGTTCGCGCATCGCGCACACGCACAGGGATATCTGCATGGCCCACGACGCATTGTTCCAACCGTTCAAGCTCGGCGATCTCGAGCTTCCCAACCGCGTCTGCATGGCGCCGTTGACGCGCAATCGCGCGACGCCTGATGGTCTCGCGCCTCAGGACCTCAACGCGAAATATTACAAGCAGCGCGCGAGCGCCGGCCTGCTCATTACCGAAGCGACGCAGATTTCGCAGCAGGGCCAGGGTTATGCGCTGACACCGGGCATGTATTCGAACGACCAGATTGCCGGCTGGAAAAAGGTGACAGAGGCCGTCCACGCGGCGGGCGGACGAATCTTCGCGCAGCTCTGGCATGTCGGGCGCATCAGCCACGTCGATCTGCAGCCGAACGGTGGCGCGCCCGTATCTTCGACCGCCATCGCTGCAAACACGGAGACGTTCGTTGCTGGAAAGTTCGTGCCGGTGTCTGAGCCACGCGCGCTCGAGACGAATGAGATCAGCGGCGTCGTTGCCGATTTCGGCAAGGCCGCGGCCAATGCCAAGGCGGCCGGCTTCGATGGCGTCGAGATCCACGCTGCGAATGGCTATCTGCCCGAGCAATTCCTTCGTGACTCGCTCAACAAGCGGAAGGATGGATACGGCGGCTCCATCGAAAATCGCATTCGTTTCACGCTGGAGATCGTCGACGCGATCAAAGCGCATTGGAATGCGGCGCGCATCGGCATCCGCATTTCGCCGGTGACGCCGGCCAACGACGCCGCGCCTGACAGCGACACAGTCGGTCTGTTCATGACTTTGGTCGGCAAACTGTCCGCTGCCGGTCTCGGCTATTTGCATGTCGTCGAGGGCTCGACGGGCGGTCCGCGCGACAACCTGCCCTTCGACTATGCCGCGCTGAAGAAAGCCTTCGCGGGCGCTTACATGGCGAACAACGGCTACGACGGCGCGTTGGCAGAGGACGCGGTGCGCAGCGGCCGCGCCGATCTCATCGCATTCGGGAAGCTGTTCATCGCCAATCCCGATCTGCCTCAGCGCCTGCACGCCGGCGCGCCGCTGAATGCGTGGGACCAGAAGACGTTCTACGGCGGTGGTACGGAGGGCTACACCGACTATCCCGCGCTGGAAGCCGCGCGCGTCTAGGGACCGTGGGCTTTCTGGCCCGCATAAGGCCTACGACATTGCGACGGATTGCGAGCCGGAGGCTCGCGGTTCGTCACACTGCGTTCGGCGACGATGACCGTATCGACGCCGAGATTGCGAGTGCACCGACGGCGAGCAACGGGATCTTTGCTCGTTCGCGCGCCAAGCGGATGTTGCCGAGAAACTGCTCGGCGCTGCGCTCCCACGTGAATGTCAGGCCATGCGCGCGTGCGGCGTCACGTGGGATGCTCAGCGCAGCAAGCGCGGCCTGTTGGAGATCATCGCTCAGAACACCGGCGCCGCTGTCCGTAATGACATCGAGCGGGCCGGGCACGGGATAGGCTGCGACCGGCACACCGCAAGCCAACGCCTCGATCATCACGAGGCCGAACGTGTCGGTGCGACTTGGGAAAACGAGAACATCCGCGCTCGAATAGAGCGACGCGAGTTCTTCGGCGTGCTTCGCGCCGAGAAAATGCGCTTCGGGAAATCTTGCCTGAAGCGCAATGCGCGCGGGGCCGTCGCCGACGAGCACTTTCGAGCCGGGCAGATCGAGCGACAGGAACGCCTCGACATTCTTTTCGACGGCGAGGCGTCCGACATGCAGGAATATGGGTCGCGGCAGATCGAGGATCGCCGGACGCGGAAAGAACAGGCGATGGTCGACACCGCGCGTCCATCGCATGAGGTTGCGGAACTTCTGCGCGGTGAGCTCGCGCTCGATACTATGCGTGGCGACCATCGTGCCGATCGACGCGGCGTGAAAGCGGCGCAAGAGCGCGTAGCTAAGCGATTGTGGAAAGCGTGTGCGCGCGTGAAGATATTCTGGAAATCGCGTGTGGTAACTCGTCGTGAAGGGACGGCCTTCCGAAATGCAGGCGCTTCGTGCCGCCCAGCCGAGCGGCCCTTCCGTCGCGATATGCACGTGGTCGGCGTCACTTTCTGAGATGCGCCTTCGCAAGGTCTTTGCGCTCGTCAACGCCAGCCGAATGTCAGGGTAGGTCGGCAGCGGTACCGTGCGAAAATCTTGCGGCGTCACGAAGGAAATCTTGGCACCCTGTTCCGCCGCCGCCTTTGACATCGACTGCAACGAGCGCACGACGCCATTCACTTGCGGCGTCCAGGCGTCGGTGGCGATGAGAATACGCATCAGGCGGCGATCGGCTCGCGAATGGCCGGCGCGGGTGCCTGCTCGTTCTGCGGCACGTTCCATCGAATGATCTCGAGGCGGCCGTCGAAATGTTCGCCGACGGCAGTGCAGCTTTCGACGAAATCGCCGGTGTTGACGTAAGTGATGTCGCCGATCTGGCGCACGGTCGGATGGTGGATGTGCCCGCAGATGACGCCTTGCACGCCGCGTTTGCCGGCTTCAGCCGACAATGTCGTCTCGAAATCGCCGATGAAATTGACCGCCTTCTTCACCTTGTGTTTTGCCCAGGCGGAAAACGACCAGTAGCTGAAGCCGAATGAGCGCCGGATGCGGTTGAGCACGCCATTGATAGACAGTGCGGCCTCGTAGGCCCAGTCACCGAGAAAGGCGATGAAGCGTGCGTGGCTGACGACGATGTCGAACTGGTCGCCGTGGATGACGAGAAATTTCTTGCCGTCCGCCGTCGTGTGGATGGCATCGTCGACGACCGTGATGCCCCCGAACTCGTTGCCGACATAGTCGCGCGCGAACTCGTCGTGATTACCGGGCAGGAAGATGACGTTCGCGCCCTTGCGCGCCTTGCGCAGCAACTTCTGCACAACGTCGTTGTGCGATTGCGGCCAATACCAGGAGCTGCGCAACCGCCAGCCGTCGATAATGTCGCCGACGAGATAGATCGTGTCTGCATCATTGTGACGGAGAAAATCGAGGAGCAACCCGGCTTGCGATCCGCGCGTGCCGAGATGGACGTCCGAAATGAAGAGCGTGCGGTAGTTCGTCGGTTCCGGTTCGCTCACGCGCGACCTCCAGAAAGTCTTCGGCGTGTCCGAACAGATTCATGTCTCGACTGTGTGACAGTCGGCTTCTCAGGATACCGCTGGGGTCGCTTCGCTTGGCGTCACGCCCATCGCCTGGCCATGCCACACGAACTCGTCGACGAGCCAGCCATCGAAATAAAAGACAGGTAGCCACAGATCGCGCAGGATCATCGCGGGCAAAGTAAATTTGTCACGTTGCAGCTTCGCAACACGCAGAAGCAGCCATTCCGCGCCGTAAAGGCAGATGACGACACCGGTGACGACTGGCAGAACGTCGATGCCAAGCAAAGACGCGCCGAGTGCTGCGAGCAGCATCGGCATCATCGCACCGGCGAGGATTTCCGGCGCATAGTGAAGCGGGAAGGTGGCGCGGCGCAGGCGCGCCCAGCGCGAGTGCCGGGACCAGACCTGCCGCGCCGTACGCGCGCCGAGCGGCTGCGGAAACGGATAATCGACGACCTCGATGCGCAGCCCCAACCGGCGCATGATCTTCGTCGCAGCGGCATCCTCCGCCGCTTCCGCGCCGAGTGCTGCGATGCCACCGGCGCCATCGAGAATATCGCGCCGCCAGAGCATGTTCTTGCCCTGAGCGAAGGCGCGGCCGCAGGCGGCGCCGGCATATTGCCAGCGCGCCTGGTAGCCGTTGAGGATCGCGCATTCGAGATTCGCGTAGAGGCCGGCCGGCTGCGTGCCGAGCGGCACGGAAATGACGAGTCCCACGCCATTGCCCGTGCGCGACATCAGCCGCGCGAGATAATCGGGCGGCATCAGGACATTGGAGTCGGCCATGACGATCCAGCCGTGGCGTGCCGCGCGCCATCCCTTCACGCAATTGTTGAGCTTTGGATTTTCGCTGACGGAATCGTCGCCGATGAGCAGGCGTGCCGGCACGCCGGGATGTTGCGCGATGGCTTCACGCACGAGTGGTACGACCGGATCCTGTGCGTTGGCGACGCAGAAGATGACTTCGTAGTCGGGCCATTCGATACAAAAGCTCGAGGCAAGTGTCTCTTTGCTGAAGGTTTCGATACCGCGGAGCGGCCGCAAGATCGTCACCGGCGGACGATCTGGCCTCGTCTCGACCGGTCTGCGCAAGGCCCGACGCCAGCGCAGGCCGGCAAGCATCATCGCGACGAGATTGAGCGCGACGAGAAACGCGGCGCCGCCGAGAGCGCATAGACCAATGACCATCGGTGGAACGCTCCGAATCGCGGATCGCGTTTCGTCGCACGCCTGTTTTGCGTTTCCGTGACAGTCGGATAAATTTACGACGCGATTGTCACGCCGCCGTCGGCAACGATCACCTGACCGGTGATGAAGCTCGCCGCTGGCGAAGCGAGAAACGCAGCAATGCCACCGATCTCGTCCGGCATCCCGATGCGGCGCAGCGGCGTCGTTCCCTCGCGATGTTTCAGGAGCTTTTCGTCTTCCCACAGCGCGCGGGCGAATTCGGTCTTCACGAGGCCAGGCGCAATGCAGTTCGCGCGGATGTTCTTCGGGCCGAGTTCGACCGCGAGATTGCGCGCCAGCGCGAAATCGGCGGCTTTTGAAATTCCATACGCGCCGAGGATCGCTGTTCCGCGGATACCGCCGATCGACGACACGATGATGATCGAGCCGCCGCCGCGGGCGGCCATGTCTGTAGCGGCCAGATTCGCTAGCCAGATGTTCGACTTCACATTCGATGCCATGATCTTGTCGAACGCATCGTCCGGCATGGCCGCGGTCGGCCCGTAGTACGGATTGACCGCGGCGTTGCAGACGAGAATGTCGATGCCGCCGTAGTGCTTGATCGTACCCGCAATCAGCGCCTCGACTTCCGCCTTGCGACCGATGTTGCAGGCAATGACATGCGCATCGCCACCTTTGTCACGAATGCCTTGCGCGACCGGCTCGCAGGCGTCCGCCTTACGGCTCGACACAACGATTTTTGCGCCCAGCGCTGCCATGCATTCGGCGATGGACTGGCCGATTCCACGGCTTGATCCCGTGACGACCGCGACCTTGCCGGTGAGATCGAAGAAGGCGGGCGTCGCGACCATTGCGTCAGGCCGCGATCGGTGCGCCATCCGCCGCGAGCTTCGACAGGTGATAGTCGACGTCGCCAAACATGAGGTCGATCATCGTCGCGCGCTTGAAATAGTGCCCGACCTTGAACTCCATCGTCATGCCGACGCCGCCATGAAGCTGGATCGCATGCTGGCCGACGAGGCGCGCCGACTTGCCGACCTGCACCTTCGCCGCCGACATGGCGCGGCGGCGCTCGGCCGCATCGTCGGAGCCGGCCATCATCGTCGCGTAGAGCGTGATCGAGCGCGCGAGCTCCAGCGCGACGAACATGTCGACGGCTTTGTGCTGCAGCGCCTGGAACGAGCCGATCGTCGTACCGAACTGCTTGCGCGTCTTGAGATATTCGACGGTCAGCGTGTGCATCTCGCTCATGCAGCCGACGGATTCGGCGCAGAGCGCTGCGATCGCCTCGTCGACAAGACGGTCGATCGTGTCCATAGCCTTGCCCGGCTCGCCGAGCGCAACGGCCTTCGCGGTTTTGAACGAGACTTCCGCGGCGTGCAGTCCGTCCTGCGTGACGAAGCCGCGCCGCGTCACGCCATCCGCCTTTGCATCGACGAGGAACAGGCCGATGCCGTCGCGATCGCGCGTGCCACCAGAGAGGCGCGCGCTGACAACGAACGTGTCGGCGGCGTCGCCATTCTGCACCAGCGATTTGTCGCCCGCGATCGTGAAACCGTCACCGGACTTCGTCGCCTTCGTTCCGACATGCGCGAGCTCGTAACGTGCGGCGCGCTCGTGATGCGCGAAGGCGATCGTCGCTTCACCGCCCGCGATCTTCGGCAGCCATTCGCTCTTCTGCGTATCCGTTCCGGCAAGCCGGATCGCGCCGCCGGCAAGCACGACGGTCGCGAGATATGGATCGAGCGCAAGCCCGCGGCCGAGCGCCTCCATCACCAGCATCAGATCGACGGGGCCGCCGCCGAAGCCGCCGTATTCTTCAGCAAAAGGCAGCGAGAGAAGTCCGAGCTCCGCGAACTGGCTCCAGATGTCAGGGCTGAAGCCATGCTCGTTGCGCGCGTAGGTTTTGCGCTGCTCGAAATCATATTTGTCGGCGATGAGCCGGTCGACGCTCTCTTTCAGAAGGCGTTGCTCGTCGGTGAGATCGAAGTCCATGATGGTCCGCTGATAGAAAGAATTGTGTCGATGGTTTCGCTGTCGTGCCTGCGAAAGCAGGCATCCAGTCGTGTCGTGCTGAATTCCCAGCTTACGCGGGAATGACAGTCTGCGGCGTCAAAGCCCCAAAATTGCTTTCGCGATAATGTTCTTCTGAATCTCGTTCGATCCGCCGTAGATCGAAATCTTCCGCGAATTGAAATAGGTCGGCGCGATCGGCGCGGCCCACTCTGGCCCGACCGGCGGCTCGTTGCCGCGCTCGTGCGACTGGTAGGGCAAGGCGTAGGGACCAACGACTTCGAGCGCCAGTTCCGTGATCGCCTGTTGGATTTCGGAGCCTTTGATCTTGAGGATCGAGGACGCGGGATCGGGCTTGCCCTTCTCACGCTTGCGTTCCGCCGCGACGACGCGAAGCTGCGTTATTTCCAGCGCTTTCAGTTCGATCTCAACGGAAGCGACACGCTCGCGAAAACGCATGTTCTCGATCAACGGTGCCTGGCCATCCATCTCGGCCTTCGCAAGTTCCTTGATGCGCCGGATGCGCTCTTTCGAGGCGCCGACACGTGCGATACCGACACGCTCGTTACCGAGCAGAAACTTCGCGTAATCCCAGCCCTTGTTCTCCTGGCCGACGAGATTCTCGAGCGGCGCGCGCACGTCGTCGAAGAACACTTCGTTGACCTCATTGCCGCCATCGATCGTGATGATCGGCCGCACCGTGATGCCCGGCGTCTTCATGTCGACGAGAATGAAGGAGATACCTTCCTGCTTCTTCGCCGCATTGTCCGTGCGTGCCAGCACGAAAATCCAGTCGGCGTGCTGGCCGAGCGTCGTCCAGGTCTTCTGGCCGTTGATGACGTAGTGATCGCCATCGCGCTTGGCGGTCGTCTTCAGGCTCGCAAGGTCCGATCCCGCGCCCGGCTCGGAAAAGCCCTGGCACCACCAGTCGTCGAGATTGGCGATACGCGGCAGGAATTGCGCTTTCTGCTTCTCGCTGCCGAATGTGTAGATGACCGGCCCGACCATGCTGACGCCGAACGGCAGCGGCGCGGGCGCGGGCGCCTGCTGCAACTCATCGAGGAAGATGTACTGCTGCACGGGCGACCAGCCGGTGCCGCCATACTCCTTCGGCCAGTGCGAGACGGCCCAGCCCTTCTTGTTCAGGATGCGCGTCCAGCGGACGAGGTCGTCCTTGCCGCCATGCTGACCCATGAGAAGCTTCTGACGAATGTCGTCCGGCAACTCGCGCTTGAAGAAGTCGCGGACTTCGTTGCGGAAGGCGACTTCTTCCGGCGTGAACGTCAAATCCATGTATCGAACCTCTTGGCGAGCGCCGCAGACCGGATGCAGTCTCGGACCGTTCGCGCCTTCAACGAAAGTCGCACGATGCGTCGGTCGATGCGGATCGAGCGCACAGGATTTGTGCAAATCCGGACATCATCGTCGAAGCATGCCGTGGCCCGAAAGCCGTCCCCGATCCCGTGCTGTCTTTCCGTTGCATTCGCGGCCGTTTCAGGCTGCGACGACAGCGTCTTTCGTTTGACCGGAACGCTAGTTTGTGGCTCATATCGTGTCAACAAAAGCGTCGCGAACCGAACGCCGTCAACGGCAGTCGGAAACGCGTACAGCGTCAGGCGAGGATGGGAATGGTGACGGCGATCGTTTCGCTGCGTTCGTGCGGACGGCTGCCGCGTCATGCGCGCCATCTTTCGTCACTCTTTTCGTCGCTGTCGTTATGAGCGGCGTCGCCGCAGCGGGCGCACCTCTCCTTTCCGTGCGTGATGTCGTGGTGCGGTTCGAAGGCATCGTCGCGCTCGATGGCGTGACGTTCGATCTGAAGCAAGGACAGATACTCGGGCTCATCGGTCCGAACGGCGCCGGCAAGACGACGCTCTTCAATTGCCTCAGCCGGCTCTATACGCCGACGACGGGTGAGATTCTGTTCGAAGGCACAAGCATTCTCGACAAGCCACCGCATCTGATGCCCGACGTCGGCATCGGCCGCACCTTCCAGAACGTCGCGCTCTTTCCAAATCTGACGGTGATGGAAAATGTCCTCGTCGGCGGCCATTCGCGGAGCCGCGGCGATGCCATCAGCGATGCGTTGACGTTGCCGTGGGTGCGTCGCGAGGAGCGTAAGCTCCGCACGGTTGCGCAGGACGCGATCGACTACCTCGATCTCGGCCCGGTCGCGAACCGGATCGTCGCCGGCCTCCCGTTCGGTACGCAGAAGCGCGTCGAACTCGCGCGCGCGCTCACAGCGCGACCGAAGCTGCTGTTGCTCGACGAGCCCGCGGGCGGCCTGAACCATGACGAGGTTCACGAGCTCGGCCGTCTTGTGAAACAGATCCGTGACGATCGCCAGACCACCGTGCTGCTCGTCGAGCATCACATGGGCCTCGTCATGTCGATATCGGACAATGTCGTCGCGCTGAATTTCGGCAAGAAAATCGCCGAAGGCGCGCCGGCCATCGTGCAGAAGAACCCCGATCTCATCAAAGCCTATCTCGGCGAGGAAGCGGCGTGACCATCCTTCTCGACGTCCGCAAGCTCGAGGCGTTTTACGGCCAGATACGCGCGCTGCATGGCTTGAATTTCCAGCTTGAGGAGGGTGGCGTCACGACGCTGCTCGGCGCAAATGGCGCGGGCAAGACCACGACCATCCGCGCGATCTGCGGCATGGTTAGCGGTGCCGGCGAAGTCACGTTCGCGGGTCAGAAGCTCCTCGGCAAATCGACCGAGGACATTGCGCGGCTGGGCATCGCACATGTGCCGGAGGGGCGCGGCACTTTCACGCGCATGACGGTGGAGGAGAACCTCCAGCTCGGCGCCATCAGCCGAAAGAACACGGCGCAGATCGGTCAAGATATCGAGCGCTGCTTCACCTATTTCCCGCGCCTGAAACAGCGGCGCAAACAGCAGGCCGGTACGCTTTCGGGTGGTGAGCAGCAGATGCTCGCGATCAGCCGCGCAATGATGCTGCGTCCGCGCTTGATGTTGCTCGACGAGCCGTCCTTCGGCCTCGCGCCGCTTGTCGTGCGCGAGATGTTCGACATCCTTCGTCGCCTCAATCAGGAGGAGAAGGTGTCGATGCTCGTCGTCGAACAGAATGCCGCGCTCGCCCTGAAGCTCGCGGATGAAGCTTATCTGCTCGAGACCGGCAATATCGTGATGTCGGGTCCGGCGAAGCAGATCAGCGAGGACGAAAACGTCCGCCGCTCCTACCTCGGATATTGAGCGATGGAACTCTTTACCCAGCAGGTCCTCGCAGGCATCGCTACCGGTGCCATCTATGCCTGCATGGCGCTCGCCGTCGTGATGATCTACCAGGCCATCGATCATCTGAATTTCGCGCAGGGCGAGATGGCGATGTTCTCGACCTTCATCGCCTGGCAGATGATCGAGTGGGGCATACCCTATTGGCCAGCGTTTCTGTTGACGCTCGCCGTGTCCTTCATCGGTGGCATCCTCATCGAGCGCATCGTCTTCAAACCGATCGAACACGCGCCGGTCCTCAGCCATGTCGTCGTCTTCATCGCGATGTATTCGATCATCAATTCCGGCGCGGGCTTCATCTGGGACTTCACGGTCAAGAGCTTTCCGTCGCCCTTCGGATCGTCGCCGCTGTTCGGCTCCAGCCTCATCTCCGCGCATCAGGGCGGCATGGTTCTCGTGACGCTCGTGTTGCTGCTGCTGCTCTACTTCTTCTTCGGCTTCACGCGCGTCGGCCTCGCCATGAGGGCCGCCGCCGCCAATCCGGCTTCGGCGCGGCTTGTCGGCATCCGCGTCAACTGGATGATTGCGCTCGGCTGGGGCATGGCCGCAGCGCTGGGCTCCATTGCCGGCATGCTGATCGCGCCGGTCGTCTTCCTTGAGCCGAACATGATGATCTCGATCCTGCTGTACGGCTTCGCCGGCGCTGTGCTCGGAGGCCTCACCTCGCCGCCGGGCGCTGTTCTCGGCGGCTTCATGGTCGGCGTCATCGAGAATCTCGCGGGCACGTACATTCCCGTTGTCGGCAGCGAGCTGAAACTGCCGATCGCACTCGCGGTGATTGTTGTCGTCCTGGTCTTCAAGCCGGCCGGTCTGCTCGGTCGCGCCGTCGTTTCGCGGGTGTGAGATGAGCAACGAGACCAGCGCCGCCACCTCGCCCGGCTTTACGAAGCTCGCAAGCAATCCCGTCGACGGCGAGCCGCTCGTCTCGCCGACCTCGCGCGTCGTCCCCGCGACCCGTCATGGTGGCGTGAAGACCGGGATGATCGTCTTTCTGGTTCTTCTGGCGATCGCGCTCATTCTGCCCGCCACACTCAAGGGCTTCGTGATCTTCCAGCTCACGCAGACGATGGTCTATGCGATCGGCATTCTCGGGTTGAACCTGCTGACCGGCTTCAATGGCCAGTTCTCGCTCGGCCATAGCGCCTTCTATGCGATAGGCGCCTACACGGCTGCGATCCTCATGGAGCATTACGGCGTCAACTACATGTTCACGCTGCCGGCCGCCGCGATCCTGTCCTTCATCGTCGGCTTCCTGTTCGGCCTGCCCGCCCTGCGGCTCGAAGGCGTCTATCTCGCGCTCGCGACTTTCGCGCTCGCCGCTGCGACGCCGCAACTCCTGAAGCTCTCGCCGTTCGAACATTGGACGGGCGGCGTACAGGGCATCGTCATCTCCAAGCCTGACGCGCCCTTCGGCCTGAAGATGAGCCAGGACACGTGGCTTTATTACTTCACACTCATCGTCGGCATCCTGCTCTTCATCCTGGCGCGCAACCTCGTGAAGAGCCGCACCGGCCGCGCGATGATGGCTATTCGCGACAACCCGATCGCGGCACGCTCGATGGGCGTCAACAACAGCCTCTATAAGGCGATGGCGTTCGGTATCAGCGCCGGCTTCACGGGGATTGCTGGCGCGCTCGGCGCCATCATCGTGCAGTTCGTCGCGCCCGACAGTTTCACGCTTGTGCTCGCGATCGGTTTCCTCGTCGGCCTCGTCGTCGGCGGCGTCGGCTGGCTGCCCGGCGCGTTGATCGGCGGCGCGTTTCTCGTCTACGTGCCCAACGTCTCGGAGAGCATTTCGAAAGGTCTCTCCGGCGCGGTTTATGGCGTGCTGCTCATCTTGGTCATCTATCTCATGCCGTCGGGAGCTGCGGGTCTCCTGCGTACATTGGTGACGAAGTTCAGCCGCAAGACAGCGTGACGTCGCAGATATGAGCACGCGGAAATACAAGATCGCTGTCATTCCCGGTGACGGCATCGGTAAGGAGACTGTGCCCGAAGGCGTGCGCGTGTTGGAGCGCGCCGCCAAACGCCACGGGTTCACGCTCGAGCAGAACTGGTTCGATTTCGCGTCGTACGATTACTACGCGAAGCACGGCCGCATGATGCCGGAGGACTGGAACGCGCAACTTACCGGCCACGACGCGATCTTCTTCGGTGCCGTCGGCTGGCCCGAGAAAATTCCCGACCACATTTCGCTGTGGCAATCGCTCATCCTCTTCCGGCGCGAGTTCGACCAATACGTCAACTTGCGGCCTGTGAAGCTGATGCCCGGCGTCCCCGCGCCACTCGCCGGCCGCAAGCCCGGCGACATCGATTTCTTCGTCGTGCGCGAAAACACCGAGGGCGAATATTCCTCTATCGGCGGCCGCATGTTCCCCGGTACCGAGCGCGAGTTCGTCGTCCAGGAAACGGTGATGACGCGGATAGGCGTCGACCGTGTTCTCAAGTATGCCTTCGACCTCGCGCAGCGCCGGCCGAAAAAGCATCTCACCTCTGCCACTAAGTCTAATGGCATCTCGATCACGATGCCGTACTGGGACGAGCGCGTTGAGGCGATGGCGAAGAATTATGCCGATGTGAAGTGGGATAAGTACCACATCGACATTCTCACTGCGCATTTCGTGCTGCACCCGGACTGGTTCGATGTCGTCGTCGCGTCGAACCTGTTCGGCGACATCCTTTCCGATCTCGGGCCTGCCTGCACCGGCACGATCGGGATCGCGCCATCCGGCAACATCAATCCGGAAGGCGCTTTCCCCTCGCTGTTTGAGCCTGTGCATGGCTCCGCGCCCGATATCGCAGGGCAGGGGATCGCCAATCCCATCGGTCAGATTTGGTCGGGTGCGATGATGCTCGATCATCTCGGCGAACGCGACGCTGCGGCGGAGATCGTGCAGGCGATCGAACGCGTGCTGGCCGAACGCCACGCGCGCACGCGCGACCTCGGCGGCAATGCCGACACGAAGACGGCCGGCGAGGCGATCGCGCAGGCTTTGGGGTGAGCGACGCGCCGACGCGCGGGACGTTTCCATGAACCTCGCGCATCTCGCGCGCGCGCACGCTGAAACACACTGCCCCGTGCGTGTCGGCCTGATTGGCGCGGGCAAATTCGGCTCCATGTTTCTCGCACAGGCGCCGTTCATTGCAGGCCTTGTCGTCACCGCCATCGCCGATCTTGACCCCGTACGCGCAAAGGCCGCGTGTCGCGCCGTCGGTCGGGACGACGCGCGTATCGGGGCCACCGCCATTATCGACGACGGCGCAAAACTCTGCGCGCGCGGCGACGTTGATGTCGTCGTCGAGGCCACGGGATCGCCCGCAGCCGGCATCGCGCATGCCCGCGCTGCGATCCGCAACGGCAAGCATGTCGTCATGGTGAATGTCGAAGCAGACGTGCTGGCAGGGCCGCTCCTCGCGCGCGAAGCGCAGGCCGCCGGCGTCGTCTATTCGATGGCGTATGGCGACCAACCTGCGCTGGTCGCGGAGATGGTGGACTGGGCGCGGGCGACTGGGTTCGACGTTGTGTGTGCGGGCAAGGGCACAAAATATCTGCCGGCCTACCACACCGTAACGCCGGATGACGTCTGGTCGCATTACGGCCTGACGCCCGAAGGTGCCGCGGCCGCCGGCATGAACCCGCAAATGTTCAATTCCTTTCTCGACGGCACGAAGTCGGCGATCGAGATGGCGGCGATCGCCAATGCCTGCGATCTTATGCCGCCGGACGATGGGCTCGCCTTTCCGCCCTGTGGTGTCGACGATCTCGCGCATGTCCTTCGGCCGAAGGCGGTCGGCGGCATTCTCGCGCACGAGGGCACGGTCGAGGTTGTCTCGTCGCTCGAACGCGACGGACGTCCCGTGTTCCGTGATCTGCGCTGGGGCGTGTATGTCGTGCTAAAGGCACGTACCGATTACGCGGCCGCCTGTTTTGCGCAATACGGTCTGCGCACAGATCAAACTGGCTTTTACGCCGCGCAGTACAAGCCCTACCATCTCATCGGCATGGAATTGTCCATCTCGATCCTGTCCGCAGCGTTACGACGCGAGCCGACCGGCGCGTCGTCCGCGTTTCGCGGCGATGCCGTCGCCATTGCGAAGCGCGATCTGCGTGCCGGCGAAGTGCTCGACGGCGAGGGCGGCTACACGGTGTATGGCCGCCTGATGCCGGCGTCGCGCAGCCTCGCCGTCGGTGCGTTTCCCATCGGTCTCGCGCATCGTGTCGCGCTTGTGCGCGATGTCGCCGCCGGCACCGTGCTGCATTGGACCGACGTATCGTTCGACGAAAACGACATTGCCGTGCGTGCACGGCGGGAGATGGAGACCGAATTTCGCGACGCGGCAACGCCGTGAACGCGGTCACTATTGCTGAAGGCTATCGCCCCGGCGTCATCGGCCGCTGTCTCGAATTGCAGGCACGCTATTACGCGCAACACCACGGCTTTGGCCGTCACTTCGAGACGGGTCGCGCAACCGATATTGCCGGCTTTTTTGCGCGCGAGAACGATCCGCGCAGCCGCTTCTGGTGCGCGCTGCACGGCGACGAGATCGTCGGCACGATTGCAATTGACGCGAGCGATCTTGGCAACGGCATCGCGCATGTCAGGTGGTTCGTCATCGGCGACGTTTTACGTGGTACAGGTGTCGGAAATCGGTTGTTGGCAACCGCGCTCGACTACGTCGATGAGAACGACTTCGCTGAAACGCAGCTCTGGACCTTCCACGGCCTTGATGCCGCGCGAAAACTCTACGAGACGGCCGGCTTCGTGCTGCGCGACGAATACGACGGCGAGCAGTGGGGGCCAATGATCCGCGAACAGCATTTCGTACGGCCGCGGACGGCAATCCGTTGAGGCACACATGAGTTTCGCGCGCTTCCTCACAGCCGTCGTTCTCTCTGCGGTATCGCCAGCGCAGGCGCAGGTCGATGCCGGAACGATGACAGCGGCGACGCTCCTGCAATATTGCCGTGCGCCGGAGCCGGAACGCCTTGCCGCCTGCGATATGGCGCTTTTCAGCATCGTCGTGATGCACGGCATCGATCGCGAAATGGGTCGCGCCCAAAACCTGTTCTGCGTCTCGCTCGACGCGAAGCCACCGGAAATTCGCGCCGCCGTGGTGCAGCAGCTTGGCGACCTCAAGACGCTGCTGGATCAGCAATATGTGGGAGGCGTCATCGTCGCGCTGGCAAAGGCATTCCCGTGCCGGAAGTGATAGTGCTGCCGCTTCCGAATTTCAGGCATCGATCACACGCATGAACGACGACGTTCTTTACTCCGTGACGGACGGCATCGCGCGCGTCACCTTCAACCGGCCGGCGCAACGCAACGCGTTCACGTTCGCGATGTACGAACGCCTCGCCGACATCTGCGAAAGTGTCGACGCGGATGACAGCATTCGCGCGATGATCCTCACAGGCGCGGGCGACAAGGCGTTCGCCGCCGGCACCGACATCGCCGCCTTCGAACATGTCCGCACCGCGGAAGATGGCCTTGCCTATGAGGCGCGCATTGATCGCGTGCTCGGCGCGCTAGAGCGCTGCCGCGTGCCGGTGATCGCCGCGATCGCGGGCGCTTGCACAGGTGGCGGCGCCGCCATCGCCGCATGTAGCGATCTGCGCATCGCGACGGCCGACCTGAAGTTCGGCTTTCCTATCGCGCGTACGCTCGGCAATTGCCTTTCGATCTCGAACTATGCGCGGCTGTTCACGCTCATTGGTCCCGCAAAGACGAAGGAACTCATCTTTCTTGCGCGGCTTACGAATGCCGACGAGGCGCTGGCGCTCGGCCTTGTCACCGAGATATTGCCCGATCAAGCATCGCTGATGACGCGCGCGGACGAGATGGCGCAGATTGTCGCCGGTCATGCGCCCCTGACTCTGCGCGCGACGAAAGAAGCGCTGCGTCGGATTACAGCATCGCTTGCGCCAGACGGTGCAGATCTCATCGGCCTCTGCTACGGCAGCAGCGATTTCCGCGAAGGCCGCGCCGCGTTTCTGGAGAAGCGTAAGCCGGCGTGGAAGGGCCTCTGATCGTACTTACGCTTGCTTCGCCTGCGTCTTTCGCGCGCGCCGCCTGAACAAAAGACCGCGTCTGTCGTTCTCGGCCATCCCATTGCGAGAGCGATCATGAACGACGAAACATTGCCAGTCTCCCTCACCCGTCGCGCGCTGGCCGCCGTCGGCATAGGCGCAGCCGCTGCTTCGACGCCAGCAAGTGCGCAGCCCGCACGGCCCGTCGCAGCGCAGCCGCTCGAAGACCCGGTGAAGAAGTATCCGGCACCGCCGTTTCGGCCGCAGTCGCAGGACTGGCCGGGACTTGCGAGCAAGATGAGCCCGGTGCCCGATCATGGCGAGACAAGTTATCGCGGCTCCGGTCGCTTAGCCGGCCGCAAAGCGCTGATCACCGGCGGCGATTCCGGCATGGGTCGTGCCGCGGCGATTGCCTATGCGCGCGAGGGCGCGGATGTGGCGATCAACCATCTGCCGAGCGAACAATCCGATGCGGACGACGTCATCGCTTTGATCCGCAAGGAAGGACGCATCGGAATTTCGATCCCCGGCGACCTGAAAGACGAGAACTTCTGCAAGCAGCTTGTCGAGCAAGCGGTTCAGGGTCTTGGCGGTCTCGATATCGTCGTCAGCAATGCCGGGCGTCAGCAGCAGCGTGACTCGATCCTCGATCTAACGACTGAGGATTTCGACGCGACCATGAAGACGAACATCTACGCGCCGTTCTGGATCATCAAGGCGGCGCTTCCGCATCTGAAGCCCGGTGCATGCATCATCGGCACATCGTCCGAACAGGCCAACGATCCGTCCGCCGATCTCTACGATTACGCGCAGACAAAAGCGGCAACGACGAACTACGTTCGATCATTGGCGAAACAGCTTGCTCCGAAGGGCATTCGCGTAAACGCGGTCGCGCCGGGTCCGATCTGGACGCCGCTCCAGGTGTCGGGTGGCGCGACGCAACTAAAGCTCGTCGTGTTCGGCGGAATGACGCCGATGAAACGTCCGGGACAACCTGCGGAACTCGCGTCGATCTACGTGCAGCTTGCGGCGCCCGATGCGACTTACGCGACGGGTCAGGTGTACGGCGCGATGGGCGGTAACGGCTCGCCCTAGGCGAAGCAGTTATCAGCTACTTATCGCCACCGTCGATCTGTCGACCAAGCTGTGCGATGGCGCGTTGATACACGGTCGCGGCGTTCCATTCCTGGATTGCGGCGAAGTTCGGCTCGCCGGGCTGATAACCGGTGCCGGCCTTCCATCCCCCTTTCGCCTTCAAAAAATTCGCCGTCGATGTCAGCGCACCGGACGGCGTCTCCATGTTGCCGACGGCGTACTGCTGCACGTTCTTCGGCATGAACTGTGTCTGGCCGACTTCGCCGTGCATGGAGCCGATCGTGTTGGCATTGAAGACGCCGTCATCGACAAGTTTCAGCGCGGCATAGAGTTGATCGGTGAAATAGGCGGTGCGCCTGCAGTCATAGGCGAGCGTCGCTGTCGACGAGAGCATGTTGCCGCGGCCCTTTACGGCGCCAAACCCCGTCTCCATACCCCAGATCGCGAGCAGCGGCCCGGGCGGGACGCCGTAGCGGCTCTGGATATTCTGGAACAGTGCAGCGTTGCTCGCCTTTAGCGAACGCCCGCGCGACACGATAGCTGGTCCGCCGCGCTTGGCGAGAAACTGTTCGAGCGTCAGCTTGAAACTATGCTGGCCACGGTCGGCGCCGATCGTGGCGCGCGCATAGCTTGTCGTCTGCAATGCCGCGATGGCAGCGGGGCCAACCTTGCCACGTGCTTCTTGCGAAAATTGCGCCTTCCAGGCTTCGAAGCCGGCCGAGTTATTCCCGCATTGCGCGGCAAATGCGGTGCCGCCTGCGGCGAGCGACGCCATGACGACAAGAGCGAAGGCAACAGTCCGGCGCGGCGTTTTCATCGGCAGCGAATCCTCAGATGGCGGCTTCGGCCGGCACAAAAGCGCCGATCCATTTGCGATGCAATGCAGGCAAAATCAGGCGCGGCGCTCGGCGCGCCAGCGGCCCGTGCAACCCATGGCCGTTGCGGTCCACTCGCCGGTCGCCCAATTACCGGACGCGGTGCCTTTCGCATTCATGGAATCGCTGCCGCGCGAAAAATTGACCGAGATCGCGCCCTTGGGTGAGATCGAGCCGGCGGCCTTCGCGGGCATGTCCGGCGTCGTCACGACATGGCCATCGGCAACCACGATGTCCCAGCGGTAGGCCTGGTCGCAGCTGCCCTTTTCCGTGATGACTTCGACCGACCACTTTCCGTCGAAAGGCTGTGCCGCCGACGCGGGCGGCGCGAGAAGCGCGGCCGCAAGCGGTACGAGCAGCAGAACAGGCAGGACGGGTCGCATGTGTTGTGGCTCCGAAAGGCGTTTTGGCGAATTCCGCCACGCGTTTATCGGGCGACCGTGGCGGCACCGTGGTTAACAAGTTCTGAACGACTGTCCGAAAATGGATCAGTCCGACGATCGGAGCCTCACGCGTGGCGCGCTTGCATCAGCGCGGCGAGAGCGCTTCCAGCAGTGCGAGGACATCCGCGCCGGCATAAGCGAAGTCGGTGATGCCAGCCTGCCGCCACACGCCTTCGTATTCGCCCGGCCGTCCTGCCATAACGAGTCGTTTGGCGCCCGGTGCGATCGCTGTTGCGGCGGAGGTCGCGCGGTCGGCGTAGATTGCATCCGATCCGCAGAGGCAAGCGGTTGCCGCGCCCGATGCGCGAAAGGCTTCGGCGAGAGCTGCGTCATCGTCGGCGCCGGCATACGCTACCGTCTCGAAACCGCCGGCCTCGAACAGGTTTTTTGCGAACGTGGCTCGCGCCGCATTCGTCGCAAGCGGGCCGAGCGTTGCGAGAAACACCTTTGGTCGCTGGCCGGTCGACACAAGCACCGCATCGGCATGGTCGCGCAGACGCTCGAAGGGTTCGGCGAGACGGATCGGTGCGAAGGGTGTCTTGGCGGTGTTGCCGTCGACGATGGGCGCTTCGACATGCGGCGGCGTCTCGCCGGCTAGCGGAAATTCGCTGACGCCGGTGATGCCGTCCTTGCGGCGTGCAATGTTTTTCGCACGCGATGCAGCAACGTCGGCGATGCTTTTGCGGAAGGTGCTGCCTTCGAGCGCGGCTTCGAGACCACCGGCGGCCTCGATGCTGCGAAACACGTCCCAACCTTTCTCGCAGAGCGCCGCGGTTAAGGCTTCGATGCCGCCGCTGCCGGCAGAGGGATCGGACACCTTGTCGAGATTGGCCTCCTCGCGCAGCACGAGTTGCGCATTGCGCGCGACGCGGCGGGCGAACGCGTCGGGCAGGCCCACGGCCTGCGTGTGCGGCAACACCGAAATGCGATCCGCGCCACCGACAGCCGCCGCAAAGATCGCGAGCGTCGCACGCAGCATGTTCACGTCGGGATCGCGGCGCGTCATCGCGCGCCACGCAGTCTCTGCATGGATGTGGCAGGGCGACGGCGTCGTGCCGCAATCGCGCTCGACGGCGGCCCAAAGCTGGCGCAGCGCACGCAGTTTTGCGACGCCAATAAATTCTTGCGCGTCGATGGCAAGGCGAAAACTAAGCGCAGGTGTGTACGTGTCTGGCGCGATGCCGGTCGTTTCGAGCAGCCGCAGAACGGCGACGCCGGCAGCGAGCGCATAGCCAAGCTCCTGCGCTTCCGACCCGCCCGCGGCATGCACCAGCCGCGCGTCGGCGACGAAGAGCGGGCCGCTAAAACCCTTCGTGCGCAGATCGCTCGCAAGAGACGCAAGCGCCGCGCCGTCGCTCCGCGCGCCGCCACGTGCAACTCGCGAAAAAGGATCGATCCCGAAGGCGATGCGCGTATCCGCAGGATTTGCGCCGCGCGCAGAAACGACATCGGCCAGCGCTTTCGCGGCAGCACCCGTGCCGTCCGCGCAATCCAGTTCAATCGGCACTTCGGCGTCGAAGATGACGTCATGCAGGATGTCGCCGAGCGGTGCGTTGGGCGGCAGACCGAAACCGTACGCGCCAACGGCGTCCGCGACGACGATCTGCAGCCCGTCGGCGCCGTTCTCGAGATCTTCCAGCGACTGCGTCTGCGCCGCCTGCGCATTGACGTGATCGATCCGCTGCATCACGGCCCAGCCCGATGCGGGCCGCGCGACCGGAACGCTCGCGCGAGCGGCCTCGTAGAGCGGGGCGATCGGGATCGCGTCGTAGGTCTGGCTTCGAAGACTGTCGGCCGACTTGCCTTTGAGAACCGTCGAGACGCGGTCGCGCCACGTCTCTTCGTCGGAAACCGGGTGTGCGTCGAGATAAGGCAGTTGCGTCAAGGCCGGGCTCTTCGAGAAGAGCACCCGCTTTGCCGCAATTCCGCCCGCCTGCGCAAGCGCGGACCAACCCTTGACGAGTTCGTGTTTCGATATATCTTATTTGCACCTTCAGGAGATCAATATGTTATGTCATTCGCATTCTCCTTGGGATCGGGCCCGCATGATGCGGAACCGGTTTGGCCGCAGCTGGGAGGGCTTCGGGGGACCGCCTCAAAAGGGTGGCCGGACGTGGGGACGCCGGCGCGTGCTCGACCACGGCGATCTGCGGCTGCTCATCCTCAAGATGATCGCTGACAAGCCGTCGCACGGCTACGAGATCATCCGCGACATCGAGGAGCGCTTCGCCGAGACCTACAGTCCGTCGCCCGGCGTCGTGTATCCGACGCTCACTCTGCTGGAGGAGCAGGGGTTTGCGCATGTCCAGTCGAGCGACGGCAACAAGAAGCTCTACGGCGCGACCGAAGAAGGGCGCCGCTATCTCGCCGACAATGCCGAGACGCTGCACAAGCTCGAAGCGCGCCTCGCGGAACTGATCGAGGCCGTCGGTGGCGGGCCGGCGCCGCAGGTGCTGCGCGCGATGATGAACCTGCGGCTCGCGTTGCGCATGCGGATGGGTCGGGGCCTGTCGAGCGAGCAGGCGCGCGCCATCGCGGCGGCGCTTGATTCCGCTACGCAGCAAATCGAACGCGAGTAGCGGCCTGTGAGTATCGTGATCGCGGCTGCGGTGGCGGCCCTCGCCGTTGCGACCGCGATCGGGCATTCGCTGATCGGCGAGCGCCGGATTTTTCCAGCGCTTTATGCCGAGCCGCGCACCGGCGTTCTCGCATCGCGCCCGACACGGGCGGTCTTGCGCGCCGTGTTTCACCTGCCGTCGTTTGCGTGGGTGGTGCTCGGTATGGCTGTTCTCGTTGCCCGGCTCGACGGTGGCGATCGCATTGTGAGCGCTGTCGCGGCGCTCATCTTTGCCAGCGCGGGAATCGGTAATCTCGTGGCGCTGCGCCGATTGCATCCCGGCGGCGTGATGATGCTGGTCGCGGCGGCATTGACTATTGCCGATCATTTCGCCGCGGTCTGACGCCAGCGAAAAATGACGGCCAATCGCCTTCGCGCTATCAGACGACCCATGCGCATCTTCACCGCCATTCTCGGCACCGAGACCAACACGTTCGCCCCACTGCCCACAGGCCTTGCGGAATTCGAACGTCTGCATTTTTCGCCCGATGGCGGTCCGGATGAGGTCAAGCATCCGTTCGGCATGGTGGTCCGTGCAGCGCGCGAGCGTGGCCTGCGTGACGGGCATACGATTGTCACGGGACGTGGCGCGTTCGCGACCCCTGGCGGGACGACGACACGCGTCGCTTACGAGACGCTGCGCGACGAATTGCTCGCCGATCTCAAGGCAGCGTTGCCCGTCGATTGCGTCGTGCTCGGCCTGCACGGCGCGATGATCGCCGACGGCTACGACGACGCCGAGGGCGATCTGCTCGCGCATGTCCGCGCGATCGTTGGGCCGGACGTTCCAGTCGGTGCGGAACTCGATCCGCACGGTCATCTGACTGATCTGAAAGCGCAGAGCGCCGACGTCATCGTCTTCTTCAAGGAATATCCGCATACGGACATTCTCGAGCGTGCCTACGAGGCCGTCGATCTTACCGTCGCGCTGGCGCAGAAGCGCATTCGTCCGAAAAAATCGATCGTCGCGCTGAACATGTTGTCGATGTTCCACACGTCGCGCGAGCCGATGCGAAGTTTCGTTCAGCGCATGCAGTCTCTCGAAGGTTCTGACGGCGTGCTTTCGGTGTCGCTGATTCACGGATTTCCGTGGGGCGATTGTCCCGAACTGGGCACGAAAATGCTTGTGATTACCGACGACCGGCAGGTGTTTGGCGACGCGCTGGCGAAGACACTCGGCGAAGAAATTCTCGCCTTTCGAAACCAATTGCTCGCCGACTATCGCGACGCCGATGCGACGATCGATGCGGCGCTCGCAGTCGACGGCGGCCCCGTCGTCATCGCCGATTCCGCCGACAATCCCGGCGGCGGCTCGGCCGGCGACTCGACCTTCGTGCTGCGTCGCCTGGCCGAGCGAAAGATCGGACCTGCGGCCATTGGACCCCTATGGGATGCCGGCGCGGTTGCGCTCTGTTTCGCCGCAGGCGAAGGCGCAAAGATACCGCTTCGCATCGGTGGCAAGACATCGCCAGCGTCGGGCGATCCCTTCGATGGTGAAGCGACGGTGCTCAAACTTGTGCGCGATGCGAAGATGACGAACGTCTTTGGCGGTACGGGCACGTCACCGCTTGGTGATACTGCAGCCGTGCGCGTTGGCGAGATCGAGATCGTGCTCAACACATTCCGCACGCAGGCGCTCGGCGATGTGTTCACGCCGCTCGGCATCGACTGGCGTGCGAAGAAGATCGTCGTCGTGAAGTCGTCGCAGCATTTCTACGCGACCTATTCGCCGCATGCGAAAGACGTGCTCTACGCCGAGACACCCGGCAGCATGTCGATGGACTGGAAGCGGCTGCCCTATCGCAAGCGACCGAAGCTGTGGCCGCTGGACTAAGGATCGGTTGCGTCAGCTATCCGCCTGCAAGCCCGCGAGTGTTGCGACGACTTCGCAGACAAAGCCGGCGGGTAGATAGGCGGTCGAGACCTTTCCGCCGAGTGTGCCCGCCAGCGCGCGGTCGATCAGGCGGCTGCCAAAACCGCGTCGCGTGGGCGCAGTCACTGGCGGCCCGCCCGATTCCGTCCAGCGCAGATGCACGCGCGGCTCGTCTCCATCTTTCTCGAGCGTCCATTCGATCGATACGCGACCTTCCGGGGCGAGGAGCGCGCCGTATTTCGCCGCGTTCGTCGCAAGCTCGTGGAACATCAGCGACAGGGACAGCGCCGCCTTCGATCCGACCACGATCGGCGGCCCTTCGATCCGGAAGCGCTCCTCCTCGGTGAAAGTCAGAGCGCTGCGGACGACTGCGTCGAGCGTCGCCGCCTCCGTGCGTCCGGCGAGCAGAATGTCGTGTGCCTTGCCCATCGTGACGAGGCGGGCATCGAGCGCTTCCCGCGCAGAATCGAGATCGACGGCGCTACGCATCGTCTGCGCGGCGATGGCCTGGACCATCGCCAGCACATTCTTCATGCGATGACTCAATTCGTTGTTGAGCAGCTGCTGTTGTTCCTGGGCGCGCACGCGCGCGATGTTCGATTGCACGCGATCGGCGACGTTGCGTGCGAAGGTCACTTCGTCCGACCGCCAGGGACGCGCGCCCTCGTCGTGGATGTAAAAAAGACCGACGGGCCGTCCTAGCTCCATCAGCGGCACGTTGATGACCGACCCGATCTTCAGCCGGTGGAAACCTGCAGCCGCGGCGGCGGTCCGCGGGTCCGCATCGACGTCATCGACGACAAGCGTTTCACCGCGCTGGATCGCCGGCACGAATTCCGCACTGTAGTCGGCGAAACGGCGGCGGCGGACAGTTTGCTCCCAGCCGTCCGGCGTCCAGCTTCCGAGCATGAGGACGTGTTCGCCGGTTTCGTCGAGATTGGCATAACCCGCACGGGTGACATTGATCGAACGCCCGACCAGCTCGGCCGCCACCTTCGTCATGTCGTTCGGCACGTTCATTTCGCGAAGCCGGTCGCTCAGGTCGATCAGCGCGCGTTGACGATCGAACGCCAGCGTAATTTCCGCTTCGCTTTCGGTCAGGCGCAGCACCTGATGTCGCGCCTGCAGCAATGCGATTGTCTGCCGCGCCAGCCGTTTCAACGCATCCGACTGTTCCAGCGAAAGACCCGTCGGTCGTGACGCCGTGTCGATCACGCAAAGGCTGCCGATAACCTGACCGCCTGGCATGCGCAGAGGTGCGCCGGCGTAGAAGCGGATATGCGGTTCGCCGGTCACGAGCGGGTTCTGCGCGGTGCGCGCATCTTGCGTCAGGTCACCGATGACGAGCATGTCCGGCTCGGAAAGGGCATGCGCACATACCGACGAGTTGAGGTCTGTCTCGCACGGCGCGAAGCCGACGCGCGCCTTGAACCATTGCCGGTCGCCCGCGACGAGGCTCACGAGAGCAACAGGCGCCTGGCAAATCAGCCGCGCGATCTGCACGACATCGTCGAAACCGTCCTCCGGCGGTGTGTCGAGAATCGCCAGTCCATCGAGTTCGGCAAGACGCGCGGAACTCGAGACGAGGGCGTGATCGAAGGGGACGGGGTAGGTCTTCGAAAGGGCCATCGAAGTTTAAGCTGAGCAGGACTACGGAGCTGCTTTTACATAGAGAATTCGCGGGTGTCACGCGATGGCGACGCCCGCTTCCGACTGCGCCTAGGCCGCCAGCGCCGCGAGCACCCGCGCCCAGCTTCGCGCGCCTTTCTGGAAAGACGTCACGTCGTATTTCTCGTTCGGCGAATGGATACGGTCGTCATCGAGCGCGAAGCCGATCATCAGCGAATCCATCTTGAGATCGCGCTTGAACGTGCCGACGATCGGGATCGAGCCGCCTGACGCCATCATCACGGGCTCAAGGCCCCATTCGGCCTGCAGCGCACGCCGCGCACGCGAAAGCGCCTCGGAGCCGAACGGCAATTGCAGCGCTCCGCTGCCGCCGCGCGATTTGAATTCCGCGCGACAGTCCGCTGGCAGCCGCTCGCGCACAAAAGCCTCGAAGGCTTTCGAGATGCGATCTGGGTCCTGCTTGCCGACGAGCCGGAACGTCAGTTTCGCGCTCGCCTGCGCGGGCAGCACGGTCTTCGATCCTTCGCCGGTGTAGCCGCCCCAAATGCCGTTCACGTCGCAGGTCGGTCGAGACCAGATCTGCTCCAGTACGCTTCGGTCGTGTTCGCCGGCCGGCACGGAGAGGCCGACCTCGCCGAGAAACGCGCGTTCGTCGAATTTCAGACCGCGCCATTGTTCCGCGACCTCGTCCGGCAGTTCCTCGACGCCGTCGTAGAAGCCCGGAACGGTCACACGCCCGTCGCGATCATGCAGATCGGCGAGAATGCGCGACAGGACGCGGATCGGGTTCATCGCCGGGCCGCCATACATGCCCGAATGCAGGTCGCGCGTTGCGGCATGGATCGTCACCTCACTGGCGACGAGCCCACGCAGCATCGTCGTGATCGCTGGCGTCGTGCTGTTCCACATGCCGGTATCGCACACGAGCATGAGATCGGCGGCGAGCTCCTTCTTGTTCGCTTCAAGAAAAGCCGGCAGCGAGGGCGAGCCAGATTCCTCCTCGCCCTCGAACAGGATCGAGATGTGGCAGGGCAGGTCGCCTGTCTCGCGAAACCCGCGGCAGGCTTCGACGAAGGTCATCAACTGACCCTTGTCGTCGCTCGCGCCGCGCGCGACGATCTGGCGGCCGTTCGGCGTCTCCGCGATCGATGCCTTGAACGGGTCGCTCTTCCACAGGTCGAGCGGATCGACGGGCTGCACATCGTAGTGCCCGTAAAACAGCACATGCGGGACGTCCGGGCGCTTTGCTTTTGCATGCGCGACGACCATCGGCCGGCCAGTTGTCGGACGCACGGAGGCCTCGAAGCCGAGCGACGTGAGCTCTGTGGCGAGCCAGTCGGCCGCGCGCACGCAATCGTTGGAATAGGCGGGATCGGTCGAGATCGAGGGGATGCCGAGCAGATCGAACAGCCGGGCAAGCGCGTCCTGCCCGTTGCGGTCGATTTGCGAAAGAACTGTGTCGAGGGCGGCCATCACAAACTCCGGAATCGGATGGCGTCTTTATCGGAATGTCGGGCCTAAAAGAAAACGGGGCGCATCGCTGCACCCCGTCGTTCTCCGAAAATGCGTCGGATCGTCAGAAGATGTGACGAAAGATGAAGAACAGGCCTGCCGACAATGCCATCGCGCAGGGCAGGGTCAGGACCCAGGCCAAAGCGATAGACCGGATGGTCGACAGCTGCACGCCGGAGCCGTTCGCAGCCATTGTGCCGGCAACGCCCGACGACAGAACCTGTGTCGTCGACACCGGCAGACCATAATGGTCGGCGCCGAAGATCGTGGCCATCGCCACGAGTTCGGCCGACGCCCCCTGCGCATAGGTCATGTGCGTCTTGCCGATCTTCTCGCCGACGGTGACGACGATCCGCTTCCAGCCGATCATCGTGCCGAGGCCAAGCGCGATGGCGACGGCGACCTTCACCCAGTCCGGGATGAATTTCGTCGCGTTGTCGAGCTGCGTCCTGTAGGCACCGAGAGTCTTTTTGTCGTCCGCCGAGAGCTCGGCTTCCTTGTCCTTTTGCAGGAAGCGGATGGCTTCGGAGGCGAGGTACATGTCGTTACGCACGTTGCCGACATCGGTCGCCGGGATCTTTGCCATCGTCCCGTTGGACGAGACCTGATCGCCGATCGACTTCACGAGCAGCGAGAGCGCCGGATAAGTGCCACCAGTGATTTCGTGCCGCGCGACATAGTTGGTCACCGTCGGACGCGGATCGCCGATGATGTTGTAGCCGGCGGCTTTACTCGCAACGACCTTGGATGCCGCGTCCGAAACGCGCGTGAACTCGATCGAAGCGCTGTCCGGCAATGCCCTGTTCAGGGCGTAGGTCGTCGGCACGGTGCCGATGAGGATGAGCATGATGAGGCCCATGCCTTTCTGACCGTCGTTGGAGCCGTGCGCGAAGGAGACGCCCGTACACGTCAGGATCAGCAGGCCGCGGATCCACACCGGCGGCGTTTCACCGGGCTTCGGCTCCTGATAGAGGGCGCGCGATTTCACGAGCGCCTTCATCGCGAGCAGAAGTCCGCCGGCCGCAAGGAATCCGAGCAGCGGCGAGAGCAGCAGCGCATAACCGATCTCGGTCGCCTTGCCCCAATCCACGCCCGATGTTCCGTCACGCCCGCGCATGAGCGCGTTGGCGACGCCGACGCCGATGATCGAGCCGATCAGCGTGTGCGAGGAGGAGGCCGGCAGACCAAGCCACCACGTGCCGAGGTTCCAGATGATGGCGGAGATGAGCAGCGCGAATACCATCGCGAAGCCCGCATCCGAACCAACTTGCAGGATCAACTCGACGGGCAGCAGCGAAATGATGCCGAAGGCGACGGCGCCGCTCGACGTAAGAACGCCGAGGAAGTTGAACAGGCCCGACCATACGACCGCGATCGGTGCCGGCAGCGAATGCGTGTAGATGACGGTCGCCACGGCGTTGGCCGTATCGTGGAAGCCGTTTACGAACTCGAAGCCGAGCGCAATGAGCAGAGCAAGCGCGAGCAGGAGCCATACGAAGGCAGACGGCGCGAGCGGGCCGCCGGAGGCCTGAACGTCGCGGTAGATGGAATAGGCGGTGAAGAACAGGCCACCGGCGATAACGGCGACGAAGATGAGGATTGCTTTGAAATTGACGGGATGGTCGAGCTTCGGGCGGCTCGCAGGACTGGTGCCGACCCCCGTAATGTCGCTCGATGTGATGGATGTCATGACGCTGGCCCTCGCACGCAAAAGCGCTGGCGAACGCGAACGTCGCGCCCCCCGTGCGCGAGGTCATTGGAGAAGCGGCGTTACAGTGTTGTGACAGAAATGGGGCCTATCCCATTGCGCCGAGAACTGTGCCCTGGATGAGCAACACTCCGAGCCAATGGCCGGCATCGATTGCGGTCTTTGTCGGCTTCTCCTTGAGGTAGGCGTCGCCGGTGACGAGCGTTGTCGCGACAAAGCCGACCCAGATCAAAATAGCGGAAATTACGCCGCTACGAACATTCGGCCCGCCGAGATGCACCAGCAGTCCGGCGAAAACATAGGCCATCACGATCTCGGCGGCGAAGGAGATGATCAGCGCCTTCACCGGCGGCTTCGTATCGTCGGCGGACATCTCGCGGCGGCTGCGCAGCGCATCGCGCCAGATGCGGCCGAGCGACATGTACCAGACGGCACCGAAGAGCCATGCGGCGACGGCGGCTGCGAGCACGGCGAGCAGATTGACGTTCATCGCGCACCCGTGGCGGAGCCGGAAATGGCTCGCAGCTTGTCAGACCTTGGCCCGCATCTTGTCAGACATTGCCCCGTCTCGGTAGGTATCGCCATGCGTCACATATTTTTTGGCTTCCTCGCGTTTCTCATCGTCGACACTGGCGCGCGCGCGCAATCCGCATGGCCGGACAATTTCACCGCGCGACTCGAGGCGCAGGCGCTCGTGCAGACGCTGAATGCCAATCTGCTTGGCGCGCGCAGTGCGACCTTCACGCTCGAAAAATGGTGCGCCGATCACAAGCTCGCGCCGGAGCCACGCATTCGCGCGCGGCTCGCACGCGACGTCCAGAAGCCGGCGACGCCAGAACAGCGGCAGCGGTTGCGTGTCGGCGTCAACGAGCCGCTGAAATATCGCCGCGTCGAACTCGCCTGCGGCACGCGCGTGCTGTCGGAGGCCGACAATTGGTACGTGCCGTCGCGCCTGACGCCGGAGATGAACCGGCTGCTCGAAGAGACCGACACGCCCTTCGGTCGCGCGGTGCAGGACATCAAGCCGTTTCGCCAAACGTTCTCCGTCGACATCCTTTGGAAGCCGCTGCCGGACGGTTGGGAAATGAAGACGGAAGCGCCCGCGGTGTCGGCTGCGGCTATTACGATCCCCGACAAGCTCTTCGAGCATCGCGCCCTGTTGTTCAACGCGGAGCAGATGCCGTTCTCGGAAGTCGCGGAAACCTATCGTGCCGAGGTGCTCGATTTCTCGCCGCCGCGGCAGGTGTGTCCGTAGGGCTCTGCTGAGTTCGAACACCTCATCCTGAGGAACGATCGAAGATCGCGTCTCGAAGGATGAACCCCAAATTGAGAAGCGGCCGATCCTTCGAGACGCTTGCTGCGCAAGCTCCTCAGGATGAGGTCGTGAACGGATCTATCGCTCTACCCGCCTGGCTTCAGGGGATTTCCCGACGGCTTGCGATCGAGAATGCTCGATGCATCGACGGGTCCGCGTGATCCGCCCGGGTCCCCACCGCCGAGATCGGCGATGCCACGCCCGCGACCGCCACCTCCGAAAATACTCTTCGTGACGGCGCGCGCGATCTGCGTGCCGACCGAGCGCGCAACCGATTGCGCAACCGATCGCGTGATCAATTCGCCCGTCGACATGCGACGACTGCCCGGCGTGCGCTGGAACATGCCGCCGATCGCGCCACCGATCGTGCTGAGCAGACCACCGCCGGCATCCGCCTCGACCGGTGGTGCAGGCTGACTGCCGCCGCCGGTCTGCGGAACTGGCGAACGACGTTGCGCGAGTGGCGGCTGGCCAGGCGCATGGCCCCACGGTGATACGGGCGGCGTGGCCGCAACATTTTGTGATGGCTGCGGCACAGGTGCAGATGCCACCGCGGGCGCTTCCGGTGTTTCGTATTTGCCAAGGAACGGGCTCGCCGCGATCACGGCCTTGCGTTCGGCTGGCGTGATTGGTCCTACGCGCGACGCGGGCGGCGCGACCAGTGTACGTTCTACGATATTAGGCGCACCCTTGCGGTCGAGCATCGACACGAGCGCTTCACCAACATTGAGTTCGGTGATGACCTTCGACGTATCGAAAGCCGGGTTCTGTCGAAATGTGTCGGCGGCGGCCTTCACAGCCTTCTGGTCGCGCGGCGTGAAGGCACGCAACGCATGCTGCACGCGGTTGCCGAGCTGGCCGAGCACCGTATCGGGCACATCGAGTGGGTTCTGCGTCACGAAATAGACGCCGACGCCTTTCGAGCGCACGAGCCGCACGATCTGCTCGATCGATTCCAACAGCGCCTTCGGCGCAGTGTCGAACAGCAGATGCGCCTCGTCGAAGAAGAACACCAGCTTCGGATGATCGGGATCGCCGACCTCGGGCAAAGCCTCGAACAATTCCGACAGCAGCCACAACAGGAACATCGCGTAGAGACGCGGCGAACGCATGAGCTTGTCGGCAGCGAGAACGTGAATCATACCGCGGCCCTGTTCGGCCTCAAGCAGATCATCGATCTCGAAATATTGTCCGCCGAAGAAATTCCGGCCGCCCTGGTTTTCGATCACCAGCAATTGTCGTTGGATCGCACCGACACTCGCAGTGGCGACATTGCCGTAGCGCGTCGCGAGCTCGCTGGCGTTCGCGACAACTTCGGCGAGGCGGTCACGCAGATCGTCGAGCGTGACGAGCGGCTGTTTACGGTCTGCGGCGTAGCGGAACACGATGTTCAACACGCCTTCCTGCGTGTCGTTGAGATCGAGCAGTTGCGACAGCAGTAACGGCCCCATCTTTTCGACGGTGGCGCGGATCGGATGGCCCTGTTCGCCAAACAAGTCCCAGAAGACGACCGGGAATTGCTCGGACTTCAACGTCAGGCCGAGTTCTTTCGCGCGTGCCGCAAAGGCGGGCTTTGCATCGCCGGGTTGGGAGATGCCCGCCAGGTCGCCCTTGATATCGGCCGTAAAAACCGACGTACCTGCGCGTGAGTAGCCTTCGGCGAGGCGCTGCAATGTGACGGTCTTGCCGGTGCCGGTGGCGCCAGTGACGAGACCGTGGCGATTGCCGAGCGGCAGTTCGAGATATTGCCAGTCGCGCGGGCTCTTGCCGATCAGCAGCCGGCCGGGGACGGCATCGGGATCATCGCTCATGTAGATGGCTCGCGCGGATTCGGGGACGACCTTAAGGCATCGCCCGGCGTGCGGCCATCGCGCGCTTGCCTTTGCCAGGAGGTCGCGACAAACATGCCGCCGTCTTTTGAGGGAAACGACGATGGACGAACTCATCCAGCGGATCACGGCGGCAACGGGTCTCGACGAAGCGACGGCGCGTCAGGCGGTCGGCATGATCCTCGGCTTCCTCAAGGCGCATGCGCCCGAAGGTCCGGTCGGTGACCTCATCCGTTCGATTCCTGGTGCGGATGCGGCGGTCGCCGAACACGGCGAAGAGCCGGCTGGTGGTGGCGGCGGGCTGATGGGCGCGCTCGGCGGCATGATGGGTGGGACGGGCGGCCTGATGGGACTCGCAAGCAAACTGTCCGGCGCCGGGCTCGACATGGGCCAGATGCAATCGACCGGCAAAGAGATTTTCCAGTACGCGAAGGACAAGGTCGGCGAAGAGCGACTTGGCCAGATCGCGTCGAGTGTGCCGGGCCTGTCGGCGATGATCTGAGGGTCAGCCCTCGATCAGGCCCACCAGCGATCGCAACACACGCACCGGCGCCATATCCGCATATTCGTCCGGCATGCCGGCGCGGTTGATCCAGACGCAGCGAAAACCGTAACGCGTTGCACCCGCGACATCCCAGCGGTTCGACGACTGGAACGACACGTCGCCCGGCCGGACGTTCATCGCATCCTCGACGAGGCGGTAAGCTGCTGGCACGGTCTTGTATTGCCGCAGGCCGTCGATCGACAGCACGTGCTCAAAGATGCCTTCGAGGCCAGCATGTTCGATCGCAGACGCCAACATCTTTGGCGTGCCGTTCGAGAGAATGGCGAGCCGTGCACCGTTTTCGCGCAAGCGTGCGAGCGTCGGCTTCACCTCCGGGAAGGCATCAAGCCGCTCGTAGGCCACGAGAAGATCGGCGCGTAGCGCGGCATCGAGCGTCACATCGCAGCGCGCGGCAGCGTAGTCGAGCGCTTCCGTCGTTAGCGCAGCAAAGTCGCGATAGGCGCCAGCCATCGTGCGAATCCAGCTGTATTCTAGCTGTTTCGTTCGCCAGATGTCGGACAGCTTTTCGGCCTGCGGCCCGACGCGATCACGCAAACGACCGACCGCGGAATGCACGTCGAACAGCGTGCCGTAGGCATCGAAGACATAGACCGACGTCATAAATCGTCTTTCGTGCGAATGCGCCGCTTCGGACGTAAGACCGAAAGATCGACGCCGAACACAAGGAGCGCGATCAGCAGCGCGCTGCCATAGACGACTATGCCAGAGATACCCAGCACAACGACGGCCGCGACATCCGCCATCGCGCCTGTCGATGCGAAGGCAGTCAGCGCGGCCGCTTGCCCGAAGACGAGGACCAGCGCGAGTGCGATGCCGGCCAACGCAGTCGCCGCGGCGATCTTGCCGAACACGGCGCTCGGCCGGAACGATCCGTCGCGCCACGCAAGCGCGAGAAGGCCAAGAATGTTGATCCACGCGCCGACGGCCGTCGCTGCGGCAAGCCCGGCGGCACCGAGCGAGCGGAACAGAGCGATCTTGATCGCCACGTTAAAGGCAATGGCAACGAGCGCGATCAGCATCGGCGTCGACGTATTGCCGCGAGCCTGAAACGACGCGCGCGCAGACGCAATGAGTACGATCGGCAGAAGGCCCGCAGCATAGGCGGCCAGCACGCGGGCCGCCGCATCGGCATCGGCTGCGGTAAACTTCCCGCGTAAAAACGCGGCGCGTACGAGCAGATCGGGGATGACGAGAAACGCGACGAAGCAGGGGACGGAAAGCACGAGCGAGAGCGCCATCGTCTGGTTCTGTGCGCGATAGGCGGCGTCAGGATTATCGCCGGCGAAGGCGCGACTCATCATCGGCAGGAGCACCGTGCCTGCCGCGAGACCGACGACACCGATCGGCAATTGATAGAGGCGATCGGCATAGTAAAGCGACGACACGCCGCCCGTCGGCAGCAGCGATCCGATGATCGTGTCGGCGAAAAGCGCGATCTGCACGCCGGCCGATCCGATGATAGCGGGTCCGAGTGCGCGAAAGAAACGCCGCACAACAATATCGAATTTCGGCCAGACAAGCCGCTCCAGCGTACCGGCGCGCGCCGAGGCGACGACGAGTAGCAGGAGTTGGAGCACGCCCGATACCAGCACGCCGTAACTTGCAGCATAAGCGGCGGACGGAAACAGAAATGCGCAGGCGAGCGCGACAATCATCGCGGCATTGAGAAGCACGGGCGCAAAGGCGCCGGCGGCGTAGCGGCCGTGTGCGTTGAGCGTGCCCGTCATCAGCGTGACGAGCGTAATGCAGAGCAGATAGGGGAAGGTGATGCGCGTGAGCGTCACTGCGAGCGCGAACTTTTCCGGATCGTCGCGAAAGCCTGGCGCAAGGAATTCCACAAGCTGCGGCGTGAACGCCCAGGCAAGCGCGAGAACGACGATCTGCGACAAGAGCAGCAGGGTCAGAATGTTCGACCCGAAGCGGTGCGCATTTGCAGCGCCTTCGCGCTCCAAAGCGCCTGCATAAGCGGGCACATAGGCCGCGTTGAAAGCGCCTTCGCCGAAGATGGCGCGGAAATGGTTCGGCAGGCGGAATGCGATGACAAAGGCGTCGGTCGCGGCGCCCGCGCCTAGCACCGCGCCCAGCAGAACGTCGCGCGCGAAGCCCGTTGCGCGCGAAAGAAGCGTGAAGCCGCCGACCGACAGAATGCTGCGGATCATTTTTCCAGCGACGTCCCGCCGCTCTCACGTGCGCCAAAGGTTTCGGCGACGATGTAGAGCGGTCGCTTCTTCACCTCCGCAAAGATGCGACCGATATATTCGCCGAGCACGCCGAGCGACAGCAGTTGGACGCCGGCGAAGAACATCACAGAGACGATGAGCGACGCATAACCCGGCACATCTACGCCGCGCGTGATCGTTTCGACGAGGAAGTAGAGCGCGGTGAACAAGGCGACGACCGAAATGGCGACGCCGACGACGGTCCAGACCTTCAGCGGCATCGTCGAAAAAGACATAATGCCGTCGAGCGCAAAACGCGTCAGCTTGCGATAGCTGAATTTCGACGTGCCGGACGCGCGTTCCTCGACATCGAAGGGCACGCCGATGGTGCGAAAGCCGATCCAGGCATAGAGGCCCTTCGTGAAGCGCGCGCGCTCCCGCATGCGCCCGAGTGCATCGATCGCTTGCCGGTCCAGCAGGCGAAAATCGCCGGCACCCTGCGGCAGCGCGGTTTCGCCAAAGCGGTCGAACAAACGGTAGAAGCGATGCGATAGCAGTCGCCGCAGCGCAGTGTCGGTGGCGCGCGTGCGACGCTGACCGAAGACGTTCTTGAAACCTTCACGCCAGCGCGTCACAAATTCGGCGATCGTCTCCGGTGGATGCTGCAGGTCGGCGTCCATGATGACAGCGGCCTGCCCGCGTGCATGATCGAGCCCGGCGGCGATTGCGATTTCCTTGCCGAAATTGCGCGAGAAGGAAACGGCTTCGATACGGGAATCGCGGTCGTGCAGCGCTGCCAATCGCGCGAGCGTGTCGTCGCTCGAGCCGTCGTCGACGAACACGATCTGCCAGGACGCGACGCAGGCGTCGAGCGTCGGCAAAAGGCGGCGCAGCAGCGGCTCGAGATTTTCCGCCTCGTTAAAAACGGGCACCACGACGCTGAGTTCGGGATGCGCCAGCGCCGTTTCCACAATGTTCGATCCATTCGCCATCGCCGCTTTGTAACGTGTTCGCGGCCCTTACGAAACGTTGCCGGCCTACGCGCATCGCGCTACGCGTCCGCGATGCCACTGCTCTTCACTTTATGCGCCGACGATTACGGGATGACCGACGGTGTCAGTCGCGGCATCCTCGAAGCGGCCGTCGCCGGGCGCATCAATGCCGCCTCGGCGATGACATCGATGCCGGACTGGCCGCGCGCCGCAGAAGCCTGGCGCGACGCCGCGCCGCCGGCGCAGTTGGGTCTGCACTTCAATTTGACGCTCGGTGCACCGCTCGGCGAAATGCCGCGTGTCGCGCCGGGCGGGCGCTTTCCTGCCATCGGGCAAATTGTGCGGAACGCGAACCCACCACAGGACGAGATATCAGCCGAATTCTCCCGCCAGATCGCGGCATTTGTGGAAGCCACCGGCCACGCGCCGGCGCATGTCGACGGTCATCAGCATGTCCACGTGCTTCGCGGCGTGCGCGAGGCGCTGTTTCAATCGCTGCGCGAGGCCGGGCTTGCCGGCGTGCCGGTCCGCGACAGCGGCGAACAGTTCCTTCGCATCATCCGCCGTCCCTGCATCGGCAAGGCGCTTTCTGTTGCGCTGCTTGCGCGTGGGTTTGGCAATGCCGCTCAGTCCACGGGCTTTCCCCTCAACGACGGCTTTGCCGGCTTCTCGGCATTCGATCCGGTCGCCGATCCCGAGCCAGCTTTTGCGAAATTTCTCGCCGCGCCCGGTAAAAGCCATCTCGTGATGTGCCACCCCGGTCATGTCGACGAGTCGCTCCGCACGCTCGATCCCGTCACGACGGCACGCGAAAACGAGCTTTGTTTTCTGCTTTCGGACCGTTGGCCAGCGCTTCTAGAGCGGAGCGGCGCGGCGCTACGCACTGTTCCTTAAGGTCGCGGTAACCGCATTAGGCAACGCTGCGTTCTGTTCTCCCGACCGGAATCCCATCATGCGCGCGGACGTTGCGTTCGAACCCGCGACCGAATTGGCGCCGCTTTCCGCCGAAAAAGAGCGCGCCGGCACGATCCAGAATCGCGTCACTATGTCGATCGTCGGAATGGTGGCCGTTATCGTCTTCGTCAGCGCGATCGGCGCGGCCTTCTACAACTGGAAGCGCGCGCGGGCGGATCTCGCACTGCGCACCGATTCCTATCTCGGCATCATCGCGCCGGCGCTCGGCGATGCGCTTTCGCGCGGCGATAAGGATGGCGCGCGGCGCATCATGGCGGGCCTTCTCGCCGACGGAGCATTTTCCGCCGCAGCGATCGTCGCGGACAATGCAGTGGCCGTCGCAGTGCAGCGCAACGGCGAGACACCGCTCCGCCCGGTGCAGGTCGCCGAAACATCCGATCCGGGACGTGGACGTTTGCTGCGCGAACCACTTGGCATCAAGGGCGTCACGCTTCTAGCCCGCTACAACGAAGACGATCTCATGGAGACAGCGATCCGCGAGGGACTTTATCTCCTCGCCGGCGGCCTCGCGATCATTGCTAGTCTCGCGCTGCTGCTGTTCTTCGCCGTCGGCCGCATCGTCGCCCCGCTGAGTGCGCTGACTGGCGCGATGAATCGGCTGGTATCAGGCGATCTCGACGTGCAGCTCGACGGTCTGGTGCGACAGGACGAAATCGGTCGCATGGCCCGCGCCATTGCCGTCTTCAAGCGGACGCTCGGCGAACGCCACGCGCTTGAGAACGCGGCGGAGACGGGACGTCGGCAGGGCGACAGCCGTCGTCGCGAGCTGGAATCGCTGATCGTGTCCTTCCGCTCGACGGTGCGCGATTCGCTTCGCGAAGTGCATGCGCATACCGAGCAGATGACGCTGGCGGCAGATTCGCTTTCCGATATCGCGCGCCAGAGCAAAACGCGCGCGGACCTCGCATCAACGAACACGATGGAAGCCTCAAGCAACGTCAAGGCGGTGGCGCAGGCCTCGGAAGAGCTGTTCCACTCGATTTCTGAAATCGAGATGCAGGTCGGCCGCGCTCGCGAACAAGTTCAGTCGGCCGCGCGAGCGACACACCGGACGTCCGCGAATATCACGGGTCTTGCTGCCAAAGCCGACTCGATCGGCGAAATCGTCGGCCTGATTCAAGCTATCGCCGCGCAGACGAACCTTCTGGCACTGAACGCGACCATCGAGGCGGCCCGTGCAGGCTCTGCGGGTCGCGGCTTCGCTGTCGTCGCGCAGGAGGTTAAGGCGCTCGCCGCGCAGACGGCGCATGCCACCGACCGGATCGGCGAACATGTGGCGGCGATCCAAAGCGCGTCGCAGGATGCCGTCACGGCCATTGCGACGATCGCGGAAACGATGACGTCGGCGGAATCTTTCACTACCAGCATCGCAGTGGCAGTCGAAGAGCAGGCTGCGGCGACAAGCGAGATTGCGCGCGGCGTCACTGAGGCGGCGCGTGGCACATCCGCGGTGTCGGACAATATGTCGGGATTAAATGCTGCTGTGGCCGAAACCGACCAGTCGGCGGCGCAGGTCTATCAGGCGGCGAGCGATGTCGCCGGCCAGAGCCGCGCGCTCAACGAACAGATCGAGCGCTTTCTCCGCGACGTGGCGACCGCTTAGGGCGCCACGCCGCGTTCAGCCGAATTTAGCGCAGTCCGAAAAAGGACAGGACCGCGAGGACCACGACGACGAGACCGACGAGATAAATAATGCCGTTCATTTGCTCTCTCCCCTAGCGCGTGGACGAGCCGTTGCACTGGCGCACCAACGACCCGCCCCGCTCAAGGTTCCGCTGGCCGTCCTACTTCGCCTTGGAATAAAGCTCGGCGACATATTCCCAGTTCACGAGGTGATCGAGGAAAGCCTTGAGATAGTCGGGCCGCCGATTGCGGTAGTCGATGTAATACGAGTGCTCCCACACATCGCAGCCGAGGATCGGCGTCGCGCCATGCACGAGCGGATTTTCACCGTTCGGCGTCTTCATCACCTGCACTTTGCCGTCCTTGACCGCGAGCCAAGCCCAGCCCGATCCGAACTGCGTCACGCCGGCTTGCGTGAATTCCTCTTTCATCTTGTCGACCGAGCCGATGCCGGAGGTGATCGCCTTCTCGAGCTCACCCGGAATGGCGCCGCCGCCATTCGGCTTCATCCACTTCCAGAAGTGCATATGGTTGAAGTGCTGGCCGGCATTGTTGAAGAGCGCCTGATTTTTGCCGAACGAGCCCTTCACCACCTCTTCGACGGACTTGCCTTCGAATTCCGTGCCCTTCATCAGGTTGTTGCCGGCGGTCACATAGGCGTTGTGGTGTTTGTCGTGGTGAAACTCCAACGTTTCCTTGGACATGTGCGGCTGCAGGGCGTCGTAGGCGTAGGGAAGCGGCGGCAATTCGAATGACATGGCGATCTCCGGGATCGTTGAGGGTCTGACGGCCGCATGGGCCGTCCCCGGAGCAATACCTAGAAAGGCGCGGGTGCCCCGGCAACCGCAAGACCGGCGCAACGTCGCGCTGGCGTCAAGAAAGAAGAGCGTGTGAGAAGTCTCGTTCCATCGCTGGTCCTGTTTCTGGGTGCCTGCCTCGCCTGCACCGGGCTCTGGTGGGTCTGGACCGGGCTCGAGATCGTGCAGGTCGAGCGCGGCTGGACCTCGGTCATCGCGGGTTCGACGATGCTGTCGGCAGGCCTCGTCATTGCGGCGCTGTCCGCGGTGCTCGTGCGGCTCGGCGACATTTCCGATGCGCTTGCGGAGACAAGCGTCGTGCCGGTGCCCGCACAGGATACGGCGGCCACCGCTTTAGCCCCCGTCGCGCCGGAAAAGGTTTCACCGCCGCAAGCGTCCCAGCACGACGAAGCGTCGAGTGACGATGATCGGACCGAAGTCGGTCGCCACGTTACGGGTGACGCGACCTACGTCATGTTCGCCGACGGCACCGTGGATGCGCTGACGCCGGAAGGCACGATGACCTTTCCGTCGCTGGAGGCTTTGCGGGTCTATGCCGACGAGCGCGAGGCCGAGGACGAGCGCAGCAATTCGAGGCGTTCGTAACCCACGGCCTTCAACGCAAACACCTGCTCCAGCGCCACTTCGTCGAGCTGATCGAATCGTCCCGACGCGCCGCCGTGTCCGGCGCCCATGTTCGTGTGCAGCAACACAGGGCCGCCGCCCGTCATGGTTGCGCGCAAGCGCGCCACCCATTTCGCCGGCTCCCAATAGGTGACGCGCGGATCGGTGAGTCCGCCGATGGCGAGGATGGCGGGATAGTGCGTCGCCGCCACATTGTCGTAGGGCGAATAAGACAGCATCGTCTTGAACGCCGTCTCATCGGCAATCGGATTGCCCCACTCGCGCCATTCGGGCGGCGTCAGCGGCAGTGTCGCATCGAGCATCGTGTTCATGACGTCGACGAAGGGCACGTCGGCGATCACACCCGCGAACAGTTTTGGCGCGAGATTGGTGACTGCGCCCATCAGCATACCGCCGGCGCTGCCGCCCTGCGCGACGATGCGACCTTCCTCCGTCCAGCCTTCCGCGATCAGGTGCCGCGCTACGGCAACGAAATCGGAAAAACTGTTCGGCTTGTTGCCGAGCTTGCCGTCTTCGTACCAGTGCCAGCCCTTGTCGGTGCCGCCACGGATATGCGCGATGGCGAAGACGAAGCCGCGATCGACAAGCGAAAAGCGATTGGCTTCGAAACCGGCGGGAATCGAGTGGCCGTAAGCGCCGTACCCGTAGAGCAAACACGGTGCGGGTCTGTCGAGATCTGCGCGTGCGAGCAGCGAAATCGGCACAAGCTCGCCGTCAGATGCTCGCGCAAAAAGACGTCGGGTGACGTAGTTCGCAGGGTTGTGGTCGGAAGGGATCTCGCGTCGCTTGCGCAGCACGCGTTCGCGGGTTCGCATGTCGTAATCGAAAGTTTCGGCGGGCGTGGTCATCGACGAATAGACGAAACGCAGCACCGACGTGTCGTATTCGAAGCCGTCGACGATACGCAGGGAAAAGGCCGCCTCGTCGAAATCGATCGCATGTTCCTCGCCGCTCGCCGCGTCCCGGATGACGATACGTGGCAGGCTATCCTCGCGTTCGAGCCGCACGATGAAGGTGGCGAAAACAGCGATATCGATGATCATGCGGCCGCGCCGATGCGCGACGAGATCGCGCCAATGCGCGTGATCGGTGGCGGACAATGGCGCGCTGACGATCTTGAAGTCTTCCGCGCCGTCGGCATTCGTCAGGATCAGCAGATCGTCACCGTGATGCTCGACCTCGTAGCGGCGCTTCGGGCTGCGCGGCGACACGAGCAACGCCGGCGCGCCGGCGTCATGCAGGTCGATCAGCCAGCTCTCGCTACCATCGTGATCATGCATCGAGACGATGCCGAAACGCTCCGAGGCAGATCGTCCAAGGTGGATGAACCAGCGCGGATCGCTCTCTTCGAGGACCAGCACGTCGTGCGCGGGATCGGTGCCGATCACGTGCCGCAAGACTTTTGCCGGGCGATGGTTGTCGTCGAGGTGGACGTAGAGAAACGACCGGTTGTCGGACATCCAGACGATGGTGCCGTCGGTCTGCGTCACGACATCGGCGCCGTCGCGCCCGCTGACGAGATCGCGTGTACGGATCGCGGCGAATTCCGAGCCCTTGTCGTCTACGCTCCACGCAAGCAGGCGATGGTCGGGCGAATGCAGCGCCGCGTCGATATGAAAGAACGTGTGCCCTGCGGCTTCCTTGTCGCCGTCGAAGAGCACTTGCTCGGCGCCGCCGTCTGTAGGCTGCCGGCAGGCGAGCAGATACTGACCCCCAAGCCGGTGGCGCGTGTAATAGGACCACGGCCCGTCCGGGATCGGCGGCTCGGCATCGTCTTCCTTGATCCGGCCGCGCAACTCCCCGCTGAGCGTCGAGCGCAGGGCGGACACGTCCGCCAGCATCGTCTGGGAATAATCGTTTTCGCGATCGAGATGGTCGCGGATGTCGGCCGGCAGCGCCTCGGGTTCCGCCAGCACCTGCTGCCAGTTCTCCGCGCGCATCCAGGCATAATCGTCACGCAGTGCGATGCCGTGCACCGTCTGGCCCGCCGGGTCCCTTCGGGAGTCCGGTGGTGTTTTCGTCGCGTCCCATGGCGAACGTTGTGTCGCCGCGATGATCGTGTCGGTCACGCGCCATCGCTCCGCACGGCGGCGGGACGTGCCGGGCCTGATGCCGAACGACGCTTCGTTATTCCGGTCATTGGTTCTTTCACGCTGGTTTCCGCCACTCGGCGGCGTTGGTAGCCGCCCGGCGACCCACCCTCAAGGGCAGCGGATCGTCCAAGATTTGGCAACTAAAAGCAGGCAAAGATTCGCGGGTCGCCGCTTCATGACAGAAAAATCGTCTCCCAAGCCGAAGATGAACGGCGCTTTATCTTGCGTATGACGTCCGGATTGAGTATCGGGAAATCTTCACCGCAACGGATTCTTCTCCGCCACTTGGGGCTGGCCTGTTTTGCATTGGTGATATGAGTTGAACCGAAAGATGCGTGGCGAGAGAAAAGTATGAGCGAGGCGACGGGTTCTGTGAATTTTATCGAGCTGGCTGCCGACATCGTGTCGGCCTACGTCAGCAACAATTCGGTCCCGGCGGCCGATCTGCCTGTCCTCATCGGCGATGTGCATGCGGCGCTGGTGCGAGTCGTTGGGCCTGCGGTTGGCACGCCACCGGCTGAAGCCTCGCGTCCAGCGATTTCGGTCAAGAAGTCCGTCACGAATGACTTCATCATCTGTCTCGAGGACGGGAAGAAGTTCAAATCGCTCAAGCGCCACCTGCGGACGCAGTACAATATGACGCCCGAGCAATATCGCGAGAAGTGGGGCCTGCCGTCTGACTATCCGATGGTTGCGCCGACCTACGCTGCCGCCCGGTCCAATCTCGCTAAGAAGATGGGTCTCGGCCAGCAGCGCCGCCGCAGCGCCTGAACTATTTCTGTCCCGTGTTTGCTTGACGGGTGCTTTGCTCTAGAAGGTGCGCGCGCCGCCCCGCGTTGTTTTCGCCGCGGGACGGCCGCTCTCAAGGATTTCGATGGCTAAAGAAGAATTGCTCGAGTTTCCCGGTGTCGTGTCCGAACTTCTTCCGAACGCGACCTTCCGCGTGAAGCTGGAGAACGAACACGAGATTATCGCGCATACGGCGGGAAAGATGCGCAAGAACCGCATCCGCGTGCTCACCGGCGACCGCGTGCTGGTCGAGATGACGCCGTACGATCTCACCAAAGGCCGCATCACCTACCGGTTCAAGTAACATGGTCCGCGCGACCGCGACGCCGCGCCTTGTCCTTGCGTCGTCGTCGCCGCGTCGGCTCGAACTTCTGCAGCGGGCCGGCATCGAGCCGCAGGCGCTGCTTCCCGCCGACATCGACGAGACGCCGCGCAAGAAGGACTTGCCGCGTGCGCTCGCCGCGCGACTCGCGTCCGACAAGGCGCACACCGCCGCGAAACACGCCGCCGCAAATGCCGATCTAGCCGGCGCCTATGTGCTCGCCGCCGACACGGTTGTGGCTGTTGGCCGCCGTATCCTACCGAAATGCGAGCTTGTCGAAGAAGCGGGTGACTGTCTGCGTCTGCTCTCGGGGCGTCAGCACCGCGTCTACACCGGCGTGAGCCTCATCACCCCGAAAGGCGGCGAGCGGAAGCGTCTCGTCGAGACGCGCGTGCGTTTCAAACGCTTGTCGGGTGCCGATCTCGAAGCCTATCTCGCGTCGGGCGAGTGGCGTGGAAAGGCCGGCGGCTATGCCATCCAGGGCATTGCTGGCGCATTTGTTGTGAAGCTCGTTGGCTCTTACGCGTCCGTCGTCGGCCTGCCGCTTTACGAGACGCTCGCGCTGCTCGACGGCGAGGGCTTTCCAATTCGCGCCGGCTGGGTCGATCGCGCGTGAAGGCGGATGCGCCGCTCGATAAGGCCGGTGCAGCGACGTCCGAAGGCAAATGCCCGGTGTGCGGAAAACCCCGTGCGGAAGACGTTCGGCCGTTCTGTTCGCGCCGTTGCCGCGACGTCGACCTCGCGCGCTGGATGTCGGGCTCTTATGCAATCGCTGGCGAGCCAGTCGAGGTCGATGACGAGCAAGGTTGAGGCGCTCGCTGGACAAGCGTCGGGGGCGTTTCTATAAGCGGCGCAGCCCGCTTCGGCCGGCACGCCCAGGTAGCTCAGTTGGTAGAGCATGCGACTGAAAATCGCAGTGTCGGTGGTTCGATTCCGCCCCTGGGCACCACATCACCATCCATAATCGTCCGAAATCATCCGTAGAAGTCTGATTTTACTCTGGTTTCGGCGTATTTTGCGTCAGATTATGTCCGGTGGCGTGCGTTGGTATCTTGTTCCGGTCGTTGGTACATTTGTTGGTAACTACGGAATACCAACGCAGGCGATACCAACATGCCGCTTACCGAAGTTGCCGTTCGCAACGCCAAGCCCGGACCGGGAGTCGTCAAACTGTCGGACGGCGGTGGTCTCCAACTTTGGGTCGCGTCGGACGGCGCGAAGCGATGGCGTCAGGCGTATCGGTTCGCCGGAGTACAGAAGGTGCTCGCGCTCGGCGTCTATCCCGCTGTCGGATTGAAGGAAGCGCGAGAGGCGCGCGATGCGGCCAAGCGACTGCTCGCTTCTGGCACCGACCCTTCTGCCGCCCGCAAGGACGCCAAGGCTGCGTCCTTAGCATCGTCGGCCAACACGTTCGGTGCGGTTGCAGCCGAACTGCTCGCAAAGAAGCGCAGCGAAGGAAAAGCGGATCAGACGCTCGTCAAAGTCGAATGGCTGCTTGGCCTCGCGAGGACGCTCGATGCAAAGCCAATCGCGCAAATCACGGCACCGAATGTTCTAGGAGTCCTTCGCACAGTCGAGGCGCGCGGCAGACTTGAGACAGCACGGCGCATACGAGCGGTGATTGGTGAAGTATTTCGCTACGCCGTGGCAACGGGCCGGGCCGATGCCGACCCTACGGCTGCCTTGCGCGGCGCGATCGCTTCGCCGGTGGTCCGCAGTCGCGCTGCGATCATCGAGCCAAAGGCCTTCGGTGCGCTGTTGCGCGCGACGGCGGAGTATGAGGGCGCGCCGGAAACCCGGCTCGCGCTCGAATTGCTGTCACTGACATTCGTGCGGCCGGGCGAACTGCGGTCTGCCGAGTGGTCGGAAATCGACATCAATCAGGCGCTTTGGACGATACCGGCCATCAAGATGAAGATGCGGCGTCCGCATCGCATTCCGCTGTCGGGGCGCGCCATCGCGGTTCTGCGCGAACTGTATGCCCTAACGGGACGTGGCCGCTTCGTCTTCCCTTCGGTGCGCTCTGGCGCTCGTTGCATGAGTGAGAACACGATCAATGCCGCGCTGCGCCGTCTCGGCTTCACGCAGGATGAAATGAGCGGCCACGGCTTCCGCGCGGCTGCATCATCGATGTTGAACGAAAGCGGCTCGTGGAACGCGGATGCGATCGAGCGGCAGCTTGCCCATGTCGATAACGACAGCGTTCGCCGCGCTTACGCGCGCGCCGACTTTTGGGACGAGCGCGTGCGGATGATGGATTGGTGGTCGAATCGTTGCGACGAGATGCGGCGCGGCGGGCAAATCATCGCGCTTCGTGCGTAGCGATGGCGGACAAGGGATGTTTCCCTCTGACGAGAATAAAAAACTTCCGTGAAGTTTGGGGATAAGGACCGCTAAGTAATTCGCCGCTAACGGCCTTCCCGCTCGTCAAGGATGGGTACCTTTTGTGCACTACTTCGTCCCCACACCTGTGATTAGTGGGTGTTACAGGACAGTTTTCCCCAGATCGTGCCGAAAAACGTTGTTGGACTCGCAGTTCGCGCTAATCGTCTATCAGCAGACTGATTTGCCAGCTGAGTGCCGACATCAGGCGCCGACACGATGCCCTGACCGGCTTCGATATCCTGCGTTCGATCGGCGAACGACGAGACGACGTAGCCTTGGTTGCTGTCGATACACATCGCTTTCGGAAGCTGGCCGCCGCAGCGTCGCCAAGGGCCTGGCGTGAACGGAGGCATGTCAAATCCGGACAACGGAAATCTCCTTGCGGAATTTGGCGTAGCCTCGCATCCCGACAGACCCCATCCAGCAATCTCGATGGTCATTGCAAACGAGGGACGCCAAGTCGTGCATCGTATGCTTCATGCGGCCGACTTGTCGGGAAAAGACGGCACTCTTGGCGCACATGGCCAACATTCTCACCGTTGGCAGAAGCGCTGCGCAGTCCCGGCGAACTGATTTGGATCCGGACGTCGTGCCTTTAGTTCGAACTCGTGATCGCCGACGCGCAGGATGGGCTTCCAATGCAGGAACGTCGTTGCGCGTGCTCTGCGCGAAATCTCGTCACTCGACATACCCAGGGCGATTTCGGACAGCTCATTTAGTTCTCTGCGCGATCTGTTTTTTCCACACCAGACCTCCTGCGAGGTTGGCAAGCTTTTGCCGAGCCGGATGCGGCTCAAGATAGTGTAAGCTTGCGCCTCCAAAGCGAGATGAGTGCGATGAAAGACGTTCTCGACGTCGTCAGTCGGCAGGAGGGGAAATCGTTGTGCCTCGATAATCGCGCCACTGTCCGCGCGTGCATCCATGTGATGACACGTAACCCCGAACGTCGGAGCATTTTCGTACAGGGCCCAATTCAGTCCGCCGACGCCCGGGTATTCGGGAGGACCAGGATGAAAATTTATCGCTGCGAGGGTTGCCGACCTCAAGATCAGCTCCGGAATGATCCATCGGGAACAATAGGACACGACGAGGTCTCCCTCCCAAAAGCGAATATCTTCCGGGAAACGCTGATTCCAGTCGCCGTGATAAACCGCCACCAGAGGAAATGTCGCTCGACAGAACGCAGCGACACGCTCGGACTCCGCGCCCTTGGACGCAAAAAGTAAAACACGTTCGACGTTCATCTCTAATCTCGTGACGAATGGTCGACGATCCGCTCGCTTCCGCCATCAAGCATCGGGGAGCGTGTTGCGCTCCTAGATGCTGGATCTACCGCGTTAGAAAGCTGCGGCGCCGGGATATGCACTTAAGTTGAAGCGGTAATTGATACCGGCGCGTACCGTGTTCCACCGGGACGGCGAGGAAGACGAGGCCGAGACAACGCGGCCCGTCTGTCCGTCGAAACGTGCGCCGTTGCCGATGGCAGAGAGCGCGCCCGAGCCTAGATCTGTGTAGAGATACTCGATCTTGAAGGACAAATTCGGCATTGCGCTGGGTGCCCACTCGACGCCGGCACCGCCCGTCCAACCGACACGGGTCGAGCTTGCGTAACCCGCACCACCGACCGATGCGCCCGCAAAGCCGAGGGCTGCGCTTGGCAGATATACGACGTTGTATCCGAAGCCCTGCCGGACGGTACCGAAAGCCAATCCCGCTGTAGCGTATATCAGCACGTTGGGAGCGAAAGGTGTGAAACCAAGACGGCCGCGCATAGTGCCGTACCAATCGACCGCCTGTGCAACGCGCGCCGAGGAGAGTACCGGAAAGTAATTTCCGCCGAACGGCTGCGGGAAGAACTGCTGCGACGTGAACTGATTGCCGGCAGAAGACGCGCGCAGACGGCTACCCTGAATATCGGCCTCGACACCGAACACGACCAGCGGCGTGATCTGAAAATTGAAGCCGATCTGACCGCCGCCGATAACACCCTTGAGGTTGTTCGAACTGCGAATCGGAACGCCGCGGTAGGCAATGCCTTGATCGTCGAGCGAGTTTAGATTGTAATACTGTTGCTGTTGAGAGACGCCGTCGCTATTGGCACCGAAGCCATAGCCGACGTTGACGCCGCCATACAGGCCGCTCCACGTAAAAACCGGGGTCGGCACCATGATGGGGGCCGGTGCAACGCGCCGCATGTTTTGGGCCGCTACAGGACCTGCGCCAGCAATAATGCTGACGACAACTAGAACGATCTTTCGCATACTTCCCTCGACGCGAGAATGAGACGCTGCCGCCTCATCAGTTACATCTATAAGATGTATTACAACCGGCTCCGCTAGCAAGCGATCTGTAGGTCGACTCTGCGGAAATCGTTAATTCTGCTGCTTTTTTGCAACAGCAGAGGATTGCGCCAGTTGTTTTCTTTTAGGTGTCTGACAGCGCCGCTCTATTGCGACTTCTGCCACCTCGCACATTAGCTTCCCGGCCGTTTACAGTGATCTCGAAAGTTGCCCTCGGGCACAAGCGCACCCATCTCACGGAGACAAACGGGAATGCGAGACCTGCCAATGCTACTCGACATATCCAGCGTTGGCGCTCATTCCGCGTCTCCGGCGAAACGACTGCAGCGCCTGCGCCGACTAGCGTGGCTGATAGACGGCGCCTTCGCCATTCCGTTCACGCGGTTTCGCTTCGGCCTCAATAGCGTCATCGGACTCACGCCGGCGGCAGGCGACGCCGTGCTTGCGGTGATCTCGCTCTACATCGTCAACGAGGCGCGCCATCTCGGCGTGCCTTCGCGCGTAATTTCGAAAATGCTGCGAAACGTTGCGATCGAGGCTGTTGGCGGCGCAGTGCCCATCCTCGGCAATCTGTTCGATGTCGCCTTCAAGGCAAACCTGCGAAATCTTGCGCTCATCGAGGATCATCTCGGCGTTTCGCTGCGCCGCCGTTGATGCATCGTCTTCATTTCTAATGCTAAGCTTGGACGGTGCCGCACCCGCAGGCTAACGTCGGCTGTATTCTGCATTGGAGCGCCGATGAAACGTTTGTTTGCCGCCCTTGTTGTTGTCGCCGCTATCGGCGCCGCGCCAAAACCCGCTGCCGCGGCGTTGTTCGATTCGAACCCGCTCACCGACTTCCTCACGATATTCCGTGAGGCGGGCATCCCGAAGCGAACGGTGCAATGGACCGGCAAATACGCGCCGGGCACCGTCGTGGTGTCGACATCGGCACGTCGACTGTATTTCGTGCAAGGTGATGGCACCGCAGTTGAATACGGCGTCGGCGTTGGTCGGCAGGGGTTCACCTGGTCCGGCACAAAGACGGTGACAAACAAGCGGGAATGGCCGGGCTGGACGCCGCCACCGCAGATGCTGCGCCGCCGTCCGGATCTGCCGCGTCACATGGCGGGCGGCCTCGACAATCCGCTCGGCGCACGTGCGATTTATCTCGGGTCGAGCCTTTATCGCATTCACGGCTCGAACGAGCCGGACACGATCGGCGCGGCAGTTTCCTCGGGCTGCATTCGCATGACGAACCGCGATGTCGAGGATCTCTACCAGCGCGTGCGCATCGGTACGAAGGTCGTCGTCCTGCCCTGATCGCCTTGCGGCACGAGAGCGGCACACCACTTGCTTAACCCTCGTTAAGGGTTAGGCACATGGCGCTCATCAAGAACACATATGGAAAAGGCCGCGTCCGCGTGATGCGCGTCAAGCGGGGCTCGGACAGGCACGAAGTTCGCGAACTCCTGTTCAAGGCGGTCGTCGAAGGCGACTTCGCAAGGGCTTACACCCATGCCGACAATTCGACGTCGCTCTGCACGGATACTGTAAAAAACCTCGTCAACATCGTCGCATCGGAATTTCTGGACGCATCGACCGAGAAACTCTGCGGCCATATCGCAGACCGCTTCTTCAAGAAGTATCCGCAAGTTGAAAAGACCAACATCACGGCCCATGAAACCAAATGGGTGCGATATGTTGTCGACGGAGCGCCGCATCCGTACGGTTTCATCCTCGATCCAAATGGCAAGCCGACGGTCGAGCTGTCGGCGACCCGAGCGAGCAGCACGATGCGCTCCGGCATCGACGGCTTCACCTTCCTGAAGTCGACGGAATCGGGCTGGGCCAATTTCTTCGACGACGATTACACGACGCTGGCGCCGACCGACGACCGCATCGCCTCCACAAGCATGAACGTGGCGTGGACGTGGAGCGGAAAGCCCGCCGACTACGTCGCGGCGAATATGAAAGTCCTGAAGACCGCGCTCGATGTCTTCATGACCACCTACAGCAAAAGCGTGCAGGACAGTCTGTATCGGATGGGCGAGGCGGCGCTGAAAGCGGTGCCGGAGATCGCCGACATCAGCATGGCCTGCCCGAACAAGCATTACATCCCGATGAACCTGAAAGCGTTCGGGATCGAGTTCGCCAACCAGATCTTCCTGCCGACGGACGAGCCGCACGGGCAGATCGAATGCACCGTCGCACGATAGCGTAGGAGGTTCAGACAATGAGCGTAGCAGTCGACGGCAGCGAAGCCGCTTTCAAGCCGACGAAGTCAGTGGATGACGGAGCGGCCGTCGACGAGATGGTGCCCGCCTCGCAGCTTATTCCGCTGGCGCTCCAGCATGTGCTCGTCATGTATGCCGGCGCCGTCGCCGTCCCGCTAATCATCGGGCGTGCGCTGAAGCTCTCGCCGCAGGATGTCGCTTTCCTTATCAGCGCCGACCTTTTTGCTTGTGGTCTTGCAACGCTCGTCCAGAGCATCGGCTTTCCGGGCGTCGGTATCCGTCTGCCCGTGATGATGGGTGTCACCTTCGCATCCGTCGGCCCGATGCTATCGATGGCATCTCAACCGGAAATCGGCATTCTCGGCATTTTCGGGTCGGTCATTGCAGCCGGCATTTTCGGCGTCATCGTTGCACCATTCGTCAGCCGCCTACTGGCCTTGTTCCCGCCGGTCGTGACCGGGACGATCATTCTCGTCATCGGCATTTCGTTGATGCGCGTCGGCATCAACTGGGCGGGCGGTGGCCTGCCCATGCTGACGCAGAACATCGGCGGGCAGATGGTGCAGGTGCCCAATCCCAATTACGGATCGCTCGAAGGGCTCGGCATCGCTTTCTTCGTGCTGCTCGTGATTCTCGCGCTGATCCGCTGGGGCAAGGGCTTTCTTGCAAACGTTTCGGTGCTGCTCGGCATCATTGCTGGCGCCATCGTCGCCGCCGCGCTTGGCCGCATGAGTTTCGACAAGGTCGCCACGGCGCCCTGGTTCGACGTCGTATTGCCGTTCCACTTCGGCGTTCCGCAGTTTCACCTCATACCGATCGTAACGATGTGCATCGTAATGGTCGTGGTGATGATCGAATCGCTCGGCATGTTCCTGGCGCTTGGCGAGCTCACCGGAAAGAAAATCGATCAGGACGCCATCACCAAGGGTCTGCGCGCCGACGGCGTCGGCACCTTCCTCGGCGGCATCTTCAACACGTTTCCGTACACGTCGTTCTCGCAGAACGTCGGTCTGGTCGGCGTCACCGGCGTGCGCTCGAGATATGTGACGGCGGCAGGCGGCATCATCATGCTGATCCTTGGGCTGCTACCGAAAATGGCAGCGCTCGTGGAGGCTGTGCCGCAAGTGGTGCTCGGTGGTGCAGGTCTCGTCATGTTCGGCATGGTCGCAGCAACCGGCGCGCGCATTCTCACGGCGGTGAATTTCGCGACCAACAAATACAATCTGTTCGTGGTCGCGATTTCTGTCGGTTTCGGGATGATCCCCCTCGTCGCGCCAAATTTCTTCAAGAACCTTTGGCACGAACTCCATCCGCTGCTGGAGTCGGGCATCCTGCTCGCGGCTATCGTCGCCGTCGTCCTGAATGCCTTCTTCAACGGCATAGGATCGCGCGAAGAGGTCGAGCGTGAAGCGGCGATGGCAGCCGCAGCCGGCGAACACGTCTAGGTTCCAGGCATCGGCCACATCGGCGCCGGTTACGAAAACGAGGCCCTCTGGGCCTCGTTTTCGTTTGGGAACCATCGTATCTCGACCAATCGTGTCGAAGGCGTTTGCAGCACCTGGAAGAGATCGTCACGCTCGCCCGAGCCAATGCCGTAACCCGTTGCTCACGTCTGTTGCAGAGAAACATCACGTCGGCACACGTTTTACATAAGCTACTGAAAAAGTGCATTTAGCTGCTTTTTAAATCTCTCCGAAAGCCACGCAATCGGCGATCTGCTCACGGGCAGGGCAGTGTGCATTTCATCGAAAACATGCGCTCCCGTAGGTTGCATCTGTCATTCGGGACAGTCGCGAAGTTGTCCCAGATTTGTTGAGGGACAAGTCCATGTCGTTTGTAAAAAGTATTCTTCTCGGAGCTGCAGCCGGCCTCGTATCGGTCGCGGCGGCCCAGGCTGCCGATCTTCCCACGCGGAAGGCTGCGCCTGTTCAATACGTTCGTGTCTGTGACGCCTACGGCGCGGGTTTCTTCTACATTCCGGGTTCGGACACCTGCCTTCGCGTCGGTGGCTTCGTCCTCGCACAGTTCGGCGTACAGCCGGACTCGGCGCGCTATCAGATGCGCGCGCAGTTCGGTGCGCCGATCACGGCGTTGACATTCGGTGGCGCAGCGAGCGGCCTTGCCGGCTACCTACCCAGCGCTGCATCCTATGCGTCGAACAACGGCCGCGACTTTATCGGCTTCACCGCAACAGGCCGCATCGAACTCGATGCGCGTACGCAGTCGCCCTTCGGCACGGTCCGCTCGTTCGTCCGTCTCGACGCCAACTTCGGCGCCAGCGCGAACTACGGCCAGACGGGCTCGCTCGCCTCATCGCTCGGCGGCAGCGCTTTCAACATCACAGCCGGTCCGACGCTCGCACGCGAACTGGTGTTCCTGAACAAGGGCTTCATCCAGTTCGCCGGTATCACGGCCGGTCGCGTTCAGTCGTTCTTCGACTTCTACGCAGACGCCATCAACTACGCCGGTCTTTGGGGTTCGAACTCCACCGTGTGGGCCGCGGCTTACACCTATACGGCTGGCGGCGGCTGGTCGATTACGGCCTCGATGGAAGACCCGGTCTCCCGCCGTGGACCCGTGGCCAGCGTGATCAACGTCGGGAACGTGTCCGGCATCGCGCCGGGCGCCGCCACGGCGTTCGGCGCGACTGGCAGTGTTGCTGCTGCAGTCGGCCGGGTCGTCATGCCGGAAATCGTCGCAAACGTGCGCTGGGATCAGCCCTGGGGTGCGGTGCAGGTCTCCGGTGCGATCCATAACATCCAGGCGCATCTCTACCCGGCGACGGCGGCGACCCCGACGACCGCCGCGCAGACGACCTACGCTCAGCCAGTTGTCTCGGCCTCCAAAATCGGCTTCGCCGTTCAGGGCGGTGTCCAGTTCAACATGGACATGGTCGCTCCTGGCGACAAACTCTGGTTGCAGGCGACCTACGCCCGCGGCGCGATCGGCTACGTGCAGGGTAACAACATCGCGTTCGTCGGTGGCCTCAACGGCACGGCCACGTACGGCATCGGCGTCGCACGCTCGACGAACGGTCCGGGCTGGTCGAGCGGAACGGACGTCGACTGCGTGTTCAACTACACGGGTGGCTGCGACACGTCGCGTGGCTTTGCCTTCGTAGGCGCCTACAAGCACTACTGGACCCCGACGGTCAGCTCCGGCGTGTTCGGCGGTTACTATCAGGTGACGTACTCGAACGCGTCGCAATACCCGGTCAACCCGTTCTCGGGTACGACGGGCAGCGGCTCGCTCTTCACCTCGGGCATCAACAACTTCCGCAACATCCGCGTCGGCACCAACCTCGTGTGGACGCCGATCAAGAACTTCGACATCGGTGCGGAATTCGCCTACACCCGCTACATGTCGGTGCGGCAGTTCGGCCTCGCGCCGGACTTCATCCTCCGCACCGTTGGCCTCCCGGGTTTCCAGGGCACGACGAGCCAGTACGTCGGCGCGGTCCGCATGATCCGCGCCTTCTGACCTCCAGACAGAAGCACGGACAAGAGCCTCGGAGCGAAAGCTTCGGGGCTTTTTCTTTGTGGCGGCTCTGATTGTCTAATGTCGCAGTCCCAACAACAAAGAAGGGCTCCGAAGCAATCGCTCCGGAGCCCTTTTTATTTGGCCGAAAGGGCCGCTACGCCCTGCATAAGGGCGCGACGTTCGCGATGCTTAGAGCGCCGCCTTAAAGCCGCGGTCGGCGCTGAACTTCAGGCGCTTGCCGGCCTTGATCTTCATCGCTTCGCCCGTCGACGGGTTCACGCCCTTGCGCGCCGCCGTCTTCTTCACCTGCAGGATGCCGAGGCCGGAGATGCGGACCTTGCCGCCCTTCTTCAGCTGCTTCTGCATCATCGTGACCGTCTCGGCCATGATCTGCAGCGCATGCGACTTCGGCATCTCGAACTGGTCGGCGAGCGAAACGCCGATTTCCTTCAGGGTGAGCGTGCTTTCGGTCGGGGTCTTTTTTGTTGCCTTGGCCATCGTAAGAATCATTCCTTTTGAAACGATGGCGCGGTTTGAACCGATTTGCGCGCGCGGGCAAGGGGCCGCGTGATTCGATTGAAACTCCCTCTGGATCGGCATGTCCTCAATCGTGGATACGAGCGGACCGTCATTGCGCCGCAATGCCGACCGCGTCCGACCCCAGAAAGCCGCCTGATTGACGGCGCCAGAGGCGCGCGTAGAGCCCACCTATGCCGAGAAGCTGCGCATGCGTTCCCTCTTCGACGATGCGGCCTTTGTCGAGAACGATCAGCCGGTCGAGCGCCGCAATCGTAGACAAGCGGTGCGCGATTGCGATGACAGTTTTGCCTTCGATGAGCGTCGCGAGCGCATCCTGGATCGCCGCTTCGATCTCGGAATCGAGGGCCGAGGTTGCCTCGTCCAGCACGAGGATCGGCGCATCTTTCAACAGCACGCGGGCGATTGCGATGCGCTGCCGCTGCCCGCCGGACAGTTTCACGCCGCGTTCGCCGACATGCGCCTCGTAGCCACGCCGCCCCTTATGGTCTTCCTGCGCGAGAATGAAGTCGTGCGTCTGCGCGAGGCGTGCGGCACGCTCGATCTCGGCGGCGGAGGCATCGGGCCGGCCGTAAGCGATGTTTTCGCGGATCGAGCGGTGCAGAAGCGACGTGTCCTGCGTCACCGCTGCTATTTGCCGGCGAAGCGAGTCCTGCGTCACGCCGGCGATGTCCTGGTCGTCAATCAGAATGCGCCCTTTCTCCAGATCGTGCAGGCGCAGCAGCAGCGATGCGATCGTCGTCTTGCCGGCGCCGCTCGGGCCGACGATGCCGACTTTTTCGCCGGCCGCGATTAAGAACGAAAGATCCGGGATGACGCCGTCTTCGCGCTCGTAATGGAAGCCGACATGCTCGAAGCGGATTGCGCCACGCGTCACCAAAAGCGGCTTCGCATCCGGCGCATCAACGACCATGTGGGGCCGCGCGATAGTGGTCATGCTTTCCTGGATGACGCCGATGTTCTCGAACACACCGCGGATGGTCTGCATGACCCAGCCCGACATCGCCATCACGCGCATTACGAGGGCCAGTCCGGCCGCCGTCTCGCCGCTGGTCATCGCGCCGCGTGACCAAAGCATGGCGGCGAGTGCACCGGTCGAGACCAGCAGCATCGAATTCATGACAGATAGAATGCTCGTCACGGTCGTGATGAGGCGGAACGAATTGAGGAAGGCGCGTGTCCAGTCGGCAAGCGCATCGCGCACGGCGGAGCGCTCCTCGGCGATGCGCGCGAAAAGCTTGACGGAGAGGATGTTCGTATAGCTGTCGACGATGCGCCCGACTGTCGCGGACCGCGCTTCGGCACTGACGAGCGAGCGGGCCTGCGCGCGCGGCACGAAGAAACGCAGCAGAACCACGTAGGCGACGATCCAGAGCGCCATCGGCAGCGCGAGCAACAGGCTGATGCGGCCGAACATGCCGAGCGCCGTCACCGCAAAAATCGCAACGTAAAGCAGCGTGTCGATCAACGTCACGGCGATTTCGCGGATCGCCGGACCGACCTGCGTCACGCGGTTCGAAAGCCGGCCCGCGAAGTCGCGCTGGAAATAGCCGAGACTGTGGCCGAGCGTGTAGAGATGCGTGCGCCAGCGGACGAGGTTCGTCGTCTGCGGCACGATGATCTGGTTCGAGATTACCTCGTTGCAGGTGTGGAGCAGCGGCCGGAGCACCAGGATGAGCGCGGCGACGGAGAGTAGCGCCGGGCCGTGGTCGAGCACTAGCCGCGCAGGCGTCGAGTGCGCCAGCAAATCTACGAACCATCCCATGATGAGATAGAGCGAAGATTCCACCACGCCCGTGGCGAAGGAACTGACGAACAGCACGCCGAGCCACGGGCGGATCGGTGTGAGGTAGTGCCAAATGAAGCGACCGACCGTGGAGGGCGGCGTTTCCGTGTCGTCGAACGGAGCGAACGGATCGATCCGACGCTCGAGCCAGTCGAACATGCGGCAAAAGACTCGTGACAGGCGGGAAGGGGACGTTCTGCAGATAGTGCGCGGGCGGCGATCTTGCGACCGTCGCATGCTCCGCAAAGCCAGCTTGACGCTGCCGTTGCGCCATCGTCATCTCCGCACATTACGGAGCGTCGAGGCCAAAACCGTGAGCAAAACCGGCCGCCATGTCTGAGTTCTCGAAGCCACTGTCGGGCATGCTCGTCGTCGCGTTGGAACAGGCGGTTGCCGCGCCCTATTGCTCGTCGCGGCTGGCCGACGCCGGCGCGCGTGTCATCAAGATCGAGCGCGCGGAAGGCGATTTCGCACGCGGCTACGACAAGTCCGTCAACGGGCTTTCCAGCTATTTCGTCTGGCTCAATCGCGGCAAGGAAAGTCTCGTCGCCGATATCAAGAAGCCGGACGACGCCGCGCTGCTGCATCGCCTGCTCGCGAGGGCCGATGTCTTTATCCAAAATCTGGCGCCGGGTGCGGCCGCGCGCGCCGGCCTCGGCACGGACGCGCTGCGTGAAAAATATCCGCGGCTCATCACGGTCGACATCAGCGGCTACGGCTCCGGTAATGCCTATACCGACATGAAGGCCTACGACCTGCTCGTGCAGGCCGAGAGTGGTCTCGCCGCGATCACCGGCCATCCCGCAGGCCCGGGCCGTGTCGGTGTGTCGGCCTGCGATATCGCGTGCGGCATGGCGGCCCATGCCGCCATCCTCGAAGCGCTATTCGCGCGCGAACGCACCGGCATCGGCGCGGCAATCGAGACAAGCCTGTTTTCGGGCATGGCCGACTGGATGAATGTGCCGCTGCTTTATTACGAAGGCACCGGCAACGCACCGAAACGCCTCGGCCTCGCGCATCCGAGCGTCGCACCCTATGGCGCGTTCGCGCTCGCCGATGGCTCATCCATCCTCATCAGCATCCAGAACGAGCGCGAATGGGCGAATTTCTGTCGTGTCGTGCTCGACCAGCCGGACCTGCCGTCGAAACCCGGCTACGATACGAATTCCGCGCGCGTTGCCAATCGCACCGAAATGGACGCTCTGATTGCGCGCATCTTTGCGGGATTTTCGCGGAAGGAAGTCGCGCTGCGGCTAGGCGAGGCCGGCACGGCCTATGGCTTCATCAACGAAGTCGCCGATCTGCCCGCCCATCCCGCCTTGCGCCGCGTGACCGTCGCGACACCGAACGGTCCGGCCTCCATCATTGCGCCGCCGGCGACGCGCGACGGCATGGCGCCGCAATTCGGCCCGGTGCCTGGTATCGGGCAACATTCGCAGGCCATTCGCACGGAATTCGCAGCGGCGTCGTAATCGTCGCATTTTCTGCTAGGAGCAGCCGCGGCATGTCTGTCGCGCGGGGAGGAAACTGGTGTCCGAAGCTATCCACGAAGTTGCACACGAGGCGACGCACGATGCGGCGCACCACGGCACGAGCCACGCGAAGCTGATTGGCCTGCTCATCTCGGTGCTGGCGCTGATGCTTGCCGTGTCGGAGATGCTCGGCAAATCGGCGCAGACAAAGGGGCTGGTGCTGAATATCGAAGCCAGCGACACGTGGAATTTCTATCAGGCGAAAACGGTTCGCCAGACCGGTGTGCGCACGGCGCTGGAAGGCGCGCGACTTGCAAACCCGACCCCAAGCCCCGAAGCGCAGAAGCAGTTCTCGCAGTGGCAAGCGACGATTGACCGCTGGGAGAGCGAGCCCGACAAGAACGAAGGCCGCAAGGAGCTGATGGCGAAAGCCAAAGACACAGAGCATCGCCGCGACGAGGCGTTCGAGAAATACCACGCCTATGAGGTCGCCTCGCTCATCCTGCAACTTGGGATCGTGCTCGCGTCCGTCTCGCTGCTGTCATCGATCATGGCTTTTGCGTTCGGATCGATGGCGCTCGGCGCGATTGGCGCGGTCGTGCTGGTCGGCGCCTACGTCAATTTCGGGCCAATCCTGCACCTGTTGCACTGAACGCAGCCCGATCAAGCAGGCGCATCTGGTGCTTTCGGATGGCCGCTCGTCGCCTGGAAGACAACGAGGTCGTTGGCTTCGAAATGCTCGACCATTGCCGTTTCGGTATTGGTGACCGTGAGTTTTCCGGTACCGCCAAGGCGTATGTGTCCGCTACCTGTCGGGTCAGGCATGATCGCATGGATCTTGCCCGTGGATGGCGAGGTGATGCCAATGTACCAGTCGCCGAATTCCATCAAAAGCAGCGCGTCGACCGCCCACTTACCGTTGAAATGAAGCTCTGCTTCGTTTGAATCGAATGCCATTCTACTACCTCGATTGATGTGCGATATCGGCCCGCAGACGCTCAGCAAAAGCGAAGCACACCGCAATCGTTCCAACTGGCTATGAAGACATGCGGCGGTTTTACGTGCATCGTCTTGGTGCTCGCCGCGATAGATTTAAGTGAACGGCGCGGACAGGTAAAATTTTGGTATGGCGCGGGAAGCTGAAGCTGTGACACCGATCGCCGGCGATGAGGCGGTTTCGGTCGATCTTCATTCGACCGACACGATCAGCGATGCTTATCGTCCGTACGAACGTCTGCATTTCTCGATCGAAGGACCCGACGGCAAGCCGGTGTCATTCGAGCGCGAGGTTCTGCGCTGCGGTGAGGTCGTGGGTGTCCTCGTAGTCGATCTTACAAAACAGGCGGTGGTGCTGATCCGCCAGTTCCGTATCGCCGCGCATCTCGCGACTGGCCGTGGCGAACTCGTCGAGATCGTCGCTGGTCGTATCGATGGTGACGAAGGCGCGCGCGCCGCTGCGATCCGCGAATGTCAGGAGGAGATCGGGCTCACGCCGAAGCGGCTTGCGAAGGTGCTGACCTTCATCCCCGCCGGCGCCTTCTCGGACGAATTGATGAACTTGTTTGTGGCGGAGGTGGACTCTCGCGACCTCCCCGAACTCGCCGGCCACGAAGAAGAAGGCGAGATCATCAAACCGTTCCTCGCGCCGATCGGTGCCGCACTGGATCTCACGGCGAAGGACACCTGGCGTAGCGTGCCGCTTGTCGTCGGCATGCTTTGGCTTGGCGCGAACCGCGATAAGCTCGAAGAGGTATTGGCGGAAAGCGCCGACTGACGCGGTTCACGCCGCGTCAGGCATGCGCTCGAGCAACTTGTCGAGCGTGACGGGGTAGTCGCGCACACGCACACCAGTCGCATTGTAGACGGCATTCGCGACCGCCGCAGCCACGCCACAGATGCCGAGTTCGCCAACACCTTTTGCCTTCATCGGCGACGATATCGGATCAGCCTCGTCGAGGAAGACGACGTCCTGATGCGGAATATCCGCATGCACCGGCACTTCGTAGCCGGCGAGATCGTGATTGACGAAGAAGCCACGCTTCGTGTCGACCGCAAGCTCCTCCATCAACGCTGCGCCAACGCCCATCGTCATCGCTCCGATGACCTGGCTGCGCGCCGTCTTTGGATTCAAAATTCGACCGGCCGCACAGACCGCAAGCATGCGGCGAATGCGAATTTCGGCTGTCGCCTCGTCGACAGCGACCTCCACGAAATGCGACGCGAAGGTGGACTGCTGATATTGCTTCGCGAGGTCGCCGTATTCGATGGCGTCTTCGCCCGTCAGATCGCCAGCCGCCGCCGCTTCGGCCAATGGTACACTGCGATTGCCGGCACGCACAACGCCATCCGTAAATTCGATGTCGCCGGAATTAAAACCAAGCTTCGATGCAACAGCCTCACGCAGCTTCATGCAGGCGGCATAGACGCCGGACGTCGAATTATTGGCGCCGAACTGTCCGCCGGAGCCGGCCGACACGGGGAATGTGGAATCGCCGAGCGCCACGGCAATGCGATCAAGCGGCAAGCCCATCATCTCGGCGGCGGTCTGCGCGATGATCGTGTAGCTGCCCGTGCCGATATCCGTCATGTCGGTTTCGACGGTGACAAGACCCGTTTTGTCGAGACGAACGCGCGCGGCGGACTTAACAAGCAAGTTATTGCGGAAGCCGGCGGCCATGCCAAGCCCGACAAGCCAGCGGCCATCGCGAACCTGGCCGGGCTTCGCGTTACGCCGGTCCCAACCGAACTTTTCCGCACCGATGCGGTAGCATTCGAGAAGTTGCCGCTGCGAGAACGGCCGCTGCGGCTTCTCGGGATCGACGGCGGTCTCGTTCTTCGTGCGAAACACGATGGGGTCGAGCCGAAGCTTTTCGGCCATCTCGTCCATCGCGATCTCCAGCGCCATCATGCCTGGCGCTTCGCCCGGCGCACGCATAGCGTTGCCTTCGGGCAGATCGAGTTGCGACAACCGTGTTGCCGTCATGCGATGCGCGCCAGCATACAGCAGTCGCGTCTGGTTCGCAGCAGTTTCCGGCTTTCCACCAGCGAGGTTGCCGGAGAAGGTGTTGTGTCCGATGGAGGTGATTATTCCATCCGGCGTCGCGCCAATGCGAATACGCTGGATCGTCGCCGGACGATGTGTTGCGTTGTTGAAAATCAACGGACGCTGCAACGCCACTTTTACGGGTCGACCTGCTTCGCGAGCACCAAGTGCCGCAAGTATTGCGTCGGCGCGCACAAAAAGCTTGCCGCCAAAGCCGCCGCCGACGAATGGCGACATCAGTCGTACTTTGTCTTTCGACAGGCCCAATGTCTTGGCAACGTCGCCGGCTCCCCAAGCGATCATCTGGTTCGACGTCCACAGAAGCAGTCTGTCGCCATCCCATACGGCCAGCGATGCGGGTGGCTCCATCATCGCATGCGCCTGATCCGGCGTTTCGTAAGTCTCGTCGAGTTTTACGGGGGCGGCGGCAAAGGCCGCGTCGAAATCTCCGACGGATGTGTCGGATGGTTCGCGTTCCGTCGGCTTCGGTTTCTCCGCGGTGGGCATCGAAGCGGCGAGGTCAAAACGACCTTCGGTCGCTGCATATGTCACGCGTACAAGTTGCGCAGCCGCCCGCGCTTGTTCGAACGTCTCGGCCACAACGACTGCTATGGCCTGATGATAATGATCGACCTCGGGGCCGCCGAGCAGTTTTGCGACGTTGTAGGTGCCCTTCCCGAGCTTGCCGGCATTCTCTGCCGTCACGATCGCGAGCACGCCCGGCGCGCTTTTTGCCGCGGCGAGGTCCATCGATGCGATACGACCTTTGCCGATCGTGGCGCCGACGACATAGCCATAGGCCTGGTTGGCAACGACAGCATGATGCTCATAGGCGTAGCGCGCCGTGCCGGTCGTCTTCAGCGGTCCGTCGATGCGATCCGTCGCGCGGCCGACGACTTTGAGCTGGTCGATTGGATTGGTGGTGGCGGGGGTGTCGAATCTCATCGCGTCAGCCCTTCGCTTCCGTCAACACGGCACCGAGCGTGCGCGCGACGAGCGGCAGTTTGAACTTGTTGTGCTCGGTCGGTCGCGCGCCGTCCATCAACGCAGCCGCAGCGTTTCGTGCGCCGCGCTTTAATTCGCCTTCGGCCGCCTCGACACGCCAGGGTTTCGGCGCGACGCCGCCAACAGCGACGCGGGCCGTGCCGTCCTTTTGCACGATGGCGCCGACCGAGATTAGCGCAAAGGCGTAGGACGCGCGGTCGCGCACCTTGCGATAAACATGCGCGCCACCGACAGGTTTCGGCAGCGTCACGGATGTAATGAGCTCACCCGGCTGCAACGCATTTTCAATATGTGGCGTGTCGCCCGGTAGCCGATGGAAATCGACAATCGGAATGCTGCGCGTCGTCGCATCCGACTTTACCGTCTCGACCGTCGCATCGAGCGCGCGCATCGCCACCGCCATATCCGAGGGATGCGTGGCGATGCAGGCGCTGCTCGTGCCGATGAAGCCCAGCTGTCGGCTGATGCCGTCAATCGCCGAACATCCGGTGCCGGGCGCGCGTTTGTTGCAGGGCTGGCCCGGGTCATAAAAATACGGGCACCGCGTCCGTTGGAGCAGATTGCCGGCTGTTGTCGCCTTGTTGCGTAGCTGGCCTGATGCACCTGCAAGCAGAGCCCGCGAGAGCAGCGCATAGTCACGCCGCACGCGCGTGTCCGCCGCGAGATCGGTGTTGCGAACAAGCGCGCCGATTCGCAGACCGCCTTCCGGCGTAGCCTCGATCGTATCGAGCTTCAGACCATTGACGTCGACGAGATGCGTCGGTGTCTCGATCTCGAGCTTCATCAGATCAAGAAGATTGGTGCCGCCAGCGATGAATTTGGCGCCAGGTTTGTTGGCAACGGCGGCGGCAGCTGCGGCAGGAGTCGTCACACGCTCGTAGGTGAAGGGTCTCATCCTGCCCTCCCGGCGACTTCAGTCATCGCTTCGACGATGTTCGAATAGGCGCCGCAACGGCAGATGTTGCCGCTCATGCGCTCGCGCAGTTCCACTTCGGTCAGTTGCGGCATCACGTTAAGGTCGGCGGTTACGTGGCTCGGCAGGCCCGCCTTGATCTCGTCGAGCACGGCGACAGCGGAGCAAATTTGGCCCGGCGTGCAATAGCCGCACTGATAGCCGTCATGTTTGATGAAGGCTGCCTGCATCGCATGCAGGTTGCGCGGCGTGCCGAGACCTTCGATCGTCGTTACCTGCGCGCCTTCGTGCATCACGGCAAGCGTAAGACACGAGTTGATGCGCCGCCCATCGACAATGACGGTGCAGGCACCGCACTGGCCGTGATCGCAACCCTTTTTCGTGCCGGTGAGATGCAGATGTTCGCGTAGCGCGTCGAGCAGTGTTACGCGCGTGTCGAGGGACAGGGACTGAGGTTGCCCATTGACGGTGAACTGCACGGGCATCGCCGGCCCAAGACTTTGAAGTGAATTAGGCTGCTGCGCATGCGCGCAAGTCGGTGCAAGGCTGGTCGCAGCTGCTGCAGCAGCACCGCCCGCAAGCGCGGCCCGTCGCGTAACGGCAAGGCCGGGATCAATTTTAGGCAAGGAATTCTCCTGACGTGGTCCCATCGGAGTCGTCAGGGAGGCAATGGCTCGTACCTGCAACTCGTTCCAAACTGTCGGCGGCGACCGCTTGCCGCGGTCCAACGCTGGATGATCAAGGTTCATTGACTTAGCCTTTCGCGGCGGTGCACCATAAGGCGTCACATGCTCCCCCGCGGGAGAGTCCGGCCGGGATTTCGGTCCTTGCCGGCGCCGAAGGCGCAACCGCCCCGGAAACGCTCAGGCAAACGGACCGCGACGGGACGACACTCTGGAAAGCGATGCGTTCGCGCATCCACCGAAGGGCGTAGCCCGGCTTTTGCCGGGGAAATCTCTCAGGTCACCGGACAGAGGGGGCGCGCCAGCCGACATTGTCGGCGCGCTGCGCGTTCGGGTCCGGGAGTGTGGGTTGGCAACGGAAGTTTCAGGCGAAGCGTTACGGCACACGCCGCTGCACGGGCTGCATTTGCGTTTCGGCGCGCGCATGGCGCCCTTCGCCGGCTACGACATGCCGATCCAGTACAAGGCTGGCATCGTCGCCGAGCATTTGCACACACGCACGAAAGCGGGGCTGTTCGACGTCTCGCATATGGGGCAGGCTTTTCTCGACGGCCCGAATGCGGCAGCGCGACTCGAGACGCTTGTGCCGGCGGATATCGTGAGCCTCGGCGTCGGGCAGGTTCGTTACACGCAACTGCTCGATGCAGACGGCAACATTCTCGACGATCTGATGGTGACACGCCGCGCGCCATCGGATGGCGATGTTGACCATCTGTTCCTCGTCGTGAACGCAGCGCGAAAAGCGCATGACTTTGCGTTGATCGGCAGCGCGCTGAAAGACTGCACGCTCGTCGCTTTGATGGACCGTACGCTGCTTGCGCTTCAAGGGCCCGCGGCCGTCGGCGTTCTGGCGAAACGCTGGCCCTCCGTGACGCCGATTCCTTTCATGTCCTTTGCGCAAGTACATTCTGACGACGACGATGGCGGCGCGATCTTCGTGTCTCGCTCCGGCTACACCGGTGAGGACGGTTTTGAGATTTCGCTACCCGCCACAGCCGGCGCAGCCTTCGCCGTAAAACTCCTCGATGACCCCGATGTACTGCCGATCGGGCTCGGCGCGCGCGATTCGCTGCGGCTTGAAGCCGGGCTTTGTCTTTACGGCCACGACATCGACACGACGACCGACCCCATCGCTGCGGGCCTCGCATGGTCGATCGGCAAGCGGCGTCGCGAGGAAGGCGGCTTCCCCGGCGCCGACCGCGTACGTCTCGCGCTCGCACATGGGCCGGATCGCCGCCGCGTCGGCCTGCTGCTCGAAGGTCGTGCCGTCGCGCGCGAGGGTGCCGAGATCGCGAGCATCGACGGCGCGCCGCTGGGGCAAGTCACGTCCGGTGGCCATTCGCCGAGCCTCAATCGCCCAATCGCGATGGGCTACGTCCATCCCGATCACGCCAAAGCGGGCACGAATTTGCATGTGCTTGTGCGCGGCAAGCCTGTGCCCGCGACCGTCACCAAAATGCCCTTCGTTCCGCACCGCTATTTCCGGCCGACCTGAGAGAGAGATTTCCGATGCCGACCGTCCGTTTCACCAAGGACCACGAATATATTTCCGTCGAAGGCGACACTGGCACAGTCGGCATCACGGACCATGCGCAGAATGCGCTCGGTGACGTCGTCTTCGTCGAACTGCCGGATGTCGGGAAGAGCTTGGAGCAGGGCGCCGAAGCCGCTGTCGTCGAGAGCGTTAAGGCGGCGAGCGAAGTCTATGCGCCGGTCGCGGGCGAGGTGATCGCGGTCAACGACAACCTCGAAGGCACGCCCGGAACCGTCAACGAGGACGCGATGGGCAAGGGCTGGTTTCTGAAACTGAAGATTGCTGACACGGCGCAACTCGATGCGCTGATGGACGGGACGCAATACGCCGAATTTCTGAAGACGCTGGATTGATCGCGATGCGTTACCTCCCCCATACCGATCAGGACCGCGCCGACATGCTGGCGCGCATCGGCGTCGCCCACGTCGACGAACTCTTCGCCGATGTGCCGCAGGCCGTGATGATCGAGGGCCTCGTCGATCTGCCGCGCCGCGCCTCCGAGATGAGCGTCGAGCGCACGGTCGCCGCGATGGCTGCGCGCAACATCGCTGCTGGCAGCGTACCGTTTTTTGTCGGTGCCGGTGCTTACAAGCACCACGTGCCGGCCTCCGTCGATCATCTGATCCAGCGCTCGGAGTTTCTTACGAGCTACACGCCCTACCAGCCCGAGATCGCGCAGGGCACGCTGCAGGTCTTGTTCGAATTCCAGACGCAGGTCGCGGCGCTGACCGGGATGGAGGTCGCGAACGCCTCGATGTACGACGGCTCGACGGGCTGTGCGGAAGCGGTGCTGATGGCGCACCGCCTGACGAAGCGCCGGAAGGCCGTGCTCTCCGGCGGTTTGCATCCGCATTATGCCGAAGTCGTGCGAACGCTGTCTGCGATGGCGGAAGACGAGGTCGTCAGTCTGCCGCCCGATGTCGATGCGACCGAAGACGTCATTGCATCGATCGACAAGGAAACCTCTTGCGTCGTCGTGCAGACGCCGGACGTGTTCGGAAATCTGCGCGATCTCTTGAGCATTGCCGCCGCCTGTCATCGCGAAGGCGCCTTGCTGATCGCAGTATTCACCGAGGCCGTGTCGCTCGGCCTGCTTCGCTCGCCGGGCGAGATGGGCGCCGATATCGCTGTCGGCGAAGGCCAGTCGATCGGTAACGCTTTGTCGTTCGGCGGCCCCTACGTCGGGCTCTTCGCCACGCGCGAAAAATTTCTACGGCAGATGCCAGGCCGCGTCGCCGGCCGTACCGTCGATGCTGCGGGTCGCAACGGTTTCGTTCTGACACTCTCGACGCGCGAGCAGCACATCCGCCGCGAAAAGGCGACGTCGAACATCTGCACGAATTCGGGCCTCTGCGCGCTCGCGTTCTCCATCCACACGACGTTGCTGGGCGGTGCCGGGCTGCATAGGCTTGCACGCGTCAATCATGCGAATGCCGTCGCGTTGGCCGATATGCTGACGCGGGTGCCCGGCGTCGAAGTGCTCAACAAGGGCTTCTTCAACGAGTTCACGTTGCGCGTGAAGGGCGATGCGGCGCAGGTCGTGGAGCGAATGGCGCAACGCCATGTCCTCGGCGGCGTGCCGGTGTCGCGGCTGCTGCCTAAGGCTGGGCTCGACGATCTGCTGCTCGTCGCCAGCACCGAAGTGAACAGTGACGAGGATCGCGTGGCTCTAGCCGGCGCGCTCGAAGCCGCGCTCGCGGCGCATTGAGGAGCGGATCGATGTTGAACGATCAGGGGCGCGAGACGCAGCCCAAGACGATCCGCGCGCCGCGAGAGACCTTCACCGGCAATCGCGCGCTCGAACTCGAAGAGCCCTTGCTCTTCGACATCGGGCATATGGAGGCTGTCGGCGTCGATATCGACGCCCCGCGGGGTTTTACGTCGCGCCTCGGCGCACATGAGCGCGCCAGGCCCGTCGCGCTCGTCGGGCTCTCGGAGCCGGAAACTGTGCGCCACTACGTGCGCCTGTCGCGCAAGAATTACTCCATCGACGCCGGCATCTTTCCGCTCGGCTCCTGTACGATGAAGCACAATCCGCGGCTCAACGAGAAGCTCGCGCGGCTTCCCGGCATCGGCGACATTCATCCCTTGCAGCCGCAGTCGACGGTGCAAGGCGCGCTCGCGCTGATGCAGACGCTTTCGCACTGGCTACTCGAACTCACTGGCATGCAGGCTGTGGCCTTGTCGCCGAAGGCCGGCGCGCATGGTGAGATGTGCGGCATGATGGCGATCAAGGCCGCGATAACCGCACGTGGCGAGGGGAGCACGCGCAACGTCGTGCTCGTGCCTGACAGCGCGCATGGCACCAACCCCGCCACCGCCGCGCTGATCGGCATGAAGGTTCGTACCGTGCCGGCGGGTGAGGATGGCACCGTGCATCCCGACGCGGTGAAGGCCGCGCTCGGGCCGGATGTCGCCGCGATCATGCTGACGAATCCGAACACCTGCGGGCTCTTCGAGCGCGAGATCGTCGAGATCGCGCAACTCGTGCATGAGGCCGGCGCCTATTTCTACTGCGATGGCGCGAATTTCAACGCCATCGTCGGCAAGGTGAAGCCTGGCGCGCTCGGCATCGATGCCATGCACATCAACCTGCACAAGACCTTCTCGACGCCACACGGCGGCGGCGGACCGGGAGCAGGGCCGGTCGTCCTGTCGGAGCGACTCGCGGCCTACGCGCCAGTGCCCTTCGTCGCGAAAGACGGCGAGGCTTTGCGCCTCGTCGAAGAGGCGGAGGGTACGGAAGCCTTCGGCCGCATCACGGCGTTCCACGGCCAGATGGGCATGTACGTGCGCGCGCTCTCGCACATGATGTCGCACGGGTCCGATGGTCTGCGGAAGGCCTCGGAAGATGCTGTCCTCAACGCCAACTACGTGCGTGCTTGCTTGTCCGATCTGCTTTCGCAGCCGTTCGGCGACAAGCCCTGCATGCACGAGGTCTTGTTCGACGAGACATGGCTGAAGGGCACCGGCGTCACGACACTCGATCTCGCCAAGGCGCTGATCGATGAAGGTTTCCATCCGATGACGGTCTATTTCCCGCTCGTCGTGAAGGGTGCCATTCTCATCGAGCCGACGGAAACGGAATCACGCGCGTCGCTGGATTTGTTCGTGATGGCGATGCGCGATCTCGCATTGCGTGCGCTGCGTGGCGATACGGAGAGTTTCCATGCCGCACCGCGTTTTGCGCCGCGCGCGCGCCTCGACGAGACAAAGGCCGCGCGTTCGCCCGTTCTCAAGTGGGAGTCGCCAAAAGCGTTTGCGGAGGCGGCGGAGTAGTCAGGACTTCGCGCGAGCGATCCGCCCCAACGCGAGATCGAGCGCGCTCAGGAATGCCGACCGATCCCGCGCCGTAAATGGTTTCGGACCGCGCGTGTCCATGCCGGCGGAGCGCAAGTCGGTCATGAGATTGCGCGTCGCGAGCGCCGCACCGATGTTCTCGCGCGTCCAGGCCTTGCCGTCCGACGCGAGAACCGCAGCGCCAGCCCCAACGCAACGCCCCGCAAGCGGCATGTCCGAAGTAATGACAACATCGCCGGCACCTGCGCGCTCCGCGATCCAATCGTCGGCGACATCCGGTCCCGCCGGCACGATGACGCGTTCGATCCAGTCCGTTTTCGGCACGACCATGAAGCCGTTCGCGACGACGCAGACCTTTGCGCCATAGCGGCCAGCGACCTTGTACACTTCGTCCTTCACCGGGCAGGCGTCGGCATCGATATAGACGGTCACGCACCGCCCCTGTGATATTGCTTGTGCGTGAACATTCTCTCCATCCAGTCGCATGTCGCCTATGGCCACGTCGGCAATGCTGCCGCCGTCTTTCCGCTGCAACGGCTCGGCCACGAGGTCTGGCCGATTCATACCGTGCAGTTCTCGAACCATACCGGTTATGGTGCGTGCCGTGGCGAGGTTTTTCCCGCTGACCTGATCGACGCCTGCGTTGAGGGAATCGCGGAGCGAGGTGCGCTCGCGCGCTGTGACGCGGTCCTTTCCGGCTATGTCGGTGCGCTTGACACGGGCGCGGCAATCCTTCGCGCGGTGAGGCTGGTGAAGGCCGCGAATCCTCGTGCGATTTATTGCTGCGATCCCGTAATCGGCGACGTCGATACCGGTGTCTTCGTGCGGCCGGGCGTGAGCGATTTCTTTTCGCGTAGTGCTTTAACGGTCGCCGATATCGTGACGCCGAACCATTTCGAGCTAGAGCTGCTCGCCGGCCAAAGCGTGAGCGATGCGAGTGGTCTTCGCGCAGCACTCTCCTCCCTGCATCACCGAGGCCCGAAGATCGCGCTCGTCACGTCGCTCGCAATCGGCGATACGCCCGCCGATGCCATCGACATGGCAGTGTCGGATAGCTCGAATGTGTGGCGCCTGCGCACGCCAAGACTTCCGCTCGCAATCAATGGCGCCGGCGATGCCATCGCAGCACTGTTCCTTGTGCATCAGATGACATTGCAGTCGCCGCCACGCGCGCTGGAAGCGGCTGCGGCGACTATCTTCGGGCTATTGCGTCGCACGGCGGAGGCGGGATCACGCGAATTGCTGCTCGTCGAAGCGCAGAACGAATTCGTCGCGCCGTCGCAACGGTTCGAGGCGGTGCGCCTCTAGCGCAACAGAAGACGAGTCCGCTACGCCGTCATTGCGAGCGCAGCGAAGCAATCCATCTCCGCATCTTGATCAATATCCAAGGATAGATTGCCGCGTCGCGGCTTCGCTGCTCCTCGCAATGACGGATTGGATTGTGACCATCGTGCCCTAGCCGCGTGGCGTCACGCCCAACAGGATCGTCGGCACACCCGCGGTGCGATTGCGCACCGTACAGACGCGGCTCCCCGGCCGGCGACCCGTGCGAATTTCCGACAGTTCGAAATGCTTCGACAGCCGCGCATGTGTGGCGTCGATATCCGGCATCCGCCACGACAGACCGCCGAACGTGTCGGGCGCATCGGAAACGCCCGCGGAAAGCACATGCGCGATCTCGACCACGAGGTCGTCGCAGCGGAAAAACATCAGCCGCGCATTCCATGCGGGATTGCTGCGATCGAGCCGCATGTCGAGACCGAGGCGCCCGCCGTAGAGCGCGATAGCGCGCTCCGGCGCTGGCGTGCGGATCACGACATGGTCGAGCGAGATGCCGTCAGCAGAATCGTTCGGCGCAGGCGCGTCGATCAGCTTCATCAGAATGCCGTTTGTCGCGGTCGGGTCGAGCACGCCATCCGTGACGGCGACACCGCAGCGCGTCAGCGTCTCGCCGGCTCGAGCAACATCGGCGACGCGAAACGCCATGCCGGCGAGGCCCGGCGTCTCGCCGCGGCGGGCGGCGCGCAGACGCAGCGCGATATTTCCGGTCTGGAATGTGCGGATGTCCTGTCCGGCTTCGTCCAGGCCGGATGCGGGCGACAGATCAAGCAGCGCCGCATAATCGTCCTCTGCGCGGTCGAGATCGTCGACCGCCACAGTCAGATGCGCCAGTCCCTCGATGGCCCGCATGCATCCCCTCCCTCTTTTCACGAAATCGGCTAGACCCGCACAGCATGAAGCGCCGATTCCATACGCTCGACGTTTTCACGGATACGCGGCTCGCCGGCAATCCGCTGGCCGTCGTTCTCGATTGCGACGGGCTCGATACGTCCCGCATGCAGGCGATCGCAGGCGAATTCAACCTGTCGGAGACGGTGTTCGCGCTCGACGCGCGCGATCCCGTCAACACGCTTCGCGCGCGCATCTTCACGCCGGTGGCCGAGCTACCCTTCGCCGGCCATCCGACGATCGGCACAGCGATCCTCATCGCGCAACTTCGCGCGCCAGAAATGGTCGGGCGAGACCTCGACGTCGTCATCGAGGAAGAGGTCGGTCCAGTACGATGCACCGTGCGGCTCGCGCGCACCGGCGCATCTTTCGCATCGTTTGTCGTGCCGAAAAGCCCCGAATATCTCGGGGATGTCGCGCGCGAAAAGCTCGCGACGGCGATTGGGCTGCGACCGGACGAGATCGGCTTCGACGGCCACGCGCCCGGCATGTGGTCGGCAGGCACCCCCTTCTGTTTCGTGCCGGTCGCGAGCCTCGATGCGATGGCGCGCGCATCGCGTGGAGCAGGATTGGCTGAGGCAATCGGCGCGGGGCGCGGCGCGTGGCTCTATTCGCGCGAGACAGTGCAGCCGGAGAGCAGCGTGCACGCGCGTATGTTCGGTGCCAGCCTCGGCATGGCCGAAGACCCCGCGACTGGCTCGGCTGCAGCGGCGTTCGCGGGTGTTGCGCTGCATTTCGAGAAACCGGGTGACGGTGCACATGTGCTGCGCATTGAACAGGGTTTCGAGATGGGCCGGCCGTCTATCATCACGCTCGGCATGGAGATTGAGGGGGGCGCGCTGATCCGCGCGACCGTCGGCGGACAAGCGATCCGCGTTAGCGAAGGGACGATCGAGGCATGAACGACGTGACACTGCATCGCGTCGATGCGCTCGAATGCCGCTTCGTCCAGCACGACTGGCCCTTTGCGCGCGAGCGCGTCGCCGACATCGAGGCGAACTGGCAGGCGAGGCTCGCGACGGGGCAGAAACTCTGGAACGGCCGCGTCCTCGTTTCGCTTGACGCACGCGTCGTCGAGCGCGATGGCAAGCGCATCTTCCTTGCCGACCATTTCGAGGTCGATTATGCGCCCTTCCTTGGACACCGCGATCTCGGTTTCCCCGATCCGCGCGTGAAGAATTGCTTTGCGATGGCGGCGCTACGCTCGTCCGACGGCGCATTTCTCGTCGCGCGGATGGGCATGCACACGGCCAATCCCGGCCAGCTTTATTTCGCCGCCGGTACGCCCGATCCCGGCGATGTCGTGGGTGATCGCGTCGATCTCGCCGGCAGCATTCTGCGCGAACTTGCTGAGGAGACGGGCATCACGGCGGACGATGTGGTCTTGAGCTCCGGCTACACGATCGCTTTCGAGAGCGGGCGCATCGCCTGCCTGCAGGAGGCGCGTACGCATGCCGATGCCGAGACGCTCATCGCGCGCGTGAAAGAATTTCTGGCAAAGGAAAAGGCGCCGGAGATCAATGGCCTTGTCTCGATCCGCAGCGAAGCGGACTTCGCGAAAGGTCCGATGCCGCCGTTTCTGCCGGTGTATCTGCGGGATCGTTTGCGGAACGGCTAATTTCCTGAGGGATAACCGTGGCGCGCCTTGCTCGACGCGATGAGGCGCAGCGCCTCCGACTCGCGACCCGCGGCACAGGCGCCGTCGGCAGCGCCGATTTCGCGATCGATCTGCGCGCCGACCGACTTGTTGGCATTGCCAGTCTCCACATCCGACTGCACGACGGCGCGGTATCGCGCGATGACGGAGCGGCAGTCGCCGCCCTGCGCCATCACGATGGGCGATGCTGACGACGGTGCGTTTGCAGCTGGCGGCGTCATCGCAGATCGCGCATTGCAGCCGCTCGAGGCCAGTGCAAGCAGGAGCACGGAGCAGGAAAAAGCCAGGCGCATCGCGAAACCCTCGTGAGTCGCGACCCGCTTAGCACGCGGCGGACGCGCTTCGCGAGCCGTCAGTCAGCTTCCATACCCGTGCGCTTGTGCCAGTCTGCGATGCTCTCTTCCGGAAGTTCGTCGAACATTTTGTCGTTCGGGTGATTCTCGACTTCCGCCCATTCAGGTTTGAAGTCGAGCATCAGATGCGTGTGTTCCGGCGGCACCGGTAATTCGGTGTCTATGACGCTCGCGTAGGGATGGACCAGGTCGGGCCAACGCTTGTCATAGAGCCAGAGCCCGGTGCCGCAGACGCTGCAGAAGGTGCGCTCCGCTGGGCTACGCTTTGTCCGCTGACCCGGCTCGTGCAGCTTCGCGTGATAGGTCGTGATCTTGTCGACGCCGCGGATTTTGAGCGTTTCGAAATTGGCGGAGAGATTGATCGCATAGCCCCCGCCACCCTGGATTTTGCGGCAGATGCTGCAATAGCAGCGCTGGTAGGGCACGGGATGATGAGTTTCGACCCGGAACGTGACGCCGCCACACTGGCACGAGCCCTTCAAAAGCATGGCGAAGTCCTTCAAAAGTGTGGCTTGCGGGCAAGTATCGCGCCGGAAACGACGTGTACAACGGCCCAACGTTTCGTCCTGCCCCAAATCGGTCTAAGAGGCGGCGCAACGAGAGCTTTGGCCGGCGCACGCGTGCGCCCGGAGGCCCTGGACGGTCGAAATTGCTGGAAAGCCTGCCACTTTCGGTGAAAATCTGGCTCGTGCAGATGGCGGCGTTCCATCTGTTCGGCTTCGCTTTCCATTGGGTCGACAGCACCGGCCGGCTGTCACGCTTCCGCGTGCGGCCGCTCGAGACGCGCAGCTACGTCCAGCTTCTGCCGCGCGTTCTCGCTAATCAAGTGTTCGTGCTGTTGCCGGCAATGATGGCGGTTGAGTGGCTCGGCCTCGCGTTTGTCGGCCCGACGAATGTCGGCATCTGGATCTGGCTTTTGTCCTTCATCGCGATGCCGATCGGACATGACTTCGTGCAATACGCGATGCACCGGTATGTCCTGCATCGCGTCTCGCTCATGCGGCCGCTCGGGCATGCTGTGCATCATTCGACAGCCGCGGGCCGCTCGATCAGCGCCTGCTTCATGAGCCTGCCGGACTATTTCCTTGAGATCGGTCTGCCGTATCTCGTGCCGCTCATCCTGATCGGCGGTGGCGGCGCGGATTTCTGGTTCCATTCGTTCATCGTGACCGCCGGCGCGTTCGGCGGTCTCTACGAACATTCCGGTTATGATTTCAGCCTAGCTTTCAAAGACTCGGAGGCTGCGGGCTGGCGCGCGCGACTGAATGGCGTTCTGGCGCATGCGATTTCGAGCAAAGCGCACGGCGAACATCACACGCGCGGCAATGTCAGTTTTAGCGACGGGTTCGGCTCGTCGAGTATCTGCGACACCGTGATGAAGACGCGCTGGGACCTGGTTGGAATACGTCAGCGCAGACGTGTGCGTCCTGATCTGGTGGCTGAAGATGCATCTGCCGCGCACGACGCTTTACCGTCCGCGTCGAGCATTCACTGAACCAAAAAAGGCCCGGATCGCTCCGGGCCTTTGTTATTTCGTTTGTGATGTAGGTCAGTCGCAGCGGCGAATACGCTTTACCGAACCGTCGTCGCGCTCGATCGTGACGGTCTTGCAGTCGCCGCCGCCGTATCCGCTCCGGCCCTCGTAATAGCCACCGCGGTCTCGATCGCGATAACCATTGTCGCCAAGTGCGCCGCGAATAGCGCCGCGGGCGATGTCGCGGCCAAAATCCTGCGCGTTTGCTGAAGTAAGCGCAACCGGCGTGATGGAGATGGCGATAAGTCCAGCGGCAATAAGCGTCTTCATGTTGGTCTCTCCTTTCGAAATCGCCGGGAGGCAACCGCTCAGGACCATCGAGGTTCCCGATAATCTCGCTGCTATCGCTGCAACAGGTGTGACGATATAGTCGCTGAAAAATAACGCTGGGGAGCGCCGCGCAAGTGGAGGAATTCGACTATCTCGTCCTTGGTGGCGGGTCTGGCGGTTGCGTCGTCGCGAGCCGCTTAAGCGAGAACGCTGCCGTTTCGGTTGCGCTTGTCGAAGCGGGCGGTGACGGCAAGGGCTGGATGGTCCGCACGCCGCTGATGACCGCGGCGATGCTGCCGAGCAAGATGAACAACTGGGCGCTGGAAACCGTGCCGCAGCCTGGCCTCGGCGGCCGCGTCGGATACCAGCCGCGCGGAAAAGCGCTCGGCGGTTCGTCGGCGATCAACGCGATGGTTTACATCCGCGGCCATCTCACGGACTACGATGAATGGGCCGCGCTCGGAAATCCGGGCTGGGCTTACGATGACGTGCTTCCGTATTTCAAGCGCTCCGAAAATAACGAGCAGTTCGGCAATGCCTGGCATGGCAAGGGCGGTCCGCTGAATGTTGCGCCGCTGCGCAGCGAGAACCCGTTTCAGCAGCGCTTCCTCGATGCGGCCCGCGAGGTGCAATTGCCCGTCACCGACGACTTCAATGGCGTCGAGCAGGAGGGCTGCGGCGTTTATCAGGTGACGCAGATCAACGGCGAACGCTGCAGCGCCGCGCGCGCCTTTCTGCATCCGCATATGGACACGCGGAAGAATCTGCATGTCGTGACCGGCGCGCAAATTGATCGCGTGATTTTCGAAGACGGCCGCGCGGTCGGTGCAGAGATCATCGTCGGCAAGGTGCGGAAGGTGCTGCGCGCGCGTCGTGAAGTGATCCTCGCGGCCGGAGCCTTCGGGACACCGGCTATCCTTATGCGCTCCGGCGTCGGCGATGCGGCAAAGCTGAAGGAGCTTGGCATCGGCGTGACGCATCATGCGCCAGCGGTCGGGCAGAACTTGCAGGATCATCCCGACTTCGCTTTTGCGTACCGCACGAATTCGATCGATGCAGTCGGCTATTCCATCAATGGCATTCGTAAGCTGATCGGAGAAGGGCAGCGTTACAAACGCGAACGCCGTGGCACGATCACGACGAATTTCGCCGAAAGCGGCGCCTTCCTGAAAACCCGGCGGGATCTGCCGGCGCCGGACATCCAGCTGCATTTCGTCATCGGCATGGTCGACGATCACGGCCGCAAGAAACATTGGGGCCACGGCTTCTCGTGCCACGTCTGCGTTTTACGCCCGAAGAGCCGGGGCAGCGTGACGCTCGACAGCGCCGATGCCTCCGCAGCGCCGCGCATCGATCCGAATTTCTTCGGCGACCCCGCCGACGTCGAGACGATGGTTGCGGGCTTCAAGATCACGCGGCAGATCATGGATGCGCCGTCGCTGCGATCGCTGCGTACGCGCGACATGATGACGGAGGGCGTGACGACCGACGACCAGATTCGCGACGTGCTCCGCAAGCGCGTCGACACCGTCTATCACCCGGTCGGCACGTGCACGATGGGTCCCGACCCCGCGACATCGGTGGTGGATGCGCAGTTGCGTGTTCACGGGCTTCGCGGCCTGCGTATCGCCGACGCCTCGATCATGCCGACGCTGATCGGTGGCAATACGAATGCACCGACGATCATGATCGGTGAGAAGGCTGCCGACTTCATTCGCGCGGCATGACTTCATTCGCGCGACACGACTTGCGCTGTCGCGCCGCTGTCATAAACACGATGCACGCCTCGTGACGATCCTTACCGGAGCCAGTCCATGAAACGCACTCTTCTTGCCACTCTTGCGACGCTGTTTGCCGGCGGGGCCGCATCGGCCGCGACCGAATTGCAGTGGTGGCATGCGATGACTGGCGGCAACAATGAGGTCGTCAACAAGCTCGCCGCCGACTTCAATGCGTCCCAGTCCGACTACAAGGTAATTCCCACCTACAAGGGTGGCTATCCCGACACGATGAACGCCGGCATTGCCGCATTCCGCGCCGGCAGTGCACCTCACATCCTGCAGGTCTTCGAAGTCGGCACGGCCACGATGATGGCTGCCAAGGGTGCCGTGAAGCCGGTCTATACGCTGATGAAAGAGGCCAACGAGCCTTTCGATCCGAAAGCCTATTTGCCGGCCATCACAGGCTATTATTCGACGGTGAAGGGGGAGATGCTCTCGTTCCCTTTCAACTCGTCGTCGATGGTGATGTGGGTCAACAAGGACGCGCTTGCAAAGGCGGGCGTCGATCAGGCATCGCTCGCGACTTGGCCCGGCGTCTTCGAAGCGGCGAAGAAGCTGCGCGTGACGTCGAACCCGACCTGCGGTTTCTCGACCGCATGGATCACTTGGAACCTCATCGAGCAGTTTTCCGCTTGGCATAATGTGCCGATCGGCACGGAGGCGAACGGCCTCGACGGTTTCGGCACGAAGCTCGTCTTCAATACGCCCTTACACGAGAAACTGCTTACCGAGCTTGTCGAATTGCAGAAGGACAAGACCTTCTCGTATTCCGGCCGCACGAACACGGGCGAGGGACGCTTTACATCGGGCGAATGCGCGATCTTCCTTACGTCCTCGGGCTTCTACGGCAACGTCGCGGGCAATGCGAAATTCGCCTACGCCAATATGGCGATGCCCTACTATCCCGACGTGAAAGGCGCACCGCAGAACTCGATCATCGGCGGAGCATCGCTGTGGGTCATGGGTGGCAAGAGTGCAGACGAATATAAGGGTATTGCAAAGTTCTTCAGCTTCCTCTCGGGCACCGACCGTCAGGTCGATCTGCATGAGAAGTCGGGCTATCTGCCGATCACGAAGGCCGCTTACGACAAGACGAAGGCGTCGGGCTTCTACGACAAGATGTCGATCCTTGAGACGCCGCTGAAAGAACTGACCAACAAGGCGCCGACCGAAAATTCGCGTGGCCTACGCTTCGGCAATCTCGTGCAGATCCGCGACGTTTGGGCCGAGGAAATTGAGCAGGCACTCGATAACAAGAAGACGCCGAAAGCCGCGCTTGAAGCCGCTGTGGAGCGCGGTAACGCGATGCTTCGTGCATTTGAGCGGACGGCGACGCGATAGTCGGAATAGCGAAGCCCGCGATACCCGGAAATGGAAAAGCGCGCGGTCTTCGGCAACCGGCTGCTGCCATATTTTCTGCTGTTGCCGCAGCTTGCTGTCACGATCGTCTTTTTTTATTGGCCGGCATCGCAAGCGGTAAAGCAAAGCTTCTTCATTGAAGATGCGTTTGGCACCTCGTCCGAATTCGTTGGGTTCGAGAACTACGTCACGCTGTTTGCCGATCCACTTTACTTCCGCTCTATCGCCACGACGCTGCTTTTCGCCGTGATCGTGGCACTGGCCTCGCTGTCGCTTGCGCTGGTACTGGCGCTGGCGGCCGATCGCGAGATCAGGGGCGGCGGCATCTATCGCACGTTGCTGATCTGGCCCTATGCCGTCGCGCCTGTCATCGCCGGCGTGCTGTGGTCCTTTCTCTTTCAGCCCTCGCTCGGAGTCGTCGCCGGTGTCATCACCAAGGCGGGCATCGACTGGAACCCGCTGCTCAACGGCAATCAGGCCATGACGCTCGTCATCGTCGCCGCAACATGGAAGCAGATCAGCTACAATTTCCTGTTCTTCCTTGCGGGACTGCAAGCGATCCCGAAGTCGTTGATTGAAGCCGCGGCGATCGATGGTGCGAAACCGTTCCGTCGCTTCTGGACGATCATCTTTCCGCTGCTGTCGCCGACGACGTTCTTTCTCGTCGTCGTCAACATCGTCTACGCCTTCTTCGAGACGTTCGGCATCATCGATGCCGTGACGCAGGGCGGCCCGGCCAAGGCGACCGAAACGCTCGTCTACAAAGTCTATCAGGACGGCCGCGTCGGCAGCGATCTCGGCGGCTCGGCGGCGCAATCGGTGATCCTGATGATCATCGTCATCGCGCTGACATCGATCCAGTTCCGCTACGTCGAACGGAAGGTCGCCTACTGATGCGAGCCCCGTCTTGGTAGAGAACCGGCGCTTCGGCAATCTTCCCGCTCACCTCGTTTTGCTGACGGGCGTGCTGATTGTCGCATTTCCCGTTTACATCGCCATCGTCGCGTCGACGCAGGATGCCGCGACGATCTTGAACGGGCAGCTTGGCATCACGCCGGGGCCCTATGCGATCGAGAATTATCGCCGCGCTTTGTTCGAGGGCGCCTCGAATACGTCGCGCACGCCTGTGCTCGGCATGATGCTGAATTCGGCGATCAGCGCCGTCGTCATCGCACTCGGCAAGATATTCATCTCGCTGCTGTCGGCCTATGCGGTCGTATATTTTCGCTTTCCGTTCCGCTCTGCGGCCTTCTGGCTGATCTTCCTGACGTTGATGCTGCCGGTGGAAGTGCGCATCTATCCCACTTATGCCGTGACAGCGAATCTCGGCTTGCTCGACTCTTATGCAGGATTGACGTTGCCGTTGATTGCATCGGCAACGGCGACTTTGTTATTCCGGCAATTCTTCATGACCGTGCCAGACGAATTGTTGGAGGCCGCGAAGATCGACGCCGCAGGGCCGTTCCGTTTCTTCCGCGATATCCTGCTGCCGCTTTCGCGTACGAATATCGCGGCGCTGTTCGTCATTCTCTTCATTTACGGCTGGAACCAGTATCTGTGGCCGCTGCTCATCACGACGCGCACCGACATGGAGACGATCACCATCGGCATCCGCAAGATCGTCGCGACGAACGACGCGCTGACCGAATGGCAGATCGCAATGGCGACCGCGGTGCTCGCTACGTTGCCGCCCGTGGCTGTGGTGGTGCTGATGCAGAAGCTTTTCGTGAAGGGTCTCGTGGAGACCGAGAAGTGAGGAACGATCGCCACCCGCGCGTGAAACCTGCCAAGCCTGCAATCTCCCGCGAATGGCGTCCCCTCCCCCCTTGTGGGGGAGGGAGCGGGCCGAGCCTCCAAGCAATCCGATGACCGACCTCATCCTCACCGATGTCGAAAAGACTTATGCCGGCGGCGTGCATGCCGTTAAGGGCATCTCGTTCGCCGTGCCCGACAAGGGGCTCTGCGTGCTTGTCGGTCCATCCGGCTGCGGAAAATCTACGCTCCTGCGCATGATTGCCGGACTCGAAACCATCACCGGCGGCACGATCGCTATCGGTGGTCGCGTCGTGAACAACCTCGAACCGATGCAGCGCGACATCGCGATGGTGTTCCAGAATTACGCGCTCTATCCGCATATGAGCGTTTACGACAACATGGCTTACGGCCTGCGCAATCTGAAAACGCCGGCAGATGAGATTTCCACAAGAGTGAAAGAGGCAGCTCGCATTCTCGACCTCACCGAGGAAATGCTTGCGCGCCGGCCGAAGCAATTGTCGGGTGGACAACGGCAACGCGTCGCGATGGGCCGCGCCATCGTGCGTAAGCCCGCGGTGTTTCTCTTCGACGAGCCGCTCTCGAATCTCGATGCAAAACTCCGCGTACAAATGCGGATCGAGATCCGTCGCTTGCAGCGGCGGCTCGGCACGACCTCGGTCTATGTCACGCACGACCAGCTTGAGGCGATGACGCTCGCCGACATGCTTGTCGTGATGAATGCCGGCCGCGTCGAACAGGCGGGCGCGCCGCTCGAACTTTACGAGCGCCCAGCGACGACTTTTGTTGGCGGCTTCATCGGCTCACCGCCGATGAATTTTCTCGCAGGCACCGTTGCGGCTCCCGGCCAGGTGAAACTCGACAGCGGAAGACTGCTTGCCTACGAGGCTGCGGATTTTCTCGCGGCCACGCCAGGCGCGCGTGTCACCGTCGGGCTACGGCCGGAGCGCGTGACTTTTGCGGCCGATGGTGTCGGTTTGCCGTTCGAGATCGATCTTGTCGAAGATCTTGGCCTCGGCAAGCTCGTGCATGGCCATGTCGAAGACAGTGTTTTCACGGTCGCGCTGCCCGCCGGTCTCTCACAGCCGCAGGGCGCGTTACTTGCGCTAAATGTACCGTCAGAATCTGTGCATCTTTTCGACGCGAAGACGACGCGGCGGCTTTAGCGCATATCCCGCAAAAGTTGCAGACTTTTGCGAAGAGGATATGCGCCAACGCGATAATCAGCCCGCGTCGCTGGCGTCGATCGCACCGACCTCGTCTGGGCCGGCTCTCTCTTTCCTTGCAGGAGAGCGTTTCGGCGCAAGCTCTTTCGCGGCCGCGATCACGAGTTCGTCGAGCTTGATCGATCCGTCGTCGATGCAGGCCTGCAGGTCGCGGCGCATGGACGGCGACCAGAAGGACTGGATGTGTTCCTGCACGCCGGCGACAGCTTGATCGTGCGGGTAGGTCCGGAAGAAGCCGGCAATCTGGTTCGCCATGCGCGCCAGTTTTTCGTGATTGTTCGTCAAGCCAAAACCTCGGTGGCCACATGCCCCGTAAAAACAGTCATCGTGTCGTGGCGCGCAATACCGACGAGCGTGACGCCAAGCGCTTTCGCGCGATCGAGTGCGAGCGTTGTGGGCGCGGAAATCGCGACGAGCGTGTTAGCGCCGAACACTGCAGTCTTTTCCACCATCTCGAAGGAGCAGCGGCTTGTGATGACAACGAAGGCATCGCTTGCGGCGATGGTGTCGCGCAAGCACGCGCCGATAAGCTTATCCAACGCATTGTGGCGTCCGACATCCTCGCGCACCGAAACAATTGCGCCGTCGCGCCGCGCGAAGGCGGCGGCATGAACCGCGCCCGTGGCGCGATTGAGTGTTTGCCGCTTGCCAAGTTCGCGCAACGCACGATCGATCGCCGCCGCTGATACGGCCAACGCTGTCGTCGGAGTTGAAGAACCGTCCGCACGCCGCAAAGCCGCGAGATCGTCGATGCCACAGACGCCGCATCCCGTGCGGCCCGACAAAGCCCGGCGTCGCGCCAGATGCGCATGCATACGATCAGGCGCGAGATCGAGATCGAGCGTAATGCCGAGGCCGCTCGTCGACAGGTGTACACCGCGAAGCTGATCGGTACGTTCGACGATGCCTTCTGTCAGTGCGAAGCCGTACGCGAAATCCTCTAGGTCAGCAGGCGTCAGCATCATGACTGCGAAGGGAATGCCGCCACAGACCACGCTGACGGGCGCTTCGACCGCAACCTCGCGCGACGTCGTCGCTTCTTCGCCAGTAGCAAACGTGACGATCCGGGCCGCTCGGCGGTCCGAAGCATCGCCGGTGGTCATTCCGCCGCTTCCATGCGGCTCGCGATGCGCGTCAGGCTGAAATCCTCCTCGTAGAATTTCGCCTGCCAATCGGACGGACGGTTGGTGCGCCGCACCTGCACCGCGGTCACTTTATATTCCGGGCAATTCGTCGCCCAGTCGGAATAGTCGGTCGTGATGACGTTGGCGCCCGTCTTGGCGTGATGGAACGTCGTGTAGACGACGCCAGGCTGCATGCGCTCGCTGATGACAGCCTTGATCGAAATGTCGCCGGAGCGACTTTCGAGCGCAACCAGATCGCCCTCAACGATACCGCGCGTCTCGGCGTCGAACGGATGGATCTCCAGCACGTCTTCTTCGTGCCAGCGCGAGTTCTCGGTGCGCCGCGTCTGTGCGCCAACATTGTACTGCGAGAGGATGCGGCCCGTCGTCAGGATCAGCGGGAACCGTGCGCCGGTTCGTTCTTCGGTCGGCACGTATTCCGTGATCATGAAATTGCCTTTGCCGCGCACGAAGCGATCGACATGCATCATCGGTGTGCCCTGCGGCGCGTCGTCGTTGCACGGCCACTGGATCGACCCCAAGCGCTCGAGCTTCTCGTACGACACACCGGCGAAGGTCGGTGTGAGTTGCGCGATCTCGTCCATGATCTCGCTGGGATGCGCATACTTCATTGGATAGCCGAGCGCGTCCGACAGCATCATTGTCACTTCCCAATCGGCGTAACCGCCGAGCGGGCTCATGACTTTGCGGACGCGCGAGATGCGGCGTTCCGCATTCGTGAACGTGCCGTCCTTCTCGAGGAACGACGAGCCCGGCAGGAAGACGTGCGCGTATTTTGCGGTCTCGTTGAGGAAGATGTCCTGCACGACGACGCATTCCATCGCCATCAGGCCTGACGTCACGTGCTGCGTATCGGGGTCGGATTGCGCGGGGTCTTCGCCCTGGATGTAGATGCCTTTGAAGCGGCCTTGCACGGCCTCGTCGAGCATGTTCGGAATACGCAGGCCCGGCTGGTCGTCGAGCGTGACGCCCCACATGCCCTCGAAGATTTCGCGCGTCGCATCGTCGGAGATGTGGCGATAGCCCGGCAGCTCGTGCGGGAACGAGCCCATGTCACAGGCGCCCTGCACGTTGTTCTGTCCACGCAGCGGATTCACGCCGACGCCCAGTCGTCCAATATTGCCCGTGGCCATCGCGAGGTTCGCCATGCCCATAACCATCGTCGAGCCCTGGCTGTGCTCTGTGACGCCAAGTCCGTAGTAGATCGCAGCATTGCGCGCCGTCGCGAAAAGGCGCGCGGCGCCGCGGAGGTCGGCGGCATCGACGCCGATATATTGCGACAGAGTCTCCGGCGAATTGCGCTCTTCAGCGACGAAACGCGCCCATTGCTCGAACGCGTCGAGATCACAGCGTTCCCGAACGTAGGCTTCGTCGACGAGACCTTCCGTCACCACGACATGCGCGAGTGCATTGATGAGCGCGACATTCGTGCCGGGCAGGAGCGGCAGGTGGAAGTTCGCCTCGATATGCGGTGACTTCACTAGATCGATTTTTCGTGGGTCTGCTACGATGAGGCTGGCGCCCTCGCGAAGCCGACGCTTCATGCGCGATGCGAAGACGGGGTGGCCGTCGGTCGGATTCGCGCCGATGACGAGAATGCAGTCTGCATCGGCAACGGAAGCGAAATCCTGCGTACCGGCAGACGTGCCGACAGTGACCTTCAGCCCATAACCGGTCGGCGAGTGGCAGACGCGCGCGCAGGTGTCGACATTGTTGTTGCCGAAGCCGGCGCGGATCAGCTTCTGGACGAGATACGTCTCTTCGTTCGTGCAGCGCGACGACGTGATGCCGCCGACGGAGTCGCGGCCGTACTTGCCCTGGATGCGTTTGAATTCGGATGCCGCGTAACCAACGGCCTCGGCCCACGTCACTTCGCGCCAGGGGTCGCTGATCTTCTCGCGGATCATCGGCTTCGTGATGCGGTCTTTGTGCGTGGCATAGCCGTAAGCGAAACGGCCCTTCACGCAGGAATGGCCGTCGTTCGCCTTGCCGCCCTTGTGAGGCACCATGCGCACGACTTTGTCGCCCTGCATCTCCGCCTTGAACGAACAGCCGACGCCGCAATAAGCGCAGGTCGTCACAGCCGAATGCTCCGGCTTACCCATCGCGATGACGGATTTTTCGTTCAGCGTCGCGGTCGGGCAGGCCTGCACACAGGCGCCGCAAGACACGCATTCCGAGCCAAAGAAGTCGGTGCCACCCGGCGAGACTTTCGATGCGAAGCCGCGGCCGTCGATCGTCAAGGCAAAGGTGCCTTGCACCTCCTCGCAGGCACGCACGCAACGCGAGCAAACGATGCACTTCGAGGATTCGAAGGTGAAGTAGGGGTTCGATGCATCGGTGGGCGCATCGAGGTGATTTTCGCCATTGTAGCCGTAGCGCACGTCGCGCAAACCGGTGACGCCGGCCATCTCCTGCAATTCACAATCGCCGTTGGCGGAGCAGGTGAGACAGGTCAGCGGGTGATCGGAGATGTAGAGCTCCATCACGCCGCGCCGCATCTTCGCGAGTTTCGGCGTCTGCGTGCGGACGACCATGCCCTCTTCAGCGATCGTCGTGCAGGACGCGGGCGTGCCGCGACGGCCTTCGACCTCGATGAGACAGAGCCGGCAGGAGCCGAAAGGCTCGAGCGAATCCGTCGCGCAGAGTTTCGGGATCTGCGTGCCCATCTTCGATGCGGCCGCCATCACCGAAGTGCCGGTCGGCACTGTGACTTTCTCGCCGTCGATCGTCAGCGTGACGGCGTGATCAGCAACGCGGATCGGCGTACCGGTATCGAGTTCCTTGATGAGGCCCATCGTCTGTTCCTCTTATTCGGCCGCCAGCAGCGTCGCCGCGCGGCGGAAATCTTCGGGGAAATGTTTCAGCGCGCTCATCACGGGGATGGGTGTCAGTCCGCCCATGGCGCACAGCGATCCATCGGTCATCACCTCGCAAAGGTCGGCGACCAGTTCGAGGTTCCGCTCCGGCTCGATGTTGGCGATAATCTTGTCGACCGTCTCGACGCCCCGCGTGGAGCCGATGCGGCACGGCGTGCACTTGCCGCAGCTTTCCTTGGCGCAGAACTCGAAAGCGAAGCGCGCCTGGCGTGCGAGATCGACACTGTCGTCGAAGACAACGATGCCACCATGGCCGAGCAGACCGCCCTGCGCCGCAAAGGCTTCATAGTCCATCGGTGTGTCGAGCAAACTATCAGGAAAATAAGCGCCGAGCGGACCGCCGACCTGCACCGCGCGCAACGGCCGGCCACTGCGCGTGCCGCCACCGTAATCTTCGACGAGCTGGCGCAGCGTCACGCCGAACCCGAGCTCGATCAGCCCGCCTTGCTTGATATTGCCCGCAAGCTGGAACGGCATCGTGCCGCGCGAGCGGCCGAGGCCGACATCGGCATAGGCTTTTGCACCGTTGGCCATGATCCACGGCACGGTCGCAAGCGACAGCACATTGTTGACGACCGTCGGCTTGCCGAACAGGCCCTTGATTGCGGGGAGTGGCGGCTTCGCACGCACGATGCCGCGCTTGCCTTCGAGACTGTCGAGCAGCGATGTCTCTTCACCGCAGATGTACGCGCCGGCGCCGAGCCGTGTTTCGAGCGTGAAGGCTTTGCCCGAACCCATCACATTCGCGCCGAGGTAACCGTCACGTCCCGCATTTGCGATCGCGGCGTTCATGGCGCGGAACGCATGCGGATATTCCGAGCGGATGTAGATGAAGCCCTTCGTCGCGCCGACGGCGATACCGGCGATCGTCATGCCTTCGATGAGCGAGAAGGGGTCGCCCTCCATCAGCATGCGGTCGGCAAAAGTGCCGCTGTCGCCTTCGTCCGCGTTGCAGACAATGTATTTCTGGTCGGCTTCCGCGAGTAGTACGGTCGACCATTTGATACCAGTCGGAAATCCGGCGCCGCCGCGACCGCGCAGGCCCGACGCTTTCACTTCGTCGATAATTTCGGTCGCGCTGAGCGCAAGCGCGCGCTTCAGGCCCTCGTAGCCGCCGTGCGACACGTAATCTTCAGGCGATGTCGGATCGACGATTCCGCAGCGCGCGAAGGTGAAGCGACTCTGCTTCGCGAGCCATTCGATGTTTTCCGGTGCGCCAAGGCGCAACGCGTGATTGCCGCCGGTAAGCATATTCGCATCGAAGAGCACCGCAACGTTGGCGGGCTTCACCGGGCCATAGGCGATGCGGCCTTCGCTCGTTTCGACCTCAACCATCGGTTCGAGCCAGAACAGCCCGCGCGATCCCGTGCGGACGATGTCGATCGTTGCGCCGCGCTCTTCGGCTATTTTCGCAATCGCACGGGCCACGCGGTCAGCGCCAAGAGCGATCGCCTGTGCGTCGGCTGGAATGAAAATTCTGGTCATGCTCGCACCTCGGCGAGAAAAGCATCGAACCCGGCGGGATCGAGCCCGGACACCGGCTCGTCGTCAAGCAATGCTGCCGGCCCGCAGGCACAAAGGCCGAGGCAGAAGACCGGCTCAAGTGTCACGGCGCCATCGGAGGTCGTGCCATGCCAGTCGACACCCAGCCGCTGCTTGATGTGCTCGGCGAGTGCGTCCGCGCCAACCGCCTGACACGCCTCGGCCCGGCAGACTTTTGCCACGTGACGTCCCGCCGGAGCCTGGCGGAAGTCGTGGTAGAAAGTCAGGACGCCGTGGATTTCCGCGATCGAAAGATTCATCGCATCCGCAATCATCGGTACGGCGGCGCGATCGACGTACCCGAACTCATGCTGCAAGGCGTGCATGATCGGCAGCGTCGCACCCGCGACATGCCGATGTCCGGCGATGATGGTCGCGGCACGATCCGCGTTCCACGATGCAATAGCCACTTTGCGCGTTTCCTCTTTCGATCAGCCAACTTTGGAATGGCTCAAAGATCAAGGTGCTGAAGCCGTTACGCGATAGAACAAATCTATCAGAACGTGCCTTCTGCGAGTTCTTGTGAAAGCGTCGAGGCAAATCGGATCAGCGCTGCGACTAAAGGTGTAGCGGGATCGCGATGCGTCACGACGAGCCCGACCGTGTGCTTGATGTCCGGATCGACGATCGGGATGGACAGAATCGCGTCCGGCAGGCCGATACTTTCGGCGAGGCTTGGCGGCAGGATGCTCGACCACTCGCCAGTGCGCACATGCGTGATCAGCACAATCGTCGAATTGGAGACAAGCGTCGGCGCGGCAACGACGCCGGCATCTCGCAGCATCTGGTCGACGATGCGCCGATTCTGCATGTCGGGCGTAAGAAGGCACAAAGGCACGCGCGCGACTTCCGCCCAGGTCACCGTCTTACGTCCGGCGAAAGGGCCATCGCGACTGGTCAGCAAGCGATAGCGCTCGTCGTAAAGCGGAACGGTACGCACCTGTCCGACCGGCTCATTCTCGAGATAGCTGATTCCACCATCGATCTCGAGGTTTTCGAGAAGTCCGAGGATTTCGGTCGAGGTGCGCGACAGGATCGTGAAGCGCACGCCAGGATGCGCGGCGCGAAACGGCGTTGTCAGGCGCGCAACGATCGGCAATGCGGTCGGAATGACCGCGATGCGGATATGGCCTTCGAGGCCGCGCGCCATGACGTCGAGTTCCTGCCGCATCGCATCGGCATCGCCGACAATGCGCCGCGCCCATGCCAGCACACGTTCGCCTTCCGGCGTGAAGCCACGGAAGCGCGATGATCGCTGCACGATCAGCACGCCGAGCGACTCTTCGAGCGACTTCAGTCCGGCGGAGAGTGTGGGTTGCGTAACGCCGCAGGCTTCCGCGGCGCGCCCGAAATGCTGCTCTCGTGCGAGCGCCAGAACGAATTCGAGTTTATCGAGCAAGGCGAACTCGCCATCGCTCGACGCGCGCGGGTCCGGATATTTCCCGCCCGCGCGTGTTGGTCATTGGCCGTCAGCCAAAAATCTTGACGGCGCTTTCGAGCGTCTTCCACACGCCCCACAGCATCGGGATAGCCACTGCCGCCCAGGCCAATGCGACTTTCGCTTCGAAACCGCCGAGGCCGATGCCGTAGGAACCTGACGCGCCGCCGCTTTCGTGCGCCGCAGAGCGCACCTTTGTGAGATCGGCATCGCTCATCATCCATTTGCGATTGACCGGCCGGATGAGCAGATTGCAGATGAAGCCGACGACGAGGAATGCCGCGAGGACGTACATCGTCACGTCGTAGAGCTTGTCCGACTGCACGCCTGCGGCTTTGTTGAACTCGCGGATGTAGTTGACGACCACGGGACCAAGGACGCCGGCCGTCGACCATGCGGTCAGCAGGCGGCCGTGAATGGCGCCGACGAACTGCGTGCCGAACATGTCCGCGAGATAAGCCGGAACGGTTGCGAAACCGCCGCCGTACATCGACAGGATGACGCCGAAAGCCAGAACGAACAGCGTCTTTGAGCCCATATGCGCGAAGGTCGGCGCAAGTGCGTACAGGGCGATGCCGAGACCGAAGAAACAGAAGTAAGTCATCTTCCGCCCGATCTTGTCCGACAGCGAGGCCCAGAAGAAACGGCCAGCGATGTTGAACAGCGACAGCAGGCCAGCGAAGCCAGCCGCAATACCGGCGATCTGCGCCTTCTGGCCGCCGTCGAGCTGCGCGAAGCCGAGGTCCGGCCGCCCGATCAATCCGCCGCCGAAGATTTCCTGCAGCATCGGCGAAGCCATGCCGATGACGCCGATGCCGGCGGACACGTTGAGGCAGAGCACCCACCAGATCAGCCAGAACTGCGGCGTCTTGTGCGCATCCTTGAGGTGCACGTTGCCGCTCGTGATCATTGCATTGGATGCGGTCGACGGTGTCCAGCCTTCCGGACGCCAGCCCGCAGGCGGCACGCGGTAACCGAAGGCACCGGCCATCATGTAGACGAAGTAGCCAAGCCCCATGACGACAAACGTCTGCCAGACGCCGACCGAGGTCGACGACTTGAACTGGTTCATCAGCACGGCCGCGAGCGGCGAACCGATCATCGCGCCACCACCAAAACCCATGATGGCCATGCCGGTCGCCATGCCGCGTTTGTCGGGAAACCATTTGATCAGCGTCGAGACCGGCGAAATGTAGCCGAGGCCGAGCCCGATGCCGCCGATGATCCCGGGACCGACCCACAGCAGCCAGAGCTGATGCGTGGCGACGCCGATGGCGCCGATCATCAGGCCGGTGACCCAGCACATGGCGGCGACGAAGCCTGCCTTGCGCGGACCGGCGCGCTCGAGCCAGCCGCCCCATATTGCGGCGGCCGCGCCGAGCACGACGAAGAAGAGCGTGTACATCCAGCCGAGATCGGCGACGAGCCAGTCGCAGGACGTCGCGAAGAGGCGGTCGACGAGCGTCGATGCATCGCCGCAGGAAACGGGCTTGGAGACGCCGACGGCTTGGGCGAGCGGTAGCCAGAAAACGCTGAAGCCATAAGCCATGCCGATGCACAGATGAATGGCGAGCGCGGCGGGAGGCACAAGCCAGCGGTTGAAGCCCGCCTTGGCGATGATGCGTTCGCGATCGAGCAGGCCTGCGGTTGGCGCAGGCATGGCGATGGTGGAATTGACCGACGACATAATCCCTCCGAAATCGTTCTCTTACGGAACGATCGTTCTCCTCTGCCGAACCCCCATCGGAAGTCAATTAGACGAAATCACGTGGAATAGTTTTGCACGGCCCTCGCTTGCCCTGCCGGTTACTCGACTTGAGACGATGAAAGCCGCGCGTTGCACGCAGCCGCGCTCCCCTTTATTCCACGGGCAAGCGCGCGCAGGCGGCATGGAGGATTTTGCACGATGACCAAGGCACTGGACGGCGTTCGCGTCCTCGACTTCACCCATGTGCAGTCCGGCCCGACCTGCACGCAGCTTCTCGCGTGGTTCGGCGCCGACGTCATCAAGGTCGAACGGCCCGGCACCGGCGATATCACGCGCGGGCAGTTGCGGGATATTCCCGACGTGGACAGCCTCTATTTCACGATGCTGAATCACAACAAGCGCTCGATCACGCTCGACTCGAAACATGCCAAAGGTCGCGAAGTTCTCGATCGTCTCATCAAGACTTGCGACGTGCTCGTCGAGAATTTCGCGCCCGGTGCACTCGATCGTATGGGTCTGACCTGGGACTACATCCAGAAGCTCAACCCGCGCATGATCGTCGCCTCGATCAAGGGTTTTGGTCCCGGACCTTACGAGGACTGCAAGGTCTACGAGAATGTCGCGCAATGTACCGGCGGCGCGGCTTCGACGACCGGCTTCCGCGATGGCGTGCCGCTCGTCACCGGCGCACAGATCGGTGATTCCGGCACGGGGCTGCATCTTGCGCTCGGCATCGTCACGGCACTTTTCCAGCGCGAGAAGACCGGCCGCGGCCAGAAGGTCACGGCTGCCATGCAGGACGGCGTGCTCAACCTTTGTCGCGTGAAACTGCGCGACCAGCAGCGCCTCGCGCATGGCCCGCTGAAGGAATACAGCCAGTTCGGCGAAGGCATCGCGTTTGGTGACGCCACGCCGCGTGCGGCGAACGATTCCGGCGGCGGTCAGCCTGGCCGCATCGTCAAGTGCAAGGGCTGGGAGACCGACCCGAACGCCTATCTCTATTTCATCACGCAGGCGCCGGTGTGGGAGAAGATCTGCGACGTCATCGGCGAGCCCGGCTGGAAGACGCATCCCGATTATTCCAAGCCGAATGTGCGGCTGCCGCGCCTGAATGAAATCTTCGCGCGTATCGAACAATGGACGATGACGAAGACGAAGTTCGAGGCGATGGACATCCTCAATGAATTCGACGTGCCCTGCGGGCCGATCCTGTCGATGAAGGAAATCGCCGAGGAGCCGTCGCTGCGCGCGACCGGCACCGTCGTCGAAGTCGACCATCCCGAGCGCGGAAAGTATTTGTCCGTCGGCAATCCGATCAAACTTTCGGACTCGCCCTCGGACGTGCTGCGTTCACCGTTGCTCGGCGAACACACCGACGAGATTCTTCGCGATGTGCTGGCCTTCTCCGAGCAGGAGATGGCAGCGATTCACGAGTCCGGTGCCACCGGCATGACGACGAAAGTCGCGGCTGAGTAAACTAACAAAATAAGACAAGTTACGAAGATCGCCCCGCAAGAGGGCGAACGGGAGGATGGTATGGTGACGACGGCAACGGCGCCCGCGCGCGTGAGCGAGGGCTATCGCTGGACGCAGCTCGTCCTCGGCGTGATCTGCATGGTGATGATCGCCAACATGCAGTACGGCTGGACGCTCTTCGTCAATCCGATGCAGGAGCGGCATGGCTGGGAACGTGCCGCGATCCAGGTCGCGTTCTCGATCTTCATCCTTACGGAGACCTGGCTCGTTCCAATCGAAGGCTGGTTCGTCGACAAATACGGCCCGCGGGTCGTCACGCTGTTCGGCGGCATCCTGTGCGGAATCGCCTGGGTGATGAACAGCTACGCAACGTCGTTGACGATGCTCTACATCGCCGCCGCCATCGGTGGGACGGGCGCCGGCGCGGTCTATGGCACCTGCGTCGGCAATGCGCTGAAGTGGTTTCCGGACCGGCGTGGTCTCGCCGCGGGTCTGACGGCCGCTGGTTTCGGTGCGGGCTCGGCTTTCACCGTCATCCCGATTCAGAAGGTCATCGCATCGTCAGGCTATGAGGCCGCGTTCTTTTGGTTCGGCATCGGGCAGGGGCTCATCGTTATCCTGACATCGCTCGTGCTTGCCGCGCCGAAGGGGGGCGAAGTGCCTGCGGCTGCACGCGTCAGCCTCGCGAAACGCGACTATCAGCCGAAGGAGATGGTGAAGACGCCTGTCTTCTGGGTGATGTACGTGATGTTCGTGATGATGGCGGCCGGTGGTTTGATGGCGACCGCGCAACTCGGGCCGATCGCAAAAGACTTCAAGATCGCCGACGTGTCCGTCAGCATTCTCGGCCTTACGTTACCGGCGCTGACCTTTGCGCTGACGATCGACCGCGTCCTCAACGGTCTCACGCGGCCATTCTTCGGATGGATTTCCGATCACATCGGCCGAGAGAATACGATGTTGATCGCCTTTCTCATCGAAGGCATCGGCATCTATGCGTTGAGCGTATTGGGCAACGACCCGATCTATTTCGTCATCCTGACCGGTGTCGTATTTTTCGCCTGGGGCGAAATCTACAGCCTGTTCCCGGCGACCTGCGCAGACACGTTCGGCTCGAAATATGCGGCGACCAATGCTGGCCTGCTCTACACCGCGAAGGGTACGGCCTCGCTTCTCGTGCCGTTCACCAGCGTGCTGACGACGATGACAGGCAGCTGGCATGCGGTCTTCATGGCCGCGGCGATCATGAACATTATCGCGGCGCTGATGGCGTTTTTCGTGCTGAAGCCGATGCGGCGGCCGTATCTCAGGGATGCCGCCGAACCGGCGAAGTTGCGGCCGCAGCCGGCAGAATAGCTTGCCAAATGAAAGGGCCGCGTCTCACGACGCGGCCCCAACATTGTCTTTGCCGGTAAAACGGCGCCGGAAGGCTCGATCAGGAGGCCAGAGACTTCCCGAGAGACAACCAGTTCTCCAGCGCTGTATTCGGCTGATGACAATGAGACACTGGATCACCTCCTTTCGATAAGTGGACGACGACCCCATTATGGGAGGATTCGCGGCGGCCGCAAGAGGCTATCCGCTCAACCCACTGATTCGAGGCGCGCTTCCGTGAGCGACACGCCAGCCCTCAATATCGTCTTCGTCGCCGCCGTCGCCCGCAACCGTGTTATCGGCGAGGCGGGCGGTCTGCCGTGGCGGCTACCTGGCGACCTCCGGCGTTTCCGCGACCGCACCATGGGCCGCCCTATGTTGATGGGACGCAAAACCTGGGCATCGATCGGCCGTGCACTGCCGGGCCGGGAAACCATCGTGATGACGCGCGACGATGCGTTCGTGCCGCCCGATGGCGTGCATCGCGTGCACAGTCTTGCCGGTGCGCTGCGATGCATGGACCAGCGCGCGAAGGCGATGGGCGTCGACGAAGCGATGGTTGTCGGTGGCGCCGACATCTTTGCCGCTTTGCTACCCTTTGCGACCGAGATGCATCTGACGGAAGTCGATCTCGCGCCGAAGGGCAATGTGCTGTTTCCGATCCTCGACACGCGCGATTGGTCGGAGATTTCGCGGGATGAGTTTCCGGCAAATGAGAAGGACGAAGCGGCGTGCGCGGTGCGGGTGTTGCGCAAGGTTCAGTAGGGACGGGTCTGATCAGACTTTGCGGATCGCGCCCTGGAACTCGCCGATCGCTTCGAGCAGTCGTTTAGCATTGCGCGGATTGCGCATGAGATGAGCAGTTTTCTCATAGGACGCGAAGTCCTCAAGCGAAATGAGAACGACCGGGGGCTTTCCGCGATCGCGCGTGATCAGGACCGGGTCGTGTTCCTCAACGACCCGGTCGAGTGTCACTGCGAACGCCTTGCGAAGCTCGCTTTACGGAATAGCGCGCAAACGGGATCTACCGTGGCGCCATGCGGATCGCGCCGTCGAGGCGGATCGTCTCGCCATTCATCATCGGGTTCTCGCAGATGTGCACGGCCAGCATCGCATATTCCGAGGGGTCGCCGAGACGCGGTGGGAACGGCACCTGCGCGCCGAGCGAGCGCTGCGCTTCTTCCGGAAGGCCCTTCATCAACGGCGTGAGGAACAGTCCCGGCGCGATCGTATTCACGCGGATACCAAAACGCGCGAGGTCGCGCGCGATCGGCAAGGTCATGCCGACGATGCCGCCCTTCGACGCGGAATAGGCGGCCTGGCCGACCTGCCCATCATAAGCCGCGACGCTCGCGGTGTTGACGATGACGCCGCGCTCTTCGCTCACCGGATCGGATTTGCTCATCGCTTCCGCCGCGAGACGCAGCACGTTGAACGTGCCGATGAGGTTCACGTTGATGATCTTTGTAAAGGCATCGAGCGGGAACGGGCCGTTCTTGTTGACGGTCGTGATCGCATTGCCGATGCCGGCGCAATTGATGAGAACGCGCAGCGGCCCGTTCGCAACGGCCGCGGCGACGGCACCCTTCGCATCGGCTTCGTTCGCCACATCGCCGGCATGCGCGGTTCCACCGATCTCCTTGGCGACTGCGTCCGCGCCGGCTTTGTTCATGTCGAACACGGTGACTTTTGCGCCGCGCTCGGCAAGCAGTTTTGCCGTCGCCGCGCCAAGCCCCGAGCCGCCACCCGTGACGAGTGCCGATACGCCTTTGAGATTCATCTGTTCATCCTCGATTTGAAATCATGCGATGGACCGCTCGCGGTCCAAAATCAGCCCCACGCCGCCAGCGCGTCCTTCGCGTCGACTGGCCCGGTCTTCGGCGATGCGCCGATCGCAGACTTGGTTCGCGAGAAACGCGGCGCAGGCGCCGGCTGCAACTTGCCGTCACGCACCACGAATGTCTCGCGCGCTTTCAGATGCGGGTGGTTCGGCGCTTCGTGCAGCGTCTGCACGGCCATCGCGCAAGCGTCAGTGCCTTCCAACAGTTTCGACCATTCATCTCGCGTTTTTGTTTTAAAGATCGCGATGAGTTTATCGGAAAGATTCGCCCAGCCGTCGCGGTCGTTCTGTTTTCCAAAAGCATCGTCGGTGATGTCGGCCCGTTCGAGCAATTCCTTGTAGAATTGCGGCTCGATGGCGCCGATCGAGAAATGCTTGCCGTCCTTCGTCTCGTAGACGCGATAGAAATGCGCTCCGCCGTCAAGCAGGTTTGTGCGAGGCTTGTCCGTCCACGCGCCCATCGCCGACAGCGCATGGAACATCGTGATGAGGCTCGATGCGCCATCGCACATCGCTGCATCGACGACCTGGCCCTTGCCCGACGTCTTCGTTTCGATCAGGCCCGCGAGCACACCGACGACAAGATACATCGCGCCGCCACCGTAATCGCCGACGAGATTGAGGGGCGACACCAACTCACCGTTGCTTGCACGAAACGAGTCGAGCGCGCCGGTGATCGCAATGTAATTGATGTCGTGGCCGGCGGCCTGCGCGAGCGGACCTTCCTGGCCCCAACCCGTCATGCGGCCGTAGACGAGCTTCGGGTTTTTCGCGAGCGCGACGTCTGGCCCGAGGCCGAGCCGCTCCATAACGCCTGGCCGAAAACCTTCAACTAAAATGTCGGCTTTCGCGATTAGCGCCAGCGCGGTGTCGACGCCATCTCTATCTTTCAGATCAACCTCGATCAGTCGACGTCCGCGCTGCGTGAAATTGCCAGCGTCGGCCTTCACCTGACCTTTTCGCGCGACGGTAACGATGTCGGCGCCCATGTCGGCCATCAGCATGCAGGCAAACGGCCCGGGACCGATGCCTGCAAACTCGACGATTTTGACGCCTTTCAGCGGACCTGATTTTTCCGTCACGCTTTCTCTTGCTCCCACCGTTTTCTTTAAAGCACCACGACCCGCGCGCCTTTGGATACGCGTCCGTACAGATCGATGACATCCGCATTCAGCATGCGGATGCAGCCCGACGACACAGCTTTGCCGATCGTGTCAGGCTCGTTTGTGCCGTGGATGCGGAACAACGTGTCCTTGTTGGCCTGAAAGAGGTACAGCGCACGCGCGCCGAGTGGGTTTTCGAGCCCGCCTTCCATATGCGAGGGCAAATCGGGGCGGCGCGCGATCATTTCCTTCGGCGGTGTCCAGCCGGGCCAATAGGCCTTGCGCCCGACAAGCGCCTGGCCTTTCCACGAGAAGCCCTGCCGACCGACGCCGATGCCGTATTCGAGCGCACGTCCGCCATCCAGCGACAGGTAGAGTTTGCGGCGCGCGGTATTGACCGTCAGCGTACCTGGCGTCTGACCGGTCGGATCGATCACGGTCGCTTTTGTTGTCTCGGCCATGTCGATGTCGGCATCGGAGCTGCCGGGCGTCGAATAATTCGGATCGGCATCCTCGGGCAGCGGTGTGACCGCGCGGCGTTGTCCAGGAGCGTTGTACGACTGCGGCCTCGCGCGCTCGCGGGGTTGATAATTGAGATCGTCGTCGGGATCGTAGGCCGGCGCACGATCGCGGTAGGGCAACGTGCCCGGTGCATAGCCTCCATACGGCGCGCCGTAGCCATAGCCGTAACCGTAGGGCGCGTATTGCGCCTGCGCAGCAACAGGCGCGAGAAGCAAGCCTGCGAAGCTTGCGACGAAAAGGTGTTTTACGCGGTGCATCGTCGCCTCCGGGGACGCGGGAAAGCGCCGATGGAGGGCAGCGAAAACGGCCACAGCATGGCGGATCGCTTCAGCGCCCTGTCCATTTCGGCTTGCGCTTCTCGGCAAAGGCTTTTGGCCCTTCGACGAAATCGTCCGACCCTGTCATCGCCTTAACGGCAGGAAACAGCATCTGCTCGTTGATCGCATGATTGATCGGCATCTCGAAACCGCGCATCGCGACCTGTTTCGAAGCACGGATCGACATCGGGCTCATGGCGAGAACCTGCTGAGCCCAACGCTTGGCGCCATCGAGCGCCTGACCCTCTGGCACGACCTCGTTGACGAAGCCGAGGTCGTAGCCCTCTTTCGCGCTGACGCGCCGGCCGGTGAGGATCATACCCATCGCGCGCTTCATGCCGATTTCGCGCGGCAATCGCAGAAGGCCGCCTGCCACGGCCGCGAGCCCGACGCTGGGCTCCGGTAGCGCAAACGTCGCATTTTCGGCTGCAATGATGAGATCGCAGGCGAGCGCGATTTCGAAACCGCCGCCCATCGCGAAACCGTTGACGGCGGCGATGACCGGCTTCGGCATGTCGAACCGATGCGAGAGACCGGCAAAACCGGTCGCGGCCCAGCCGCGGTCGCCGCCCGCCGCCTGATGCTTCAGATCGTTGCCGGCAGAAAAAGCCTTGTCGCCGGCACCGGTGACTATGGCGATCCACTGATCGGGATCGGCTGCGAACTCGTCGAAGGCGCGGTGCATCTCGAAATGCCCGGCACGGTGTAGTGCGTTGTAGACGTTCGGCCGATTGATCGTGACGATCGTCAACGGGCCGTCGCGCTCGACCTTGATATGCTCGTAGTCCGCCTTCGCCTGCGCCACGATAGCCTCCCTTATTTTTGCGACATCGGTAGCCGACGACCCTCCGCGCCGCAACCGTTAATTAGTCGATTGACTAAACCGAAGCGCGAGGGTTCATTGCGCGCGAATTCGGCATGCGGGAGGAAGGTTATGGCGGAGGCTTATATCGTCGCGGCGGCGCGAACGGCGGGCGGCAAGAAGGGCGGCCGTCTGATGGGCTGGCACCCGGTCGATCTCGCCGCACAGGTGCTCGACGCGCTCGTCGACCGCGCGCAGATCGACCCCGCCCTCATCGAAGACGTCATCATGGGTTGTGTCGGCCAGGCCGGCGAGCAGTCCTCGAATGTCGCGCGCAACGCCGTGCTCGCATCGAGATTGCCGGAGAGCGTCCCGGGAACGTCTGTTGATCGGCAGTGCGGCTCGTCGCAGCAGGCGTTGCATTTCGCTGCGCAGGCCGTGATGTCGGGCTGGCACGACGTCGTCATCGCATCGGGCGTCGAGAGCATGTCCCGCGTGCCGATGGGCCTGCCTGGATCGCTGCCGGCGAAGCACGGGTTCGGCTCATACATGAGCCCGGACATTCAGCAGAAATACCCGAACATCCAATTCAGCCAGTTCACCGGCGCAGAAATGGTGGCGAAGAAATACGGACTGACAAAAGATCAGCTCGACGAATACGCCTTCGAGAGCCACCAGCGCGCCATTGCGGCCACGCAAGCCGGTGCATTCAAGGATGAGATCGTGCCGTTGCAGGTGACGACAGAAGCCGGCGAAAAAGAACAGCATCACGTCGATGAAGGCATTCGCTTCAACGCGAGCCTCGACGGCATCAAGGGTGTGAAGCTGCTTGTCGAAGGCGGCGCGCTGACCGCTGCGACGTCGAGCCAGATCTGCGACGGTGCATCGGGCTGCATCGTCGTCAATGAGCGGGGGCTGAAAAAGCTCGGCCTCACGCCCATCGCGCGCATTCACCACATGTCGCTGATGGGCCACGACCCCGTCATCATGCTGGAGGCGCCGATCCCGGCGACGCATCGCGCGCTGGAAAAGGCCGGCATGAAGATCGACGACATCGACCTTTTCGAGGTCAACGAAGCCTTTGCGTCCGTGCCTGTCGCGTGGCTGAAGGACACGAAGGCCGACCCTTCGAGGCTCAACGTCAATGGTGGCGCCATCGCACTCGGCCATCCGCTCGGCGGCTCCGGCACAAAGCTGATGACGACGCTCGTGCATGCGCTGAAAGCACGCGGCAAGCGTTACGGCCTGCAGACCATGTGCGAGGGCGGCGGCATGGCGAATGTCACGATCGTCGAGAGGCTCTGACATTCGTCGCGGCACATCACCGTGCCGGCCGCGAGCGCATCGCTTGAGACATCGGAAAGCTCGCCGACATTCGAGGCGGGGCTTTCTGCGTTAGTTCGTCGCGTCGTACCCGGCGCGACGAATGCGGAGCGCATTGCGCGTCTGTCCGGCGGTGCGAGCCAGGAGACGTGGTCGTTCCACGCGACAGGGCTGGGCGTCGATCGCCCCCTGATCCTGCGACGACAACCGTCCGGCATCGATCAGGTCGGCAAAATCGGGCTCGAGACCGAGGCAGCGCTCATGCAGGCCGCCGGCGCAGCGAGCGTGCCATCGCCGCCGGTGGTGCATGTGCTCGAAAATGTCGATGCGATCGGTACCGGCTTCGTCATGGATCACATCGGGGGAGAGACCGTCGCGCGCAAGATTCTGCGCGACGATGTCTTCGCATCCGTGCGTCCGAAGCTTGCGCGGCAGTGCGGCGAGGTGCTTGCACGCATTCATGCGATCCCGGTTGCATCGCTGCCAGAACTTCCGGCGAGTTCTGCCGCGCGCGAACTCGACGATCTCTACGCGACCTACAAGACCGATGGGCAAGCCCGGCCGGTATTTGAACTCGCGTTTCGCTGGTTGCGGGATCACGCGCCGCCCGATCCTTCGACACCAAGCCTCGTGCATGGCGATTTTCGCAATGGCAATGTCATCGTCGACCCGAACGGAATCTGCGCCGTGCTCGATTGGGAACTTGCACATGTCGGCGATCCCCTGCGCGATCTCGGCTGGCTCTGCACGAGCGCTTGGCGGTTCGGCGAGATCGACAAACCCGTCGGCGGCTTCGGCGAGATTTCCGATCTGCTCGCGGGCTACGAGAATGCTGGCGGCGCGCGCATCGATCCCGAAACGTTGCACTATTGGATCGTGCTGGGGTCTCTGCGATGGGGCGTCATCTGCCTCTCGATGCGTGCGCGCGCGAGTGGCAAGGACCGGCCGCTGGAACGTTCGATGATCGCGCGTCGCGCGTCGGAGAACGAGATCGATTTGTTGCGCTTGCTTAGCTCCCGCGGAGAAGGCTGATGCAGGACCTGCCATCGCCCGCCAATCTCGTTGCGCTCGCCGCGGACTTTTTGCGCGCTGAGATCATGCCGGAGATGAGCGGCGCAAAGAACTTCCAGCTGCGTGTCGCGATCAATGCGCTCGACCTTTGCGCACGCCAGTTGCGGGATGCGAATGCTGGGGAAGAGGCGGAGCATGCGCGGCTTGCGGCTTTGCTTGGCCGCGACGGTACGCTGAATGATTTAAACCGCGCCTTCTGCGAGGAAATCGCGTCCGCTGCGATGACATTGGAGTCGCCCGGCGTCGCAGATCATCTTTGGACGACGACGATGGAAAAGCTCGCCGTCGACCAGCCCAATTACGCCGCCTACAAGCGCGAAAACGCGCGATCCCTCGGGAAGGAAACGCCAGATGGACTTCGCTCTCCCTGACGATCTCGTCGCCACTCTCGGCGAACTCGATCGTTTCATCGACCGCGAGATCAAACCGCTCGAACAGGCCGACGACAATATCCGCTTCTTCGATCATCGGCGCGAATGGGCGCGCACCGATTTCGAAAAGGGCGGCTTGCCGCGGACGGAGTGGGAAAAGCTGCTGCGCGAAGCCAAAAATCGTGCGGACAGAGCGGGGCATCTGCGCTTTGCGCTGCCGAAACAATATGGCGGCAAGGACGGCAGCAATCTTGCGATGGCCGTCATCCGCGAACATTTCGCGGCAAAGGGTCTCGGTCTTCATAACGATCTGCAGAACGAACATTCGATCGTCGGCAATTTTCCCGTCGTCATCATGATGCACAATTACGGACGTGACGATCAGAAGAAGGATTTCATCGAAAGCCAGTTTATCGGCGCGAAGCGCGTCTCCTTCGGCTTGACCGAAGCGAAGCACGGTTCCGATGCGACGCATATGGAAACGCGCGCCGCGCGAGAGACACGCGACGGCAAGCCGGGCTGGCGCATCGATGGCGAGAAGATGTGGATCACCGGCATGCATCACGCGACGCATTGTGCGCTGTTCGCGCGCACGTCCGGTGAGGATGGCTCGGCGAAAGGCATCTCGTGTTTCCTCGTGCCGAGCCCGTCACCCGGTCTCGTGATCGAGGAATATCTATGGACGTTTAACATGCCGACGGACCATCCGCGGCTCACGTTCACCAATGTCTGGGTGCCGGAGGATGCCTTGTTTGGCCCGCTCGATGGCGGCCTCGCGCTCGCGCAATGTTTCGTGCACGAGAACCGCATCCGGCAGGCGGCTTCGTCGCTCGGCGCCGCGACCTATTGCATCGACGAGAGCGTGAAATACGCGCGCGAGCGAAAGCCGTTTGGGCAAGCGCTTGCGACGCAGCAGGCAATCCAGTTTCCGCTCGTCGAGCTCGCGACGCAGGCCGAAATGCTGCGGCTCCTCATTCGTAAGACGGCGTGGGAGATGGACCGCATGCCGCAGCGCGAGGTCGAACGCACGCTCTCGGACAAGGTATCGATGTGCAACTACTGGGCGAACCGGCTGTGTTGTGAGGCCGCCGATCGCGCGATGCAGGTGCACGGCGGCATCGGCTATTCACGTCACAAGCCCTTCGAGCACATCTACCGCCATCATCGGCGCTACCGCATTACCGAGGGCAGCGAAGAAATTCAGATGCGTAAGGTCGCGGGCTTCCTCTTCGGCTTTATGGGGCCACGCCGTGAGATGATGAAACAGGCAGCGGAATAGGGACACCTCATCCTGAGGAGCTTGCGAAGCGAGCGTCTCGAAGGATGTGTCATAGACGTTAGATACCACGTCCTTCGAGACGCGCCTGCGGCGCTCCTCAGGATGAGGTTGCTGATTGGACCGACGATAGAGGAAAACCAGGAATGAACTTCAACAAGATCGCCGTCGACGTCGAGAACGGCGTTGCATTGCTCACGCTGAACGATCCCACCGTGATGAACGCCATCTCGATGGAGGTTCTCGAAGGGCTTGGCGACGCCTTCGATTATATCGAGGACAAGGCCAATGGCGTGCGCTGCGTCGTCGTCACCGGCGCGGGCAAAGGCTTTTGCGCCGGCGCAAACCTGCAGGGTCGCGGGGTCAGCGACAAACGCGGCGCGGGCTCCGTGCTCGAAAGCCATTACCATCCGCTGCTGCGGCGCATGCGGCGTCTGCATTGCCCGATCGTGACAGCCGTCAACGGCGCGGCTGCGGGCGCGGGCATGAGCCTCGCGCTGATGGGCGACCTCGTCGTCGCGAGCAAGTCCGCCTATTTTCTACAGGCGTTTCGGCGCATCGGCCTCGTGCCGGACGCGGGCTCGACCTACATCCTGCCGCGAAAAATCGGCGTTGCGCGGTCGATGGAATTGTCGCTGCTTGGCGAGCGCCTGCCTGCCGAGAAGGCGCTGGAATGGGGCCTTATCAATCGCGTTTTCGACGATGGCGCGCTGCTCGACGAAGCGAAGAGAATCGCGACCGAACTTGCGAACGGCCCGACCGCAGCGCTTGCGATGATCCGCCAGCTCTACTGGGACAGCCCTGAGAATACGTTCGAGGAACAGCTCGATCTCGAATTCCGCACGCAGCGAATGGCCGGCGCGACAGCCGACTTCAAGGAAGGCGTGGCAGCCTTTCTCGAAAAGCGGCCGGTGAAATTTACGGGCAAATAGCGCGGTGCAATTCGAGAAGATCAGGCTGGACATCGCCGACGGCGTCGCGCTGCTAACCTTCGACGATCCAAAGGTCTTCAATGCGATGGGCGAGCCGATGCTCGCCGAGATCACGGACGCGCTCGACCTTATCGACGAACGGCGCGAGGACGTGCGGTGTCTCGTGATGACCGGCGCGGGAAAGGCCTTCTGCGCCGGCGCAAATCTAAGGGATCGCGGCCTCGGCAAATCAAAGCCGGCCGGCGCCGTGCTGGAAAGCCATTACCACCCGATTCTACGACGATGGCGGCGTCTGCACTGTCCGATTGTCATCGCGGTCAACGGTCCGGCGGCAGGCGGTGGCATGAGCATCGCCATGATGGGCGATATCGTGCTCGCCGCGCGCTCCGCTTATTTCCTGCAGGCATTCCGCCGCATCGGGCTTGTGCCGGATGTCGGCGCAACGTGGCTTCTGCCGCGCCGCATCGGTGTCGCGCGGTCGATGGAACTGTCGCTGCTCGGCGAACGGTTGCCGGCGGAGACGGCGCTGAAATGGGGCCTCGTCAATCGCGTTTGCGATGACGCTGCGCTCACGGACGAAGCAATGACGCTGGCGCGAGAGATCGCGCAAGGGCCGGCGCGCGCGATGGGCGCCATTCGCGCGCTCTATTGGGACAGCACCAAGCACACATTCGAGCAGCAGCTCGATCTCGAATATCGCACGCAGCGTGCCGCGCTTGCGACCGAAGACCATCGCGAAGGCGTTGCGGCTTTTTTTGAAAAGCGGACGGCGACCTTCAGGGGACGATAGGACAAGCACATGATCAGCACGCGCTTCACCGAAATGTTCGGGGTCAAACATCCGATCGCGCAAGGCGGAATGCAGTGGGTCGGACGCGCCGAACTTGTCGCCGCCGTCGCCAATGCCGGCGCGCTGGGCTTCATAACCGCGCTGACGCAACCGACGCCGGAAGCACTGGCGAAGGAGATCGCACGCACGCGCGACATGACCGACAAGCCCTTCGGCGTGAATCTCACGATCCTCCCGACCGTGACGCCGCCGCCTTATGCCGAGTATCGGCGCGCAATCATCGAGGGCGGCATCAAGATCGTCGAGACCGCCGGCTACAAGCCGCAGGACCATATCGCCGACTTCAAGGCGCATGGCGTCAAGATCATCCACAAATGCACGGCGGTGCGACACGCGCTATCGGCCGAGCGTATGGGTGTCGATGCGATCTCGATCGACGGGTTTGAATGCGCCGGCCATCCCGGCGAGGACGACATCCCTGGTCTTATCCTCATTCCCGTTGCCGCCGATCGCGTGAAAATCCCGATGATTGCGTCAGGCGGCTTCGGCGATGGGCGCGGCCTCGTCGCGGCGCTCGCGCTCGGCGCGGATGGCGTCAACATGGGCACACGGTTCTGCGCCACGAAGGAAGCGCCGATCCACGATAACTTCAAACAGGCCATGGTCGATGCCGACGAGCGCGCGACCGACCTCATCTTCCGCACGATGAAGAACACTGCGCGTGTCGCGAAGAACGCGATCAGCCAGGAGGTCGTCGCGGCGGAGAAGCGCGGCGCGAAGTTCGAGGAAGTTCGCCATCTCGTTGTCGGCGCACGCGGGCGCGAGGGACTCGAGAGCGGTCAGACCGATCACGGCATCTGGTCGGCTGGCATGGTGCAGGGGCTCATCCACGACGTGCCGAGCGTGAAGGAACTCGTCGACCGCATCATGCACGAGGCGGAGACGATCATGGCCGAACGTTTCGGCCGCATGCGCGGGATGATGCGGGAGGCGGCGGAGTGACGGACCGCGAGCCTCCCGGCGCGCGTGCGATGAACGGAACGAGCGAGCCGAGGGCTCGCGGTTCTGAAACTTACTTCTTGTCGGACGGTTTGGTCGGCACTTTCAGCGGCGCCGACGAACCGGAGAGGTAAGACGGTCCGGTCTTCTTCGCCTTGTCCTGCTTCGGCTTCTTCGTTTCCTTATTGCTTTTCATCTGCCCTTTGGCCATCGCCTAACTCCCGTTGCGCTGGTGCGAACAACGTCAGCAACACGCCGAGTTGCGGCGAAAGTCCAGAGGAATCGCGCCGGACGTTTGGGCGGGCTCGCGAATGCAAGCGCGCCCACCCGCGGACGGGCAGGCGACCGATGTCAGAAAATCGACGTATCGAGCCGATGTCTTACATGGCCGATGTCTTACATGGCCCAGGTGAGCCTTACATGGCCCAGGTGAGCGCCATCGCGAGCATCGCCGCGGCGCCGAGCAAAAATGCGCCCGCACGCGCGGCATCGAATTGAGGGGCTTTCGATTGTTCGGTCATCGGCATCGTCGTGGGCATTGGCGCTCTCCTTGCCCGGCCATACAACCACGCGCGCATTGCCGCCCGCTTAGGACGATCGTTTCATATTGAGACGAAGGCGACGGAATCGTCGCGCGCGTTTCAGAAGGCCAGGTCGAATTCGCCCATCGCGAGCGCGAGCGCTGTCATCGCGACGACCACGGCCGCGATGCAGGCCGTTGCAAATCCGCTTACCGAACGAACGCGCGAGAGCAGCGTCGGGCGAGGGGCGGTCGAGGCATCGGGCGACATAGGCGGCGATCCGGCGGTCTGGAGTGCAACACCTATAGTCGCTGCCGGTTGCTGCTTCCTTACTAGGCCGCCAACCGCTTCTGCACGATGCCGGCGTAGAGCGCGGCACCCAAAGGCAAAACCGTGTCGTCGAAGGCATAGGCCGGGTTGTGGACGCTTGGGCCCGGCGTCATGCCAAGCCAAGCGTAGCAGCCCGGCGCCGACATCAGCATGTCTGCAAAATCCTCCGAGCCCATTTTTGGCCCGGCCTCGGCGTCGACATTGGCGTCGCCGAAAAGCTCACGCGCGACGTCGGTGTAGGCTTTCGTCTGCTCCGGCGCGTTACTCAGCACGGAGAACACATCGCGGATATCGGCTGTGATCGTCGCGCCAAAGGCCGCGCCGATGCCGGCGCATAAAGCATGGATGCGCTCGCGGATCAGCTTGCGCACGCTGTCGTCGAAGCAGCGCACGGTGCCGGCCATGTGTGCCGTCTCGGGGATGACATTGTAGGCCGAACCCGCATGGATCCTCGTGATCGAAACGACGCCGGTCTTCGTCGGATCGATGTTGCGGCTGATGATCGTCTGCATCGCTTGGCCGAGCGTCATCGCGATGATGACGGGATCGCGCGAGTGCTCGGGATGCGCGCCGTGCGAGCCCCGGCCCTCGATGTGGATGTCGAAGAAATCCGCGCCGGCCATCGCAGGCCCTTCGCGGAACGCGACCTGTCCGTGAGGGCCAGCCGGACTGTTGTGCAGGCCGTAAAGTTCGTCGCAGGGAAACTGCTTGAACAGCCCGTCTGATATCATCGCGCGCGCGCCGCCGAGCCCCTCCTCTGCGGGCTGAAAGATGAAAGCGACGGAGCCCGCGAAGTCGCGCGTCTCCGCGAGATAGCGCGCGGCGCCGAGCAGCATGGTGGTGTGCCCGTCGTGGCCGCAGGCGTGCATCGTGCCGGGCTTCGTCGAGCGCCACGGCAGGTTCGTCGTTTCCTCGATCGGCAGCGCGTCCATGTCGGCGCGCAGGCCGACGCGGCGATTGCCGTCGGTCTTGCCTTTCAGGATGCCGACGACACCCGTTTTACCCAAGCCGCGGTGCACTTCGATGCCCCAGGACTCGAGCTTTTGCGCAACGATACCGGAGGTGCGCACTTCCTCGAAGCCGATCTCGGGATTGGCGTGGATGTCGCGGCGGATAGCCGTCAGTTCGTCGACGTAGTCGTTGATGCGGGCGAGGATGGGATGAGCGGTCATGCAAGGTCTCGCGCAGGCAGCAATGTCGTGCGGCTCGGGATGCAAGGAGCTTTCCAGAAAGGCGCGCCGAGGGCAATGTGCCTTGCATCTCGGCCTCATCCTGAGGAGCCGCGACATCGGCGTCTCGAAGGATGAGATCGTAGCGCCGGTCCCTATCCTTCGAGACGCAGCCTTCAGCTGCTCCTCAGGATGAGCTTTTCCGCGAGGCTTCGATTCACAAATGACATATCGCGCCGTCGTTTGCCGTACGCTCGGCACACCTGATGTCCTCGAAATCGCATCGATGGACGATCCGCCGCTCGCGAACGACGAAGTGCGCATCGCGATCGCGGCGGCCGGCGTGAATTTCCCTGACCTGCTGATGGTCGCTGGTGGTTATCAGATGAAGCCGCCGCTGCCCTTCGTGCCGGGCATGGAATCGGCGGGCACGCTTATCGAAGTCGGCGTGGATGTTAGGGATTGGCGGGTCGGCGACAAGATTATCGCGCGACAACGCACTGGTGCTTTTGCTGAACGCGCTGTCGTGCCTGCCAACGCGCTGTCGCGATTGCCCGCGGCTTTTTCTTTCGAGGAAGGCGCAAGCTTCTTTGTCGGCTTCTCGACGGCGTGGAATGCGCTTGTCACGCGCGCCAATGTGCAGGCGGGTGAACGTGTGCTGATCACCGGCGCGGGCGGCGGCGTAGGGCTCGCGGCTGTCACGCTCGCCGCGCATCTCGGCGCAGAGGTTGTCGCAGCGGCCTCGACATCGGAGAAGCGCGCGGCGGCAAAGCAGGCTGGTGCCGCACATGCCATCGACAGCAATGCGTCGGATTTCGACAAGCAGGTTCTGGCGGCGACAGGCGGCCACGGCGCGGACGTCATCTACGATCCCGTCGGTGTTGCGCCGGTGATGCTCGTGCGGAGTGCGGCCTTTGCAGCCCGCATTCTCATCATCGGCTTCACGGCGGGCACGATTCCGGACTGGCCGGCCAATCGCGTGCTGCTGAAATGCATTTCGCTGATCGGTGTGCGCGCCGGCGAGTGGAGCCGGCAGTTCATGCATGTACGAAGTGAAGAGACGTCGGCGCTGCTCGCACGTGCCGAAAGCGGCGCATTGAAACCCTTTGTCAGCCGACAATTTTCGCTCGATCAGGCCGCCGACGCGCTGCGCGCGCTGGCCGACCGCTCCGCCATCGGCCGAATGGTCATCGTGCCTTAGCCGCATGTCCCGCCGCGATGTCGCTGTTGCGAAGCATCGCCAGCGATGTGGCATCCGGTTCGGCGACAAAGACATGCGCCAGGATGCCCTCCTGCCCATTGGTTGCGCTTGACGCGCCCGCCGTTTCCCGGCGGGATGCGAGTAAGGCGCAAAAGCCACGGGTTAACGGGAGGAATTCATGAAGACGTTTACAGCGTCGGCCGCCTTTCTGGCCGCCACGATCGCCGTCGCCGGCGCACAAACCGCGCCCGGCATCACGCCGACCGAGATCAAGATTGGCAATACGATGCCCTACAGCGGGCCGGCGTCGGCCTATGCGAGCGTTGGCAAGGCCGAAACGGCCTATTTTAACATGATCAACGCGAAAGGCGGCATCAACGGCCGCAAGATCAACTTCATCACTTACGACGACGCGTATTCGCCGCCGAAGACCGTCGAGCAGATGCGCAAGCTCGTCGAACAGGACGAAGTTTTTGCGACATTCGGTTCGCTCGGCACGCCGACCAACACGGCGATCCACAAATATATGAATCAGAAGAAGATGCCGCATCTCTTCATCTCGACCGGTGCCGAGAAGTGGAACGATCCTAAGAATAATCCTTACACGATCTCGCTTTACGCCTCGTATTTGATGGAGGCGCGCACGGCGGCGCGATACATCCTTGAGACGAAGCCCGATGCGAAGATCGGTATTCTTTCGCAGAACGACGATTTCGGCCGCGACTACGTCAAGGGCTTCAAGGAAGTCCTCGGCGACAAAGCCGCAAAGATGATCATCAAGGAAGTGACCTACGAAGTCAGCGAGCCGACCATCGACTCGCAGATCGTGGCGCTGAAGAATTCCGGCGCGGACACGTTCTTCGATGTCGTGACGCCGAAATTTGGCGCGCAATCGATCAAGAAGGTCGCCGAGATCGGCTGGAAACCGCTGCACTACATCGTCAGCGTCGCGAGCTCGATCAAGTCGGTTCTAGTTCCCGCCGGCGCGGAGAATGCCGTGGGCCTTGTGACCGCCGTCGTCGCCAAGACGCCTGGCGATCCGCAATGGGAAAACAGCCAGGACGTGAGGGACTATTTCGCCTTCATGAAGGAGTGGAACGGCGGCGCCGATCCCAACGACCAGAGCGCCGTGACCGGCTATATTTCGGCCTATCTGACGACCGAGGTTCTGAAACGCTGCGGCAACGATCTCACGCGCGAGAATCTGATGAAGGTCGTCACCTCCATCAAGGACCAGAATGCGCCACTTCTTCTTCCTGGGGTGACGATTTCGATCACGCCGGACGATTATTCGCCCTACGGCAAGCTTCAGATCACCCGTTTCGACGGCAAGACCTGGCAGTTGGTCGGCCCGGTCATCGACGCCAAGAAGAGTGCGGAACGCTGATTTTTGCGGAACTATACACAAGCGCGGGGCCTCTCTCCCTTGGGAGAGCGGCAGTCCGCTTGTAGAACGGGACTGCGAATGATTCGGGCTCGGCCCGGTCGGACAGGAAGATCGGACGTGGCGGGGCGCCGGACCGGCAGCTCACCACGGGCGGGAAAGCCGGCGCTGGACAAGCGGCGTCGGCGCATCGTGGAGAAAAGATATGGCCACAAAAGCCCCTACCAAAGCAGCAACGCCAGCGAAGTCAGAGGCCCCGAAGCCGGCGGCAAAAAAAGCTCCGGCAAAGAAAGCCGCTGGCACCAGCGCCTTCGCGAAGCCGCTGACGCCGTCGAAGGATCTGGCAGCGGTCGTCGGCGACAAGCCGCTCGCCCGTACGGAAGCTGTCAGCAAGATCTGGGAATACATCAAGAAGCACAATCTCCAGAACCCAGAGAACAAGCGCGAGATCATCGCCGACGACAAGCTGAAGCCCGTCTTCGGCAAGCCGAAGGTGACGATGTTCGAGATGAACAAGTACCTCTCGGCGCATCTGAAGTAAGCACCGCGAATGTGCGCGGCGTGGACTATTCCCGCGTCGCGGCAATGAACAGGCGGGGAAATCGCAGCAACGATTTCCCGTCGGCCTGCCGGGGATAAGGCGTCTCCAGCTCGGCCTCATAGCGCGCGAGAAAGTCGACACGCTCGGCATCGGACAGCGGATCGACGAACGGCCGCAGCCCCGTTGCTTTCACCCATTCGACGATGGCCGATGGCCCGTCGAGTGGATGCACGTAGGTCGTGCGCCAGATATCGATGTCGGACGCGACCGGTTCCAGCCATTTGTAGAACACATCGAACACGCCGAGATTCGTGCGTGCTGCGGCCGCCTGCGCGAGTTTCGCGGTGAACGGTTCTTCCGCCGCCACTTTGCGCATCAACGCATGCGATGGCTCGTCGAGATTGTCGGGCATTTGAAGCGCGAGCACGCCGCCGGGAGCGAGGCAGCTCACGAGGCGCGGAAGAAGTGTCGCGTGGTCCGGCACCCATTGCAGCACGGCATTGGCGAAGATCAGGTCAGGGGCATGCGACGGCGTCCACGCCGCGACATCCGCCATCTCGAAACGCGCGTCCGGCACAGCCGTGCGCGCCTTCGCGAGCATATCGGCCGACGTGTCGATACCAAGCACCTGCGCGCTGGGGTAACGGTCGACGAGGAGTTGCGTGCTGTTGCCCGGCCCACAACCGAGATCGACGATCAGCTTCGGCTCGTTGAGAACGACAGCGGCGAGGAGATCGCGTGCGGCGCGTGTCCGCTCGCGCTCGAATTTCAGATATTGCGCCGCGTTCCAGTCCGTCATCGATGTTCTCCTGCGGCGTCATCATACGTCGCCGATGGACGCGGGGTTCACGCCCCGCCGAGATAGGCTTCCGACACCTGTGGATCGTCGGCGACGACTTTCGCCGGCCCGTGCAGCCGAATGCGACCGCTCTCAAGAACGTAGGCATGGTCCGACACATCGAGTGCGGCGCGCGCATTCTGCTCGACGAGCAGGATCGTGCGCCCTTCCGCTTTCAACGTCTCGACGATGCGAAAAATCTCTTCGACGAAGAGCGGCGCAAGGCCCATCGACGGCTCGTCCATCAGCAGAAGTTTCGGGTCGGCCATCAATGCGCGGCCGATGGCAAGCATCTGCTGCTCGCCGCCCGAGAGAAGGCCGGCGCGCTGTTCGAGCCGCTCGCGCAGCCGCGGAAAGCGTCCGAGCACGTCGTCGCGACGCGATGCGACGAGGGCTCGATCCGACGTGAGATAGGCGCCCATCGCGAGGTTCTCGTCGACGGTCATGTCGGCAAAAACCTGGCGGCCTTCCGGAACCTGCACGACGCCGAGCCGCGCGATCGCATTGGCGGCCTTCGTCTCGATATTAGCGCCATCGAAACGGATCGATCCGCCGCGTGCGCGTAGAAGTCCGGAAAGGCCGCGAAGCGTCGTCGTCTTGCCGGCGCCATTGGTGCCGATGACGCACACGACGCTCCCCTTCGCGACATCGATGTCGATGCCCTTCACGGCTTCGACACGGCCGTAGCCGAGCGTGAGACCGCGCACCTCGAGAAGCGCGCTCATGCGATCGTTCCGCCCGGTGCATGGATCGTACCTGCGCCGGCCGCAGTCTCGAGGCTGCGTGCGACTTTTGCACCGAGATAGGCTTCGATTACGGCGGGATCGGCGCGAATATCGGCCGGTGCGCCTTCGGCGATCTTGCGACCGAAATTGAGCACCGTGATGCGGTCGCAGAGCCGCATGATGAAATGCATGTCGTGCTCGACGATGAGGATCGTCAGGCCCGTCTCCTTCAGCGATACGAGCAGATCGACGAGCCCCGCCGTTTCGGATGGATTCATGCCGGCAGCCGGCTCGTCCAGCATCAGCAACTTTGGCTGCGACGCCAATGCGCGCGCAATCTCGAGACGACGTTGATCGCCGTAAGGCAAAGCGCCTGCGCGACGGCCCGCTGCATCGGAAAGACCGACGAAAGCGAGCAGCTTTTGCGCCTGCGCGACGGCGCTGCGCTCGGCATCGCGAAACGATGGCAAGCGTAGCAGGCTCGACGCGAGTGTCTCTTCGACGCGCCGATGTGCGCCGGCCATTACGTTTTCCAGCGCCGTCATCTCCGCGAACATCCGGATGTTCTGGAACGTGCGCGCAAGGCCGCAGCGCGCGCGCTCCCATGTCGGCTTGCCGACAAGCGGCACACCACCGAGCATGATCGTGCCGGCGTTGGCGGTGTAGAGGCCCGAGATCAGGTTGAACGCTGTGGTCTTTCCCGCACCATTCGGCCCGATCAGTCCGTGGACGTTGCCCTCGGCGACCGTGAAACTCACGTCGTTGACGGCAACGAGGCCGCCGAAGCGGACGGTCAGGCCTTCGATCGCGAGTAGGGACGCGCCACTCACGTCTGCGCGCCCATCACGTCTGGGCACCAATACGCCGTGGCCGCCAGATGACGAGGCCTCGCGGCATGAAGAGCACGGCGACGACGATGATGAGCCCGTTCACGACGAGGCGATAGTCGTGCAGCGGACGCAGCACTTCCGGTAACGCCGTCAGGATCAGCGCGCCGACGACCGGCCCGATCGGTGACCCGATCCCGCCAAGTAGCGCGAAGCTCAAGATCGTGACGGCGGCATCAAACCCGTATTCGTTCGGGCCGATGAACGACGTCACATGCGCGCTCAGCGCGCCGGCAAGACCCGAAATGATCGCGGACACGACGAGCACGGCGAGTTTGTACGTCGGCAGTTTCACGCCGATGATCCCTGCCGCCGCCTCGTCCTCGCGGATCGCTTCCATCGCGCGGCCGATGCGCGAGCGCATCACGAGCGTCATCGCGATCAGCACGATGGCGAGCGAACCGTAGATGAGTGTGAAGCCGCCAAGTTCGGGAATGCCGGAGAGGCCGAGCGCGCCACCGGCAAAATCCGTGTTGAGATAGATGAGCCGCAGCACTTCGCCGAGCCCGATCGTCGCGAGAGCAAGATAGACGCCGGAAAGACGCAGCGTCGGCACGCCGATCGCGAGCGCGACGAGCGCCGGGGCGGCCATCGCCGCCAGGATCGCAAGCGGGAAGGGCACGCCGACCTTCAACGTCAGCAGCGCCGACGTATAGGCACCAATGCCCATGAAAGCGGCCTGACCAAGCGACAATTGGCCGATGGCGAGAACGACATACATCGCGAGCGCGAGCAACCCGTTGACGCCGAGCGCGTAGAGCAGGCTCTGGTAGGTAAAAAGGAAATTGTCGAAGGCGGCGGCGAAATTTCCGGTCATGCGCGCCTCGCGGCGACGCGGCCGAAGAGGCCGACCGGGCGCACCCACAACGTCAGCACCAAGAGGATGAAGCCGACCGCATCTTTCGCCGAAGATGTAATGTAGCCGGCGGTCAGCGTTTCGAGAAAGCCGAGCACGAGGCCGGCAACCAATGCACCACGGATGTCGCCGAGCCCGCCGAGGATGATGACGGCAAAGCCCTTCAGCATCATCACCTCGCCCATGTAGGGCTGGATGGCGTTCGTGTTGAGCCCGATCAGCACGCCACCGGCGCCGCCAAGCGCGCCGGAGAGGAACGACACGAGGCGTACCATCGCGCTGGTGTTGACGCCCATCAGTTCGGCCGCATCCGGGTTCTCGGCCAGCGCGCGCAGCGCCATGCCGATCTTGGTGCGTTTCAGAAGCAGGCCGAGACCGAGCACGATGACGGCGGCGGTCACGATTACGATGATCTGCGCGAGAACGACGCGTACGCCGCCGATCTCGATGGCCTCGTCCGGAAACACATGGGCCGGGAAGCGACGGATATCCGTCCCGAACCAGGCGGTCATTAGCGAATAGAGGAGCAGCGTCGCCCCGAGCGTCACCATCAAGGATGCGAGTTCGGGCGCTTTGGCTTTGCGCAGCGGCGTGATGACCATCCCGTCGATGACGACGGCGATCAGCCCGGTCGCGACCGCCGCCAGCGGCAAGGCGAGGAAAATCGACATCTTCGCCTGAACGGTCGCGAAGAGTGCGACGAAGGCGCCGACGGAAAAGTAGAAACCATAAGTGAGATTGATAACGCCCAGCATGCCGAACATCAGCGTGAAGCCGAGGGCGAAAAGCGCGTAGACCGCGCCGGAGATCAGACCGTTGAGAAGCTGCTGGGCGAGCATCGAAAATGGCAGAAAGTGGGCCGGTCGTCCTACCCGGTCCTCCCGGCGCTGTCGAGGCGCAGCCCCTGACCGTAGGTGATCGCGTTAACGGGTCCGCAAAGCGGTTGCGCTAGAAAGGGGACGGACGCGCCGAGTGCGCGAGGAGGTTTCGATGGCCGCCAATTTCGCAATGCCGATCCTCGTAGTTGACGATTACCAGACGATGGTCCGCATTATTCGCAATCTGTTGAAGCAGATTGGCTATGAGAATGTCGACGAGGCCGCGAGCGGCGAGGAAGCCCTCGGGAAGCTGAAGGAAAAGGTTTACGGGCTCGTCATTTCCGACTGGAACATGGCTCCGATGACCGGCTTCGAACTGCTGCAGACGATGCGCGCAGACCCCACCCAATCCGGCATCCCGCTCATCATGGTGACGGCGGAATCGAAGACCGACAACGTCGTCGCCGCACGCAAGGCAGGCGTCAGCGGCTATATCGTAAAGCCGTTCAACGCCGCGACGCTCAAATCCAAGATCGACGCGATTTTCGTCTCGCGGGCTGCCTGAGCAGCGGCCTCTGGTAAGGACGTCGGAGCGGCGCCCTACCAGACCAGTTCCGGCATGTGGCCGGTCGGCGTCGCGCCGACTTCCTTCGCCAGCGCCGCATAGGCGGCAGGCTCGACAACCAGTCGGCCGTCAGGCCCCTCGACGCGAATACGGTCGCGATGAATGCCTGAAGTGATCAGGATCGACGCGACGCCCTGTCGATCCGCCCCAAGAATATCGGTCAGCATGCCGTCACCGATGGCGAGGACGCGCGCGTTCGGCGTGTTCTCGCGACGGATGGCGCGCGCACGCGCCCGGACACCCTCGTAGATGTGGGCGTGCGGCTTACCGACCAAAATTACGGGACCACCCAGCGCAGCATAGCGCTCCGCGAGCGCGCCGGCGCACCACACCAGCTTGTCGCCGGTGTGGACGACGATGTCCGGATTGGCGCAGATCAGATCGAGCCTCTTCGCCAGCATCCGCTGGAGCACATCGTCGTACATGTCCGGGGTGTCGTCGTCGGTCATCAGGCCCGAGCAGACGACATAGTCGGCGTCTTCGACGCCGACCTTGCGCGGCTTGCCGCCACGCTCGATCGCGACCTCGAACAGCGAATTGTCGCGCGGCGGCCCGAGATGATGGACAGACGCCGCGCCGCGCGCTGCGATGAGATCCGACGTGATTTCGCCGGAGGACACGATCGCATCGTAGGCGTCTCGTGCGACGCCCATCCGGTCGAGCATCGCGACGATCGCAACGGACGGGCGCGGCGCGTTGGTGATGAGCATCACAGTGCCGCCGCGCTGCCTGAAGCGTTGCAATGCGTCGACGGCATCGGGCATGGCGCGCAGTCCGTCGTGGACGACGCCCCAGACATCGCAAAACAACACGTCCGCCGTATGGGCCCAGGCCGCGAGGCCGGACGATGCGCCGTCGGCCGTAGTCTCGATCGCGTTCTTATCTGTCATGCGGAAGACGCTGCTCGCGCGATGCGGGGTGTGCGCCTTGCAGCCGAAGCCATGCGGCATAGAAGCAGCGCGGGTTTCGCGCCGCAGTGAACCATTTGCCGTGCCATTTTGGAGCACGCGGTGTCCCTGATCACGACAGCACATGGCATCCACCGCAGCGCGCGTGGCCAGGGCTGGCTCGACATCATGCCACGCGGAAACGCGGATGCCCGGCGCATCGCCTTCGGCGCGCTCGCGGCGAGTTTCGATGTTCTCATGATCTTCCTGGCCGCGTTGAGCGCGGGCCGCGCCTATCACTACGCCATGTTCCGGGAAATGGGGCCGACGGAACTCGCGGTGCAGATGGGTTTGTTCGTCGCATTGCTGTTCGTTCTGACGAGCGCAGTGCGCGGCGACTACGCGCTTGTCAACTATCTGCGCTACAGCGGCCATGTCCGCCGGTCGCTCGGAATGTGGGCGGTGGCGGTGCTTTGCGTGTTGGCAGGCGGCTATCTCACGCGTGTCGCGACGGACTTCTCGCGCGCGACGACAGCACTGTTCTTTTTCGTCGGCTTCGCCTCTCTCATCTGCGGCCGTCTCATTCTCGTCGCGGGCATGCGGCGCAGTGCGCGCGCGGGACATGCGCCGGTGCGACGCGTGCTTCTTCTCGGCACCGAGGCGAGCATCAAGGAATTCTCGGCCGAGCATCCGCCGTGGTCGAACGGCATGCGTGTCATCGCCGATGCGGTCCTGCGCGGGCCCGAGCATCTCGCCGACGACCTGCGGTTGGCGGCGGCGTCGGCGCGGATGCTGCGGCCCGACGACGTGTTCATTCTCGTGCCGTGGTCGCAGACGCGCGTCATCGAACGTTGCGTCAACGCATTTCTGCGCGTGCCGGCCGCCATTCATCTCGGTCCGGAGCGCGTTCTGGAGCGCTTTGCCGATGCGCGCATCACCAAACTCGGCGATGTTGCGAGCCTCAATCTCACCCGCCGTGCGCTGAATCCGCTGCAGATCACCGCGAAGCGCATGTTCGACATCGTCGCGGGCACTGCGATCCTGATCCTCGGACTGCCGTTGATGATCCTCGTCGCGCTTGCGATCCGCTATGACAGCCCCGGTCCGATTTTCTTTTTCCAGCGTCGTTACGGCTTCAACCAGGAGCCGTTCCGCATCGTGAAGTTCCGGTCGATGCGCACACTCGACGATGGTCGTGTCATTACGCAAGCGACGAAGGACGATCCGCGCATCACGCGTGTTGGTCGCTTGCTGCGACGGTCGAACCTCGACGAGTTGCCACAAGTCTTCAACGTGCTGGCAGGCGACATGTCACTCATCGGGCCGCGGCCGCACGCGGTGCCGCACGATCAGCAGTTTGGCGACACGATCGCGCTCTACGCACGCCGCCACAATGTGAAGCCGGGCATTACGGGTTGGGCGCAGGTCAATGGCCTGCGCGGCGAGACCGCAACGTCCGAGATCATGCAGGCGCGGGTCGAGCACGATCTCTGGTACATCGATAACTGGTCCTTCATGCTCGACATGCGAATACTTGTGCAGACCGTGCTCTCGCGGAAGGCCTATCGCAATGCGCGCTGAAACGACCGGAGCCAAAGCCGCCGGCGATATCGCGTCGATCCAGTATCTGCGTGGAATCGCGGCGCTGATGGTCGTCGCCTTTCACCTGAAAATACGTCTCGCGCGCATGGGTTACGAGGGCGTCTGGCCGGAATGGTTGAGCTGCGGCGTCGATATCTTCTTTGTCATCAGCGGCGCGATCATGTGGCTGACGACCTGCGACAGGGCCATGTCGCCGCGCGAATTTCTGCTGCGGCGCTTTCTGCGTATCGCACCGCTCTACTACGCGATGACGGCGGCGATCATTCTCATCTTGGCCGTCGCACCGTCGTTGGTCGCAGGCGGCCGCATCGACACGCACCACATTCTCGCGTCGCTGCTGTTCCTTCCTGCGGCGCATCCGGTGCTCGGCTCGATGGAGCCGGTGCTCCCGCAAGGCTGGACACTGAACTACGAGATGGGCTTCTACCTGCTGTTCGCGGCGGCCCTGCTTTTGTCGCGGCCATTCCGCCCTTGGGCGGTGTTTCTCGCGCTCCTGGCGCTCGTCTTCGCCGGCATCGGGAGTGACCCGCACAGCATGTTCGGCTTCTTCACGTCGAGCATCATCCTCGAGTTCGCTTTCGGCATCTTCGTCGGAATGGCGTTGACGTCGGGGTTGCGCGTACCCGCGTGGATTGCATCTGCGCTTCTCGCGGTCGGCGCCATTGGTATTCCCGCCACGTGGTCGTTCGTGGAAGGCGGAATACCGCGCGCGCTGCTGTCGGGCGTGGCGGCGGCTTCGCTGGTTGCCGGCGCGATCTTTCTCGAACGACGCCACGCGATTGCGAAGAGCCGTGTGCTGCATCTTCTGGGCGACGCGTCTTACTCGATCTATCTCGTGCATGGGCTCGCGCTGAGCGCGATCGCTGCAGTCTGGATGAGGACGGGTTTTGGGGTCGGCGCGATGGCGCTGGCCGGCTTCTCCGTGGTCGGCGTTATCGGTGCGACGCTTGTGGGCATCGCGCTCCACATCACGCTGGAGAAGCCGCTGCACAACCTCTCGCGCCTCGCGACGCGGCGCTCGGATGTGCGGACCGTGAAACCCTATTCGCGGTTGTAGACGTCTTCGAGGCGGACGATGTCGTCTTCGCCAAGATAAGAGCCCGTCTGAACCTCGATCAGTTCGAGGTTGATCTTGCCGGGATTGCCGAGACGGTGCACGCAGCCGATCGGCAAGTAGATCGACTCGTTCTCGTGCACGAGGATGCGCTCGTCGTCGCGCTGTACCTCCGCCGTGCCCTGCACGACCACCCAATGCTCCGCGCGATGATAGTGCTTCTGCAGCGACAGCCGTTCGCCCGGCTTCACGACGATGCGTTTGACCTGATAACGCGGCCCGGTATCGATCGACTGGTAGTAACCCCACGGGCGGAACATGCGCTTGTGCTCGTCGGCCTCTCGTCGGTTTTCGCGCTTCAGCTGATCGACAAGTTGCTTGACCTTATGCGCGTGATCGCGGTGCAGCACGAGCACGGCATCCTGCATCGAGACGACGATGACGTCGTCGATGCCGACGACAGCGGTCAGATGGTCCGCCGAGCGGATGTGGACGTTCTTCGCGTCCATGACGACGCCATTGCCCCGGATGGAATTGCCGTTCGCGTCGCGGTCCGACAGTTCCCACACCGCGTGCCATGTGCCGACATCCGACCAGCCGATGTCGGCAGGGATCACAGCGACATTCGGCGCGCGCTCCATAACGGCGTAATCGATGGAAATTTTTGGCGCCTGCGCGAAAGCGTCCGCGTCGAGCACGAGGAAACCGAGATCGTGCCGCGCATCGGCCAGCGCGGCGCGCGCGGCCTCGCCGATGGCCGGCTCGAAGCGACCGATCTCGTCGATCATGCGATCGGCGCGAAAGAAGAAGTTGCCGCCGTTCCAGAGGTAGCCTTCGGCGACGTATCGTTCCGCCGTCTCTCGATCGGGTTTTTCGACGAACGCCTTCACAGGCAGAACGCGGTTGTCCATTGCGGTTGGCGCGCCCGGCTTGATATAGCCAAAGCCGGTCGCCGCTTCCGTCGGCTTGATGCCGAGCGTGACGATTGCGCCATCGGCCGCGGCCGTCGCAGCCGCCTTGCAGATGTCGACGAGCGCTGCGCGGTCTCGCACGACGTGATCGGCGGCGAAAACGGCGACGATGCTCTCAGGATTACGCGCGGCGGCGATTTCGGAAGCGACAGCGATAGCCGGCGCGGAGTCGCGACGCATCGGTTCCAGCACGATCTCCGCATCGGCGTTGATTGCTGCAAGCTGTTCCTGCAGCAGGAAGCGATAATCGATGTTCGAGATGATCAAGGGCCGCTCGAACACCGGGTCGGTCAACATCTCGACGAGCATCTGGAAGGTCGACCGTTCACCGACGAGCGGAATGAACTGTTTCGGCAGCGACTCGCGCGATTCCGGCCAAACGCGCGTGCCTGCGCCGCCGCACATGATTACGGGGAGAATCTTCATGTGTTCCTCGCCGACCAGATCGTGGTGCGTGAAAGGCTGAAGACGCGGCGAGATGTCGAGATAAAGCGACCGTCCGTCATGCCGCCTGATAGTCTTTCACGTCGGAAAAGACAATATCGGGCCAGCGTTCCTGCTCGTAGCGCAAGTTAAACGCAGACGAGGCCATGAACACGGGTGCGCCATCGACGTCGCGCGACACCGACGAGGGATAGGCGCGCAAGAACTTCTCGAGTTCTACGCGGTCCTTCGCGGCAACCCAGCGGCAGGTCTCGAAACGGCTCGTCTCGAATGTTACCTCAAGTCCGTATTCGGCGTTGAGACGCTCCGCGAGAACATCGAGCTGCAGCGCGCCGACGACGCCGACAATCACGCCACCGCCATCTTCCGGCACGAACACCTGCACGACGCCTTCTTCCGCCATTTGCTGCAAGGCTTCGCGCAGCTTTTTCGCGCGCATGGCGTCGCCAATGCGGACACGCCGCAGGATTTCCGGCGCAAAACTGGGCACGCCGCGAAAGACGAGGTCTTCGCCCTCGCTCAGCGTATCGCCGATGCGCAAAGTGCCGTGGTTTGGAATACCGACGACATCGCCTGCGAGCGCCTCGTCGGCGATGCTGCGTTCCTGCGCGAAGAAGAACTGCGGCGCGTTGATCGCCATGCTCTTGCCGGTGCGCAGCAGCTTCGCCTTCATGCCGCGTTGGAGCTTGCCGGACGTCACGCGGAAGAAGGCGATGCGGTCGCGGTGGTTCGGGTCCATGTTCGCCTGGATCTTGAACACGAAGCCCGTCATCTTCGGCTCGCGCGGATCGACGAGACGCGAGGCGGCCGGGATCGGTCGGGGCGGCGGCGCAAATTCGGCCAAAGCGTCGATCAGGTCGGCGACGCCGAACGTACGCAGCGCGCTGCCGAAATAGACCGGCGTCAGATGCCCTTCGCGAAACGCCGTGAGATCGAAGGGCTTGCAGCCGTCGCGCGCGAGATCGATTTCTTCGCCCGCTGTTTTGGCGAGCGCCTCGCCTGCGATCTCAGCAAAGCGCGAGTCTTGCGGACCGTTGATGGCGACCGGCGGATCATCCGTGCCAAAGCGGCGCACGCGGTTGTGGCGCAGATCGTAGGTGCCTTTGAATTCGCGGCCGCTGCCAATCGGCCAGGTCATCGGCGCGGTATCGAGCGCCAGCACCTTTTCGATTTCGTCGAGGATTTCGAACGTGTCGCGCGCCTCGCGATCAAGCTTGTTGATGAAGGTGACGATCGGGATATCGCGCAGCCGGCAGACCTCGAACAGCTTGCGTGTACGTGCCTCGATGCCTTTCGCAGCGTCGATCACCATAACCGCGGAGTCTACGGCTGTTAAAGTTCGATACGTGTCTTCGGAAAAATCTTCGTGGCCGGGCGTGTCGAGCAGGTTGAAGACGCAGTCGCCATACTCGAACGTCATCACCGACGTCACGACGGAGATGCCACGGTCGCGCTCGATGCCCATCCAGTCCGAACGCGTCTGGCGGCGGTTGGCTTTGGCACGCACCTCGCCCGCAAGCTGAATGGCGCCGCCGAACAGCAACAGCTTTTCTGTCAGCGTCGTTTTGCCAGCGTCCGGATGCGAGATGATCGCAAACGTGCGACGGCGACCGACAGCGTCGTTCGTCGCGGCGGGCATCGTCTGAGGTGCGTGCATGGAGCGAACGTTATTCCGCCGCGTGCGGTGCGTCGACCAGCATCGGCCGCCCGGTCTTGCGCTCGCGCGCGGCCGCATGGGCGCGATGATCCTTCGCAATCAGCGTATAGACCGCCGGCGTTACGAAGAGGGTGAACAGCGTGCCGATGCTCATCCCGGCGGCGATGACGACGCCGATGGCGATGCGGCTCTTAGCGCCCGCGCCTTCGGCGATGATCAGCGGGATCATGCCGACGACCATCGCGGCTGTGGTCATCAGGATCGGACGAAGTCGAACGCCGGCGGCGTGTTCGATCGCTTCGCGACGCGACATGCCCTCTTCTTCCTGCAGCCGGTTGGCGAATTCCACCATCAGGATGCCATGCTTGGAAATCAGGCCGATCAGGGTGATGAGACCGATCTGCGAGTAGATGTTCATACTGGCGGCGCCGACGACACCGAGAATGTTCAGCGGCAAGAGCGCGCCGAACATCGAGGTCGGTAGCGCGATCAGGATAACGAAGGGATCGCGGAAGCTCTCGAACTGCGCGGCGAGAACGAGGAAAATCACAACCAGCGCGAAGATGAAGGTGATCGCGAGGGTATTGCCTTCCTGCGTGAGCTGCCGCGAGTCGCCCTGATAGTCGACGGTATAGCCTTCGGGCAGGATTTCTTTTGCCTTTGCGTTGAGGAAGTCGAGCGCCTCCCCAAGCGTGCGGCCGGGGAACGGTACGCCCGAAAGCGTCGCCGAGCTCAACTGCTGGAAATTGGTCAGCGCGTTTGGTTGTACGGTCGTCGAAATCGTTGCGATCGTCGAGAGCGGCACCAGTTCGCCCGATCCCGTGCGGACCTGGAAACGCGTCAGCCAGTCTGCGGCGTCGCGATATTCACGCGGCGCCTGCGGGATGACCTGATAGCTGCGACCGTACAGATTGAAACGGTTGACGTAATTGCCACCAAGCATAGTCGCCAGCGACGAGCCGACATCCTGCATCGAAATGCCGAGGCGGTTCGCTTTAAGATTGTCGATTTTGAACTCGATCTGCGGCGTGTCGAAGCGCAGGTCGAGATCGGTGAAGATGAACATGCCGCTTTCTTTCGCGGCCCTCTGCATCTGGTCGGCAACGCCGGCGAGCGTCTGATAATCGCCGGTGGTGCGCAGGACGAACTGCATCGGCGGGCCGCCGGTCGAGCCGGGCAGGGCGGGCGGCGAGAAAGCGAAGACCGACCCCTCCGTCACCGTCGCGAGTTTCGGCGCAAGCTCCTGGCTGACCTGTTTCTGGTTGCGGGTGCGCTGATCCCACGGCTTAAGCAAGATACCGGCAAACGCCTGATGCACGCCGTTGAAGCCATTGATGACGAAGAGGTTGGCGGTCTCCGGCACGGACTTCACGACGTCCCAAAGCTTCTGCGTCGCACGCTCGGTATAATCGAGGTTACCCGCCTGCGGCGTCTTGATGATCGACAGCAGGATGCCCTGATCTTCTTCCGGTGCGAGTTCCTTAGGCGTCGAGAGATACATCACGGTCGTCAATGCGAGCACGCCAACAAGCACCAGCATCGTCATGGCGCGGAAGTTCAAGGTGCGCGTCAGGCGGCGCTCGTAGCGCCGGCGAAGGCGCTCGAACATCCTGTCGAGAAAGGCGGCGAACCGGCCTGCGCCGCCCTCGTGCGGCGATTTCAGTAGGTACGCGCACATGACGGGCGAGAGTGTCAGTGCGATGAAGCCCGAGACGATCACCGAGCCTGCCAGCGTAAACGCGAATTCGCGGAACAGCGCGCCCGTAAGACCGCTGACGAACCCGATCGGCGCGTAGACGGCGGCGAGCGTGATCGTCATCGCGATAATCGGGCCGACGATCTCGCGCGCACCTTTCAGCGCGGCATCGTAGGGCGTCATTCCCTCTTCGATGTGCCGATAGATGTTCTCGACGACGACAATGGCGTCGTCGACGACGAGACCGATGGCCAGAACGAGCGCGAGCAGTGTCAGCAGATTGATGGAATAGCCAAGCGCGAGGAGAAAGATCATCACGCCGACCATCGACAGCGGGATTGTGACGACGGGAATGAGCGTCGAGCGCAGATTGCCAAGAAAGAGGAAGATGACGACGATGACGATGAGGCCGGCTTCGCCGAGCGTCTTCGCGACTTCCCAGATCGAGGCGCGGATGAATTCGGTCGCATCGTAGGCGACGGTGGCCTGGATGCCGGGCGGAAGCTCGCGCTCGATGCCGGGCACGGCTTTTCGCACATCGTTGATAACGGTCAGCGGATTGGCCGTCGGCGTCGGATAGATGCCGACAAACACGGCTTTCAATCCGTCGAAGACCGACGAGGCATCGACGCTCTCTGGTCCGAGGTCAACGGTGGCGACATCGGCAAGCCGCACCAGCGCATCGCCGCGCTGCGCAACGACGAGTTGCGAAAACGCCTGCGCGCTCGAAAGCGACGTCAGCGCATTGATGCTGGTTTGCGTGTATTCGCCTTTGATCTGCCCCGCGGCCGACGTGAAATTGTTCGCGGCGAGCGCCGTGCGTACATCCGTCGGCGTGACGTTACGGGCCGCCATCTTCGTAGGATCGAGCCAGATGCGCATCGCAAACGTCTGGCCGCCGAGGATCTGCGCATTGGCAACGCCGTCGACCGTCTGCAGGCGCGGCTGCACGACGCGCGTGATGTAGTCGGTGATCTGCGACGACGTCAGCGTGTCGGAGTTGAACGAAATATAGAGCAGCGCATAGCCTTGCCCCGTTTGCTTGACGACGACGGGATCGAGCGAGTCGCGCGGCAGCTGGCTCTTCACCTGCTGGATTTTTGACAACACGTCCGACACGGCGCGATCGGGGTTGGCGTTGAGCCGCATATTCAGCGTGATGGTCGAGGTGTTCTGAAGCGACGTCGAGACGAGCGTGTCGATACCTTCGGTACTCGCGACCGCCTGCTCGAGCGGCGTCGTAATGAAGCCCTTGATCAGATCAGCATTCGCGCCGGGATAGCTCGTCGTGACTGTGATCGTCGTCTGCGAAAGCTCCGGATACTGCCGTATCTGCAGCTTGAAGCCGGCCTGCACGCCAACCAGCAGAACGAGCAGGCTGACGACGGTTGCAAGAACCGGGCGCTTGATGAAGATGTCGGTGAAATGCACGTTTCAGTCAGCTCTTTTGCAGTCAGCTCTTCGGCAGCGACGTCATGGGCGGGAGACCTGCCGATGGGTCGATCTTCACGCGCGCGCCAGGCTGCACCTTGAGCTGCCCCTGCGTCACGATACGGTCGCCTTTCGTTAGTCCTTCGACGATCGAGACGCGGTCGCCTCGCACGTCGCCGACTTTCACGGTGCGTCGCTCGATCGTGAAAATCTGGTCTGTGTTCGCGGGCGCTGTCTGCGCGCTACCGCCGGCCGGCGGCGCGGGTGCGAGAACGAGCACGCTGTCGCCGTAAAGCGAATAGGTGACGCCGGTGCGCGGGATGGTGACGACTTGTGCCGGCGCACCGGAGCGCACCGTCACGTTGGCAAACATGCCCGGCAAGAGCTTCTTGTCCGTGTTGGGGATTTCCGCGCGGACAAGGACATTGCGCGTGTCGGCATTCACTCGTGCATCGATGAACTTCACGGCTCCAGTAAAACTCTGCTTCGGAAACGCATCGACGTTCACCTCGACGGGCTGCCCGACTGCCAATACCGCCAACGCCTGCTCCGGCATCTGGAAATCGGCGTAAATGGTGTCGAGGCGCTGCAAGGTAATGAGCGACATGCCGGGCGATGCGTATTGCCCGAGATCGATGCGACGGATTCCGAGCCGGCCGTCGAACGGCGCCACGATATTCTTCTGCGCGATCACGGCCTTCGTGCGATCAACCTGCGCGGTCGCCTGATCGCGCCCCGCTCGCGCCTGATCGAGCTGCGCACGCGAGGTTGTGCCGCCGGCGACGAGCTGGTTCTGCCGGTCGTAGGTCGAGGTTGCGTTCAGCAGCGCGGCCTCACCAGACTTCATTTCCGCCTGCTCCGTCGAATCGTCGATCTCGACAAGCAGATCGCCTTTTTTCACGTCCTGCGCAGATTCGAATTTGATGGCGCGGATAACGCCGCCGATCTGCGGCGCGACATCGACCCCCTGAACCGCGCGAAAGGACCCGATGGCGCGCAGCTGCGGCGCCCAGGTCTCCGAGGACGCCTCGGCGGCTGCGACCGACGCGGTCGGCTGGCCTGCCGCGAGAATGAAGCCCTTGATCATCTCGGGCTTCGTACGAAACTGGAACCACGCCAGCGCCCCCGAGAGCCCGGCGAGGAGGACAAAAACGACAAGGAGGGCAGAGGCGCGCTTCATGGGGAGTCTGATCGGGGGTCCTGAAGCCAGAATCCCGGCTCCGCGCCGGCTGGCATGCGCCTGCCGTGTAGCGGATTCATGGCGGAAATGCCATGAGAAGTTAGAGGGGCTCACATGTTGATATGTGGCGTCTCAGCCGATGCGTTCCGGCCAGAGCACCGAGGGTTTTAAAAGGTCGAGCAAACGCCGCGCTGCGGTGGCCCGCCCCACATGGGATCAGCGGGACTTGTTCCGAGTGCGCTGGCGAGGATCCGTGGAAGTCGCCTGCTGCGCCGGGATCAACGAATAACTCGATTGGCGAAACCGTGCCGAGCGGACGCGTCTAAACAAAAATTACGGCGGGCGCGATGATTACGCGTCCGCCGTAATGCAAATTGATTAGTAGCCGCTGCGATAGCCGCCGCCGGAATAGCCGCTGTTGTAGCTGGGCTTCGGCTTGTAATAGCGCTTCGGCTTGTAATAGCCGCCGCCACCGGAGTAGCCGCTGCCGCCGCTGTAGCCACCACCGCCGCCGTAGCTGCCGCCACCGCTGTAGCCGCCGCCACCGCCATAACCACCGCCGCCATATTGCGCCGAAGCCGGCACGGTGAAGGCGAGTGCCGCCGCAACAATCAGAAATGCACGCATTCATCTCCCCCAATTCTCAAGGACCGCAAAATAAGCGTCGCATGCGGCTCACGCCCCCGCAAGCAACACTTTCGTGTTTAATTCAAATCGATCATGCGATCACGATTTGCTGCGCGTCTCCAGCGAGATGCCTTTCGCGCGCGCCGCGTCGGCAACGAACTTGTTCGTCTGCTGGAACGCGCCGGTGAAAGGTTGCTGACCCTTCTCGTCGGAAATCTCCGAGAAATGTGCCTCGACGTTTTCCGGCGTCGCGTCTTCCAGATGAATGCCTGGCGTTTCGTAGATCATCGTACGCGCGAAGCCGCCCGCGCCCGCGCACAGGATGACGCGCGAGGGCCCGTTCTCGCTAACGAGATAGAGCACGCCGGGCGTGATCAGCTCCGGCTTCATCAGCGCCAGCGCATCGGCGGGGATCAGCTCCTCCGTCATGCGCGTGGCAGCCGTCGGCGATAGCGTGTTGACGCGGATGTTGTTCTTCTGACCTTCGAGATGCAGCACGTTCATAAAGCCGACCATTGCCATCTTCGCGGCGCCGTAATTCGACTGGCCGAAGTTGCCGTAGATGCCCGACGACGACGCCGTGAAAACAATACGCCCATAATTTTGTGCGCGCATAATATCCCACACGGCCTTCGTGCAGATGACCGTGCCCATCAGATGCACGTCGACCACGGTGCGGAAGTCACCGATCTCCATTTTGGTGAAGGTCTTGTCGCGCAGGATGCCTGCGTTGTTGATGAGGATGTCGATCTTGCCCCACTTCGACATGGCGGCATCGACCATCGCCTTCACGCCGGCTTCGTCCGTCACCGAGCAGGCGGCTGCGATCGCTTCGCCGCCCAGCGCTTTGATCTCGTCGACGACCTTGTCGGCCGCTGCGGACGAGCCGCCGGATCCATCGCGTGCGCCGCCGAAATCGTTGACGACGACTTTCGCACCGCGTCGGGCGAGGCCCAGCGCATGTTCGCGGCCAAGCCCATTGCCGGCGCCGGTGACGATGGCGACGCGATTGTCGAAACGGATTGTCATAGGTGCTCCTTGAGAAAGTTTGGCGGGCTCAGCCGAAGAACGCGATCGTCATCCATTCGGCGGCGAGTGCGGGCTTGTCCTTGCCTTCGATCTCGACCGTGACGGCGTAGCGCACGACCGCCTGGCCGGGTTTGCGCTGCACATCGGAAATCGTGAAACGGCCGCGGATTTTCGAACCCGACGGGACCGGCGAGATGAAGCGGATTTTCTCGAACCCGTAGTTCATGCCCATCGTGCGCCCTTCGATGTCGGGCAGGCAATCGTAGGCCATCACCGACAGCATCGAGAGGGTGAGGAAGCCGTGCGCGATCGTGCCGCCGAAGGGCGTCTCCTTCTTCGCGCGCGCGGGATCGGTGTGGATGAAATAAGGGTCGAAGGTCAGGTCGGCAAAGGCATCGATCTTCTTCTGGTCGAGTTCGGTCCAGTCGGAGACGCCCACTTCCTTGCCGACCATACTCTCGAGCTTGTCCGCCTCGATCTTGCCTTTGCCCGTCTTCGCGATGGCGGCCGAACTGAGCATTTCTATCCTCCTGATGATCGATGGTTGAGGCCGCTTAGCCCGCGCGCGACCCGCCTGTCGAGCCTTCTCCGTCTTGACGCTATGGCTATCAGATAGCTATTTTTCCCGCACGGGCACTCACAGCGTCGCCGAGGCGAAGAACAAGCTGCCGGAAATAATCGACCGGGCGCTAACCGGCGAGAAAGTCACCATTACGCGTCATGGGAAGCCGGTTGCGGAGTTGCGGCCGATCTCGGCGCCACCGCGACCGGTGACTGCGGCTGACGCTGATTGGCTGAGCGAGCGCATGGTGACGGGTACGCCCAGTACGGATGCCGGGACGCTTTTGTCGAAGATGCTAGACGAAGACTGGATGTGAGCGTCTATCTCGACGCAAGCGTAATCGTAACGCTGTTCGTTCGGGAGCCTTTCACTTCTCGCTAGCTGGCTTTCATCCGATCGGAGCCAGGCGTTCTGTTGATCAGCGATTTCGCCGCAGCCGAATTTGCCTCCGCCGTACCGCGGCGCGTTAGAACAGGAGAACTTTCAGTGGAGCGTGCGCGGGCCGCGTCCGTCAACTTCGACGAATGGGGCTCGCGCGCTTCGCAGGAGGTCGAGACCCTTACCTCGGACGTCACAACAGCCGCGGCCTACATTCGCCGCCTCGATCTCACGCTGCGCACGCCGGATACGATGCACATTGCGATCGCCCAGCGCGTCGGCGCATCGCTTTCCACCTTCGATCATAAGATGGCGGCAGCCGCCGCAGCGCTTGGTGTGAGCGTCCGGCCGATCTAGTCACCCGTGCGAAGGCTCGCAGAAGGAAAGATCGTGCAGCGAAAAGACTTCTGGTTCTTTCATCCGTTTCGCGTGCGCTATTCGGAAATCGACGGGCAGAGCGTCGTCTTCAACGCGCATTACCTTACCTATTTCGATACGGCGATCACGGAGTATTTTCGTGCGCTCGGTCACGATTACGTCGCGGCGGTCGCGCGCACCGGTGTCGACTTCCACACTGTGAAGACGCTCGTCGAATACAAGGCGCCGATCCGCTTCGACGAGGAGATTGTTGTCGGCGTGCGAACTGGGAGGGTCGGACGGTCGTCGCTCGCGTTCGCACTGGCGATCTTCGGCGCAAGATCTGACGACGATCTTCGCGCAACAGGCGAAATCGTCTGGGTCTACACCGATCAGACGACGCACAAGGCAGTTCCGGTCGCGGATGATCTGCGAGCGTTGATCGCGGCACGAGAACCGGAGTAGGGCAGCAATCCGAGATTGCATCGCTGTCACAAATCTCCGTCATCAAGACTTCATGCTTGCCCTGAAATCCTTCCAGCTCGCGCCCTTCCTTGACACTTTCGTCTCGCTGGCCGTCGCCTTCGTGCTCGGCACGCTGATCGGCGCAGAACGGCAATATCGCCAGCGCACCGCAGGTCTTCGAACAAATGCGCTCGTTGCGCTCGGCGCCGCTGCCTTTGTCGATCTCGGGAACGCTGTCGCCGGTACTAGCGGTACGACGCAGATCGTCGCCTATGTCGTCTCGGGTGTCGGCTTCCTTGGTGCCGGCGTCATCATGAAGGATGGCACCAACATCCGTGGCCTGAACACCGCCGCGACGCTGTGGTGTTCGGCGGCCGTCGGAGCGTTCGCCGGCGCGGATCGTGCGGCCGAGGCGGTGTTGCTCACGATCTTCGTACTCGTCGGCAACACGGTCCTACGTCCACTCGTCGACCTCATCAACCGCACGCCGATCGACGATGGTGGAACGGAGGCAACCTACAAGGTGCATGTGACGGCGACGGACGATGCGCGTGACAACATCCGCGATCTCGTGACGGAGCGGCTCGAGAAAGCCGACTACCCCGTGCGGGAAATCGAGGTGATGGAACGCGACGATGCCGAAGTCGAAATTATCGCAACATTGTCGGCAGCAAGCGCAGTCTCCGCCGACCTCGACGCGATCACAGCCGCGCTCGAACGCGATCGCGGCGTGCGCCATGCGACCTGGACATCGACGACGGCGGATTGAGGGTTATAACCCGACGACCTTGCATCGCTGAGACCTGTGCGCTAATACTGAACCGAATGGTTCAGTTATTATCGACCCGTCTCGACGCATCCTTCGCCGCCCTCTCCGATGCCACGCGTCGCGGCGTGCTCGAACAGCTTGGACGCAAGGACGCGTCGATCACGGAGCTCGCCGACAAGTTTCACATGACCCTCACGGGCATGAAAAAGCATGTCGGCATTCTGGAAGACGCGGGGCTGGTCGCGACACGGAAGGTCGGCCGCGTGCGCACCTGCAAGCTCGGCCAGCGCGGCTTTGACGAAGCGGCCGCGTGGATCGAGGCGCGCCGCGAAATCTGGAACGCACGTTTCGATGCTTTGAACGACGTCGTCCGATCGATGAAGCAGGGAGACAAAACCGATGGGCGATAGAGCCAGCAAAGGCCGCACGAAGGTCGAACGCGGATCGCAGAACGATATCATCGTGACGCGCATCTTCGATGCTCCGGTCCAACTCGTCTACGACGCCTGGAGCAAGCCGGACCTGTTCAAGCGCTGGTGGGCGCCGAAGTCGAGCGGCGTTCCGTTGCTCTCTTGCGAGATGGATGTGCGGACCGGCGGCGGCTACCGGCTCGCCTTCGGACAGGACGCGTCGAATGCGCGCGTGTTCTTCGGCAAGTATCTCGACGTCACGCCGCCATCGCGGATCGTCTGGACAAACGACGAGAGCGGAGAGGCCGCGATCACGACGGTGACGTTCGAAGACGCGGGCTGCGGCACGTTGCTGACCCTGCGCGAAGCCTATCCCAGCAAGGAATTGCTGGAGCAATCCTATGTCGGCATGGAGGACGGTACGCCGGAGCAGTTCGACCAGCTTGACGAACTTCTTGTCACGCTGGGCAAAAGCAGGAGCGGTCCCTAGTTCAAAGCGCATTAAGAAGCGAACATATCCGGATGAACATCCTTCATTGCGTCGTCGTAGCATTTGTCCTGTCTGCGAGCTCTGTCGTCGTTGCTGGCGCATCCCGTTTGCCGGGTGGCAGCATCGCCGAAGTCGATGCGGGACTGGGCGCACGGAAAGCATGGTACGAACGTCCAACGACACGCTACGATCACGGCGTGCTTGGTGACGCGATCGAAGGCGGAAGTCTTGTCGTCATTGACGGGACCGGAAAGCGTTTCGAACATGTGCTTTCGCAGGATTTCGTCTTCGAGGATATCACGCCGCGCATCGCTGATCTCGATGGCAACGGTCACAATGAGGTCGTAACAATCCGCTCGTCGCTGCGCGCCGGCGCTGCGGTCGCTGTCTACGAAGTCATCGACGGACGTCTCTCGGAACGCGCTTCGACCGCGCCGATCGGCAAGCCGTATCGCTGGCTGTCTATCGCGGGCATCGCGGATTTCCGCGGCGATGGCGCGAAGCAGATTGCCGTCATCAAGACACCGCACATCGCGGGCCAGCTTGAACTGTTGGCATTGCGCGGGCACGAACTCGTCAGCCTTCTCCCGCCGCACGCAGGCGTAACGAGCCATTTCATCGGTGCTGCCTTCACCTCGTTCGCGGCGGTCGGCGTTGCGACCGGGCACGGGCGGGCCGAACTGGTAGTGGCCGACCAGACGCGCCGTCGACTGAAATTGCTTAATCTATATCGAGGCGTCGAAGAACTGTCAGACATCGCGCTGCCCGCGCGCGTGTCGGGACCGATCGTGATCGAGGCCGCGCGCCGCCTGCGCGTGCCCGTGGAAACCGGCAGCATCCTCAGAATCGAGCTGCCATGACCTGACCGAAAGCGCGCTTGAACCCCGCCGCGCACACGCCTAGTCTCCGGGTCGCCACGGGGTGCTGCGTCAGCGGCTGAGATAACACCCGTTGAACCTGATCCGGGTAATGCCGGCGCAAGGGAAGGCTTGGGTCATACGCCCGCGTCCACCTCGCGCCTGCAATGCCCCTAGGGAGGTCCACCTATGAACATGCACGCCAAACGCCCGCAGCGTCCCGAGGCGGTGACCACCGGTCCGCTCACCGGCTCGACGAAGACCTACGCCACGCCGGCCGGTTTCCCGGCCTTACGCGTACCCTTCCGCGAAATCGCGCTCGATCCGTCCGCCAACGAGCCGCCGGTGCGCGTTTACGATGCGTCCGGCCCCTACACCGATCCGGATTTCGTGCCCGACCTTTCCGCCGGCCTGCCGCCGGCGCGAACATGGCTCCAGAGCCGTGCGGGGCTGGAGCGATACGACGGTCGCGTCATCAAGCCGGAAGACAACGGCAACGTCGGCGCAGAGGCGCTCGTGCCGCCGTGTCCCGCGACACGCGATCCGCGCCGCGCCTCCGGATCGGCACCTGTCACGCAGTATGAATTCGCGCGCGCCGGCATCGTCACCGAAGAGATGGCTTATGTCGCCGCACGCGAGAATCTCGGTCGTGCAACAGCGCGCAGCGACGCAGCGGAGAAGCTCGCCGACGGCGAATCTTTCGGTGCATCCCTTCCGACCTTCATCACACCGGAATTTGTGCGCGACGAGATCGCACGGGGCAGGGCGATCATCCCCTGCAACATCAACCATCCCGAACTCGAGCCGATGATCATCGGCCGCAACTTCCTGGTAAAGGTCAACGCCAACATCGGCAATTCCGCCGTCACGTCGTCCGTCGCGGAAGAAGTTGAAAAGCTCGTGTGGTCGATCCGCTGGGGCGCCGACACGGTCATGGACCTGTCGACCGGCCGCAACATCCACAACATCCGCGACTGGATTCTTCGTAATTCGCCGGTGCCGATCGGCACGGTGCCGATCTATCAGGCGCTGGAAAAGGTCGGCGGCGACGCGACAAAGCTCGACTGGGAAGTCTTTCGCGACACGCTGATCGAGCAAGCCGAGCAGGGTGTCGATTACTTCACCATCCACGCCGGCGTGCGGCTCGCCTATGTACCGCTGACCGCGACACGCGTCACCGGTATCGTGTCACGCGGGGGTTCGATCATGGCGCGCTGGTGCCTGTCGCATCATCGCGAGTCGTTCCTCTACGAGCACTTCGGCGACATTTGCGATCTCATGCGCAAATACGACGTGTCCTTCTCGCTCGGCGACGGTTTGCGTCCGGGTTCGATCGCCGACGCCAATGACCGCGCACAGTTTGCCGAACTCGAGACGCTTGGCGAACTCACGAAGATCGCGTGGGACAAGGGTTGTCAGGTGATGATCGAAGGCCCCGGCCACGTGCCGATGCACAAGATCAAGATCAACATGGACAAGCAACTTGCCGAATGCGGCGAGGCACCGTTCTATACGCTTGGACCGCTGACGACCGACATCGCGCCGGGCTACGATCACATCACGTCCGGGATCGGTGCGGCGATGATCGGCTGGTTCGGCTGCGCAATGCTTTGCTACGTCACGCCAAAGGAGCATCTGGGTCTTCCCGACCGCGACGATGTGAAGGTTGGCGTCATCACCTATCGCATCGCGGCACATGCCGCCGATCTCGCGAAGGGGCATCCGGCGGCGCAGGTGCGTGACGATGCACTGTCGCGCGCGCGTTTCGATTTCCGATGGGAGGACCAGTTCAATCTCGGCCTCGATCCCGATACGGCGCGCGCCTATCACGACGAGACGCTGCCGAAGGAGGCGCACAAGGTCGCGCATTTCTGTTCGATGTGTGGCCCGAAATTCTGCTCGATGAAGATCACGCAGGATCTACGCGCCGAGGTTCAGGCGATGGGTGACAACGAACGCAAGTCGTTCAACGACGCCGTCGCGCAGATCGAAGCCCAGAAGCGTGAGGGCATGGCGCAGAAGAGCGCGGAATTCGCGGCTGGCGGCAGCCGGCTCTACGTGAACAGCTGAGGCAAATTTCAGAACCTTCATCGCGGATTACGATGTGCGACGTGGCGATCCTTCTACTAACCGAGCGTGGATGGATTGCTTCGTCGCCTTGCGAAATCGGATGTTGCCGATTTCGCGGGGGCTCCTCGCAATGACGTCTTCCGGTCAAACGTACGTGCTTCACCCGTCCTGTCGCGCAAAATAACCGGCGCGAACAAGCATCCGCAAGCGAAGGCAAACAGCGCCGCGATGCCGCTCGTCCGCAGCGGATATTCGATCAGCGAATGCAGGCCGACAAGCGCAATGACGATCGTCGCCACGCGCATGAGCGCGACATCGATTGTCGCAATGCTGCCGTTCGTTCGACGCCAGACGTCGCGCACCATCCGTACGAACCAGATGCAGAAGAGCGCCAGCAGCGTCGCGCCGACGACGCCCGACTCCATAATGGCTTCGATCCAGTCGCAATGCGCGCGGTTGATATAGATCCCGGCGGGAATGTCGGTGGCCGTCTCATAGAGACCGTAGACGGGCACGAAAGAACCGACGCCGGCGCCGAATGGCAAAACCTTCAGAGCGATGAGCGCCGTCCTTTGCGCATATTTGAAACGGCTGCCGAGATTGCCACCGTCGGCCAGACGGGCAAGAAGCGCTGCGATCAGGTCGGGGGCGAGAATCAGAACGCCGACGGCGCCGATTACGAAACTTGCGGCGCTAATCGTAAGTAGTCGCCGGAAACTCCACCCCGACGGACGCCACGACACGATGGTCAGCGAAGCGGTGAGCGAGACAAGTGACAAGATCGTACCCGCGCGCGAGCGCGAGGCGAGAATGGCGATGAGGAGAACGAAGACAGCAGCGACGCCGGCAATAACGACAGCGATCGGACCGGTGTCGATCTCGCGCCGCGTGTCACGCGTCGTGATTGCCTGCGCAGCAGTGACGGCCCAGGCGACAACAAATGCAATTGCGACGGCGAGCATCAGCGCCAGATGGTTCGGGTTCGCGAACAGTCCGACGGCAGCATCGAGGCTGGTGATTTCGTAGGGCCGCAACCCGCTTGCCGGGCCGCCGGCAACCTGCGCGAGACCGAGCAGCGCCTCGATGAGACAAGCCGCGATCGCGAGGATCGCCAGCACGCGGCGCTCGCGAAAGGATAGCAACAACGTCGCGCCGAATATGGCGAAGACGGGGATCAGCGACAGGGCTGCTTGCGCGGTGCTGGTCGGCGTCAGCGAGAGCGGGGCCCAACCCACCGTGCCGAAGGCCACCCGCGCAGCTTCGGCCACCGTCGCGCGACCCGGCAGGGCGGTCCAGACGAGCGGCGGCAGCGGAACGAGTTGCAGCAGCGGTACGGCCAGCAGCGCGCCGCAGAAAATCAGTGCATGGCTCATCGGCTGGGGCAGGTCCGCGTCGAGCAGCCGCCAGCCGACTGCCAGGAGAACCGGCAGTGTCAGAAACTGGAGGATAGCGTCGGAGATCAGACCGCCGCGCGTGCCGCCGCCGAACCCCAGACAGAGAAAAAGCGCCAGCGAACCGAGGAGCAACGGCTGCGCAGGCATCGGGATTGCAAACGAAACGGCCCGGCGAGCGATCCGTGTCACGGCGTTGTTAGGGCTTCAGAGGGGAGCCAGAGCCCGTCCGGTCCGATGCTTCTCCGGAGAATGCTGTCGGGGAATCGGCGGGCGTCATAAACCGCCCGCTTGCCGGTCAGGGTGTGCTCGGCCGCATCTGCTGGGCAGCGATCGCCGCGGTGATAAGCGCCTGCTTCTGACTCTGCTGCTGATTGCTTGCGTTCGACGATGCAACGGCGCCACCAGCCGCTGCCGCACCGACCGCCGCGACGGCACCCAGTCCCGCCAAACCACCAAGTCCTCCCAAACCGCCGCCGGCACCGATTCCGCCGCCAACCGCGCCGCCACTGCCGCCCAATCCACCACCGCCTGCGCCAGGTGGTAAGGGCTGAGGCGCTTGCGCTGTTAGAGAGCAGGGCGAGATTTCGGGAATAGTGAAGACCATTCCGGCCGGGACCGGCACAGAGCAGCCGTCAGAAAACAGGACCGTGCCTTTGCTGCTCTTGCCTTCGACCATGATCATATCGCCGGGCCGAACGCGCTCGGTTCCGGTCATTTCTTTAAAACCGTCGCCGCGGCTTAGCCGTACCGTGCCGCCCAAATTCTCGAGCGAGGTCGCATGGACGCTCGTCACCGCCATCGCGGAAACGACCAGCGCCACGCCAAGCTTTGTCACCGACATCGAGCCCCCTCGCACAGCGAGAATCGCCGTAAGCTTTGAAAAAGTAACACTGGTAAGTTGCTGACGCAACGTGAGGAACTGCGGTGCACGTTAGGTGTGGCTTCGATGCCACGGCCGCGCCGATCCGACAATTTCCGAAGAAAACGCTGCGTTACGTAATCAAATTACGTTAACATACGATGAGGGCTTCCAGCAGGCTTGCCGACATGAGAGCCGGCAGCGGCTCGAGACGAACTCGGGGGCGAGTTTGTACAAATCGAATATCTGGACAAGACATTGTGGCGACATCCTCGGCGGACTGTTGCTCGCAAGTCTCACCCTGCTCGCCGGTTGTAACGGCACGGGCCAAGGTGGCGATACGTCGGCTTTAGCTGGCGCGCGGTCGGTGCCGTCCAATCCCGACGCTATGAACGTGTCTCGCGCTGCTGCCCCCTATCTCGATGCAGCGTTGCCCGGCAGCAAAAGCTACCGCGTCGGTCCGCAGGACGTTCTCGACATCACCGTCTTCATGGTGCCGGACCTGACGAAGTCGGTGCAAGTGTCGGAACGCGGATCGATCAATCTCCCCCTGATCGGCGACGTGAAGGCCGCCGGTTCGACCGCGGCGGAGATCGAGCGCGTGCTTCAGCAGCGGCTCGGCGCGCGCTATCTCAAAAATCCGCAGGTCACGGTCTTCGTGAAGGAGTTCAACAGCCAGCGCATCACCGTCGAAGGTTCGGTGAAGAAGCCGGGCGTTTATCCCTTGCGCGGCCAGGACAGCCTTATGCGCAGCATCGCGATGGCGGAGGGCCTCGATCGCGACACGGCATCGAGCAACGTCGTCGTCTTCCGCATGATCGACGGGACGCGGCAGGCTTTGCGCTACGATCTCGACGGAATCCGCAACGGCCGTGCGGAGGATCCGCAGATTGAAGCCGGCGACGTTATCGTCGTTGATGATTCCGTCGCGAAGACCGCGTTCTCCATCTTCGTCAAAACGCTGCCGCTGGCGACGGCGGCGGCGCTCCGTATTCCCTGACGCCGTGCGGGCTGGACAACTTTTCCCGTGAACGCGACGGACTATCCTCTGCAGCGCGAGCGCGAGGTCACGGGCCTGCCCGTTGTGCATTCGCATGCGTTCGCCACGACAAACCATCCGATGCGCGGCGGCTTCGAGCCGCCGGACGCGAGCGCATTCCAATTCGATCTTCGCGAATATTGGCGCATCCTCAAGAAACGCCGAAAACTGATCGCAAGCATCCTTGCTGCGTTTCTTGTCGGTGGTTTGCTGTGGACGATGCTGTCACCGCGCATCTACACGTCGACAGTACGGCTGCAGGTCGATCGCAACGCCGCGAAAATCGTCGAGAGTGGCAATGTCGCGCCGAGCGAAGGTTTCTCCGACCTCGAATTTCTGAAGACGCAATTCGAACTGCTCCAGAGCCGCAACATGGCGTCGCGCGTCGCGTCGTTGGCGCGGCTCGCATCGGAGAATGCCGCACAATCGGGTGGCGGCTCGATCCTCTCGCGGCTCAAGGCCATTGTCGGATTCGGCAACAAAGCACCCGAGGCGACGCAGCAGAGTCTTGAAGCAGCGGCGACCTCGCGGGTTCTTGGAAACCGCACCGTGCGGCCGATTGCCGGTTCGCGGCTGATCGACGTGTCCTTTTCTGACCCCGTGCCGGAGCGCGCGCGCCGCGTCGCAGCCGCTTATGGCGACGCGTTCATCGCCTTCAATCTCGACAAGCGATTTCAGGCCAACGCTTACGCAAAGACGTTTCTCGACGACCAGATCAAGCAATTGAAGCTGCGGCTCGAAGAAGGCGACAGGGCGTTGCTCGAGTTTGCAGAGAAGCAGCAGATCATCGCGACGAGCGAAAAGGCGTCGATCGCCGAAACCAATCTCGCCAATGCCAACGCGACACTCGGCAATATCGTCGCCGAGCGCATCAAGAACGAGCAGCTCTCGAAGCAGGTGCAGAACACGACTGTGATTAGCATGCCGCAGATCTTGTCGAACAAGGCGATCGAAAATTTGCGCGAGAAGCGTAACCAGCTCGAGACCGACTACGAGGAAAAGTCGCAAACCTTCCGCGCCGACTATCCGTCGATGGTGCAGCTCAGCAACAAGATCAAGGAGGTCGATCGCCAGCTCGCCAACGAGGTTCGTACGATCAAACAGATGCTCGCCTCCGCCACCGAAGCGTCGGTGAGTCAGGAAAACGAGATGAAGGCGCGCATCGAAACGCTGCGCATTGACGTGCTCGATCTGCAGAAGCGCAGCATCCAGTACAATATCCTGAAGCGCGAGGTCGATACGACACGCTCTCTCTACGAAGGCCTGCTGCAGCGTTTCAAGGAGGTCGATGTCGCAAGCGGTGCCGGCATGAACAACGTTTTTATCATCGACAAGGCCGAATTGCCGGGCTCGCCGACGTCGCCAAGTCTCGTCAAGAATATGGGTGTGTCGCTAACGTTAGGTCTTCTAATTGCGCTGGCTGCGGCCTTCCTGATCGAGCGCTCGGACGATGTCATCCATGTGCCGGAAGATGCCGAGCGGATCTCTGGCCTTGTGACGCTCGGCGTGTTGCCGCGCGTGCAGGCCGGACTCACCGTTGAGGCAGAGTTGGCATTGCCGAGATCGTCGCTGGCCGAAGCCTACAAGTCGCTTTGTACGACGCTCCAATTCTCGACAGATAGCGGACTGCCGCGTGCTTTGCTCATTACGAGTTCCGGCATGTCCGAGGGTAAGTCGACGACATCCCTCGCCATCGCCCGGCATTTTTCGACAGTTGGCATGCGTGTGTTGCTGATCGATGCCGACATGCGCAAAGCGTCGCTGCACAAGAAAATGCGGCTCGAAAATGCCGTCGGACTTAGCAATTATCTCACCGGCAATGCGACGCCCAACGAAGCGATCCAGCGCACGGATCATCACAACCTGTTCTTTATCTCCGCCGGACCGACGCCGCCCAATGCGGCAGACCTGCTTGCGAGCGGTCGTCTCGCGGACATGTTGAAAGTCGGCGAAAAGGTTTTCGATCTCATTGTGATCGACGCGCCGCCGGTGCTCGGCCTCGCCGACGTGCCGCTGCTTGCCCGCGTGACGGCGGGCACATTGTTCATCGTCGCCGCGGGACAGACGCGGCTTGGCCCGGCACGCATCGCACTGAAGCGTCTGCGCATGGCCCGAGCGCCGCTAATCGGTCAGGTCGTCAGTAAGTTCGACGCCCGCACCGCGACATACGGTTACGGCTATGGATATGGCTACGGGTACGGCGACAACTACGGCCATATCGAGGACCAAAGCGACACTGACACGCCTGTGCCGGCGAATTCATCGCGGCTTGCGGGTCGGACGACGGGCGCGGGCACGTCGGCCGGCGTAAGCAAAGGCAAGGTTGCCTGACAGTGGGCGGAGGGACACGCCCAGTGCAGGTGCGTCGGCCTTCGTCGAACGTGCTGACAAGGCGGCCAAGGCTTATCGTCTTCCTTGTAGTCGGCATCGTCATATCTGGAGCGATCGCCGCGCGCAGCCTTGCGCCGGCCATCGGCGGCGCGACACCGCAGCTCGCGCTCGCGGTACATCCCGGTAATTCAGCGGCGCTTCTCGCCGATGCGATTGCAGAATTCAGTGCGTCGGAAGGCAAGCCGGCGAAAAACTATGTTTCGTTGAAAGCGCGTCTCACGCAGGCTCTGGCATCGGAGCCGCTCAACAGCGCCTTCTACAGCATGCTCGGCCTTGTCGCCGATGCCGAAGGCGACAATGCACGCGCCTCTGGCCTCATGCGTACCGCGGCAAGCCTGTCGAAGCGCGACAATGTCGCGGGCGTCTGGCTGATGCGTGAGCGTTTCGCGGCCGGCGACTATGGCGCCGCGGCGCAATATGCGGGCGTGCTTTTGCGGGGCGGCTATTCCATTTCTGACACCGTCGCGCCGGTTCTGACGCGAATGCTGGAAACGCCGAAGGGCGCGGCGCATGTCGAGCGTCTCGTGCTCGACAATCCCGCCTGGCGTGCGCAATACATCGATGCGATGTTGCCCTTCGTCACCGATCCGCGCACGCCGCTGTCGTTGATGATGGCGATGAAGGCGGCCGATGCTGCGGTGTCGGCGGACAATGTGCGCGACTACCTGATCTTTCTCGTCAATCTGAAATTCTACGATCTCGCGTACAACGCTTGGCTGCAATTCCTGCCTGTCGCGCAGCTTGAGAACGCAGGCTTTATTTACAACGGCAAATTTACATATCCGCCAAGCGAAGTTCCGTTCGACTGGAGACTCACGCAGGGCGTCGGCTACACCGCCGATATCGCGGAATGGCCGGGCGGCGGCGGTGATCGCGCATTGCAGATTCAATTCAGCGAAGGGCGTGTCGAAGCGATGAACATCGCGCAGACGATCGTACTGCGCCCTGGCCAATATACGCTACGCGGCCGTTACCTCGGCAGCGCGATCGGGCCGCGCGGCCTGAATTGGTCGATCCATTGCCGCGATACATGGATCAACGTCGGCGAAAGCCCGCCCGTGCAGGGCGCCTTTGCGGATTGGCGCTCTTTCGAATGGACGTTCCGTATTCCGGACAAAGAATGCGTTGCGCAGGACTTACGCCTCAACCTTGCGGCGCGCTCGCCATCTGAACAATTCGTTCGCGGTACAATCTGGTTCGACGATCTCGGCATTCGCCGCGCGGAAAGCGCGTCGCGCGAAAACTAGGCTTTCACGCCGGGTACGCTGGCGGGCGGTGAAACGCGCCGCCAGGGACGGCCCGTGTTCTGTGTCTCTTCCGTTTCGCGCGCCGCAACCTGCGTATGAAGCGACGGAGAGACGATCGTGCCATCGCGCAGCCCCGCAATCGTCCCTTCATGCGTCACGTCGAAACTGTCGACGCCGACGCGATGCAGATGCACGATCTGGTCACGCAACACGTCGCCGGCGGCGCGAATTTCGCCAGTGAACCCATGTCGATCGCGGAGCAATCGCGCGATCGAGTACAAGCGTCCATCCGCGTATTTCGGAATGTTGAGCACGACGAGCGACAGTTTCCGCAGATCATCCTCGATGCCGTCGAGATTCTCGCCGGACGCGAGCACAACACCGAGCGGTGCGTTGCGCCCGCGCAATGTCTCGCGGTCTGCGATCATCCGCGCTTTCGTCAGAACGATATGCTTGTCGGCGGGCAAAGGCTCGCCGTCGGCGACGCGCGCCCAGTCGTCGGGCGTCTCGCGGCCGTCACGAAAGAGCGTCATGCGCCTTCTGCCGCGTAGAGAGCGTCGCGGAATGGCGCTTCGCCCACACGGCGATAGGCCGCAAGGAACGTCTCGGATTCGTCCGTGCGCAGCTTGAGATAGGTTTCCACCACGCCTTCGACTGCATCGACGATTTTCTCAGAGGAAAAACCGCGCCCGGCGATCTCGCCGATGGACGTCGTCTCGTCGCCGGAGCCGCCAAGCGTAATCTGATAAAACTCCTCGCCTTTTCGGTCGACACCAAGAATGCCGATGTGCCCTACGTGATGGTGGCCGCAGGCATTGATGCAGCCCGAAATCTTCAATTTGAGTTCGCCGATCTTCCGCTGCCGCTCCATGTCGGCAAACCGTTCGGCGATGCGCTGCGCGACAGGAATCGAACGCGCATTGGCGAGCGCGCAATAATCGAGGCCGGGGCAGCAGATGATATCGCTGACGAGGCCCGCATTCGCCGTTGCGAGGCCGATGCGCTGCAGCTCCGCATGCACTTCTGGAATGTCGTCGAGTTTTACGTGCGGCAAGACGAGATTCTGCTCGTGGCTTACGCGCAATTCGTCGAAAGAATAGCGCTCGGCAAGATCGGCGACCGCCTCCATCTGCTCGCTCGTCATGTCGCCGGCAATTTCGCCGATGCCTTTCAATGACACCGTGACGATGGCGTAGCCCGGCTGCTTGTGCGCGTGCACGTTGCGCAAAACGAAATCCGCGAATCCCTTGTCGCGCTGCGCGCCTTCGAACGTAGCCGAGACTTTCGGCAAATCCGCATAGGCAGGCGGCGCAAAATACGCCTCAATGGTCGCGATCTCTTCACGCGGCAGGCGCATGTTCGTCTTGTCAATCGCGGCGAATTCGCGCTCGACAGCCTCGCGCATTTCTTCTTCGCCGGTCTCGTGCACGAGGATCTTGATGCGCGCCTTGTACTTGTTGTCGCGCCGACCCTCGAGATTATAGACGCGCAGCACCGCCTCGACATAGGCGATGAGGTCGGCCTCGGGTAGAAAGTCGCGAAGCTTCTTGCCGATCATGGGCGTGCGACCGAGACCGCCGCCGACGAAGAGCGTGAAGCCGCGCTCGCCCTTTGCGTTCGTGACGAGCTGGACACCGATGTCGTGCACCTGGATCGCGGCGCGATCATGCGGTGCGCCTGTCACAGCGAGCTTGAACTTGCGCGGCAGGAACGAGAATTCCGGATGAAGCGACGACCATTGCCGCAGGATTTCGGCGACCGGCCGCGGATCGGCGATCTCGTCGGCGGCAACGCCGGCAAAATGATCGGCAGTGACGTTACGGATGCAATTTCCGGAGGTTTGGATGCAATGCATCTCGACAGCCGCAAGATCTTCGAGGATGTCTGGCACATCCTCCAGCTTGATCCAGTTGTACTGGAGGTTTTGCCGGGTCGTGAAGTGGCCATAGCCGCGATCGTATTTACGACCGATCATCGCGAGCTGTCGCAACTGCCGCGAACTCAGCGTGCCGTAAGGCACCGCAATCCGCAGCATATAAGCGTGCAGCTGGAGATAAGTGCCGTTCATCAGCCGCAGCGGCTTGAATTGGTCTTCGGTGAGTTCGCCTGTCAGGCGTCGCCGGACCTGATCTCGAAATTCGGCGACGCGTGAATACACGAACTCACGGTCGAACTCGTCGTAGCGATACATGGGAGAACGGCCTTCAGATGTGCTGCGCTGTTTCGGCGTCTGTGTGGTGCGCGGCTTTCGCACCGATGGTACCGTCGCGCGGCAGCGGAATTGTCGGGCCTTCTGCGCGAATGCGTTCCCGGAGTGCCGAAGGGCGGATCGCGCCATCATCCTGCGAGACGAGGATGAGCGCGAGATCGACAATCAGGTTTGCCGCGCTGTCGGCTTCCGCAGCGGTTTTCAGATGCTCCGCCGCATCGGGCGTCGCTGCGACATAGGCTTTTCGGACATCGCGCGCCCACAGGCCGGACGACGTGCGAAACACGACATCGCCCGTGCGAAGCGCATTGCCCGTGGCGATCACGGGCTGGAAGGATTTTGGCGGCTTTGCCATGCCGGTTCCATCTCGAGAGGTGGCCGCAATATCGGGATGCGTGCCTCAGTAGCAATGGCTACGGCCGCGATGAGCGAAACGTTCTGCCTCATCGGCGAGAGAGGAAAGTTTTTTGCCGGTCCGCCGGAAGCGAAAGAAAATGCTCCCTTCGCGTCAGGCAGCCTCAATACCCGCGAGACCTGCCACCGTCTTCAGATCGCGCACGAATTCAGCATAGGCGCGCTCGCGCTCGTCGTCGCCCTGTACGCGCAGAATGTAGGACGGATGCACCGTCACAAAGCCTGTGCGGCCACCGCCTATCTCCATTGGTTGCCCGCGCTCGCGCCCGATCGTCACCTTGCGACGCAGGACGGCTTGCGCTGCAGACGCGCCGAGCATCACGATTAGCGACGGATCGATCAGGCCAAGCTCCTGCTCGAGCCACGTCGAACACGTGCGGATTTCGCCAACCGATGGCTTCGAGTGAATGCGCCGCTTGCCGCGCGGCTCGAATTTGAAATGCTTGACGGCGTTGGTGACGTAAGCGTCGCGTCGATCGATGCCGGCTTCCTTCAGCGCGCGGTTGAACACTTGACCCGCCGGGCCAACGAAGGGTTTTCCCGCGAGATCTTCCTGATCGCCCGGCTGCTCGCCGACGAAGACGAGCCGCGCTTCCTCGCCGCCTTCCCCGAAGACGGTCTGCGTCGCCGGTTCCCACAACGGGCAGAGCTTGCAATGGCTCGCCTCGGTGCGCAGCGTTTCGAGCGAGTGTGCTGCGGGCATCGTGCGTTCTTCCGCTTTCCATTCCGCGCCGCGGCGCGCGACGGGCTCCGTCGGCATCGCGGCGACCATCGCCTGCGCACGTCCCTCCGCGCCCTGCAGCAGCGGCGCGATGAGCTGCGCCTCGGGAAGATTTTTCCAGAACCGCACCGGCATCTCCCGGCGCATCATGTCGGGCTTCGGCCGCGCGGGGTTGAACGTGCTGGCGTAGTAACGGCGCCAGAGGTCTTCGAGTTCATCGTCGGCCGGCGCGCTCGCGCGATCCGCGCCGGGACCGAAGCGCAATTCACCGTTGGCCTCGTGGTAGGCGCAACGTTCCGGCGTCAGGATCGCCCAATCCATCGTCGCAAAACGACGCGCGAAGAAAGGCGTGCCAGCCTCGACCGTGTGATAATCGGGCTCGTACCATGCGATGAAATTCTCTTTGCCGTCGCTCTCCACCTTCCGGAAGCGGACAAAGGCGTGCATCTTGTGGATGTCGCGACGCACAGCTTTCACCATCGCATTGACGCGGACGACATCCGGATCGCTGGCGAGCGCCATAAGTGCAGGCTCGTCGCGTAGACGCCAAAGCAAGCGATAGAGCAGATCGTAGCGATCGGCGTCGCCGTGCAGCGCCGCCTGCTCGGCAAGATCGATGAAAGCACGCGGCACGCGAAAGTCGATTGACGGTAGAGCATCGGGCGTCGCTACGTCCGTGTCTGTAAAAAGCTGCGCGTCCTCGGCCGTATCGGTGAAATGCACATCGTGCGGCGGAACGCCGGCACGGGCCAGACGACGTGCTTCATCGCGCCAGCCCTCGAAATCGACGGGTGACGCCAGCACCACGCGTCGCATGTCAGAGCGCGAAGGAGAGCTGCGCCGTCTTCGGCTGCGTGAAGCCAAGCGGATCGATGCGGTCGGCGAGCGCCGTCGGGCGGTAATCGGGCAGCACGATGAAAGGCGACGCCTTCTTCATCGGTACGCGCAGCCGAACGAGATCGTCGAAGCGCAAGGTGCGGACACGTCGTGCGGAGATAATGCGATCGACGTTGCGTACCCCAAGCCCTGGAATGCGAAGCAGTTCGGAACGATCGGCGCGGTTGATGTCGAGAGGAAAGCGCTCGCGATGCTTGAGCGCGAAAGCGAGCTTCGGATCGATGTCAAGCGACAGCATGCCATCGTCGGTCGAGCGGACAATGTCGTCATAGTCGAAATCGTAAAAACGCATCAGCCAATCGGCTTGATACAACCTATGTTCCCGCATCACGGGCGCAGCTTTTACTGGCAGGCCCGACGACGAATCTGGGATCGGACTGAACGCCGAGTAATAAACGCGCTTCAGGCCGTAGGACGCGTAGAGATGCGTGCTCGTCTGCAGGATTGCGGCGTCATCCGATCCATCAGCGCCGACGATCATCTGCGTCGATTGTCCTGTCGGCGCCGTGCTCTTTCGCTTTTCCGCCTTTGCCTCATCGATCGAATTGCGCACATGCGCCATCGTCTTACGAATTTCCCCGATCTCTTTGCGCGGCGCGAATTTCTCGAGCGACTCCGACTTCGGCAATTCAACGTTGACGCTGACGCGGTCGGCGTGTCGGCCCGCTTCCGCGATAAGCGCAGGATCGGCATTCGGAATCAGCTTGAGATGAATGTATCCGCGAAAATCATGTTCTTCGCGAAGAGAGCGGACAATGCGAACCAACTCCTCCATCGTATAATTCGGCGAGCGAATAATCCCGGACGATAGGAACAGGCCTTCGATGTAATTCCGCTTATAAAAATTCAACGTTAGCGAAACGACTTCTTCGACCGAAAAGCGTGCACGGCGCACATGCGAAGACGAGCGATTGATGCAGTACAGGCAATCGTAAATGCAGGCATTCGTCATCAGGATTTTGAGCAGCGACACGCAGCGGCCATCCGGGGTGTAGGAATGGCAAATGCCCATGCCTTCCGTCGAACCGATGCCCTTGCTGCCGCGCGAGTCGCGATGCGGCGCGCCGCTCGATGCGCAGGACGCATCGTATTTCGCGGCATCCGCCAGAACCGTTAGTTTTTCACGAAGCTGCATAGAAAGACCAATATAGCAGTTCGCTATCTGTTCTCAATGATTTGGGAGGGCGACAAAGCGCCCTCCCGGATATCCTCAGTATCGTGATGGTGTTCCACCAAACCACGCGACTCCGGTGCCCTCGTCTCGGTGTTTTCCGCCGAGCGTTGCCCCCCACCACGCGGCGGCTGCGCCAACAGCCAACGCCGCTGCCGTAATGAAGGCCGCCAGTAGCACCAAGCGTCGGGCGGCGTTCACGTCGTCGCGTAGCGCCGTGACTGTGGCATCTACGCGCTTGTTGGCGTCGTCCGTCGTGACGCCGGTTTGGGCGGCGGTCACACGCGCGACGAATGTTTTCTCGTCGTTACCGAGCGTTTTGCCCATCGCCGCCTTCTCGAGCAGCGGCGAGACCTGACGGCGCAGCCCATCGTTTGGCACGCCGCGCTCGCTGCGTAGCAGGCTGTCGGTCGCACTCTCGACGAGCTGCGGCGTATTGCCGGTCCCCGGCGCCATCCACGTGCCGTGATTGCCCGCGGCGAGCGTCCCGAGAATGCCGACAATCAGCGCCGCAACGGCCCAAACAACGAGCCCATGTGCGCCGTTGCGCACCTCGCTTTCATGCGCGGTCGAATCGAAGGCACGGTGGCGAAGCCGTCCGGCGAGATAGCCCCCTGCGATCGATGCCGACGCGCCGGTCCAGACCGCCCAGATCGCGGCGGCAATTGCGATCGCCTTGCCGCTTGCGCCGCTCGACGGATAGGGCGAGGCGAGCGAAAGCCCGACGGCCGAGCCGAACGTGGCGATGGCGAGCGCGATGGCCGCCGCAACGGTCGCACCGGCGAAAATCGCTCCCCAATCGACGTAGGGACGCGAGAGCGTGCTGTCTTCGGTCGCAGCCGCGGTGTTGGTGCGAGACGTATCGAGATTTGTCATGGACGTCCCCTCCTTCAACGCAGGCCGATGAAAGAAAGGATCGCCATGACGATGACGACAAGTCCGACGAGGTAGATTATCCCGCCCATATCCGTGTCCTTTGCTAAGGCTGCGCCGTTTCGACGTGCCCGCAAACGGACGGATGGAGATTTGGTTGCGACGTGTCGGATCGCGATTCGCGATGCCGTCTCACCAATGCGCGGGCAAAGCCGCGAGTCGTCGCAAGGTTAGCGTCGGCCGCCACTGCGGATGGATAATGTCGTCGAGTTGCAGTTTCGGCAGCCGTTCGGCCATAGCGCGGAATACGATCTCCGCTTCAATGCGCGCGAGTTGAGCGCCCAGGCAATGATGGATGCCGCCGCCGAAGGACAAGGGCCGCACGTTTTTACGCGCGATATCGAGTTTTTCTGGCTCCTCGTATTGCGCGGGATCGCGATTGGCAGCGCCGAGAAGACAGATGATGCCCTCACCGCGCTTGATGGCGACTTTCTCTTCGCCGATCTCGCAATCCTGTGCGGCCTTACGCGTTGTGAGCTGCACGGACGAATCGTAACGCAGCAATTCATCGACGGCACCAACGGCGAGCGAGGGATCGCGCACGAGCTTGTCCCATTGGTCGGGATTGCGATGCAATGCGAGCATGCCGTTGCCGATGAGATTGGCGGTCGTCTCGTGGCCGGCGGCGAACAGCAGCGAGATGTTCGACGTGAGCTCTTCAGGCGTCAACCGTGACTTCCCGCTGTCAGCGCCTTCGTCCCGCACCGCCATCAGCGCGCTGATGAGATCGTCGCCTGGATTTTTCGCGCGACGTTCGAACAGACCGTTGAAATAGTCGCGCATGCGCAGCACGCCGGCATTCGCTTCGTCGAGTTCGGCGCGCGTCATCGGCACAGGCTCGAGCGAGCGGCCGGAAATCCGGAAGCCGTGCAGAAATTGGTCTCGATCCTCTTCAGGAATTCCGAGCATGTCGCAGATCACGATGACCGGCAGCGGATGCGAGAGATCACCGATCACGTCCATCGCGCCACGGTCGACGACCTTGTCGAGAAGATCCTGCACGAGCGCCTCGATGCGCGGACGCATCTCCTCGACGCGCCGGGCGGTGAACGCGCGCACCACGAGACCACGAAGACGCGTATGGTCGGGCGGGTCGCGCACGAGCATCGAAGTGCCGAGGTTGCGTGTCACCGGCTCGTCCAGCACCGCCTTGCGGTTGCGCGGATCGGAAATGTCGCCGTCGAAATCGTGAATGAAGTTGCCGTCCTTCAGCAGCGCCGCGATGTCGCGATAGCGCGACAGAACCCACGCACCGAGCGGCGAGCGCCAGATCGGCATGTTCTCGCGCAACGCGCGGTAGGTAGGGTAGGGATCGGCGATGAAGGCCGGATCGAGCGGATTGAAGGCCGGGATTTTTTGCGGCGCATTCATCGAAACACCTCGCGTGAGGGCGATAGTCTGACATGGCCACAGGAGGCGGCAAAGCGATGTCGCGACGCGCGTCGGACTTATGGGTGTTTCAGACGCGCGTAGCCGGCTTGCTATTCACTAAGGCAGGCAGAAACCTTTGCGTTTCCGCGATGACGTCCTTTATAATCAAGCCGCAACTTTGGCATTGAGGTATATCCATGCTCCGCCTTGCGTCGCTTACAGGCCTTTTTCTGCTGGCAGCCGGGAGCACGGGCGCCCAGGCTATCGAGAACTGCACGATCAATTCGATTAATGGGCCGATCCTGACGGCCACTTGCCTCGGCAATTACGGCATCCCGCGCACAACGACGGCGGACCTTCGGTATTGCCCGCAACACTTGCTGCGCAATCGTAACGGCGCGCTTGCCTGCGCTGGCGGCGGTGGCGGTTACGGCGGTGGTGGGTACGGCGGCGGATATGGTGGTGGTGGCTACGGCGGCGGCTATGGCGGCGGTGGTTACGGCAGACCGTACGGCGGTTACTAACGGCGTCTGCTGCTCAGCGCGTTCATCGAGCACGCGATCCAGCGGGCCGGGCGGCTGAATGATGCCGGCCGGCACGCATTGAATCGCTGCGACAAGGCATCCTAGTCGACGTCGCAATAACCGGTATGTCGAGCCACACAGAGTTGTGGCGGAGACAGTAGATCGGCCAGCGGCCGCGAATCCTATCCGTTCCCAGAAACAACGAGAGAATGGTGGACGGTGCAGGGATCGAACCTGCGACCTCTCCCATGTCAAGGGAACGCACTACCGCTGTGCTAACCGTCCATTCGTCGCTGGTTCAGGCGAGCCAACGTCGGCGCAGCCTATACGGGCTTGGGCAACACGGGGCAAGATCGCCCATCCGACACTCCCGCCGAAGGGCGCAGCCGATGGCCGATACGCCGCCGGAGCAGCGCTCCTACATTTCGAGCATTCCGCGCGAAAATCTTACGAAGTTGCAGGCCGCGACGATGCGCTACACATGGCGCGGCGTTCTCTGCAACAAGAATCCGTTCGATCTTGCGCTGTACCCGATGCTTCTCTGGGAGGCGAAACCCGGCACGATTATCGAGATCGGATCAAAGATGGGCGGCAGCGCGCTCTGGCTCGACGATTTGTGCATCCGTTTCGGACTCCAGACGAAGCTCGTATCGATCGACATCGACCAGCGTGCGAAGGTGCGGCGGAACAGCATCACCTTCTGGCAGGGGGATGGGCGCGATCTCCGCGCGGTGCTGACGCCGGAAATTCTCGCGGGCCTGCCGAGACCGTGGATCGTTATAGAGGACGCCGACCACCATTATCTCACGACGAAAGCGGTTATCGAATTCTTCGCGCCCGTGACGCGGCCCGGCGACTATCTGCTGATCGAAGACGGAATCTGCGATTCGTTCGGCAACCAGCATCGTTACGACGGCGGGCCGAACCGTGCCGTTACGGAATTTCTGGCTGGACGCCCCGGGATATTCGAGGTCGACACGCGCTGGTGCGACTTCTTCGGTTTCAACGTAACCTGGAATCCCAACGGTTATTTGCGCCGGTTGTGATCGTCCGAATGCGCCGTCTTACGCCGCCAGGAGCCGCTGCACCTCGTTGACGAGGTCGCGCAGGTGGAACGGCTTCGACAGGATTTTTGCCTGCCGCGGGGCGTGGTTGTCGGGGTTTAGCGCTACGGCAGCAAAGCCGGTGATGAACATGATCTTGATGTCGGGATCGAGCTCGGTGGCGCGGCGCGCCAGTTCGATGCCGTCCATCTCGGGCATGACGATGTCCGTCAGGAGAAGCTCGAAGGGCTCTTCGCGCAGACGATTGTATGCGGAGAGACCGTTGTCGAAGGACGTAACCTCGAAGCCCGCATTCTGCAGCGCCTTGACGAGGAAGCGACGCATATCGCCGTCGTCTTCCGCAAGCAGGATTTTCATCGTCGATTCCGTCAACAGGTCCGTCATACGCCCTCTCCAGACAAACGATAAAGACGACGCCCGGTAAAGACGAGGTGAAGGTCTTTTAATGTCGGCCGCGTGGACAGGCTTTTGCGGGGTTGTAAGAGTGATGACGCAAGGGAGAAACGCATGACGATGCAGGCGACACGGCGCGGGATGTTTCGGTTGGGCTGTGGCTGTCTGGCCGCTGCAAGTGTGCCGGGGCTCGTCACGAGCGCATTTGCCGCTGATTCGCCAAAGACCGATCTGAGTGCAGCGCAGGCGCTAGATCTCCTCAAAAAGGGCAATGCCGATTTCGTTGCCGACAAGCCGGCTGCGGCGGCGTTGAGTCGCCAGCGTCGACTCGAGATTGCCAAGGGTCAGACGCCGTTCGCCGTGCTGGTCGGCTGTTCGGACAGCCGTGTGTCGCCGGAACTGCTGTTCGGCCGCGGCCTGGGCGAACTTTTCATCATCCGTGTTGCGGGCAATTCGGTCGACCGAACTGCGCTTGGCTCGATCCAGTACGGCACCGCCGTCCTCGGCTGTCCGCTGGTCGTCGTCCTCGGCCACGAGCGCTGCGGCGCCGTACAGGCGGCGGTGCAGGTCGTGAAGGAAGACACCACCTTCCCCGGCGCCATCGGCGAGATGGTCGCTCCGATCATTCCGGCCGCCATCCATGCGCAGCGTATGCAAGGCGACATGACGGAGAACGCGGTCAAGGAGAACGTGATTCGTGTCGCCCGGCGGCTGCGGCAGTCCGACGACGTCCTCAGCGACCTCGTGAAGTCGGGCAAGACGAAGATCGTCGGCGCCTATTACCGGCTCGACGATGGCGCGGTGGACTTCTTCGATCAGACCTGAGGCGTGATCGGTCGCGACATCGCTGTCGCATGACGCAAACACAGTTTTCGCCGACATCGCCAATGAACTGGACCCGGTTCGGCGAAAGGTGGCATGCTGCCGCGAGTTGAACTGGCGCGAACCGGGTTCGATTGCGTGACGCCACGCGGTCGAAACGCGTGCCCATGAGCGGAGCAGGTCCGACGTCTGCAATCTCGCCCGTGCCGGTTCTCGAAGAGGCGCCCGAACTCAGCGTTCCGATCGAGATCGTTCAGCCGGAGGCGCTCGCTTCGCCGCTGGTGCTGTCGTCCCCGCATTCGGGTCACATCTATCCCGCAAGCTTTCTCGCGCAATCGCGGCTCGACTCGCTGACTTTGCGGCGGTCCGAAGACACGGATGTCGATGCGCTGATGCGGCCGGCGACGGCGTGCGGCGCGCCGCTTCTGCGGGCGCTGTTTCCGCGTGCCTTCCTCGATGTGAATCGCGAGCCCTACGAGCTCGATCCGCGCATGTTCGACGGGCGACTTCCGCTACACGTCAACACGCGCTCGATGCGCGTCGCGGGCGGGCTCGGCACCATCGCGCGCGTCGTCGGCGACCAGCAGGAAATCTACGCGCGCCGCCTGCCGGTCGCGACAGCCTTCGCGCGCGTGGAAAGCCTGTACCGGCCCTACCACCGCGCCTTGCGCGCGCTCGCGCAGGGCGCGGCCGAACGGTTTGGCGTTGCCGTCATCGTCGACTGCCATTCCATGCCGTCGCTGAGCGCCGCGACCGGCGTCGTCGAGACGGTGAAGGCCGACATCGTGCTGGGCGACCGGCACGGTACAAGCTGCGATGGCGCGATCGTCGACGTGCTGGAGGCCAGCCTGTCGGGGGCGGGCTATACGGTGCGCCGCAACAAACCCTATGCCGGCGGTTATATCACCGAGCACTACGGGCGGCCCGCCAGCGGCATGCATGCCGTCCAGATCGAGATCAACCGCAGCATATATATGAACGAGGCAACCTTCGCGCGAAAGCCAGGCTTCGCGGCGCTTTCCGACGATCTCGCGCGAGCGATGCAGCAGCTTACAGCCGCTATGCAGGCGCGTGTAACGTTCCGCGCCGCCGCCGAATGAGCCATCCCGGAAAGAAAAAAGGACCGCCCACTTGCGTGAGCGGCCCAAGTCTAGGGAGGAAACGCCCGAGAAGGGCGAGACACGAGGATGGTGCTGCACTGCAAAAAAGGCAAGCGATACTGACCCATTTCGCCTGTGGCGGTTTGTCTCATCTCGCGTCGGAAGCCGCAGCGTCATGAGCGCCATCGACTTCGAAGGCTTCGTCCAGAAGCTTGCGGCCGCCTCCGGGGCTGCAATTCTTCCGTTCTTCCGCACCGCTATGAAGCCGATGGATAAGTCGGGAGGCGGTGATTTCGACCCCGTGACGGAAGCAGACCGAACCGCCGAACTGGTCATTCGCCGGATGATCGGCGAGAGTTTCCCAGCCCACGGCATTGTCGGCGAGGAGTTTTCGGCCGTTCGTCCGGATGCCGATTACGTCTGGGTCATCGATCCCATCGACGGCACAAAGAGTTTTGTGTCTGGCCTGCCGGTTTGGGGCACGCTGATTGGCCTGCTGCATCGCGGGCGCGCCTGCTACGGCACGATGCACCAGCCATTCACCGGCGAAATTTTTTCAGGCGACGGAAAGGCGACCTTCTGGTCCGGGCCGCTCGTCGGCGGTGGCCCAAAGGAACGGCGACGGCTCTACACGCGCCCATGCGCCCGCCTGTCGGATGCGACGTTGATGACGACATCCCCGCGACTTCTGCCGCCGGATCGTCGCGAAGCCTATGCACATGTCGAGAGTCAGGTGCGGCTCGTCCGTTATGGCGGTGACTGCTACGCCTACTGCATGGTCGCGGCCGGTTACGTCGATCTCGTCATCGAGGCTGGCCTCCAGCCCTACGACATCGTCGCCCTCATTCCGATCATCGAGGGCGCTGGCGGTGTCATCACGACCTGGGACGGCGGCGACCCGTCCAAGGGCGGCGCCATCGTCGCGTCCGGAGACCGTCGCGTCCACGAGGCGGCCCTCGTCGCGCTCGCCGCCAATAGTTGAGGATCAGGAATGTTGGAGCAGGACGCGATCGAGCGACGGCTGAAAGAGCTTGGGCTTGTGTTGCCGCCGCCCGCAAAGCCGGCCGGCAATTACGTGCCGGCGACGCAAGTCGGCGGAATCGTCTATCTCTCCGGCGTCGGGCCGCACCGCGCGTCGGGCGGCTATGTTGCCGGCACGGTCGGCGTCGATCTCACGGTGCAAGAAGATTACGAGGCCGCGAAACTCTGCGGGCTCGTGCTGCTCGCCAATCTCAAGGCCACGATCGGTTCGCTCAACCGCGTCGTGCGGGTCGCAAAGGTCTTCGGCATGGTACGCTGCCAGCCGGGTTTCGGCGAGCAGCCCGAGGTCATCAACGGCTGCACGGATCTCTTCGTCGAGGTGTTTGGCGATGCAGGACGCCCGGCGCGGTCGGCGGTCGGCATGATCGCGTTGCCGCGCGGTATTGCCGTCGAGATCGAGGCGATTGTCGAGATACGCCATCCCGCGCGCGGCGCGGTCGAAGACTGACGACACTAGTTTGTCGCCGGTCGAAACCGTTTCACGAACAGGTTCGCAATCACGGCCTGTGCGACATGTTCGGCCATACAGCGATAGCCGAGATCGTTCGGGTGCAGATCGTCGGGTCCGGTGAGTGTGGCGTTGCGTGCCCGCTCGATGAACTGCATCGCCGTGTAACGGCGCACGTAAAGGATGTTCTCTTCGGATGCGATTTTGAACAGATCGTCGCGAATCGCGATGTAGCTGTCGTCGCGCGCGAAACGCGGCGTGTATTGCAGCCCGACGAGCACGACGTCGATCTTGTTTTCGCGCAGCCACATGACAGTCGAGCGTACGGTCTTGTCGAATTCTTCGACCGATACGCGCGAGAGCGCATCATTGGTGCCGAGCTGCCAGAGCACGAGGTCGGGCCGCGCGACAGCGACTTCGCTACGCAACCGCTCGGCCGTGGTGGACGCGACTTCGCCGCCGACTCCGCGATTGATGATCTCGACGTCGCTGCCTTTCAACGCGCGCTTGAGGATGTCGCCGAGCTGCGCGGGATAGGTGCGCGAGCGTGTGGATGCGCCGACCCCAGCGGTCGAGGACGAGCCGATCGCGAGGACACGCAGTGGCTTCTTCTCGGTAAGGATCGCCGTCACGTTCGGCAGCGGCGCGGGCGCCGCGATATCAGCGGCGGGCACCTCGCACTGCGCGCTCATCGGCTGCGGCGCAGCAAAGGCGGGCGTTTCGGTCGTCACAGGGCGCGGCGGCGCGATCGGCGCGGCGTCGCCGAGCGGCTTCGGCTCGCTTGCCGGTGCAGGCCCGCCCTTGTCCTGCGCCAACGCCCCCGAGAGGGCGCCGGACAGGATCAGCGCGCCGATGAAGAGGGGACGCCGAAACGGTCGCGCCATTCGGACAGCCAAGCGGTCAATCCCATTGCAAGAAGGCCGCTAAATAGCACGACCGTATCGGTGGCAAAACTTCCGCCAAGCGCGAATCGCACGATCTGTGCGGCGAGGCTGAGGACGGAGGCGACGCAGAAGACGTTGAGCGAGTTGCGCCCGAGCATGGCAAGATAGGCACCGACGGGCGCGAGCTTTGCCGGGAGATAGCGGTAGGCGCCACCGAAACAGAGCGCCAGTGCGCCAAATTGGAGGAGCCGTGCCGGCGAAAGGAACGTCTTGTCGAAAACGAACAGGAGTGCCGGCGAAGGCACCCGAAGCGGGTCGGGGGACCATTCTGCTGTCGCTGCAACAGCGCCGAGGAAAACGATGGGCAACGCGACCCATCGCGCCCAGGGCTGTGCGCGCGCGAGCGTCCCCCCAAGACGCGTGCGGTCCCCGACGAGGAAGCCGAGCACGAAAATGAACTGCCAGCACAATGGATCAAAAAACCAGCGGCCTTCGATAGGCCAGGTCGGCAGGTTGACCGCGAAGATCAGCGTGGCGAGCCAGACGCCGCCGGAGACTGCGAACAGCAGCCACGGCGACACGCGCTCGAGCAGCGCGAAAATAGGCGCCGCCGTCATCAGCACGACGTAGAGCGGCAGGATGTTGAAGTAGCCGAGCTGATGTGTGAGGCCGACGAGCCCGATCATCGTCTCGGTCGGCTCGTGAAAAACGGGCCCGGCATTGTGCCATTCGAGCAGAAGCGGCGCCTCGAAATAGAGCGCGCCAGCGGCGATCGTCGCCAGCGCCAGAACAGTGATGAGGATCTGCGCGGCATAGATCGAAACGGCACGACCGAGAAGTCGCGCGGTCAATCGCAGGCTCGATGCTTTGCGTTCGATATTCACGACGAAGCGCAGCGACCAGCCGGCGAGGAACACGAAAAGCTCGGCCGAATCGGACAGCGAGACGTTGCGATGCGTCAGCCGCTCGTAGACGAGCCCCGGAACGTGATTGATGAAGATCGTGATGAGCGCGAAGCCGCGCCAAAAATCGATTTCGTTCGGCTGCCGCACGCGCCCCTTATACTCTCGGCTGGGCGGGCGGCACAGGCAGGGCGGTCGTCGACTTGATGCGCTCCATTGCAAAACGCGACGTCACGTTCTTCAGCGGAATCGTGTCGATGAGCTTTTTGTAGAACAGGTCGTAGGCGCTCATGTCCGCAACCACGACGCGGAGCATGTAGTCGACATCGCCAGCCATGCGGTAGAATTCCATCACTTCTGGCATCGCGGTCACCGTTTCGGCGAAACGCTGCAGCCATTCCTTGGAATGATCGGTCGTCTCCACAGACACGAAGACCGTCAGTCCGAGGCCGAGCTTTTCCTGCGAAACGAGCGCGACGCGGCCCGTGATGACGCCGGCCAGCTCCAGTTTCTGGATGCGCTTCCAGCAGGGCGTCTGCGAAAGGCCGACGCGATCGGCGAGTTCCGCGATCGAGAGATTCGCGTTCGCCTGCAGCTCGCGGAGAATTTTGCGATCTATCGCATCCATGTCCATGTTCCGGACACCGGCAAACCACCGGCGGCGATGGCTCTAGCAGACTTGGGCGGGGGGGTCAGCCGTCTTGGGCTATGCTGTCGCGGTTAGGCAAGCCGTGCTAACGAAACGCGGATTTTTGGAATAATCTCCTTGCATTATGTCTCTACGCGCGGCGACGCGCCTGTCCAGGATTTCTCCGGCGCGCTGCTGGCCGGTCTCGCGAGCGACGGCGGGCTCTATGTGCCGCAAAGCTGGCCGAAACTTTCTAACGACGAAATCGCTGGATTTGCGGGCCTTCCTTACGTCGATGTCGCCCAGCGCGTGATCGCGCCCTTTGTCGGCGACGCGCTCTCGACGGACGATCTGCGCGAAACGCTGACGAAGTCCTACGACTGCTTCGCGCATCAAAGCGTCGCGCCGCTACGGCAGGCGGGCGACAATCTGTTTCTGCTCGAACTGTTTCACGGGCCGACGCTCGCCTTCAAGGACGTGGCGATGCAATGGCTCGGGCAGGTGATGGAGCGCGCGCTGCGCGACAAGAACCGCCGCGCAACGATCGTCGGCGCGACATCCGGCGACACCGGCGCTGCCGCGATCGAGGCGTTCCGCGGATCGCACGCCGTCGATGTCGTGATTCTCTATCCGCACGGGCGCGTGTCCGAAGTGCAGCGTCGGCAGATGACGGGCATCGCCGATGCCAACGTGCATGTCATCGCGCTCGAAGGCACATTCGACGATGCGCAGGCGATCCTGAAGAGCCTGTTTCGCGATAGGAATTTTCGTGACGATGTCGGCCTCGCCGGCGTCAATTCCATCAACTGGGCGCGTGTGCTCGCACAGGTCGTCTATTATTTCACCGCGGCTGTCGCGCTCGGTGCACCGCACCGGCCAGTGTCGTTCAGCGTGCCGACCGGCAATTTCGGCGACATCTTTGCCGCGTGGATTGCGAAGAAGATGGGCCTGCCAATCGCGCGCCTCGTCATCGCAACGAACGAGAACGACATTCTTGCGCGAACGCTGGAGACAGGCCGGTACGAAGTGCGCGGCGTGGTGCCGACGCAATCGCCATCGATGGATATTCAGGTCTCCTCGAATTTCGAACGGCTGCTGTTCGACGCATCGGGCCGCGATGCGGATGCGGTGCGGCGCATGATGGCCGGGCTCGACCAGTCGCGCGCTTTCGCGATCGATGCGCCAGTGCTGGACATCATTCGCGCCGACTTCGATGCCGAGCGCGTCAGCGAGGATGAAACGGTCGCCGAGATCGCGCGGATATGGAAGCAGTCGGGGATCGTGCTCGACCCGCACACCGCCGTCGGTATGCGAGCGGCGACGCGGGCGCTCGCCCGCGATCCCGCCGTGCCGGTCGTCGTTGCAGCGACGGCACATCCTGCGAAATTTCCGGATGCCGTGGAAAAGGCGACGGGCGTGCATCCGACGCTGCCACCGCATCTCGCCGATCTCCTGCAGCGCCCGGAGCGTTTCGATGTGCTGCCGAACGACGTTCGCGCGATCGAGCAATTCATCCGTGCGCGTGTGCGCCCGGCGGTCGCCGCAGCATGAGCATCGAGACAACGAAACTCCCATCCGGCCTGCGGATCGTTACGGATACGCGGCCCGACGCCGAAACCGTCGCGCTCACCGTCAATATTGCGGCGGGCTCCCGTCATGAAAGCGAGCACGAGCACGGCCTCGCGCATCTGCTCGAACACATGGCGTTCAAGGGCACACGCAGGCGCAGCGCCCGCGCCATCGCCGAAGAGATTGAGGCCGTCGGCGGCGATATCAACGCGGCGACCGCGACCGAGCAGACGTCCTACACGGCGCGTGTGTTGCCCGGCGATGTCGGGCTCGCCATCGATATCCTCTCCGACATCCTGCTCGAGTCGGCTTTCGACCCCGAAGAACTATCGCGCGAGAAGAGTGTGATCCTGCAGGAGATTGGCGCGGTCGAGGACACGCCAGACGATCTCGTCTTCGATCTGTTTAGTGAAACTGCTTTTCCCGGCCAGCCGATTGGCCGGCCGATCCTCGGCACAAGCGCGCGAGTGAAAGCCTTCGATCGCGACGCCATCTCGACCTATCTCGAACGCCACTATGCCGCGCCGTCTATCGTCATAGGTGCAGCCGGCGCCATCGATCATGCGAAACTCGTCGCGGCCGTTACGCGCGGCTTCGAGCGGCTTCCCACGCACCCGCCGGTCGAGCCGACACCGGCGCATTATCGCGGCGGCCAGATACGCGCAAAGCGACGGCACGAGCAGGCCAACATCGTCGTTGGCTTTGAGGGTGTGTCCTTCGACGATCCCGACAATTACGCCGCGCATGTCTTCGCCAACGCGGTCGGCGACGGCATGTCGTCGCGTCTCTTTCAGGAGGTGCGCGAGCGTCGTGGTCTGGCCTATGCGATCTCGTCGTTCCACTGGTCCTTCGGCGACACGGGCCTCTTCGGCTTCCACGCGGCAACCGGCGCGGCGGATGCGGGCGAGGTGGTTGTCGTGGCGGTCGAGGAACTCGCTCGCGCCACGCATGATCTCGACGATGCGGAGATCGGGCGCGCCAAGGCGCTGATGAAGGTCGGCATGCTCGTGAGCATGGAATCTTCATCGGCCCGCGCCGAACGGGTCGCCAGGCAGACCGCGCTTTTCAATCGCGTCATTCCGCTGGAGGAGGTCGTCGCCCGGATCGACGGACTGACCGTGGACGACGTCCGCCGGGCAGGTCGCCGGCTGCTGTCGACACCGCCGACCGTCGCCGCGCTCGGGCCGATCGGCAAGGTGCCGCCGCTCGACGCTGTGACGGCGCGCGTGGCCGGGCTATAGATTCGGGCCATGGCCATCCCCTGGATCGTCTCTGCCCGAGACACTGCCCCGACGATCCGCGGCGATGGCATTTTTCTCCGCCCGGCCATGATGACGGATTTCGAGGACTGGGCGCGCCTGCGGGAGGCGAGCCGATCCTTCCTAACGCCGTGGGAGCCGACCTGGCCGGCCGACGATCTCACCCGCGGCGCGTTTCGGCGACGCGTGAAGCGCCACACCGAAGAGATCGAGCGCGACGAGTCCTACGCCTTCCTGTTGTTTCGCGAGAGCGATGAACGGCTGGTCGGCGGTCTTACGCTTGGCCAGGTGCGCCGCGGCGTCGCCCAGGCGGCGACGGTCGGCTACTGGATGGGCGCCGCGCACGCCGGTCGCGGATATATGTCGCGGGGCCTACGCGCCACGGTCGCCTATGCCTTCTCGACCTTGCGCCTGCATCGGCTCGAAGCCGCTTGCCTTCCTTCGAACGAGCGGTCGGTGCAACTGCTTGAGCGTGCCGGCTTCCAGCAAGAGGGCCTCGCGCGCTCTTACCTTTGCATCGACGGGCGGTGGCGCGACCATCGGCTGTTTGCGATGCTGGAAGGCGATCCGCTGCCGGCGCCGGGCGACCGTGGTTCACCCTGATTTACCCCTGCAATTGCTCGATTTGTTAGTGATACGATAGACGACAGTGCGCGGTCGCCGCGCGCCCGTTTTCAGGACAGATGAATGGTTGGCATCGTACGGCTGGCCCTGGTGCGCCCTTACACGTTCGTCGTGATGGCGCTGCTCATCCTGATTTTCGGCGTGATGGCAGCGATCCGCACGCCGACCGACATTTTCCCCGACATCAAGATTCCCGTGATCGCGGCCGTGTGGACCTACACCGGCCTGCCGCCCGACGAGATGTCGGGCCGCGTCGTGTCCGTCTACGAGAAGTCGCTGACGACGACCGTGAACGATATCGAGCACATCGAGTCGCAGTCGCTGGCGGGCTACGGCATCGTCAAGATTTTTTTCCAGCCCAACGTCAACATCAACACGGCGAATGCGCAGGTCACGGCGATCTCGCAGACCGTGCTGAAGCAGATGCCGGCCGGTATCACGCCGCCGATCATCCTGAATTTCAGCGCATCGAGCGTGCCGATCCTGCAGGTCGCGCTGTCGAGCAAATCGCTGAGCGAGCAGCAACTCGCGGACACCGCGTTGAACGTCATTCGGCCGCCGCTTGTCACCGTGCCGGGTGCCGCCCTGCCATACCCCTATGGCGGCAAGTCGCGGCAGATGCAGATCGATCTCGACCAGAAGGCGCTGCGCTCTTACGGGCTTGCGGCGCAGGATGTCGTGACGGCGCTGACCTTGCAGAATCTCATCACGCCGGTCGGTTCGCAGAAGATCGGCAAGTTCGAATACACGGTCAATCTCAACGACGCGCCGAAGCGCCTCGCCGAATTCCGCGATCTGCCGATCAAGACGGTCAACGGCGCCGTGATCTTCATGCGCGACGTCGCCAACGTGCACGACGCCGCGCCGCCGCAGACCAATGTCGTGACGCTCGATGGTCAGAAGGGCGTGCTGATGTCGGTCCTGAAGACGGGATCGGCATCCACACTCGACATCATCTCGGGCATCAAGGCGGCACTGCCCGGCATCCAGCAGATTTTGCCGGCCGGCCTCGACCTGAAGCTCGTCGGCGATCAGTCCGCCTTCGTGCAGGAGGCCGTCTCGGGCGTCGTGAAAGAGGGCATCATCGCCGCCGCGCTCACGGGTCTCATGATCCTGCTGTTCCTCGGAAGCTGGCGCTCGACGCTCATAATCACAGTCTCGATTCCGCTCGCGATCCTCGCATCCGTGACAATGCTTTCGCTGCTCGGCGAGACCATCAACGTGATGACGCTCGGTGGCCTTGCGCTGGCCGTCGGCATTCTCGTCGATGACGCGACGGTGACGATCGAGAACGTCAACTGGCATCTCGAGCAGGGCAAGGCCGTCGACACTGCGATCCTCGACGGCGCGCAGCAGATCGTGGTGCCGGCTACCGTCTCGCTTTTGTGCATTTGCATCGCGTTCGTACCGATGTTCGGCCTCGGCGGCGTTGCGGGCTATCTCTTCCGCCCGCTGGCGGAAGCCGTCGTGTTCGCGATGGTCGCCTCGTATATTCTGTCGCGCACGCTCGTGCCGACGATGGCGAAATATCTCCTGCAGAGTCACACGCAAGACCCGCATGCCGGACCGCAGCACACGCGCAATCCCTTCAAGCGTTTCCAGCGCGGCTTCGAGCAACAGTTCGAGCGCGTGCGGCTGGGCTATGCCGGCATCCTGCAACTGGGTCTGCGCACGCGCGGCCGGCTGATCGCCGGCTTTCTCGTTGTGACGGTCGCATCTTTTGGCCTCGTCCCGCTGCTCGGAGCGAATTTCTTTCCCGATCTCGATTCCGGCGAAATCAAACTTCACGTGCGCGGCCAGACCGGCCTGCGGATCGAGAGCATGACGGCGCTCTGCAATCGCATCGAGAGCGCTGTCCGCGACGTCATCCCCGCGGATGAGATACGCAGCGTCGTTGCCAACATCGGCCTGCCGATAAGCGGCATCAACACGGCCTATTCCAACTCCGGCACGATTGGTCCGGGCGACGCCGACCTTCTCATCAGCCTCGAAGAACATCACCGTCCAACGCCAGAGTACGTGCGCACCCTGCGTCAAAAACTGCCGGACTTGTTTCCCGGCACGATCTTCGCGTTCCTGCCCGCGGATATCGTTTCGCAAATCCTGAACTTCGGTGCGCCGGCGCCGATCGACCTGCAGATCATCGGGCCGAATTACGACGCGAACCGCGACTTCGCGAACGGCATGCTCGGACGCTTGCGCGCGATCTCCGGACTCGCGGATGTGCGCATTCAGCAAGCTTTTGCGCAGCCGACGCTCAACGTCACCTTCGATCGGACGCTTGCAAGCCTCGTGGGTCTCAACACCCAGAATGCTGCGACGAGCATGCTGCAGACGCTTGCCGGAAGCAGCCAGACGAACCCGATCTACTGGCTCAACCCGGACAATCAGGTCTCGTATCCCGTCTCAATCCAGACGCCTCAATTCGCGATGGATCGCATGACGGATTTGCAGAACCTGCCGTTGGCATCGGGCGGCTCGTCGCAACTGCTCGGTGGCCTTGCCGGCTTCACCGCGTCGGCCGGCCATGCGGTGAACAGCCACTATAACATCCAGCCTGTCATCGACATTTTTGGCACGCCCGCGGATCGCGATCTTGGCGCCGTCGCAACTGATGTCCGCAAGGTTATGGCGGATATGGAGGGCAAGCTGCCACGCGGCTCGCGCATGGTTTTACGCGGGCAGGTGGCCACGATGACGTCCGCCTATCAGCAACTTCTGATCGGCATCGGCTTCGCGATTGTACTAATCTATCTCCTGATCGTCGTGAACTTCCAGTCGTGGCTCGATCCCGCGGTGATCGTGCTTGCGCTGCCGACGGCGCTCGCGGGCATCGTGTGGATGCTCTTCACGACCGGGACGACGCTGTCGGTGCCGGCGCTAACCGGCGCGATCATGTGCATGGGCGTCGCGACGGCCAACTCGATCCTTATCATCAGTTTTGCGCGCGAACGTCTGGCAGCCGGTGCAGATGCGATACAGGCGGCGCTCGACGCGGGCGTCACGCGCTTCCGGCCGGTTGTCATGACGGCGCTGGCGATGGTGATCGGCATGGCGCCGATGGCGATAGAACCGGGCCAGAATGCGCCGCTCGGTCGCGCGGTGATCGGCGGCCTCATTTTTGCCACCAGCGCCACGCTGCTGCTGGTGCCTGCGCTTTTCGCCGTCGTCCACAGTCGCAAGCCGCGGGAAGCGCCCGCGGCTGCGCCCGGTCTCACGCCGCAATCGGCATGAGCGATCGACGGACATGGATGCTTTCGGGAACACGCAATGTCCGATGAAATGAAGCCGATCGACATCAAGGAGCCGAAGCCTTGGCGGCTCGCGATCTTCGGGCTCGTTCTGGCGGGCCTCGCGGTGTTCGTCGTTGTGACGGGCGTGGCGACACGGGCGCAGAGCGCGCGTGAGGTCGAGACGCGCACGCGGGCGCAGGCCGTCCCGACCGTGGCTGTCATCGCGCCGAAGCGCGGCAGCGACGCACGCGAGGTGATCCTTCCCGGCGACATCCAGGCGTTTTCGAGCGCGCCGATCTACGCGCGTGCCAGTGGCTATGTCGCCGGCTGGCACAAGGATATTGGCGACCGCGTGAAGAAGGGCGATGTCCTCGCCGAGATCGATACGCCCGACCTCGACCAGCAATATGCGCAGGCCAAGGCCGATGTCGCGAATGCGACGGCGACGGCAACTTTGGCGAAATCCACGGCTGAGCGATACCGCTCGCTCGTCGGCAGCGGCGTGGTTTCGCGGCAGGCTGATGAAGAAAAGTCGAGCGACCAGCGCGGCAAGCAGGCGGCGCTCGATGCGTCCAAAGCCAATCTGTCACGGCTCGAAGCGCTGATGGCCTTCAAGACGCTCGTGGCGCCCTTCGACGGCACCGTCACGTCGCGTGCCGTCGACATCGGCACCTTGATCAACGCGGGCGGCACGACCGGCGCGGCGCTCTTCCAGGTGGCGGATGTCCGCAGGGTCCGCATCTACGTGCGCGTGCCGCAGGCTTTCGTCCGCGATCTCGCGCCGGGTCTCGATGCGCAACTGAAACTACCGCAATTCCCCGGCGAGAATTTCGACGCGAAGCTTGTCGCGACATCCAACGCCATTTCGCAGGAGTCGCGCACGGCGCTCGTGCAACTGCAGGCCGACAATCCCAAAGGCGTTTTGTGGCCCGGCAATTACACCGAGGTGCATTTCAAGCTGCCGGCCAATCCGGATGCGCTGCGCGTGCCCGCAACGGCGCTGATGTTCGGCGAAGCCGGCACGCGTGTCGCCGTGCTCGACGAGAAGGACCGCGTCGCCTTTCGGCCAGTCCAGCTTGGCGTCGATATCGGCACGGATGTCGAAATCCGGTCTGGCATCGCGGCTGCGGATCGCGTGATCGACTCGCCTGCGGAGACGCTCGCCATCGGCGACAGTGTCAGGATCGTCAGCGACAAATCCGTTCCGGCGACGGCTTCGGCGGCGACCCCAAAGGGTTAACGGACCAGCCGCGCTGCTTGCCCCCCTCAAGCCGAAGCTCTACCAGTCTCATTTCGGACAAATAAGAAGCGGACGAACCGCTTCGTCCGAGGCAAGCCGGCCCGGTTTCTGGAGACTGCTGCATGTCCCGCGTCGATGTCGCTGTTGCGAAACATCGCCAGCGATGTGCGGCCGGTTCGGCGAAAAAGGACATGCTCAGAAACAACGTGGCGCGGGTCCTTGTCGGCCGCGTGACGACACGCGACCGGGACGCGCGCTAGTGCCCTCGCTTCGCATCTTTTGGGTTCTCCTTGCCGTTCTCGCCGGCGCGGTGCCGGCCTTCGCGATTGAATCGGTCCGTGTGCCGCCGGATGCGCAGGCCATCGACCTCACCCGCTCCGTCGAACGCTATTCCTCGCAGGACGACCGCATTCAGGTCTCGACCGCACCGGGTGCGGACGGCATCGTGCGCCGCATTGAGGTGCAAGCGCGCGCGGCCGGCAACCGGCCCTCGTGGATCGTCTTTGCGCTGACAAACGATACGGACGAGCAGGTCGAGCGGCTGCTCGTCGCGCCGCATTTCCGGCTCGTCGGCTCGGGGGTCATCTGGCCCGATCTCGGCGCGACGCGCATCACCGCCATCACGGCAAGTCAGGGCATCGCGCCGGAACGCGAAGATACGCCGGACGCCGACGCCTTTCGCATCACGCTCGATCCGGGCGCCACCATCACTTTCGTTGCGGAATTGCGCACCGCGAACCTCCCGCAGCTTTATCTTTGGGAAGTCGAGGCATTCAAAGACAAGCTGACGAGCCTCACGCTCTATCGCGGCATCGTCATCGGTATTTCGGGTCTGCTCGCGTTGTTCCTGACGATTGTTTTCGTCGTAAAGGGCGCGGTGATTTTTCCTGCCGCCGCGGCGCTCGCCTGGGCGGTGCTCGCCTATGTGTGCATCGACTTCGGCTTCTGGTCGAAGCTGTTCGGCTCGTCCGGCGGCGCGGCGGACCGCGTGTGGCGCGCAGGCGCCGAGACGATCCTTTCGGCGACGCTCGTCGTCTTCCTTTTCGCTTATCTCAATCTCAATCGCTGGCACGTGCGCGCGTCGCATGTCGTCGCGGTGTGGTTGTTGTTTCTCGCGGCGCTGCTCGGGCTCTCGATCTACGATGCGCCCGTCGCCGCCGGCGTTGCGCGCATCTCGCTCGCGACGGTGGCTGGGGTCGGTTTCATCCTCATCGTGTATCTCTCGACGCATGGCTACGATCGTGCGGTCATGCTGCTGCCGACGTGGTTCTTGTTGCTGGTGTGGGTCTGCGCGGCGGCCTTCACGGTGACGGGCACGCTCACCAACGATCTCGTCTCGCCGGCGCTCATCGGCGGCCTTGTGCTTATCGTGATGTTGATCGGTTTCACGGTCATGCAGAATGCCTTTGCCGGTGGCGGCCTCGCGCAGGGCGCGATCTCCGACGTCGAGCGCAAGGCGCTCGCCATCACCGGCGCCAACGACATCATCTTCGACTGGGATGTGCCGGCCGACCACATCTACGTCAGTCCCGACGTCGAGATGCTGCTGGGTCTGCCGCGAGGGACGCTGGAAGGCCCGGCCTCGGCGTGGCTCGATGTGCTGCATCCGTTCGAACGCGACCGCTACCGCGCCTGCCTCGACACGGTGCTGGAACAGCGACGCGGTCGCATCCAGGAAGAGTTCCGGCTGCGCGCCGCCGACGGGCATTACCTCTGGTATAAGATGAAGGCGCGCCCCGTCGTTGGTGCCGATGGCGAGGTCATCCGTGTCGTCGGCACGTTGTCCGACGTGACAGAGGAGCGCACGGCGCAGGACCGGCTTCTGCAGGATGCCGTCCACGACAATCTCACGGGCCTGCCGAACCGCGAGCTGTTCTTCGATCGTCTCGATTCCGCGTTGGCTTTCGCGCGCGCCGACACCGCGCGGCCGACTGTGCTGTGCGCCGACATGGATCGCTTCCGGCAGATCAACGAGAGCGTCGGCCTGTCGGCGGGCGACTCGATCCTGCTCACCGCCGCGCGCCGCCTGACGCGGCTACTACGCCCGCAGGACACACTAGCCCGTATTTCCGGTGACACGTTCGCTATCATCCTGCTGTCCGAAACCGGACCCGATCAGGTCATCGCCTTTGCCGAGGCGATCCGTCGTGCCTTGTCGATGCCCGTTAGTTTTGCCGAGCGCGAGATCGCGCTGTCGGCCTCGGTCGGCGTTGCGCTTTACGATCCGCAATTGCACGCCAAGCGCGACGACATGCTGAAGGATGCGGAAATTGCGATGCGTCGCGCTAAGAAGTCGGGCGGCAATCGCGTCGACGTCTTCCGGCCGATGATGCGCGCGCAGCGCAATGATCGCCTCGCGCTCGAAACGGATTTGCGCCGCTCGCTCGAACGCGGCGAGATGAAAGTCTACTTCCAGCCGATCGTGCGGCTCGAGGATCGCACCGTTGCCGGCTTTGAGGCACTGCTGCGATGGGATCATCCGCGCCTCGGACGTCTCGGCCCCGCCGAGTTCATTCCCGTTGCGGAAGAGACCGGCATCATCATCGATCTCGGCATCTTCGCGCTGGAACGTACGGCCCGCGAACTCGCGGCCTGGCAGCGCGCGCTCGACGTCGATCCGCCGATCTTCGCCAGCGTCAACGTCTCGTCGCGGCAATTGCTGCGACACGATCTGCTACAGGACGTGAAGAACGTACTCACCCGCTCCGACGTTCTTCGCGGGACTCTCAAGCTCGAACTCACCGAGAGTCTCGTGATGGAGAATCCGGAATATGCGGCGCAGATGCTTCAGCGGATCAAGGCGCTCGGCGCCGGGCTCTCGCTCGATGATTTCGGCACCGGCTATTCGTCGCTCGCCTATCTCCAGCGCTTTCCCTTCGACACGATCAAGATCGACCGCTCTTTCGTGCATCAGAACGGCGCGGCAGGCCGTCCGGTGATTCTTCGATCGATCGTGGCGCTTGCACATGATCTCGGCATGGAGATCGTGGCCGAAGGCGCAGAGTCGGAATCCGATGCGATCGAGCTTTACCAGCTTGGTTGCGAGTTTGCGCAGGGTTACGCCTTCGGACAGCCGATCAGCGCGCTCGAGGCGCGCAAGCTTGTCGGCGCGGCGACGGAAGCGGCCTAACTCGGATCATCTGCCTGGACCGCGAGCCTCCTTGGCTCGCACTTTGCGAAATCGCGGTCGATGCGAGCCAGCCAGGAGGCTTGCGGTCTGATCGTCACGCCGTCACGCGTGACCGGCCTCCGCCGACAAGAACGCTTCGTTGATGCCCATTGTCGCAAGCACGCGCGCATATTTCGAATCGTGCGCGTCGTCGAAGATCACCGATGCATCGGCTGGCGCAGTGAGCCAGCCATTGCGGCCGATTTCGTTTTCGAGTTGCCCTGGGCTCCAGCTCGCATAGCCGAGCGCCAGCACGGCACGTGTCGGACCATCGCCTGCCGCAATGGCGCGCAGAATGTCGATCGTCGCCGTCAGAGAGACGTTCTTCGCGATCTCGAGCGTCGAGTTGTCGATCGCGTATTCGTTGGAATGCAGGACGAAGCCACGACCGGTCTCGACGGGGCCGCCACGAACGACAGACACGCCGCCGGCGCTCGCCGGCAAAGTGATCGCCTGATCTTCCTTGATCACTTCGAGCTGAACGAGAAGATCGGGAAAGCTGATCTTGCGCGCCTTCTGATTGAGGACGATCCCCATCGCGCCTTCGTCGCTGTGCGCGCAGATGTAGATGACGGATTTCGCGAAACGCGAATCCGGCATGCCCGGCATAGCGAGGAGGAACTGACCGTCGAGGTAGGAGCGGTTGCGCGGCCCTTTGCGACGGGGATTAAACGACTTCATCAAATCACACGCACCTCTGTGGTGACGGAAGGGCGCGGGGCCGGGTCACGCGAACGTCAATAGTGTTGTAACGGTCCCGAGGATATTCAGGTTTCATGCCACGCAGATCGTCACGCTTTGCCTTTGCCGCTCTCAGCGTCTCGATCAGTCTCTTGGCAATGTGTGTCCAAATCCGGGCTGCACAAGCCGCCTCCGGCACGCCAGTCGGACCGCTCGCGACGACGCGTCTGATCGCCGCACCGGCGCAAGGCGCTGGGCAATGGACGGTCGGTATCGTCGTGACGCTCGCGCCGAAAGCGATCACATACTGGCGCTCGCCCGGCGAGGCCGGAGTACCGCCAAGCTTCGATTTTTCTGCCTCGACGAATGTGGCGGAAACGTCCGTTGCCTATCCCGCGCCGAAGCGCATCAGCGAAGCCGACATCGATGTAGCCGGCTACGACGGCGAAGTCGTGTTTCCCATTCTTGTCTCGCTACGAGATGCGAAGGCCGGCGCAACGCTGCGGCTGAAGATGGATTACGCGACGTGCGAGCGGATCTGCCTGCCGGCGCATGCCGATCTGTCGGTCGATCTCCCGGCGTCCGGAATGACGGCCGATGCTGCTCTTCTGAACGACGCGGTGGCGCGCGTGCCGCGTGTGGTCGCAGTTCCGGACGTGTCCTCCATCGCGACGGTGACGCGCGAAGGTACGGACGCCTGGCGCGTCGTGCCGAAAGCCGAGGGGACGCGTGATCTTTTCGCCGAAGCGCCGGAAGGCTTCTTCCTGACGACGAAGCGCGACGGCGATGGCTTTCGCGTCGCCATCGTCGAACATCCGGCCGATCGTCCGCTTCCCGATGCGATCCGCCTGACGATGGCAGGGCCGAAACCGGTCGAATTTTCGGTGCCTGTCGCCCCCTGAAACGCGTCGCGCGCTGGGTATCGTCGCGCGCGTCCGCGTCGAAGCATGGGCGCCAAGTCCTTCGACGCAAAAGTCTGACCACTTTTGCGGGACATGCGTTAAGATGCGCGCACTCATCGCCCTTGCGCGCACAGGATATTGTTTATGACCATAAAAGTTGGCGACCGCCTGCCCGACGTCACGTTGACCGTGCCGTCGTCGGAAGGGCCCCAGGCGCGTAGCACGAACGAGGTCTTCAAAGGCCGCAAGGTCGTCCTGTTCGGCGTGCCCGGCGCGTTCACGCCGACCTGCCACCGCAATCACCTGCCGGGCTTCCTCGCGCATTCTATGGACTTCAAGAACAAGGGCGTCGACGAAATCTGCGTCACGTCCGTCAATGATGTTTTCGTCATGGATGCTTGGCAGAAGGACGTGGCGTCCGACGGTCGCATCACGTTTCTTGCCGATGGAAGCGGCAAGTTCGCGAAAGCGGTCGGCATGTCGGTCGATCTCTCCGAGCGCAATCTCGGCATCCGCTCGCAGCGTTACTCGATGCTGGTCGACGACGGCGTGGTGACGAAACTCAACATCGAAGATTCGCCGGGCAAGGCGGACATCTCCGGCGCCGATGCGCTCCTGAAGCAGATGTGATCAATCGTAGAAGTCGGGCGCCAGCTTCAGGCCGTCGCGCTGCGGCTTGTCGTGGTTGATCCACAACTGACCCTTCTCGCGCGACAAGACGTCGGCGATGCGCTGCATCGAGGCCTGCGTCTTGTCGGCATCGACGTTCATCGCCGGCGTGCGGCGCGCGTCCCAGTTCGCCTGGAAATGTACGGCATCGCCTGACAACACGATCGCGCCGGTCTTCGGCAGCTTTACCAGCAGCGACTGATGTCCGGGCGTATGTCCCGGCGTCGCGAGCAGCGTGACGCTGCCATCGCCGAAGACGTCATGGTCGCCGTCGAGTTTCGTAACGGGATGCTCGGGCTTGAAGCGCCCGATACCGAGTGGCGCCGGCCAATCGTATTCCGCGCGCTGCACGAGCAGCATGCTTTGCGGAAACAACTCGACGTTGCCGATGTGATCGGGATGCGTGTGCGAGACCGCGACAAACTTGATGTCCGCGGGCTTCAGCCCAAGTTGCTCGATCTGGCTGACGACCGTCTTCGAGCGATACCAGTGCACGGCTTTCGGATCGGTGGGGGCGTCACCACCGGCTTTCGCGGCGAGCGCATCGGGTACGCCAGTGTCCCAGATCATCCAGCCTTGCGCGTGACGCAGCAGATAGCAGCTGTCGACAAATTCCTTCGTCTTGCCGACGTCGATGCCCGGCGTCCATCGTGAAATGTCGCCGGCGAGCCCGTGACCGCAATCGAGTACATAAAGCTTCTCTAGCCCGGCGGCGCCCGCCGCGCTGCTGCTTCCAACAAGTGTCGCAAGCAAGGCAGTCCGTAACGTGACCATCGCGCGCATCGTGCTCTCCGGCGTCGTGCGCGGGCAGCGTATCAGCGCCGCTTGAACGGTGCCATGCCCGTGCGCGCGAGCTCGTCGGCGCGCTCGTTGAGATCGTGGCCCGCGTGGCCTTTCACCCAGTGCCACTCGACATCGTGCGTCTGCGCCGCCGCGTCGAGCCGCTGCCAGAGGTCGATGTTCTTCACCGGCTTCTTGTCGGCGGTCTTCCAGCCGTTGCGCTTCCAGCCGTGAATCCACCCAGTCACGCCGCCGCGCAGATATTGCGAGTCGGTGTAGATCGCGACGGGGCTTGGCCGCTTCAGCGCCTCCAGCGCCATGATGGCGGCCATCAACTCCATGCGGTTGTTCGTCGTCAGCGCCTCACCGCCTGATAATTCTTTTTCGTGCGCGCCCATGCGCAGGATCGCACCCCAGCCGCCGGGGCCAGGATTGCCGGAACAGGCGCCGTCGGTGTGGACTTCCACGCGCTCCGTCAAGCCGCGAGCCCGTATTCGGTCGCGCAGGTGATGCGCTGATGGAAGCGCAGGCGGCTCAGATAGTGCAGCGGATCGTGCGGCTTCACGAGCGCACCGGGCGGCACGTTGAGCCAGTCGACGAGTCGCGTCAGGAGGAAGCGAAGCGCTGCGCCGCGCGCGAGCGTCGGTAGCGCGGCGATCTCTTGTTGCTCGAGCGGACGCACGCGCCGATAGGCTTCGATCAGCGCCGCGCCCTTCGTGCGGTTGAACGATCCGTCCTGCTCGAAGCACCAGGCGTTTAGCGCAATCGCGAGGTCGTAGGCAAAAAGATCGTTGCAAGCGAAATAAAAATCGATCAGTCCCGACAGGCTATCGCCGAGGAAAAAGACGTTGTCGGGAAAGGCGTCTGCGTGGATCACGCCGGTCGGCAGGTTCTTCGGCCAGCATGATTCGAGATGCGCGAGCTCCATCGTGATCGTCTCGCGCAATCCTTCGCGGACCGTGTCGGCACGGGATGCTGACGCTTCGACCAAAGCCGGCCAGCCGCCGATCGAAAGGGCATTGGCGCGATGCATTACGAAATCGCGACCGGCGAGATGCAGCTGCGCGAGCGCGGTGCCGACCTGCGCGCAATGTTTCGGTGTCGGGCGCTTCGGCCACAGGCCTTCGAGGAAGGTCATCACCGCCGCCGGACGTCCCGCGAGTCGATGCAATGCGGCACCGTCACGTGCGACGACGGGCAGGGGGCAGGTGATGCCTTTCGCGGCGAGGTGGCGAAGCAGTTCGATGAAGAATGGCAGATCCGTCTCGTTCACGCGCTTTTCATAGAGCGTGAGGATGTAGGAGCCCGCGCCGCAGCGCAGGAGGTAGTTGGAATTCTCGACGCCTTCCGCAATGCCCTTGCATGACACGAGCGGGCCGATATCGAAGCCCGCGATGAACGCGTGCAGTTCCTCGTCCGGGATTTCGGTGTAGACGGCCATGCGCGGAACGACGGGCCGCTCGGCCGCCCTTTCTCGTGGAGATTGCGTCGTGGTAGCGACGCGCTCAAGGCGCGTCAAACCGCGCCGTCGTTGATCGCGAGAGCAGGCTGATAAGTGCCGGGATTGTGGATCGTCTTCACGCTTGCGGCCGCCGGTGCGCAGACCGCGCGCAACGCTATGCAGCGCGACCTCATCGCGACGCTCGGCGCTGGAGGCGCGACGACGGTGCGCTTTCTCTTCGGTCTGCCTTTCGCGATCGTGTTTCTTGTCGTGGCGTTGCAGGCGACCGGCAGCCCGCTGCGTACGCATGGCGCAACAGGATTTGCATGGACGGCGGTCGGTGCCGTCGCGCAGATTGGCGCGACGGCCTTGATGCTGATGGCGATGCAGCACCGCTCCTTCGTCGTCGCCATCGCCTATACGAAGACCGAGCCGGTGCTCGTCGCTTTGTTCGGGCTCGTGATGCTCGGCGACCACGTCACGCCGATGCTGGCGACCGCCATCGCGCTCGCGACAGGCGGCGTGCTGCTGATGTCCTGGCCGCGGCGTGCGGCGACGAATGAAGACAGCGCCTTCACATGGCGGCCGGCCATCTGGGGTGTCACCTCGGCGGCGCTCTTCGCATTATCCGCGATCGGCTATCGCGCCGGTATCCTGTCGCTCGCGCCCGCAAATTTCATCGCGGCTGCATCGACGACGCTGGCCCTCGCGCTGGCGTTGCAAAGCGCGCTGATCGTCGGCGTATTGCTCGTGACGAACCGCGCGCTGCTGATGAAAATTCTGAGTGCATGGCGGCCGTCGATGCTCGCCGGCTTCATGGGCGCGCTGGCGTCGCAGTTCTGGTTTCTTGCTTTCGCAATCGATACCGCGGCGCGCGTGCGCACGCTCGCGCTCGTCGAAATCATTTTCGCGCAGATCGTATCGCGAAAGCTTTTCGGTCAGGGCACCAGCGCGCGCGAATGGGCGGGCATTGGCCTTATGGGTTTAGGAGTTGCGCTGCTGGTGTCGGGGTGAGTCGCGTCAGGCCGCAGGCGCGACGATAGCGCTTCTCACCCGCAGGGGATCCGCGACGGAATCGACATTCTCGATCCCGGCGCCCGTTCCGCGCACCGTCAGCGTTCCATAATCGAGTATTCGTCCGAGAATGCTTTGATCGACGTTGACGGTCTCGACGCGGTGGATGTTCATCTCTCTGGTGTCACGACGAATGAAGCCGGTTTTATAGATGATGCGCCGGTCGGTGACCGCGATCTCTGTCGTCCAGCGGCGAAACCAGACAGCCAACCAGGTAACGACACCAATGAGGAGAGAAACTCCCGCCCCCGCGGCGAAAATCCAGCTCATATCCTTGGGTGGCGCTACGATCGTGCTGGCGAACAAGATCGCCGGCGCGGCGAGGATGAAAAACGCAGGCTTCACGTACATAATCCAGTGGAGATGCGCGACCTCAGCGACGGTTTCGCCAGGCTGAAGCACACGCGCGACGTAACTCATCCTGCGCCGATCCTCCTTCGTCGAGCGACGGCAGTCGGGCCTTACGCCGCCGCTTCTTCGCGAAGCTCGCGCGGCAGCGGGAAGAACACGTTCTCACTCGACGTCGTAACCGTCTCGATCGAAATATCGAAACGCTCACCGAACGCCTCGATGACCTCGTTGACGAGCACGTCAGGCGCCGATGCGCCGGCAGTCACGCCAATCACTTTCACGTCGCCGTAGAGGCTCCAGTCGATCGCCTTACGACCTTCAACGAGACGCGACAGCGCGCCGTGCTTCTCGGCGACTTCGCGCAGGCGCTGCGAATTGGATGAGTTCGGCGAACCCACGACGATCATCGCATCGACGCGCGGTGCGACTTCCTTCACGGCTTCCTGACGGTTGGTCGTCGCGTAGCAGATGTCCTGCCGGTGCGGGCCGATGATCGACGGGAATTTCTTGCGCAACGCTTCCACAATTCCCGCCGTGTCGTCGAGCGACAGCGTCGTCTGCGTGACGAAAGCGAGATTGTCGGGATTGGCGGGGGTCAGCGCCTCGACCTCTTCGACAGATTGCACGAGCTGCACAGCGCCCTCAGGCAGCTGGCCCATCGTGCCGACGACTTCAGGATGGCCCGTATGACCGATCAGCAAGACATGGCGGCCGCGCTTGTGATGGATTTCCGCCTCGCGATGCACTTTCGTCACGAGCGGGCAGGTGGCGTCGATCGCGAATAGGCCACGGCGTTCCGCATCGGCCGGGACCGAGCGCGGCACGCCATGCGCCGAGAAAATGACGGGAGCGCTGGTGTCGGGGATTTCGTCGAGCTCTTCGACGAAGATCGCGCCCTTCGCCTTCAGCATTTCGACGACATAGCGATTGTGGACGATTTCGTGCCGTACATAGACCGGCGGTCCATAGGCCTTGATCGCGCGCTCGACCGCATCGATCGCCCGCACGACGCCGGCGCAAAATCCGCGCGGGGCGCAGAGGATGATGCGAAGAGGCGGCTTGGTCGACATGGTCATGGGTCTCTCCTGACCTCCTGCACGGCCGGTATGGCCGAAAGGCGGTCGAAGCGGCGCTGGGCCACGCTCTAGATGACCTTCTTTGTCTGGCGTCGCAACCCTTCGGGGCCGCTTGCGGCAGCGCGTCCTACTGAAGGTTGCTGGCGACCGCTGTGAACTTCGGAGCGAGATTCACGCCGATGCTCCTCGCCCCGGCGACGATGCAGATGGAGAGCATGCCGCCAATAATGGCGTATTCGATCGCTGTCGCGCCCGATTTGTCGGCCCAGAAGGCCCGAATGATGGCGGAAAGCTTCGGCACGGGTACATCCTGCACGCCCGGAATGGAGAAAAGCTTAATTCAACCCGGACCTTCGGCTTGACGGTGCGTCATAAGTCACTGCCCGATTGCCAACCATCGGGCGGGCGGACTATCTACGGCGGCCGATCAGCAGGGCCATGCGGCCCGCGCCGGTGAGAGTGTTTCGAAGGTCCGAATGGCGCGCGATGTATCGGATGAGACCCCGATCGGGTCGCGCGACGAATTGGTGGCGTGGATCGAGGCAGGGTGCAAACCGCCCAGCGAGTTCCGCCTCGGGACCGAGCACGAGAAAGTCCCCTTCTACATCGGCGACCTGTCGCCCGTGCCCTTCGAGGGCCGCGATGGACAGGGTGGCATCAGGGCGTTGCTGGAGGGGCTCCGCGATCGCACCGGCTGGGCCGCAATCGAGGACCGCGGCCATCTGATCGGCCTGTTCGACGAGACCGGCGGTGGGGCGATCTCGCTCGAGCCCGGCGGGCAGTTCGAGCTGTCCGGTGCACCGGTCGCGACCGTCCACGAGACAGCTGCCGAATTCGCAAAGCATCTCGCCGACGTTGCGCCGGTGGCGAAGGCGCTCGGCATCGGCTTTCTCGATCTCGGCATGTCGCCGCGCTGGACGCGCGCCGAGACGCCGGTGATGCCAAAACAGCGCTACGGCATCATGGCGAATTACATGCCGAAGGTCGGTTCGCTCGGCCTCGATATGATGTTGCGCACCTGCACCGTGCAGACCAATCTCGACTTTTCGGACGAGCCCGACATGGTCGCAAAGCTGCGGGCGTCTGTGGCGCTGCAGCCAATCATCACCGCGCTGTTCGCGAATTCGCCTTTCACCGACGGCAAGCCGAACGGCTTTCGCTCGATGCGGTCTAACATCTGGCTCGACACCGATGGCGATCGTACGGGCATGCTGCCGTTCGCCTTCGAGGACGGCATGGGGTTCGAGCGCTATGTCGATTATGCGCTCGGCGTGCCGATGTATTTCGTGAAGCGCGGCGACGTCTATCACGACGTCGCGGGCGCGGACTTCCGTGCGCTGCTCGAGGGAAATCTTCCGCAGATGCCGGGCGAGCGCGCGACGTTATCGGACTGGGCTAATCATCTCTCGACGATTTTTCCGGAAGTACGGCTGAAGCGATTTCTGGAAATGCGCGGCGCAGACATGGGGCCGGCGTCGCATGTGTCGGCGCTGCCGGCGCTTTGCGCTGGTCTGTTCTACGACTCACAGGCACTCGACGAAGCTCTCGCGCTCGTCGACGAATGGTCGGAAGCCGACCGCGCCCGACTGCGTGCCGATGTGCCGACGATGGCGCTTGCTGCGACTGTTGCAGGCCGTTCGATCGCAGATGTCGCGCGAGACGTTTTGGCCATCGCGCGCGGCGGTCTTGTGCGTCGTGGGCGCAAAGACGCGCAGGGTCGTGACGAAACGATCTACCTCGCGCCGCTCGATGCGATCGTCGAACGTCGAAGTACCCGCGCCGACGATCTCTTAACGATGTTTAATGGCGTGTGGAGCGGAAGCGTCGATGCCGCCTTCACCGATTGTCGGCTGGATATGCCGACGGCCGCGCAGGCTGCGGCGTAACTCAGGTTCCGCAGCGGACGGTGTTCAGCGCCCGAAGATGAGCGACGGCAGAATCGTCAGCGGATTCGGCGGCACGCTCACGCGGCGTTGATCGACGGGCGTTTCGTTCAAGCCAGTGGCGACATAGCCGTCGACGAGAGTTGCGGTGCCGCGCGAGACGCTCGGGCCAACGCGAACATGACGTCCCATCCGCATGCATTCTGGAAGGCGATCGAGCTGGCTGTCGGGATCGATGCTCCGAACGCAGGACACGCCGTCCGAGGCGGCGAAGGCCGAACCGGCGGTGGTGACGAACGCGGCAAGGATCAGGACGGATCGTTTCAAAGCGGCCTTCTCGGGTCGACGAAGGCCGCACTTTGAAGCGCCTATCGTGGCGAGATCGTGTCGGACGGTCGGGACCCGTGCCAATCGCCGTGAATCGCCTGCAACAACGCCAGCGCCGCAACACCGGCGGTGTCGGCGCGCAGGATGCGCGGGCCCAGCGAAATGGCTGTCGTCGCGGGATGCGCGAGCAGTGCGGCGCGTTCGGACTCGTCGAAGCCGCCTTCTGGCCCGATGAGCAGCGCCCATTTTTGCGCGACTGATACGTTGCGCAGCACTGCAAGCGGATCAGCGATCGGAGAATCTTCGTCGCAGAAAACGAGCTGTCGCTCTACATCCCAGTCGCGCAAGGCGCGCTCGAGCGTCGTCTCTTCGAGGACATCGGGAAGCGCGAGCACGCCGCATTGCTCTGCCGCTTCGATAACATTGGCGCGCATACGATCCGTATTGATACGCGATACCTGCGTGCGGCGCGTGAGGATCGGGCGCAGACGCCGTGCGCCCATCTCGGTCGCTTTTTGCACGAGATAGTCGAGCCGCGCGTGTTTCAGCGGCGCGAAGCAATAGTCGATATTGGGGCCGGAGACCTGAGGGCGTAGCTGTTCGGCGATATGCAGGACCGTCGACTTGCGGGTCGTGTCCGTCAGCGTCGCATGCCATTCGCCATCGATGCCGTTGAACACGCGTATGTCCGCGCCGTTGCGCAGGCGCAGGACATTGAGCAGGCGATTGGCATGATCGCCCGAGATCGATACGCGCGCATCGGCGGCGAGCGGTGCTTCGACGAAGAGCCGCGTCGCCGCGAAATCGTAGGCCGCCATCTTTTTACGCGCGGTCTCTAGGCGTTCGGCTGCAGCACGATGCGGCCGGACACCTTGCCGGCCTTCAGCGCACCGAGCGCGGCATTCACCTCGTCGAGCGGCACGGTCTTCGTCGGGATCGTCTTTGGCCGTTTCTCCGCGACGAATTTCAGCAGCGCGTCGAGATCGTGCAGGTTGCCGACATAAGAGCCGCGGATCGTCAGCGCGCGCTGTGGAATCGTCGGCGTCGGGATCGTAATCGCGCCGCCGATCAGTCCGACGACAATGATCTCGGCACTCTTGGTCGCGCAATCCATCGCGAATTGCAGCGACGACGGCGCACCTACAAGATCGATGGCGCCGAGAATGCCCATCCCATCTGTCGTCAGCTTTTTCACATCCTCGATCGCGCCGGGATCGCGCGGATCGACCGCGGCGATTGCGCCGGCTTCCAGCGCGCCCTTGCGTTTGTCCGCGTCGAGATCGGCGACAATCGCGCCCTTCAGGCCCATCGCCTTGATGAGCGAGACGCACATGAGACCTAGACCGCCGGCGCCAATGACGAGGATCGGATCGTTCTTGCGCGTGCGTTTGTCGATTTTCTCGATTGCGGACCACGTTGTGAGGCCCGAGCACGCGTAAGGTGCCGCAACCTCCGGCGGCAGGCCGTGTGTCGGCAGGCAATAGCGTTTGTGCGGCACGAGCACATGCGTGGCGTAACCGCCGCTACGATAGATGCCGAGGAAGCGTGACTTGAGACACAGGTTCTCGTCGCCGCGCTGGCATACGCGGCAATGGCCGCAGCCGATCCAGGGATAGACGACGACCGCCTCGCCGGCCCTCACCGGTTCGCTGTCGGGGCCTGCCGAGACGATCTCGCCCGCGATCTCGTGGCCCATCGTGACCGGCAGCGCGAGCCCACGCTCGCCCATGTGGAATTTCTTGCCGCCACCGAAATCGTAGAAGCCATCGCAAATATGCAGGTCCGAGTGGCAGACGCCGGCCGCCGTGACCTTCACCAGCACTTCCTCGCCTGTCGGCTCGGGCGTCGACTGGTCTCTTGCTTCGAGCGGTTTGTCGAAGACCGTGACCTGATAGCTGCGCATTGTTTTTCTCCCGTCGCTCAGTGTTACGCCGCCGTCCCGAGCCCGACAATTGTCGGGCGCTGCCTGTCGGCTATAGGATGACGGCAAGCAACAACGCGCCCCAAAGAGGGCGCGACGGGAGGTCGTAATGAGCAGTGCTGCAACGCAGGGCGACAGCGCGCGCCCCTGGATGAAGTCCTATCCGCCGGGCGTGCATTGGGATGCGCCGCTGCCGACGCAGCCGCTGCAATCCATCCTTGAAGAATCCGCTTCGCGCTGGCCCGACAAGCCGGCAGTCGAATTCATGGGCAAGCGCATTTCCTACCGCGAACTCGATGCGCTCGCCGGTCGCGCCGCGAAAGGCTTTCAGACGATCGGCGTGAAGCCTGGCGTGCACGTCGGGCTCTTCCTGCCCAACACACCGCATTACATCATCGCCTTCTTCGGCGTGATGAAAGCGGGCGGCACGGTCGTGAACTATTCGCCGCTCGATGCGGCGCAGGTGCTCGAACACAAGGTCGGCGACAGCGAGACCGACGTTATGGTGACGATGGACCTCGCGGCGCTCTATCCGCAGATGGCGGGGCTGCTCGGCAAGACGCGGCTGAAGACGCTGGTCGTCGGCAACGTCGCGGAGATGACCCCGGCGCCCGACATGGTGCGTGCGGGAATGGAGAAGGGCGGCCAGCTCGCGAAGGTCGCGGACGACGCGCATCACATGACGTGGGCAAAGCTGCTCGACAACGACGGCGCTTACGAAAAGCATCCGCTCGGAAAGCTCGAGGATGCGATCGCCGTGCTGCAATATACCGGCGGCACAACCGGTCTGCCGAAAGGCGCGATGCTGACGCATGCCAATCTTTCGTCGGCGTGCAGCCAATATGTGGAGACAACACGCACTCAGCCGCCGACGATGGCGGAGGGAGTAGAGCGCACGCTCGCGGTCCTGCCGCCGTTCCACATTTATGCGCTGTCGGTGAACATGATGCTCGGCATCCGCCTCGGCGCCGAACTCGTGTTGCACACGCGCTTCGATGTCGCGGCCATCGTGAAGGACATCGTCGAGAAGAAGATCACGTCCTTTCCCGGCGTGCCGACGATGTATGTCGCCATCATCAATTATCCCGGCATCGAGAAGATGGATCTCTCGTCGTTGAAATATTGCGCGTCGGGCGGCGCGCCACTGCCGCTCGAAGTACAGGAGCAGTTCCAGAAGCTCAGCGGTTGTCGTCTCGTCGAAGGTTGGGGCATGACGGAAACATCGCCGACCGGCACGTTCACGCCGCCGCACGATTATCCGCGCGCCGGTTCGTGCGGGCTGCCGATCCCGGGCATTACGTACAAGTTCGCCAATGTCGACGACCCGACAAAATATGTCGCGCAGGGCGAGCGCGGCGAAATCTGCATCAGTGGCCCCAATGTCATGAAGGGCTACTGGAAAAAGCCGGATGCGACGCGCGACTCGATGACGGCGGATGGTTATTTCCGCACGGGCGACGTCGGCTACATGGACGATGACGGTTACATCTATATCGTCGACCGGACGAAAGACATGCTGCTGTGCGGCGGCTTCAATGTCTATCCGCGCACGATCGAGGAAGCGATTTACAAGCATCCTTCCGTTGAAGAGGTGAGCGTCATCGGCATCGCCGACACCTACCGCGGCCAGTCACCGAAGGCATTCATCAAGCTGAAGGCGGGCGCTGCACCCATAACCTTCGACGAGATGAAGGCGTTCTTGTCCGACAAGCTCGGCAAGCACGAGATGATCGGCGCGATGGATGTTCGCGCGGAGCTTCCCAAAACGCCTGTTGGCAAGCTGTCGAAGAAAGAGCTCTACGACGAAGAGGCGAAGAAGCTAACTGCGGCGGCGGAGTGATGGCGGCCTGCTGATCGTCATCGAGTCGTGCTGAAAACCTTCCTTCGCCTCGCGGGCGGCCTCCTCCTCGTCGCTTTCGCCGGCATCGGCGGATTGCTGATGTGGAGTTGGGCGCCCGATGTTCCGCTTGAAAAACTCAAGGGCCGCTGGGCTGCGCCGCCGTCGCAATTCCTCGCGTTCGACGGCATGGACGTTCATGTTCGCGACGAGGGTCCGCGCGATGACCCGGTGCCGCTACTATTGCTGCATGGAACGTCCTCCAGCCTCCACACCTTCGATGGATGGACGCAGCGGCTGAGCCCGTCGCGACGCGTGATCCGGCTGGACCTGCCGGGCTTCGGCCTCACCGGCCCGCGGCCTGACGGCGACTACAGCGGCGACCGATATCGCGCCTTCCTCGTCGCGCTCCTCGATCGGCTTCAGGTCCGCCGCGTGATCGTGGCCGGCAATTCCTTCGGCGGCGGGCTCGCGTGGCAATTGGCCGTGGCCGAGCCCGCGCGCGTCGCTGGCCTGATTTTGATCGATGCCGGCGGCTACGCCGTGCGGCCGACCTCGGTGCCGGTCGGCTTCCGCATTGCGCAGTCGCCGCCGTTCAACCGGCTGTTCGAATATGTCCTCCCGCGCAGCCTGATCGAGTCGAGCCTTCGCAATGTCTATGGCGACCCCACGAAGGTTACGCCTGACACGATCGACCTCTATTTTGATATGGCCGTGCGAGAGGGCAATCGGCTCGCGCTTGTGTCCCGCATGAGCGGCATGGGCTCCGGCATGCCGGCACCGCACATCGCCGACATTCGCCAGCCGACGTTGATTCTGTGGGGTGGGCGCGACCGGCTGATCCCGCCCGAAAGCGCCGAGCGCTTCCATGCCGATATTTCCGGCAGCCGGCTGGTGGTGTTCCCGACGCTTGGGCACGTGCCGCAGGAGGAAGATCCTCTGCAGACGCTCGCGCCGGTGGAGACGTTCTTGCGCGAGTATTTCCCGCGCTAGACCACCTTGCCCGCCGAAACAGCGTCCTCGACGTCGCGCAACTGGTCCTTGCCGAAGAACATTTCCTTGCCGACGAAGAAAGTCGGCGAGCCAAAGGCGCCGCGGTCGGCGGCCTCCTGCGTGTTCTTGAGCAGGCGCTCTTTTACCGCTGGCGTGCCGGCGAGTTCGATGAGGCGGTCGATCGGTGCGCCGGATGCGGCCAGCGCCTCGCGGGCGACGGCCGGGTCGTCCATCTTCTTCGGCTCGACCCACATGTGCCGGAACGCCGCTTCGACGTAAGGCATCAGGACGCCCTCGCTGTCCGCCGCCACGGCCAGACGCATCAGGTTCAGCGTGTTGACCGGGAAGTACGGGTTCATACGGAAGGGGATGGCGTGGCGGCGGATGAACCGCTCCATCTCCACCCGGCCGAAGGCCACCTTGTTCTCGACACCGGCAAAGGCCTCGACCGGCGAGCGGTTGTTGGTCAGCTTGAACAAGCCGCCAAGCAAAACCGGGACGTAGGTGAAGGTCGCGCCCGTCCGTTTCTCGATCGCCGGGATGACCGCGTGTGAGAGATAGGCGTTGGGACTGCCGAAATCGAAAAGGAATTCGACGCGCATCGGGTCTCCGTCTTCTGGTGTGGCTAATGGAGCGTAAACGCCGCCACGCCCGACGTCGATCCTGTGTGTCGCGTGGGTTACATCATCGCGCGCCGCCGTGCGCTAAATGGCGGGCGTGTCTCGCATTTCGGTTTCGACGGAAGTTCGGGTCGCTGGGCACAACACTGGAGTGTGGCGGAAGCGTCACGCGCCGGGATTAAAGCCGCCGAAACCCTTTTTGGGTGTAAACGAATCCGCGGCTTTCACGTAGTGTCCGCTCACTCACTCAGGAGTAGGAATGAAACAAATGTTCAAGCTCGCATCGCTCAGTGGCGTCGCGCTGGGAATCCTGTCGACCGTTGCGGTCGCCGCCGATCTGCCCTCGCGCCGCGCGCCTGCCCCCTACATTGCGCCCCCGCCGATCTTCACGTGGACGGGCTTCTACATCGGTCTCAACGCCGGTGCTGCAATTGCCGTCAACAACAACCAGAACAACGTCCTGCAGAACGCCGTTCTCGCCAACGCCCTCGGCGTGCCGTTCTTTGGCGGCTTCGGCAACAACGGTGGCAATCGCACCGCGTTCATCGGTGGTGGCCAGCTCGGCTACAACTGGCAGTCCGGTCCGATCGTGTTCGGCCTCGAGGCTGACGCGCAGTATCGTTCGTCCTTCGGTGTCGGCCAGAACGGCGGCCTCGGTGGCACAGCCAACGCCCGTAACGACGGCTTCCTCGGCACGGTTCGTGGTCGTATCGGCTACGCGATCACCCCGATGTTCATGATCTACGCCACCGGTGGTGCGGCCTTCGGCAACACCTTCACGGGCGCGGGCTTCAATCCGTTCCTCTTCGGCTTCGGCGGCAACAACAACAACAACAACTTCAAGGTCGGTTACACGATCGGCGGCGGTCTCGAATACGCCTTCAGCCCGAACTGGTCGGTCAAGGCCGAGTACCTGTTCGTCGACCTCGGTCGGTCGAGCCAGGGCGCGGCGCTCTTCGGCTTCGGTGGCAACACCGGCCGTTCGCAGGCGCACATCGGTCGCCTCGGCGTGAACTACAAGTTCGGCAGCGCCTACGCAGCTCCGGTCGTCGCTCGCTACTGATCGTTCCAACGATCCCTAGGGAAAGCCCGGCGCATCGCGCCGGGCTTTTTTCGTTTGGCGCTCCTTTCTTGAGCGCCTTCATCCTGTGCGTGCCGGAATCCCGGCTTTATAGATTGGTCTCGCGCGGGCTATCTGCCCGATCAACACCTGACATCGGCCCGTCGACAACTGGCTCTATGATCGGTGTGATTCGGAGACCGACTGCATGGCGCTGTTCGAGAGCGGTACGCTCGCACGCTTTCCCGCTTCCCGCGCTTTGTTGGCTGCCGCCGGAATTGTGCTGGCTTGCGCTGCCGTTTTCACCGCGACGACCGGCGGCCTGCAATCGGCCCTTCTAAGCGGCGTTCTCGGCGCTCTCGCTCTGGTTTGCGCCATGGTTTCCATCCCGGCGCGGGGCGCATCGTTCCTGTCGTTCGCTGCCGATTTCGTCGTCATCGCGGGCTACGCACTTCTCTGCGATCCGGCGCTCGTCCTCTGGCATGCGCCCGAGAACTGGGCGCAGCTTTTTCGCCTCTCGCCTGTGGGAGCTGGCGTCGCCGTCGCTCTCTACATGATCGTCGTGGCGATGATCGCGGCATCGTCCATGCGCCGCCCGACCGCTCCGGCCATCGGCGCGACACTCGCCATCCCGTTGGTCTTCTGCATCTTCATGGCGCTTGGGTCCGACCTCCCGCAGGCGCTCGGTGCGCTCCTGACGTTTGACGCGCCACTGCCGGCTTTCGCCCGGACGTGGATCGGCGCTTCGATTGCGCTGCTCATTGTCAACGAGGCAGCGATCGTCGGCGTGGCCATCGCGCTCGGGCGACGCGTGCCGCTCGATCAACGCCTCCATACGACGCTTCTGCTCGCCGCAATCTTCGCTGCGGCGACACCATTCCTCGCGACGGCGGGCGGCAGCGCGGCCGCGACCGGATGGCCGCCGCTCCTCGCTGTCCCCGTCGCGGCACTCGCCGCCGCAGCTGCGCAGGCCGGCATCTGGGGCGAGACCTATCTCGTGACCCAGGCTCTGGCCGATCTCCTCGCGGGCAAGCCGCCGATCGCACCGTCGATCCGCGGCCCATGGGTCAGCGGCATGAAGAAAGGCGCCGTCTACGGCTTCGTCTTCATCGCGCTGCTCGGCATCGCAGGCGCGTTGATCGCGTGGCATCCATTCCTGCAATTCCTTGCGCTGACGTCGTTCGGCGGCGCGTGCCTGATCGGCGCGGTCCTTTATCCGCTTGCGCGTACCATTCTCGAAAGCACGGATGGGACAGCGCCGTTCAAGGGACGCCTGCAAACCGCCTATTCGCACCCCTCGAATTACTTGCGCGGTCTCGTCGTTGGGGCGGCGGTTGCCATCGCGATCATTGCCGGTCTGCCTGATCGTTCCTCGCTGGAGCGCTTCATCTTTGGCGTCTTGTGGGGTGCAGGTGCGTCGGCCGGCGTCGATCTCGCGAGCGGTCTCGTGCCGCTCGTTACGCGCACGCGTCGACATCTCGCGAACCCGCGGCTCTATCTCTTCTCCGCCATCCTCGGCGCGATCGTCGGCGGTGCGGCGGCCTGGTATCTCGATGCCGGGCAAGTCACGGTCATTCGCGACAAGTTCTTCGCCTACACCGCGTTCGATTATGCGGCGGCGCATCGCGCCGTGCAGCCGATGACGATCTATCCGCTGTTCTCGAAGTGGGGTGCAACGAACCTCGGCGCTGTCGATGGCGGCGTGCGGCTTTTCTACCTCGAATCCGTGTCGGGCGTGATCCAGTGGATTTTCGCCGCGCCGTTGTTCTCCATCAACCTATTCTTCCTCACTGCGCTCGTGAAGCGCGATCTCAAGCCGCTGCGCACGCTGTTCAGTGCCGATGGCATCAAGCTGCTCGTCGACAACGCGGTGTCGGTGCTGCGTTGGGGCCTCTGGATGGCGCCCATCATCTACACGTTCCTGAAAGTTGCGCCGACACCTGAATGGTACAATCAGGACGGCATGGTACGCACCGGTGTCGCGACCGTGATGTCGTTGACGCTGCCGCCCGCGGGCTTTGCGCAATGGAGTCTCGAAGTCTTCACGGCGCTGCTCGCCTATGACTGGCTCCGCGTGCTCGTGTGGTTCGACCACATGGGCCTGCGCGTCGCGACCCTCGTGAACCTGTCCTTCGTCGGTGGCGATGCACTCGACGAGAAAGCGTCGCGTTTCCTCGGCCGCGCGCAAAAAAGCCGCGCCATTCCCGACGGCATCCGGCGCTTCGGCACATGGGCGCCGCTACTCATCCCCTTCTACATTCCACGCGGTCCGCAATGGGATCAGGCGTGGGGCGCGGCGGAGCGTATGCGCGCTGCAACGCCGCCGCTCGCCGGCGTGTTGCTCGGTTATCTCGTTGCTGCCGGCATCGGCGTCGCGTCGCTCGCATGGCTGATGCTGCGACGGCTGATGGCCAACCGGCGCAACCGGCGCGGCACCGGCATTCCCGGACAGACCGGCGCACGGCCTTACGTGCTGACGAATGGCCTGATCACGACGGAATGGTTCGACGACGGGCAGGGCGTAACGCGCATCGAGCCCGCAGCGCGTGGCGGCGCAACCATCGATCTCACGCGCGGTCCGGACGACCCATTCCAGCCCCGTGGAAAGTTTCTGTATTTCCGCGAAGGCGATGGTCCGCTGTGGTCATTGGGTGCAGCGCCGGTCGTATGCGCCGACGCTTCGACATCGTTGCAGCGCCTCTCGCCGACGAGCCTGTTCCTTTCGCAGACCCGTGGCGGGTTTCGTGTCGAGGCGACGATCTCGATCGTCGATGGCGAGTGCTCGGAAGTCACGCGCGTCAAACTCGTAAACCTCGAACGACGTGCGCGAGTGATTTCCGTTTCGAGTTATCGCGAATGGGTCGTCAACGAAGGTGGCGTCGAGCGCCGCGACCCGGCCTATAACGCGATCCATGTCGGCACGTGGTTTTCGCGCGATCCCGCTGCGGTTATCGCGCAGAACCGCTTGCTCAAGCGGGGTGGCCATCTATCGCCGGAAGTCGCGTTCCACGCCGGCGCGGGCGGTGCGACAGGCGACGTGCGTCTTGTCGGCTACGAAGACACGAAAGCGCGCTTTCTTGGCTTGTCGCCTGTCGGAGCGCCCGATCAGCTAAATGTCGGCGCATCGGGCCGCGACCCCGCCGATGAGGGTCTGCTCTATGGTTTCGAGCCCTGCGCGTCGCTGCAGTTCGCCGTCAGCATCGCGCCGGAGAGCACGAGCGAAATCGTTTTCGTCGATGGCTGGGCGAACAATGGCGACGAAGCCGTCGAAACAATCGCGCGTCTTCTCGATCGCACGCTGCCGGATGGCGATGTGCTTGGCAAAATGTGGTCGCGCCGCCGACGTTTGCTCACACCGCCGTTTAATGACGGAGAGCGCTTCGCCTTCGCCGACGACGGACGCTCGCTGACGGTGTCGCCGCGCACACCGCGATCCTACGCGCATGTGCTGGCGAATGCGTTCGGGCAGGGCGCTGTCGTCACCGCCGACGGCGACACATTCTCCTTCGCCGGCAATGCGCGACAGAACGCGCTGACGCCGTTCCGGATGGGCGAAGGCCGCGCCGGCCCGCCGGGCCAGGCGATCTATGTATTCGACATGTCGAGCCGTGAGCCAGACTGTGCGACATGGCTTCCGCTGCGCCGCGACGACGCGCGATACGCCGTGACCTTCGAACCGGGCGTCGCGACCTTCATCAGCCGGCGCGGCGATCTGGAGCTGGAACAATCCGTGTTCGTGCCGCCCGGCCGCTCGGCCGAGGTGAAATTGCTCACGCTCCGCAATCACGGGTCGCAGGACCGGCTTTATACGGTCGCGCCGATCCTCGAGATGGTTCTGGCCGAAGCACCGACCGACTCTTACGGCGCGATCGAAGCGAAGCGCGATCCCTCGGGCAAATCGCTCTACTTCCGCAACCCAAGCAATGATTTCGTCAAAGGCTGGGTCTACGTCACCACATCTTTTGATGCGGAATGGGCGGACACGGCACGCAGCCGTTGCCTCGGCGACCACACGCGCGGTTCGATCGTGCCCTATCTCGTCGAACACGGACATCCCGACGCGGCCGGCAGTACCGCCGAGTCTGTCGCAGCTTTCTCCGGCACGGTCGAAGTTCGCGCCGGCGGCGAGGCCGCGGTCAGCGTCACGCTCGGGCAGGTTGGCACGTTCGATGAGGCGCAACATCTCGCGGGCACCGCGTCGGAGCTCGCCTGGGCGTATTCGACGCTCGCGGAAACGCGCCGCTTCTGGGACGACATGCTCGGGCGGCTGCGCATCGAGACGAACCGGCCGGACTTCGACCGGCTCGTGAACGACTGGCTGCCGTATCAACTTCTCGCGTCGCGTTTGTGGGGCCGCACCGGTCCCACGCAGCGCTCAGGTGCAACGGGCTATCGAGATCAACTTCAAGACGTGCTGCCGCTCGTTTTCATCGCGCCGGAGATGACGCGACATCAGATTCTTCTGCATGCGCGGCGGCAGTTCATCGAAGGCGACGCGGTGAAATGGTGGCACACGGCGCCAGGTGGCGGCACGGGGCTTGCCGACCGCACGCACGCGTCCGATCCGCATCTATGGTTGCCCTATGTCACGCTGCGTTACGTGCAAGCGACGGGCGACGAAGCGGTGCTTGACGTCGACGTGCCGTATATCGAAGCCGACCCCGTGCCGCGCGAGCAGGAGGGCCGCGCCACGGTGCCATTGCCGTCGCGCGAGACAGCGACAGTGATCGACCATTGCTGGCGCGCCGTCGAATACTCGCTGGATCGCTTCGGCTCGCACGGCATCCCGTTGATGGGCACCGGCGATTGGGACGACGGCATGAACCTGATCGGCGCGGCGGGTCGTGGCGAGAGCGTGTGGCTCGGCTTCTTCCTGCACACGATTCTTCTCGAGTTCGCTCCGGTACTCGAAAAGCGGCATCGTCAGCGCGAGGCGCAGATCTGCCGCGACCGCGCGGCTAAACTCGCGGAGGCGCTCGATGGCTGCTGGCGGGGCGACCGTTTCATCCGCGCCTATGCCGACAACGGCAAGGAAGTCGCGCCGATGAGCGCGATGACGTCGGCATGGCCTGCTCTATCCGGCGCCGTCGCGCATGCACGCGGCATCGAGGCCGCCGACAAAGCGCTTGACGTGCTTGCGCGAAAAGATCGCGTGCTGCTCGTTCATCCCGCTTACGACGAGCATTCCGATCCGTTCCCCGGACGAAGCGGCGAATATCCGCCCGGTGTGCGCGAGAACGGCGGACAATATTCGCACGGCTCGTCGTGGTTCGTGGATGCGCTGTCAAAGCTTGCGGCCGAGGCCACCGACGCCGGCGATGCGCCGATCGCAGCGCGACTTTCTGCACGCGCGTTCGAAACATGGTGCGCGATCTCGCCGCTGACGAAGTTCGACACGCCGGAAGCTGCGGATCTCTACGGCCTGCCGCCGCATCAGCAACCCGCCGACATCTACGAAGGGCCGGGCTACGAGGGGCGCGGCGGCTGGTCCTGGTACACCGGCTCGGCGGCACGCATGATGAGCGCCGCCTATGCGATGCTCGGACTTCGCATGGAGAAAGGCGAACTCGTCCTGAGATCGGACGCCTTCGCGCCAAAAGGCGGATTGCAGCTCAAGCGCGTGACGTGGCGTGGCAAGGAGTTTGGGCCGGCGCCGCTGCTCGCGGCGCCCGCTGTGTCTCAACCCTCAAGCAAACAGGCGGCTGCCGGCGGCGACTGAATTTTTCCAAGCATGTCCTTGTCGCCGAACCGGACGCCACTTCGGCGGGACATGCCCTACGCGATAACCTTGCGGTAGAGATGCCAGGTCGCGTGCCCGAGCAGCGGCACGACGACGGCGAGGCCGACGAAGAACGGGATCGTCCCGACGACAAGCAGCGACGCGACGATTAGGCCCCACACGGCCATCGATTTCGGATTGACGCGAAACACTTCGACCGACGTCCGTATCGCCGTGGCGACATCCGTTTGCGGTCGATCCAGCAGCAGCGGAAACGAGATCGAGCCGACGATGAGAACGGCGACCGCGAACACAAAGCCCGCGGCATTGCCGAGGATAAGCAGCGTCCACCCCTTCGACGACGCGAAGACGGCGCGCAGCAGATCGCTCAAGCTCGCGATCGGCGTCCCGCCGAGCGTCATCGAATAGATGGCATAGGCGACAACGAGCCAGGCGACGAAAAGCACGAAGAGCACAAATCCCATGCCGGCGATCGATGCCATCGCCGGGCTCTCGAATACACGGCGCGCATCGGACCACGTCGGCTCGAGACCTTGCTCGCGGCGCTTGCTCATCTCGTAGATGCCGATGGCGGCAAAGGGACCGAGAAGCGCGAAGCCGGTCGTGATCGGAAAGATCAGCGGCAAAAGGCTCTCGCCGGAAAATGCAAAAGCGAGCAGCAGACCGACAATCGGGTAGATCAGGCCAAGAAACGCCCAATGGCTCGGATTGGCGGAAAAATCCGCCCAGCCTTCGCGGAGGGCAGCTTTCACATCCTCCGCGCCGATATCGCGGATTGCCGGGAGGCCAGCGGAAGTATGAAGCGCCCTGGAATTGGCCGACAGCGTCATCGCGCATCTCCCTGCGGTGATTCTTCAGTCTAAAGGCCGGTTGCGCCCGGCACGATGAGCAGCCGCATTCGGAAAGCTAGGCGGGTTGCGGAAATTGTCAAAAAATCCGCCTTTCGCGCTTCAGCCCGCCAACCACCGCCCAAGCATGCGTCCAAACGGGAACGTAAATGCGCCGGCGATGAGTAGCGCCCCCAGCACCACCATCTGTACCGTCGTCCGGTGCGCGATGACGTTATGGCGATGGGCGTGCCAGGCGATGAGCGGTGCTTGCACGAGCGTGAAGGCGGACAGCAGATGGATCGCGCTCCATCCGCCTTTGCCGTAGATGCCGAAGGACAGCGCTGCGGTCGCAGTCATCGACGCGACCCAAATGTAGCCGAGCATTCGATGAAGACCGTCACCGCGCCGGCGTAAAAGCATGAGCGGTGTCAGCCCCAGCGCGACGACGATGGTGGCGAGATGCAGCCACACAAGCGCAGGCGCCTCGCCCCAATGCGCGTGGCCGCGCACGAGCGCCATGACCACGACGACGCACATAGCCGCCGCGCCACCCGCCAGCGCACGCTCGAAGATATTCGGCGCGAGCGAGCGGCTTTGAAGAGAGCGGGCGATGCTGCCAAGAATGGTCATGCAACACCCGCCCTGATAGAAGTTACCGCGCGAACTTCTTGTACTTCATCCGGTGCGGGATCAGTTCGGTCACGCCAAGGCGCCGCTTCTTGTCTTCTTCGTAGTCCGCGAAATTGCCTTCGAACCATTCGACATGGCTGTCGCCTTCGAAGGCGAGCATGTGCGTTGCGATACGATCGAGAAAGAAGCGATCATGGCTGATGATGACGGCGCAGCCGGCATAATCGGTCAGCGCGTCTTCCAGCGCGCGCAGCGTCTCGACATCGAGATCGTTTGTCGGTTCGTCGAGCAGCAGGAGGTTCGCGCCGGTCTTCAGCATCTTCGCGAGATGCACGCGGTTGCGCTCACCGCCCGAAAGCTGTCCGACTTTCTTCTGCTGGTCCGGCCCCTTGAAGTTGAAGGCGCCGGTATACGCACGCGAATTGATCTCGCGCTTACCGAGGTAGATGATCTCCTGACCGTCGGAGATTTCTTCCCAGACGTTCTTTTTGCCGTCGAGCTTGTCGCGCGACTGATCGACGTAGCCAAGCTTCACGGAATCGCCGACGGCGATCTTTCCGCCGTCGGGTTTCTCCTGGCCCGTAATCATGCGGAACAGCGTGGTCTTGCCGGCGCCGTTCGGCCCGATGACACCAACAATGCCGCCTGGCGGCAGCTTGAACGTCAGGTCGTCGATCAGCACCTTGTCGCCGAACGCCTTCGTCAGGCCAGTGAACTCGACGACATTGTTGCCGAGCCGCTCGGCGACAGGGATGACGATCTGCGTCGCTGAGGGAATGCGATCGGCCTGCTTGTCGACGAGATCCTGGTAACGCTGGATGCGGGCCTTTGACTTCGCTTGCCGCGCGCGCGGCGACGAGCCCATCCATTCCGCTTCCTGCTCGATCTGACGCATGCGCGACGCATCTTCGCTCTTTTCGAGCGCGAGGCGCTTGGCCTTCTGCTTCAGGTAGGAGGTGTAATTGCCCTCGTGCGGGATGCCGCGGCCGCGATCGAGTTCGAGAATCCAGCCGGTGACGTTGTCGAGGAAGTAGCGATCATGGGTCACGATCAGGATCGCACCGGGGTAGGTACGAAGATGCCCTTCCAGCCAGTTCACCGTCTCGGCATCGAGATGGTTGGTCGGCTCGTCGAGCAGCAGCAGTTCGGGCTTTTCAAGCAGCAGCTTGCAGAGTGCCACACGACGCCGTTCGCCGCCCGAAAGGCTAGTGACATCGGCGTCGTCCGGCGGGCACCCCAGTGCATCCATCGCCTGTTCGACCTGAGAGTCGAGATCCCACAAACCTTGAGCCTCGATCTCGTCTTGCAGGTTCGTCATCTCGTCTGCTGACTCGTCGGAGTAATTCATCGCGAGTTCGTTGTAGCGGTCGAGGATCGCCTTCTTTTCCTTCACGCCGAGCATCACGTTGCCGCGCACGTCGAGGCTCTCGTCGAGCGACGGTTCCTGCGGAAGATAGCCGACGCGCGCGCCTTCGGCGACGAAGCCATCGCCCTGAAATTCCGTGTCGATGCCGGCCATGATCCGCAGCAGCGTCGACTTGCCGGATCCATTGATACCGAGCACGCCGATCTTGGCGTCCGGGTAGAAGGACAGATGGACGTTGTCGAGGACCTTCTTGCCTGTCGGATAGGTCTTCGTCAGGCCTTGCATATGATAGATGAACTGCCGCGCCATGTGGGCCTGTCGTCTCGTCGGTGAGTGGATTTTGCGCGCTTGTAGCAAAGGGGCAGCGCGAGCGCCAACGGCGACGACAATTACGGGAGAACACAGATGATCGGATACGTCACGCTCGGCACCAACGACCTCGCGCGCGCCGCAAAATTCTACGATGCCATCGCAAAGGAGATGGGCTTCGGGCGTTTCATGGAGAACGAGACCTTCATCGCTTGGGGCGATGCCAAGAGCGCCGGCATCGGGCTCACGAAACCGTTCGACGCCAAGCCGGCGACGGTTGGCAACGGTGTCATGGCAGCGCTTGCCGCGAAGGATCGCGCGCAGGTCGACCGACTGCATAGACTGGCGATGGACTTGGGCATGAAGGATGAAGGCGCGCCGGGCGATCGCGGTGGCGGCTTCTATGCCGCCTATTTCCGCGATCCCGACGGCAACAAGCTCAACGCCTTCGTTATGGGCTAATGTGGCTTCGCAATGAGATGACGCGGTTGGCGGCCATCATCGCCGCCACACGATCAACTCTTGCCGTAGGATACCAGTCGTATGGGCTGGCCTGTCGGCGTCTCCGTCGCGTCGGTTGTCGACGGAGAGCGCTGGGAACGCGACTTGGCGAGGATGTCGTAGAGATCGCCGATGGCGCCATCGAGACCCGAACGCTGCTGTTCGAGTTCGTGAATGCGCCGCTCCACTTCGTCGGCGGGCATACGGGCAAAGGCCGTCTCGATCTCGGCATCACCGGCCAATGCCGATTCGATTTCGGTCAGTGTCATTCCCAGCCGTTTGCCGCGCTGGATCAGCTCGATCTTATGGCAGCACGCCGGGTTGAAGTAACGAGTCGTGCCGACCCGGATCGGATTGATCAACCCACGACTTTCGTAGAAGCGGATCGTTCGAAGGGTCAGGTTGTACCGTCTCGACAACTGACCAATCGAAAGCACATCACGTAAATCTTCACGCCGTATGTTTGCCGGCATGCTCGTCATTAGCCCCATGATCGCTTCCTCACCTAGGCACGCGAATCTCCGAAGCGATAATAACAGGAATTACAGTAAAACCAAATTGTATACTATGCTATTATCGCGTGGTAGCAGGTATATTCAATTTGAATACATTCCGTGACTATCCTGCGACGGATGTCATCTAAATGATATCCGTCAGCTCCCGCATTTCTTCCGGTGCATCATTTCGCGCTGCAACAACGGGCGCACTGTAGAACTCAGAGCCGAGATTGCATTCGGCAATACGCCATTCGAGCGGGCGCATCGTCTTGTCGACGACAACTCTCCGAAGTCGAAGCACCATCGATCCCGGCGCAATATTCAGCGCTGCGGCAGCGTCCGCCGATGCAGCGCGCACGTCGACACGTTCCTTTGCGTCGCCAAGCCGGAGTTGATGACCGAACACCAGAGGCACGATTGTCGTGTCCATCGGCGAGAGGCCGCTCAGATCGCCGAAGATGGCGGTCGGCAAGCGCGCGAGCTCCGCTTTCACTGGTCGTTCGCCAATATATCGAAGACGCCGCACGCGCGTGACGTGCTCGCCGGCTTTCAGGTTCAGAATACTTGCCTCAAGTTCGGATGCAGCGGACGTTTCCGTCTGTATATCGCCGTATCGCCAGTCGATGGGTGAGCCGTCGGCGTTACGGATCGGATCGTAGACATTTCGCATCGCCGGCGAAAAACGGTCGACGACGAACGTCCCTTTGCCCTGCTTCCTGTCGACAAGATTGTCCCGGACGAGCAGGTCGATTGCTTTCCGGAGCGTACCCATGCTCACCCGCAGATCGCTGGAAAGCTGATACTCGTTCGGCAGCGCAACGCCGCTGGCCCACTCGCCGGTGACGATACGCTTCGTCAGCTCAGTGTGAACTTGTTGGTAAAGCGGCTCTTTCGCGAACATGTTAACCTAACGTCAACCTACAAACGTTGTCATCTATATGTTTGGTGTTGCCTTCCAATTCAGGCGGAAATCGGGTCACGCTCAAGTTTGAGCAACGAATGGGACGAAAACACGCGTTCGACTGCGCTAAACACTCTACTTTCGGTTGAGGAGATTGTTTGTGGATACGAAAGCGAGCGCTCAGGGTGACTTCCCCACGATTGCGGTGGCGACGACGCGGGCGATCTCGATCGCTCCCGAGAACACCCGCCGCGAGCACGATCTGCTCGGCGAATCGGATGTGCCTGCGAACGCCTACTGGGGCATCCACACCAAGCGCGCCGTCGAGAATTTCCCGATCACCGGCGTGCCGATCGGCCATTTCCCCGAACTCGTACGCGCGCTGGCGCTCGTCAAACATGCCGCGGCGCGCGCCAACAAGCGCCTTGGCTTTCTCGACGCTGGTAAGGCGGCGCGGATTGAGGAAGCGTGCAAGCTGATCGAGGACGGCCGCTATCACGAAGAATTCGTCGTCGATGCGGTGCAGGGCGGCGCCGGCACGTCGACCAACATGAATGCCAACGAAGTCATCGCCAATGTCGCGCTCGAATTGATGGCGCTGCCACATGGCGACTACGGCGCCATGCACCCCAACGACGACGTCAACATGGCGCAGTCGACGAACGACGCCTATCCGACATCGCTACGTCTCGCGATCATCCTTGCAACGACGCCACTCATTCATGCGCTCGACGAGCTTGCCTATGCCTTCAAGGGCAAGGCGGTCGATTTCGGCGATGTCATCAAGATGGGGCGCACGCAATTGCAGGACGCCGTGCCAATGACGCTCGGTCAGGAGTTCGACGCATTCCATGCGACGATCAAGGAGGATGTCACGCGCATCGGCGAGGCGGCGGCTTTGTTCCGCGAGGTCAATCTCGGCGCAACCGCAATCGGCACCGGCATCAACGCCGACCCACGCTACGCTGCGCTTGCTGTCGAGGAACTTGCCCGGCTCTGCGGCCACCCGATGGTGCTCGCGACCAATCTCATCGAGGCGACGTCCGACATGGGCGCCTTCGTTCTGTTTTCCGGCGTGCTCAAGCGCGTCGCAGTGAAACTGTCGAAAATCTGCAACGATCTGCGCCTGCTCTCGAGCGGCCCGCGTACTGGCTTTGCGGAAATCCGGCTGCCCGCGATGCAGGCGGGCTCCTCGATCATGCCGGGCAAGGTCAATCCGGTCATTCCGGAAGTCGTCAATCAGGTTGCCTATCTCGTCATCGGCCACGATCTCACTGTGACGCTTTGTGCCGAGGGCGGGCAACTCCAGCTCAACGCCTTCGAGCCGACGATCGGCTATTGCATCCTTTCCTCGATGCGCATGCTGACGGCGGCAATCGACACACTTACGAAGCGCTGTGTCGAAGGCATCGAGGCGGATCGCGAGCGATGCCTGTCGCTCGTGCACGGCTCGATCGGCATCGTGACGGCGCTCGGGCCTGCGCTCGGTTACGAGACGACGTCGCGGGTCGCGCGCCGCGCGCTCGACGAGAAGCGCTCGGTGACGGAGATCGTGCTGGAGGAGGGGCTTTTGTCGAAAACCGACCTCGACCGTCTGCTCGAACTCGAGGCGATGACGAAGCCGTCACGGCCGCGTCGGGCGACGGCGCCGGTCATTCCGGGCGCATCCCGATCCTGAACCAGGGACATCGCCGAAAAGCGCTTGTCTCGTCGCGGTCACATTCTACTGGTGTGACACGCGCGATTCCCACTTGCGTGGATGCCGCGCCACGATTTCCGGAGCCAATATGGCCGAAGACGCCCGCCAGCCGCCGAGTTTCGATGCGCCCCTGATGCAGCGCCCGCCCGAGGGGGCGCGCGAACCCGGTGCGCCGGCACCCGTTCCTGCGCCGCCATCGGCGCCTGCTGCGCCGCGTCGGGTCTTCGCGGCCGACCATGCGGCGGGGGCAGATGGGACGGCATCGCCGGGTCTATCCCGACTCGCAGAACTAACAGCACATCGCGGCGCCGAGGGACCCTTCACCTTCGCGCTCGTTGGCGGGCCTGGCTCGGGTAAAAGTCTTGCTCTCTCGCGTCTCGTTGCGGAGGCAGAGGCGCTTTCGCGCGCGTCCGACGGGCGCACGTCGCCATTCCTCCCCGGTTTGTTGATCGTACGCATCGACGCTTCCGAGCTCGGCGACGATGTCCGCGCGTCGCTCGCCCGGCAATTGCACGCGGCTCTGTCGAAGGCTGAGCCCGATCTCGCGGCCAATGCCGCCGATGAGGCGAACCATTCGTCGTCCGACCCGCATGCCCGGCTGCAGTCGTTGACGGATTCGCTCGACACCGGCCGCCGCCGGCTCGATGCCGAGCGTCGCGCCCGCGACGAAGCGGACGGCCGCCGCGCGCGGCTCGCCGAGACGATCCTCTATGACTCCGGCAGTTCGCGCGTCGATGCCTATGCGCGCGCCAATCGCGGCGGCATAGAATCCGCGCTGACGTCTTTCGGCTTCACGAAGGGCGATCCGATCGCGACCTACAAAGGCCTCGTGCAGACGCTGTGCGATTCCGGTGGTTCTGTCGCGCGATTTTTTGCAAGCCTCAAATCGCTTTGGGCCTATCGTGGCCAGACGAAGTTGATCGTCTGGGCGATCCTTTTCGTACTTCTGTCTTCCGGTCTGTCGTCGCTGGCCGCCGATCCGAAATGGATCGAGTCCGTACGCAGTGCCGGGAGCTGGACGGGACCGATTGCCGACTGGCTGGCGGCACATCGGTCGTGGTTCGGCATCGCCAGCACGGCCGCGCTCGCCGCGGCTGGACTTGCGCTCCTGTCCTGCATCTTTCGCGCAATCCGTTTTTCGCGTCCCTTGCTGAAAGGCGCGTCGCTCGTTGATGCGGACCTTGAAGTGCGGCGCGGCGAGCTCGACAATCTCGTCGCGCATCACACGCAGCGCGTCGAAGCGCTTGGTGGTGAGGCGGATGCGCTCGCACGCCGCGTCGCGGAAGCCGAGCGGCGAGCAGGCACGGCGCGTCCCGCGACGCCGGTCTGGCTGGCGGCCGATGCCGCATCGGACGCCGACCGCGCGCGGCGCGCCTATGTTGCGCAACTCGGCACTCATTTCGCGCGCGATGCGCAGGGTCAACGGCGCGTACTCGTCGCGCTCGATGAGGTCGATCGTCTGCCGCCGGCGCGCGCGCTGGATGTCGTCCGGCATGCAGCCGCGACGTTGAACGATCCAGCTTTCGGCCTGCTCGTCGCGGTCGACGCAGATCGTGTCGTTGCCGCACAGGGCGCCGATGCGCGCGCCGCTTTCGAGCGGCTCGTGCAGGTCGCCTATCGTGTCGATGGCGATGCGCAGCACGACTGGACCGATTTCATCACGCGCGTTGCGGAGCCGGCGTCGGCGAGCCCGCCGTTGCGCGTCGATGCTGAGCGCTCGACGCTCGATGCTCCGTTGCATGCAGCGGAGAAAGAGATGTTGGCGAAACTTGCGCCGCTCGCAGGTCCATCGCCGCGGCAGGTGAAGCGTTTTGTGAACCTCTATCGCCTCGGCCGCCAGGACGCGACGAAGGAGCTTGCAGCCTTCGCGCTGATCCTCGCGCTCGTCGTCGGCGGCACCGATGACGAGAAGTCGACCTTCGCAGCAAGTCTGCGCAACGGCGATGGTGCTTCGACGCTGCCGCGCAGCGACGCCGGCCGGCTTACTGCGGCGCTCGATGCTGCGAACTCGATCGGCGGCCGGACGATCACCGTGGACGAAGCGCGCCGCGCACAGGCCGTGGCATCGCGCTGGTCGTTGACGGGTTAATTACGGACCGCGAGGCTCCTGCCTCGCATCGGCATTGGACAGAGCGAGCCGGGAGGCTCGCGGTCCAGCTACACCGCTTCGAGCGGTCGCTGTTCGCCTATCGGAAGCTCGATAGCGATCATGTCGCCGGGCGCAATCGCGCCGCCCGCGAGCACAACGCCCATGACGCCGGCCTTGCGGATGAGCGCGCCATCCGGCGTCTTGTCGAGCACGGCGTGCATCAGGCCGCGTTTGAAAGCATCGATCTGGACGCAAGGATTGCGCAAACCGGTGATCTCGACGATCGCGTTCGCGCCGATGGCGAGACGCGCGCCCTGCGGAAGCCCAAGCAGATCGATGCCGCGCGTCGTGATGTTCTCGCCAAGGTCGCCCGCGACGATCTCGTAACCTTTGGCTGAAAGCTCGGCGAAGAGTTCGTCGTGGATCAGGTGCACCTGACGCAGGTTCGGCTGCATCGGATCCTTCTTCACACGCGAGCGATGTTTGACGGTGACGCCATTGTGCGCGTCGCCGACGACGCCAAGCCCGGTTTCGAGAACGATGGCGTCTTCGGCAGGCTTGCTAAATGTATGGTTTGCCGAACGCGCGACGGCGACGACGCGTGCGAGATCAGACACGAATGCGCGACACGCCGGACTTCGCGACGGTGTTGTTCGGATCGAGCCCAAGCGCACGCTGGAACGCCTCCGCGGCCTTTGTGCGATTGCCCTGGCGTTCGTAGGCAACACCGAGACCCGCCCAGCCATCGGGGTTCTTGTTGTCGACGTTAAGCGCGGCGTTGAAGTCTTCGACGGCGAGATCGACCTTGTTGACCGACAGCAAGCTCTGTCCGCGCGCCTGATAGGGCGCGGCGGCGAAGGGATCGCGGTCGATCGCATTGTCGAAATCGGTGATGGCGCGCGTCTGGTTGCCCTGACGCTGATAGATTAGCCCGCGCGCGTGAAAGGCCTGCGCGTTTTCCGGGTTGAGACGGATCGCCTGATCGAGATCGGTTAGCGCCTGATCTAGATTGCCTTGCGCACGCAAAAGATTGGCGCGGCCGAGATAGGCCGAGGCATGCTGCGGATTTGCCTGGATGGCGCGGTCGAAGTCGGACAACGCCGCGTCGTTGCGGCCGGTCTGACGCAGTGCGAGCGCGCGGTTCGTATAGGCCGGTGCGTTGTTCGGATCGCGCTTCACGGCCTCGCCGAAATCGGCAATCGCCTCGCTCATGCGACCGGCGCGGGCATAGGCATTGCCGCGCGTAAGAAAGGCTTCGGCGGTCGGCGCGCGGCGGACAGTCTCGCTAAGCGAATCGAGGTTGGTGGCCGTGGCGGTCGGGTCATCGGCGCGGACTTCGGCGATCTGCGGCGCGCGGGCGCTGGGACCACTGCCGACGGAGGCACAGCCGGCCAGCGCGCCAGCGACGGCCAGCGCGGTCGTCATAGAACCAAAACGGGAAAAGGCGCCGGTCATTGCGAAGTCAAACCCCTTTGGAACGCTTCTGGAAAAGACCTGCATCCTTGAAGCCCCCAATCTGGCGACAATGGGACCACGCGCGGCCAATCCTGCGCCGGGGACGTCGAATCGCGATGCGTGCTGCAAATGCAACGCTGCAAACGACAACGGCGCCCCGGTCGAAACCGAGAGCGCCGCAAAGACCTTAGCGGTTGATGAAGAAAATCAGCGCGGGGCGGGAGCGCCCGGAACCGGACGCGGCTTCATCGGGATCAGACCCTCGCGCTGCATCTTCTTGCGGGCGAGCTTGCGGGCGCGACGGATGGCCTCGGCGCGCTCGCGGGCGCGTTTCTCGGACGGCTTTTCGTAATGGCCGCGAAGCTTCATCTCGCGGAAAATGCCCTCGCGCTGCATCTTCTTCTTGAGGGCCTTCAGCGCCTGATCGACGTTGTTATCGCGAACGAGAACTTGCACCGGTCGTCCTTGAGCTCAGGCGGAAGGCCCGCGTCCGGGTCCGCCACAAATGTAGGGAGCGCCACGCGAAAACGCCGTGGCCGAGCGGCAGCGCATAACAGAGCCTCAAGCCGCTGTCCACGTATGGCACGGCTTTTCTTGTCCGCCGCGCGCGGATGGGGCACAGGCTGCACCCCGCAATGACTGTGTCCCCTTTCATATCTCTCGCTGCGCCGCCTGAAGCAAATTCAGGCGCGCTGATTCTCTGCGACCATGCGGGGCGCAAAATCCCGGAGGGCTACGGGGACCTGGGTCTACCTGCCGCCGTTTTCGCGCGCCACATCGCCTACGACATCGGCGCGGCCGGCATCACACGGACGCTAGCCGCGGAACTCGGCGCGCCGGCGCTGCTCGCGACCTTCTCGCGCCTGTTCATCGACGCCAACCGAGGGCCGGATGATCCGACCCTCGTCATGCGGCTCTCAGACGGCGCCATCGTGCCCGGCAATGCGCGGGTCGACGACGCGGAGGTCGCACGCCGCAAGGCGATGTGCTGGACACCCTACCAGGATGCGATCGCGACTGAGATCGACGCCGCCTGCGGGCAGGGCCGCTCACCCGCAATCGTGTCGATCCATTCGTTCACGCATGCCTGGAAGGGCGTCCCGCGGCCCTGGCATGTCGGCGTGTTGTGGGACCGCGACGACAGGCTCGCGCGCCCACTGCTCGACGCGCTTGCGGCTGAGGGCGATCTCGTCGTCGGCGACAACGAGCCCTACGACGGCGCGTTGGTCGGCGACACGATGTACCGGCACGGCACGGGGCGGGGGCTCGCCCACGCGTTGATCGAGGTGCGGCAGGACCTCGTGGCGGACGAGGCAGGGCAGCGCGCCTGGGGCCTGCGGCTCGCAAGATTGCTGCGGCCGATCCTCGCTGTGTCCGATCTGCACGAGGTGCGATTTTTCGGGTCTCGCGACGACCCGACGGGATAACGGGGAAAGGCGGCAGCATGCCTTGATTCCGCGCGGCGCGGACGGCATGCACGGCTCCATGAAAGCCAACACCGTCGAAGCGAAACACCTGACAGCCTTTCTCGAGCGCATCGAGAAACTCGAGGAGGAAAAACGCGCCATCGCCGACGACATCAAGGATGTCTACGCCGAGGCGAAGGGCACCGGCTACGACGTCAAGATCATCCGCAAGATCGTTTCGATTCGCCGTCAGGACACGCAAAAGCGCCGCGAGGAGGAGGAGATTCTCGAGCTCTACCTCTCCGCGCTCGGCATGGCGTAGAGGCCACGAAGGCCGGCAGGTAAGCCGGCGTTAACCATAAATCGCGAGTTTCACAGGGCGTTCGCGCCCGCCTTGGCGCGCCCGCGCCCGAAGCGGGATGCGATCAGTGGCCGGTACCTTCAAAGATCTTCGCGCCGGCCGCGCCCCACTTCTCGTCTTTTCTTGCATCGTTCTCGCTGCGATGCCCGTGGCCGCGCAGGAGCGGACGTCGGGCGCCGGACGTGATTTCGGCTTGCGCAGCGCCGGCTCGACCGCACCGGGGCAGACCGCCAACGGCCAGACCGCGCAGCCCGAACGGCGCGGTGCCGACGGCACGGCCGGATCAAACCCACCGCCGCCCGACAAAACGATCAACTACGGCAAGCTCCGCGCAAAACATCCGCTACCGCGGGAGTCGCGCGGCTTTCAGCCCAAGAACAAGCTGCCGCAGCTCGAACCCTACAAGAGCGCGGTACAGAGCAAGAAGGACGAGCGGAAAAATCCGCCGATTCCGCCTGTCTACAATCCCGACGCCGAATTGCCGAGAATCCCGCCGCCGCCCTCGGTCGCGGCGCTGCCGACCCTGCCCGTGAAGCCACGGCCGAAGCCGGACCTCGATCCGTTTGCACCGCCGGGCATCGGCATCGGTAGCCTGCGGCTGCGGCCGTTCGTCGAAAGCAGCCTCGGGTACGACAGCAATCCCAATCGTGTGACGAACCCGCAGAAGGGCTCGGCGATGTGGCGCGGCGATGCCGGCCTCGCGATCCAGTCGGACTGGTCGCGGCACAGCATCAGCGGCTCGCTACGCGGCGGCTATTCGGAATTCTTCTCGGTGCCGAAGGCCAATCGGCCCGATGGTGCTGGTGCGATCGCTGGCCGTATCGATGTCACGCGCGACACGTCGATCGATCTTGGCGGCGCCTTCTCGCTGGATACGTTGCGGCCGGGATCGCCGGAGTTGATCGGCCTGGGTACAACGGCATCGACCAACCGACCGCTCGTCACGACATTCGGTGGCTATGTCGGCGGGACGCAGCGCTTCAACCGTCTGCAGGTGTCGCTGCGTGGAAGCGTCGATCGCTCGATGTATGGCGATGCCAACTTTACCGACGGCACAAAGCAATATTTGTCGGAGAACAATTTCACGACGGTCGGTGTGACGCCGCGCATCTCCTACGAGCTGTCGCCGAGCATTCAGCCGTTCGTCGAAGCGACCGTCGACAAGCGCCTCTACGACCAGACGTATGATGTGAACAATTACCGACGCAGCTCGCGGGGTGTGCTCGTGCGCGGTGGTGTCGGCTTCGACCTTTCGCGCGATATTCTCAGGGGCGAAGTGTCGGGCGGCTACGTGCAGCGCAATTACGACGATCAGCGTCTCGCGCCGCTCCGCGGCCCGGTGCTGGATGCAGCCCTGATCTGGACGGCAACGCCGCTGACGACTGTGACATTGCGCGGCACGACGAACGTTGCGGAGACGACGATCGCCGGCGTATCCGGCGCACTGACGCGCACGATATCCGGCGAGATTTCGCACGCGCTATTGCGCAACCTGACAATCACCGGGCGCGCCGCATTCCAGTTGAACGACTACAAGGGCGTCGATTTTACGACGTCGCCGAGCGGCACGATCAACGAACGCTTCCTCACGGCCGGCGTGCGCGCCGAATACAATCTGACGCGCACCATGGTTGTTAAAGCCAGCTATAACTACGAGCGGCTGAAGAGCACGGTGAACGGTTCGGATTACACCGCGAACGTATTTCTGCTGGGATTGAGGTTGCAGAGGTAGTTAGACGCCCGCCGCACCGCCATCGCTGCGCGGATCGTGCGTTCCAACGATCCGGCCATCCGCGCGGCGCAGCAGCGCGCCGGCATGGCCAAAACCTTCGTGCCAGCCGTGCGGCGACACTTCGACATCGTGGCCAGCGGCAATGAGTTTCGCGATCACCGTGGGATCGAAACGGTTCTCGAGCTTCAGGCTTGTCGACATCGAGCCCCATGTTCGACCGTAAAGAAAGCGCGGCGCATCGCAGGCGGCCGCGACATCCATCCCGGCCAGGATGCGCGAGAACACCTGCGCCTGGAATTGCGGCTGACCGTCACCGCCCATCGAGCCATACGCGAGCACGCGGCCGTCATCGAACGCGGCGAGCGGCGGGTTCAACGTATGGAACGGCCGTCGCCCCGGCGCGACAGGGTTCACGGCGGACGGGTCGAGAGAGAAGGACGCGCCGCGGTTTTGCATCGTGACGCCGGTCGCAGGAAGCACGCAGCCGGAACCATATTCCCAATAGACCGACTGGATGAAGGAGACCGTGAGGCCGCTCGCATCCATCGCGCCCATCCAGACGGTGTCGCCGGTCGCCTCGGGCAACGGCAGCGATGCCGCGCGATCCATCGAAACCATCGCCGCTTCGCGCGCGATATTTTGCTTCGACAGAATATCCGGCAATTGATGTTTCAGTGCGTCGAAGTCCGTGCAAACTTCGTCGCGGATTTTCAGCGCGCGTTTCGAACATTCGACGAGCGCGTGGATATGCGCAAAGCTCTCGTCGGATGGCACGCCGAGTTTGTCGAACATTCCGAGGATAAGCAGCGCCGCAAGCCCCTGTGTCGGCGGCGCGGCATTGGCGTGAATGCGACCGGGCAGGTCGATTCGGAGCGGCTCCCGCAACACCGCGTGATATTTCGCAAGATCGTCGCGCGTGAGGGGAGATCCGAGTTTGTCCAGATCGGCGGCGACCTCGCGTCCGACATCGCCGCGATAGAAATCGTCGAGACCGCCACGCGCGAGCTGCTCGAATGTTGCGGCCAGCGCCGGCATCTTTCGAGACGAGCCTTCCGAAGGCAGCGCGCCATCGACAAGGTAGGTCTCCGAGAAGCCGGGCGCAGCTTTCAGCGCATCCCATTCGTTCGGCTTGCCGCCAGCTTCGGAACGCGAGACGGGCGTGCCTTCACGCGCATGGCGCGTCGCATCGCCGAGCAAATCGCGCAGCGGCATTTTCGCGCCGAGCGCTTTGGCCAATTCCAACGCGAGCATCCAACCGCCGATCGTGCCGGGCACAGTCAGCGCAGCGAGTGGACCGCGCGCTGGAATGCTGTCGAAGCCTTTGTCGCGATAGAAGCTCTGTGTCGCTTTCACCCCGGCAAAGCCACAAGCCTCGATGTAGCGGATGACGCCGTCCGGCGTCCGGATAAGCCAGAAACCGTCGCCGCCGATTGCATTCATGTGCGGATAGACGACGGAAATCGTCGCCGCCATCGCGACCATCGCTTCGATGGCATTGCCGCCTTCCGCAAGCACGGCGCGACCGGCCTCCGCCGCGGCGCGATGCGGCGCGGCAACAGCGGCGCGTGCGAAGACCGCTGCTTCGCCCGAGAAACCGTAGGGATTGTTCACGTCTGGAACTGCTCCTGGCTCATGCCGAAAGAGCGCTCCTGCCGGTTGCTGATCTGGCAACCCTCACAGGCGATGAGTTTCGACGTGATCGTTTCGCCAATGCCGGATAGCGGCGCCGTCCGAAGGAAGCGCGCACCAAGTTCGTCGAGTGCGAAGGCGACGCGGACATGCGCCTCGTGCACGCAAAGCCCTTCGACCGGATCGAAGCCGATCCAGCCGATGCCCGGCACGTAGGCTTCCGCCCAAGAGTGGCTCGCGTCGATAAGTTCGGCATAGTCCTGCACGACAAGCGCGCCGGACACGAAACGTGCGGGCGCACCGATGTGACGCGCAGCAGCGATAAAGACATGCGCGAGATCGGCCGGGCTACCCTTCTCGTCGCGAAGTGTTTCGGCAGCGGTGCGATCGGCGGCCGTGTCGCGCTCGACGTCGATCTCGTCCGCCGTCGCGCTGAGAAGCGCGTGCAGCCTGTCGAGTGGTGTTGTCGCCGCGCGCGTCGCCTTCTCCGCAAATTCGCGCAATGCGTCGTTCGTTTCGGTCAGCGGTGTGTCGCGTAGATAAAAGTCCGGCGGAAAGCGTTCCAGTGCGTTACGCAGGATGCCGCTCGTGTCGGATGTGATGATCTCGCCCTGCGCGACGATCTTCATCGATTCCAGCGGCTCTTCCGAACTCACCGTGTCGACGACATTGCCGTAGGCATCGTCGCCATGTCGCAGTCGGCAATCGCAATCGACGTCGATACGCCAAGCATCGAGATGCTGGCATTCGATCGCCCAAGGTGTGACGCGCAAAACGCGCAGCACGGAGGACGCCGGCTTGTCGAATTTGCAGGTTATCTCGTGACGATAAGCGATGCGCATAAGGAAAACTTCAGGCGAGGAGATATTGCTTCGAGATAAGGTCGCCGAGCTTCGAATTGCCTGACATAAAATCCTCTAGGAACTCGTGCAAGCCCGACTGAAAGATGTCGCGGATCGAGGCGTTCTGCAATTGCATCATCGTGCCGCGCGCATGTCGCTGCGATGGACCTTGCTGACCATAATTTCGTGAAATCGAGTCTAGAAGCTGCGCGATGTTCTCATAACAGGAGAGAAGCGAACGCGGCATTGCGGCCTCGAGGATCAGCAGGTCGGCGACATGCCAAGGCTTTACGCTCTGGCGATAGACCCAGTGATAGGCCGTAAGCGCCGACACGGAGCGCAGGATCGCCGCCCATTGGAAATAGTCGAGCGGGCCACCGATCTTCTCCGATTCCGGTAGCAGCACATGGTATTTCACATCGAGAATCCGCGCCGTATTGTCGGCACGCTCGATGTAATGCCCGATGCGCATAAACCAGAAGCCGTCGGTGCGTAGCATCGTGCGCATGGTCGAGCCGTCGAAATCGAGCGCGGTCTTCTTTACAAGGTCGAGGAAACGGCGGAGCTCGGTGCTTTCGACACGGTTTTTCACCGAGCGTGATTTCTCGAACTTCTTCAATTCCAGCCACGCGCTGTTGATAGATTCCCATGCCTCGATAGTCAGCGCCGTGCGGACGGCACGCGCATTGGTGCGTGCATATTCGATGCAATTGTAGATCGACGATGGATTGTCCGGCGAAAAGACAAGGAAGCGCACGACGGACGCTTCATCGATCGTGTCGTGCGCCTTATTGAACGCCTCGATGACGTCGGTCGAGCGGAGCGCACTCTCCCATTCGCTGCCCATGTCGCCATAGGCGCGAGGCAGCGCCACGAGGCGCGCCGTCGCTTCGAGGATGCGGGCGGTGTAGTCCGCGCGCTCGATGTAGCGGGCAAGCCAGAAGAGGCTGTCGGCGGTGCGCGCGAGCATCAGTGCGCGCCACGAGCGGTGACGAGAAACCTACACATCGTCGATCACCCAGGTGTCCTTCGTGCCGCCGCCCTGGCTCGAATTCACGACAAGCGAGCCTTCCTTCATCGCGACACGCGTCAGGCCGCCGGGCACGATTTTCACACCGTTCGAGCCCATGAGGACGAAGGGCCGGAGATCGACATGTCGTGGCGCGATACCCTCCTCGATCGCGGCGGGGCAGGTCGAGAGCGCCAGCGTCGGCTGCGCGATGAAATTCGAGGGGTCCGCCTTCAGCTTGCGACGGAAATCGGCGAGCGCCGCCTTGCTGGCGTGCGGACCGACAAGCATGCCGTAGCCGCCGGAGCCGTTGACCTCTTTCACCACAAGTTCGGGCAGGTGATCGAGCACGTGGCCGAGCGCATCGGGCTCGCGGCAGCGCCACGTCGGCACGTTCTTTAGCATCGGCTCTTCGCCGAGATAGAAGCGGATGATCTCCGGCATATAGGTGTAGACGGCCTTGTCGTCGGCTATGCCGGTGCCGACCGCATTGGCGAGCGTCACGTTGCCGGCGCGATAGGCGTTGATGAGGCCAGGCACGCCGAGCGAGGAATCCGGCCGGAAGACGAGCGGATCGATGAAATCGTCGTCGATGCGTCGGTAGATGACGTCGACGCGTTTCGGCCCCGTCGTCGTCCGCATGTAGACGACGTCGTCGCGCACCAGGAGATCACTGCCCTCGACGAGTTCGACGCCAAGCTTGTCGGCCAGAAACGAGTGCTCGTAATAGGCGGAATTGTACTGGCCGGGCGTCATCAGCACGACGGTCGGCTCAGGTCCTGAAGAATCTGGACCCACGGACCGCAGCGTCGAAAGCAGCTTGTCCGGATAATCCTCGACTGGCGCGACGCGATGCTCGCCGAAGAGATCGGGGAAAAGCCGCATCATCGCTTCGCGATTCTCGAGCATGTAGGACACGCCGGACGGCGTGCGCACGTTGTCTTCGAGTACGTAGAAGTCGTCGGCGTCGACGCGCACGATGTCGATGCCGGCGATGTGAACATAGATGTCGTGCGGCACGCGCCAGCCGCACATCTCCGGCCGGAAGAACGGGTTCTTGTAGATGATGTCTTCGGGGATAGCGCCGGCGCGCAGGATCTCGCGCGGGCCGTAAAGGTCGCTTAGGAATAGATTGAGCGCGCGCACGCGCTGTTCGAGGCCTGTTTCGAGCCGGCTCCATTCTGCTCGCGCGAGCAGTCGCGGCAGGATGTCGAAGGGGATGAGCCGCTCCGAACTTTCCTTCTCACCATAAACGGCGAAGGTGATGCCGATGCGCCGGAACAGAAATTCCGCCTGCGCATGGCGCGACTGAAGCATCGTACTCGATGTGCCTTCAAGCCATTTGGACAGACGGCGGTAGACGTCGCGCGTCTCGCCGTCGAGCCCGTTCATCTCGTCGAAAAACTGTACCTCGCCCATACTCTTGATCTTGCGCGTCCACCCGAGGAGATCAAGGCAAGGCTTGTACCAGCCACGCTGCCCTGCGGTGCCCACCCTGAGCGGGCCGCCTGCTTAAGAAAAGGGCAAAACGCGGCCGGGCTCAAGTGCGCAACGCCCCCGTTCCATTTCTTGCCGGAGTGGCTATCTGTGCGCCACCTATCCCACGAGGCCCGTATGCCCGAGAAAATCCCCGTCACCGTGCTCACCGGCTACCTTGGTGCCGGCAAGACGACGCTGCTCAACCGCATCCTCTCCGAGCCGCACGGCAAGCGCTACGCGGTCATCGTGAACGAGTTTGGCGAGATCGGCATCGACAACGATCTTGTCGTCGGCGCCGACGAGGAAGTGTTCGAAATGAACAACGGCTGCATCTGCTGCACCGTGCGCGGCGATCTCATCCGCATCATGGAAGGGCTGATGAAGCGCAAAGGCCGCTTCGACGCGATTATCGTCGAAACGACGGGGTTGGCGGACCCAGCGCCCGTCGCGCAGACCTTCTTCGTCGATCAGGACGTGCAGGAGTCCGCACGGCTCGACGCAGTTGTGACTGTGGCCGACGCGAAATGGCTGTCGGACCGGCTGAAGGACGCGCCGGAAGCCAAGAACCAGATCGCGTTTGCCGACGTGATCTTGCTCAACAAGACCGATCTCGTGTCGGCGGACGAGTTGGCGGAGGTCGAGGGCCGCATCCGCGGCATCAACCCTTACGCCGTTCTCCACAAAACGACGAAGGCGCAGGTGCCGCTCGACGCAGTGCTCGGACGGAATGCTTTCGATCTCGACCGCATTCTCGCGATCGAGCCGGCGTTCCTTGAGGTCGACGAGCACGATTACGATCATGCGCATGGGCACAATCATCATGGACACGACCACGCCCATGGTCACGACCAGCATGCGCACGGGCATAGCCATGAGCACAGCGAAGCGTGCGGGCCGGACTGCGGCCACGAGCATCACGCGCATGATAAAGCGCATGATCAAGGGCACGCGCACGACCACAGTCACGCGAAGGGTGGGCTAAAAGTTTATCACGACGAGCAGATGCAATCGCTGTCGTTGACTATCCCTGGCGATGTCGATCCGCAGAAATTCATGCCGTGGATCAACGAACTCGTTCAGCGCGACGGACCCGACATTTTACGCTCGAAAGGCATTCTCTCTTTCAAAGGAGAAGAGAAGCGTTTCGTGTTCCAGGGCGTGCACATGATCCTCGATGGCGATCTGCAGCGTGACTGGAAGCCGGAGGAGAAGCGCGTTAGCCGCATCGTTTTCATCGGCCGCAATCTGAAGCAGGACGAGATCCGCGACGGGTTTATGAAGTGTGCAGCGTGAAGTCTGGACCGCGAGCCCCCGGCTCGCAATCCTTCACTAAAGGCCATGCGAGCCGGGAGGCTCGCGGTACCCTACGCGACCTTCCCGCCCAACTCATCCTCGACATGCGCGCGAATAATGTCATCGAACGACGTCTCCGCCTGAAAGCCGAGATCGCGTGCGCGCTGCGCGCGTGCACCTTCGGACCAGCCTGACACGATCCGTGACACGAGTTCGTCCGGCGTACGCTTGATCAGCGCGACGGCCTTGTCGCCGGCAACGCGTCGGAGAGCCTCGATCTGTTCCGCGACCGACACTGCAACGCCCGGCATCGCAAGCGAGCGCCGCCAGCCCATCTTTGACGTGTCGAGCGTCGCCGCATGCAGGCAGAAGCCGACGGCCGCGCGCGGCGAGGCATGCGTGTGGCGCACCGTGTCCGGCACAGGCAGGATCGCTTCCTTGCCGACCAGCGGCTCGCGAATGATGTTCGAGAAGAAGCCGGACGCGGCGGCGTTCGGCTTGCCCGGCCGTACGCAGATCGTCGGGAAGCGGATGCCGACGCCGTCGAAGAAGCCCTTGCGGCTGTAGTCCGCGAGCAGGAGCTCGCCGATCGCCTTCTGCGTGCCATAGCTCGTCAACGGCGTAAGATGAAAATCGTCCTCGATGACAGACGGGAAGGGCGCGCCATAGACCGCAGCGGACGAGGCGAAGACGACGCGCGGCTTGTACGCGCCGCCATCGAGATGCGCATGCCGGATCGCGTCGAGGAGATAACGCGTGCCGTCCAGGTTGATCGCATAGCCTTTGTCGAAATCGACTTCCGCTTCGCCCGACACGATCGCCGCGAGATGGAAAATTACGTCGGGCTTCTCTGCAATCAGACGCGGCGCGAGCTTCGCATCGGCGATATCGGCAGACTCGGCAACAATCTCGAACGTCGTTTGCGCGAGAATTGGCTTTACGACATCGATCGCAACGAGCGTGTCGATCTCCTTCGCACCGAATGCGCCATCACGCGCGAGTCGCTCGCACAATTTGCGGCCGATCATTCCGGCCGCGCCGGTGACGAGCACTTTCATTTTCTTTGCTCCCTTTTGTCGCAGTGGCCATTGAGGCACAGAAATCGTGCGATGTCACAACGGCTACAACTTACTACTTTCAATGGGCTTTCGCGGCTAAAATTCGTTTTCTGATCACACGCTTCACACATGCGGCGCGCATGAGGCACCTGCGCCTTGTTATCGTCGCCTCGCGTCGTCACTGGCCCCACTCCGTCCCGACAGGGACCGTTGGAGTGGACCATTGAAACGTTCGATTACCGCTGTCTCTGCCACACTTGCATTGACCTCTTTCGCGCATGCTTACGCCGCATCTGGCACAGCGTCTTATTATGGTGGCCGCGGCCGCACCGCGAGCGGTGGCCATGTCGGCCATATGACCGCTGCACATAAGACATTGCCGTTCGGCACGCAGTTGCGCGTCACCAATCTTCGCAATCATCTGTCGGCCGTCGTCACCGTCAACGATCGCGGACCCTTCATTCGCGGCCGCATCGTCGATGTGTCGGTTGGCGCCGCACATGCGCTCGGCATGCACGCATCCGGCACCGCGCCCGTCCATATCGAAGTCGTGGGCAGTGGTACGCGCCTCGCGAGCACGGAGCCGATGGCGCCCGTCGCTGCGGAAGTCGCGCCTGTCACGGCAGCCGTTGCAGTGCCTGTCGCTGCGCCGGCTGCCGCAAAGGTTCCGACACCTGCGACCAACCCGACGCTGGCGCACGATCCCGCGGGCAATGCGGCGAACCCGTTCACGACGTTGTTTACGCCGGCAACACAGACCGTCGAAGCCGCGCCCGTACCGGTTAAAGCGCGGCGCCACCATCGACGAGGAAGCACTGGCCTGTCGTGAACAGGCTTTCGTCCGAGGCAAGATAGATCGCGAGCGACGCGATCTCCTGCGCCGTGCCGAGCCGGCCCATCGGCTGGCGCTTCACGAAGGCATCGCGCGCCGCGGCTTCGCTCTGCGCGGTGCTTTTCGCCAAGGAGTCGATACGCATGTCGAGGGACGGGCTCTGCACCGTTCCTGGCCCGATGGCGTTACAGCGAATACCTTTAGCGATGTAGTCGATCGCGACGGATTTCGTCAGGCCAATGACGGCGGCTTTCGAGGCGCCGTAGACGTAGCGGTTCGGGAAGCCTTTGATCGATGAGGCGACAGACGCGACGTTGACGATCGATCCCGCGCCTTTCTCCAGCATCCCCGGCAGGAAGGCGCGGGTCGTGCGAAACATCGACGTCACGTTGAGGTCGAAGGAGAAATTCCAGTCGGCCTCGCTCGTGTCGAGCGCATTGCCGTGATGCACGAAGCCAGCGCAATTGAAGAGGATATCGACGGGGCCGATCTTTTTCGCCATCGCATCCACGGCGTCGGTCGAACGCACATCGAGCGCATGGCACTCGGCTTTTGCCAGCGGCTCAAGGCTTGCGACATTGAGGTCGGTCGCGATGACGCGAGCGCCTTCGGCAAGAAAAGCTTGCGCCGTCGCCTGTCCGATGCCCGCGCCGGCCGCGGTGAGAAACGCCGTCTTGCCTGCAAGTCTTCCTGTCACGTGTTGTCCTCCAGAATTTTCTTCATATGCACGGCGTTGCGGTCGGGCATCTTTTCGACGCGCTCGATCGTGAACCCGCGGCGAGTGTACCACGCGATGTTCCGCGTCAACCGCTCGTTGGTGTAAAGGCGCATGACCGTCCGCCCCGTGTCGCGTGCGCGCTGCACCGCGAAGTCGAACAGGTGGCTGCCGAGACCGGTCGAGCGCATGCGCGGATGCGTTGCGATGCTCCAGATGAGCAGATCGTCCGGCCGCAATTCCAGGATCAGCGCGCCTTCCAGAGTGTCGCCGTCGCCAGAAATCCAGCATTCGTGATGCGCGAATATCTCATCGTAGTCGGCGCGCAGAGGCAAAGCCTCCACGCCGGTCGTATTGCGGCCGCTGGCATAGGCAGCGTGCTGCATGGCAACGATTTTTGGCAGATCGTCGCTTGTTGCGCGACGGATCATGCTCCGAAGAATTTGTTGAGCGTCGCGCCGGACGCCGCTTGTGCGAGTTCGTCGAAGCGGCCGTCTTTCAGCGTGTCCGTCGCGCGCAGGAAGCCACCCCAGGCGCTGCGCGCCATTGCGCCGCCGAGGCTGATGCGACGCACGCCCATCGCTGCAATCTCGTCGCGCGTGAAACCGAGCGGCGCACCGACAAGAACGTTGACGGGCTTTGGCGCTACGGCCTCGACGACGGCAACAATCTGTTCGCGCGTCTTGAGGCCCGGCGCATAAAGGCAATCGGCGCCCGCCGCCGCATAGGCTTTCAGGCGGCGGATCGACTCGTTCAGCGCATCGGGATGACCGGTCAGAAAACATTCGGCACGCCCGACGAGCATCACATGCTGCCCGCTTGCGTCAATCGCGGCTTTCGCCACTTTCATGCGCGCGACGGCCTCGTCGTGATCGAACAAAGGTTTCGCCGCATCGCCGGTGGAATCCTCGATCGAGAGGGCCGCGACGCCGGTCTGGATGCAGGCATGCACGTTGCGCGCGAGACCTACGTGGTCCTTGGCATAGCCGTGCTCGAAATCGGCATTCACCGGCAGGTCGGTCGCATTGCAGAGGTCGCGCAGATGCGCGAGCACGTCTTCCAGGCTCATCGCGCCGTCGGGTTTCCCGCGCGTCCAGGCAAAGCCGCTCGACGTCGATGCGAGCGCCTCGAAGCCTGCGCCCGCGAGCCATTTCGCACTGCCGATGTCCCACGGATTTGGCAGTACGAAACAGCCGCTCTCGTGCAGCTTGCGGAAGGCGGCGCGTCGGGCGTTGAAGTCAGGCATCATCGATCTCGCTGCTGTCTGCGGGATCGTTACCAGCGCCGCGCGCGCGGACCTAGTCCAGTGACTTCGTTTTCCGTCGAACCGTCATGCCGCCGATTTGAGGATGCTTTCCGCGACGATGTAGCAGCCGAGGAGTAGCAAGCCGACGAAGAAAACCTTGCGGAACGTCTCCACGCTCATGCGATGTCGCAAGTTCTGGCCGAGGAACATGCCGAGTAGCGCCGGTACGAGCGCATAACACGACAGGCTCAGCAGCCCGCCGGTGCTGCGGAAACCGCCGGCGCGCGACAGGCCGAGCGCGAGAGCGATGGTCGACACCGTGAACGAAAGCCCGAGCGCCTGGATGAGATCATCGCGTTCGAGTTTCAGCGCCTGCAGGTAGGGCACGGCGGGAAGCACGAAGACGCCGGTCGCGCCTGTGACGATGCCGGTCGTGACGCCGACGAGCGGCGAGAGCCAGACCTCATGGCGTGGATCGACGCGCAGGCGCAGCGCGAACAGCCCGAACAGCGCGTAGCAGATTAGGGAAATTCCGAGCCCAGTGAGCGCGACCCCGCTGTGCCCGCCGGTGAGGAGGCCAGCGCTTTCGATCGTACCGACGATCACGCCAAGCATCATCGTCCAGAGACGTGCGAGCAGCGCGCGGAACGATGAGCCCGCGAGCAATTGCCAGATGTTGGTGACGAAGGACGGGATGACGAGGATCGCCGCCGCTTGCGACACAGGCATCGCAACGGTGAGCAGGCCCATCGCGACGGTCGGCAGGCCCATGCCGACGACTCCTTTTACAAGCCCGGCAAGCGCGAAAACTGCGCCGACAATGGCGAGGGGCATCCAGTCCATCGCGCTGCTCAGTCGTGGTTGCGCATCTCGGCGATTAATGCCGCAAGTCCGGCATCGTCCAAAGGCGAGGCCAACGCGCTTGCGGGCAAGGCAATCATTGCGGGCGTGTCGCGAAGATGCATCGCGCTCGATGCTGCGACGAGGGCCGCGAGAATTATGGCGAGTAGCTCTGTGGCGCTTTGCACGGCACGACTCCGCTTGTTGCGAGACCCGTCTTGACGCAGGGCTGCACGCTCCACAATCTGGAATGCCCGCCGCCAGCCTTCGTAGTATCCGAAGGCAGAAGGTCAATTCGATGCGCTTCGATCTCGTCGATCTTCGCCTTTTTCTGTTGGTGGCAGAGAGCGGTAGCATCACGCAAGGCGCGGATCGGGCAGGGCTTGCGCTCGCATCCGCCAGTGCACGCATCAAGGGCATGGAGGCGCGTCTCGGCGTGCCGTTGCTGGAGCGCGCGCGGCGCGGCGTGGGCTTGACGCCCGCCGGTCGCGCGCTCGTTGGCCATGCGCAAGTCGTCGGCAACCAGATCGAGCAAATGACCGGCGACATGAGCGCCTATGCCCGAGGTCTTCGTGCGCGCGTGCGCTTGCTGGCGAATACCGCCGCATCGGCGGAGCTTTTGCCGGACGTGCTCGGACAATTTCTGGCGGAAAACGACAGCGTCGATGTCGAGCTCGAAGAGCGTTCGAGCCTTGCAATCATCGAAAACATTGCGTCCGGTGCGGCAGATCTCGGCATCGCCGCGTCGTGGGCCTCCGCAGGCTCGCTCGCGCAACGACACTTCTGGAACGATCGCTTGGTCGTCATTGCGTCGCGGAAGCGGTCGCGCTTCGCGAAGCGACGTTCGGTGTCGCTCGAAGATATCGCGGATGCGCCGTTTGTCGGGCTCGGCGTCGGCAGCCCCTTGCAGGAGCATATCGTCCGGCCGGCCGCGCGCCGCGGCCATCACCTGACGTTTCGCGTGCGGCTCGCGACACTCGAAGCGGTCTGCGGCCTTGTCGGCCGCGACATCGGCATCGCCGTCGTGCCGGAGGCCGCGGCGCGGCGGCACGCTCGGGAACAGCGACTGCGCATCCTTCGCCTCGACGACGATCTCGCGACGCGACGTCTGATGCTTTACGCACGGGATTTCGCCACGCTTCCTGTGCATGCGCGGATGCTTGCGGATGCGCTTGCGCCAGCGGCAGGGTGACGTGCAGAGGTATTCGATGAAATCCCGCCTGATTGCGCCCGTCACGCTTTTCGTTGCGACACTCCCTGCGCATGCCATCGAAGTGCACTACCGCTGCACGAACGGAACAGCGCTGAGCGCCGATTTCATGACGCCGCCGAACAGCCTTGGGACAGCGCGGCTCACATTCGACACGGGCGGCTCGCCCGTGGACCTGCCCCAGCAGATGGCGGCGGATGGTGGCCGCTACGCGATGAACGGCGTCGAGTTCTGGATCAAGGGCGATACGGCGCAACTGACGCGTGATGGCGCAGCCGCCTCTTGCGTTGCGAAACCGTGACGCAAGCCGCAATCGATCGCTCGCCTAAAAAATCCGGCACGCCGTTTTTTCTCACGCCGGTCATCATCGCCTGCGCGTTGTTCATGGAGAACCTCGACTCGACGGTTCTCTCGACGTCGCTGCCGGCCATCGCCGCCGATCTCAACGAAGATCCGATCGCGCTGAAGCTCGCGCTCACTTCATATTTGTTGGCCCTCGCAATCTTCATTCCGGCGTCGGGCTGGATGGCGGACCGTTTCGGCGCGCGTAAAATCTTTCGCACCGCGATTATCGTTTTCACCATCGGATCGATCTGCTGCGGCCTCTCCAGCACGCTGCCGCAATTCATCGCCGCGCGAATCTTGCAGGGCGCGGGCGGCGCGATGATGACACCCGTCGGGCGTCTCGTGTTGCTACGCACCGTGCCGCGCGCGGAACTCGTGCGCGCGCTCGCGTGGCTTACGACGCCGGCGCTCATCGGGCCGGTGATCGGGCCGCTGCTCGGTGGCTACATCACGACCTATTTCCACTGGCGCTGGATCTTCTGGATCAACGTGCCCATCGGCATTCTCGGCGTCGTGCTCGTCACATTGTTCATCGAGGACTTGCGCGAGGAGGACGTGCCGCCGCTCGACATCTTTGGCTTCGCTCTGTCGGGCATCGGGCTGTCCTGCCTGATGTTCGGCTTCTCGGTGCTCGGCCGCGGCTTTCTGCCGGGTTGGGAAGCGGCGGCGCTGATCGCGATTGGCGTCGTGACGACCGCGCTCTACGTCCGGCACGCACGCCGTGCGAAAAATCCGATCCTCGATCTGTCGCTGCTGCAACGTCCGACCTATCGCGCGAGCGTCGTCGGCGGCTTTCTCTTCCGCATCGGGCTTGGCGCGACGCCATTCCTTTTGCCGTTGCTCTTTCAGGTCGGATTCGGCCTGACGCCGTTTCAGTCCGGTCTGCTGACGTTTCTTTCGACACTGGGTGCGATGGCGATGAAACCGACGGCAGCGCCGATCCTGCGCCTCGCCGGCTTTCGCACTGTGCTGATGTTCAACGCTGTCGTGTCGACTGCGTTCTTTTGCACGAACGCGTTGTTCACGGCGTCGACGCCACACGCGATCATCGCGGGCCTGCTGCTCGTCGGCGGCTTCTTTCGCTCCCTGCAGTTCACCGCACTCAATGCCGTCGCCTATGCCGAGATCGACAACCGCGAGATGAGCCGCGCGACGAGCCTGTCGGCGGTCGGTCAGCAACTCTCGCTGTCAGTTGGGGTCACGGTTGGTGCCGGCGTGCTCGATCTCACCCGAGGCCTGCATCCCGGCACGCTTGTCGCGAGCGATTTCGCGCCGGCCTTTCTGCTGGTCGGCACGATTTCGCTGGGATCGCTGCTGTTCTTCCGAGTGCTGCCACCCGATGCAGGCGCGGAGATTTCCGGTCGCGCGGCAAAGAAGCCGACGACGGGCCTCGAGGCCGCGCCGCCGTCCTGAAATGCTTAGTGATTGTCGCGCGGCACGCCGTACTTGTGCGCGACATCCTGGAACTGCACTGCCGGCTTCAACACCATGCCCGTGTCGAACTGCTCGATCATCGACCGTTGGATTTCCTGCCACGGCGTCTGGCTCTTCGGGTACTGGTAGCCGCCGTGACCCTGCAAATCGGCACGACGCTTCGCGATCTCTTCATCCGAAAGAAGCAGGTTGGCAGAGCGTTTTCCCAGATCGATCCGCACCCTGTCGTTCATGCGCAGGATTGCGAGGCCGCCGCCGGCCGCCGCCTCCGGTGCCGCGTTGAGGATCGACGGTGAACCCGACGTGCCGGATTGCCGGCCGTCGCCGATGCAGGGCAGCGAATGGATGCCGCGTTTGATGAGCGCTGCAGGCGGCTGCATGTTCACGACTTCCGCGCCGCCGGGATAACCGATCGGGCCGGTGCCGCGGATGAAGAGCAAGCAATGCTCGTCGATGTTCAGTTCGGGATCGTCGATGCGGTGGTGGTAATCCTCCGGCCCGTCGAACACGATGGCACGACCTTCGAATGCGCCGGGGTCTTTCGGATTGTTCAGATAGCGCTGCTGAAACTCGTCTGAGATCACGGACAGTTTCATCACAGCAGAGTCGAACAGATTGCCCTTCAGCACGATGAAGCCAGCATCGGTCTTCATGGGCTTGTCGACAGAATAGATGACGTCGTGATCGACAACGGTACGATTCCGACAGTTTTCGCCCATCGTCTTACCGTTGATCGTCTTCGCGCTTTCATGGATGAGCTTCTTCTTCATCAGCTCGTTGATGACGGCGGGAAGCCCGCCCGCGCGAAAATACTCTTCGCCGAGATAGAAGCCGGCCGGCTGCATGTTCACAAGCAGCGGCACCTTGTGGCCGACCGTCTCCCAGTCGTCGATCGTGAGCTTCACGCCAATGTGGCGCGCGATGGCGTTGATATGGATCGGCGCATTGGTCGAGCCGCCGATCGCGCTGTTCGCGACGATGGTATTCTCGAACGCCTCGCGCGTGAGAATGTCGGAAGGCTTCAGGTCCTCCCACACGATCTCGACGGCGCGCTTGCCGGTCTCGTAGGCGATCTGTCCCCGCTCGCGATAGGGCGCGGGGATGGCGGCGCAGCCGGGTAGGCTGAGGCCGAGCGCTTCGGCGAGTGCGTTCATCGTCGATGCCGTGCCCATCGTGTTGCAATGGCCAACGGACGGCGCCGACGACGTAACCGCATCCATGAACTCGTCTTCGGTGATGTGACCGGCAGCGAGTTCTTCGCGCGCTTTCCACGCGACGGTGCCGGAGCCAGCGCGCTCCCCGCGCCACCAGCCATTGAGCATCGGTCCGCCCGACAAGACGATCGCCGGGATGTTGACGGTCGCCGCCGCCATCACGCAAGCGGGCATCGTCTTGTCGCAACCGGTCATCAGCACGACGCCGTCGATTGGGTAGCCGTAGAGCAATTCGACGAGGCCGAGATAGGCGAGATTGCGGTCGAGCGTCGCAGTCGGCCGCTTGCCCGTCTCCTGGATCGGATGCACGGGAAACTCGAAGGCGATGCCGCCTGCCTCGCGGATGCCTTCGCGTACGCGATGCGCCAGTTCGATGTGATGGCGATTGCAGGGCGACAGGTCCGAACCCGTCTGCGCGATGCCGATGATCGGCTTGCCCGACTGCAACTCGCCCCGCGTCAGGCCGAAATTGAGATACCGCTCGATGTAGATCGCGGTCATGCCGGGATTGTCGGGATTGTCGAACCAGAGCTGCGAGCGCAGGCCTTTGCCGTTCTTGGTTTTTGCGGCGGCCGAATTCGGTTTGTCTGCGCCGTTCGCGCCGTTGCTGTTGGCCATCTCTACTTTGCTCCCGGATCGATTTGGTGCGGACATTGGGCCGCGCGCGAGCGGGAATCAATTGTTTCCGAGACTTGTTCCAGCATGATCGGAAGCATATGCTTCCGATCATGGCGATCACGTTGCGAAACAAGGCTGTCGAGGCAAAGATCAAGGCGATCGGCCGGCGGGATGGACTGGGTCCGAGCGCGGTGATTGCGCGCGCGATCGAACGCGACGATGCCATCGCGCAAAGCGAGCCCGCCCCCGGCCATCAGGCGCGGCTGGCCCGAATGGAAGCGTTTCTTGCGGAGCTTCCGATCCCGACGGACGACGAGCGGCGGGCCGTGCAAGAAGCGATGGACGACATGTATGATGAGGACGGATTGCCGAAGTGATTGCCGTCGAGACGTCGGCGATCGTCGCGATTATCCAAAACGAGTTCGAACATCGAATATTCGCACGCGCCGTCGCTGATGCAGGTCGACGGTACCTGCCGGCGTCCTGCTACGTCGAGACGATTATGGTCTTTAGCAAGCGGCCACAGGCTCGCTCGCTACTTGAGCGGTTTCTCAGCGACTTCGATGTGACGATCTACGGCTCGTCGCCGGAACAAGCGCGCCTCGCCGCCGCCGCCTTCGAGCGCTTCGGTCGCGGCTCGGGCCATCCGGCAAGACTAAATTTTGGCGATTGCTTGTCTTACGCTGCCGCGCGAGCGCTCGATGCGCCACTGCTTTTCAAAGGCAACGATTTTTCTGAGACCGACGTGCGGTCTGCGTTGGCCTAGTTACCGACCTTTAGATCCAGCCGCGACGCTTCATGCAGGCGGAATACGCGGGAGCGTTACGATAGCGGAAATCGCCGTTCGGCTCGATGTAACCGCCAGTCTCAAGTGCACAGGTGCACTGGCGCGGGCGGCGCTTGATTGTGCAGCGCGGATCGATCGTATCGCCGGGTTGCGCTATCGCGGCCGCAAGAAGATCGAGAGAAAATGCGAACGTCAGAACGATGAGGACGAAACCGGACTTGCGGTTTCGCGCCATTCGCTCAGTCCTCGGTCTTCGCCTTCAGCACCTGGCGACCTTTATACATGCCGGTCTTGAGGTCGATGTGGTGCGGTCGGCGCAGTTCGCCGGAATCCTTGTCTTCGATGTAAGTCGGCGCGGCGAGCGCATCGGCCGAGCGGCGGAAGCCGCGCTTCATCGGGGAGGTCTTTCGTTTCGGGACGGCCATTTTAAAAACTCCGCAGGCGGGATACACGCCAGAGCGCGCCCGTCCAAATCTCGGGCTGGCTGATAGCCTACCCGGCCGGGAAAAACCACCCCTGCCGGGTCTATCGCCGATCAGATGTCGCGTCCGTCTATCTCGGGGCTCAGCCGGTCGATCAGCTTCTGCACATCCTCCTGATGCGGATAGATGACGATCAGCTTCCGCAAAACCTCAAGCGCGCGCTTCTCGTAGCCGGACCGCTGGAGAATCGTCGCGAGCCCGGAGAGCGAGCCGAAATGGCGAGGCTCCAGCACAAGGGTACGGTCGATGTCCGCCATCGAGCCCTCGTAGTCGTCGGCGAGGAATCGGGTTGTCGCCCGCCTGTTCCAGCCCTCGGCCCAATCGGGCGCGACCTCGACGACGCGGTCGAGCAGCTGGAGCGCGAGTTCCTTCTGGCCGCCAGCCAGCGCCGCCATCGCGCGGCTCGTCAGCAGGTCGGCCGTGTCGGAGCCGGAGCGGCCCCAGATGCTCTGGATTGCCGCTGCGACACTCTTGGCCTCCTCGGGGTTCTCGGCGGCGGCAAGCTGCTTGAACAGCTCTTCGAGAACGTGGCCGCGCTGCGCCTCCTCCGACACTTTGGGCGAAGTGGCGCGCTCGCGCGAAGCGTCGCCGGCTTGCTCTTCCTCACGCTTGTTCGCGTCGGCGTCGGGCTGCTCGCCGCGTGCGGAGGGCTTCGTCGGCGAACGAGCCGCCGGAGGCGGCGCTATCTCGGGCCCGCGCGGTCCAAAGACTTTTGCACCCGGCGGCAGTTCGACGGGCGGCAGACCCGGAATGCGGAGAATTTCGCCCTGACGTGGCGTGGGGAGTGGCAGGTCTTGCTCGGCGGCGCGCGCCGGTGCGACCGCTACGCTTGCGAGGAAACCAATCAGACCTGCTGCGATGACGCGGCGTCGGTGCATGAGTCTATGATAGCGCGACCGCGCGTCGGCGCAATCTTGGGCGCATACGTTCACGCCGCCCGGAGCGCGGCTCGCGCGCCCTGCCGTCCGCGCCGGCGCCATACGAGCCACGACACGATCGCGACATTGACGAGGTTCCACAGCAAGCCGTTGAGGAAGGCCATGCGATACGAGCCAGTCAGGTCGAAGATCAGTCCGGAGAGATAGCCGCCGAAAGCCATGCCGAAGATCGTCGCAGTGATGATCATGCCGATTTTCGCGCCGGCCTCGCGCGCCGGCAGAAATTCGCGGCAAAGCACGGCATACATCGGCACGATGCCGCCCTGAAACAGGCCGAAGATGCCTGACACGACGTAAAGCGACGCGAGCCCGTTGAAGAACAGATAGAGCAGCAGCGCAACGCCCTGCATGAAAGAGCCGATGAGAAGAGTCGCGGCACCGCCGATGCGGTCGGCGACGAAGCCGGAAGCGACGCGCGAAAAGATGCCGAGGAACAGCATGAGCGCGAGCATCTCCGCGCCGCGCGCGACGCCGTAGCCGAGATCGCCGCAATAAGCGACGAGATGCACCTGCGGCATCGACATGGCGACGCAGCAGGCGAAGCCAGCGACCGTCAGCAGCGTCAGCAAGGTGCGTGGCTGAACACCGATGTTGGCGGCCGCCTCCGATGTCGCCTGTTCCGCCGCCGCCATCGCGCCATGCGAAAGTCTCGGTCGCATCGCAAGGCACATCGGTAGAACGAGTACGGGTACGACGAGACCGATCGCGATGAACGTATTGCGCCAGCCGAGATGCGCGACACCGGCGTTGATGATGATCGGCCAGAGCGCGCCGGCGACATAGTTGCCCGACGCCACGACGACGACGGCCATGCCGCGCCGCTTCACAAACCAGTGCGAAATATCGGCCATCAATGGTGCGAAGCCGCCGCCCGCGCCAAGCCCGATCAGAAAGCCGTGCGCGAGCGTGAAAGTGCCTATGCCGGGTGCAAAACCTGCGATAACGAAGCCAAGCCCGATCGCCACGCCGGCAAGCGCAAGCGGGATGGCAATGCCAATGCGATCCGCGAGGCGGCCGAAGGACAGCGTGCCTGCCGCGAAGCCGAACATCGTCGCCGTATAGGGTAGTGATGCCGCGGCGCGATCAATACCGAAGTCGGCTTGTACAACCGGCAGGATGACAACAACGGCCCACATGCCGACGCCGAGCACACCGGCAGCCGCAAGCGACACCCACAGCCGCAGCCAGGCATGCGGGCTTTCGGGTCCATATGCGTCGATTGCAGTCTTCGCCGTCATGCCCGAGCGTTGCCTCGATCCGCCGCGACATACGGTCCATCGCGATTCTGGAACGATGTCAGCATAGACGTTGCAGTGACGCTTTCCTCGTTCCGATTTCGGGAGGCAGGATTGCGAAAATCCGACGCGCCACGCGCGTTACGCGCTGGCCTGGTCGAGATTCGCGACGTCGGCGGCGGATAGGCTGAGTTTAGCTGCACCGAACAATTCGGTGAGTTGTTCCAACGTCGTCGCGCTGGCGATCGGCGCGGTCAGTCCCGGCTTCGCCATCAGCCACGCCAGCGCGGCCTGCGCGGGGCTGGCGCGATGGTGGTTAGCGACATCGTCGAGCGCATCGAGCACGGCGCGGCCCTTGTCCGTAAGATATTTTCCGGCGGTGCGTGGGCCGCGCACGCTTTTCGCGAGATCGGCCTGCGTGCGGTATTTGCCCGTGAGGAAGCCGGCAGCGAGCGAGAAATATGGGATGACGCCGACTTCCCGGTCACGACAGAGCGGCCCCAAATCTTTCTCGAAATCGCGCTCCATCAGATTGTAATGCGGCTGCAGACATTCGTAGCGCGGCAGGCCCGTGCGCTCGGCGATGTCGAGCGCCTCGTTGAGCCGCGCGGCGGTGAAATTCGAGGCGCCGATGACGCGCACCTTGCCGGCTTTGATGAGCGTTTCGTAGGTGCGCAGCACTTCTTCGATCGCGACCGTCTCGTCGTCGGCATGCGATTGGTAAAGATCGATGCGGTCCGTGCCGAGGCGTTTCAGCGAGTCTTCGACGGCGCGAAAAATGTAGTCGGGCTTCAGGCCTTTCTTGTCCGGCGCCATCTGCATGCCGACCTTTGTCGCGAGGACGATCTTGTCGCGCTTGCCGCTTTTCTTCAGCCAGCGGCCGATGACGATTTCGGATTCGCCGCCAGTGTGGCCGGGCGCCCAGGCGGAATAGACGTCCGCGGTGTCGATGAACTCGAAGCCTGCATCGAGAAATGCGTCGAGCAGGCGAAACGACATGGCTTCGTCTGCCGTCCAGCCGAAGACGTTGCCGCCGAAGCAGAAGGGCGAAACGTGAAGGTCGGAACGACCGATGCGGCGCTTGGTCATGGGCTTTTTTCTCCGAAACGCGATGGCGGCGTGGTGGCGCGTCGCAACGGCGCCCCGTCGGTCATGATGTTGCGTCGCTTAAACGCCGCCGGGCTCGAAAAGGTCAGATACTCGCACAGACCGGGGTCCAATGTGCGCGCAGTGAACCAGGGCTTTTCGAGAAACCGAGATGGCGCTTCGGCCCAGCGCGGTGCGCCGCGATCGAGCCATGACTTCGCCAAGTGTTCCGCGATGGCCGCCATCAGCGCGTTTTCTTCCGCGCTATCGAGCAGCGGCGGTTCAGCATCGAGCATCGCCGCGCGCGCGTCGAGGGGCGCGGTGTAGAAGGCGTCGAGAAATTCGCCAATGGCGATGGCACGGGTCGTTCCCGCGCGCATGCGCTCAGCGGCTTCGCAAAGGGTATTCGGGCGCATCGATCGGTTGGGCCAGGAGCGACATCCGCTTCAGAAGAAATACCTGCTTCTCGGGTTCGGCGGCACTGTTCGGAAAGTAATGCCGCAGGATAGCGATTGCATCCTCGATTGACGAGATATCGGCCACCTTCATCAGACGTCGCTGGCTTCGTGTTCGCCGCGCGCCGGATCGAGAACGCGCATAGCCTTCAGCTTCAGCGCGAGAAGATATTTCGCGCTCGGAACGCTGATGACGAGCCCGTATGGGCCGGCGCCGCGTGGGAAACTCCCGAGTTCGGCATGGTCTGCCGTGTTCGATGCGAGCGGACTGAGGTGGACGCTCACTGCGTCGTTGAGCCAGTCAACGGCCCACTCGTTTTCCGCCGCGAGCGCGTCGATCACGGGCTGCAGCCATGAGGGCGTGTCGCGGGAAACGTCTGCGACATCGACATCTTCCGTCGCAAAACGAAAATTGCTGGCAAGCAGCAGGGCCGATCCGCCATAGACGGCAAGATCGAGCCTGCTTCCATGCGCAATCGCGGCGGCACCGATGCGGTCGAACGCATCAAGCAGGCGCGCGCGATCGAGCGCCACGCGTTCCTACTTCTTTGGCAGCTTCATGAATGCCGCCGGCGTCATCAGCTTCGTCGTCATCTCGACGACATAGTCGGCTTCCGCGCTTTTCTTCACGAAAACCTGCCAGTCGGGATCGGCCGCCATCGCGGCGCGGCGCTTTTCGCGATCAGCGGCGCTCTCGTAGACCCAGATGTGGACGTAGGTGTTCATCTCGCCGGACTCAGTCATCATCCAGGCGAGCGGCTCGCCGAGATGTTTCACCTGCGTCTTTAGTCCGTGCTCTTCGTAGAGCTTCACCTGCGCGGGCAGCGTACCGGGCTTCACCTTGTATGTGCGATGATCGAACAGCATGGACGTTTCGCCTTTTCGCGTTTCCTGATCCCGACGCTCATTCGGCTGGCGCGCGTGGAAAGACAAGTCTTTCGCTTGGCCATTCGCCGGGGCTAGGATCGAAAGACCTTGCTTCTCACGGACGCTGCGATGCCCGATCTCGATATCCTCAAGACCATTTCTACCGCCACAATCACGACGGTGCTTTTGAAAAAGGGCCTGCGCAACGTCTGGATGCGCGGAACCAAGCCGCTACGTCCGGGGCAGGGCAGAGTCGTCGGTCGCGCTTTCACGCTGCGCTTCGTACCCGCGCGCGAAGACCTCGCGACGCCGGCGTCCTGGGGCGCGCCGATTTCGACGCGCGCCGCGATCGAGGCGATGCCGGAAGGTTGCATCGCGGTTGTCGACGCGATGGGCGTCAAGGACGCCGGCATCTTTGGCGACATTCTTTGCGCACGCATGGCGAAGAAGGGTGTTGCTGGCCTTGTGACGGATGGCGTGCTGCGCGACCTCGCCGGTGTGCTGACGACGGACCTGAAAATCTGGTGCGACGGCGTGGCAGCGCCATCGTCCGTCACAGGACTCACCTTCGTCGGCTGGAACGAACCGATCGGTTGCGGCGGCGTCGCGGTCTTTCCCGACGACATCGTCGTGGTGGACGATGATGGCGCGGTGCTCATTCCCGCGGCCTCTCTCGATCACGTGCTCGCGGAAGCGCCGGAACAGGAGCGCATGGAAGCGTGGATCATGGAAGAAGTTGGCCGCGGCGTCGCGTTACCGGGCCTCTATCCCATGAACGAGGAGACGAAGGCGCGCTACGCGAAGTTCAAGGGCGCATGAGACCGCGCGCTGCATTTCTGGCGCTCGTCACTCTGCTCGGCGGAACGGCATTCGGCATTGCGGCGGACTGGAAGACCTATCGCAACGCGCGCTTTGGTGCGTCCGCAGATATTCCCGTCTCGTGGAAATCTCAGCCGCCGCCGGCGAACGGCGACGGGCTCGCGTTTCGGTCGCCGGATGGCAAGGCGCGGATCACCGTCTCCGGGATATTCTCTGGCGTGTTCGTCCGCGACGAAAAGCTCGACGAAGACGTCGAGATGCGCGCAAGGCCGGACACCGGCGAGACGATCACCTTCAAGGCGATCGGCAAAGCGTCGGTGGTCGTTTCGGGCACTCGTGGCGACACGATCTTCTATCGCCGATCGATGACGTCCTGCGGCGACAAGATCTGGAACGACCTCGTCATCGAATATCCGGCGGCGCAAAAGGCTGTTTACGATGCGATCGTGAGCCACGTCTCGGCATCGTTGCGCGGCGGCCGCAATATCGAGGTCGAGAATTGCCGGTGATTTGGACCCCGTGGGACCGCGAGCCTCCCGGCTCGCAGTTTTGATGTCCGAGCGAGCGGGGAAGCTCGCGGTCCTGTTTGCTCTGCTCCGTTACGCCGCTAACTGCCGCAGCACGTACTGCAGAATGCCGCCGTTGCGGAAATACTCGATCTCGTCGAGCGTATCGATGCGGCAGAGCAGCGGCACGTCGACCTCGCGACCGTCGGCATAGACGATCTTCGCCGAGAGTTGCGTGCGCGGCTTCAGACCTTCAGCAAGTCCGTGGATCGTCACGCGCTCATCGCCCTTCAGCTCCAGCGATGCCCAGCTCGTACCTTCGTAGAAGACGAGCGGCAGCACGCCCATGCCGACGAGGTTCGAACGATGGATGCGCTCAAAGCTTTGCGCGATTACGGCGCGCACGCCGAGCAGACGCGTGCCCTTCGCCGCCCAGTCGCGCGATGATCCATTGCCGTATTCGGCGCCGGCGAAAATCACGAGCGGCGTCGCCTCTTCCTGATACTTCATCGCGGCGTCGAAGATCGACATTCCCTCGCCGTCCGGGAAGTGCTTCGTCAGGCCGCCTTCCGGCGTATTGCCGGACTTATCTTTCATGATGAAGTTCTTGATGCGGATGTTCGCGAACGTGCCGCGCATCATCACTTCGTGATTGCCGCGGCGCGTGCCGTACTGGTTGAAGTCGGCAGGCGAGACCTGCCGCTCGGTGAGCCACTGGCCCGCCGGCGACGCGACCTTAATCGAGCCTGCGGGCGAAATGTGATCGGTGGTTATCTTGTCGCCGAACAGCGCAAGAATGCGCGCGCTCTCGATGTCCGTCACAGGCTTCGGCGTCATCGTCATGCCCGCGAAGTAGGGCGGGTTCTGCACGTAGGTCGAGCCCATCTCCCAGCGATAGGTCTCGCCGACCGGCGCCTTAACCTTCTTCCAGTTCGTGTCGCCTTCGAAGACGGATGCGTATTTCGCCTTGAAAATCGAACGCGTGACATTCTTGCGGATGAAAGACTGGATCTCCGCACTCGTCGGCCAGATGTCTCGTAGAAAGACCGGCTTTCCGTCCTTGCCCATGCCGAGCGGCTCTTTCGTCAGATCCTTGTCGACATTTCCGGCAAGCGCATAAGCGACAACGAGCGGCGGGGAGGCCAGATAGTTGGCCTGTACATCGGGGCTGACGCGGCCCTCGAAATTGCGGTTGCCCGAGAGGACCGCGGCGGCGATCACGCCGTTGTCGTTGATCGCCTTCGAGATCGGTGCCGCGAGCGGACCCGAATTGCCGATGCAGGTCGTGCAGCCGTAGCCGATGAGGTTAAAGCCGAGCTTGTCGAGAGCCGGTTGCAGGCCGGACTTCGAGAGATATTCGCCGACGACCTGACTGCCGGGCGCGAGCGAGGTTTTCACCCACGGTTTTACGGTCAGGCCCCGCGCGACGGCGTTGCGGGCGAGAAGGCCGGCGCCGATCAGCACACTTGGGTTCGACGTGTTGGTGCAGGACGTGATGGCCGCAATGACCACGTCGCCGTGGCCGATGTCGTAGTTCGCACCGTCGACCTTGTGACGCTTGTCGGCGTTCTGCGTGACTTTGTATTCGCTTGCGAGCGCTGTCTCGAAGCCCTTTGCGACATCGCCGAGGGCGATGCGGCCTTCCGGCCGCTTCGGTCCCGCCATCGACGGCACGACCTCTGCGAGGTTCAGTTCGACCGTGTCGGTGAAGATGGGGTCGGGCATCGTCTTTGTGCGGAACATGCCCTGCTTCTTGGCGTATTCCTCGACCAGCGCGACGCGCGGACCGGCACGGCTCGACGTCGTGAGATAGGCGAGCGTCTCGTCGTCGACGGGGAAGAAACCGCAGGTCGCGCCGTATTCCGGCGCCATGTTGGCGATCGTCGCGCGGTCCGCGAGCGTTAAATGGTTCAGGCCGTCGCCGAAGAACTCGACGAACTTTCCAACGACGCCCTTTTTGCGCAGCATTTGCGTAACGGTCAGAACAAGGTCTGTGGCGGTAATGCCTTCCGCGAGGCTGCCCGTAAGGCGGAAGCCGATCACTTCCGGCAGCAGCATGGACTGCGGCTGACCGAGCATCGCGGCCTCGGCCTCGATACCGCCGACGCCCCAGCCAAGCACGGCAAGGCCGTTGACCATCGTCGTATGCGAGTCCGTGCCGACGAGCGTGTCGGGATATGCGACTTCGACCGTCTCGGTCTTACCGCGCGACGTAATCTTTTCCTTTTTTGTCCAGACCGTCTGCGCGAGATATTCGAGATTGACCTGGTGGCAGATGCCGGTACCGGGCGGAACAACGCGGAAATTGTCGAACGAATCCTGGCCCCACTTCAAAAAGCGGTAGCGCTCGCCGTTGCGCTTGTATTCAAGCTCGACGTTCTTCTTGAATGCCTTTGCCGAGCCAAATTCGTCGACGATGACGGAATGATCGATGACGAGATCGACCGGTACGAGCGGGTTGATCTTCTGCGGATCGCCGTGCAGCGCCGTCATCGCATCGCGCATCGCCGCGAGATCGACGACGGCGGGTACGCCGGTGAAATCCTGCATCAGCACGCGCGCCGGACGGAAGGCGATTTCATGCTGTTCCTTGCCGCGATTGGTCAGCCACGCGACGACGCCGAGAATGTCCTCCTTTTTCACCGTGCGCCCGTCCTCGAAGCGCAGGAGATTTTCGAGCAGCACCTTCATCGAGAAGGGCAGCGCGCCGATGCCGGTGAGGCCGTTTTTCTCGGCCGCTTTCAGCGAGTAGTAAGTGTAGGTTCGCGTCCCGACCGTAAGCTTCTTGCGGCATTTGAAGCTGTCGAGAGACGCCATTGTCGTGTCCTGGTGATGCGGTGCGGGAGATTGGAGCTTCTATAGATTAATCCCGCGACGCTCGCTACACGACCGTGCATCGTCTGGCGCGCGTGCGTCGATGGGCACCGACGTGGAGATTCATGCGCCTTCTTGCCGCCGATCTGTGCATCGATCGCGGCGACCGGCGCGTTCTTTCCGACGCGACCTTCACGCTCGAAAGCGGTGAGGCGCTGCTGGTGACCGGCGACAACGGCGCGGGAAAATCCTCGCTGCTGCGTGTGCTGGCCGGCTTTCTCGCCCCGGCGGCCGGCACGGTCGCGATCGAAGGCGCAAGCGGCGACGCGCCGCCGCTGCATTACCTCGGCCATCGCGACGGGCTGAAAGACGGGCTCACGGTGCGCGAAAACCTTACCTTTGCGGCGGACTATCTTGGCGCTGGACAGGCGCGTGACCCGCTCGCAGCATTGACGGCGCTCGGTCTCGAAGCCGCCATCGAGGTGCCGGTCGCGTGGCTGTCGACCGGCATGCGGCGACGCGCAGCGCTCGCGCGATTGCTGGTCGCGCCGCGACCGCTGTGGCTGCTCGACGAGCCGACGTCCGGGCTCGACGCGCGGTCCGTTGCGATGTTCGAGACGGTCGTTACTGAGCATCTTGCCGGTGGCGGCATGCTGGTCGCAGCGACGCACCAGCCGCTGCGGTTTCCGTCGCGGGAACTGCGGTTGGGCGCCGACGGCGAAACGTGAGCGCGCTCGGCGCCTTATTGCGGCGCGACCTCATCCTCGCTGGGCGCGCGGGCGGCGGCGCGACAGGCGTCGCGCTCCTGCTTGGGCTCGCGACGCTGGTGCCCTTCGCCGTCGGCCCCGACCTCATGCAATTGCAGCGCATCGGTCCCGCAATCCTGTGGGTGGGTGCGCTGCTCAGCGTGTTGCTCGGACTCGAACGACTGTTCGCTGCCGATCTCGAGGACGGCTCGCTCGATCTTCTGCGGCTCGGAGTTCAGCCGCTCGAACTCGTCGTGCTCGCGAAGGCCGCCGCGCACTGGCTGACAGCGAGCCTGCCGATCGTCGTCGCTGCGCCGTGTCTCGGGCTTCTCTACGCGATGCCCGCATCGCAGATCGGCACGCTGTTTCTGTCGCTGCTGGCCGGCACGCCGGCGCTCGTCGCGATCGGCACGGCAGGTGCGGCGGCGACCGTCGGCGTGCGACGCGGCGGCGTTCTGCTTGCGCTTATCGTGCTTCCGCTCGTCATGCCGACGCTGATTTTCGGGGTCGCCGCAGCCCAAGGCGCGGGCTGGCAACCGTTCGCGCTGCTCGGCGCGCTGTCGCTGGCGGCGCTGGCGCTGTCGCCGTTCGCGGCAGCGGCGGCGCTGCGCACGACGGGGGAGTAGCAATGGCCGAGGCGCGCACCTACAACAATGTCGTGCTCCGCTACGCCAATCCAGCGAATTTCCTGAGCGTCGCCCGCTGGCTGATCCCGGCGGCGGGAACGGCTGCGGCGCTGGTGCTCGGCGTCGGCCTGTTGGTCGTCGCCTTCGTCGTGCCGGCGGATTACCAGCAGGGCGAGACGGTGCGGATCATGTATCTGCACGTGCCGGCGGCCTGGCTGTCGATGTTCATCTACATCGTCATGGTGTCGGCCGCGCTCGGCACGCTCGTCTGGCGCCATCCGCTGGCCGATGCCGCCCAGCGCGCCGCCGCGCCGCTCGGCGCCGTCTTCACCTTCGTGTGCCTCGTCACCGGCTCGCTTTGGGGCAAGCCGATGTGGGGCACCTATTGGATCTGGGATGCGCGGCTCACGTCTGAGCTCGTGCTGCTCCTGATCTATCTCGCGCTGATCGCGCTTTGGCAGGCGGTCGAGGATTACGGGCGCGCGGCGCGCATCGCGGCCATCGTCACGCTCGTCGGCGCGGTCAACATTCCGATCATCAAATGGTCGGTCGACTGGTGGAACACGCTACACCAGCCGGCGTCCGTCTTCCGCGCCGGCGGTCCGGCAATGACGAGCTCGATGCTGATCCCGCTTCTTGTCATGGCCTTTGGCGCAACACTGTTGTTTCTCACGCTGCATCTCATGGCGATCCGCAACGAGATCCTCGCGCGGCGGCTCGAGCGTTTGACGCGGCAGACCGTGGAAGATCGTGGCGTGGTTCGCGCGACACTGCTAGGTGCGGCAGAATGAGCGCGCCGCACGCGGGCTTCATCGTCGCCGCCTATGCGGTGACATTTATCGCGGTCGGCGTGACCATCGTTGCAATCGTGCTGCGTCATCGCATGCTGAAGCGCGCTCTGTCGCGTTTCGGCGATGCCGGCCGGATGAGCTTGTGAGCACGCCGGAGATCGCGTCGTCGTCGACACCGAATTCGCGACGCTGGCTTGCGGGGATTCCTGTGTTGGCCTTTGTCGGACTTGCTCTGCTGTTTCTCTTCCGGCTCGGCGCGGGCGATGCGTCGCGTATTCCCTCGGCGCTCATTGGCAAGACTGCGCCCGCATTCAGTTTGCCGCCGTTGCCCGGCCTTTCCGGCGTCGCGGGCGTTTCCGACGCCGAACTCCGCAACGGCAAGGTCACGGTCGTGAACGTCTTCGCGTCGTGGTGCGTGCCGTGCCGCGCCGAGCATCCCATGCTGATGGAACTGTCTAGGACCGGCGCCAACGTCGTCGGCATCGCCTACAAGGACGAGCCCGAGAACACGCGACGGTTTTTAGGGCAGGGCGGCAATCCGTTCGCGCGCGTCGGTATGGATCGCAGCGGCCGGACCGGCATCGATTGGGGCGTCACCGGCGTGCCGGAAACCTTTGTCGTGCGCGGCGATGGCACCGTCGCCTATCGCCACTGGGGGCCGATTACACCGCAATCTTTGCGAGACGAGGTAATGCCGGCGATCCGCAACGCCGGCGGCGCGTGACGGCGCGCGTCGCGGACACGAGCGGCCGTCGCGCTTTCGAGGTGCAGGCAGAACATTGCACGCGGATGAATGCGCCGTTCACGGCGCGGCTGTGTCTGACGCTCGCGGATATTCTCGACAATAATAGCGCGCTCGGCCGGCGCGTTCTCGAATGGCCGCGGGACAATCGCATCGGCGATCTCGTGCCGTTGCGCTGCTGCGCCGGTTTGCATCGGCTGGCGCGCGACGGGCGTGTGCCGGCGCTGTCGGTCGTCTACCCGCCCGCCGAGGCCGACGACGCGGCATTCCGAGATGCATTGCAGGCGGCCATCGCGGCAGAAGATGCGTTCCTCGCCGACTATCTCGACAGTCCGCCGCAGACGAATGAAGTCGGCCGCTCCGCGATCCTGCTCGGCGGCCTGTTGCGTCTGGCGGAAGAGATTCGCCTGCCCTTTGCGCTGTACGAGATCGGCGCGAGTGCCGGGCTCAACATGTCATTTCCAAGCTGGCGATATGAGTTCGGCGATGCAGGCACATTCGGCGCGCCCGATGCGCCTGTGACGATAACCTGCCAGTGGACGGGCAATGCGCCCTTGCCATCGACGCCATTCACTGTTGCGTCGCGTCGCGCGAGCGATCTTGCGCCGCTCGATCCGGGTTGGCCGGACCATCGCGAGCGGCTGCTCTCCTACATCTGGGCCGAACAGACGGAACGTCTCGCGCGCATTTCTGCCGCGCTCCATCGCCGCCGCGGTCGATCTGCGTGTCGAGAAGGCCGATGCGCGGGCGTGGCTGCGGGACGCGCTCGCTGCGGATGCCCCGCAGGACGGCGTCTGCACTGTCCTGTTCCACAGCGTCTTCATCCAGTATCTCGAGCCAGCCTCACGCGCGGCGCTCGTTGCCGATATTCTCGCGAAAGGGGATGCTGCGACGGCACAAAAGCCGTTCGCATGGCTGCGGATGGAAGGGAGCGAGGCCGACAAGCAGCGCTGCGAACTCCGGCTCACGCTTTGGCCCGGCGGCGAAGATCGCGCGCTCGCCGATGTCGACTGGCATGGCCGCAGCGCCCACTGGCACTAGCGACGTCACAAGAGGTCACAAGGCTGCCGCGCTCCCGCTCTTTACCAATCGTTCACCATAAACCTCGATTTTGCGAGGCATTTCCGGCACCAGATTCACGTGAGCTATCTCTACCCACCGCCAGAACCCGCGCCGGTCGTCGTAACGAAGGACGTCGGTGGTCTTGTCAGCGACTATCGCTCGCGCACCGAGCAGTTCCGTTCCGAGAACCGCGAGGTTCGGCTTCAGGAATGCCGCTCCGCCTGCACATTGGCGTTGAGCCTACCCAACGTCTGCGTCTACCCGACGTCGCTCCTGAAATTTCATCAGGCCTATAATGCGAATACCAAGGAAACCGACCTCGGGATCACCGATGAATTGTGGCAATCCTATCCGCAGGCCGTGCGTGTGCGTCTCGGAACGCTGACGCGGCAATACAAGGTCATCAAAGGCGACGAGCTGATCGCGATGGGCTTGCGCGACTGCAATGCGCCGCGAGAGAAAATCATGATCGCGAGGGCGAGGCCTGTGCCGGCGCCGCAGCAGGAAAGCGGGACATTGCTAGCCAATCTCGGCGACAGGCTCGGCGCGCTGGTCTCTCCAAGCACGCCGACGATCGTGCAGACGCGCCCCGTCCCCGAGCCTGCGGGAAAACCGCCGGTCGAGACGCCCAAGCCGGTGCCGGAGCCGCCGCCGCGCCCGACCGAACCAGTGCCATCGCTGGAAACGACCGTCGATGTTCCGTTACCCCCGCCGCGCCCACCGCTATTTGGTCGGGCCGAGGTGACGCTGCCGGCGTTCCGCCGTCCGATGCCCGGCTCACAGCGGATATTGCAGCCGGCGTTCGTGTCGCTGGCGGCGTTTCGCTAGCGCAGGTCCCGCAAAAGTTGACAGACTTTTGCGTCGAGGACATGCGCCAACGTGTCTTTTGCCGCTGCGTCAAAGCTGATAGCTGAGACGCCCCTTTTTAAGTTGCGAACCGATGGACCAGACGCTCGATGTGACGGCGGTGGATAGCAGCACGCCCGCAACGGCATCGCTCGCTACCATCATGGCCGATCTCGGCCGCGCGGCGCGCAAGGCTTCGCGGGTGGTGGCGCTCGTGCCGGGGGCGAAGCGCAACGAAGCCTTGCGTGCCGCGGCCCGCTTGCTCCGCAAACAGTCCGCCGACATCATCGCGGTCAACGCCGGGGATGTCCGCGATGCGCGGGGCGCCGGCACGTCCGGCTCCTTTCTCGATCGCCTGACGCTCGACGAAACCCGCATCGAGGCTATGGCGCGCGGCATCGAGGAGATCGCCGATCTGCGCGATCCCGTCGGTCGTGTGCTGGAGCGGTTCGAGCGCCCGAACGGCCTGATGATCGAACGCGTCGCGACGCCGCTCGGCACAGTGGGAGTCATCTTCGAAAGTCGCCCAAACGTTGCCGCCGATGCCGGCGCGTTGTGCCTCAAGTCGGGCAACGCCGCGATTCTTCGCGGCGGCTCCGACAGTTTTCGCTCCGTTCGCGCCATCCATGCATGTCTTGCCGATGGCCTGCGCGAAGCGGGTCTGCCGCCGGCTGCCATCACGCTCGTGCCGACGCGCGACCGCGATGCGGTGGGCTTCATGCTCGCCGGTCTCGACGGCGCGATCGACGTCATCGTGCCGCGCGGCGGCAAGAGCCTTGTCGCGCGCGTGCAGCACGAGGCGCGCGTGCCCGTGTTCGCGCATCTCGAAGGCCTCGTGCATGTCTTCATCCACGCCGACGCCGATCTCGAAAAAGCGAAGAAGCTTGTGCTCAACGCAAAGATGCGTCGCACCGGTATTTGCGGCGCGGCGGAGACGCTTCTCGTCGATCGTGCCTGCGCCGAAACGCATCTCGCGCCACTTATCAAAACATTGCTCGACGCGGGATGCGAGGTACGCGGCGACGACGCCGTGCAGGCTTCCGATGCGCGTGCGGTGCCGGCCATCGCGCTCGACTGGCAGACGGAATATCTCGACGCCATCATCGCCGCGCGTGTCGTCGACGGGCTCGATGGCGCGATGGAGCACATCGCGACATTTGGCTCGCATCACACCGACTGCATCGTCACCGAAGACATGTCTGCTGCCGAGCGCTTCCTTGCCGAGGTCGATTCGGCGATCGTGCTGCACAACGCCTCGACGCAATTCGCCGATGGCGGCGAGTTCGGCTTCGGCGCCGAGATCGGCATCGCCACCGGCCGTATGCATGCGCGCGGGCCCGTCGGCGTCGAACAGCTCACCTCGTTCAAATATCGCGTGCACGGCGACGGCCAGACGAGGCCGTGAGGCCGGCGCGTTCCGCCACCTTCGTCCGCCCGCCGCCGACGGCGCCGGGCATGACGATCGGGCTGTTCGGGGGCACGTTCGATCCGCCGCATGCCGCCCACGTCCATGCGAGTGAGACAGCGCTGCGACGCCTCGGTCTCGATCGCGTCTGGTGGCTTGTCTCGCCGGGCAATGTGCTGAAGGACACGCGCGGCCTGACGCCACTGTCCGAGCGCATGGCGCAAGCGCGAAAGCTGCTCCGTGATCCGCGCATCATCGTCACCGACATCGAGGCGAAGATCGGCACGCGCTTTACCTTCGACACGCTCGACTGGCTGACGTCGCGTTGTCCGGACGTGCATTTCGTCTGGATCATGGGGACCGACATCCTCGCCCAGTTTCACCGCTGGCAGAACTGGCGCGACATCGCAGACATGATCCCGTTTGCTGTCATCGACCGGCCCGGCTCCGGTCTCGCGGCGACGGCATCACCGGCGGCGCAGGCGCTGGCGCAATGGCGCCTTCCCGAACAGGATTCATCATTGCTCGCGCATGCCCAGCCGCCGGCCTGGACGATCCTGCATGGAAAGCGCCTCGATCTGTCGTCGACGATGTTGCGAAAAAACCGCGCCGCGCCGCCAACACCCTCAAATGTCGCCAGCCTTTTGGAAAAATCGCTCCCGCGCGGTTGAAACCGTCACAAACACTCATCATTCTTTGATTGCGGCGCTGCGTCGCGCCGCGCTCCTTTTGAGAGGGTGAAGCACTGAACGCAGCAATCGGCCCGGGAGGCCGCGTCTCCCATCCCGCATCCGACCCCACTCGGGTCGATGTCGGCGCGCTCGTCGCCTCGCTCACGTCCAGAATTCTGGACAGTCTCGATGACGCCAAGGCCGAAGACGTCGTTTCGCTCGATCTGCACGGCAAAACATCTATCGGCGACACGATGATCGTGGCTTCAGGCCGCTCGAACGTCCATGTCGGCGCTATCGCGGACCGTGTGTTGAAGGTGCTGAAAGAGGCCGAACGCCCCGCGCCGCGGGTGCAGGGCATGCCGCATAACGACTGGGTTCTGATCGATACCGGCGATGTGATCGTCCACCTGTTCCGGCCGGAAGTTCGGCAGTTCTACAATCTTGAGAAGCTCTGGGGCGAGGATCGGCCCGCGGAACGTCGCGTCGTCTGACGCGCGCCTGTGCGGCTGACGATTGCGGCTGTTGGTCGCCTGAAAGCGGGGCCCGAGCGAGATCTCTACGCACGTTACGCCGAGCGCATCGCGGGCGCAGGGCGATCTCTAGGCGTTGGTGCCGTTTCCCTGCACGAGATCGACGAGGCTCGCGCAAAGCGTGCCGATGACCGCCGCGCCGAAGAGGGGCAGGTCCTCACGCGGCTGTGCGGCCAAAATGCCGTCGTCGCGCTCGACGAGCGCGGTCGCGACGTCACGAGTGAGGGATTCGCTGCCTGGCTACAGACCAAGCGCGATGCCGCAACCGACGCCATCTTTATCATCGGCGGTCCCGACGGGCTCGATCCCGCATTGCTGGCCTCTTCGACGATGCGCCTGCGCTTTGGCGCTATGACGCTGCCACACGGGCTCGTGCGCGTGCTGCTTGCGGAGCAGATCTATCGCGCGGTGACGATCCTTGCGGGTCATCCCTACCATCGTGGCGCAGGACACCGCGATGGATAGCGTAACGCCGCATTGCCGGCGCAATCGAAACGCCTAACGATGGCTCGATCGTCGATTCGGACTTCTATGCGCGCAGGCCGTGATCTTTCGCGTTTCGGGCCGTCGGCCGCGGCCGTCGTGATCGCGGGGGCGATGCTTGCCGCCGGGCCGATTCGCGCACAAACACCTGCCGCAACCGACGCCGCTGCGCCGCCTGCCGCCGACGCGAGAACCGGCGCGCTGCGCGATCAGCTTAAGGGCCTGCGCGAGACGCTCGAGACGACCGAAGCCAACCGGCGCAAGCTCGAAACCGAAGTCGAGACGATCCGCAGCGATCGCGCGAAATTGAAGCAGTCGCTGATCGACACGTCGCGCCGCCTCGATGCGGCCGGCGCGCGGATGGACGAGGGCCAGAAACGGCTCGACACGCTGACAGGCAGCGAAGAGGCGATCCGCCGCTCGCTCGATGGTCGTCGCGCCGTGCTGGGCGAAATTCTCGCCGTGCTTCAGCGCATGGGCCGTGCCGCACCGCCAGCGCTTCTCGTTCGGCCCGACGATCTTCTTGCCGCCGTCCACACGTCCATTCTGCTCGGGGCGGTCGTGCCCGAAATGCGTGCCGAAGCCGAAGCACTCGGCGAGGACCTGCGTCAGTTGGTCGACCTGCGCACGTCGATCGTTGCCGAACGCGAGCGGCTTGCCAACGAACAGAAGGCGCTGGAGCTCGAACGCACGCGGCTGACATTGCTGACGGAGGCGCGGCAACGCGCGCAGGGCGAGACAGAAGGCGCGATCGAATCCGAGAAAGCGCGCGTCGCCGATCTCGCGCGCCAGTCGACGACGGTCGAAGCCCTCATCACGCGTATGGAAGCCGAGGTCGTCGGCGCACAGAAAGCTCGCGAGGAGGCGATAAAGGCGGAGGAAGCGCGCCAGCAGCAGGCCGTGCTGGAATCGCGCGATCAGCTGGCGCGCATCGCGGCTTCGCCGTTCAAGGATACTGCGCGTCTCGCCCCGGCGATGGCTTTCGTCGATGCCAAGGGCAAGCTGCCGATGCCGGTGTCGGGCGCCGTCGTGCGGCCTTGGGGCGTGTCGGACGGGTTCGGGGGTACCGAAAAGGGCCTTTCGGTCGGTGCTCGTGCCGGTTCGCCTGTCGGTTCGCCCGCCGATGGCTGGATAATCTTCGCCGGACCGTATCGCTCTTATGGACAGCTCGTCATCGTCAACGCCGGTGGCGGTTATCACATCGTGCTCGCCGGCATGGAGAAGACGAGCGTGGCAGTGGGACAATTCGTGCTGTCTGGCGAACCTATCGGCACGATGGGTAGCGGCGCGGCACGCACTGCGGCGGCGATTGCCATTGGCGCGACGGCACCCATACTTTATGTAGAGTTTCGAAAAGACGGGTCGGCCATCGACCCCAGCCCCTGGTGGGCGCAACCTGACGTGCAGAGGGTTCGCGGATGATTCGTAAGGTCCACCTCGTCCTGCTTGGTGCCGCGATCGGCGCGACGGGCGTTCTCGTGACGCGCGGACCAAGCGTGTTGGCGCCGCGCAGCGCCACGGCCGCGGCATCCGACACCTATCGCAATCTCAACCTTTTCGGTGACGTCTTCGAGAAGGTCCGGACGGATTACGTCGAGAAGCCGAACGAGCAGAAGCTGGTCGAGTCCGCGATCAACGGGATGCTTACGTCGCTGGATCCGCACTCGTCCTACATGGACACGAAGAGCTTCCGCGACATGCAGGTGCAGACGCGCGGCGAGTTCGGCGGTCTCGGCATCGAGGTCACGCAGGAAGATGGCCTCGTGAAGGTTGTGACGCCGATCGACGACACGCCCGCTGCCAAGGCCGGCGTGATGACGAACGACCTGATCTTCGCCATCGACGGCGAGCAAGTGCAGGGCCTCACGCTCAACGCAGCGGTCGACAAGATGCGTGGCGCGGTGAACACGGCCGTCACGCTCACCATCATGCGCGGTGAAAAAAAGGAAAAGCAGGACATCAAGCTCACCCGCGCGGTGATCCAGATCAAGGCGGTTCGTGCGCGCAAGGAAGGCGACGACGTCGCCTACATCCGCATCACGCAGTTCAACGAACAGACCTTCGAGAGCCTTAAGGCTGCGATGCTGAAATATCAGCAGGAAATTCCGGCCGATAAGTTCAAGGGCTTCATCCTCGACCTGCGCAACAATCCGGGTGGTCTGCTCGACCAGTCGATCGCGGTGGTCAATGCCTTTATCGACAAGGGTGAGATCGTTTCGACGCGCGGCCGCAATGCCGACGAGACGCAGCGCTGGAACGCCCGCGCCGCCGATCTCTCGAAAGGCAAGCCGATCGTCGTTCTCATTAACGGCGGTTCGGCATCGGCGTCGGAGATCGTCGCCGGCGCATTGCAGGATCACAAGCGCGCGACCATCCTCGGCACGCGGTCTTTCGGCAAGGGCTCCGTCCAGACGATCATCCCGCTCGGCCAGAACAACGGCGCACTGCGGCTCACGACGGCACGCTACTACACGCCGTCCGGCCGCTCCATCCAGGCCAAGGGCATCGAGCCGGACCTCGTGGTGCTGAACGACGTGCCGGACGAGCTTAAGGGCAAGGACGAGACTAAGGGCGAGGCGGCACTTAAGGGTCATCTCAAGAACGGCGACGACGAGGGCCACGGTTCGCAGGCCTACGTCCCGCAGGACGTGTTGAAGGACAAGCAGCTTATCGCCGCCAACGACATCCTGCACGGGAACAAGACGTCGGTGATGATCGACAATAAGGAAAGCGTGAAGGCATCGAACAACGGCGTCACCGGCGCCGAAGTGCCGCCGAAGAAGATGCCGAACTGACAACTGCGCAACGTCGCGGTTGATGGTGCGCCGTGCGTCTCGACGCACGGACTCCACGCAGCGCATGATGGCCGCAGCGCCCTGATTCGCAGAAGCTTCCCGCTTCTGCGGTCGCGGGCCGGCAGGAGCCATGCGAAACGAACTGGACCGGCCGCTCGGTCTCGATGACGACACCAGCGCGCGACGCCCATCGCGCCTGTCCTCGGGCCATGTCGCCGGCGTCGGCACAGCGCTTCTCGTGATTGTGGTCGTCGGCTATGCCGCGTTTTACGGATCGGCCTACGGCGGTCGGGCACGTAGCATCGGCCGCATCGTCGAGGCGCCGATTGCGGAACGGGCCGAGCCGAAGGCTGTTTCCCGCGAAATGACGGGTTCCCTGCCGTCGCGCGAAGCCTCACCTGTCTCGACGGCCACAGAAGTCGAGAATGTCTCCGGCGTCCGTGTTACGCGCGGCGGAAACGCCGGAGCGCCCGGCGCGCTCATCATTCGCGTTGAGGACGCGGCTGGACGTCTGCCGCCGGCGCCCGACCCGCGTGTCTCCGAAAAGACGAAGGCTGGCCTGCTGCCGAAGATAGGCGCGGATGGCACGCGTCCCGCGCAACTTTACGCGCGCCCGTTCCGAGTCGAGCCAGCGAAGGCCGCCGCGCCGAAGATTGCGCTGATGGTCGGCGGTTTAGGCCTCTCCGCGAATTCGACCCGCGATGCGATCGACCGGCTGCCGGCGGCGGTGACTTTCGCTTTCGCGCCCTACGGCGGCGATCTCGAAGCCGATGCCGCGCGGGCGCGCGAGCGTGGCCACGAGACTGTGCTGCAATTGCCGATGGAGCCGATCGATTCGGCGCGTAACGATCCCGGTCCGCATACGCTTCAACTCGCCGCGAGCGCCTCCGAGACGGATGCCGATCTCAAATGGTTGCTGTCACGCTTCCCCGGCTATTTCGCCGTGTCGCCCTTCCTAGGTGGCCGGTTTCTCCAAAGCAGCGATGCCTTGTCACCGGTCCTGCAGGAAATTGCCGGACGCGGGCTTGCGCTTATCGAGGACGGGACGCCGACGCGCTCCGCGCTTGCCGAGGGTGCGCGGGACGCGGGTCTCGGAACTGTACGATCTGCCGTGCGGCTCGACGCGGAGGGCGACGCGAAGATGGATGCGGCGCTGGCCAAACTGGAAGCGGCAGCGCGCAAGGACGGATTTGCGCTCGGAACCGCAAATGCGCTGCCCTCGACGATCGACAGGCTTGCGAAATTTACGGCCACGCTCGAAAGTCGCGGCATATTGCTCGTACCGGCGAGCGCCGGGCTCGTGAGTGTCGGCGCGGTCGCGCAAGGGTCTGACGCGCGTCGATGAAGAGTTTCGAGGATCTGCCGTATCGCCCCTGTGTCGGCATCATGCTGCTCAACCGCGAAGGTTTCGTCTTCGTCGGTCACCGCCGCGACAAGAGGCTCAAGGAGCATGTCGCACCGGGCTACGAGTGGCAGATGCCGCAGGGCGGTATCGACCACGGCGAAACGCCCTATCAGGCCGCGATCCGCGAATTGCACGAGGAGACGAATGTCACCTCGGCGTCGCTGCTGGCCGAAGCGCCGAAATGGCTGAGCTACGATCTGCCGCGCCGCGTGGCGACGCAGAGCTACAAAGGCCGCTATCGCGGTCAGCGTCAGAAGTGGTTCGCCTTGCGTTTCGAAGGAAACGAAAGCGAAATCGACATCGCTTCGCCCGGCGGCCACAAGCCGGAGTTCGACGGCTGGCGCTGGGAGCAGATGGAGAAGCTGCCGGAGCTCATCATTCCGTTCAAACGCCCGGTCTACGAGCAGGTGATCGAGTTTTTCGCGCCGCTTGCGGGCGTGCCGGCGTGACGATGCGACCGTGATCGATCATGTCTCGATCGCGGTTCGTGACCTTGCACAGGCCAGGATTTTCTACGCCGCGATCCTTGCGCCGCTCGGTTTGAGCGTGCTCGTCCTCCGCACGACGCAGATCGGTTTCGGCAAAACCTATCCGGAAGTCTGGATCAATTTTCGCGAAGTCGCGCGCAACGATGACGATCCGGGTGCGCATGTCGCGTTACGCGCGCGTAGCACCGATGCTGTCGATGCGTTTCATCGCGCGGCGATCGCTGGCGGTGCGCGCGAAGACGGTGCGCCGGGATTGCGATCCTATGGATCGGGACCGAATGGCTATTACGCCGCTTTCGTTCGCGATGCCGACGGCAACCGCATCGAAGCCGTTACCTTCGTGTCACCGACATAGTGTGCTGCGGTCCTAGTGCTCGTGGACCCAGTCGACGGCCGTCTCGGCGAGCTTCCACATGTCCTCGACGGAATAGACCGATCGCCTGAGATCGTTCGCGAGAGGCGACGGCGATGACTGGAGATCGCTGATGAGCCGCGTCCGGATCCCTTCCTCACGCAAGCCCCAAACCAGCGGAGCATAGTCGCCGTCCGCCGCCAGAAGGACGAGAAGGTCGGGCTTCAATCGTGTGCACGTCAATGCCAGCCGGATCATGAGCTGATTGTCGTCGCTGTGTTTGATGTCGCCGTCCGGCGTCTTCTTCGAAATGCATTCGATGACGGAAATGCCTTGCCACTCCAGCGCCTCGGCATTCTTTTGATAATCCCGATAGCGCTTCAGCATGTCGGCCTCGTCGCCGAGATCGGCGGGAAAGCGGACGACGGTTGCGAACATTTCGAGCACCTGGCCATCGCGCTCGAGAAAGTCCCGCAAGGCTCGATATGGATAGTAGGCTTCGATGTCGGCGGCCCGGCGCGCGCGGTGAACGAACTGGCTGTCGATTCCGACGATCATTTTCATGCTTGATCGTTTAGCACATCATGCTACTTGCGCTGTCCGCGCCATGCGCCCCGCGACAACACGCACCTTGCGTGGCGATGCCTGCCAGATCGCAAACGCCGAAAATAAACTGACGCCGATGCCGAGCCACCAGGCTGCCATATAGCTGTCTGTGGCATCGTGAATGACGCCCGTGATCCACGGTGCGAAGGCGCCACCGGTGAGAGCCGCGAGCATGATCGTGCCGTAGATCGAGCCGAATTGCTTGCCTTCGAAAATCTCGAGCGGCATTGCGCCTATGACGGATGTGAGGCCATAGCCGAGCACGCCTTGCGTCAGCACCATCGCGTAAAGCAGCACGTGCGTCGGCGCGGCCGGTAGTACAAGTAAAATCGTGTAGCAGATTGCGAAGCCAAGGCATGCAAGTCCCCACGTGACCTCGCGTCCGACGCGATCCGACAATGCGCCGAGCGCGATCTGGCCGGGAATGCCGGCTAGACTGACGACGCCAAGCGCAACAGCCGCGACGCGTCGGTCGAAGCCGACTTCGAGTAGATATTTCGTCTGGTGGACCTGCACCGCGTACCAGATGTACAGGCCACCGAAATAGCCCGATGCGAGCCACCAGAAGCGCGCCGTGCGCATGGCGCGCGCGAGAGTCCAGTCGACGGCGGCCCACGCCGGATCGACAATGTTGGAGCGCGGTTTCGCACCGGGCAGGGCGCCAGGATCGCCGTCGGGTTCGAGGCCGAGATCTCGTGGGCCGCGGCGCACAAGCAACGCCAGCGGCGCGAGCAGGATCAGAATCGCGAGACCGAGCGTCCAGCAGGCTGCGCGCCATCCGCGCGCATCGATCACGGACTGAAACCACGGCAGCAGAAGGATCGAACCGACGCCGACGCCCGAAAATGCGATGCTGACGGCAAGCCCACGTTTGCGCACGAACCAGTTCGGCAGAAACAGCGACATGCCGGAATAACCGAGACAGATGCTGCCGACGCCGACGAGCAGGCCGAAGGTGAGATAAAGATGCAGAGGTGTCTGCATGTAGGTCGTCAGCATCAGGCCGGCGCCCATTGCGAACACGCCGATCTCCAGCATGATGCGCGGACCGCGGCGATCGACAAAACCGCCCATCAGCGGGCTCATGATCGCTGAGACGAGAAAGCCGAACGAAAACGCGCCCGCGGTCAGTCCGCGCTCCCAGCCAAACTCGTCGACGATGGGCGGAAACACCAACGAAAAGGCAGTGCGCGCGTTGACGCCGAGAGCCATCGTCACGAATACGATGCCGACGACGACCCAGCCGTAGAAAAACGGCAGGCGCTTCGCGACAGCAGCGATCATCGGTCGTTTCCTCATTCGTTCTTGGGGGCGACACTGCACGAAAAGCACAGAACGAGGAAAGCGCTGGCGAGACGGAACCTTGGCCGTTCGGCAGACATTTTACAGGCTCCCGCCCCAGCGCCGGCGATGCCCGCGCCCCGACCCGGACAGCGCAGACGTGAGCAGTGATTCAACGCGTATCAGCGAAGGCAAAGCCTATCCGCTCGGTGCGCATATCGACGGCCGCGGCACGAATTTTTCGATCTTCTCAGCCAATGCCACGAAAGTGGAGGTCTGCCTTTTCGACGGCGAAAATGGTCGCGAGACCGACCGTTTCGAATTGCCGGAATACACCGACGAAATCTTTCACGGTCATATCGCCGGCGTCGGTGCAGGTGCTGTCTATGGCTATCGCGTTCACGGACCTTACGATCCTAAGAATGGGCATCGCTTCAATCCGAACAAGCTGCTGCTCGACCCCTATGCGCAGGCGCATGCGGGCACGTTGCGCTGGGACCCCGCGGTGTTTGGCTACACCATCGGCGCCAAGGGCGACGACTTGAGTTTCGACAAACGCGACAGCGCGCCGTTCATGCCGAAATGCGTTGTCGTCGATCCGAATTTCGACTGGCACAGCGAACGACGCCGGCGCGACGTACCGTGGAACCGCACGGTCATCTACGAGACGCATGTGAAAGGCTTCACGAAGCGTCATCCGGCCGTGCCCGAACATCTGCGCGGAACTTATGCGGGGTTCAGCACGAAGGGCGTGATCGACTATGTGCGATCGCTCGGCATCACGACCGTCGAACTGCTGCCGGTGCATACGTTCGTCGACGACGATTTTCTGCTCGAAAAAGGCCTGAAGAATTTCTGGGGTTATAATTCGATCGGATTTTTCGCGCCCGATCCGCGCTATGCCGCCGACGTTGGGAATTCGCTGCGAGAGTTCAAGGAGATGATCGCGCGTTTCCACGACGCCGGGCTCGAGGTGATCCTCGACGTCGTCTACAACCACACGGCCGAAGGCAACGAGCGCGGCGCGACCCTGTCGTTCAAAGGTATCGACAACGCATCGTATTACCGGCTGATGCCTGACGAGAAGCGCTATTACATCAACGACACCGGCACCGGTAATACGCTGAATATCAGCCATCCGCGCGTCATACAGATGGTGACGGACAGCCTTCGCTACTGGGCGAACGAAATGCGTGTCGATGGCTTCCGCTTCGACCTCGGCACGATTCTCGCGCGCGAGCCCGGCGGCTTCGACAATCAAAGCGGCTTTCTCAAAGCCGTCGGACAAGACCCGTCGCTGGCGGATGTGAAGCTGATTGCAGAACCCTGGGATTGCGGACCGGGGGGCTATCAGGTCGGTGGCTTTCCGCCGGGGTGGGGCGAGTGGAACGATACGTTCCGCGACACGGTGCGCGATTTCTGGCGTGCCGAAGCCAATGCGCAGGCGCTCGCACCAAAACTCTGTGCGTCACCCGACCAGTTCAATCATCGCGGGCGCAAGCCCTGGGCCTGCGTAAACTTCATCACCGCGCACGACGGTTTCACACTCGCCGATACGGTCAGTTACAACGAGAAGCACAACGACGCGAACGGTGAAGGAAACCGCGACGGCCACGGACACAACCGTTCGTGGAATTGCGGCGCAGAAGGACCGACCGACGATCCGACGATCATCGCATTGCGCGATCGACAGATGCGCAATCTTCTCGCGACCCTACTTCTGGCCCAAGGTACACCGATGGTGCTGGCCGGCGACGAGCGCGAGCGTACGCAGGACGGCAACAACAATGCGTATGGACAGGATAATGAAATCAGCTGGGTCGACTGGACCGAGACGGAGCGCACACGCGAACTGACCGAGTTTTTCCGTAAGCTCATGCGGTTGCGTGAACGCTATCCGATCCTGCGCCGCTCGCGTTTCTTCACAGGCGCGGTGAACGAAGCAATCGACGTTCGTGACGTTACCTGGATCAATCCCAACGGCGGCGAGATGACGGGCGACGACTGGAACGACGCGAACATGCGCTGTTTCGGCATGCTGATGGACGGTCGTGCGCAGGAAACCGGCATTGTTAGGCGCGGTGTCGATGCGACGTTGCTGCTCGTGTTCAACGGTGCAACCAACCTCGTAGAGTTCAAGCTACCGGCATGTTATGAAGCCGATGGCTGGTCGCTGCTGGTCGATACTAACTTGCCGGAGGCCGATGCAAAGGTCTTCGGTATTGGTGACGTCTATGGCGTAACGGCGCATTCGCTGCTGCTGTTCGAGCGTCACGCGAACTGATGCGCTTCTCGACGGTCTCGCGTCTTACAACGCCAGTGTCACGCTGACGCGCGCACGCGAGACGCATGGCATCATGCGGTCCTGCCGTTTCGCGACAGGCAGCACGACATCGCGGTGGATGACTGTGCCATCGACGTAACCACATTCGCAGGAGCCGCAGACACCGATTTCGCACGACGACGAAAGATTGAAGCCGTTGTTCTTCAGAATTTCGAGCAGCGACGTGTCGGCGGGCACATGCAGCTTCTTGCCCGATGATGCGATGACCGCATCGAAAGGCTCGGGCTTGTAATTCTCGTCCAGCGCAATGCCGAAATGCTCGACGTGGACCGTTTCCAACGGCGCGCCGTTGGCTGCGAGCGCCGCCTGCACTGCATCCGTCAGGCGTTGCGGTCCGCAGGTGTAATAGTGCACGCCGTCATCGCGGTGCAGGGCTTCGGGATCAAAGCGCTTACCCTGCGATGAAAACCAGCAATGCAATCGGTCGCCCGCGACGCGCCGCAACTCCGACAGCATCGGCGCCTGCTCCGGGCCGCGCGCGCACAGATGAAGCTCGTATCTCGCGCCTTTGTCGTTCAACGCACGTGCCATCGACAGAAACGGCGTAACGCCGATCCCGCCCGCGATGAAAATATGCCGCGCCGCTTTTTCGGCGAGCGGAAAGTTGTTTCGTGGCGTCGACACATGCGCGGTGGCGCCTGGCGCGAGGCTTTCATGCGCCCACCGTGATCCGCCACGCCCGGCGTCTTCGCGCTTGATGGCGATCTGATAGCGCGACAGATCCGTGGGATCTCCGCAGAGTGAGTATTGCCGGATTTTTCCGTCGGGGAGCCGCAGATCGACATGCGCCCCCGCTGTCCAGGCAGGAAGCGACGGGCGCGACGGATGCTTCAGCGTGACATACAGAATGTCGGGTGTCGTCAGCACCGCGTTCTCGACGCGAAGCTTCATGATCATGCGTGCCGTCACGATCAGTCCAGAAGTTCGATCGCGTCGCCGGCGCGAATGAAACCGCTGGTCTCGATGCCGCAGTTCAGGCCCGAGCGGTTGTAGAGCGGCAGGTAGACCGAAAGACCCAGCAACTCCTCAAGGTATTTGCAGGGGAAGTTAAGGCGGCCGCCGCGCATCACGACATCGCCAACCCGGAAGCGACGGCCCACAAGATGGTTTAATGGCACGCCGCGCACGGTGAGATTGCGACGATGGTCAGCCGGTGCGAGATGCAACGCGCCGCCCTGCAACGGCGGATCGTTCCGGTTCAGCGCATCGAGCGCCTCCTGCTCGATCAGCGTCACTTCGCGAACGTCGGGCTTCGGCGAATATGTGCCGTTGCCATAGTAATAACGATCGCCTTCGATGCCGCGTCCGGCGACGCAATGCGCTTCGAGCAGCTCCTCCATCTCGTAGCTCGCGGCCGGCGCGACATGGATGTGAAGGAGCTCGCCGCGCCAACCTGTCGTACCGCCGCCGACCGCGCGTGCCGCTGCGCCAGCCGGATGGTCGAAGGCCTCGACCATCCGCGGGATGACGAGCTCGTTCACGGAGATGTCTCGCCGGCCAGCGCGATCGCCTCGATCTCGACAAGCGCATCTTTGGGGAGCCGCGCGACTTCGATCGTGGATCGCGCCGGCGGGCTTTCGCGGAAATGCTCGGCATAGACGGCATTCATCGCGGCAAAGTCGTTCATGTCCTTGAGGAAGACAGTTGTCTTCACAACGCTGTCGAGGCTCGCACCGCCGGCCTTCAGGACCGCTGCGAGGTTCGCGAGCGAACAGCGGGTTTGCGCCTCGACGCCTTCCGGAAACTGGCCGGTCTTGAGATCGACAGGCAATTGACCGGACACGAATACGAGCGTGTCCAGACGTATCGCTTGCGAGTAAGGACCAGCCGCCGGCGCGGCGTTGGCTGTGCTGACGACTGTCTTCTTCATTTTTGGACTCTTCAAGTTATTCGACTTATTTTCAGCAGCCCACATGGGCTACCGGATGGGTTTCCTCGCCGTCTCTGGCGCCGATAGCGTTGCCACCAGTGTGATGCAGGCGAGCACGATCAGATAAACCGAAATCGGCCACGTCGCGCCAGCGCCCCAGCCCAGCAAGGCCGCGGCGATCAGCGGTGTAAAGCCGCCGCTCAACGCCGCGCCGACCTGGAAGCCAAGCGACGCGCCGCTGTAGCGAAGCCGCGCATCGAACAATTCGCACATCCATGCCGCACCCGTGCCGAACATGATGCCCTGACCCAAGCTCATGCCAACGGCAATCGCCATCGTCATGACCATCGGGTCGCGCGTATTCAGCAGGGTGAAGAGGGGAAAGGCAAACGCGATTGAGAACAGGCAGGCCGCAATGAAAAGCGGTTTGCGTCCGTACTTATCGGACAGCAGACCGAAAACTGGGATCGTGAAGACTTCGATCACCGCTGCGATGATGAGGCCGTTCAGGATCACGCTGCGCGGCATGCCAAGCGTGCCGGTGACGTAAGAGATCGAGAACACCGTGACCACGCTGACGAAGGCGATCTCCGAGACCTTCAGGCCTACTGCGGTCAGGAAGGTGCGTGGATGTTCGCGAAGGATTTCCATGATCGGAATCCGCGAGATTGCCGCGCGCGCCTTCACGCGCTGGAACGCCGGCGTTTCGTGCAGACGTAACCGGATGAAGAGACCGATGGCGACAAGCGCGATGCTGGCAAGGAATGGTACGCGCCAACCCCAGCTGAGGAACTCGCTCTCCGGCAGGAGCGACGTGAGCGCGAAAGCGCTCGTCGAGAGGATGACGCCAAGGGGATAGCCGAGCTGAACGATGCTGCCGAAGAAGCCGCGTCGCTCCGCTGGAACGCTCTCGACCACCATGAGGACCGCGCCGCCCCATTCGCCGCCGATCCCGATGCCCTGCACAAGCCGCAGCAGCACGAGCAATATGGGCGCCCAGACGCCGATCTGCGAATAGGTGGGCAGGCAGCCGATCAGGAATGTGCCCAGACCCATGATGATGATGGTGAGGGACAGCATGGCCTTGCGACCGAGCTTGTCGCCGAAATGCCCGAAGATCGCGCCGCCGAGCGGGCGCGCGAGAAACCCGACAGCGTAGGAGCCGAAGGCCGCGATAGAACCGACGACCGGGTCGAAGCTCGGAAAGAACAACTTTCCGAATACGAGTGCGCTGGCCGTGCCGTAGATGAGGAAGTCGTACCACTCGACCGTCGTGCCAATGACGCTCGACCAGACGACCTGTTTGCGCTCCGACAACGGAACGCCGGCTTCGGCGGCGATCGGTACCCCTTCACCCATAGCAACGTCGGTCATGGCATATCCACTCCGGTAGAAAATATTCCACAACAGTGGATGCAAGGCAAATGCCAGTTTTTGATCTCGGCGTGCGGGCGATACTGCGGCAGTGTATTTGCTGGTCGGGATGGCGCGAACGGCGCAAACGAAGAAGCAATCGATGAATTTTGAGGCATCCGATCTGGCGGAGCACTCCAACCCGCAGATCTCGTCGCCCGAACATGTGGCGCAGGAAATCCGGAGCCTGCGCCGCAAGCAAAGCTTGTCGCTCGAGGAATTGGCGGCACGGTCTGGCGTCAGCCGGTCGATGATCTCGAAGATCGAGCGATCGGAGGCCGTGCCTTCGACGACCGTGTTGTCGCGGCTGGCGGAAGCGCTCGGGGTCACCTTCTCGCGTCTGATCGCCACGGAGACGGAGCGCGAGGTCGTTGTCATCCGTGCGAACCGCCAACCGATCCTACGCGACGAAGAGACCGGCTACCTTCGTCGCTGTCTGTCGCCAGTATTGCCCGGGCGTGGAATCGACTGGGTGCTGAACACGCTACCGCCGCTCAGCAAGACGGGCGATTTCACCGCGCACCGTCGCGGCTTCTCGGAATATGTGTACGTCCTGAGGGGACAGCTTCGCATTCTGGTCGGCGATCGCACTTTCGATCTGCAGACCGGCGATAGCTTTTATTTCGAGGCGGACGCACGGCATGCGTTCGAAAATCCGGACGCCGACGAATGTCAGTATTTTCTGGTCATCAGTCCACCGCGATCCTGATCCGTCCCGATGGCGGCCTCGCGCGCTCACCGATAAGTTTCTTCGCGTGAGTTTTGAAAACTTCTTCACCGAGCCGACGACAGCCTATTGGCAATGTCTGCACCACGCGTTGCCCGCGCGTTATTCGTTCGAGCCGCCACACCGTTTCGGCTACCCGGTCCGGCTTCCGTGCGGTCGCATCTTCGTGCTTCCGCTGCGCCAGCTTCCCGATCCGTCACGCGCCGTCGCGTCGTTTCTCGCAACGCATGCATCGCATGACGTGATTTCCACGCTTGTCGCCGAGATGGCGGCGCTTAGCACCGTGGACGACGATGTTGTTGTCGCCGGCCTGCCGACACTTGGCCTTGCGTTTGCGCCTCTGATCGCAGCGAAACTCGGGCATTCCCGCTACGTACCTTTCGGCTATTCGCGAAAGTTCTGGTACGACGACGCGCTATCGGAACCTGTGTCCTCGATCACGAGTCCCTCAGGCGATAAACGGTTGCGCCTCGACCAGCACCTGCTTCCGCTGCTGCATGGAAAGCGTGTGCTGCTTGTCGACGATGCCGTCTCGAGCGGCACGACGGCTGTTGCCGCGGCCCGCCTTCTCTCACGCGCTGGCGTCGCCAGCGTGGAGATGATCGTCGCGATGAAGCAGAGCAATCGCTGGGAAGCCGACGCGCAACGTCATGCGCTTCCGGTGCGTGCCGTCTTCGGATGTCCGCTTTTCGAGCGGAGGTCCGATGGCTGGTGGCCGATCATCGGTTCGATGCCGGGGTTGCCCTGAACAGCCTGTCGGCCGAAGCGAATTGACAGCCGCGCCGACCGAACGCAGAAGCACCGCGGTTTCTCACATCACCGCGGTTCGCATGGCCTCTCATAAGCTTCTCCTCCTTCCCGGTGACGGCATCGGCCCCGAAGTCATGCCGGAGGTCGAAAAGGTGGTCGCGGCGCTTGGCGAGATCGGAGGGCCGAAATTCGAGATCGAGCGCGGGCTAGTTGGCGGCGCGGCCTACGACGCGCATGGCGCTTCGATCAGCGAACGCGACATGGCCCTCGCGAAAGCCGCCGATGCCGTGATCTTCGGCGCTGTTGGCGGGCCGAAATGGGATGGCGTGCCCTACGAAGTGCGGCCCGAAGCGGGCCTGCTGCGGCTCCGCAAGGACCTCGCGCTTTTCGCCAATCTGCGTCCCGCGATCTGTTATCCCGCGCTCGCCGACGCCTCGTCGTTGAAGCGCGAGATCGTCGATGGGCTCGACATCGTCATCGTGCGCGAACTGACGGGCGGCGTTTATTTCGGCGAGCCGAAGCAGATCATCGATCTCGGCAACGGCCAGAAGCGCGGCATCGATACGCAAGTCTACGACACCTTTGAGATCGAGCGGATCAGTCGGGTCGCGTTCGAGCTCGCGCGCAAGCGGCGCAACAAGGTGACATCGTCCGAGAAGCGCAACGTGATGAAGTCGGGCGTGCTGTGGCACGAGGTCACGAGCGCGCTGCACAAGCGCGATTACGCCGACGTGACGCTGGAACATCAGCTCGCAGACTCGCTCGCGATGCAGCTCGTGCGCTGGCCGAAACAGTTCGACGTCATCGTCACCGACAATCTGTTCGGTGACATGCTCTCGGATATTGCGGCGATGCTGACGGGCTCGCTCGGCATGCTGCCGTCGGCGTCGCTCGGCGAGGTCGATGCAAAGACCGGCAAGCGTCGCGCGCTCTACGAGCCGGTGCACGGTTCCGCGCCCGACATCGCGGGGCAGGGGCTTGCGAACCCGATCGCGATGATCGGTTCGCTCGCGATGGCGCTGCGCTATTCCTTCGACGAAGGTGCTTTGGCCGACCGGATCGAAGCGGCGATAGCGGCGGTGCTGGCGGATGGCCTGCGCACGGCGGACATCAAGGGCGATGCAGCTTCGTTCGTGTCGACGAGTGCGATGGGCGATGCGATTCTGGAGAAACTACGCGCGGCGTAACTCAGGGCCGTCGCCTTGCGACAAGCGCAGATATGCGTGCTGTCACAGCCGGATCGCGCCAAAGCAACAAAGCCGCAGCGAGTAGGCCCGCGTGCAACAGCAGCGCACCGAGGCCGAGATGGGTCATCGTCCAGATGAGCACGGGGCCTGACGACATCGCGGCGCTCGTTGCGGCATAGGCCGCGAGACGCCATGCTTCGATCGGTGACGCGAGCCGCCACCAGATCACGCCAACGAAGCCGAGTGCAAACGCCGCTTTCAACAAAGCCATGAAGCGAAGCAGACCGACGAGGTCGGCGTCCGCAGTGTTTGTCGAGGATGCGCCGCCGAAGGCTAGCGCGCCGCCGACGCCAATCGCGACAGCGGCGAGAATGATGCCGCGTGCGGTTGCTGTCGAAAGCGCGCTGGGCGCGCGTGCCTTCATCGCTGCTGTCGAGATGGCGAAAGTCATCGGCAGCAAGCCTACTCCTTTTCGGGAGCATTCCAAGGGCCGCGAGCCTCCTGGCTCGCAAGGTGGGGTCGAAACTGCGAGCCGGGAGGCTCGCGGTCCTCAAGCCCGCAACAACAGCGTCTCACCGTTCGCGACAAGTTTTCGGACGCCGTCGGTCTCACCAAACAATTCCGCGCGCGTAAAGATCTGGCGCTTTCCCGCGCGTACAATCTCGCCTCTCGTGTAAAAGGCGTCGCCGACTGCCGGCGCGAGACAATTCACGCTGTAGTGCGAAGCGAGCACCGATCCGGCGACCGTCGCGGCGGCAAAGCCGCATGCCGTGTCGAGCAAAGCGCCGATGACGCCGGCATGCAGAAAGCCGGCATATTGCGTGGCGTCGGCATGGGCGGCCATGCGGATCTCGGCAAACCCATCGCCGGCCGCGACGACTTCGAGCCGCAGCCAGCGGTTGAACGTGGCCTTGTCGTTGATGGCGCGCAATTGCGCGAGAATGTCGTCGCTCACGATCCGGCGTCCGGTTCTGGCAGCGGCGCGGGAATGAACGTGCCGCTGACACGGGCGCAGGGCGTTCCGTCGGCGGTTACGAAGGACTGCGCGAAGCAAAGCCGACTGCCGGCCTTCACATAGGTGGTGTCGACCTCGACCCACTGGCCGAGTTTCGCACTCGCCAAAAAATCAACCGACAGGCTGACGGTGAGCAGCCGCGTCTTGCCGTCGATGTGGTGCGCGACCGATAGGCCCATCGCATTGTCGGCGAGCGCAGTGAGCAGCGCGCCGTGCACAATGCCGCGGGAATTGGCGTGCGGCGCCGCGGCTCGCAGTCCGAGCTGCACGGCTTTCTCTGTCGTGCGAACGAAGATCGGCTCCCACGGCGCGGTCAGACCGCTCTTGCGAAGGTGCGGCGTAAAACCCGGCGGAGGGGCTGGCTCGATCATTTTTTATTTAGACCAGTCGTTATAGGATTTGTCCATGCCTCGTCGCCCGGACCCCAAAATTCGACGACGTATCGTCGCCACGATGGCGCGCTTGCTTCGCCAACAGGGCTTTGCCGCCACCGGCCTGAACGAGCTCGTCTCCGCCAGCGGCGCGCCAAAAGGCTCGCTCTACCACTACTTTCCCGGTGGGAAAGCCGAAGTGGCGGCGGAGGCGCTCGTCTTTGCCGGCAGCTTGGTCCAGTCGACGCTGGAGGCGTTGCGGCAGACGGAGCGAACCCCCGCTGCAATGGTCCTTGCCTATGGGCTGCTTCTCGCAGGCTGGATGGAAAAGTCCGGGTTTGCCGACGGCTGCCCGATCACCACGACCTTGCTCGAAACGGCCCCCGCCGATGCGCGGCTCGCCGGCATCGGGCGCGATGCCTTTGCATCCTGGCAGTCGGTCTTCGCCGGGGCATTGCGCGATGCCAGAGCCGAAAATGCCGATGACCTCGCGCTATCGGCGATCATGATGATCGAGGGTGCGCTGATTCTCACGCGCGTCAGGCGCGATGCGGCGCCGATCCGCGTCGCAACAGAGCAGATCGCAAAGCTATTCGAAGCAGCAACCGCGAAAGCCTGAATCCCATCCCGCGCGACAAACGCGCGGCTGCATCGTATGGGAATTGCGCAAACACGGGGTCGCGACGACGGCCCGGAGGAGACAAATGACTGCAAACACCGACATGGCCACGCGCGCGAGCAAGGGCGACGGCTTCATCGCCGCGCTCGACCAGAGCGGCGGCTCGACGCCCGGCGCGCTCAAGCAATATGGCATCACCGAGGGCAGCTACAGCGGCGAGCCTGAAATGTATCGGCTCATGCACGAGATGCGCGTGCGCATCATGTCGGCGCCCGCCTTCACCGGCGAAAAGGTGATCGGCGCGATCTTGTTCGAGCGTACGATGGATGGCGAGGCGCATGGAAAGCCCGTCCCGGAATATCTTTGGAAGGATCGCGGCGTCGTTCCCTATCTCAAGGTCGACAAAGGCCTCGAGTCCGAGAAAGACGGCGTGCAGCTGATGAAGCCGATGCCGGAACTCGACACGCTGCTCGCGCGCGCCGCGAAGCTCGGCGTGTATGGCACGAAGATGCGCTCGGTCATTAACGAGCCGAACACCGCCGGCGTCGATGCGATCGTCAAGCAGCAGTTCGAAGTCGGCGCGCAGATCGCTAAACATGGGCTTATGCCGATCATCGAGCCGGAAGTGTCGATCAAGTCGTCGGACAAGAAGGGCTGCGAGGCATTGCTGCTTGCGTCGCTGACGAAGCATCTCGACGCCGTGCCCGCCGGCAGCAAGGTGATGTTGAAGCTCACGATCCCGGACGAGACGGATCTCTATCTGCCGCTGGTGAAGCACGATCGCGTCGCGCGGGTTGTCGCACTATCGGGTGGCTATCCGCAGGCCGACGCCTGCAAGCGGCTTGCGAAACAGCACGGCATGATCGCGAGTTTCTCGCGCGCGCTTGCCGAGGGCCTGACGAAGCAGATGAGCGACGACGAGTTCAACGCAAAGCTCGGCGCATCGATCGATTCGATTTTCGATGCGTCGGTGAAGAAGAGCTGAGCGAGCAACGACCTGTCATTCCCGCTTTCGCGGGAATGACACGGTTTGTCAGGCCGCTGCGCGACGCTGAGCCTTCCGCGTCGCGGTCTCGACCGCCTTCTCGCCAGTCGCGATGACGCGACCCTTCGCGCGGGCGAGCGCATCCGTCGCCAGTTCGAAGCCAAGGAAGCGATCGAGTTCGACCGGCCCCGGCATCGTCAGTCCCATCACTCGCGCGCGGAAAAAACCGAACTTCGCGTAATAGGGCGCATCGCCGACGAGAATGATCGCGCGGTGGCCGAGTGCGCGTGCCCGCGCGATCGCTTCGCGCATGAGCGCATCGCCGATGCCCAGCCCGCGGTGGCTCTTCGCAACGGCGAGCGGCCCCAGCATCAGCGCCGGCACGCCGCCGGCGCGCACGTGCCACAGCCGGACGGTGCCGACGAGGCGGGCGCCATCCCAAGCGACGAGTGCAAGCTTCCGCGCGGGCACGCGTCCAACGCGCAGGCGCTGGCATGTTTTGCGAAAGCGCGAAGCGCCGAAGGCTTCGTCGAGCAATGTCTCGCGCGCGGAAACGTCGTGCGGCTGCTCGTCCTCGATCCGAAGGTCGAAGACAGGCGCAAGCGTGATTGCAGCGTTGGTCATCGGTGTCTCCATGACGGGACAAGACGACCCTCGCACCGGCGTGAAAGCACGCCGGCCGTTCGGGACAGGGTTGGGTGATGATCCTCCCCCGCATCGCGGAGGAGGGAGACGTCAGATGACGGAAGTCAGATGACGTAGGACTTCAGCGGCGGGAAACCGTTGAAGCCGACGGCCGAATAGGTCGTCGTATAGGCACCGGTGCCCTCGATCAGCACCTTCGATCCGATCTCGAGGCTCACGGGAAGGAGGTAGGGATCCTTCTCGTAGAGCACGTCGACCGAATCGCAGGTCGGACCCGCGAGTATGCAAGGGCTGAGCGGATCGCCATCCGATTCCGTGCGGATCGGGTAGCGAATCATCTCGTCCATCGTCTCGGCAAGTCCGTTGAACTTGCCGATGTCGAGGTACACCCAACGCACTGCTTCGTTCTCGGCCTTGCGGGACACGAGAACGACTTCGGCCTCGATCACGCCAGCGTTGCCGACCATGCCGCGGCCTGGCTCGATGATCGTCTCCGGAATGCGGTTGCCGAAGTGCTTGCGCAGCGACTTGAAGATCGCCTGGCCGTAGGCTTTCACCGCCGGCACGTCGCGCAGATACTTCGTCGGGAAACCGCCGCCGAGGTTGACCATCGCGAGGTTGATGCCCCGCTCGCCGAGATCGCGGAAGATCTGCGACGAAGCCTTCAGGGCCGCATCCCACATCTTCGGATTGCGCTGCTGCGAGCCCACGTGGAACGACAGACCGTGCGCCACGAGACCGAGACGGTGCGCGTGTTCGAGCACCGTCAACGCCATGTCCGGCACGCAGCCGAACTTGCGCGACAGCGGCCATTCCGCGCCGGCGCCGTCGCACAGAATGCGACAAAACACTTTCGAACCCGGAGCAGCACGCGCGATCTTCTCGACCTCGGCTTCGCAATCGACCGCGAAGAGGCGCACGCCGAGCGCGTAGGCGCGCGCAACATCGCGTTCCTTCTTGATCGTGTTGCCGTAGCTGATGCGGTCGGCCGTGCAACCGGTCGCGAGCACCTGCTCGATCTCGACTGTGGAGGCACAGTCGAAGCACGAGCCGAGTTTTGCGAGCAGGTCGAGAACGGCGGCGTCCGGGTTCGCCTTCACGGCGTAGAACACGCGCGTGTCGGGCAGCGCCTTGGCGAAGGCGTCGTAATTGTCGCGCACGACATCAAGGTCGAGCACAAGGCAGGGACCGTCGTCCAAACCGTCGCGGCGTCGCTGACGGAGGAACTCCTGAATACGGTCGGTCATCGCGGCATCCCTTTCGAAGGGCGCGGCTTTACGCGCCAAGCAGTGGGCTTCGAGGATGTGACGCATCAATCGGCCGCGCGTTGGAGACGCGGCACGAGCAAAGCATCGCCATCCGAGATCGCCGCGCGCGCACGAATGCGTCGCTTGCGATCAGGTGCTGCGCCGTGGCTACGGTTCGGCAGATAAGCGTGCCCGAACGAGCAAACTCACCGCTTTGCGGAGCCATCGTTTGGAAAGGGAGATCCCGATCCGCACGCCCGGCAAGAAAGACAAGCCTCTTTGGTGTTGGCGATGGAATGCCAACGGAGACCAAAAAAGCCCGGTCCGTCGTTGCTTTAAGTCGCGATCCCCTGCGGAAACAGGGTTCGCCGGTTCGCATCCGGCTGCCGGTTTAGTTCGGACGGTTCACCGGCTCTTATCCGGCTTCCCGCCCACCGACACACGACCACAGGCACGTGCGATTTGGGCAAGCGGAGAAATATGCGAATTCGTCGGCAGCGCAAGTGTTTTTTGCACCCGCACAAAAATTTTATGCACGCGGTGGCGCGAATGACTCACCGATGCGCTTGTTAAGCTTTCGTTCACTCGATGAAGGCGCTGCGGCGATAACCTTGGCAGTAGAGAAGCGCGGTGAGATCGCTGTGGTCGATGCGTGCGTGCGCCGCCGCCGCCACCGCGGGCTTCGCGTGGAAGGCGACGCCGAGCCCTGCATCGCCGAGCATCGCGAGATCGTTGGCGCCGTCGCCGACGGCAAGAGTTTGCCAATGCTCGAGCCCGCGTGCCGTGCGCAACTCGCGCAGTGCGCCAAGCTTCGCCTCGCGACCGAGGATCGGCTCCGCGACAGTGCCGGCAAGAGCGTCGCCATCGGTCAGCAGAAGATTGGCGCGATTCTCGTCGAAGCCGACCATATCAGCGACCTTCGCCGTGAATGCGGTAAATCCGCCCGACACGAGCGCACACCAAGCGCCATTCGCTTTCATCGTCCGCACGAGCGTCGTCGCGCCAGGCGTGAGCGTGATTCGTGTCTTGAGGGTTTCGTCGATGACGGAGAGCGGCAGACCTTTCAGCAATGCCACGCGCTCGCGCAGTGCGGGCTCGAAGGCGATCTCGCCACGCATCGCACGCTCCGTGATGGCGGAGACATGCGCCTTCAGCCCGGCGAAGTCGGCGAGTTCGTCGATGCACTCCTGTCCGATGATGGTCGAATCCATGTCGGCGAGCATCAGCCGCTTGCGGCGGTTGCCGGCGGGCTGCACGACAATGTCGATCTCGGCCTCGGCCAGATCGTCGGCGAGGGCGCGTGCGATCTCGTCCGTGTCGAAGCCCGGCTCCGGCGCGAACATCACATCCGCAGCCACGTCATTATCGAGCCAGTGGGTGTTGGCGACGCCAGGCAGGGCATCGCCAGCGCGGCGCACAAGCGCCTGACCGAGATTTTTGGCCGTGGGGTTGCCGATGAGGGTGGCGACATGCGTCATCGGGAAAGAGTGACCTGAACAAGGAGGCGGACGTCTCGCCGCGACGATTCCTCATCGCAGGCCCGACCGCGAGCGGCAAGACGGCGCTGGCGCTCGAACTCGCTCGCCAGACCGGCGCGACGATCGTCAACGCGGATTCGATGCAGGTTTATCGCGATCTGCGCATCATCACGGCCCGTCCGACACCAGACGAGGAGAGGCAAGCGCGCCACGAACTCTTCGGCACGGTCGACGGCGCGACGAATTTCTCCGTCGGCCACTGGCTGCGTGCCGTCGCGGCTTTGTTGGAAATCCCCCAGCCGCTTATTTTTGTCGGCGGCACCGGGCTGTATTTCAAGGCGCTGACGCAAGGTGTTTCGGCAATCCCTGACGTGCCAGCGGAAATTCGCGAGAGGGTTCGCGCATCGGCAGAAGGAAAAGCACCGGCCGAGCTGCACGCCGAACTTAACCGCCGCGATCCTGCGACAGCGACAAGACTGCGGCCCAGCGATCCGCAGCGCATCCTTCGCGCGCTGGAAGTTTTCGAGGCGACGGGCCATTCGCTCGTGTCGTTCCAGGGCGCGCGGCAGCCGCCGTTACTGCCGCCGGGAAACTTTCGAGCGATCTTCCTCGAAGTGGAACGCGCCGAGCTGCGCGAACGAATTGCTGCGCGTTTTGCGAAAATGATCGACGCCGGCGCGCTCGACGAAGTGTGTGCGCTCAGCGCGCGAAAGCTCGATCCGGCGCTGCCCGTCATGCGTGCGCATGGCGTTCCGGGCCTGCTTGCGTTTCTACGTGGCGAGGTCTCGCGCGATGACGCGATCGCGCGCGGAATCCGCGACACGCAACAATATGCAAAACGACAGGTAACCTTCGCGCGGCATCAGTTGCCGGAGTTTACGCCGACGCGCTCTGGGGATGCCTTGGCGAAACTCTGCCCCTGACGGCGAAGGCGTGACACCGGCGTATCAGAACGGATTTCCGTCGCTGATCTGGCAGGAGGGCGACATCGCCCGGATGTTTTGCAGCGTGTAGGGCGCGCCATCGGGGCCGCGCGTCCGGATCGCGGCGGAGCCGGATCTGCCAAAGGTGACCTGCACCGTGCAACTTGTGAACGACGGATCGAACGTTGCGACGAACTGGAGAGCGCCGCTCAACATTTCGCCACGGCCGATCAAGGTGTTCCCACTGAACGACAGATCGCGTGCACCTTCCACACCCTGCTTATCGCCGGGAGCCAGCTCGTTGGTCTGCGATCCGAGAACACGAGAGTTCTGCGATTGGAACTGCCGCCGTGCGAAAAGCCGCCCGGTCGAGCTGATGTAAATCGTCCGGATGTTTGTGTTGGTGAAATTGACGGTGGTGCCATCGGCACGCGTTCCAGTGCCGACGGACGTCCATTGCAGGACGATCGTCTTGTTTTTGACCAGCGCGGCCAGGGCCGGCGCAGTTGCCAAAGACATCGAAAGACAGAGCCAGACCGGTCGCATGCGTTTCCCCCTCGCGAATGCTGCGGCAGAAGACGACAGGCGGACAGGTGCCGTCAATTAAACCTTCAGCCAGCTGAGCAAGCCCTCCGCCGCCGCAACACCGCTCGCGAAATTCGCCTGCAGGAGATAGCCGCCCGTCGGCGCATCCCAGTCGAGCATCTCGCCCGCGACGAACACGCCAGGCATCGCACGCAACATGAGGCCCGCATCGAGCGCATCGGCCGTCACGCCACCGGCGCTGGAGATGGCGCGTTCGAGGCCGGCAACGCCGATGACGGGTAGCATCACGTTCTTTACCCGCGCTGCGAGCGCGGAAATGTCTTGGGGCAGCGGACCACCAGAACTTTCGCGCAGTAAAGCAAGTGCCGCAGGCGACAGGCCAAGCCGCTTGCGCAGCGTGTTCGCGCGCGAGTCCTTTGCCCGACCCTGCGCAAGTTTAGCCGCGACAACGTCGGCGGAAAAATCCGGGACGAGATCGACATGCAGCATCGTAGGCTGGCCGGCGTCGAGCGCATCGCGGATGGCGCTCGACAGCGCGTAGATTGCGCCGCCTTCGAGCCCCTTGGGCGTGATGACGGCTTCACCGCGCACGCGCCGACCGCCAAATGTAAAAGCCGCACGCTTCAGTGGTGCGCCTGCAGATTTCTCGCGCGTTGTTTCCGACCACGCGAAGACAACGCCGCAGTTCGCTGGCCGCAGCGTTGCAACATCGACATCATACTTACGCAACATGTCGGCCCATGCGCCGTCCGACCCAAGGCGCGGCCAGGACGCGCCACCAAGCGCCAGCATCGTCGCATCGCAATCGAGCGTGCGGCGTGTGCCGTCGGCCCTTGCAATCACCGGCTTGGCGCCGTCGAATCCGACCAGCGTTTCGCGCAAATGCAGCGACACGCCTTGGCTGCGTAGCTTCGCGAGCCACGCGCGCAGAAGCGGCGACGCCTTGAAGCTTTTGGGAAAAACGCGGCCGCTCGAGCCTACGAATGTCTCTTCGCCAAGGTTCGCCGCGAACGCGCGCAAAGCCTCCGGCGCAAATGCGCGGATCGCATCGGCCATCGCGACGCTGCCGCTGTACCGCGGAAGAAAGCGATCGAGCGGCTCGCTGTGCGTTAGATTCAGGCCGCCGCGTCCTGCCATCAGCAATTTTCGGCCCGGCGACGCCATCCGCTCGTAGATCGAGATCGCGACGCCGGCGGCCGAAAGCACGTCCGCCGCCATCAGGCCCGCAGGTCCCGCACCGATCACCGCAACGCGCTTGGTCATGCGTTGTGGGTCGGAATCTTGGCGGTGTGCATCGGCGCGTGGTACGGCGGCGCATGTCCGACATCAAGGTCGGCGCAGCGTATCGCTTCACTGTCGATGCGGACAGCGCCGGCGAGCGGCTCGACAAATTCCTTGCCGCGCAGCCCGTTTTCCAGGAACTGACGATCTCTCGCACGCGCCTCAAGGCGTTGATCGAGGACGGCCGCGTACACGTCGCCGATACGGCTGTGCGCGAGGCCGGTGCAAAACTTGCCGTGGGTGCGGTCGTCGCGATCGACGTGCCTGCGCCGGTCGATGCGACACCGCACGCGGAAGCGATCGCGCTCGACGTCGTCTTCGAGGACGATCAGCTCATCGTCATCGACAAGCCCGCTGGTCTCGTCGTGCATCCCGCCGCCGGCCACGAGACCGGCACGCTCGTCAACGCGCTGCTGGCGCACTGCGGCGACAGTCTCTCCGGTATTGGCGGCGTGCGACGGCCGGGCATCGTGCATCGGCTCGACAAGGACACGTCTGGCTTGATGGTCGTCGCGAAAACCGATGCTGCGCATCAGGCGCTGGCAAAGCTTTTTGCCGATCACGGCCGCACTAAACCGTTCGTTCGCGGCTATCGGGCCTTCGTGTGGGGCGTACCTTCGTCTGCTGCCGGTACGGTCGATGCGCCGCTCGGTCGCCATGCGCATCATCGCGAGAAGATGGCTGTCGTGAGCGCAGCAGCGGGGCGGGAGGCTGTTACACACTGGTCGTTGCAGAATTCGTTCTGCGACGGCGTCGTATCCGAGATCGATTGCCGCCTCGAGACGGGCCGCACACACCAGATCCGCGTGCATATGGCGCATCTCAGCCATCCAGTACTGGGCGATCCAACCTATGGCCCAGGCTTCAAGACCAAAGCAGCGCTGCTCGACAATCTCTCACGCGAGGCTCTCGGCGAACTCGACCGGCAGGCGCTTCATGCGGCGACGCTAGGCTTTCCACATCCGGTCACAGGCAAACAGCTCACCTTCGAAAGCGAACTGCCGCCGGACCTCGCGCGCTTGCGCGCCGCGCTCGCGGCTGCTTGAACCACGCACCTTTCCGGAGCCTCAGATGACCATCCGTCCGCGCCGCAGCGTGCTTTATATGCCGGGCTCAAATGCTCGCGCGCTGGAAAAAGCGAAGACGCTCAAGGCCGACGCCTTCATCTTCGATCTCGAAGACGCCGTCGCACCCGATGCGAAAGCGACGGCGCGCGAACAGGTCGCCGCGACCGTGAAGGGCGGCGGGTTCGGTGCGCGCGAACTCGTCATCCGCATCAACGGCCTGTCGACGCCCTATGGCAAGGACGACATGGCCGCGGCAGTGGCCGCCGCGCCGGATGCCGTCTTGGTGCCAAAAGTCTCGACGCCGGAGGACGTCATGCAGGCCGCCAAGGCGCTCGCGGGCGCGTCGGAGAAGACGAAACTCTGGATCATGCTGGAGACGCCGCTCGCGATGTTCAACGCGGAAGAAATTGCTCGCACAGCACGAGACACGTCTTCGCGGCTCGCGGTGGCCGTCATGGGCACCAACGACATAGCCAAGGACACGCGTGCACGGCTGACGAAGGGCCGGCCCGCGATGCTCGCCTATCTCTCGCTCTGCGTTGCGGCCTGTCGCGCGCATGGCGTCGAAATCCTCGATGGCGTGTACAACGACTTTTCCGACGAGGCGGGCCTGCGGGCGGAATGCGAGCAGGGCCGCGATTTCGGCATGGACGGCAAGACGCTGATCCACCCGAGCCAGATTGCGCCATGCAACGAGATTTTTGCGCCAAGCGAAGCCGAGGTGACTTGGGCAAAAACGATCATCGCGGTCTTCGACGAACCGGCCAACGCCAGCAAGGGCGCGTTGCAGGTCGAGGAGCGCATGATCGAGCGCCTGCATGCCGATATGGCGCGCCGGACGGTCGCGGTGTCGGAGGCCATCGCCACTCTCGCATGAGGGCGCGCGCCGCTCTATAGAAGACGCGAAGTCGCGCGCGGCGCGACACAGGGACGGCCGATGGACGACGGGCAGGAAACATCGCAGGCGTCGGGCGGGGGCGGCAACCAGCGGCCCGGCCGCACGCGACGCGTTTCCAGCCGGGTGCCGTCAGTCATCGAGGGCCAGGCGACGGACGTCTCGCCGCCGGTCGAAACACCCAGGGCCCCTAATCCGCCGCCGGAAGAACAGGTCGCCGCCGAGACGCCAGGCATCTCGCTCGAATCTGCCGACGCGCCGCTCGCCAACGACGTGCCGCACGTGCCACCGCCCGAAGGCCCGGTGACCGATGCGCCTATGCCGGTCGAGCCGAAGGGGATTTGGACGAGTTCCGTATCCGAGGAGAAGCCGGACGAAGGCGCATCCACTCCGGGCGACGACTGGCATGTGACGAAGGAGACATTCGCGCCGCCGCCACCAAAGAAAAGCTACGCCGGGCTTGCCGCCGCCGCGGCCATCGTCGTCGCGCTATTCGGTGGCGCCGGCTGGATTTACGGCACCGACGACGGCCGCAATTTCGCGACGAGCCTCGGCATTCCCGGCGTGACGCAGGTGCGCACCGCCGCGACGGCGACGCCCGCCCCGCCGCCGACCGTGACAGCGGCGCGGCCGACGCCAACGCCGGCGTCGCCGATGGGCGCGACAAGTGCGCCGCCTCCATCGCAATCTGTTCCTGCTCCGACGGCACCTACGGCGGTATCTCAATCGCCTTTGTCGCCCTCGGCATCGTCATCTGCCGCGTCTCCGACTTCGGCTCCGCCACCCGCACGTGTCGAGACGCAAGCGCCGTCGCTCGCCGCGACGCCAGCTGCCGCGCCCGCGAACGAGTCGCGCTTCGCCGATCTCGATCGAAAGCTTTCCGCACTCGACACGCGCATCGCTTCGATCGGCGCGACACCGCCAAAAGCCGCGCCAGAGACGACGTCTGCGCTCAATGCGCAAGACGCGCGCCTTGCCGTGCTCGAACGCACGCTCAACGGGCTCGACAAGCGTCTCGCGTCGATCGAAGCGCAACTCGCGCCGAAAGCCGAAACGCGCGCCGCGCAAGCGCCCGACGTTGCGTCACGTGAAAATGATACATCGGCGGCACGCATCGTCGTCGCGCAGGGCCTTCTTACGGCCGTGACATCCGGTGCACCCTACCGTGCCCCGCTCGATGCATTGCGCGCGCTGGGCGCGGAAGATGCGAGCCTGACGAAACTCTCCGGCGCAGCCACGACCGGCGTGCCGACCGTTGCCGGATTGCGCGACAGTTTTGCGGTTCTTCGCCCGAGGCTGCGCACGCAGGCGAAGGTCGATCCCGATGCAAGTTGGTCCGACAAGGTTCGCGTAAAGCTCTCCTCGCTTGTTACCGTTCGCCCCGCAAGCGAGCGCACCGGGCCGTCGGCGGAAGCCGTCGCTTCGCGCATGGATGCCGCGCTCGCGCGGGGCGATGTTGTTGCCGCCGTGAGCGAAGCACGCACATTGCCCGCCAGCGATGCGCTTGTCGTGAAAGACTGGCTCGACGGCGCCACGAGGCGCGTCGATGCCGAGGCCGCGGCGCGCGCACTCGTTGCATCGTCGCTTGCCGCGCTGGCGAAGCCAAAATCCTGATGTTGCGCGGAGCGCCCGGGTTATGATCCGCGTCATCCTCTTCCTCGTCTTTCTCGCGGCGGCCGCGTTCGGCGTCTCGTGGCTGCTCGACCGGCCGGGCGAAGTCACGATTCTCTGGCTTGGCGAGCGCATCGAGACATCTGTCTTCGTTGCCATCGGCTTTGTGGCGCTGGCCTGCGTCGCCTTCACGCTCTCCTGGAGCCTGTTCGCTCTTATCTTCCGCGTGCCGACATTGGTCTCGCTCGCACGGCGTGCGCGAAAGCATGCGCGCGGCCGCGACGCCGTTTCGCGCGGCATGATCGCGGTCGGCGCCGGTGATCTCCGTTCTGCGCAACGTGCCTCGCGCGATGCGGTGCGCGTTTTACCGCACGAGCCGATGGGCCTGCTTTTGCGCGCACAGGTCGCGCAGATGGAAGGCGATCGCAGTGCCGCCGAAGCGGCTTTCGCGGAAATGGCGGCGAAGGATTCGACGCGGCTGCTCGGTCTGCGCGGGTTGCATGTCGAAGCACGCCGCCGCGGCGACGAAGAGTCCGCCTATCGCTTTGCGCAAGAGGCGCATCGCGTCACGCCATTGCCCTGGGCCGGCGATGCGATCGTCACGCATCACGCGCGCACCGGCGCGTGGACCGATGCGCTCGCTATCGTCGATGCGAATGCGCGCGCACGGCTTGTCGACAAGCGCACGGCATCGCGCCAGCGCGCGGTGTTGCGCACGGCCATCGCGCAGGAGATTGAGTATATCGACGCCGAGGGCGCGCTGAAGGCGGTGCGCTCGGCGGTGAAACGCGCGCCCGATCTCGTGCCCGCTGCCGTGCTTGCCGCGCGCCTGATGTCGCGGCGTGGCGACTTCCGGAGTGCCGCGAAGATCGTCGAGCGCGCGTGGGACGAGGCGCCGCATCCCGAACTTGCGGCCGCCTATCTCGCGGTGCGGCCCGGCGACTCGAACGCCGATCGTTTCGCACGAGCGACGGCGCTTGCGCGCCGCAAGCCCGATCATCCGGAGAGCCGCATGCTTGTGGCGGAAGCGGCGCTCGCCACGCGCGACTTTTCGCGTGCGCGAGAAGCGATGGCGCCGCTGATGAACGACGAGGCGCGGCCGACGACGCGCATGTGCCTGCAGATGGCTGATATCGAGGAGGCCGAGCACGGCGATAGCGGCTTGCTGCGCGAATGGCTATCGCGTGCTTCGCGTGCGCAGCGCGACCCCGCGTGGATCGCCGATGGCGTGATCGCGACGCGCTGGTCGCCTGCTTCGCCGGTGACGGGCAAGCTCGACGCGTTCGTGTGGCAAACGCCGCGTGAAGAACTCGGCATGGCGGCCCGCGAACCGATCGATGCGCCGGTCGCGATCGAACCGGTGCTCGTGCCTGCGATTGCGGTTGACCACTCTGTGCGCGAGCTTCCCGACGTCGACGACACCGTGCCGCCGGCAGAGGTGCTTGCCGCTGCGCCGCCGACGGTGACAGCGCCGGAAAAGGTGGAGGGGCTCGCGCCCGTTGCTTTGCCGGTCAAGGAGGCCGAGCCTGTCGCTGGCAACGGCGCTTTAGCGCCAACCGCTGCGCCTGCAATCGACGAGCCCGCCTCGAGCCCTGGTATAGTACTGGCACCGGGCCAGTCGACTCGCCCCGTCGTGTTCCCACTGGCGACGTCGCCGGACGATCCCGGTCCTCGCCCGCGTGGCGCGCCGTATTCAGGCGGCTTCCACAGCTAGACAGGTCCCGCCGACGTGGCTCCGGCTCGGCAATCCGGACATGCCCAGATCCCGGAGCGCGGCCCACGACCGATGTTGTCAAAGCGGACGGCTCTGCTATGACGGGCGCGCGCTGCATTCGCGTCTTGCCGCAATAGCTCAGTTGGTAGAGCACCTCATTCGTAATGAGGGGGTCGGGGGTTCGAATCCCTCTTGCGGCACCAGCACTTAGCTCACTTTTGTCCGGTGGACGTTTTCAGATTTGCGCACCTGTTTGCGCACTCCGCTGCTCAGGTTGATTTTTCCGTTTCGAAGGTTGTCCGTGATCTCGGCGTGCCGTCTTCCGTAATCGGCAAGATGGTCGTGACGGACCCGGATCAAATGGTGTGGCTCGACCCGAACGATCTGCGTGCACTCGGAACGACGATGACCAGCAAGCCTGCGCAGGTCGCTACAACACCGCCTTCTAACGCGCCCATCTCTATAAATCCGCAAGTGCAGGCCTCCGCACCATCACCGCAAACCTTGACTTGGGACACGATGGTTCGTTCCGCCATTGCGAACTCCAGCACACAAAACGGAGGCACTCCAAACACGGTTCGGACATGCCAGCCCGAACTTAAAAGTTGCATCATCGGCGTCTGGTCCACCTACAAAGGGACACAGATGCTCTTGCGAAAAACTGAAGACCTAAATGGTAAAACGATTTCGCGGGACGTCTGCTCCTTCAATGAATTTAAAGACGTGAGGGACTGCACGGATTTCGACACCGGAGCGCGGGATCGTGGCACGCGGCTTGCGGCGCGAGCTTTAAACCGGACGCAGAGCGCGGGTGGACCAGAACACGATCGAGACCGTCTGCATGCCCCGCACGCGCGGCGAAATCCCGCGCTGGCATGATGGCGACGTCTTTCTCGGCGGCGGGACGTGGCTGTTTTCCGAGCCGCAGCTCGACGCGCGGCGTCTGATCGACCTCACGGCGCTCGGATGGACACCGCTTGCCGTGACGGATCGCGGTCTCGAAATCGCGGCGACCTGCACGATCGCGCAGCTCGCACGTTTCGAATGTCCCGCCGAATGGACGGCCGCACCGCTGATCGCGCAATGCTGCCGCGCGTTGCTCGGCTCGTTCAAGGTGTGGAATGCCGCAACGGTGGGCGGCAACCTCTGCATGGCGCTGCCAGCAGGGCCGCTGATCGCGCTGGCCTGCGCGCTCGACGGCATCTGCACGATCTGGACGCCGCACGGACGCGAGCGCATCGTTGCTGCAATGGATTTCGTTGGGGGACCACAACACACGGCCCTGCAACCGGGCGAAGTCTTGCGCGCAATTGCGATTCCGGTTGAGCCGCTGACACGCCGCACGGCGTTTCGGCAAATCTCGCTCAGTCCGCAAGGCCGCTCCGGCGCGCTCGTGATCGCAACAGTGACGGAATCGCAATTGTTCGTCACCATCACGGCGTCTGTGCCGCGACCCGTTCGCATCGCGTTGCCACGCGATTGCAGAGCATCGGAATTGCACGACGCGCTCGCGACCGCCGTCGCGTCGGTCGGCTGGTACGATGATGTGCATGGCGCGCCCGACTGGCGTGCGCATGTTACGGCGCTTCTCGCCGAGGACATCCGCAGCGAGCTGGTGCAGGGCGCATGAGCGTCGTTGTCAACGGCACGACGATCGACGTCGCGCCGCGGCCCGGCCAATGCCTACGGACCTTCCTGCGAGAGCAAGGCTTGTTCGGCACGAAGAAGGGCTGCGATGCCGGCGACTGCGGCGCCTGCACTGTGCATGTCGATGGCGAGCCGGTGCACAGCTGCCTCTATCCCGCCTTTCGGGCGACAGACCGCACCGTCACGACGATCGAAGGCCTTGCGCCCATTGACCAATTACATCCCGTGCAGGACGCGTTTCTCGCGCATCAAGGATTTCAGTGCGGGTTCTGCACGGCCGGGATGATCATGACGGTCGCCGCACTGAACCAGAGTCAGAAGGCCGATCTCGGCGCGTCGTTGAAAGGCAACCTGTGCCGCTGCACCGGCTATCGTGCGATCCGCGATGCCGTCGACGCAACGATGGGTCGCGCAAAGGTTGAGACCTTCGATACGTCGGACCGCAACGTTCCCGCACCGGCGGGACCCAACATCGTGACGGGCCGCGAGGCGTTCACCTTCGATCTCGCTGTCGAGGGATTGCTGCATCTGAAAGTACTGCGCTCGCCGCACGCACATGCGCGGATCGTCGACATCGACACATCCGCGACGCGCAAAATTCCCGGCGTGATCGCGGTGTTCACGCATAAGGACGTGCCGCAGAAATACTTTTCGACCGGGCGTCACGAGATCACCGCCGACGACGTCCCGGACACGTTGATGCTCGACACGATCGTGCGCTTCGTCGGTCAGCGCATCGCGGCGGTCGTCGCGGAAAGCGAAGCTGCGGCAGAGGCCGGCTGCCGTGCACTAGTCGTGACATACGATGTTCTGCCTGCCGTGTTTGATCCGGAGCAAGCCCTCGCTGAGGGCGCGCCGCAAGTGCATCGCGGACGGCAAAGGCCCTCCGGCACAACGCATGTCGAACCCGACGACCCCAACGTCGCCGCGCGCGTGCATGGCCATTTTGGCGATGTCGACGACGGCTTCACCGAGGCCGATGTCACCTACGAAGGCACATTCGCGACGCAGCGCGTGCAGCACACGCATCTCGAAACACATGGCGCAATCGGCTGGCGCGACGAGGCCAGCCGGCTCGTCATACGTTCCTCGACACAGGTGCCGTTCCTCACGCGCCGCGCGCTATGCGACCTTTTCGACCTCGTGCCGGAAAAAGTTCGCGTGCTCTGCGGTCGCGTCGGCGGCGGCTTCGGCGGCAAGCAGGAGATGCTGACCGAAGATCTCGTCGCGCTCGCCGTGATGCGCACAGGACGGCCCGTGAAATGGGAGATGACGCGCGAGGAGAATTTCTCCGCCGCAACGACGCGTCATCCGATGCGCGTGCGTGTTCGACTCGGTGCGAAGCGCGACGGCCGGCTGACCGCCATCGACATTCATGTCGTCTCGAACACCGGCGCTTACGGCAATCACGCCGGCGGCGTGCTGCACCACGCTTGCGACGAGTCCGTCGCCGTCTATCGTTGCGCGAACAAGCGCGCCGAAGGTGTGGCGGCATACACAAACACGCTGCCATCAGGCGCATTTCGTGGCTATGGCCTCAGCCAAACCAATTTCGCTGTCGAGTCCGCGATGGACGAACTTGCGCGCACGCTCGGCATCGATCCCTTCGCGATGCGTCGCATTAACATGGTGAGCCCGCACGATCCGCTGATCGCGCCGGAATCTGGCGTGTCCGATGCGCGCTTCGGCAGCTATGGTCTTGACCAGTGCCTCGACCGTGTCGAAGCGGCGATGGCGAACAGCGGCGGTATACAAGCACCGTCCGGTTGGCGCGTCGGCACGGGGATGGCGATTGGCATGATTCACACAATCCCGCCGCGCGGTCATCACGCCGATGCGACGATCGCGGTCCTGCCGGACGGTCGCTTTCGTCTTGCGATCGGCACGGCGGAATTCGGCAACGGCACGGCGACGGTGCATCGGCAGATCGCCGCCGCGGCGCTCGACGTCGATGTTGCGCAGATCGACGTCGCGCAGACCGACACAGATACGATCTCGCACGACACCGGGGCCTATGGCAGCACCGGCACCGTGGTGGCCGGCATGGCGACGCACAGAGCCGCGACGGCACTGGCGGCGATGGTGGCGGAAAAGGGCAGCGACGGCCCGCTCGAGGCGCACGGCACCAGCGACGGCATCGCGCGTTCGGTTGCGTTCAACGTGCAGGCGTTTCGCGTCGCGGTGCATCCACAAACTGGCGAAGTCCGCATCATGCGCAGTATTCACGCGGCCGATGCTGGACACCTCATCAATCCGAGGCAATGCCGCGCACAAATCGAAGGCGGCGTGGCGCAGGCAATCGGCGCGGCTCTCTACGAGGACTATCGTATAAGTGAAACCGGCGAAGTCGAGACGCGCACTTTCCGCAACTACCATATTCCCGCGATTGCGGATGTTCCCCTTACGAAGGTTATCTTTGCCAACACGTTCGACACGATCGGACCGCTCGGCGCAAAAGGCATGAGCGAGGCGCCGTTCAATCCGGTCGCGGCGGCGCTCGGCAATGCGATTCGCGATGCGACAGGCGCACGGCTTACGGCAACACCCTTCGCGCCGGACCGCATCTTCCGGCAGGTGGCCGACGCGTGCTTACAAAGCGCGGGCGACGATCCAGACCGATGATGCGGCCGCAAAGGCGAGAACCGCGATTCGTAGCGTGCGATGATCGAGCCGCGATCGCAGCGGCAGGCTGAGAAGAATGCCTGCAATCAGCAGCGGTAGCGAAACGAATGCCGCCCAAACCTGCGCGCCCGAAATCAGCCCCGTCGGCACAAGCATGGCGATCGACAGCAATTCGCCGATAAGAAAGCACAGCGCGACATTGGCGCGCAGCGACGATGGCGGCTCGTGCTGGAAGACGAGCGCGAGCGGCGGTCCGCCGATGCCGGTCGCGGTTTCGGTGACGCCCGTCACCGCGCCGGCCGTCGCGAAGGCGGTGCGGTTCGGGCGAAACTTCGGCGCGAGCAGCGATGCTGCGACGGCGGCGAGCGTCGAAATGCCGATGAGCAGACTGAGGCCGCGCAACGAAACATTCGCGAGAACCCACAGAGCGACGATCGCGCCGCCGACACGGCCGGCGGTGATCCAGCCAACGCCGTGACGATCGATGTGGCCGCGCTCGTTCCACGCCACCCAGGCATTGAGCGGGATCATCAGGATGAGCAGCGCACCGGGCAGAAGTTCGGGCCGCAGGATCGCCCAGACCGGCGCGACGATCAGCGCGAAGCCGATACCGGTCGTCGCTTGCACGAGCGATGCGATGACGACGGTGAGCGCAAGCAGAACATCGACGCCGGTCATCGTTCTCGCGGCGGATGCAGGCGGCGATGCTCGGCGGAGACGGGATGCACGCGGTGGATGGGCGCGGCCGCCACGGCAGCGGACGTGACGGTCGCGACCTCACGCATCAATGCACGACCATCCCAATCCACAGGCCATCCTTGCCACAGCCGCAACTTGCCGTCGACGACAACGGCGACGATCTGGTCCTTGTTGCCGAGACGCACGAGTTCCCACGTAAGGTCCCACGACGGCTGCAATTCCGGCACGGCGAGATCAACGAGCAAATAATCGGCGCGAAGGCCCGGTGCGATGGCGCCGGTGATGCCTTTGAGCCCGACCGCGTCCGCGCCGGCGCGCGTCGCGTGGTCCATCCATATCCAGCCGCCGCCGCAGGAGAAATCGCCGACCGGCATGCCGAACGCCGTGCGCTGCAGCGCCTCGGCCGCATCGACGAGGCGGAAGCCATCGCTGCGGGTGCCGTCAGTGCCGATGCCGAAACGGATACCCATCTCATACATCGTCTCGGCGGCGCAGGACGCATTGCCCTTCCACTGCGTCGCCACGGGATTGTAGGCAACGGCCGTATCGGTCTCCGCGAGCCGCCGCATCTCGCGCGGCGTCATCAGAGTGGCGTGTGCGATCAGCGTCTGCGGCCCGAGCGCGCCGACCTTGTCGAGCACCTCGAACGGACGCAGGCCACGCTCGATCAACGAGCGCTCGATGGCGGCGAGATGCTCGTTGATATGCGTCTGGAAGATCGCGCCGCGTTTCGCGCAGAGCCGGCTGACATCGCCGAGCATTGTATCGCTCGCGGCTTCAGGGATCGCGATCGCAAGCGAAGCATGCACGAGCGCGGAGCCCTCGTAGCGATCGAGATGGGCGTTGGCGCGCGCCAAGATCGCGGCACCCTCGCTCTCGCGGCCGCGGTCGTTGCAGATGTAGCCGAGCACGCAGCGCAGGCCCGCCTCGTCGGTCGCTTTCGCGATAGACGAGGCGTCGCCTTTCGCGCGTGTGCCCGCATCGACGACGGTCGTGAAACCACCACGCAACGCTTCGAGCGATGCGAGCTTCGAGGCGAGATAGACGAGGTCGTCGTCGAGTGCGCCTTCGAGCGGCACCCAGACGCGACGAAAGATTTCTGAAGGTTCACCGAAGGCCAGCGCCTTGCCGAAACTCTGCGTGAGATGGTGATGCGCGTCGACGAAGCCCGGCATCATGAGGATGTCCGACATCTCGACGGGCACAAGATCGGGATGCGCGGCCGCAATCTCGGCCCGAGGTCCGACCGCCGAGAAAGCCCCATTCTCGACGACAGCGGCATAGTCCTCGACCACCCCGTTCGGCAGCATCATTTTTGCCGGCGCGAGCAGGAGCCTTGCGCCGGATAGTGCGTCGCAATCCACCGCTGTTTCGCCCCCGTCCGTGCGCGACGTCACAGCGATGGGCGACTCACGAGAGGTTCGGGCGCGGTGTTCTCGAGTGCTGTCGCCGGCTGCGGCGGTGTCGTCGCCACGACGCCGTGGAACATGAGATTGACGAGCACGGCGGTGATCGTACCCGCAGCGAGCCCGTTGCCAAGAATTGTCTGCGCCGCAGTCGGGAATTTGGCGTAAAGGCCGGGCACGAGGATCGGCAGCAGCCCCATCGCGAGACCGGCAGCCAGCGTGAACAGATTGCCGTGCTCGCGCAGATCGACCTTGCGGAGCATGTCGACGGCGATGACGGCAATGATGCAGAAAACGATCACGGCCGTCCCCGCGACGACGGCACCTGGTACGGCGTAGACGAGCCGTCCGAGCGGCGCGAAGAGCGCCAACACGACGAGGATGACACCGGACACAGCCGTGACATAGCGCGAACGGACGCCCGTCGCGCGGATGATGCCGATATTCTCGCCGCTGGTGATGATCAACGACGTGCCGAAAAGACCGCCGATCAGCGACATCAACGCGTCGCCGCGAATGGTCCTCGGGACGTCACGCCGAACGTCGATCGGCTTGTTAACAGCATCGGCGACAGCAACCGTCTGGCCTGTCGCTTCCGCCATCGAGATGATACTGAAGACGATCAGCGGCACGGCGGCCCAGAGATCGAATTGCGGCACGCCGAACGGCAGCAGCGTCGGAAAACTCAGGACCGGGCCGGGCAGTATCTTGTCGAAGGCCATGTTGCCTGTCACTGCGCCGACAATGGTGCCGCCGAGAAGACCGAACAGCACCGAGAGCTGCCCGAAATAACCCCGCAACACGCGTGCGAAAATTACGGTCAACGCAATCGTCGTAAGCGCCAGCAGCACATTCGCGGGCGCACCGAAGTTCGGCGTATTGGCTTGCCCGCCCGCAATACCACCGTAAATGCGCACGAGGTTGATGCCGACGAGAAGGAGCATTGTGCCGATGACCAGCGGCGGAAAGAAGCGCAGGCAGCGTGAGAAAATCGGCAGGATGACGAAATAGGCGATGCCTGTGAGGATGACGGCGCCGACAGCGGTCTGCACGTTGGTCTGCTGCGCGATGAGGAGGAAGATCGCGATCGGCGCCCCGCCGGGCACCATGATGAACGGTAGGCGTGCGCCGAAGCCGTAAGGCCCAAAACTCTGCAGGATCGAGCCGAGGCCGCAGACGAGAAAGGTGGCGCTGATCAGATTGAGGCTCAGCGCGGCGTCGAGATTCAACGCGCGACTAACGAGGAAGACGCTCGTGATCGGCGAGGCCGCCATGACGAGAACGTGCTGAAGGCCGAAGGCCGCGAGATCGCGGGCTGGGAGAATTTCGTCGACAGGCTCGGCCATCACCGTCCTCGGATTGCAGATTTGTAACGATGCATTTCCGGTGCCACGCAAGCCCTGCGCCGACGTACGAAAATGCATCTTTCAAACCATTCACGTCGGCATCTCGGTCGCTTAGACTTTGCCCGATGGCGGCTTCACCACAGCATGCACCACCGCGCATCTGGATCAGGCATCCCCGCGCGATTCTCGCCGAGGGCGCCGAAAATGGTCTTGTCGTGGAAGGCAGTACGATCGCCGAACTTGTGCCACGCGGGAAAACTCCGGCCGCGACGTACGACGGCGTGTTCGACGCCTCCGCGCATGTTGTGCTGCCAGGGCTCGTCAACACGCATCACCATTTCTACCAGACGCTGACGCGCGCCCATCCCGCCGCGATCGACAAGCCGCTCTTTCCATGGTTGCAGGCGCTCTATCCGATCTGGGCGCGGCTCACGCCGGAAACCTTCCGTCTCGGTGCGCGGCTCGCGCTCGTCGAGCTTCTGATGTCGGGCTGCACGACGGCGGCCGACCATCACTACATTTTTGCCGGACCACTCGGCCGTTGCATCGACATCGAAGTCGAGGAAGCGCGCGCGCTAGGCATGCGTCTGACAGCGACACGCGGCTCGATGAACCTGACGCAGAAGGATGGCGGACTGCCGCCCGACGAGCTTTGCGAAGACGAGGACGACGTTCTCGCCGACAGCGAGCGCGTGCTGAAACTGTTTCACGATCCTGCGCCGGGCAGCATGGTGCAGATCGGGCTCGCGCCCTGCTCGCCGTTTTCCGTTACGCGCGATCTCATGCGAAAGACCGCCGACCTCGCGCGGCATTTCGATTGTCCGCTGCATACGCATCTCGCCGAGACGATCGATGAGGAGAATTTTGCGCGCGAGATCTATGGGTGTCGCCCCGTCGACATCCTTGACCAGACGGGCTGGCTCGAACCGCGCACCTGGCTCGCGCATGGCATCCATTTCGACGACGCCGATATCGCGACGCTCGGCAGACACGGCGTGGGCGTCTGTCATTGCGCGGCCTCCAACATGGTGCTCGCATCCGGCATCTGCCGTACGCGCGAACTCGAAGCGGCCGGCGTGCCTGTCGGTCTCGGCGTCGATGGCTCAGCCTCGAACGACAGCTCCAACATGATGGAAGCGGCGCGACACGCGCTGATGATCGGCCGCCTGCGCTATGGCGCCGACGCCATCAGCCATCGTGACGTGTTGCGCTGGGCGACGGAAGGCTCGGCGCGCTGCATCGGCCGCACGGACATCGGCCGCATCGCGCCCGGCATGCAGGCCGATCTCGCGATGTTCACGCTGGACGAGTTGCGCTTCTCGGGCGCGCACGATCCGCTTGCGGCACTCGTGCTCTGCGGCGCGCATCGCGCCGACCGTGTGATGATCGCGGGGCAATGGCGGGTCGTCGACGGACTGCCGATCGGCGTCGATCTTCCGAAACTGATCGAGGATCACTGCGCCGCGGCGCAATGCTTTCGTTGATATCCGAGTGTCGCCAACAGGCGTCGGCAGGATGCTAGATCGCCAGAACGATCTTCGCCGCCGTCTGGCGAAGTGTTCGCACGAGCTCAGGTATTCGGCTTGATGGAAGCCTGCGCTGCTCCCGACGCTGGCTTTTTCCGGCGATCAGTCAGCTTGCGTCGCGATCTTCAGGTTCCGCAGAACGTTTGCAACACTTCCTCATGCGATGCTGGCGGTAGCGCATATTGAACGACGTCTGGCTGATCTTCATAGGGCCGCGCCAATACTTCGTTCAGTCGGTGAAACGCTTCGTACCGCCCGGCTTCCGCCTCTCGGATCGCTTCCTCGATCCGGTGATTGCGTGGGATGTACATCGGATTGACCGAGCGCATGCGCGCGCTTCGTACCTCCGGCGTTTCGCTTTCCTGCGCGAGACGCGCCCGCCAGCGCGGCGCCCAGTCGTCATAAGCGCCGCGGTCGGCAAATGCAGCCCGAACGTCTTCGTCGCGGGCTGGATCGGCAGACGCCTCGCACAGCGCGCGAAACGTCGCCGTGAAATCGGCCTGCTGCTCTGCCATACGCTGCAACAGGTCTTGAACAAGCGCTGCGTCACCTTCTTGAGACCTCGCGAAACCAAGCTTCCGGCCCATGCCGGCTGCGTAGGCATCGAGATACCGGCCATTGAAAGACTCGAGCGCTTCGTTCGCGACCGCGACAGCCTTTTGTTCGTTGTCAGAGAACAGCGTCAACAGCGTCTCGGCCAATCGCGCAAGATTCCATTTCATGATCCCGGGCTGGTTTGCGAAGGCGTAGCGACCAGACTGGTCGATCGAACTGAAAACCTTGTCCGGATGATACGCGTCCATGAAGGCGCAGGGCCCATAGTCGATCGTCTCAGCTGCGATCGATGTGTTGTCCGTGTTGAGGACGCCATGAATGAAGCCGACCTGCATCCAGCGCGCGACGAGATCGGCGAGGCCGTTTACGACGGCCGCGAAGAAGGCGCGATAGGGGTTTTCTGCCTGGCGTGCGTCGGGATAGTGCCGGTCGATCGCGTACTCGGCGAGGTGGCGCAGGTTTTCCGCATCCTGACGCGCCGCAAAATACTGAAACGTACCGACGCGCAGATGGCTGGATGCCACGCGCGTCAGCACGCCGCCCGGTAAGATACGTTCCCGAACAACTTCTTCCCCGGTCAGAACGGCCGCAAGAGATCGCGTTGTTGGGATGCCGAGCGCGGCCATAGCTTCGCTGACGATATATTCGCGAAGAACAGGCCCGAGCGCGGCGCGCCCGTCGCCACGCCGCGAAAACGGAGTTGGCCCCGAGCCCTTCAATTGCAGGTCAAAACGGCGCCCAGAGGTGTCGATCACTTCGCCGAGCAGCACGGCGCGACCATCGCCGAGTTGCGGCACGAAATGCCCGAACTGGTGGCCGGCATAGGCGAGTGCGATCGGCTCCGATCCGGTTGCGACCTTATTGCCTGCGAGAATGTCGACGCCTTGCGGGCTCTTCAGTGAGTCGGGGTCGATGCCCAACTGCCGGGCGAGAGCCTCATTGAGGCGCAAGAGTTTTGGTGCCGCGACCGGCGCCGGCGGAACACGTTCGTGGAATGCGTCCGGAAGGCGGGCATAGCTGTTGTCGAACGGGATGACCGGGGGCGGACGAACTGCCGCGGCGAGACCAGATGACGTCATGTCCGTAAGCTCGTTGCTTTCGGTGAGAAAACAAGTCTCTGGCTTTCGTGTGAAGTGGCACCGCACAACACGAGAGAAAAATCGGCGATTTTACTGTAAAGGGACGACACCCAACGCATTACGCAATGGCGAGAAATCAATGTCGAACATCTACGAGTTTTCGGCCATTTCGCTCGCGGGCGACGAGGTTCGCCTTCGTGATTTCGAGGGTAGGGTGCTTCTGGTCGTGAACACGGCAAGCGCCTGCGGTTTCACGCCACAGTACAAAGGGCTTGAGACCCTGCATCAGGACTATGTCGCACGGGGTCTTTCGGTTCTGGGGTTTCCTTGCAACCAGTTCGGCAAGCAAGAGCCGGGCGATGCCGCCGAGATCGGCGCCTTCTGCGATCGCACCTATGGTGTGACATTCCCAATGTTTGCGAAGGTCGATGTCAACGGTAGCAGTGCGCATCCGCTTTTCGCGTATCTTCAGAAGGCAAAGTCGGGCCTGTTGGGTTCGTCGATTAAATGGAATTTCACGAAGTTTTTGGTCGACCGCCAAGGCACAGTCGTCGGTCGCTACATGCCCATTACGACGCCCGATAGCCTGAAACGCGATATCGAAGCACTTCTCTGAGACACAGCGGCTGATGCCTGCGCACATGCGGATCGTCTCGTGCGCGGAAGCACGCGAAGCCAAAACGTCTCGACCATCCAAACTTTCAAATAACGGTTTGGCGTGCCGGACTATGTTGGCCGAAGCTCATAAGCCTCAGCGACGCTGCGCGCTCCACGAGCCGGAGCAGGCGAGCGTCGGCGCTTCCCAACGGCCGGATGCGGTGGCGTTGGACGCCTGACCCGAAGCATTGATGGCATTTGAGCCCGCGACAAAGGTGACCGCGATGCGGCCTTTCGGCGAGACTTGGCCCGAACCGGAGATCATCACGCCGGACGGCGTCTGGATGCGGCCATCGACGATGCCGACCTCGAACGTGTAGGCGGAGCACGTCCCGTCGCGTGTTGAGGCGCTCAGGGTCCAATCGCCGTCGTAAGGCTGGGCAGCCAGAACAGGCGAGGTGATCGAGAGAGCAGCAAGGAAGAGCGGCAGACGCAAATGCATTTCGTGAAGTCTCGTGCAAGTTTCGTGAATGACGCCGGTCGAGCGGACGCCAGTATATCTGACTAAGCTTTCCGACTTTCTTGTGATCCAACCCTACATCTGATCTTGGAAGGATGTCCGATATTTTCGTGGAAAACTTTCACGACTCTATTCATCCCGCAGCAAGTGCATGATTTGCAGGGATTTGAGCGGTTTGTCGCACCGCCGAACTGATGCAGCTAAGATGCGGGTCCACACGGACCTGAAGGGTTTTCTGCAACGTGGCGAAACGCATTGGCATCGTCGGACTAGGTTTTATCGGCGCGGGTCTCGCCCGCGAGATTTTGGCCTGCAGCGATGGCACGTTGGAACTTGCGTTCGTTCACACGCGGTCGGGACGCATCCCTGACGGAATTTTGATGTCCGCGCATGCGGCAAAGCTCGAAGATTTCGCGTCGTTTTCGCCCGACCTGATCGTTGAGGCGGCGCATCCTGCAATCTCGCGCGAATACGGAACGGCGTTTCTCGAGTGCGCGGATTACATGCCGCTGTCGGTCACCGCGCTCGCCGACGACGATCTTCGCGACACTCTCGTCTCCGCAGCTGCGCATCACAACCGCTCGATATTCATTCCGAGCGGCGCGCTCGTCGGCACAGAGGGGCTCGTCGCCTCCCGCGCGATGTGGAAGGAGGTGACGATCACGTTTCGGAAGCATCCGAAAAACATCGATTTCAGCGATACGACGATCGACCCTGTCCGCATCGCGACGGAGACGACAGTCTATGACGGCCCGGTGCGCGGCATCGCGTCCCTTTACCCGCGCAACGTCAACACGATGGTGACATGCGCGCTCGCCACGCTCGGTCTCGATCGTACGCGCGGGCGGCTTATCGCCGATCCATCTCTCGACCATGCGGTCGCCGAGGTCGAGGCGCATGGTACAGACGGCTCGTATCTTGCTACCCAAAAGCGCCAGCCCGCCATTGGCGTGTCGGGCACGGAAATGTTTCGCTCGACACTGCGGTCGGTCCGCGTGGCGTCAGGTGTCCGAAACCCGATCGACTTCGTTTGAGGAGAGAGTGCTTGCGCCAATCGACGACACGACGGAAGCATTTCGTACGCATTCTCGCACTTGCAGGCATCATCGCCGCGACGTCATTTGCATCGCAGGCGGCGGAGCCCAAACGCATCGCCATCGCCAATTTCGGGCCGCATGGTTCGCTGCAGCAGGTCATCGAGGGCTTCAAAAGCGCGCTCAGTGATCGCGGCTATGGCGAAGGTAAAGTCGCCTACGATTACAGCGATTGCAACTTCGATCCGTCGCTTGTTCCGCAGGTGCTTGCGAAACTCGAAGCCGCCAAGCCGGACCTGATGCTTACGGTGACAACGCCGATGACGCAGGCCTCGACAAAGGTCGTGCGCAATCAGTCGCTGCCGATCGTCTTTGCGCCCGTCACCGATCCCGTGCAGGCGGGTCTCGTCCCAGATTGGGATCATGGTTCGGCGCGCTACGTCGGCGCTTCGAACCAGCAGTCGATGGATGCCGTCATCGGTTTCGCGAAACAATTGCTCGGCGACGTGAAGTCTTTTGGCATGCTTTATAATCCGGGCGACGCGAACGATGTCGTCGGCAAGGATGTTGCGGAGGCGGCTGCGAAGCGCATGGGCGTCACGTTCAAGCCGGTGAGTGTCGATACCGTCAACGACATCGCACAGCGCGCCGCCGCGCTTGTTGGCGTCGATCTCATCTACGCCATCCCGTCGAGCCTCATCATGCCGGCGTTGCCGGCGCTCGCCGCCGCGGCGGATCGCATGAAGATTCCGGTGATCTCTTCGTCGCCGCAGGGTGCGCAGGATCACGTCGTGCTGGCCGCGTTTTCCGTGTCATGGAACAAGGTCGGACGGCAGGCCGGCGAGCTCGCCGCGAAAATTCTCGATGGCGCAAAACCTTCGGACCTGCCGAACTACCGGCCGGTCGCCGCCGACCATTCGCCTGTCATCGACGGTCGTCGATTGAAGGCGATGAACCTGACGCTGCCGGCTTCGCTCGCATCCTGCAATTGTGTCGTCGAATAGCGAGAGCGCCGCGCTCGACGTTCGCGACGCACGCAAGAGTTTTGGTTGCGGCGGGCCGAACGAGCGTGTCGCGCTCGATGGCGTCTCCTTGCGCGTCGAGCCTGGCGATTTCGTCACGATCATCGGCAGCAATGGCGCAGGCAAATCGACGCTGTTGAACACGGTCGCGGGCGAGATCGCGCTCGATGCCGGCCGCGTCGCGATCGCGGGCGCTGATGTAACCGCGGAACCCGTATTCCGGCGCGCAAAAAAAGTCGCGCGGGTTTTTCAGGACCCGCTGCTCGGAACTGCCGCCGGCATGAGCGTCGAGGAGAACATGGCGCTCGCCGCGCGTCGCGGTCGCCGCAACACGTTCCGGCTTGGCCTGTCTTCCGCCGGGCGCGAGCGCTTCCGCGAACAGCTTTCGCGGCTCCGTCTCGGGCTCGAAGATCGGCTCGACCAGCATGTCGATCTTCTCTCGGGCGGACAGCGCCAGTCGCTGTCGCTCGCGATGGCCGTCAGTGCGAATCCCATCCTGCTTCTCCTCGACGAGCATACGGCGGCGCTCGATCCACGCACCGCCGATCTCGTGATGCAGGCGAGCGTCAGGGCCATCGCGGACAACGGCATCTCCGCGCTCATGGTCACGCACAACATGGAACACGCGATCAGCGCGGGAAACCGACTCGTGATGATGCGTGCCGGGCGCATCATCTTCGAGGCCCGTGATGCGGAGAAGGCGGCGCTGACGGTGCCCGCGCTCGTCGAACGCTTCCATCTCGCCAGCGATCGCATGGTGCTCGCTTGAGTTTCGTCGACACGTTCATAAATCTTGTGCCGGTTTCGGCGCTGCAAGGTGCGATCTACGCTTTCGTGACGCTGGCGATCATGATCCCGTTCCGCATCTTGGCGTTTCCAGATCTGACGTCCGAAGGCGCGTTTCCGTTCGGCGGCGCAGTGACGGCGGTTGCGCTGGTCAAAGGTTTTGATCCCGTCATCGCGTCATTGGCGGGGTTTCTTGCCGGTGCTCTCGCGGGACTGGCGACCGCGACACTGCATCTGACGCTGCGCCTCAACACGTTGCTCTGCGGCATTCTCGTGCTGACGATGCTCTTCTCCATCGATATCGCTGTCATGGGGAAGCCGAACACCTCGCTCTACACGACGAGCGATCTGTTTCAGGTGATGCTTGGCGCGCGATCGGGCGATCTGTCCGGCCGCATTTTCGTCGTTGCATCGCTCGTCCTCGCGTGCGTGATTGCCTTCCTCTGGTTCCTGCGAACCGAGATCGGCATGGCGATGCGCGCCGTCGGCGCGAGCCAGTCTATGGCGCGGGCGCAGGGCTTGTCGGTTGCGCGCTACACGCTGCTCGGGCTTGCGCTCGCAGGCGGGCTCGCAGGCCTCGCCGGCTCGCTCGTCGCGCAAAACCAGGCGTTCGCGGATGCGTGGATGGGCGTCGGTGTCGTCGTGAACGGCCTCGCATCGCTCATCATCGGCGAGCAGATTGTCGGGCGTCGTACGTTGGCCCGGCAGATCGCGGCGCCCGTTATCGGGGCCGCCGTCTATTTCCAGCTTGTGAGTCTTGCGCTTGCTCTCGGCCTCGCGCCATCGAACCTGAAGCTGATGACCGGCGTCATCGTCATCGCGTTGCTCGCCATCCCGATCGCCCTGGGACGCCGGTCGTCGCTCGTGACTTAAAGCGCGCCGAGGACACGCAGGTCTCTCATCGTCGAGCGCCCGTCGTAAACGGTCGTTAACCCAGAAATCTTACGTCACCTTAAGCGCACGCTCACCATGCTCCGTCGAGGAGTATTCTTTTGCGCGCGGCGGTTCGTCTGCCAGTATCAACTCGATGGCCGGTCGTCGCCGCTGTGGCGTCCCTGGCGCTGATCGCGCTCGCCTTGCCGGCGGCTGCCTCGTGCCGAGCCGGCAATCCGACAGTCAACGACTATGTCTGCTCCGGCATCACAACCGACGGCCTCGCCGCGACCTCCACGGGCGGCAACCTCACGGTCAATGTGCGCTCCGGTCCGTTGTCCGGCAACGGATACGGCGTCGCCGCGACGACGACCGGCTTCGATACGATCGGCGTCACTGTCAACGGCGATGTCACCGGCGTAAGCCGCGCGGGCGTCTCGTCGCGCTCCAACATCGGCTATTCGCAGATCGACATCGGATCGTCGGCGACGGTGACGGGCGCCATCGGCGTGGAGATCATCAGCAATGGCGCCTACGGCATCCTCAACAACAACGGCAGGATCGTCGGCACCGGCTCGACCGGCCTCAGCCTTTCGCTCGGCGTCGGCTCCGAGACCGTCAACAATTACGGCACCATTCTCGGCATGCAGGGCACGGCCATCTCGGCCGGCCTCGGCGCGATTTCGATCACCAACAACGTCGGCGGCCTGTTCGATGGCGCGGTCGCCGGCCGCGCGACGACCATCGTCAACAATTTCGGCGCATGGCAGAACGCGACCGGCTCGACCGTCGGCACGCTGACGACGAGTGGCACGCTGTCTCTCACGCCGACCGGCACGGGCACGCTTTCCGTTCTCGGCGACGCAACATTCGCCGCCGGTTCCCGCACGACCCTGAATATCGCGCCGGATGGTACGAGCGGCGCGATCGCAGTCGGCGGCGATGCGGTGCTCGGCGGCGCGCTCGTCCTGCATGGTACCGCGACGAGCGGCTATGCGACCGGCACGCGCTACACGCTGCTCACGAGCGGCGGCGTCGTTTCAGGGCGCTTCGCGACGATCACGACGGACATCCCGAAATTCCTGCCGATCTTCGCGCTGACGGGGACCGACCTCTCGGTCACGCTCGCGCAATACGATTTCCGCGATTTCGCGCGCAACCGGAACCAGCTCGCCGCCGCAACCATGATCGCGCAAGCGCCAGTGACGCCGTTGAGTACGGCGGGCGGCAATCTCATCCTCGGACTCAATGCGTTGACGCCGGCGCAAATGCAGGACGGCTTTACGCAAATTGCGGGTGATGGCCTCACCGCCGCGAAGTCTGTGGCATTGCGCCAGGGATCGCTGTTTCAGGACACGATTGCGGATCAGCAGGCCTTCTGGCGTTCGCGCGAAACTGTCGACCCCAACGGCATCACGCTCTATTCGCCGCTAGCGTATGCACCGCCGAGCCGTGGTCCCGGCTGGTATGCAGGACAGATTCAGGTGCGGCCGCCCCCGCCACCGCCGCCGCCTGTCGACCGCACCGTGCGAATGTGGATTTCCGGCTTCGGTTCGCAGGGTTCGATCAAGGGTAACGTCACGGACGGCAGTGCCGCGCAGAAGGCCCAAGTCGGTGGTGGTGCGGTCGGCGTCGATGCGCAACTCGGTCGCAACCTGCTGCTCGGCATGGCCGGCGGCTATTCGATCGGCAATTTCTCGGTGTCCGACCGGCAGACGAGCGGTTCGAATTCCGGCTTCCACGCCGCGATGTACACGGGCTTCACGGCAAACGGCTTCTACGGCTCGGCGACGGCCGGTTACGCCGCCTATTCGACGGCGACGAAACGCACCGTCGCCGTCGCGTCGCTTCCGGCGGAGCAAGAGAGCGGCTCGTTCTCCAGCCGAGAGGTTCGCGTACGCTTCGAAGCTGGAAAGCTCATCGATCTTGGCGTCGGCTCGATCACGCCGTTCGTGGCGATGAGCGCCGCGACGCTCACATCGAATCCTTATGTCGAGACGAGCGTATCGGCCGGCGGTGCCGGCGTGCTGGGCCTCGCCTTCCTGCAAAACACAGTGCGTTCGGTGCCGGTCGAGATCGGCTTCCGCGCCGAGACGCGGCTTCGCATGGGGCAGGCGACGCTGACGCCGTGGGCGCAGGTGTCGCTCGTCCACGATTTTGCGGTGACCCGCACGAACACGTCCTATCTCGCGATCTTCCCCGGCCTGCCGCAGACCGTTTATGGCGCGCGTGATGCCCGCGATACGTTGCGACTGAAAGGTGGGGCGCAACTTACGTTCTCGGCCCGTGCGGCGCTCTTCGTCAGCGCAGAGGCGAACCTGTCACGCGAGGCGCGCATCTACAGCGGCAAGGGCGGTTTTCGCTACGGCTGGTAGGGGTCACCGCAAAGGTTTTGGTCGCGGTGGACAAACGGCGGGGTCCGTGGTCTGCCTGCGCTCCGTGAACCGCTGCGTCGCAGGCCGGAGCGAACCGGCGCCCTGTCAGTGTTCCGCCACCGCCAACCCTCATCAAATCCGCGCCATGAAGCGTTTCTTCGCCACTGCCTTTTTCGTCGCGTCCGCAATGCTTGCGGGCGAAGGCGTCGCGCATGCGGATTTCCGCATGTGCAACAACACGCCGAACCGCATCAGCGTCGCGCTGTCCTATACGGACGGGCAGGCGTGGGTCAGCGAGGGCTGGTGGAACCTGAAATCCAGCGCCTGCGAGACGCTGCTGCGCGGCCCACTCGCGGCGCAATTCTACTACGTCTATGCGATGGACGAGCGCGGCGGCGAATGGAAAGGCAAAGCCTTTATGTGCACGCGCGACCGCGAGTTTCGCATCGACGGCCGCGAGGATTGCTTTGCACGCGGCTTCGACCGGACGGGATTCTTCGAGATCGACACTGGCAAGGATGCGCGTGCGTGGACGGTACAATTGACCGATCCGGGTCAGACGCGCCCGTGATCTTTTTGCCTCCAAGTTGGAAGGGTGGCGCATGCGTCGCCTGAGACGTTGCAAGATTCTGGCGACACTCGGGCCGGCGTCCGCGACCGAAGAGACGATCGCCGCGCTGCACCGCGCCGGCGCGGACATGTTCCGCATCAACATGAGCCATGCCGATCACGACGGCATGCGCGAGCGCATCGCGATGATCCGCGCTGTCGAGGCGGAGACCGGCCGCCCCATTGGCATCCTGCTCGACCTGCAGGGACCGAAACTGCGGGTCGGCACATTCGCGGACGGCGGCGCGCTCCTCGTCAAGGGGGAGACGTTCACACTCGACGCGAACGAAGCCCCGGGAGATGCGTCGCGGGTCTATCTCCCACATCCGGAAATCTTGCGTGCGCTCGCGGCCGATCATCTCGTGCTGATCGACGACGGAAAGATCCGTTTACGCGTCGTCGAGGCATCGCCCGATCATGCAAAGACCATCGTCGAAGTGCCGGGCCGCATCTCGAACCGCAAGGGCGTGAGCCTGCCGCATACCGAAATTCCCGTTTCCGCGATGACGCCAAAGGATCGATCCGATCTCGAAGCGGGTCTTGAGGCCGGCGTCGATTGGGTCGCAGTGTCCTTCGTGCAGCGCGCCGCCGACATTGCCGAAGTGAAGAAAATTGCACGCGGGCGCGCGCTCGTGCTCGCGAAAATCGAGAAGCCGCAGGCCATCGCACGGCTCGAAGAGATCATCGATATCGCGGATGCGCTCATGGTCGCGCGTGGCGATCTCGGCGTCGAAATGCCGCTCGAAAAAGTGCCGGGTATCCAGAAGCGCATGACGCGCATGTCGCGCGTGATGGGCAAGCCGGTCGTCGTCGCGACGCAGATGCTGGAATCGATGATCTCGTCGCCGGTGCCGACGCGCGCGGAAGTCTCCGATGTCGCAACCGCCGTCTACGAGGGCGCCGACGCAATCATGCTGTCGGCCGAGAGCGCGGCGGGACAATTTCCGGTCGAAGCCGTCGAGACGATGAATCGTATCGCTGAAGAGGTCGAGACCGATGGCTATTACCGCTCGATCATCTCCGCACAACGGCCGGCCGCGCCGACGCCGACAGGCGCCGACGCCATCGCCGTAGCGACGCGCGATGTCGTCGAGACGCTCGAACTGAAAGCGGTCTGTGCCTGGACCGCATCGGGTTCGACGGCGTTCCGCATCGCGCGCGAACGGCCCGCACCACCGATCCTGGCGCTGACGCCGAAGCGTGACACGGCGCGCCGTCTGTCGATGGTCTGGGGTGTTCATGCCGTCGTCACGAAAGACGCCGACGATCTCGATGATATGGCGCGCCGCGCGGCCAAATTCGCCAATCGAGAAGGCTTCTCGAAGCAGGGCGACCGCATCATCATCGTCGCGGGCGTGCCGTTCGGGACGCCGGGCGCGACGAACATGCTGCGTATCGCCTTTTGCGGCGACGAGACCTAGATGGTGCGTGGCCATGACGGCCAAACCTGAGGAGAGACTGTAGATGGTCGATACGATCAAGCCGCTGTTCACCGCCAGCGCGACCGCCAAGGGCGGGCGCAATGGCCACACGGCCGCCGACGACGGCTCGGTGTCGGTTGACCTGTCGGTGCCGAAGGCGATGGGTGGGCCGGGCAAGCCCAACACGTCGACGCCGGAACATCTGTTCGCAGCCGGCTATGCTGCCTGCTTCGGTGGTGCGCTCGATTTCATCGCCAAGCAGCAGAAGAAGGACGCCACAGGCGCCATCATCAAATGCGACGTGTCGATCGGACCGCGTGATGGTGGTGGCTTCGGCCTCGAAGTGAAGATGCACGTCGAAGACAAGTCGATGCCGACGGCAGAACTGAAGAAGCTGGTCGATGCGACGCACGAGCAGATCTGCCCGTATTCCCACGCGACCCGAAACAATGTGAAGGTCGATCTCGACGTCGTTGGGGCCTAAGCTTTTTCGCGCGCGCTCGTTGGCCTTACTGGGGTGACACGCGCGCGCGATCCGCAAAGTGCGCCGCTCATCGTCACGGCGAAATTCGATCCTGCGACATTCTCGATCCTCGACGATCTCCGTCGCGCGCATTTTCCGCCCGAGCGGAATTTCATCCCCGCCCATCTGACGTTGTTTCACGCGCTGCCGGGCGATCGCCTTGGCGACGTGATGCATGCTTTACGCGCAGCGACGGCAAAACATCGGCCGTGCGCGCTTGCCTTTGCCAGCTTGCGGTCACTCGGGCGTGGCGTTGCGTTCGAGGTGCGCGCGCCGGAACTCGGGATCATAAGGCAAGAGGTTGCGCGAGCCTTCGATGGAGCGCTCACCGCGCAGGATGCCGGCGGTTTCCGGCCGCATGTAACGATCCAGAACAAGGTTTCGCCGGAAACCGCGAAAGTGCTGCTTGCCAGGCTCTCGGCTGGTTTTGCGCCGTGGGCGGGAGAGGCGACAGGCGTTCTGCTCTGGCGCTACCTTGGCGGCCCGTGGTCGCTCGAAGCCGAATTTCCCTTGCGATCGGAGCAGGTCCCGATCGCCGAACCGCATACACTTCGGCGGGACATGCTTTAGATCGCCGACTCACTTCCCACATGCTAGTCCGAGCGCGTGGAGACAACGCTCTACGGACCGGTAAAACGTTTTCTCGAAGCGCGTGGCTTCGCGGCCAAAGGCGAGATCGGCGGCTGCGATGTCGTTGGCATTGCTCCCTCGTCGCCACCGCTTGTCGTCATCTGTGAGCTAAAGCTCGCCTTCACGCTCGAACTCGTGCTGCAGGCGGTAGAACGCGCTGGCGCGTGCGACGAAGTTTGGCTTGCCGTGCGCATGTCCCGGCGCGGCCGCGAACGCGATTCCCGCGTGCGCGCTTTGTGCCGCCGGCTTGGGTTCGGATTGCTCGGCGTCGCCGAAAATGGTGTCGTTGAGGTGCTAAGCAGTCCCGTTGCGCCCGTGCGCCGCGATCCGAAGCGCCGCTCGCGTCTGATGGAAGAGCACAAGCGACGACTAGGCGACCCGACGCCCGGCGGCGGCTCGCGCGCCCCGATCATGACCTACTATCGCCAGCAAGCATTGGCCTGCGCGGCGGCAATCGCGGTCGCACCGGGCCGGCCGCGCGATCTCAAGCCCGCGATCCCCGATGCGCCGAAGATTTTGCAGAGCAATGTCTATGGCTGGTTCGATCGCGTCGATCGCGGTCTTTACGCTCTGACCGACAAGGGACGCCATGCACTCGTGCGATGGCCGCAAACTGCGTCCGCCACGTCAGCCTGACGTCGCTTCATGCGAGACCTGTCGCTGTTCTAGAAAATTGCAGCAACTGATCTCGCGCTGGAATTGATTGGTCAGAGAAACGGCGACGGTGTGTTCGTCGTTGTCTTCTCTGTGTTCGCTTTTCGCATCACGCGCAGGCCCTCGAAAAACGCAGTGCGGACGTGCCAGCGCAAGGTCGCGTCGTCGGTCGCATCGACATGGTCGAGCACCGCCCTCACCGTTTCCGGGAAAGACAGGACGGCGAGGCGCGTCTTGAGCCGTTCCTGCTGGCGGTAGAGCTCGATCGCGTCCTTGAGCTCGCGCGTGTCCGCGGCATCGAGGCCAGCGAAGGCATCACCGATGGCGTAATCCTTTTTCGAAATGACGCCGACGCGCTCGCGTTTCGCCGGACCAGTTTCGCTTTGGACGAGGCGGAACACGCGGATTGTCTTACCACCGTCGATACACAGCAACATCAAGGGTTTCCTTCCACCGGCCGTCGTCGCGATGGAGCAAATCCTCTGCCACCGGCCGCGCGCATCCACGCTCCCGTTACGGCACAGGTTGCGCCTAAGTTGCGTCGGTTCAGGACAGAGTCGGTTCGGGCGTACGTTCGCGCAGCGACGCAAATCGCCGGCCGAGATCGCCGATGTCGTCGAAAAACTCGAGTCGGCCATCGACGACGATACAGCCGCAATCGGCATGGCGTTCGGCCGCACGAATATGCCGCGTGGCGAGAATGATCCCGCCTTGCTCCGCGCGCCCGTCGAGCATCGTCGAACAACGCTCGCGGAACACGTCATCGCCGGCGCCGATGATGCCGTCGACGAGATAGGTGTCGAAGGGCACGGCGTAACTGAGCGCGAAACTCAGGTGAATGCGTTCACGCGAGGTCAGGCCGACGAACTGTTCGTCCATGCAATGGCCGATCTCGCCGACACGCGCGACGAACTCGCACACCTCTCCGACATCCGCCTCGTAGAGATCGCAGATGTAGCGGATGTTCTGCCGCACCGTGAGGTTCGGCCGGAAGCCGCCGCCGAAACCGATGGGATAAGAGAGGCGCGCACCGCGTGTGATGGTGCCTTCGTCGGGCGACAGAAGGCCCGCAAGCAGGCGGACGAGCGTGGTCTTGCCGGTTTCCGGCGCGCCGACGATCGCGAAGCGCCGGTTGGTCGGCAGCGTGCACGTCAGCGCATCGAAGACGGGGTTTTGCCCATCCTTCTCGTAGCTGAAGCTCAGGTCTTCGATCGTAATCATCGGTGGCGCAATCGAACACGCGCTGCGTGAAAATGCGAGTCGGTCTCGCGCGATAAGGTAAAGCTGCGCGCGGCAGCTGCAGCACGTTGCGTTGGCAAGCGAATTGCCGTGCGATTATGTTCGGAGGAACGCACGCAAGATTGCGGGGCGAAATCGTACAGGGGGAGGGGACATGTCGGACGAGCAGAACCCTTTCGTGATCGGCGGGCTATCATCGGGCGGCAAAGATGCGCCGACGAATGGCAAGGCTGGACGCTCGGATTGGGGTACCCGTCCCGAGGGTAGCGCCGGGCGCAGCTACGATGCACCACTGTCGTCGGACGCGCGGGAAAATCGCGGTTTCCCGTCGCGCGCACTGGCTGTCGTTTCCGACGCCACCGACACGCGTGGCGGTGCCGTCGCGCGCGCTTCGGACGACCCGCCCGACGATCCGATCCTCGTTCCGCCATCGCGGATTGCGATGCTGAAGCGGCGATGGTCGCGCGCGCCCGGCATTCTCGCATTTCTCGTCATCGTGCTGGCGCCCGCGATCGCCGCTGGGCTCTATTTCTTCAAGCTCGCCAAGCCGCAATACGTGTCGGAGTTCCGCTTCTCAATCACGGAGCAAACCCCGGCGCTGCCCGGCGCAGCGAAGCCGCCGATGAACACGATGACGGCAGGCGCGGGCAGTCTCGGCGGAATCGCGTCCCTGCTGACGGGCCTCACGTCGGGCGTCGGCTCGATGCAGAATTTTGTCGTGACGGACTTCGTGCAGAGCCGCGAGGCCGTCGAAGAGTTGCAGCGCCGGATCGGCGTCAAAGCGCTTTTAGCGAACGACGACCCCTGGTTTCGTCTGTCCGCCGATACGCCGACCGAACAATTCCTGCGTGCCTGGCAACGCATGACCAATGCCGAATACGACCCCGTGACGGGGCTGGCGCTCGTGCAGATCCGCGCTTTCTCGCCAGACGATGCTGTGCGCATCGCGACGACGCTGATGACGATGAGCGAGGAATTGGTCAACCGCATCGCGTCGCGCGCGAAAGACGGTACGTTACGCCCCGCTGAGGAGGAAGTTCGCAAGGCGGGCCAGCGTCTCGAACGCGCCTCGACTGCGCTTGCCGTCTATCGTCGGACGGACAGCACGATCAATCCTTCGACGAGCGCGGTGCAGGCGAACAACAGTCTCGTGCTGACGCAGCGTTTTGCATTGGCGCAACTCGAAAGCCAGCTCGCTGCGCTGCGCACGCAGAACCTCAATGCCGCCGCGCCCGCCGCCGTATTCCTACGTTCGCGAATCGAAACGGGCCGCGCCGAATTACGTCGGCTCGAAAGCGAGCCTCGCGCGCGCGTCGAGACGGCAACGTTGGCCGAGAGCGTCGGCCGCTACGAGAAGCTCGACCTCGATCGCCAATACGCAAATTCGTCCTACAACAACGCCATGTATGCGCTCGATCAGGCACGCGCGAACGCGGCGGCGCAGCACATCTACCTCACGCCCTATGCACGGCCGCACCTGCCGCAGGAAGCGACTTATCCCAACCGTCCGCAGGCGTTCATCTTCACGCTGATCGCCTTGGTCCTCGCGTGGTTGGTGTCGTTGCTTGGCATCCGCACCTGGCGCGAGTACCGCGCCTGACGGTCAAGCGAGGGATGTTGAAGAAACTTCGTCGTCTGTCGTGTCCACAAGCTCTTTCGGCACGAGCAGCAAAACCGGCAGGATCGCGGCATAGACGAGCGTGATAAGAGCTACGCATACGGTGAAATCGCCCTGCTTTTCGTAGAGCCATGTCCCGAGAAGGTCGCCGATACGCGTAGAGACGTAATAAAGTCCACCCGACAGCATGAGCGTTGTGCCTTCCAGACCCTTAGGACAGGCGCGAATCGTGAGGGCAAGGTATGCCGCCGTCGCAACGCCGCCCATGAAGCCCATCGGCGCCGCCGCGATGAGCGCGCCGGACAACGTGCCGGCAAAAAGCAGAGGCACGAATTGCGGCACAGCGAGCAGCGTCCCGATCCATAAGAGACGTCGCAGCGTGTAGCGACGACACAAAAACCCGAAGGCGGCATAGGCCGGCACGAAAGACACTGCGAAAACGGCGTTCCAGGTGCCCCAGTCGGCATCGGCGCCGCCGAGCTTGTTCTGCAGATGATATTGGAGCGGCGTGGTCGAGCCCGGCGCGAAATTCCACAAGAGCCAGACGAGCATCGCGATCTGTGCGGGACGATGCTTTGCAAGCCGGCGAAGGTCGGCGAGAGGGCGAATGGCGGCGTCCTGCTCGACACGCAGATTGTCGAAGACTGCGCGCGGCTTAAAAAGCGCAAAACCGGCAACTGCAAAAGCACCCAGAGCACCGATGCTGAACAACGCCGCACCTGCGTCGCCCAGCGTTTCGCGCGCAAGAGTGTCGCTGAGCAGGCCACCCATGAGAAAGGCCGCAACGACAGGCAACGACGCAAAGACGTTCCAGACTGCGCTGACCTGTCCGCTCATCGCGTGCTGTTGCGCGAGTGTCGAAGCGAGGCCGCTTTGCGCACTCGATACGAAGAGAAACGACGTTGTCAGCAGCAACGAAGCGATCAGCAGGCTCGTGTAGGAGACCGGCACGAGAAACGCGAAGACGAGATAGAGCGCCGCGCTGATGAGGCTGAACGCGCCGATCAGGCCGCGATCGCGAATGCCGAGCGGATTCCACGCGTCACGCGCGAGCCCGAAGAGAAACGACAGATAGAGCGGCAGGCCGGCAATGGCGCGGAAGCGTGCGAGTTCGCCGGCCTCCAGCTTCAGGCCGTTCTTGAGAAGGAAGCTGATTGGAATTTCGAGCAGGCCGCCGTTGGGATCGCTGAACGCAACCAGCGCAACGAGACACGCGAGGTAGGCGAAGATGCGCAGCCGTACCGAACGCGGCAGAACCGTCGCGGCGACGTCGCTCACGTTGGGCTGTCAGCTTTTGACGAAATCTTCGAACGCATCCTTGTAGTCGGGATGCCAGCGCGACAGCGCCGGCCGATTTTCGACGATATCGCCGGACGCCCAGAGGATACGCTTCTCGTCGAGCGCGCGCGGCACATCGTTGTCCGGGCACAGGATGTAGAAGTCGCCGTCGCCGAGCCGCTCCAGCATGAAGTTGACGGTCTGTTCCGGCGTCCATGCTGCGGCGGGCTTCTCGCCGCGATTGCCTCGCGTCAGACCCGTCCACACGAAGCCGGGGATGAGTAGATGCGCGCTGAGCTTGCAGTGCGGCGTATTGCGCAACTGATGCGCCAACGCCTCCGTGAAGGATTTCACGCCGGCCTTGGCGACATTGTAAGCGGGGTTGCCAGGCGGCGTTGTGATGCCCTGTTTCGAGCCGGTGTTGATGACCAGACCCGGCCTTTCGCGTGAAATCATTTCCGGCACGAAGACCTGCGTGCCGTGGATGATGCCCCACAGGTTGACGGCAAAAATGCTTTCCCACGCGACGTCCGGACCGAGCACATCGCTCTGCGGACCGATGCCAGCGTTGTTCATGAGGATGTCGGTGCCGCCAAATTCCGCCTGTACGGTCTGTTCGAGCGTTCGCAGCTCTGCGGCGCTCGCCACATCGCAGGCCGCGCCAATGATGTTTTCGCGCGGGGCGATTTTTTCGAGTTGGGTGACGGCGTCTTCGAGTTTTGTCGCATCCATGTCTGCGATGCAGACCTTCAGGCCGGCTTCGACGAAGCGCTTTGCGGCGGCAAGGCCGATGCCGGACGCGCCGCCCGTGATGACGGCAACGGCGCCGGGAACGATGGCAGGATGGCTCACGAGAACTCCGGGCTGCTATTTCCTCTTGTTATAGCGCCGGTCCTGCAAAGTCAGGATGACCCATCGCGCCGCCTCGACCATCGTGAATTTGGGGAAGGCGGCGCAGGTCTCGTCGAACAGCGTCGTGACTGTGTCGGCATCGCCCAGCCAGATCGAGGGTGGGCCGAAAGACTCGCCGAAGGCGGTGAGATAGCCGCTCAGCCATTCTCGTGACCGCGCAATTTGCTCCGGCGCGACGGCGGCCTCGCATTTCGTCGTGCCGAATCCGAAGATCGGCGCATCGGCGCGACGCGTCTGCGCGGCGGCGGGCAGGATCGACAAGAAAAGGAATGCGCCGGCTGCGAGCGCCCGAGGCTGCATCGTGGTCCACCTCCCGTCCACCGCGCGTCATGCAACGGCAGCTGCGCTTACAGCAAGCCCGACATTTACGGAGGGTGAACGAGGCGTATTTGCGGACGAAGACGCCGCGCGATGAACGCGCGACGTATTGGCGTTAGTTGTCGAGGAAGCTGCGCAGCTTCCGCGAGCGGCTCGGATGCTTCAGCTTGCGCAGCGCCTTTGCCTCGATCTGGCGAATACGTTCGCGTGTCACCGAGAACTGCTGGCCGACTTCTTCCAGCGTGTGGTCGGTGTTCATACCGATGCCAAAGCGCATGCGCAGCACGCGTTCTTCGCGCGGAGTCAGCGATGCGAGCACGCGCGTCGTCGTCTCGCGAAGATTCGACTGGATCGCAGCGTCGATCGGCAGGATCGCGTTCTTGTCCTCGATGAAGTCGCCGAGATGCGAATCTTCCTCGTCGCCGATCGGCGTTTCGAGCGAGATCGGCTCCTTGGCGATCTTGAGGACCTTGCGGACCTTTTCGAGCGGCATCGCAAGCTTTTCGGCAAGCTCTTCTGGCGTCGGCTCGCGGCCGATCTCGTGCAACATCTGGCGCGATGTGCGGACGATCTTGTTGATCGTCTCGATCATGTGCACGGGGATGCGGATCGTGCGCGCCTGATCGGCGATCGAGCGCGTGATCGCCTGACGAATCCACCACGTCGCGTAGGTCGAGAACTTGTAGCCGCGGCGGTATTCGAACTTGTCGACCGCCTTCATAAGGCCGATGTTGCCTTCCTGAATCAGGTCGAGGAACTGCAGGCCGCGGTTCGTGTATTTCTTGGCGATCGAAATCACGAGACGCAGGTTCGCCTCCACCATTTCTTTCTTGGCCTGACGCGCCTCCCGCTCGCCCTTCTGCACCATGTGGACGATCTTGCGGAATTCCTGGATCTCCAGGCCGGTCTCGGTCGCGAGGCCATGAATCTCGCCGCGCAGATCCCTGATCGCGTCCTTGTCGTTCGCGATGAATGCCTTCCAGCCTTTGCCGGTGAATTTCGACGCGCGCATAACCCACTTCGGGTCGAGCTCGGCATTCTGGTGGTGCGTGAGGAAGTCTTCGCGCGCGACGCCGCGATGTTCCGCCAGACGCATCAGCCGCGTTTCGAAACCGATGAGCTTCTTGTTGATTTCGTAAAGCTGCTCGACCAGCGCCTCGATGCGGTTGGCGTTCAACGACAGCGACTTCACGTTGGCGACGAGGTCGCGCTTGAGCTGCTTGTACTTGCGGTCCTGCGCGGGCGTCAGCGACTCGTTCTTGAGCTTGCCCTCGACATTCTGGTCCTGCAGACGGCGAAGCTTCTTGTAGGCGTCGGCGACGGCGTCGAACGTCTCGAGCACTTTCGGCTTGAGTTCGCTTTCCATCGCGGAAAGCGACATGGCGTTTTCCATGTCGTCTTCTTCGTCGAAATTCTCTTCCGTGCCGGGCTCGGCCGCCTCGCCGGGCTGCGGTGCGGCGCCTGCGGGGGAGGGTACAGCAGACGGATCGCCGCCGGGAATGCCCTCGGGCTTTTGCGCATTCTTCGCATCGGGGCCGGCATAAGTCGCTTCGAGGTCGATGATGTCGCGCAGCAAAACCTTGCCGTCGTTGAGCTCGTCGCGCCAGATGATGATCGCCTGGAAGGAAAGCGGGCTTTCGCAAAGGCCCGCGATCATCGCCTCGCGGCCGGCCTCGATGCGTTTCGCGATGGCAATTTCGCCTTCGCGCGACAGCAACTCGACCGAGCCCATCTCGCGCAGATACATGCGCACGGGGTCGTCGGTGCGATCGGTCGGTTCGCTTTTCGTCGCGACGACAGGCGCGGGGCGCTTTACCGCCTCGACGATTTCGCCGCCCTCGGCCTCCTCTTCTTCTTCCTTTTCCTCCGCATCGGCGTCGTCGCCGTCTTCGGCCTCGCTGACTGTGATGCCCATATCGCTGAGCATCGCGTAGACGTCCTCGATCTGGTCTGAGGACACTTCCTCGGACGGCAGAACGGCGTTCAACTCGGCATAGGTGACGAAGCCGCGCTTCTTAGCGGCCTTGATCATCTTCTTGACGGCGGCATCGCTGAGATCGAGCAGCGGGCTGTCCGTCGTTTCCGCGCTGTGGACGACTTCCGCGTCCGGCTTGGCGTCGTCTTTTTTCGCCATCAAGCTCACTGGCACTGACCTCGTCTCATGGGTGCCGGCGGGCCTCGCGGCGGCAATCCGTGTTCACATCGTGTCCGCCGGGGACGTCCGGAGGATCGTTCTAAGACCCGTGTCGCACGAAAGGCTCCACGAACCATTAACCATCACCGCCCGGTCGGCATCGAAAGGCGGTCTTCCGCAGCACCACCGGCCGTCGCTTCGAGACCTTCCCGGCTCGACGCCTGAGCGCGTATGTCGCGCAGGATTTGCCAGTTCTTGTCGTTGGGCTCGGCAGTGTATGCGGCCAAGGCTGCCCGGAGAGACGTATCTAGCGCCGGACCATTAAGCTGCAAGGCCAGTGCCTGCCGAAGCGAAGCCGCCGCGTCAAGGGGAAAGGCGTGCGGGGCCGCGGCGCGGATGCGCTGTGTGCCGGCCCTTTCGGCAATTCGCTCCGCCGCTTCGATCAGACCGGCTTGGACGAGGGCGCCGGCGATCTGCCCGGTATCGGGCTCGTCGTCTTCAGCGACCCGCAGCAGCACATGGCGCAGTCGGTCAGCCTCGGTAGAAGTCAGCGAAAGCGCAGCGATTTCCTCGGCATGGGGGCCGATCAGCGCAGGAAAATCGCTCAGCGCCGTCAAGATCGCCGCCTCCCGCACCGAAAGCCCTGCAGTGGAGGCAGCGAAGAGCCGGGAGCGGGCAAGGCCACCGCTGATCTGCAGCGGTGCGTCGGGTCCGGTACGTTGGTTCGGCCGCCCGGCGAACCTCCGCGGGCCGGCCTGTGGAGCGGGCCGCAGGCTGCGGAAATGCTCGAAAGCTCGCCCGCGGAGTTCCGACTGGTAGGAGCGCTTGAGATCCCGGTCACCGATCGCTTCGGCCGCCTGCGATAGCCGTTCCAGAAGGGCGGTGCGCTGCTCCGGCGTCTCAAGCGCCGTCATGTCCCGCTCGCGCGTCCACAGCATTTCGACAAACGGCAGCGCGCCCGCCAGCACGCCGGCGACTGCCTCCGCCCCGCCGGAGCGGGCGAGATCATCGGGATCGACGCCATCCGGCAAAAGCGCGAAGCGGAACGTGCGGCCGGCCGCGATCAGCGGCAGGGCGGTGTCGATGGCCCGCGCCGCCGCCTTGCGGCCCGCCCGATCTCCGTCGAAACAAAGGATCGGATCCGGCGCCATCGACCAGAGCAGGGCGCATTGGTCCGGCGTCAGTGCCGTGCCTAGCGGGGCCACTGTCTCGGGCACGCCGGCGGCTGTCATGGCGATGACGTCCATGTAGCCCTCGACCGCGACAACCCGTGTCCGGTCGCCAGCGACGCGGCGTGCTGCGTGAAAATTGTAGAGCCCCGCACCCTTGTGAAAGAGCGGCGTCTCCGGACTGTTGAGGTATTTCGCCGGCGCGTCGGGATCGAGCGCGCGACCCCCGAAGGCGATGACACGTCCGCCGCGATCGGCGATCGGGAACATGACCCGGTCGCGGAAGCGGTCGAAGGGCACCTCGACATCCTCGCCGTGGACGAGCAAGCCGCCTTCAATCATCGCCTCACGCGAGAAACCCTTATCGGCGAGATGGTCGCGCAGGGCGTAACGGTCGCGCGGGGCATAGCCGAGCCGGAATCTCTCGCGCATCGCGGGCACAACGTCGCGGCCGTCGAGATAGGCTTTCGCCTTCGCGCCGGCGGGCGCGCGCAACTGCGCCTCGAAGAAAGCGGTGGCGGCCTCCATCGCCTCCATCGCGCCGGCGCGGCGTTCCTCACGCACCGTGTCTTCGCGGGTCATAGTCGGAAGCGAGAGGCCCGCTTCGCCCGCAAGCTTCTCGACGGCTTCCGGAAACGACAGGCCCTCGGTCTCCATCACGAAGTCGAAGACGTTGCCGTTCTTGCCGGCGGAAAAGTCGAACCACCGCCCCTTGCTGTCATTGACGTAGAACGACGGAGTCTTCTCCTGCGTGAAAGGCGAGAGGCCCCGCCATTCGCGGCCTTGTTTCTTCAGCCGCACCTTGCGGCCGACAACGACCGACACCGGCAGACGGGCGCGGAGCTCATCAAGAAAAGTCGGCGTGAATCGCATGGCGCATTAGAACCTGCGAGACGGCAGTGCCAAGCGTGGCTGGCCGTAACGCCCGCTTTCCACAGCATGCGGCCCGGCGCTGCCTTACCCGCTCAAAGAATAGGCTTTCGAGCTTCTACTGAAGCTCGAACTCTTAGGGAGAGGTGGCGTTGGGCGACGCACTCAAACCTCGGAGAATACCATGCGCTTGTTGACGATTTCCACGGCGGCTGCCGCCATTCTTTGTTCCAGCGCCGCATTTGCAGCGCCCCTGCCGTCCGCGCCGTCCGGCCTGACGGGCGCGCTGACGGACAATGTCGTGACGGTCAAAATGAAGAAAAAGAAGATGATGATGAAGAAGCCGATGGGCGGCGGCATGAGCAGCGGCGGCATGAAGGACGGCGACGTTGGTGGTGGCCAGCAGATGAAGGGCGGCACCAACAGTCCCGTCCAGGGCGGCGGCCGCTAATAGCGGCCCGCAACACAAAAGGGAGAGGCGTTGCCTCTCCCTTTTTGCTGCCAGGCCTGCCACATAGGCGCGGCTGGGTGGAACGGGCGACGCACATGCGGTCGGTGCAAAAATTCTTCGACATGAAGGCGCGGGGCGAGCGCATTGCCATGCTGACGGCCTACGATGCGCCAACAGCGCGCTTCCAGGCGCAGGCGGGCTTGGACATCATCCTCGTCGGCGACAGTGTCGGCACGAACATGCTGGGCTACGGCAGCGAGAAGGACGTGACGATCGCCGACATCGCGCACCACACGCGCGCCGTGCGCCGAGGTGCGCCCGACATGTTCGTGATTTCCGACTTGCCGTACCGGACCTGCGAGACGCCGGCCGATGCCGTGAAGAACAGCCGTGTGCTGATCGAGGCCGGTGGCGACATGGTGAAGTTCGAGGGCACGAAGCCCGAGATCGTGCGGGCGTTGAAAGACGCTGGCATCGTGGTCTGCGGCCATATCGGGCTCGAACCGCAGCATCACGAGGAGAAGCGACTCAAGGGCCGCACGGCCGATGAGGCGCGTGCGTTGGTCGCCTCCGCAAAGGCGCTCGACGACGCAAAGATCGACATGATTGTGCTGGAAGTGATCCCCGAAGAGCTTGGCGCTGCCATCACGAAAGCTGTGCGCGCACCGACGATCGGCATCGGCGCAGGGCGCGGCACGGACGGGCAGGTGCTCGTGGTCGTCGATATGATCGGCCTCCACGACGGCACGTTCAAACACAACCGGCGCTATGCGACGCTCGGCGACACGCAGCGTGAGGCCTACACCGCCTATGTGAACGACGTTCATGCCGGCATGTTTCCGGGCCCCGAGAACGCGTTCCGCATGAAGGCCGACGAATTGAAGCTTTTCGCGGCGGATTAAGCGCTGTTCAGGCTTCGATCAAAGCCAAACAGGTTCTCGTCAAGCGATAAATCCGAGCTCGCGCGCCCGCAAAAGCGCCTGCATACGGCTATGCGCGCCCAGTGCTTGAAAAAGCTCGGTCAGATGCGCGCGCACCGTGCGTTCGGCGATATTGAGACGATGCCGGATTTCTTTGTTGCTATGGCCGTCGGCGAGAAGCGTCAGAACTTCGATCTGTCGCGGTGTCAGTATCGGAAGATCGTCGCGCAGACCCTTCGGATCGAAACATGTGCCTCCGGCAAGGACGCTTTCGATTGACCGCACGACATCGTCCGGCGTTGCCGTCTTCGGGATGAAGCCGCGTGCGCCTCCAGCCCTTGCGCGCATGCGCACCGCCGCATCGTCGCGCCCGGAGATCAGGATCTGCGGCATCGTTTCCGAAATGGCGGCTAAAATTTTGAGGAGCGCAAAGCCGTCATCACGGGGTAGACCGACGTCGATGAGCACGACGTCGGGGAGGCGTTCGCGACACTTCTGCGCGGCACTTTCGGCATTGTCGCAAAGACGAAGCGTCCACGCGGGCCGGAGCGTCCGCAACGCCGACGCAAATCCTTCCCGGAAAAGCGGGTGATCGTCGACGATCAGCATCGTCGTTAATCCCAGTTGCTGCTCCGACAATGCCAGTCCCGCCGAGCTCAGCGCGAGCGCCCCAACGCAGCGCTAACAGACGGCAAGTAACTTAGCACCTGCCTATATAGGCTAGTCTACTGCAACATTACGGATTTCTAACTTGTTGGGCTTCGTCGCGCATGCCGTATTGCAGCATCGAAGACCGTCTTCGATGCAAAGGGGGATGCACAAAATGCAATTCGCGAAATACAGCCTGGCCGCAGCAACAGGTCTGCTTATCGTTATTTCGGTGTCGTCGGCACAGGCTGCATGCAGCCAGCAGTTCAGCCACACGACATGTTCGGGCTGGGGCCCGATGCAAAAATGCACGAACCACTTCAAGACCGTTTGCACCGCAGCGCCGGCAAAGCCCATCGCGACCATTGCGCCGCCGAAGATGGTCGCACCGCCGGCGTCGGCCCTCATAAGCAACACGAGCGGTGGCATCGTTGCCGGCAACACGTCGCGCGTCGTCGGCGGAAATGGAGCCAGCATCGTCGGGAATAACACAAGCCGGCTTATCCAGGACGGCGGCGCTTACATGCGTCCACGCTGAGCCGACAACGAGCGTGACGTCACGTGCGTAGCATCGTGCGTGACGTATTCTCGTTCGCGCAATCACCGATTGGGGGGCGTCGGCGGATCGGAGGGCGGTCTTCGCCAGAATGCCCTCATCGACGACAAGAAAAGGGGAATTCGAAATGTTGCGTCTTATGTTGCTCTGCATTTTGAGCATGTTTGCTGTGCTCACTCTGTCAAACGCACCGGCGTCGGCCGCATGCCGGCAGGTTTTCACAAACACGACCTGCACCTTCGGTCCGTGGGGCAAGTGCACGAACCATTTCCAGACCGTCTGCTCCGAGCCAGTCGTGAAGCATCATGGCGGCGCTTCGCCGGCCGGTGCCGGCAAGCCGGTGGGCCTGCCATATTCGCAGGCGGTCTCGACCGGCATGATCAAGCCGATGAACCAATGCAACTCGCGATCCGTCAAAGGCGTCTGTCAGTAGTCTCGACCAAACGAAGGGACCGCTCGACGCGGCTCCTTGGTTTGACGCCCGGACATCGCGCCCTTAAAGCCACGAAAACATTGATCGAAAAATCGACGTAAGCGTTCACGTCAAACAACGCCCATTGTCGGACGCATGTGCGTCCGATCTCTTGAGGCGTATGCGATGCTCGACGCTGTAACTGCTTCCCACGATACATCCGGACGCGCCGTCGTTCTTTATCTCGCCCGGCACGTCTTCGTCGTCTTTTTCGCGTTTCTCAGCATTGGCGCACCGCTGCCGGCGCTGCCGCTTTTCGTGCATGACACATTGGGCTTCGGCGCGACGGTCGTCGGCTGGGTCATCGGCATCCAGTCTTTCGTGACGATCGCGACACGCGACCGCGCCGGCGCTTTCGGCGATCGCCGTGGCCCGCTACGTGCCGTACTCATCGGCCTCCCGGTCATGGCATCGGCAGGCCTGTTCTATCTCGCCGCGACGATGTTGCCGCTCGCCACTGAGCCACGTCTCGCGGTCCTTCTCGTCGGTCGGCTAGTCCTCGGGCTTGGCGAAAGCTTCGTGCTGACTGGCACGATGAGCGTCGGCATCGGCGCGCTCGGCGCGGCGCGGACCGGCACGGTCATGTCCTGGCAGGGCATCGCGATGTATGCGGCGCTCGGGCTCGGCGCGCCGATAGGTCTTGCCTTGCACGCGCGCTGGGGTTTTGCCGCCGTCGCCTGGCTGACGGTTGCATCCCCGCTGTTGGCCTTGCTTGCGGCAGTCGGGATGCCACGCGTACCGGCGCCGGGCGGCGAGCGCGTGCCCTTCTATCGCGTGCTGTCTTTGATATGGCGGCATGGCAGCGTGTTGATGCTGGCCACTATTCCGTTCGCGGCAATGGCGACGTTTCTCGTGCTCGATTTCGCGGCGAAAGGCTGGAGTCACGCCGGCCTCGCGCTTCTTGCCTTCGGCGCCACATACGTCGGCGTCAGGCTTGTCGGCTCGCATCTGCCGGATCGGTTCGGCGGCACGCGGGTTGCGGGCTGGTCGCTCGTGATCGAAACGTGCGGGCAATTGCTCCTGTGGCTCGCACCGACGGAAGAAGCGGCTTTTGCAGGCGCCGCGCTGACGGGTCTCGGGTTCTCGCTGATCTTTCCCGCAATGGGCGTCGAAGCGACACGGCTCGTACCGCCGACAATGCGCGGACGCGCGGTCGGCAATTTCATCGCCTTCTTCGACCTCGCGATCGGTCTGACGGGTCCGGTCGCCGGGCTGTTCATCGAGCGCACCGGCTACCCCGCGATCTTCCTCGTCGGTGCGGCGTGCACGGTCATGGCGGTGGCGCTTCTCGTCGCGATGGGGCGAGAGCACGTTTCGGTCGCCGTCTAGTCGCGAAATCCTTGCGTGGCGTCGCCCGCGCTGATACATCGTGCGCGAAGGAGACCGCTTGTCGGTCGCCTTTGAATCCAATGTATCGTTCCCGTTTCGCCGGCCCGCGCCGGCCCGCCTTTTGAAGGCGGAGGTCGTTGCACGAACTGCACGACGCTGGCGAAGGGGGAATGCCCGTAACACGAACCAATGCCGGCGCTCGGCCCTCAGGGCCGCATCAGGAGAACAGATGTCCGCAGTAACAACCGGTCGTTCGCCGACGCGCGACGACTTCGCCGCCATGCTGGAAGAGAGCTATGGCGACAACGAGGCTTTCGAGGGGACGGTCGTAAAAGGCAAAGTCGTCGCGATCGAGAAAGACGTGGCCGTCATCGATATCGGCCTGAAAACGGAAGGGCGCGTTGCGCTCAAGGAATTCACCGGCCACGGCCGGGATCCGGCGCCGGGCGTCGGTGACACGGTCGAAGTCTATCTGGAGCGCGTCGAGAACGCGCTCGGCGAGGCCGTCATCTCGCGCGACAAGGCGCGCCGTGAGGAAAGCTGGGTCAAGCTCGAGAAGGCGTTCGAGATCAACGAAAAGGTCGAAGGCGTCATCTTCAATCAGGTGAAGGGCGGCTTCACGGTCGACCTCGACGGCGCCGTGGCGTTCCTGCCGCGCAGCCAGGTCGACATCCGGCCGATCCGCGATGTGACCCCGCTGATGAACGTGTCGCAGCCGTTCCAGATCCTCAAGATGGATCGTCGTCGTGGCAACATCGTCGTGTCGCGCCGCACCGTGCTGGAAGAGTCGCGCGCCGAACAGCGCCACGAGATTGTCGCCAACCTCGAAGAAGGTCAGGTCATCGACGGCATCGTGAAGAACATCACCGACTACGGTGCGTTCGTGGACCTTGGCGGCATCGACGGCCTGCTGCATGTCACCGACATCGCGTGGCGTCGCGTCAATCACCCGACCGAAGTGCTGAACATCGGCCAGACGGTGAAAGTGAAGATCGTTAAGATCAACCACGACACGCACCGCATCTCGCTTGGCATGAAGCAGCTGCAGGAAGATCCCTGGCACGGCATCGAGGCGAAGTATCCGGTCAACGCCCGCTTCAATGGCCGCGTGACGAACATCACGGATTACGGCGCGTTTGTTGAGCTGGAGCCCGGCATCGAGGGTCTCGTGCACGTCTCCGAAATGTCGTGGACGAAGAAGAACGTGCACCCTGGCAAGATCATCTCGACGAGCCAGGAAGTGGACGTCCAGGTGCTCGAGGTCGACTCGGTCAAGCGTCGTATTTCGCTCGGTCTCAAGCAGGTTCTCGCCAATCCATGGGAGACCTTTGCCGAGACATATCCGGTCGGCTCGACGGTCGAGGGCGAGGTCAAGAACAAGACCGAATTCGGTCTGTTCCTCGGGCTCGAAGGCGACGTCGACGGCATGGTTCACCTCTCCGACCTCGACTGGAACAAGTCGGGCGAGGAAGTCATCGACGACTTCAAGAAGGGCGACTCGGTCAAGGCCGTCGTGCTGGATGTCGATGTCGAGAAGGAGCGCATCTCGCTCGGCATCAAGCAGGTCTCGGGCGATCCCTTCGCCAAGTCCGGCGAAGAGGGCAGCAGCGGTGACGTGCGCAAGGGTGGCGTCGTGACCTGCGAGATCACGGACGTGAAGGACGGTGGCCTCGATGTGAAGATCGTTGGCACCGAGCTCACGGCCTTCATCAAGCGCAACGAACTTGCCCGCGACCGCTCCGACCAGCGGCCGGACCGGTTCGCGGTGGGCGAGAAGATCGACGCACGCGTGACTTTGTTCGACCGCAAGGCGCACAAGATCTCCGTTTCGATCAAGGCGCTCGAAGTTGCCGAAGAAAAGCAGGCGATCGCACAGTTCGGCTCGGCCGATTCCGGTGCGTCGCTTGGCGACATTCTCGGCGCGGCTTTGAAGGCTCGCGACAAGAAGGGCGAGAAGGACGCGGAAGCGGACGAGGAAAAGGACGGCGAGTAATCGCGGGACTTCGCATTCGAAACGCATCGCGCGTTCGACTGCAGAACGAAGGTTAACAGCCGCGCGGTTTGACAGCCGCGTCCGTCCGTCCCATCCAAACGGCGTCGGGAGCGATCCCGACGCCTTTCTTTTGTTCGAGGCCCGATGACGCTGCCGCCGGATTATCTCGTCGACCGCTGGCGTCTTTCGCGCCGCGTCTCGTTCTGGCGCTGGGCGACGGCCGGCGTGCTGCTTCTGGCAATCGGGATCGCGGGCTGGCGCATCGCGGGCACGACGGCGACCAACACGCTAACCCCGCATATCGCGCGCGTTTCGATCTCCGGCGTCATCGTTGGCGACGAGGCGACGCTGAAACTCATCCGCGACGTGGCGGAATCGCGGGCGTCCGGCGTGATCCTGAAAATCGAGAGCCCCGGCGGTACGACGACGGGCGCCGAGAAGCTCTACATCGAGTTGCGGCGCCTCGCAGAGAAGAAGCCGCTGGTTGCTGAGGTCGGTACGCTGGCGGCGTCCGGCGGCTACATCGCAGCGCTCGGCGCGGACGAGATTGTGGCGCAGGGTAATTCGCTCGTCGGCTCGATCGGCGTGCTGTTCGAATTCCCGAATTTTTCAAGCCTGCTCGACAAGGTCGGCGTGAAAGTCGAGACGGTAAAATCGTCGCCCCTGAAAGCCTCGCCGAACGGGTTTGAACCGACATCCGACGCTGCGAAAGCGGCACTCGCTTCGCTTGTCGCCGACAGTTTCAACTGGTTCAAGGGTCTTGTGCAGGAGCGCCGCAAGATGACGGACGCGGAGCTTTCCGCGGTCGCGGACGGGCGCGTCTTTACCGGCCGACAGAGCCTGACGAACAAGCTTGTCGACCGCCTTGGCGGTGAGCGCGAGGCGGTCGCCTGGCTCGAGACGAAGGGCGTGGCCAAGGATCTGCCGATCCGCGACTGGAAGCGACCGAGCCGGACCGGCGTCTGGAGCCTCTTCTCGTCCAGTTCGGCGCTGGCGTCCATGTTTGGTCTCGACGGGCTCGCCAATCTGCTATCGCGTCTCGACGGTGCCGCCAGCGGCGTCGTTCTTGACGGTCTTTTGGCGATTTGGCAGGGTTGAGAGCTAACTTTCCTTATCTCTACGCCGACTTCTTCTTGTCGCCGGCAAATTTTGCGCAGGGCCGCTGTGATCAAGTCTGAACTCGTACAGCGCATCGCGGATCGCAATCCGCATCTCTATCTGCGCGACGTCGAGCATATCGTGAACGCGATCCTCGACGAGATCACGCATGCGCTTTCGCGCGGCGACCGTGTGGAATTGCGCGGTTTCGGTGCGTTCTCGATAAAGAAGCGCGACGCGCGCGTGGGCCGCAATCCGCGCACCGGCGAGAAGGTCGATGTCGACCAGAAGGTCGTGCCGTTTTTCAAGACCGGCAAGGAAATGCGCGAACGGCTGAACGAACAGGCCTAGGCGCGTACGGCAGAGACCATGAAGCTCTTCTTCCGCATCTTTATCGTTCTGCCCGTCGCACTGGTGCTATTGCTTTTCGCGGTTGCCAATCGCCGCGAAGTGACGGTGTCCTTCGATCCGTTCCCGGGTGGGGACATCTCCGGGCCGGAGATCACCGCGCCGCTCTTCATCGTGCTGATCCTCACAGGCGTGGTCGGTCTTGTTACCGGCGCGGTTATCGCCTGGGCGCGCCAGGGTCGCTGGCGTCGCGAGGCGCGCCTGTCGCGAATGGATGCGAACAATGCGCGTGCCGAGGCGGATCGCCTGCGCGCTGACCTGATGGCGACGCGCGTTTCGACAGCGGCGACGACCGGAACAGCGCTCGTGCCGGTGCGCCGGAACGCGGCGTAGGACTACCGTAGTCCAAACGCTTTATGGATGCCCGCGTCCGCGAGCATGACAGCCGGGGAGGCTGGGCCGCCGCCACGTGATGACATCAGTCAAAATCTGCGGGCTCTCGACGCCCGACACACTCGATGTCGCGCTCGATGCTGGCGCAGATTATGTTGGCTTCGTCTTCTTCGCACCGAGCCCGCGCAATCTGTCGCTTGCCGTCGCGCGAGAACTCGCCGCCCGCGTGCAAGGTCGCGCGAAGACAGTCGCGCTGACCGTCGATGCTGATGACTCAGTCATCGACGACATAATCGAAGCCATCGCGCCGGATTTCTTGCAATTGCATGGCTCCGAGACGCCCGAGCGCGTCGCCACGCTTCGTGCGCGAACGGGGCGCGATGTCTGGAAAGCAATCGGCGTGTCGTCCCGCGACGACGTCTTGCGCGCGAAAAGCTATGCTGAAGCCGTCGATAAAATCCTCTTCGATGCAAAGCCGCCGCGCGATGCGAGTCTGCCGGGCGGCAACGGTGCCGCGTTCGACTGGACGCTCCTCGGCGACGCGGCATCGCTGCCGAAAGACTGGATGCTCTCCGGCGGCCTTGATCCGACAAATGTCGTGGAGGCGCTACGCATCACGGGCGCGCCGGCCGTCGATGTTTCCAGCGGCGTCGAAAGCGCGTCCGGCGTTAAGGACGCCGGCCTCATCCGCGCTTTCATCGCAGCCGTGCGCGGGGTTTCGCCGACGCTCCGTTCGCGGTAGGACCCGCCCGTGAACGCACCGCTTCAAAACTCCTTCCGCTCCGGCCCCGACGAGCGCGGCCGTTTCGGCCTCTTCGGCGGGCGTTTCGTCGCCGAAACCTTGATGCCGCTGATCCTCGATCTCGAGCGCGCGTACGAGACGGCGAAGACCGATCCTGCCTTCCGTACCGAGCTCGACGGGCTGCTCACGCATTACGTCGGTCGTCCGAGCCCGCTCTATTTCGCGGAACGCATGACCGAACATCTCGGTGGAGCGAAGATTTACTTCAAGCGCGACGAGCTGAACCACACCGGCGCGCACAAGATCAACAATGTGCTCGGCCAGATTCTTCTCGCGCGGCGCATGGGAAAGAAGCGCATCATCGCCGAGACCGGCGCGGGCCAGCATGGCGTCGCGACGGCCACGGCCTGTGCGCGCTTCGGACTCGAATGCATCGTCTATATGGGCGCCGTCGATGTCGAGCGACAGAAGCCGAACGTTTTTCGCATGAACCTGCTCGGCGCGAAGGTCGTGCCCGTGCAGGCCGGTGCGCGTACGCTCAAGGACGCAATGAACGAAGCGTTGCGCGATTGGGTCACGAATGTCGCCGACACGTTCTACTGCATCGGCACCGCCGCGGGACCGCATCCCTATCCCGCGATGGTACGCGATTTTCAGTGCATCATCGGCGATGAAGTGCGCACGCAATTGCAGGCGGCGGAAGGCCGGTTGCCGGACTCGCTCGTTGCCTGCATCGGCGGCGGCTCGAACGCGATCGGCCTGTTTCATCCGTTTCTCGATGACCCCGATGTCGCGATTTACGGCGTCGAGGCAGCTGGACATGGACTCGATGTCGAGAACGGCCATGCGGCATCTCTCGCCGGCGGCGTGCCCGGCGTCTTGCACGGGAATCGGACCTATCTGCTGCAGGACGCCGACGGCCAGATCCTCGAAGGCCATTCGATCTCGGCCGGCCTCGATTATCCCGGCATCGGCCCCGAACACGCGTGGCTGCGCGATCAAGGTCGCGTGAAATATCTGTCGGCGACTGACAAAGAGGCGCTCGATGCGTTTCAGCTTTGTTCGAAGCTCGAAGGCATCATTCCCGCGCTCGAACCCGCGCATGCCTTGGCGAAGGTGATGGAGCTTGCGCCGACATTGCCGCGCGATCATCTGATGGTGATGAACCTGTGCGGCCGCGGCGACAAAGATATTTTCGCCGTCGCCGATCATCTTGGCGGGATGTGAGCTCGTCTAGAGCGAGCCTTCTGCTTCCATCTTTGGCAGACAACATTTCTTGAACTTCTTGCCTGATCCGCAAGGGCATGGGTCGTTGCGGCCGACGTCGCGATAGCGATTCTCGATCGGGCCTTCGACTGCTTCCTCGCTCTCGATACCGTCTTTGGACGCATCTTCAGCATCCCGCGCATCCGCGCGCTCGAACCATTGCGAGAGCACGCCGACGGCATCGAAAATCGGGCCGTTCTCGAGCAGGTACGTCTCGCGCTGACCCGAAAAATCCTCTCGCCATGCGGCGATATCCTGTTCGAGTTCCGCGATGGCTTCGTCGGGCATCGTCGCGTTGTCGCCACCAAGCAGCGCGCGCGCACTCGAAGCGTCGATATCGTCGGCGAAAACGATCCGCGCCTGCGCCCATTCGAAGCGCAGGAAATCACCCTTCGCAGGGATTGTTGCGCCAAAAGTATCGAGCGTTGCGCAGGCGGCCGCGCGATCTTCGCCGCTCCTCAACGCGTGCCAGCACCACGCGCGCAAGAAGCTGGCGCGTACCATCGGATCGACAGTTCTGTCGCTGGCTATCTCCAGCAGCAGCTTCGCGTCGCCGCCATAAATACCAACCAGCAGACGCGGCAGAAATTCTGCGCCGAAATCGGCAAAGATATCGTCGATCCGATCCCCGTTGCGCGCGAGTGCGCAGACAACGGGAAACGCGCGGGTCTCCTGGAGCGCTGCCAGCATGGGTAGCGCATAGAAGGCGCCGACCGCTTCGCGATCGGTGAGATCACCGGCCTTGGCGCAGGCCGTCAGCAGCGCGAGCAGGGCGGGCGTCGCCTGTGCGACATTGTCGTATGCCCATTGCATGGCGGCGTCGGGAAAGCGCCCGTCGGGGTCCGACAGCGCGGCACGCATTTTCGTAAGGTCCATCGCACGGCGCATAGCACCCGCGCGCGGCCCTGTCCCCGACGCATGGTCCGGCTGCGCGGTCCGTGCTAGTCCGGCGCCCATGACAAGTCGCCTCGACCGCTGTTTCGCGCAATGCCGCGCGGAAAATCGCGCCGCGCTCGGCGCCTTCATCATGGGCGGCGATCCTGATGTCGTGACCTCGCGCGAGGTGCTGCTTGCGCTGCCGAAAGCCGGCGCCGATTTCGTCGAGCTCGGCATGCCCTTCACGGACCCGATGGCGGACGGCCCATCGGTGCAGGCTGCGGGCTTGCGGGCTTTGCGCGCACACACGACGTTGCGCGACGTCCTCACACTCGTGCGCGATTTTCGCGCAAAGGATACCGACACGCCGGTCATCCTCATGGGCTACTACAATCCGATCTACCGTTTTGGCGTCGATGCCTTTGTGCGCGCGGCGAAAGACGCCGGTGTCGATGGGCTGATCGTCGTCGATCTGCCGGCGGAGGAAGACGAAGAGCTTTGCCTGCCGGCGCGCGCCGCAGGCCTTGAATTCATCCGCCTCGCGACGCCGACAACGAACGACGCGCGTCTTGGAACGATCCTGCGCAACACGGGCGGCTTCATCTATTACGTGTCTGTGACCGGCGTGACCGGTGCGGCGCGCGTGAACGCCACCCATATTGGGGAGGCGGTGAAGCGTCTGCGGAAGCAGACGAAGCTACCGGTCGCGGTCGGTTTCGGCGTGAAGACTCCGGAAGATGCACGCGATGTCGCAATGCATGCAGATGCGGTCGTGGTCGGTTCGGCCATTGTCGACACGCTGGCCGCAGCGGCGGGCGCGGACCCGGTAGGGGCGGTATCGCGCTTCGTCGCGCAACTCGCTGCCGGCGTGCGCCGGCCGGCGCAGGAGAAAGTTGCTTCATGAACTGGATGACCAGCGTCGCGGCGCCTAAAATCCGCTCGATCCTTCGTCGCGACACGCCCGAAAATCTCTGGACGAAGTGCCCCGAGTCCGGCGAACTCGTCTTTCACAAGGACCTTGCCGCCAATCTTTATGTCGTGCCGGGCTCGGGTCATCATATGCGCATGCCGGTCGATGCGCGGCTCGCGTCGCTCTACGATGACGGCGTGTTCGAGGAGATTGCGACACCAGAGGCGCCGCTCGATCCGCTGAAGTTTCGCGATGTAAAGCGATACACGGATCGCCTGAAAGAAAATCGCGCGAAGACCGGTCGACCCGATGCGGTGCGTCTGACCGCCGGTGAGATCGAAGGCGCACCGGTTGTCGTCGCTGTGCAGGATTTCGAATTTCTCGGCGGCTCGCTCGGCATGGCGGCGGGCGAGGCCGTCGTCGCGGGCATGATGACGGCTATCGAGCGTCGCACGCCATTCATCATCTTCACGGCATCGGGCGGCGCGCGCATGCAGGAGGGCATGTTCTCTTTGATGCAGATGCCGCGCACGACGATTGCTGTGCAGCGCCTGCGTGCCGCGCGGCTGCCCTACATCGTTGTGCTGACCAATCCGACAACGGGCGGTGTCGTCGCGTCCTACGCGATGCTGGGCGACGTGCATGTCGCCGAGCCCGGCGCGGTGATCGGCTTCGCCGGTGCGCGCGTCATCGAGCAGACGATCCGCGAGCGGTTGCCGGAAGGATTCCAGCGCGCCGAATATCTGCGCGACCACGGCATGGTCGACATGGTCGTGCCGCGCAAGGATATGCGCGAAACGCTGTCGCGGCTCGTCGGCCTGCTGACGAAAGCGCCGGCGAAAGCGGCGGCATAACCGACGCTGCGAGGATTGCTTCGCTACGTCGCGGTAAATTCAATGGCTGATCTCGACACCGTCCTCGCGCGGCTGCTGACGCTACATCCGCGAAAGATCGACCTGAAGCTCGATCGCATCGAGCGGCTTCTCGATGCGCTGGGTCGGCCGCAGGATCAGTTGCCGCGCGTTATCCATCTCGCGGGCACCAACGGCAAGGGCTCGACGCTTGCGTTTCTGCGGGCGATCCTCGAAGCCTCAGGCGCGAAGGTGCATGCCTACACGTCGCCGCATCTCATCCGCTTCAACGAACGTATCCGTCTCGCCGGCACGCTTGTGTCCAATGAAGCGCTCATCGCGGCGTTGGAGGAATGCGAGCGCGTCAATGCAGGCGCACCGATCACTTTCTTCGAGGTCACGACCGCGGCAGCGTTCTTTCTTTTCGCGCGCGAACCGGCCGACTGGCTTCTGCTCGAGACCGGACTTGGCGGCCGTTACGATGCGACCAACGTCGTTGCGAATCCCGCCGCGGCGATCGTTACCTCGGTTTCGCGCGATCACGCGGAATTCCTCGGCACCGACCTCCTCGGCATCGCGCGCGAAAAGGCTGGCATCTTCAAGCGTGATGCACCAGCGATCGTCGCTGAGCAGAGCGATCTGGTGCGTGATGTGATGGAGCGCGAAGCGCGACGGGCCGGCGCGTCGCTGCGTCTCGCCGACCGCGATTTCTTTGCGAGGGAAGAGTTGGGACGGCTCGTGTTCGAAGATGAGCGCGGGCTACTCGATCTGCCGGTGCCAAAACTCTTTGGACGACATCAGCATCGCAACGCGGCGGCCGCTATCGCCGCGCTGCGCTGGGCCGCGCCGGATGTGCCGACGCGCGCCTATGAGCGCGGGATGAGCGAGGTCTCTTGGCCAGCGCGGCTGCAACGCTTGGTGCCGGGGTCGCTTGTCGCGCGCGCGCCAGCGGGAAGCGAAGTGTGGGTGGACGGCGGCCACAATGCCGATGGTGGCCGCGTCGTGGCCGAAGCCGTCAGCGCGTTCGAGGAGATTGCGTCCGCGCCGCTTGTGCTCGTGTGCGGCACGCTGGCAACGAAGGAAACGGACAAGTTTCTCGCGGCGTTCAAGGGAATTGCGCGACGCGTATTTGCCGTGCCCGTGACAGGCGAACATCAGGCCCGCACCGCAGACGAAATTGCGGTCATCGCGGCACAACAAGGGCTCGAAAGCGAAGTGGCCGAAAGCCTTGCAGACGCGTTCGCAAAAATCGCAGCGCGGCGGTGGGAAGCGCCGCCACGCGTACTGATTACCGGTTCGCTTTATCTCGCGGGCGAAGCGCTGAAGAGCAACGGTGTAGTGCTCACGTAGCGGACCGCGAGCCTCCCGGCTCGCAATGCCAGCCGGGAGGCTGGCGGTCCTTTACCCCACCTCGCCCCAAACCTCCCGCGCGACCTCGACGATCATTTCGAGCTTGCGCCACTGCTCGTCGGCCGCGAGCGTATTGCCTTCTTCCGTCGACGCGAAGCCGCATTGCGGCGAGAGGCAAAGCTGTTCGAGCGGCGCATATTTCGCCGCTTCCTCGATGCGACGCTTCACGTCGTCTTTCTTTTCCAGCGTGCCCGTCTTCGACGTCACAAGACCCAGCACGACTTTCTTGCCCTTCGGCAAAAAGCGCAGCGGCTCGAAGCCGCCGGAGCGGTCGTTATCCCATTCCATGAAATAACCGTCGACGTTCACCTCGTTGAACAGCAGTTCCGCGATCGGCTCGTAGCCGCCGGATGCCACGAAGGTCGACCGAAAATTGCCGCGGCACAGATGCATGGTGATCGTCATGCCTTCGGGCTTCTGCTTCAGCGCATTGTTGATCATGCCGGCATAGATGCCCGGCTGCTTTTCGGGATCGTCGCCGCGCTCCATCAGCATCTTGCGCTGCTCGGGATCGCAAAAGTAGGCGAAGCTGACGTCGTCGAACTGCAGATAGGTACAGCCCGCATCGCCGAACGCTTTAACGGCCTGTCCATAGGCATTCCCGAGGTCGCTGTAAAACTCCTCCATGTCGGGATAGATGCCCATGTTGATCGTCTTGCGACCGCCGCGATAGTGCAGCATCGACGGCGAAGGAATCGTCTGCTTCGGTGTCTTCGTCGTATTGGCTTTCAGAAACTTGAAGTGTTCGACGAAGGGGTGGTTCGTGAAGCCGATCTTGCCCGTCACGCGCGGCGCTTCGGCTTTTGTCTGCACGCCGGCAAACTGAATGCCGGAATCGATCTGCGTCTTCGTGATGCCGTCGAGATTCCAGAGGAAGTCGTAGTGCCACCAGGAGCGGCGGAACTCGCCATCGGTGATGGCCTGCAGGCCGATCTTTTCCTGATGCGCGATAATTTTCTTGATCTCCGCATCTTCGACTTGGCTCAGATCGGCGTCGGAGAATTCGCCTTTCGCGTGTTTTGCGCGGGCGTCCTTCAGCGGCGCGGTGCGGAGAAGAGAGCCGACCATGTCGGCGCGAAAGGGGGGCTTCATCAAGGGCGTATCTCCGGAGTCGATTTCTTCGGCGTCTTCTCTGCCACCGCCAGCAGCGATGCAAGCTTGTCGTGATCCGCGAGAAGGGCGGCGCTCGCGCCTTCCCACGCGGTGCGACCACGGTCGAGGACAAGAGCACGGTCGGTTAGCGGCAGGATTTTCGTCGCGCTCTGTTCGACCAGCACGATGGCGAGGCCGGAATCGCGCCGCAGGTTGCCGAGTGTCGCAAGAAGCTCGTCGACGATGATCGGCGCGAGGCCCTCGAGCGGCTCGTCGAGCAGCAGCACGCGCGGATTGAGAATCAGCGCGCGGGCGATGGCGAGCATCTGCTGCTCGCCGCCCGAAAGCTCGTTGCCCATGTTGCGGCGACGCTCTTCGAGCCGCGGAAACATGCCGTAGAGCCTCTGTACGTCGAAAGGACCCTTGCGCGCGACCGCGGTCAGATTTTCCTCGACCGTCAGCGAGCGAAAGATATCGCGCTCCTGCGGCGTCCAGCCGATGCCAGCGCGGGCGCGCTGATCGGCGCGCAAAGAAGTGATATCGCGCGTGCCGAGCTTGATCGTTCCGGCGCGGCGCCGTGTCAGACCGACGATCGTGTTGACGAGCGTCGTCTTGCCCGCACCGTTGCGGCCGAGCAGCGCGAGCGCCTCGCCGTCGGCCAGCCGCAGCGAAAGGCCTTCGAGCACGACGGCCTCGCCGTAGCCCGCGGTGATGTTCTCGACGACGAGCGCATCAGACATGCGCGCTCTCATCGAAGCCTTCGCCGAGATACACCTTTTTCACGCGCGGGTCGGCGGCGACATCCGCAGCGGAGCCTTCGACGAAAAGCGCGCCGTTGACGAGCACGGAGATCGTGCGCGCGAAGCGAAACACGAGGTCCATGTCGTGCTCGATCAGCACGACCGTCATTTCCTTCGGCAGCCGGTCGACGGCATCGAGAATCTGGTCGCGCTCACCTTCCGGCACGCCGGCGGCGGGCTCGTCCAGCAGCAGAACCTTCGGCTTCGACGCGATGGCAGTGGCGATCTCGAGCAGGCGTTGCAGTCCATAGGGCAGCCTGCCGACGCGATGTCTTGCAAATGTACCGAGACCTAAACTTGTGAGAAGAGCCTGCGCCTCGTCGAGTACGTCGCTCTTGGCCGCAATGCGCGTCCACCACTGGCCGCCTTCGTTGCGTTGTTCGGACAGCACAAGTGCAATGGTTTCGAGTGGCGTGAAATCGGCGAAGAGACGATTGATCTGGAATGTGCGCGAAAGTCCGGCCTTTGCACGCGCGTGCATCGACCAGCGCGAAATGTCTTCGCCACCAAGAAATACCTGGCCCGATGTCTGCGGCAGCGCGCCGGAGAGCAAATTGACGAATGTCGTCTTGCCAGCGCCGTTTGGTCCGATCAACGCATGCCGTGCACCTGTCGGCAGCGCCATACTAACGTCGCCGGTTGCCAGCAGACCGCCGAAGCGCTTGACGAGATTCTTTGTCTCGATGGCGGCGACGGCGCTCACGTCGGCGTGCCCGTAATCTTGCGCCAAAGCTGCGCGAGTATCCCCATCACGCCGCCGCGCGCGAACAACACCAGTGCGACAAGCGCAAGGCCGAGCCAGAACTGCCAGTATTGCGGTGTCGCGGCGGCGAGCAGATCGTACATCAGCTTGAACAGCCCGGCGCCGACGATCGCACCGTAAAGTGTGCCGAGGCCGCCGAAGACGATGACCAGCACAACGTCGGCCGAGCGATGGAAGTCGAGCACGTCGAGCGAAACGAATTGGGTCGTCTGCGCAAGCAGTGCGCCGGCCACGGCAGCGTAAATTGCGCCGGTCGTGTAGGCGGCGATCAGGCGATTACGTACCGGCACGCCGATGGCGCTCGCGCGCAACGTATTGCCCTTGATGGCGCGCAGCGACAGGCCGAAGGGTGACAGCATCATGCGCCGCGCGATCATGAACAGCACGAACAATACGCCCAGAGAATAAAGATACGCGGTGCGACCGAACATATCGAAGGCAAAAGTGCCTGCGACCGGGCCGGGCAGCACGCCCTGCAGACCATCGGCGCCGCCCGTAATCCAGTCGAGCCGGTTCGCGAGTTCCTGCACGATCAGCGCGACGCCAAGTGTCACCATCAGCCGCGTGAGATCCGCGCCGCGCAGCAAAAGCAGGCTCGCCACGAAGCCGGCTACCGCGCCGACACCTGCGGCACAGGCAAGACCGACAAGCGGCTCGCTGAGGATGCCGGTGCCGCCGCCGGCTTTCGCAAGCAGGCCGGCAGCATAGGCGCCGAGACCGAAGAACGCGCCGTGGCCAAGCGACACAATGCCGGCATAGCCGATGATGATGTCGAGCGAGAGCGCGAAAAGTGCGAGGATCGCGATCTCATTGAAGAGCAGCAGGCGGCTCGGAAACAGGAAGGCGAGCAGAGGCAGCGCGATCCACAGTGCCACTTCGAAAAGCCAAAGTTTCGAGCCCGTCGTGCGTGTGCCGCTGGCGGGAGCGAGGGCAGGCGCGGGCTGCGTCACGTCAGACTTTTGCCATGCGACCGAACAGGCCTTGCGGACGCACGATCAGGACGACGACCATGATCGTGTAGATGATGAAGCCGCCGATCGTCGGAACGTAATACTTGCCCGTCACGTCGGCGACGCCAAGCAAGAGCGCTGCGAGAAACGGACCCGTGATCGTCGATGTGCCGCCAACCGCGATGACGATCAAGAAGTAGATCATGTATTTGAGCGGAAAGACCGGATCGATCGAAAGGATGGGTGCGCCGAGTGCACCGGCCAGGCCCGCGAGCCCCGATCCGATTGCGAAGGTGATCGTGAAGAGCGCGGTCACGTCGATGCCAAGACCACGCGCGGCGCGCCCGTTGTCGACAGCGGCACGCAGCCGCGAGCCGAAACGCGTGTAGGTCAGCCCCGCCTGCAGCGCGACCGTCAGCACGCCGCAAAAGACGATGACAAAGAGCCGGTAACGATCGAGCGAAAGGTCGCCGATGCGCAAGCGTCCGTCGAGCGACGCCGGCACGTTCACGATCTGCGGGCTCGCACCCATGAAATAGTCGGCAATCGCGATGGCCATGAAGGTGATGCCGATCGTGAAGAGCACCTGATCGAGATGCGGCCGGTCATAGAAGAAGCGGTAGAGCGTGCGCTCCAGCAGCGCCCCGGTCAGTGCCGCGGCAAGAAACGCGGCGCCCATGCCGACAAACAGCGAGAGACCAAATTTCTGCGACAGAACGACGGCGACATAGCCGCCCGCCATCGCGAAGGCACCATGCGCGAGGTTGATGAAGTTCATCAACCCGAGCGTGACGGAGAGCCCAACCGCGAGGATGAAGAGCAGCATGCCATAGGCGATGCCGTCGAAGAGGATGGTCAAGACACGCTCACGCGTCGATCATGCCCACGCGTCGTGCTTACTTCTTCGCTGCTTTCACCGGGTCTTTCACGTTCGGCACGGTCTCGAATTCGATGTTCCAGAGCGCGCCGTCCTTCTTCTCGACCTTGCGGATGTAGACGTTCTGGATGATGTCGCGGGTCTCCGGATCGATCGAGATCGGACCACGCGGGCTTGTCCAGGACTGACCCTTCATCGCATCGACGAGCTTCGTGCCGTCGGTGTCGCCTTTGGTTTTGTCCAGCGCCTTGTAGATCAGCGCCATGCCGTCGTAGCCGCCGACTGCCATAAAGTTTGGGCGCATCGACGGATTAGCCTTCATGAAGCCATCGACGAACGTTTTGTTCTCCGGCGATTCATGCGCGGCGGAATAGTTCATGGATGTGACGATGCCGAGGACGCTATCGCCCATGCCGGGCAGCTGCTCGTCGTCGGTCATGTCGCCCGTGCCGATGACACGAATTTTGTCGGCGGCGAAATCGCGATCCGCGACCTGCTTCATCAGCTGCGCGCCCTGGCCGGACGGCACGAAAAGAAAGAGCGCGTCGGGCTTCAGGTCTTTCGCCTTCTGCAGGAAAGGCGCGAATTCGGGATTGCGCAGCGGCGCGCGGAGGCTCTCGAGAACATTGCCGCCAGCAGCCGCGAACTTCTCACGAAAGGCCTTCTCGGCATCGATGCCGGGGCCATAATCGGCGACGAGCGTCACCACCTTCTTGATGCCGTTTTTCGCCGCCCATTCGGCGATCGGCACAGTGTTTTGCGGCAGCGTGAAGCTCGTGCGGACGACGTAGGGCGAGGCTTCCGTAATCGTCGCGGTTCCTGCAGCCATGACGACAGCCGGCACCTTTGCCTGCGTCGCGAGCGGCGCGGCGGCGAGCGCCAGCGGCGTCAGGCCGAAGCCGGCGATGACAGCGACCTTGTCGTTGACGATCAGCTCCTGTGCGAGGCGCTTGGTGATATCGGCGACGCCGGTGTCATCCTTCAGCACGACCTCGACCTTCTTGCCGCCGGCCGTCGTGCCGTTCGTAGCCTGATAAAGCTTGATCGCGGCCTCGATCTCGCGGCCGGTCGAGGCGGACGGGCCGGTCATCGGCAGGATCACGCCGATCTTTACGCTTTCTTGCGCAAGGGCCGGCGTCGCGAACGTGCCGAGCGCGATGGCGCCAAGCGCCGCGCGGGTCAGGGTACGACGGTCGAGCATGGTTCCTCCGGATTGCGTTCACGGACTTTTGCCGTGCTTTGACTGGCGATTAGGCCGAGGTTTTTGCGAGCGTCAAGCGAACGTGGTGGAAACGCTGGTCAGGTCGCAAATTTACTTCCCGTTTCGCTGATCTTGTGCCGCCGCCGTCAAGAACTTCGACCAAGGTCTTATGCGGGCGGTTTCCGTCCCGGCGTCCGTCTGCGCTAGACAAGCGGCGGATTGCGTCGCACGCCGGCTTCAGATCGCAGGCACGCCTTTCAGGGAGAAAACGAATGAGCAAACTTTTGACCGTCGCGACTGCGGCGGTTCTCGCGTCGGCCGGCGTCGCCGCCGCGCAAGACAAGAACGTCAAGATCGGCGTTCTGAACGATATGGCGAGCCTCTATGCCGACATCGGCGGTCCCGGCTCCGTTGTGGCGGCGCAGATGGCGATTGACGATTCCGGCCTCAAGGCAAAGGGCTGGAACATCGGCCTCGTCGGCGGTGACCACCAGAACAAGCCGGACATCGGCGTCAGCATCACGCGGCAGTGGATCGACGTCGAGAAGGTTGACATGATCACCGATACGCCGAATTCCGGCGTCGCGCTCGCGGTCAGCAATGTCGCGAAGGAAAAGAACATCATCCTGATGAATTCGGGCGGTGGTTCGTCCGACCTCACCGGTAAGGCCTGTACACCGAACACGATCTCGATCTCGTACGACACCTACATGCTGGCGAGCGGTACCGGTAAGGCGCTGACCAAGGCCGGTGGCAAGAACTGGTACTTCCTCACCGCCGATTATGCCTTCGGCGCCGCGCTTCAGCGCGACACGACGGCGGCGGTCGAATCGACGGGCGGCAAGGTCGTCGGCAGTGTGAAGCATCCGCTCAATTCGGCAGACTTCTCGTCATTCCTTCTGCAGGCGCAGAATTCGAAAGCTAACGTCGTCGGTCTCGCGAATGCCGGCGGCGATACGACAACCGCGATCAAACAGGCGGCGGAATTTGGGCTGATGGCGGGCGGCCAGAAGCTTGCGGCGTTGCTCTTCTTCATCCAGGACGTGCACGGTCTTGGACTTCCCGTCGCGCAGGGCCTGACCTTCACGGAAAGCTTCTACTGGGACATGAACGACAAGACGCGCGCCTGGTCGAAGAAATTCCAGGAGAAGCATCCGAAGAAGTTCATGCCGTCGATGACGCAGGCCGGCGTCTATGCGGCCGTGCGGCACTATCTGAAGACGCTCGAGTCGATGGGCGGCAATCCACACGATGGCGCGAAAGTCGTGATCGAGATGAAGAAGATCCCGGCTGAGGACGATCTGTTCGGCAAGAGCGAGATCCGCGTCGACGGTCGCCGTGTTGTGCCGGCTTATCTCTTCGAGGTGAAGAAGCCGTCCGAAAGCAAGGGGCCGTGGGATTACTACAAGACGGTCGCGACGTTGACGCCGGAAGAGGTGACGCGGCCGCTGAGCGAAAGCGAGTGCCCGCTCGTCAAGAAGTGAGCCTGCGCTTCGGCGCTTAAACTGCAACGGGCCGCGGGAGCAATCTCGCGGCTCTTTTCTATGGGGGCACGATGACCACCCGCTACCCCGAAACCTATGCCGCCTGGCAACGCGATCCCGAAGACTTCTGGCGCGAGGCCGCGAAGGCGATCGATTGGGTGCGCGCGCCCGACAGAGTTTTTGACGGTACGGCCGGCGTGTACGGCCGCTGGTTTCCCGATGCGCTCTGCAACATGTGCTTCAACGCCGTCGACCGTCACGCCGATGGTACACGCAGGGATCAAGTTGCGATTCGCTACGACAGCCCCGTCACTTTCACGAAGCGTGCGATCACCTATGGCGAGCTGAAGCACGAGGTCGCGACGCTCGCTGCGGTCCTGGCGGCGCATGGCGTCGCCAAGGGCGACCGCGTCGTCCTCTATATGCCGATGATCCCGGAAGCTCTATTCGCGATGCTCGCCTGTGCGCGCATCGGCGCTGTGCATTCGGTCGTCTTCGGCGGCTTCGCGGCGAAGGAACTTGCGAGCCGCCTCGACGATGCGCAGCCGAAGCTCGTGCTAGCGGCGTCCTGCGGCATCGAGCCCGGCCGCGTCGTCGCCTACAAGCCGCTGCTCGACGCTGCCATCGATATGGCGAAGGCCAAGCCCGACGGCGTCATTGTCTTTCAACGGCCGCAATGCGAGGCCGCGATGGCGTCCGGCCGCGATCACGACTGGGCTGATCTCGTCGCCGATGCGAAGGCGAAGGGCGCGACGGCCGATTGCGTGACGCTCGCGGCAACCGATCCACTTTACATCCTCTACACGTCGGGCACGACGGGCATTCCGAAAGGCGTCGTCCGCGACATCGGCGGGCACATGGTGACGCTCGCGTGGTCGATGCACGCGCTCTATGGCATGCGGCCCGGCGATGTCTGGTGGACGGCTTCCGACATCGGCTGGGTCGTCGGCCATTCCTACATCGTCTATGGGCCGCTCATCCACGGCTGCACGTCGATTTTGTACGAAGGCAAGCCGGTCGGCACGCCCGACGCCGGCGCATTCTGGCGCGTCATCAGCGAATACAAGGTCGCGGGCTTCTTCACTGCGCCAACAGCGTTCCGCGCGATCAAGAAGGAAGACCCGGACGCGAAGCTTCTCGCGCAATACGACATGTCCGCATTCCGGACGTTGTTCCTCGCGGGCGAGCGTGCCGATCCCGACACGATCAAATGGGCGGAGAAACATCTGCACGTGCCGGTGATCGATCACTGGTGGCAGACCGAGACCGGTTACTGCATCGCCGGAAATCCGGTCGGGCTTGGGCAGTTGCCGATCAAATACGGCTCGCCAAGCGTGCCTTTGCCGGGTTGGGACGTGCAGGTCGTCGACGAGGCGTCGAAACCTGTCGCGCGAAATTCGATGGGCTCGATTGTCATCAAGCTGCCGCTACCGCCCGGCGCTCTGCCGACGCTTTGGAATAACGATGCGCGAATGCGCGAGAGTTATCTCGCCGAGTTTCCCGGTTTCTACAAAACAGCGGACGCCGGTTATATCGACGACGAAGGCTATATCTTCGTCATGGGCCGCACTGACGACATCATCAATGTTGCTGGTCATCGGCTTTCGACCGGCGGCATGGAAGAGGTGCTGTCGTCGCATCCCGATGTCGCGGAATGTGCCGTCGTCGGCATCAAGGATGCGCTCAAGGGCGAAGCGCCGTGTGGCTTCGTTGTCCTGAAGGCTGGTGTCGAGAAAGACTCGGCGACAATCGAGAAAGAGATCGTCGCGCTCGTGCGTGAGAAGATCGGGCCGGTGGCGGCCTTCAAGACCGCAATCCGCATCGAGCGCCTGCCGAAAACGCGCTCGGGCAAGATTCTTCGCGCGACGATGAAGAAGATCGCCGACGGCGAGCCGTGGACAATGCCCGCGACGATCGACGATCCCGCGGTGCTGGACGAGATCAAGGCCGTGCTTGCGGCACGCCTGCCTGCTTGAGCTGTGTCTCGCAATGGTGGGCGAGGCGCACTAGGTGAATGGCGAACCCGGAGCCTGCCTATGCCCCCCGCACATCTCGAACCCAACCCTGGCCATCCCATTACCATCACGCCTGTGACCAAGCGCTTGCTCGTGAAATGGAACGGCAAGACGATCGTCGATACGACGCGTGCGCTCGACCTTAAGGAGGCGAGCTACCCCGTCGTCCATTACGTGCCGCGCGAAGACGCCGATATGGCCTTTTTCGAAAAAACCGCGCGTAGCACGCATTGCCCGTTCAAGGGCGACGCCAGCTATTTCACGCTCAAGGACGGCGGCGCCAGCGCCGACAATGCGGTGTGGTCCTACGAGACCCCTTTCCCGGCCGTGAAGGAGATCGCCGGCCATCTCGCTTTCTACCCGGACAAGGTCACCTTCGAGTAATTCCAGTCGCGCTTGACGGTGCGGGGCGCGGGGACTACGCCGCGAGAAAATCTCCGTCGCAGGTCTCGAAGACACCCATGACGATCCTCCTCCCTCGCGACTTTCCCCTCGAAAGCCTGAAGGCGCATCCGCCGTCTTTGTCGCCCGAATACCGCAGCACCGTGAAGCGCGCGCCGAAGCGCCCGCTCGTGATCCTGCCGAACACCGAGACGGAATTGCGCGGGCCAGCCTACGGTCACGAGAGCGTGACGCCGGGCGATGCGGACCTGACAAAGCAGCACGCGGGTGAGCCGCTCGGCGAGCGCATCATCGTGCGCGGCCGTGTGACGGACGAGGATGGGCGGCCGATCCCCGATACGCTGGTCGAGGTCTGGCAGGCGAATGCCGCTGGCCGCTACGTGCATGTCGTCGATCAGCACGATGCGCCGCTCGATCCGAATTTCTCCGGCGCGGGACGCGCGGTCACGAATGCTGACGGCATTTACGAGTTCATCACGGTAAAGCCCGGTGCCTACCCCTGGGGTAATCACCACAATGCGTGGCGGCCGGCGCATATTCACTTCTCGCTTTTCGGTGCGAGCTTTCTCTCTCGGCTCGTGACGCAGATGTATTTTCCCGGCGATCCGCTCTTCCAGTACGATCCGATTTTCAATTCCGTGACGGATGAAATGGCGCGCGCGAGCATGGTCTCGCGCTTCGACATCGATCTGACGCGGCCGGCGTGGGCCCTAGCTTACGTGTTCGACATCGTGCTGCGCGGCAAGAACGCGACGCCATTCGAAGAAGCCGGAGCGCACTGATGTCGGATGCGAAGCCGGACGGCATCACCCCGTCGCAGACCGTTGGGCCCTATTACGCATATTGCCTGACGCCTTCGCGCTATCCGCTCGAAGAGGTTTTTTCGAACGATCTCACGCGGCCGGGTCTCGATGGCGACGTAATTCGCATCGAAGGCCGGGTGATCGACGGCGACGGTGCGCCTGTCGCCGATGCGATGCTCGAGTTCTGGCAAGCCGACGGAAGGGGCCGCTTCGACCATGCGCTCGGCGGTCGCGGTTCCAACGTCGGTTTCAAGGGCTTCGGCCGCATCGAGCCGGATTCCGAAGGCAACTGGTCCGTGACGACCATCAAGCCCGGGCGTGTCGCGATGAAAGATGGTGCGTTGCAGGCTCCGCATATCGATGTGGCCGTACTTGCGCGCGGCATGCTGCGCAATCTGACGACGCGCATTTATTTCGCCGACGAGGCATCGACGGCAGACGATCCCGTGCTGAAACTCGTGCCGGCGGATCGTCGTGACACGCTGATCGCGCGCAAGGAAGGCGGCGTCTATCGTTTCGATATACGCTTGCAGGAAGGCGCCGACGGCATCCCGGAAACGGTATTCTTCGCGTGCTGAAAGCAGACATTTTCGGCGCGAACATCCCGTTCGTCGGATATTGCGGCATCCGCCCGATCAACTCCGGCAAGGACGGCACGCGGCTCGAAGTCGATATCGACGCGCATCACGGCAACCAGATGGGCGTCGCACATGGCGGCTTGCTGATGACGCTGCTCGACGTTGCGATGGGAAGCGCGGCGCGCGCGCATGTCGAGGCCAACGTGATGACCGTCGACATGCATACGGCCTTTACGGCGCCAGCGCGCGGAAAACTTGTCGGCGAGGGCCGTGTCGTTCGCGCGGGGAAATCGCTTGTGTTCGTCGAGGGCGATGTGCGCGACGCGTCTGGCGAGCTTGTCGCGAAGGCGTCAGCGATCTTCAAGGTCGCGCGGGAGAAGGCGCGCCCGTGACGTCCGCGACGCGGGCATGACGGACACACAAAGTCTCGCCGCAAAACTCATTGCCGGCGACCGCGCTGCCCTTTCACGCGCCATCACGCTCGTCGAAAGCCGCAAGCCCGAACATCGGACGCAGGCCGCGGCACTATTGCAGAAAATCTTGCCGCGAACCGGCAACGCAGTTCGCGTCGGCATCACCGGCGTGCCGGGCGTCGGCAAGTCAACGACGATCGACGCACTCGGCACCATGCTGACGGCACGCGGTCATCGTGTTGCGGTGCTTGCTGTCGACCCCTCGTCGTCGCGGACCGGGGGCTCGATACTCGGCGATAAAACACGCATGGCGCGGCTTGCCGTCGATCGCGCTGCTTTCATCCGCCCCTCGCCTTCGTCGGGCACGCTTGGCGGCGTCGCAGCGCGCACACGTGAGACGATGCTGCTTTGCGAGGCGGCGGGCTTCGATGTCGTGCTCGTCGAGACTGTCGGCATCGGCCAGTCCGAGACAGCGGTCTCCGACATGACCGACTTCTTTCTCGCATTGATGCTGCCCGGCGCGGGCGACGAATTGCAGGGCATCAAGAAGGGCGTGCTGGAAATCGCCGACATGATCGCCGTCAATAAGGCCGACGGCGATAACCGTGACCGCGCACGGACGGCAGCGGCGGAATACATGTCCGCGCTGCACATCCTGCAGCCGTCGTCGCCGGTCTGGTCGCCGCCCGTCGTGCTGATTTCGGGCCTCGCGGGTGACGGGCTCGACGCCATGTGGGACAAGGTGGAGGACCATCGCCGCCGCACGACAGCCGCGGGCGAATTTACGACGCGCCGGAGCCGCCAGCAGGTGAAGTGGATGTGGGCCATGCTCGAAGACCGCTTCTTTGCGCGCCTACGCAGCGACAGGTCGTTGCGCGACAAGATTGGTGCGCTCGAACATGCCGTCGCCGCGGGCCAGACGGCGCCGAGCACCGCAGCCGAGGAGATCGCCGCACTTGCAGGCGTCTGACCGCCCCAACGCTCCGGGTGCCACCAGCCTGCTGGTGACCGGCTTCGGCGCTTTTCCCGGCATGCCGCGCAATCCCAGCGAAACCGTCGTGCGTGCGCTCCTGCGGCACCGCGCGATCTTCAAACGCCGCGGTATCGCGCTCAGCACGCAGGTGCTGCCCGTGCTCTACGATCTGGCGGCGGCTTTCGCGCCTGCGCCTGCGCCTGATGTCATCCTGCATGTCGGTGTGGCGGGCCGTCGGCGTCATGTCAGTATCGAGACGCGCGCGCATCACCGCCGCTCGACGCGACATCCGGACGCGAGTGGCCGCGTGCCAAAGAAAGTACGATCCGGCGCGACACCGCACTATGTCGTCGATGCCGGCTGGGATGCGCGCGCCTTCGCTGCATCGCTTGACCGCGCGGGCGTGCCGGCCAAACTTTCGCGCGATGCTGGCGCCTATGTCTGCAACGCCATGCTTTACCGATCGCTCGACAGCCGCTTGGCACCGGCTCTGTTCATCCACATACCGACAGCGCGCGTGTTGAAGCCGGAGCGCATCGTGCGGGGCCTTGCACGCACCTTGCCGGACGTCGTGTCGCGCCTCGTGCGTTTGCGCAGCGTGCAACGATGAATTTCGTCTTCGACTACAGCGACATCGCGGTACGTGCGCTTCAGATCATCTGGATCGATCTGTTGTTGTCCGGCGACAACGCGGTCGTCATTGCGCTTGCCTGCCGTAATTTGCCCGAAGAAAAGCGCCGCATGGGCGCAATTCTCGGTGCCGGCGTCGCGGTTGCGTTGCGCATCGTCTTCACGCTGCTCATCGTGCAATTGCTGGCATTGCCGGCGGTGCGCCTCATCGGCGCGATCTTGCTTATCCTCATCGCCGTCAACCTCCTGAACGAGGATCATTCCGACGCGAAAGTTGCGTCGCGCACGACGCTCTGGGGAGCGGTGATGACGATCACGCTCGCCGATGCCGTGATGTCGCTCGACAATGTGCTCGCGATCGCCGCGGCCTCGGGCGGTAACGGCTGGCTTGTGGTCTTCGGCCTCGCCGTATCTTTGCCGCTCGTCGTCTTCGGCGCCAGCTTCGTGATGAAAGCGATCGACCGTTTTCCTATGATCACTTGGGCCGGCGCAGCGCTGCTCGGCTGGGTCGCGGGCCACATGCTGGCGGAAGACCCGATCGTCGCCGCGGGCCTCGATCGCATCGGCGATCCGCCGGACATCGTGACAAGTATTGCAGGCGCAATCTTTGTCGTTGTGGCCGGGCTGCTCGTGAAATGGCGGCGCGCGGTGCGAGGTTAAGGCACCACTTCCACGCTTACGTTCATTCGCGTCTCGCCCGCTCTCTGATTGTCACTCGCGACGCGATAGATCGAGAGCACGAACGAGTCGGGACCCGTGTAACCCTTTGGCGCGATATAGGCGGCGTCGGAGACGCTGGCCGAGCCGTAGCGTCCGTATTGCGGCCGTTGCACTACCTCGTGAGACAGCTGGACGTGGCGACGCCAGCGACAGATGACACGTCTGTCCGGACACGACACGCATCGTCACGTTGATCTGGCAGCCGTCGCACATGCGCACGTGCGAGGTCGAGCATTCGCCGGCGGTTCCACTCGACATGTTCGACATATTGCGCCGGTTGCCGCGCATCGTGGTTTGTGCCTCCGCTGGTGCCGTAGTGACCCAGGCGGTTGCGAGCGCAGCCACCACGAACGTGAGTTTCAAGTATTGTTTCGGCATCGGCGCCCCCCAGCAAGTGAACAAACAGGATTGAGGCACGATCAACCGAAGTCAATCCATCCGCGGCACATCGATGCGTGCAAAAGGCTTTAGCTCTTCGAAGGCTCGCGCTGCGCGCAGCACGAGCGCATCGTCACGCATTGCTCCGACAATCTGAAGTCCGACCGGCAACCCCTCCTTCGTAAATCCGCAAGGCACGCTCGCTGCCGGCTGCTGCGTCACGTTGAACGGATAGGTGAAAGGCGACCATTCCTGCCAATGCTCGTAAGGACCGCCGGCCGGCACGTTCGCGCCGAGCGGCACCGCACCGGTCGGCATCTGCGGCGTCAGCAGCAGATCGTACGTCTCATGAAAAACTTCCATTTTGTGCGCGAGCGCGCCGCGTGCAAGAAATGCGTCGAGATAGTCACGCGACGTCAGCGCGCGGCCTTTCTTCACTTCGATGAGTAGACCGGGATCGAGCAAGTGCTCGTTCTCCGGCGTCACAGCCTTCATCGCCACGGCCGCGCCCGTCCACCATAGCGTGTCGGTTATGGCCCGAGGGTCTTCGAGGTCCAACTGTACCTCTTCGACGTGCGCACCGAGTGCCTCGAAAACTCTTGCGGCGGCTTCGACGGCCGCAGCAACATCCTGCGCGACCGGCGCGTTCCAAAAAGTCTTTGCAAACGCGATCTTCCGTCCACGAATGCCGCGCGAAATCTCGGCGGTGTAGTCGGGGCAGGGCGTGTTCCAGGCCGTGTTGTCGCGCGAGTCCGGGCGTCCGATCACCGATAGCATCATTGCGGCATCGGCGACGCTGCGTGTCAGTGGCCCAAGATGCGCGAGCACCGCCATCGTCGACAGCGGGAATGCGGGCACGCGTCCAAAGGACGGTTTCAATCCGAAAACACCGCAGAATGCCGCGGGAATGCGGACGGAGCCGAGGCCGTCCGTGCCGACATGGAACTGGCCGATGCCGAGCGCTGCCGCGACGGCCGCGCCGGCCGATGAGCCGCCGCTTGTGTGACCGGTGTTCCACGGGTTTTTCGTCGCGCCATGCAGTGGCGAGTCGCCGAGACCCTTCCAGCCGATTTCGGGCATATGCGTTTTGCCGAGAATGATCGCGCCCGCTTCGCGCAGCCTTGCCGTTGCGGGCGAATCGAAGCCGACCGGCGCATCGGAACTCGTGCGCGAGCCGCGACGGTTTGGCATGCCCTTGGCAGAAATGTTGTCCTTGATCGTCGCGATCAGCCCGTCAAGCGCGCCGACCGGCGCGCTTTTGTGCCAGCGCGTCTCGCTCTCGCGCGCTACGGCGCGTGCGCCATCGCGATCGACATGCGCGAACGCGTTGACCTTCGGTTCGCATGCGTCCAATCGCACAAGCGTCGCGTCGAGCAATTCGACAGGCGACAGTGTTTTTGCCGCAAAGGCAGCAAGCAATTCGGCAGCGGGTTTGGCGAGCAGGTCGGACAATGTTTCGGTCTTCCGATTGAACCTGGGTTGCTCTTAAGCGTGTTGGCGGTCGAGAACGAAATCGTAGTGGAGCGTTGCAAACGGTTCGCGCATCGCGCGGCCGTCCGGCGCTTTTCCCGGCGCCTGCGGTTCGAACGTGCGGATCAGCGAGTCCTTCACGCCGAAGACGACGTCGCTGTCGAGATATTTGTCGCCCGCGACAAAGACATGTGTGACGAGCCGCTCGTAATTCGGCGCATCGATCATGAAATGCAGATGTGCGGGCCGCCACGGGTGTCGTCCTTGCGCCTTCAGCATATCGCCGACGGGACCGTCGTGCGGCACGGGATAGGCGGCAGGCTGGATGGTCCAAAAACGGAAATGGCCATTTGCATCGGCGTGAAAGCGGGCGCGCATCGACGGTTCGTCGCCGGCCTTTTGCACGTCGTAGAAGCCGTCATTGTCGGAATGCCAGACATCGACCGTCGCGTTTGCAAGAGGCGCGCTGCTGGTATCTTTCACCGTGCCAGACACGAACAGCGGCACGCCTTCGACGCCGGGAGAAATGTCGTCACCGAGCACATGCACGGCGGGACCCTCGACATAGAACGGTCCCATCACGGTCGTGTCGGTTGTCGTCGTCGAATTGCGATGGTTGATCGCATCGACCAGCATCGAAACGCCTAGCGTGTCCGACAGCAGGATGAACTCCTGGCGCTTGTCGTCGCACATCTGTCCGACGCGCGTGAGAAAGCCGATGGCGCTTTCCCATTCGGCCTGCGTCGGCCGCACCTCACGGACGAAATTGTGGAGATGGCGCACCAGCAGCTCGCTGACCTGTTTTACGCGAGGTTCGCGAGCCTCTGCCACGCGTTCGAGCACCGCGTCCGTGATGTTGGACTCGTCGAAATTGCGCATGGTTGAGCTGCCCGGCTTGCCTGTTCCGCGAGGGTTGAAACGGCCGCTCACACTATCGCGTCGAAACTGTCGAGGCGAGCCGCGTGGCCGTTCGACACGTCGCAGCGACGATGCGAAGAACGGTCGAAGGCCGAGGGGCACAGGATGAAAGTTGCTATCGCCGGGGCGGGAATCGGTGGGCTCACCTCCGCTCTGTGCCTGCACGAACGAGGTATCGGCGTCACCGTTTACGAAGCGGTGGGCGACCTGAAACCGCTCGGCGTCGGGATCAATGTCGGGCCGCACGGCTCTGGCGTTCTGCACGGACTGGGTCTTGGGCGCGCGCTCGACGATATCGCGATCCGCACGCGCGGCATCGAATATCGCACGCGCTACGGCCATCTAATCCAGTCTGACCCGCGCTCGGTCGAAGCTGGTTTCGACCATCCGCAATATTCGGTGCACCGCGGCGAGTTGCAGCTTCTGCTGCTCGACGCCGTGCAGGCGCGTGTCGATGTTGATGCTGTCGTCACCGGCAAGGCCGTCACCGGCTTTGCGCAGGACGCGAGCGGCGTCGGTATTTCCTTCGCTGATGGAACTGCCGCACGCAGTGATCTTCTCATCGGCGCCGACGGCTTCCATTCATTCGTGCGGCGTCGGCTCAATCCCACCGAAGGCCCCGCGCGATACGAAGGCACGATGATGTGGCGTGGCGCGCGCATGCAGGCGCCGTTCGCCGACGGCCGCACGATGATCATCGCCGGCGACCACGACGTGAAGTTCGTCTGCTATCCGATCAGCGCGCGTGCGGCGCGCGACGGGCAGGCGCTGGTCAACTGGGTCGCTGAAGTGCGGCACGACCAGCCGCGTGCCGCGGATGACGCCGACTGGCTGCGCGAGTCCGACCGCGCCTTCGTCGAAGCGTTCCGCGCGTTTCGGATACCGGGCATCGACGTCACGGAACTCGTGACGGGAACGGATCGCGTGACACAATATCCGATGATCGACCGCGATCCGCTGACACGTTGGACGCATGCGCGCGTGACGCTGCTCGGCGACGCCGCGCATCCGATGTATCCGATCGGCGCGAATGGTGCGTCGCAGGCGATTCTCGATGCGCGCGTCCTCGCCGATTGCCTCGCTGCAGAGGCCGGTCCTGCCGGCCTGCTTGCCTACGAAGATATCCGGCGGCCCGCGACCAGTGCCGTCGTGCTGCAGAACCGCCAGGCTGGTCCCGAACGCGTGCTCGACATCGCCGCCGCCCGCGTCAAAGGCCCTGACGACAAGATCGAGGACCTGATCACACCGGCCGAACTCGAAGAAGTTGCCGCGCAATACAGGCAGGTCGCCGGTTTCACGCGACGCGGTGTGTGACGACGCGTTATTCCGCTTCGCTGCCGCGCAACTCGCTGTCGACCGGGTCCTGCTTCATCGCGAGTTTCAGAAACTTCGGTGTCGAGAACGCCTTTGGCCGTTGCGGCGGGAGCGGCACATCCATCGCATCGCCCTCGTCGGCACCCGCTTCGCCATTCGCGGCGAATTGCGCGCGCGCCGCGGCACTTTCGGCTTGCGCCGCATCGACGGCCGCTTGCGCAGGCGCGCTCAGCGCTCCGAACAAAGCCGCGATCGGATTGACCGGCGCTGCCGGCGCATAGGCGACGACCTCGGTGTCTGGCTGGCCGCCCTTGCCGGTCTGCAGCTTCGCAAGCATGCCCTGCCGCTTTGCGTCGTAGTAGAAGCCGGCCGCATAGAGCCGCACGGCGCGGTCCTCGTCGTGACCCGCGACGGCATAGGCGTTCGCGAGATAGGGCACGGCATAGGTGAGATTGGTGATGGCGTCGGTAAGGCCCATCGCGGAGCCTTTGTAGCCCATCGTCTGCGCCGTCCCGAGGCGGATCTGCATCAGCCCGAAATTGCCCCTGCTGACCGCCTTCGGATTGTAGCGGCTCTCACGCATGATGACGCGGTGGACAAGGCGTTCCGGCACCTTATGCGCCTTGCAGAGTTCGGTGACCTTGTCGTCGAAGGTCGTGGGCCGGTCCCAAGCGGCGCGTTTCGCGTGCGCGGGGGCCGTCAGACCGAGGGCGAGGAGGGCGCCACCGAGGGCGAGGAGAGTCGTTCGCATCGCGGCGAACTTCTCCGGTGCGAGGTGGCCGGAATGGGGCAGCTTGGGGGCAGGCGGTCAGTTCGGCGGGCGCTGTGGCAGTCGTGCAACGAATGCCTTGGGCGCGCGTCAGTCTGCCCGGCAGGCTGCCGCGGTGAACTGCAGTCGCGAGCAGTAGGCGAAGCCCGACCCCGTATAGACGCTGAACGCCGATTGCCCCGGACGCAGCCGCGCGACGACCTTCATCGAACAACGTTTTGCATTCGCATTGATGTCGAAGCCAACGGTGTGGTTGGGCAGATCCCAGTTCGATTGCAGTCTGGAGCGACCGATAACGCGAAGCGTCGCGACCCCGCCGGGGGCCACCGACGATCGCCCGAGAGCCGTGTCGAAGCGTAGCGTGTCGGTGCCGAAATTGCTGCTCAGCGTCATGTTGAGCGTCGCGCCGCCATCCGGGCGCAGGACCGCTTCGCCGCTGCCGGAAAACGGAACGCCCCGGACGGCAATCGGCGTTTCGCAATCGACGAAGCCGCCGAACGCAAGCGCGAAGCGCACTTGCGCCGAAGCTGCGGAACTCATCGAGACCGCCGCGATCAGCACAGCAGACAACAGCTTCATGGAATGCGCCCCGGATCGAATATCGATCCGGTTCGACTAGCGGTGCAGCTTACGCGGCGGCAACCGAGTCTTTCTGCGAATACCCCAGCCGCCGGTTCAACTCCGCCAGCAGGCTTTGCGCGGCCTCGGCGATGACTGTCCCCGGCGGGAAAATTGCCGATGCACCGGCGGCCCGCAGCGCATCCCAGTCGCCTGGTGGGATTACTCCTCCTACTACGATCATGATGTCGCCGCGGCCCTCGCGTGCCAGCGCATCGCGCAGTTCCGGCACGAGCGTGAGATGGCCGGCGGCGAGCGACGAAATACCGACGATATGCACGTCGTTCTCGACCGCCTGCCGCGCGGCCTCGTCCGGCGTCGCGAACAGCGGCCCGATGTCGACATCGAAGCCGAGGTCGGCGAAGGCCGAGGCGATGACCTTCTGCCCGCGATCGTGGCCGTCCTGGCCGACCTTCGCGACGAGGATGCGCGGGCGGCGGCCGTCATTCTCGAGGAACGCTTCCGTCATCGCCAGCGTGCGCGCCATCGCCTCCGATCCCACACCCGCCTCCCGTTTGTAGACGCCCGAGATCGAGCGGATTTCCGCGCGATGCCGGCCGAACACCTTTTCCAGCGCATCAGAGATTTCGCCGACCGTCGCTTTCGCGCGGGCGGCATCGATCGAAAGCGCGAGAAGATTGCCGTTGCCGCGCGCCCCTTGCTCCAATGCCACCAACGCCTGTTGCGTGAGAACCTCGTCCCGCTCCGCACGCAGCCGCTTCAGCTTCGCGATCTGCTGCGCGCGCACATTGGCATTGTCGACCTTCAGCACATCGATCGGCCGCTCGTCCGTCGGCTTGTACTTGTTCACGCCGATGACAGTCTGCCGCCCGCTATCGATGCGCGCCTGCGTCTTCGCGGCAGCTTCCTCGATGCGCAGTTTCGGCAACCCCTTCTCGATCGCCTTCGCCATCCCGCCGAGCGCCTCGACCTCCTGGATATGGCCCCAGGCCTTCTCGGCGAGGTCCGCCGTCAGCCGCTCGACATAGAAGGAGCCGCCCCAGGGATCGATGATTTTCGTCGTGCCCGATTCCATCTGCAGCACGAGCTGCGTGTTGCGCGCGATGCGCGCGGAAAAATCCGTCGGCAGCGCCAGCGCCTCATCGAGCGCATTGGTGTGCAGCGATTGCGTGTGCCCCTGCGTCGCCGCCATCGCCTCGACGCAGGTGCGCGACACATTGTTGAACACGTCCTGCGCCGTCAGCGACCAGCCCGACGTCTGGCAATGCGTGCGCAAAGGCAGGCTCTTTTCCGACTTCGGGTTGAAGTCCTGCACGAGCTTCGCCCACAGCAGCCGCGCGGCGCGCATCTTCGCGACTTCCATGAAGAAGTTCATGCCGATCGCCCAGAAGAACGACAGGCGCGGTGCGAACTTGTCGATGTCGATGCCGGCCGCGATGCCGGCGCGAATGTACTCCACGCCATCCGCAAGGGTGTATCCGAGCTCAAGATCCTGCGTCGCGCCGGCCTCCTGCATGTGATAGCCGGAGATCGAGATCGAGTTGAATTTCGGCATATGCGTCGATGTGAACGCAAAGATGTCCGAGATGATGCGCATCGAATCCTTTGGCGGGTAGATGTAGGTGTTGCGCACCATGAATTCTTTGAGGATGTCGTTCTGGATCGTGCCGGTGAGTTTTTCCGGCGGCACGCCCTGTTCCTCCGCGGCGACGACATAGAGCGCGAGAACGGGCAGCACCGCGCCGTTCATCGTCATCGACACGCTCATCTGGTCGAGCGGAATGCCTGAGAACAGCGTGCGCATGTCGTAGATGGAATCGATCGCGACGCCCGCCATGCCGACATCGCCCGACACGCGCGGATGGTCGGAATCGTAGCCGCGGTGCGTTGCGAGATCGAAGGCGACGGACAGGCCCTTCTGACCCGCCGCGAGGTTGCGGCGGTAAAAGGCATTGGAATCCTCGGCCGTGGAGAAGCCCGCATATTGCCGGATCGTCCAGGGCTGGTTGACGTACATCGTGGGGTAGGGCCCGCGCACGAAGGGCGCGATGCCCGGGTACGAATCCACGAACGGCAGCCCAGAAATGTCGGCGGCGGTGTAGTGCGGCTTGACCGGGATGCCTTCCGGCGTGAGCCAGGGCTCGCGTGGGCTACCCGCGTCGTTCGAGGGCGGCGGCGCGGGGGTGTAAGAGCGGTCGGCGAAAGAGGGAATGGGCATGGGGCGAAGTATAACGCCGCGCCGCCTCTGTCGCCACGCGCTCCACTCTCGTGCCGCTGCGCCAACCCTCTCCCTTCGGGAGAGGGTCGCTGCGGAGCAGCGGGGTGAGGGGTCGGATGGGTGCCGCGCTGATGCAAGCAGCTTTCGATTCTTCGGCGCAATTGTGCCCCTCACCCGGTCACTCCGTGACCACCCTCTCCCGATGGGAGAGGGTTCGCGGCGGATCGATTGCCCGAACGTACGGAGCGCAGCTTGACGTGACGGGTTACGCGTCTTGACCACCCCCACCCGCAGCACCGCCGCGCAGTGGCCGCCGCTCGCGCCGCTGGTCGCGTGGGAGGCGCGCCTCGCGCGCCGCGCGCGATCATCGAAACGCTGGCGCTTCGCCTACGAGTTCCTGCGCTTCGGCGTGAAACAGGCCTGGGCGTGCCTCTTCGGCGGCATCATGGTCGGCCTGCTACTCGCCACCAGCGTCTTTTATCCGGCGAAGGCGCCGCTCGCGCGCTACGACTTCCTCTTCCTCGCCGCGGTCTGCGTGCAGATCGTGCTCATCGCCTTTCGCGCGGAATCACTGCGTGAGGCGGGCGTCATCGCGCTGTTCCATGTCGTCGGCACGATCATGGAAATCTTCAAGACAGCGGTCGGCTCGTGGATTTATCCCGGCGACGCCGTCTTCCGTATCGGCGGCGTGCCGCTGTTCACGGGCTTCATGTATGCCTGCATCGGGAGCTACATCGTGCGCGCGTGGACGCTGTTCGATTTTCGCTTCACGCATCATCCGCCGCGCTGGGTGGTGGCGCTGCTCGCGCTGGCGATCTACGCGAATTTCTTCGCGCATCATTACATCTATGACTTTCGCTGGTTCCTGTTCGCCGCGACGGCGCTGGTGTTCGGCCGCACGTGGATTTTCTACCGCGTGCACCATTCCTGGCGCAGCATGCCACTGCTGCTCGCCGCCTTTCTCGCCGCGAGCTTCATCTGGCTCGCCGAGAATGTCGGCACGGTCACGAAGACGTGGCTCTATCCCAACCAGCTTGCGGGCTGGTCGCCGGTGTCGCTGGCGAAGCTCGGCTCGTGGTTCCTGCTGCAGATCATCAGCTATGCCCTGGTGCTCGTCATCCGCCGGCCCGAACCGCCGGACGAGGGGCCGGTGCGAGATTCTGAGGAGAGGCATAGGGTGAGGTTGGGATGACGCGACTTAAGGGGGATGGCTATCGACGAAGGACAGCTCCTCGATCGGCGGTGGTGTAGTGCGGTTTGACCGGAATGCCTTCGGGCGTGAGCCAGGGGTGTCGCTCATTGCCGCCCTCGGGCGGGATCGAACTTCAGACGGGCGTGTACGGGCGGGTGGCGAACGAAGGATGGGCATGGTGTCATCTTAGCCAGCCCTAACGTTCAGTGACCCACGACCGTCGGCTAACGCCAATCTTGGCGGTAAAATTTTTCTTGTTCGGCTTCTATCTGCGATCGGTCAGGATTCCATCCAAAGCGATCGAACAGCTGAATGCACAAATCCACTGCGACAGACCTGTGCCTTGACCGCAACACTTCGGCATCGATGGTGCGTTCGAGTTCCAGTTTTTCCGTGCCGGCTCGCATTGCCGTAAAAAAGGGGATGCGAAATTGTCCGGCCTTGAGCAGGCGATCCCTAGTATTAATCAGAGCCACGTTGAGACTGACGCCGCTATCATAAAGGCCCGCATTTGCAAGGCGATGGCAAAACTCAACGATCTCTGAAATCTGGCATACCGTACCGACGGTACTCAGCGTTCGCACGCCGGTTGCGTCGCGCTCTTGTGGCAGCGTGTCCTCGCGCAGAGCGACATACGCTAGAAATTGACTGCTCGCATACATTCGCCAAAACTCTAGAAAACCAGACCAGTCGTTCCAATTTTCGACGTATGTGTCAGATAAAGTGTATCCTCCGTGCTGATCATTTTCATGCCTATTAATATGTGGAAAGTCCCAACCACGCACGGATACTGACGCTCTCTCCACAAGCTCCCGGCATTTTCCCAAAAGCAAAGGCGGCTCAGGGACGCTTACGGGTCTAAAATTTATTCGCCAATGCCCAACAGATCGAATCGCTTCAAGAAGGCCGTCTTTCATCAAAGCCCCCCAAGTTCTGCGTCAAAATCATATTGGGGCGGCGGACTTGCGAAGCCAATTCGATTGAGCTGCCGGGCTCGCCGAGCTATCGCGACTTCAATCACTTCTCGCATATCGGAACTATTAGACACGCGCGCACTTGCTGGGCGGCGAGAGCGGCTTCTAAAATAGATCGTGCCTTGCTTTACGTCGTGGCCATCTCGGGCGCAAATCACAGGAATTTCTTCGAACGGACTCACTTGAATTACAATGTAGCTGAGGCCGTGCGCGTCGCTGACGAGGTGACGCGAAAAAATCACTCTTGGATCAGCGTACGTTGCGATTTGATCTCTCATTATGTCAAAATCGAAAGACTGACCCTGTTCGATTGACACTCCGCGTCGGACAAACGTTGTATCATCCACACCCACAATAATTACGCCGCCGTCGATCACATTTGAAAGTGCCAATATATCCTTCACAAAAACATTCTTGTCCCACGACATTGGCGCTTTGAATTCGATAGCGTCAGTTTCTGCTGCGCCGTTGAGCAAGACTTCAAGACGTTCCGGAGTCATCGACCTAGTCTACGATGGGGCGAAAAAGTTGGTACAACTCGACCGCGAGGAGAAACTCGATCCTGCTTTAAATGTCTAGTCCGGATCTCCGTGGAAAAATTCGCATAACTTGTCAAAAAGCTGTCCTTCGACCTTATGCGCCAACAGGCTCATATTCCTTTCACCACATCCAAAGTGGGCGCGTTGCTTTGCGCCACCTCCCCGCATTGCTGGCGATGTTTGGCAACAGCGGCATAGCACAGCGGGGAGGATCAGCCCCTCACCCCAACCCTCTCCCCGCACGCGGGGAGAGGGAGCTACGCAAACATCACCTCGAGATGCCGGTCCTTCTTCGACAGCACGCGGCAGGGCACGGACAGATCGTCGGCGTCGATGCGCAGCTTGAACATGTCCGGCACGCCCGCCGTACTCGTCACATCGATGCCGGCGCCGTCGTGCGACAGTGAGCGCACCGTGCAGTCGATCGCGGAGCGGCCGAAATTGAACGAAATTCGCCCGGCTTTGAGGACACGCCGGCGCATGTTCGCGGTGATCGTATCGACCGGCGGCGACCACGTGCGGCACATGTTGCGGCCGGAATTCTTGGCGTCGTAAAGCGCCTGATCCGCATGTTCGAACATGGTCTGCATGTTCGGGCTCGCGCGATCGAAGCCGACGACGCCAAAACTCGCTGACACCGGAATGGTCTCGCCGTTCGGCGCGACGATCGTCTGCGCCGCGATCGCGGCACGCAGCTTCTCCGCCACTTCCATCGCGCCGTCGCGCCGGGTGTGCGGCAGCAGGATGGTGAATTCCTCGCCGCCCATGCGGCCGATAAGGTCCGAGCGGCGCAGCGTCGCGGTGCAGGTCTGCGCCGTCGCGCGCAGAACGGCATCGCCGCCGCCGTGGCCGAACCTGTCGTTGACGCTCTTAAAACGGTCGAGGTCGAAGGCGATGCAGCTCACGGGCAGGCGGTGGCGCGTCGCGAGGTCGACCATGCGCTCGGCCTCCGCCGTGAAGGCGCGGCGCGAGAGCAGGCCGGTGAGCCCGTCCGTCACCGCGACGTTGCGCAGTTCGAGCTGCGTCATCGCGATGCGCGCGAGGTCGCAGAGCGCATCGACATCGTCGGCGCCGAAGAGACGAGGCTTCGTGTCCATGACGCAGAGGATGCCGACATTGTGGCCCTCGGGCGTCGTCAGCGGGCAGCCGGCGTAGAAGCGCAGTTTCGGCTCGCCGGTGACGAACATGTTGTCGCGGAACTGGTCGCTCAGCCACGTGTCCTCGACGACGAGCGGGCGCGGCTGCTGGATCGCGATGTTGCAGAAGGTCGGTGCGCGATCGACCTCGCTCATGCCGAGGCCCTGCACGGACTTGAACCATTCGCGATGCGCATCGAGGAAGGCGATGGTCGCCATCGGCACGTCGAACAGCCGCCGCGCGAGCCGCGTGATGCGGTCGAAACTCTCCTCCGGCGGCGTGTCCAGCACGTCGAAATGATCGAGCGCCTCGAGGCGCGCGTTCTCACCGTCCAGCATGGGTCTCCCTCCGTTCCCTCCGAACGGTGAGAGAACGGAAGGGATGAGCCCAAGGTTCGCGCGGACGCGCCTGCGTGGTTAGCGAGGCGTTACCCGCTACTTGCCGGTGACGACGAGAATCTTGCCGAGATGCGCGGAGGATTCCATCAGCTCGTGCGCCTGCCGGGTTTCGGCCATCGGGAAGGTCGCGTGCACGATCGGCTTCACCGTGCCGGCGTCGTAGAGCGGCCAGACCTTCTCCTTCAGCGCCAGCGCGACGGCGGTCTTTTGCGCCAGCGTGCGGGGACGGAGCGTCGAGCCGGTGAGGGTGAGGCGCTTCACCATCACGGGCGTGTAGTTCAGCTCCTTCACGACATTGCCCTGCAGGAAGGCGATCTGCACCAGCCGGCCTTCGAGCGCGAGCAGCGAGATGTTCTTTGCGATATAATCGCCGCCGACCATGTCGAGGATGACGTCGACGCCCTTCTTGTCGGTGATCTCGTTCACGCGCGCGACGAAGTCTTCCTTGCGGTAATCGATCGCGTGGTCGGCGCCGAGCGTGCGGCAGAAGCGGCATTTGTCGTCCGAGCCCGCGGTGGCGATGACCGTCGCGCCGAAGTGCTTTGCATACTGGATGGCGGTCGAGCCGATGCCCGACGACCCGCCATGCACGAGGAACGTCTCGCCTTTGACGAGTCTGCCTCGCGTGAAGACGTTGTCGAAGACGGTGAAGGCGGTCTCCGGAATGCCCGCGGATTCCGTCAGCGACAAGGCCTTCGGCTTCGGCAGGCAGAGCGCGGCGTCGGCCAGCGCATATTCGGCATAGCCGCCGGAGCCGACGAGCGCGCAGATTTCGTCGCCGATTTTTGGGCTCGTGACGCCCTCGCCGACGGCGACGACGCGGCCGGCGATTTCGAGGCCGGGGATTTTCGTCTCGCCGGGCGGTGGCGGATAGGCGCCGCCGCGCTGCAGGCAATCCGGCCGGTTGATGCCGTATGCGACGACCTCGACCAGCACCTTGCCAGCGCCGGGCGAGGGCACCGGTGCGATAGCCATGCGGATGACATCCGGGCCGCCGGGACCGCTGAACTCGATCTGCTGCATTTCTTTCGGTGTGCTCATGCGGTGTCTCCCGTTGCGACGGGGATAGGGCAGGGCGTGCGTGCGAACAAGGCCGCGGTTTTCGCTCGCCGGAAATCGTGCCAGTGTCGCGGCAACGAAAAGCGGGAGGAACAACGATGGTGCGCGTGTCCGTGATGTATCCGTCGAGCGGCGGCGAGGCCTTCGATGCGGCCTACTACTTCGACAAGCACTATGCGCTGTGCCAGTCGCGGCTGACGCCGGAAGGCATGGTGTCGTGCCAGTTCGACAAGGGTGTTGCGGACGGCGCGGGCGGCAAGCCGCCCTATCTCGCCATCGCGCATCTCGTTTTCAAATCGATGGACGATTTCAAGTCCGCGATGGGCAAGCACGGTCGCGAGATCATGGGCGACGTGAAGAACTACACGGCCATTACACCGATCACGCAGATCAACGAGATCGCGGCGGGCTGAGCCGTCAAACTTTAACGACAACAAACGGAAAAACGAATGCGGGTCTGCATCTACGGCGCCGGCGCCATCGGCGGCTACATGGGCGTCATGCTGTCGGAAGGCGGCGCTGACGTCAGTCTCGTCGCGCGCGGCGCCAATCTCGCGGCGATGAGACAAGACGGCGTGCGCCTCATCAGCGCCGACGGCGAGCGCGTTGCGAAGGTAAAGGCCTCCGACGATGCCAACGATCTCGGCGAGCAGGATCTCGTGGTCATCTCACTGAAAGCGCATTCGATCACCGGCACGCTGGACGCGATGAAGCCGTTGCTCGGGCCGAAGACGCGCGTGCTGACCGCGGTCAACGGCATCCCCTACTGGTATTTCTACAAGCACGGCGGCAACAAGTTCGAGAACACGGTGCTGGAATCGATCGATCCCGGCGGGCGGCAGTGGAACGAGCTGAAGCCGGAACGCGCGATCGGCTGCGTCGTCTATCCCGCGACGGAACTCGAAGCGCCGGGCGTTATCCGCCACGTCTATGGCGATCGCTTTCCCATCGGCGAGCCGTCGGGCGAGATGACCGACGATGTGCAAAAAATCTCGAAACTGTTCGAGGCATCGAAGCTGAAAGCGCCGGTGCTCGACCGCATCCGCGACGAGATCTGGCTGAAACTCTGGGGCAACGTCTGCTTCAATCCGATCAGCGCGCTGACAGGTGCGACGCTCGATGTCATCTGCTCCGAGCCTGGCACGCGTGCACTCTGCAAGGCCATTATGCTGGAAGCGCAGCAGATCGCCGAGACGTTTGGCGTGAAATTCCGTGTCGATGTCGAGCGCCGCATCGAGGGCGGCCGCAAGGTCGGCGCGCACAAGACGAGCATGCTGCAAGATCTCGAACGTGGACGGCCGATGGAGATCGATCCGCTCGTCACTGTCGTGCAGGAGATGGGCAAGCTTGCGGGCATCCCGACGCCGTCGCTCGATGTCGTGCATGCACTCGTCGTGCAGCGCGCGCGCACGGCAGGACTTTACTGATGGCGGGTGCGAAGTGGGTTCGTTTCCGCAGCGGCGAGACCGTTGGCTTCGGCACGCTTAATGGCGAGGCCATCATTGTCCACGAGGGCGACATGTTCGCGGGCGCAACGCCGACCGGCGCAAGTCTGCTCGCTTCGGACGTCAAGCTACTTGCGCCAGTAACGCCGTCGAAGATTCCGGCGCTCTGGAACAATTTCCATGCGTCGGCGGCGAAGCAGAACAATGCCATTCCGCCGGAGCCGCTGTACTTCCTGAAAGCGCCGTCATCGCTGCTCGCACCGGGCGAGGAAATTCACCGTCCGCCGAGTTTCGATGGCAAGGTGATCTTCGAAGGTGAGCTCGGCATCGTCATCGGTAAGCGCTGTCGCGCCATTACGGTCGGCGACGCCGATGCGCATATCTTTGGCTACACCTGCGTGAACGACGTGACAGCCGTCGACATCCTCAACAAGGATGCGAGCTTCGCGCAGTGGTCGCGTGCAAAAAGTTTCGATGGGTTTGGTCCGGTGGGTCCGTGCATCGCAACGGGGCTCGATCCCGAAGCGCTTGTCGTTCGTGCGACGCTGAACGGTCAGGAGCGTCAAAACTATCCCGTGTCGGACATGATCTTCGGCCCACGTGAGATCGTGGCGAAACTCTCGCACGACATGACGCTGGAGCCGGGCGATCTCATCTGCTGCGGCACATCGGTCGGCGTCGCCGTCATGCGCGAGTCGCGCAACGTCGTGACGATCACTATTGATGGCATCGGCGAATTGACGAACACCTACGTGCGATGACGTTAGGCGTCCTTCGCACACCTGATGGGCGTTTCGATGATCTGCCGGGCTTTCCGTTCGCACCGCATTACTTCGACGGCGCGTCGGGCATGCGCATGCATTATCTCGACGAAGGTCCGCGCGATGCGCCGGTCGCGTTGTGCCTGCACGGCCAGCCGACCTGGTGCTATCTCTATCGAAAGATAATCCCGGCTTTCGTCGCCGCGGGATATCGCGTCGTTGCGCCGGACTTCTTCGGTTTCGGCCGCTCGGACAAGCCGGAAGAAGAAGCGACCTACACCTTCACCTATCACCGCGACTCTATCGTCGCGCTGATCGAGGCGCTCGATCTGAAACGCATCACGCTCGTTTGCCAGGATTGGGGCGGCCTCATCGGTCTAACGATCCCGATGGACATGCCGGAACGCTTCGATCGTCTGCTCGTGATGAACACGATGCTCGGTACCGGCGATGCGCCGCTCGGCGAAGGCTTCCTGCAATGGCGCGCCTTTTCGAATCGCAGTCCGGACATGGATGTCGCAGCGCTGATGAAGCGCGCGGCGCCCACGCTGAGCGAAGCGGAAGCTGCGGCCTATGCGGCGCCATTTCCCGATGCGCGATTCAAGGCCGGCGTGCGCCGCTTCCCGAATCTCGTTCCCAACCAACTAGACTCAGACGGCGCAGCTCTCTCGCGCCGCGCAAAGGAATTCTGGCGCGAGGCGTGGTGCGGTAAAAGCTTCATGGCGATCGGCATGTCCGATCCGGTGCTCGGCGGCCCCGTCATGCATGCATTGCGCGAGAATATTCGCGGGTGCCCGCCGCCCTTCGAAATCGCAGACGCCGGCCACTTCACGCAGGAAGCGGGTGCGATCATCGTCGCCAGAGCGCTGGCGGCCTTCGCAGCCTGACACGGCTACACGTGGTGGGCCGGCATGCTAGGACGCGCCATGCTCGAAGGCCTGCTCCCCAACGACGCCACGCATCTCATGCGTCTCGAAACCGACGAGGCGACTGCGAAACTCGTCGCCGACATCATTACGGAAAGTTTCGAGCCCGGCGAAACCGCTGCAAGCGTCTTCGAGACGAATCCGTCAACGGACTCATGGACGACAGCCGAATGGACGCTCGACGTCTTCTTTGGTTTTGCCCCGGACGAAGCCGTGATCCGTGCGCTCGTCGAACCGATGACAAACCCTGAGATCGCGCGGGCGCTGGTCTTTTCGACGGTCGCCGAGACCGACTGGATTGCGGCCTCGCTCGAAGGGCTCGCGCCGGTGCGGGCGGGGCGTTTCGTCGTGCACGGCGCGCATGGGCGCGGCAGTGTGCGACCGCACGAGATCGGTTTGGAGATCGAAGCGGCGCTTGCGTTCGGAACCGGGCATCATGGCACGACACGCGGCTGTCTGCTCGCACTCGACGCGCTGCTCAAACGTAGTGCGCCGGACAGCATTCTCGATGTCGGGACGGGTACAGGTGTGCTTGCCATTGCCGCCGCGCGTGCGCTTCGACAGCCCGTCGCCGCCGGCGACATCGATCCCGTGGCCACGGCGACGGCACGCCGCAACGCCGTCGCCAATGGCGCCGGTGCATGGGTGCGGCCGGTAACGGCGGCCGGTCTCGCGCATCCCGCGATCAGGCGCTCAGGCCCGTTCGATCTCGTCCTCGCGAATATTCTCGCACGACCATTACGCGCGTTAGCGCCAGCGATCGCACGCGCTGCAACGGACGATGCGACGCTCATTCTGTCCGGGCTTTTGGTCCCGGACGCGACAGGCGTGCTTTCAGCTTACGCCGCGCAAGGTTTCGCGCTCGCGCGACGCCGCGTCATCGACGGATGGGTCACGCTCGAACTGCGGCGGGGCGGCGCAACGCCCCGTCCGCTGGACGACGATGAAGAAGACTAGAAGCGGAACGACTCGCCGAGGTGCAGCAGTTTCTCGGTCATTTCGCGCTCTGCGGAATCCGAGAGACGGCCCGTCGCGTAGCGCGCGACGATCGCTTCGGCTTCACGGGCACGGGCCGAGCGAAACAGGCCGCGCAACTTTGCAACGGCGCCACGCTCACGTGTCTGCTTGAGAAAAATCGTAGCCATGACAATCCCCTTGGTCGGAGATCTCTTTGCGAGATCGGTTGAAACGACCTCCCCAGTGCTCATGAATATAAGATTGGCTCTGTGATTTGACTTATGCGCATTGCGCAGGACTGATCCCTCGAAATGACTGCACGATCTTCACGATTTCAAAACTTCGATGCGCCTTCTGCGCGCGATTTGGTGGCAGGCCGTGTTCACTTGTTGCGCGAAAGGCTTTCGCAACAATCACTCGACGGCTTTCTCGTGCCGCGCGCGGATGCTTTCCAGGGCGAATATGTGCCGGCGAGCGACGAGCGACTCGCCTGGCTGACGGGCTTCACGGGCTCGGCTGGCTTTGCAATCGTTCTGGCTAACGAGGCCGCGCTCTTCATCGACGGTCGCTATACGATCCAGGTGCGCGAGCAGACGGATGCTTCTGTATTTACGCCGGTCGATCTCATTGAAACGCCGCCGTCCCGATGGCTGCGCGATCACGCGAAGGGCGGTATGCAGATCGGCTACGATCCGTGGTTGCTGACATCCGGTGGCATTGAGTCTTTCGAGAAGGTGCTTGTCGGCCGCGATGTGACGCTCGTGCCGGTTGCCGAAAATCCGATCGACGCGCTTTGGGAAGATCGTCCCGCCGAAGCCCGCGCCGCTGTCGCGCTCTACCCTGCGAAGCTTGCCGGCGCGGCGGCGCGAACAAAGATCGCGCGCGTGCAGAAGGCAATCGATGGCAGCGCGGCGTTGCTGCTGTCCGATCCGCATTCGGTCGCGTGGCTATTCAACATCCGCGGCGCGGACGTTACGCACACGCCGTTGCCGCTCTCGCGCGCGCTCGTGCCTGCAGAAGGCCGTCCGACGCTGTTCGTCGATGCGTCGAAACTATCGAACAGCGTGCGTGCGACGCTTGAAGACGTCGCGGATGTGCAAGCGCCCGTTGCGCTCGAAGATGCTCTTGCGCAAATGGGTGCCGACAAGGCGCGCGTTGCCTTCGATGCCGCGACGGCGCCCGCCGCGCTTGTGTCGTTGTTTCGCAAAGCCGGCGGCGACGCTGCGATCGGAATCGACCCTGTCGCGCTGATGAAGGCGGCGAAATCGCCCGCGGAGCAGCGCGGTTCGCGTGCCGCGCACGAGCGCGACGGCGTCGCGATGTGCCGCTTTCTCGCATGGTTCGAGAAAGAAGCGCCGAAAGGCGAACTCACTGAGATCAGCGCAGCGATTGCGCTGGAAGCCTTTCGCGACGAAACCAAGCGGCTGAAAGAGATCTCCTTTCCGACGATCTCGGCATTCGGCGCGCATGCCGCGAGCCCGCACTATCGCGTCACGAATGACAGCGACGTGAAAATCTCACGTGGTATCTATCTCGTCGATTCCGGCGCGCAATACGAAGATGGCACGACCGATATCACGCGCACCCTCTGCGTCGCTAAGCCGACGGCCGAGATGCGCGACCGTTTCACGCGCGTTTTGAAGGGGCACATCGCGATTGCGCGCGCGGTCTTTCCGAAGGGCACGTCCGGCGCGCAGATCGACGCGCTTGCGCGTACCTTTCTTTGGGATGCCGGGCTCGATTTCGACCACGGGACCGGACACGGCGTCGGCGCTTATCTCTCGGTTCACGAGGGGCCGCAGCGCATCTCGAAGCTCGGAACGGTGGCGCTCGAAGAGGGCATGATCCTCTCGAACGAGCCCGGCTACTACAAGGCGGATGCCTGGGGCATTCGCATCGAGAACCTGCTGCTTGTGGAGAAGCGCGCGATTGCCGGTGCGGAGCGGCCGATGCTCGGTTTCGAGACGCTGACGCTTGCGCCGTTCCAGCGTGCGTTGATCGACACGCGTCTGCTGCGCTCGGACGAAATCGCCTGGCTCGATGTCTATCACGCGCGGGTCCGTAAGGTGCTGACGCCGAACCTGGACCTGGCGACGCGGACGTGGGTTCGTGGGGCGACAACGCGGCTGAAAGGTTAACGCAGATGGTTCTGCAAGCCCAACAATAACAACGGTATGCAGCGCGTCTCCAAGCATAATCCATCGCCGGATTTACTGTCTCCGCCGAACCGTGCATGGATTGGCAACAAGGGCGTTAGGGGGCCGGCGAGCGCCGGGCAGTTCGAGCAAGGAATGGCGCGCCAAAAAACCAGATTGCGTCCGGCGTCGCCGCCCGCCGACGAGGATCCGTTCCACGGCGCGATCGGCATGCTGCCTGCGGCGGCCTTCCGAAACGCGGCAACCCTGCCCGACGAACTTTCGGCGCTCGTCCAAGGCCTCGACGACAATGTCACGAGCGTCGACGTCTGCCGCTCGCTTGCGGAGAGGACGCCCGGCGCGCCCGACTATTTTGGCCGCGCGCTGATCGATGTCGGCGCGGCCGCCGACATGTCCGGGGCCAGCAACGCCTATCATAACCCCGCGCATTCACGCGATGTCGGAATCATCTTCGCCAATCTCATGCGCCTGCAGGCGTTCCTGCGGGCCGGTACGCCTCTGCCGGACACCGAAGAATTCCTGACCGGTTGCTGCGCCGCGTTTGGCCACGACATCGGTCATGACGGGCAGGACGCCGGCGAGGCCTTCCGGCTGGAAAAGATTGCAGCAGACCGCGTCGGCGCGATCATGGATCACCACACGGTCGATCCGCATCTTGTCGAGCGTGCCTATTGCGCGATCATGTCGACCGAGGTGACGAACGGCTATCGCGCGCTCGACGAGGCGGGTCGCGGGCCGTTGCCGTCCGACGTTCCCGGCTGTCTGCACGGTCTCGCCAGCCGCAAGAATTGCGACGCCGCCCGCCTCCTGCGTGATGCCGACGTGATGCAATCGGCGGGACTGACGCCGGAGGATCACGACCGCCAGACCGCGCGGCTCGAAAAAGAGCGCGGTATCCCCAAACATTCGATGGGCGTTCGCGGCGCGGATTTCTTCTTGAAAGATCTGATCCGGGGTCGCTTTCTGAGCGACGCCGGTCACGTCTTCCAGCCGCGTCTTGATCAACTGGTCGAGCTCAACGCATTGCGCGCCCGCGCCGAATGGCCCGAGGCCGGGCTGGCGGACATGACGATCATACCGAACAGCTGATCCGGCAATCGCCTGTATCTGATCGGGCAGGACACCCCGTTACTTTTCGTTAAACTACCAGTGCGAGTTTTCGAGCGGCTCTGCGCAGGCAAACGGCTTGATACTCGACGGTCTCACAGTTTTGTTCGACACGACGCTGATGGCGACGACCGTCGGCGCGTTCCTGATATTTGCCGGCCTCCAGCGCAACGGCGATCGTTCGTTGTGCCTTTGGGGCGCGGGTTATATCGCGGCAGCGATCGCCACGATCCTGTTCATGCAACGCGGACGAATCGACAACGTCTGGACGATCGACGTCGCAAACGCATTTTTCAATCTTGCCTATGGGCTCTTCTTTGCCGCCGCGCGCCTCTTCGGCGGCCGCCGCACACCTGCCGCCGTCGTGCTCGCGGGCTCCGTGCTTTGGCTGGCCTTGTGCCGCATCGATGTTTTCTACGCATCCACAGTGACACGCGTCGTCGTCAGTTCGCTGATGGTGACGGCCTATCTACTCGCGACATGCTGGGCGCTGTGGCAAATTCCGGAGCGGCTTCCGTCGAAAAAGCCACTGATCGGTATCATCGCGCTCCATGCGCTGGTCTTCATCGCCCGCCTTCCCGGCGTGATCCTCACGCCGCCGCCGTCCGGCTCGAACATTGTCGTAACGCCGATGTTCTTCATCATCGCGGTCGAAGGTCTGTTCCATCTCGTCGCGACCAGCGTTTTGCTCGTGACCATGTCGAAGGAGCGTTCCGAGAACGGGGTGCAGCTTCTGGCATCGACCGACCCGTTGACCGGCATCAGCAATCGACGCGCATTCCTGGAGCATGGTGCGCGCGGACTCGCTGACGCCGCCGTCCGACGTCAGCCGGTCAGCGTGCTGATGCTCGACATCGACCACTTCAAATCGATCAACGACACGCGCGGTCACGGCGGCGGCGACGAAGTCTTGCAAAGGTTCGGCGAGCTTCTGCGAGAAGTGGTGCGGCCGACCGACGTGTGTGGCCGCCTTGGCGGCGAAGAGTTCGGCTGCGTCCTCTTTAATTGCGACGAGGGCAATGGCGGGGCCGTGGCAGAGCGCCTGCGGGTCGCGGTTGCGGAACGGCAGCCGGGCGTGACCGTCAGCGTCGGCGTCGCCTCGGTGCCCGGCACGGCGACATCGTCGCTTGCTGCCTTAATGGCGGCGGCGGACCGGGCGCTTTACGCGTCCAAGGATTTCGGCCGCAACCGCGTGACGCTCGCCGAAGCCGCCTGAGCAAGGCCCGAGTCGCTTCGCTCTTTCTCGCGCGGTAAGACCGCGCCATGCTCGCGCCGAAACTGCCCGCCTTCGAAACGCTAAGCCTGCACGCCGGCCAAAGGCCCGATCCGCTTGCCGGCTCGCGTGCGGTGCCGATCCACCAAACGACGAGCTACGTGTTCCGCGATACGGATCACGCTGCGGCGTTGTTCGATCTCGAGCGCGGCGGCCACATCTACACGCGTATCTCGAATCCGACGATCGCCGTGCTGGAAGAACGGCTCGCAGCACTCGAGAACGGTGTCGGCGCCGTCTGCACGGCGAGCGGGCAGGCGGCGATGCATCTCGCCATCGCCACGCTGCTGAGCGCAGGCGATCACATCGTCGCCTCGGCATCGCTCTATGGCGGCACGATCAACCTTCTCGCGCATACGCTGACGCGCTTCGGCGTGACGACGACATTCTTGAAGCCACATGATCACGAAGGTTTTCGCGCCGCCATCGGTCCGAAGACGAAACTCGTCATCGCCGAGACGATCGGCAATCCGGGTCTCGAAGTGCTCGACATTCCCGCGATCGCCGAGATCGCGCACGCGGGCGGTGTGCCGCTGCTCATCGATAATACTTTCGCGACGCCGTTTTTATGCCGGCCGGTCGAACTCGGCGCGGACATCGTCACACATTCGATCACGAAATGGATTGGCGGCCACGGCATCGCGATCGGCGGCGTCGTGATCGACGGTGGCCGGTTCGATTGGCACAAGTCGGATCGCTTTCCGACGCTGACGGAAAACTACGCCGCTTACGGCAATCTCGTCTTCGCCGACGAGTTCGGGCCAGCGGCCTTTATCATGCGCGCACGGGCGGAAGGCTTGCGCGATTTCGGTGCAAGTCTGTCGCCAACAAATGCCTTTCATCTGCTGCAGGGGGTCGAGACGCTCGCCTTGCGCATGGAGCGGCATGTCGCAAACACGGCGCGCATTCTCGAATTCCTCGGAAAGAACGATGCCGTGTCCTGGGTCAATCACCCGACGCTGCCCGCGCATCCGGATCATGCACTCGCGCAAAAACTTTTGCCGAGAGGTGCCTGCTCGATCGTCACCTTCGGCGTCAAAGGTGGACGCGCGGCGGGCGCGAAATTCATCGAGGCGTTGGGTCTTGCGAGCCACCTCGCAAACGTCGGTGATGCGAAAACGTTGGTCATCCATCCCGCATCGACCACGCACCGCCAGATGGATGCCGCTCAACTCGCGGCGGCGGGCGTGGGAGACGATATGATCCGTCTGTCGGTCGGCATCGAAAATGCCGACGACATCATTGCCGATCTCGGTCAGGCGCTGCGCGCTTCGCAGAAAGGCTGACCATGTTCGTCGATGTCGATGGCGCCCGCGTTCACGCGCTCACTGGTGGTCCGGTTTTCGATGCTTCGCTGCCGACAGTCGTGTTCCTGCACGGCGCCGGTATGGATGCGACGGTCTGGGCGCTGCAGACGCGCTGGTTCGCGCATCACGGTTTTGCTGTGCTGGCTCTCGATTTCCCCGGCCACGGGCGATCGGAGAGCGCAGCGCTCCCGACGATCGAGGCGATGGCGGACTGGGTGGCGCGCGTTCTGACAGCTGTTGGCGCATCGCCAGCGACAATCGTTGGCCACTCGATGGGATCGCTTGTCGCGCTGGCGCTGGCGGCGCGCCAAAGCGAACGTGTGAATCGACTCGCGCTTGTCGGCACTGCTCAGAGGATGAAGGTCGGTCCAGACCTGCTCGCGGCGGCGAAGGCCGACAGTCCCGATGCTTTTGCGATGGTGAATCTTTGGGGTCACGGCGCGCGCGCCGGGCTCGGCCAGGCGGAAACGCCGGGTCTCTGGATGGCGGGTGGCGGCCAGCGTTTGCTGGAGCGGTCGCAGCCCGGCGTGTTGGCGGTTGATTTGGTTGCCTGCAACGATTTCGTATCCGACGACACAGCCGTCGGAAACGTTCGTCAACCAGTGCTCATTCTGCAGGGAGCGCGGGACATGATGACGCCGCTGAAAGGCGCGAAAGCGCTGGCTAGCGCATTACCCGACCCGACACTCATCCCCTACGCCGAAGCCGGTCATATGCTGATGGTCGAGGAAGGTGCCCGTGTGCTCGCCGATCTCTCGGCGTTCGTACCGCGGTCGCTGCGCAATTCGGCGGCTACGCCATTAGCCGAAGCGCGACCCTGATATCGCTGTATCGGATCGTCTGGCGGGGTAGCGGGCGGGTGATCTCCGCATGCAGGTGCAGATCGTCGGACGGCACGCTCATCGCATGCTGCGGCAAGCGACGCGCGCCCGTGCAGTCGAAGAAGGGGCGGCGAACGTGATGAAGTTCCGAGCGGATCATCGATTCCTCCTGATCTTGAGAAACGTGCCCGAACCGGCTTCGTTCCGGCACAATCCGTGACGGTCCTGCACGGCCTGTTTGGGATCACGATTCTGTTGGCGACCGCGGCGGCTTGCAGTGAGAATTTTCGCGCCATCCCTCTGCGTGTTGTCGTCGCCGGCGTGCTGACGCAGATCGCTCTGGCGCTTCTTCTGCTGAAATTTCCGCCAGCCGTCTCACTGATCCTCCTCGTTTCGCGAGCGGTGGATGCGCTTCAGCGCGCGACCGAGCAGGGCTCCGCCTTCGTCTTCGGCTATCTCGCAGGCGGGCCACTGCCATTCACCGAATCCGCGATCGGCACGAGCTACATCCTGGCGCTGCGCGCCTTTCCGCTCGTCCTGACCATCAGCGCGCTGGCGGCGCTGTTGCTTTATTGGGGCGTGCTGCAGCGTCTCGTCGGCGCGCTAACCTGGCTGCTGCGCCGCACCTTCGGCATCGGAGGCGCACTCGGCATCGGCGCCGTCGTGCATGTCTTCGTCGGCATGGTGGAAGCGCCGCTCCTCATCCGTCCGTGGCTGCGCACGATGGGCCGCGGCGAACTCTTTGCGCTGATGAGCTGCGGCATGGCCGGGATCGCCGGCACCGTCATGGTCATCTACACCTCGCTGCTCGCGTCCGTTGTCCCGGAAGCCTTCAACAACATCCTCGTCGCATCGGTGATCGGCACGCCGGCTGCCCTTGCGATCGCGGCCATCATGGTCCCTTTCCGGCCGCACGCGGGCGAGGTTGCCGAACTCGTCGTCGAACATCCTGCCGCTGGCGCGCTCGATGCTATCGTTCGTGGCACCAGCGACGGTGTCGCCGTTCTCGTCAGCCTGATCGCATTGCTGATCGTCAGCATCGCGTTTGTCGCCTTGCTCAACGAGATGCTTTCGCTGCTGCCGTCGATCATGGGCGCGCCGCTGACGTTGCAGCGACTAATCGGCTGGCTCTTCTGGCCGCTGCTGGGGGCGATCGGCATTCCTGTGGCCGATCTGCCGACAGCCGCAACGCTGATGGGCACGAAGACGGCACTTAACGAATTCGTCGCCTACATCGATCTCGGCAAACTGCCGCCCGACGCGCTGTCGCCACGGGCTAGACTGATGATGACGTATGCGCTTTGCGGGTTCGCGAATTTCGGCTCGCTCGGCATCATGATCGGCGGCATGACGGCGATGGCACCCGAGCGGCGCGCCGACATCATCGCGCTTGCGCCGCGCTCGTTATTGTCGGGAACGCTGGCGACGTGCATGAGTGCCGCGACGATCGGAATGATCCTCTAGCGGATTAAGATGCAGCAAGTCCGGATCGAGAAATTCGGTGCTCCCGACACGCTTGTTTGCAGGGAGGTGCCCGATCCGTCGCCGACGGCCGGCACGCTACGCATCCGCGTCGAGGCAGCAGGCGTGAACTTTGCCGACATTCTCGGCCGCATGGGGCTCTATCCCGATCTGCCGAAAATTCCCGTCGTGCCGGGTTACGAAGTCGCAGGCCGCGTCGATGCCGTCGGTGAAGGCATCGATCAGACATGGATCGGCGGTGACGTTTTCGCGCTGACGCGCTTCGGCGGCTACGCAGATGTCGTCTGCGTGCCGGCGGATCAGGTTTTCGTTCGACCCCGGGGGATGTCGGCGGAAGAGGGTGCGGCGCTGCCGGTCAACTATCTCGCGGCGTGGCAGTTGATCGTCGCGATGGGTGGCCTCAGACGCGACGAAACTGTGCTCGTCCACTCCGCCGGTGGTGGCGTCGGTATCGCTGCGACGCAAATCGCGAAACATATCGGCGCGACGGTGATCGGGACTGCGTCCGCAAGCAAACACGCGGCGCTTCGCGCGCTCGGCGTCGATCACCTCATCGATTACTGCACCGAAGATTTTGTGACACAGACGCGCGAGATCACGAACGGGCGCGGTGTCGAACTCGCGCTTGATGCGATCGGCGGCAACTCGTTTCGCAAAAGCTTCCGCACGCTCGGCGCGACCGGGCGGCTTGGCATGTTCGGCGTGTCGTCGTCAGCGCCAGGCAAGCAGGGCCGCGTGCTCGGAATGCTAAGCCTGATCGCAAAGATGCCGTGGCTCGATTTCAATCCCGTCACGCTTCTCAACGCCAACAAGGGCGTGTTTGGCGTTAATCTCGGGCATCTCTGGAACGAGGTGCCGCGCCTCCGTGGTTGGATGGACGACATCCTCGCGCTTCATGCGTCGGGCGCGCTGAAGCCGCAAATTGCGAAAACATTTCCGCTGGCCCGCGCCGCCGACGCGCATCACTTCATGCAGGACCGAAAGAATATCGGGAAAGTGCTGTTGACGATGTGAGGATGGGGTCGCGGTCCCGGGATGGGACGCAGGTGCGGCCGCTCGTCGTATCCCCGCGTTAACCATCGAGTGTTCAACTTACGTTAGCGTCGAGTTTGGGCGAGCGTGGTTAAAGCACGTTCCGAATTCGCCGATGGATCGGGAGCGGTTCGATGATCGCAAAAACTCTCGCCTACAGAAGACAATTCGCATTGGTGCAATCGCTGCGTTCCGAATTTTTTAATCGGACTCGCCGACCAAGCCGCACGATTTTCGAAGACATCAATGCAGTGCCCGCCGAATTTCTGAATGGGCGACTGGAGCAGAAGGGCCTCGGGTGGCGCGTCCGCGTGACTCACGGCGTCGGATACGAGTTTCACGCCGCGTAGCGCCTGGGCGGACGATATTCGCCAAAAGACCCGGAGAGTGCGATCCGCAGGCCAGATCAAGGCTTTGCGTCGCGAAAGAAGGCTGTTAACCTATCGGTGCGGCGATAGAGTGGGGGCGCGCGATGTCAGTCGCGACGCCGGGTTCAATGGATTGGTCCACGCCTTACGAGGCGACAGCTGACGACGGTGGGCAGGTCTTCGCGATCGGAGACGGCGCGGCCTTTACCTTTGTTTCGGCCAACGGCGCCTCTGCCAGTCTTTCCGTTTCCGATGTCGAGACGGGTCTCTTCCACGTCGTCGACGATATCGTTCACTCCATCTCCGGGTCAGCCGCTTCGCTGTTCGCCAAGCTGAAGGCGCTGCTGCATCGCTTCGACGGGCTTCTGCAGCTTCGAATCGGGCCGGATTTGTCCGGCTTCGTCGATATCGATGCCCACGGCGGCACCGTGACGACGACCAATGGCGTCGATCTCGTCGCGACGCATTCGGGTGGCACATTCAACCTTCTCGGTGGCAGCGACGTGCTGTTCTACGTCGCGCCGACGTCGACGCTGACGGTCAATGCCGGGGCCGGCAACGATCTCGTGTTCGGTTACAGCCCGTCGAGCTCTATCAACCTGTATCTGGGCTCTGGCGACGATACGGGATACGGCGACGCGAAAGACGACAAACTCTTCGGGCAGGCCGGAAACGATCGTCTTTATGGCCGCGGCGGCAATGACTTCCTGAATGGTGGCGCAGGCAACGACTGGCTCGACGGCGGCAAGGGTGCCGATAGGCTCACCGGCGGTGCAGGCGCGGACAGGTTCGTTTTCGGCGCCGGCGACACGGGTCTCGGCAAAGCGCGCGATACGGTCCTCGACTTTCGGCAGGGGCTCGATCTTATCGATCTCACGCGAACCGATCTTACGACTTTTATCGGAAACCAGAAATTCGACGGACACGCGGGTCAGTTCCGCTACATCGAGAGTGGCAACTTCACGATCCTGCAGGGCGATACGAATGGCGACCGCCATTCGGACTTCGAAATCGTGATGAAAGGTCACATCGCGCTGACGACGAACGACGTGCTGACCTCGCACTGAGCGAGAAAGCTGGAGCGGGCGAAGGGAATCGAACCCTCGTATGCAGCTTGGGAAGCTGCCGTTCTACCATTGAACTACGCCCGCGCGCCTTCAGCGTAGCGTTAGCGCCGCGCGGTTTCAATCGCGCGGATCACACGCTGCGAAAATGCTTCGACAGTTTCAGGCCCTGACCCTGGTAGTTCGACGTACGCCCTTCTCCGTATAATAGCTCCGGCTTGTCCGGCATCTTCTCGTAGGCGAGGCGGCCGATCACCTGTCCGTCCTCCAGCACGAATGGCACTTCGTGGCTGCGTACTTCGAGCACCGCGCGCGCCCCAGGCTTTCCGCCCTCCGACCACCCGAAGCCGGGATCGAAGAAGCCCGCGTAATGCACACGAAACTCGCCCATCGCGGGATCGATCGGCGCCATTTCTGCGGCGAGATCGGGCGGGATGTGCAGCCGCTCGCGCGAAGCGAGGATATAGAACTCGCCGGGATCGAGGATGAGCCGCCCATCGGTGCGCGCCGCGATCGGCTCCCAGTAATCGGCGGGGTCGAGCACGCCGACCTTGTCGACATCGATGGGATCGGTGTGTTTTTGCGCGCGATAGCCGACGATCGGGCCGAGCTGTTCGCGCGAGAGCGCAACGCGCACGACGAGCCCGCCGCGAAAGAGCGGCTCGCCATCGACGAGGGGCGCGCGCTCGTGCCGTTCGCGCAATTCGCGGTCGGACAAAGCGAAATCGAGCCTCGAGGCCTGTTGCTGGCCGACCCAGCGCCGAAAGCGGATCTGATTGAGTTTCGATCCACGGCGCACCCGCACCGAGAACGAGCGCGGCGACACTTCCGCAAACAACGGCCCGGAATAGCCGATCGCGACATTGTCAAAGACGTCGGAATGATCGGTGATCAGGCGCGTAAAGATGTCGAGCCGGCCGGACGAACTTTTCGGATTGGCGACGCCGGAAACGCTCTCAGGTAGATCGAGATGCTCGAGCAGCGGCACGACATAGACGCAGCCCTTTTCGAGAATGGCGCCGTCACCTTCGAGATCGAGTTCGGCGGTCGAGAGCGACGCAAGCTGCTCCGACACCGTTCGTGACCTGCCAGGAAGGAAACTCGCGCGCACGCGATATGCCTTTGCGCCGAGCCGAAGATCGAGGCTCGCGGGTTGAAGCTGCGCGTCCTCAATATCGGCGGAGGCAGCGATCCACTTGCGCCGCCGCATGACTGCGATTTTCTCGCGCGAGATGACACCGGAGTGCGCGCCGAAGACGGCGGCGTCGCCGGGCGCGTCGTCGAGAAGGTCTGCGCGGGAGGAAGACATCGTCTTCTCATTACCGAAGCGGCGGTGACGGGGAAAGCGAGGCACGCTTGTCATCCGCGCGGCCCCGGCGTATCCACGCCTCGTGGTCATTTGAGCCGGTCGGCTTGCCGCCACGCTCCGTCTTCGGACGGCGCAAAAGGCTAAAAGACCGGGTTTCCGAAAAAGGAACCCGTCGATTCACCGGCTGACGCATCGCGTCCGCCCGAGGAGCTTTGACGATGGACACCTCCCCACCGCTCGGCCGGTCGCTGCGGCCCGCAACGCTGCTCGTGCACGGCGGCACGACACGTTCGGCCTTCGGCGAAACCTCCGAGGCGCTCTTTCTCACGCAAGGGTTCGCCTATCCCGACATGGAGGCAGCCGAGGCGCGCTTCAAAGGCGAGGCTCCGGGCTTCATCTATTCGCGCTTCGCCAACCCGACCGTCGCGATGTTCGAGGAGCGGATGGCGCTGCTCGAAGGCGCCGAAGCCTCGCGCGCGACGGCGACCGGCATGGCGGCCGTGACGGCGGCACTGATGAGCCTTGTGCGCGCGGGCGACCATGTCGTCGCGGCGCGCGCACTCTTCGGTTCATGTCTCTACATCGTCGAGGAATGGCTGCCTCGCTTCGGTGTGCAATCGACGCTGGTCGATGGCGCCGATCTCGATCAGTGGCGCGCGGCGATGCGCCCGAACACGAAGGCGCTCTTCATCGAGACGCCGACGAACCCGACGCTCGAAGTCTACGACATTCCCGGCATCGCAAAGATCGCGCATAATGGCGGCGCAAAGCTTGTCGTCGACAATGTCTTCGCGACGCCGCTCGGCCAGAAGCCGCTAGAGCTTGGCGCCGACGTCGTCGTCTATTCCGCAACAAAACATATCGACGGGCAAGGCCGGTGCCTTGGGGGCGTCATTCTTGCCTCGCGCGAGATCATCGACACGTATGTCCATAACGTGTTGCGGCAGACGGGGCCGGCACTGTCGCCGTTCAACGCCTGGGTCATGCTGAAGGGCCTCGAGACGCTGGCGGTGCGCGTCGCGCAGCAGAATGCGACGGCGGCCAAAGTTGCCGATCTTTTGGCGACGCTGCCCGGTGTCGCCCGCGTTTATTACCCATTTCGTGCGGACCACCCGCAGGTGGCGCTTGCCCGGAAGCAGATGCGCTTTGGCGGAACGCTCGTGACCTTCGAGATCGAGGGCGGCAAGGCCGGTGCGTTCCGCTTCGCCAATCGGCTGAAGCTCGTGACGATCTCGAACAATCTCGGCGATGCGAAAAGTCTCATCACGCATCCCGCGACGACGACGCACCAGCGCCTGACCGACGCCGGGCGTGCTGCAATGGGCATCACCGACGGCATGCTGCGGCTATCCTTGGGCCTCGAAGATCCCGATGATCTTCTGGAGGAGATCGAGCGCGCCGCCCTTGGGTAGCGCATGTCCCGCCGCGATGTCGCTGTTGCGAAACATCGCCAGCGAGGTGGATGCCGGTTCGGCGATCGGGACATGCGCCACTGTGACGCCGCGCCCTTTCCGCCACACGGGGAAAACGGCTATGCTGTCGCCATGTACAAGGCGCTGACCGACGACATAGAGGTGCGCGTCGAGCCGAGCTATCTCGCCGATCGCTCTGAGCCAAAGAGCCGCCGTTACTTCTGGGCCTATGCCGTCGAGATCGCCAATCACAAGGCGGTTTCGGTGCAGCTCGTCTCGCGCCATTGGGTCATCACCGATGGCGAAGGGCGTCGCGAGGAGGTGCGCGGGCAGGGTGTTGTCGGCGAACAGCCGATCGTCGAACCGGGTGGCACGTTCCGTTACGTCTCCGGCTGCCCGCTGACGACGCCGTCCGGCATCATGGCCGGCAGCTACCGCATGGTGGATGAGACGGGGCGGGGGTTCGACGTGACGATCCCGCCCTTTTCGCTCGACACACCGGACAGCCGAAAGACGCTTAATTGACCGCAGTCTCTGGCGATGCCCTCGCGCAGACGAGTGCTATCCTCGAACGCCTCGTCGGCTTCGACACGGAAAGCACGCGCTCCAACCTGCCGCTCATCGACTACGTCGAAGACTATCTGCGCGGGCTAGGCGTGCCGACCGTGCGGCTGCCGAATGCGAGTGGTGACAAGGCAGCGCTGCACGCGCTCATCGGACCGTCGGTGGATGGCGGCGTCGTTCTGTCCGGCCATACCGATTGCGTGCCTGTCGCGGGGCAGGAATGGTCGGGCGATCCATTCGCGCTGCGTCGTGCGGACGGGAAACTTTACGGCCGCGGCGCTGTCGACATGAAGGGTTTCGATGCCTGCTGCCTGGCGTCGGTGCCGACGCTGCTGAAGGCAAACCTTACCAAGCCGGTGCATCTGCTCTTCTCCTACGACGAGGAGGTCAGCTGCGAGGGCTCGCTCGACGGGATACGAAAGCTCGGCGTCGAACTTCCGCGGCCGGCCGCATGCATTGTCGGCGAGCCGACAATGATGCGCGTCGCCGATGGACAGAAGAGCATCGCGACCTATCACACGCATGTGCGCGGGCACGAGGCGCATTCCGCGATTGCCAGCATGGGCGTCAGCGCCATCGAGGTTGCAGTCGATCTCGTGTCGAAGATCAACGCCATAGGCGCGGAATTCCGCAACGAGGCGCCGTCGGCGTCGCCGTTTAGTCCCGGCTGCGCCACCGTGCATGTCGGCACGATCAACGGCGGCACGGCGCGCAACATTCTGGCGCGCGACTGCCGCTTCCATTGGGAATATCGCGGGCTGCCGGACATGCCGATCCGTGCCGCCTACGAGCGCTTCGAGGAAGCAGCGGAAAAACATCGCCGCACGACCTTCGCGAAATTCCCGGACTGCAAGATCGAGACGCTGATCGAATGCGAAGTGCCGGGTCTCGTGCCGGAGCCGGGCTCGGCGGCGGAGATGCTCGCGAAGGCGCTGACGGGTCGCAACGAAACGGACGCCGTCTCCTACGCGACGGAAGCGGGCCAGTTCCAGAAGGCCGGTATTTCCACGGTTATTTGCGGGCCAGGCTCGATCGAGCAGGCGCATCAGCCGAACGAATTCATCGCGGAATCGGAACTTGTCGCCTGCCTCGCGTTCCTGCGCGATCTGTCGGCGCGGCTGTCGTGAGCGCTTTGGCGGCGTTGCGGTGGTGTCGTGAGGCGTGAGCGCCCCATGACCCGGCCCGTCGTTGGCATCATTGCCAATTCGTATCGCATCGAGGATCGATTTGCGGTGCAGATGGCAGGTGATCGCAACCTACAGGCGATCGCCGAAGTATGCGGTGCGCTGCCACTATTGTTCGGGGCTTGTCACGCAATGACGGATATCGAGACGCTGCTCGATGTTGTCGATGGCGTGGTGCTGACGGGCGCGCGAGCAAATGTGCATCCCACGCGCTTCGGCGTCGAGGCGCATGCCCGTTATGAGCCATACGACACGCAACGCGATGCATTGGCGCTGACGCTGATCGAAGTTTGCGTCGAGCGTGGCGTGCCTCTGTTTGGCATTTGTCGCGGGTTTCAGGAGATGAATGTCGCTTGTGGCGGCTCGCTTCATCCCGAAATCCGCGAATTGCCAGGCCGCATCAATCATCGCATGCCACGTCTGGAGACCGGCGAAATTCACCCCGATCCGACAGTGCTATTCGCGGACCGGCACGAGGTGAAGCTGACGCCCGATGGCGCTTTCGCAAAATTACTTGGTCGCGAGACGATCAAGGTCAATTCGCTGCATGGTCAGGGCATCCTCGATCCCGGTGAGAACATCGTCGTAGAAGGAATTGCTGACGACGGCACGATCGAGGCGATCCGTATCGCCGACGCGTCGGGTTTTGCGCTCGGCGTGCAATGGCATGCCGAATACGATCCGCAGTCCAACCCAATCAATCGGGCTCTGTTCGAAAGCTTTGGACAGGCGGTTGCGGCGTATCATCAAGCGCGGCGTGGGAAGACCTGAACGTCAGGTCATCGACAGAATGATTTTTCCGCGCGCGCGGCCTGTCGCAAGCCGTGCAAAAGCGCCTTGCAAATCTTCGAAAGGGAAGACGCTGTCGATGACCGGCTTGATCCAGCCGTCGTCGACAAGCTGCGCGATGCCGGCGAGTTGCGCGCCGTTCGAATCCGTCAGGAAGCGATGATAGGCGACGCCCATCTCGTGGCTGGCGGCAAAAACGCGTCGCGCCATGAACCGCATCGCAAGCGCGGTAATCGGACCGGCACCGACCTGCGCCGCAAAGTCGCGATCCGGTGGGCCTGCGATCGAAACGACCGCGCCGCCGCGCTTCGTGAGCCTGAACGCATCGAGCGTGAAGTCACCGCCGAGCGTATCGAGCACGATGTCGTAGTTGCCTGGCAACGTGCGATAGTCCTGCTTGTCGTAAGCGATGACGACATCGGCGCCGAGATTGCGCACGAAGTCAGCGTTGCGGCTGCTTGTCGTCGTCGTGACATGCAGCCCTCTGGCCTTGGCGAACTGGATGGCGAAGGAGCCCACGCCGCCCGAACCGGCGTGAACGAAAATACGTTGTCCCGCTTTCATCTGCGCGCGATCGACGAGGCCCTGTACCACCGTTAAACCAACGAGCGGCAGCGATGCCGCTTCCTGATGCGTCAGACGCGTAGGTTTCCGCGCGAAATAGGCCGCAGGAAGCGCGATGCGCTGCGCAAATGTGCCGATCGTATCGCGCGATGCGCGGACGAAAACCTCATCGCCGGGCTGAAATTCGCTGACGTCAATGCCGATGGCGCGCACCGTACCGCTCGCGTCGAAGCCGATGCGATGCGGCATCGCGTAACGGTTGGCGCGTTTCAGCGCCCCTTCAATGATCTTCAGATCAATCGGGTTGAGTGCCGCAGCGGCGATATCGCAGACGATTTCGTCTGGACCGGGTTTCGGCTCGGAGGTATCGACGATCCTCAGGACGTTGGCGATCTTGCCGTAGCCGGTCATCACATAAGAGCGCATCGGCTCAGTCGAATTCCGACGGCTCGAATTCGCGTTTCGTCGAGCAGAATTCGCAGGTCACGCCGATCTTGCCGTCGTCGCCGATCATGTCCTTGCGCTCGGCCGGCGTGAAAGAACGCAGCATGTTCGATACGTTCTCGCTGGAGCAACGGCATCGATCGTGAACCGGCGACGCACCGAATACGGTGACGCCGCGCTCGTGGAACAGGCGATAAAGCAGACGCTCGCCAGACAGGCTGGGGTCGACGAGTTCGTGATCCTCGACTGTCGCCGCCAATGCACGCGCTTCGTCCCATGCGTCGTCGATCTGCTCGTCGGTCTTCGCGTGGCCGGCTGGCGCATCGCCCGGATCAAGATCGGCGCGGCGTTGGCGCTCGGGCGAGTCCGGCAGAAACTGAACGAGCAGGCCACCGGCGCGCCAATGTCCGCCCTCGCTGTCGAGCGCCTCGCCGACCGCGAGCCGCACCAATGTCGGGATTTGTTCGGACTGGCGAAAGTAGCGGTGCGCGGCGCCTTCGAGATTGTCGCCTTCAAGCGATACGACACCTTGATAGCGCGCAGCCTCCGGACCTTGATCGATGGTGAAGGCAAGATGCCCGTGACCGAGGAGTGTGGCCGTGTCGATCCGACCTTCCCGCCCGGCGGCTGCCAGTTTGTCGGCGTTGAAGCGTGCGAACGCGCGAAGTTTATCGGGCGCGTCGAAGTCGACGACGATCATGTCGACGATGCCGTTCGAGCGCGTCTGCAATTGGAACCGGCCGGCCTTGTCGAGCGTCGCGCCAAGCAAACATGTTAGCGCTGCCGCTTCTCCCAGCAGTCGCGCGACCGGCGTGGGATAGGCGTGGCGCGCAAGAATCGTGTGGATCGCAGGACCGAGCCGCACAAGGCGGCCGCGGACATCGAGCGGCTCGACCGCGAACGGCAAGAGCGTGTCGTCGAGCGCCTGATCGGAAACATCGCGGCTTGTCTGCGCACTCATGATGCGTGCTGCAGACACCACGACAGGATGCCCTTCTGCGCATGCAGCCGGTTTTCGGCTTCGTCGAACACGACGGACTGCGGGCCGTCCATGACGGAGTCCGTCACCTCTTCGCCGCGATGGGCAGGCAGGCAATGCATAAAGATCGCGCCGGGCGATGCCGCGGCCATCAGCTGGTCGTTAACCTGGTAGGGCGCGAGCAAGTTATGCCGATGCGTCTCTTGCTCCTCGTCGCCCATCGAAATCCAGCAATCCGTCACAACCGCATCCGCGCCTTTGACCGCTGCATGCGGATCGTCCGTGATCGTGATATCGGCGCCGCCATCGCGCGCCCAGCCGACAAGCGCCGGCGCCGGTGCGAGTTCCCCAGGTGTTGCGATGGCAAGACGAAAGCGAAACCGCTGCGCAGCATGGATCCAGCTTGCGAGGACATTATTGCCGTCGCCGCTCCACGCGACGGTGCGTCCGGCGATTGGTCCGACATGTTCCTCGAAAGTCATGATGTCGGCCATGATCTGGCAGGGGTGCGAGTTTTTCGTTAGCCCGTTCAGCACAGGGACGCTGGCATGCCGAGCGAACTCGACCATGTCGTCGCGCGAGAGAACACGGATCATAATCGCATCGACGTAACGCGAGAGAACGCGCGCGGTATCCCCAATCGTTTCGCCGCGGCCGAGCTGCATTTCCGCGCCTGTCAGCATGATCGTCTCGCCGCCGAGTTCGCGCATGCCGACATCGAAAGACACGCGCGTACGCGTCGACGGCTTGTCGAAAATCATTGCGAGCGTCCGGCCGGTGAGCGGCTTCGACGGCACAAGGCGGTCGGCCTCGCGCGTCGCCTTCAAACGCGCCGCCCAGTCGAGAACCTCCCGCAGCGCGTCAGCGGGAATGTCGTCGAGATCGAGAAAATGCCGCAGGCCACTCATGCGGCAGCGCCGGCGACGGCCGGCTCCTTCGCGCGCTGTGCCGCCTCGATGGCAACGCAAGTTCTTTCGAGCCGGTCGATCGCTTCAGAAATCTCGGCGTCGGTGATGGTCAACGGTGGCAGAAGTCTCACCGCATTCTCTGCCGCCGGGATCGTGAGAATGTGCTGCTTGCGGCCCTCGACGACGAAGTCTGCCGGTGCGCCTTTCGTGACGAGGCCGAGCATAAGGCCTTCGCCACGCACGCCGGCGACGACGCTACGGTAGCGATCCTCGATCGCGCCAAGACGCTGCCGGAAGAGAAGGCCCTTACGCTGCACATCTTCCAGAAAGCCGGGCGCGAGTATGATGTCGAGCACGGCATTCCCGACCGCCATCGCGAGCGGGTTACCCCCATAAGTCGTGCCGTGCGTGCCGGCGACCATGCCCCTTGCGGCTTCGGCCGTCGCGAGGCAACCGCCGAGCGGAAAACCGCTGCCGATGCCTTTCGCAAAAGCGAGAATGTCCGGTGCGACCGATGTGCTCTCGTAATAGAAGAGCTTGCCGGTGCGCCCGACACCGCATTGGACCTCGTCGAAAATGAGCAGCAGATCGTGCTTGTCGCAAAGAGCGCGCAGGCCTTCGAGGAAGTGCGGCTCCGCGACGCGAATACCGCCTTCGCCCTGGATCGGCTCGATGAGGATCGCCGCCGTCTCGAGCGTGATTGCGGCTTCCACCGCCTTAAGGTCGTTGAACGGCACGGGGTCGAAACCCGGCGCCTTGGGGCCGAAACCTTCGATGTATTTCGGATTTCCGCCAGCCGCGATCATTGCGATTGTGCGGCCATGAAATGCGCCGTCGAAGGTGATGACGTGGAAGCGTTCGGGATGGCCCGCGCTTGCGTGATATTTGCGCGCGGTCTTCACCGCAAATTCCAGCGCTTCGGCGCCGGAGTTCGTAAAGAACGCGAGGTCCGCGAAGCTCGCGTCGACGAGCCTGCGCGCCAGCCGCTCGCCCTCCGGAATCTCATAGAGGTTCGAGACGTGCCAAAGCTTCTGCGCTTGTTGCGTCAGCGCCTCGACAAGATGCGGATTGGCGTGGCCGAGCGAGGCAACGGCAATGCCGGCGCCGCAGTCCAGATATCGCTCGCCGTTCGTTCCCGTCAGCCAAACACCTTCCCCCCGCTCGAAAGCGATCGGGGCCCGTGCGTAGGTCGGGATCAAAGCGGACGTCACGACAGGCTCCGTCGTCGGTCTGTGGTTGCTGGAGGACGCTGAAAAAGAAAGTGCCGCCCGGAGGCGGCACGCATATGAAAAGTAGTGGTTTGGCCTGGCCACGTCAAATTTCGGACTATTTGTAGAACGTCGTCGGTTGCTTCGTGCTGCCGGACTCGTTCGCCGAATTTGTATCGGCGTAGTGCAGCGGAACACATCGCTGTTGAAAACGCGTGTTGCCAACAGGCGGGCTTGCCACCGACTCTTGCGCGTGATTCAACGGCTAGTGTAGCGTTTTCGATGTCGACCACGACATCTCGTGCGGCGGAATAACAGAGTGTTGGCGTTATCGGCGTTGCCGGTTTTCGGCTTCGCGAGAGCACATTCGTGTGCGCCAACCAGTGTGTGACGCATCCGGCGGCGGCGCCGATGCGTATGAGGAGGCCAAGCCATGTCCTGGACCGATGAGCGCGTCGAACTTCTTCGCAAGCTCTGGAACGACGGCCTGAGCGCCAGTCAGATCGCCGGCGAACTCGCCGAAGGCATCACGCGCAATGCCGTGATCGGCAAGGTCCATCGTCTCGGACTATCGGGCCGTGCAAAGCCTATCGCGAGCCAGCGTCCGCGTGCACCGAAGGTCGTGCGGCCCGCACCGACGATCCGAACTTACATGCCGCCGCCGATCCGCGGCAATCTTGCCTTCGCGATGGCGCCCCGAATGGCCGACCCGGTTCCGCAACTACGGATGGCAGCCGAAGTGGTCGTGCCGCTCAATGATCCCGTGTCGATCATGGAGTTGCGCGAGAGCATGTGCCGCTGGCCGCTCGGCGACCCGTCCGCGCCGGACTTCCGCTATTGCGGTGGTGACGCGCCGATCGGCGAAGGGCCTTACTGCCGTTTCCACGCGCGCATCGCGTATCAGCCGACGCAAAGCCGCGTGCGCATTCGCAACTGACGCGGAGTTAGCGACGGGCGATCGCGCGATTTCACGCGGTTGATGCGGCTGAGCCGCGAGAATCTCAATGCCCGAACGTCTCGTCGAAGGAATAGCCGGCGCCGCGCACCGTGCGGATCGGGTCGCGCTCGCGACCCCGCACCAGCGCCTTGCGCAGCCGCCCGACATGTACGTCGACCGTGCGCTCGTCGATCTCGGCGGACATTCCCCACACGGCATCGAGCAATTGCGCGCGTGAGAACACGCGGCCGGGCTTCTCGATCAGATGCTCCAGCAGCCGAAATTCGGTCGGACCGAGATGGATCTGCCGGCCTGCACGACGCACGCGATGCGTGTCGCGGTCGAGCGTGATCTCGCCGGCGTCGAGCGTCGATGCCACGCGTTCAGGGCGCGACCGTCGTAGCAGCGCACGCACACGCGCCATCAGTTCGGGGACGGAAAACGGTTTGACGACGTAGTCGTCCGCGCCAACGGAGAGGCCGCGCACGCGCTCGGCCTCCTCGCCGCGCGCGGTGAGCATGATGATCGGCGTCGTCTTGCTATCGGGCCGTGCGCGCAACCGGCGGCAGATTTCGAGGCCCGATGTGCCGCCCGGCAGCATCCAGTCGAGGATCACGAGGTCAGGCGTCGCCTCGCGCAGACGCTCTTCCGCCTCGTCGCCGCGCGCGACGCACTCAACGCGAAAGCCTTCCGCCTCGAGATTGTATGTGAGGACGAGGGCAAGCGCTTCTTCGTCCTCGACCACGAGCACGCGCGGCGCCGCATTGGCCGCGTCGCGTCTGGGAGGAAGAGCGATTTCGCCTGCCATCATTGCATCGCTGCTCCGGTCGCCTGCGGCTTGCGCGGCCGCTCGGTCGGCATGTTCTCGCCGGTCACGAGATAAACGATCGTTTCGGCGATGTTGGTGGAGTGATCGCCAATCCGCTCGATGTTTTTCGAACAGAACAGAAGATGTGTGCAGAAGGTGATGTTGCGCGGATCTTCCATCATGAAAGTGAGGAGATCACGGAACACCGAGTCTTCCAAAGCGTCGATCTGGAAATCGTTGGACCAGACCTCGCGCGCACGCTCGACGTCGCGCTGACCATAGGCATCGAGCACCTGCTTGAGTTGCAGCAACGCGGCTTCCTGCATGCTCTGCAGCCCGACGATGGCGCGGGGCAGCCGGGCCTCGCCGGCGACCTTCACTGCACGCTTCGCGATGTTCTTCGCAAAATCGCCGACACGTTCGAGATCGCCGGAGATGCGAACGGCGGCGATACATTCGCGCAGATCGATGGCGAGCGGCTGTCGACGCGCGATCGTCATGATCGCGCTCTCCTCGATCTCGCGCTGCAACGCGTCGAGCCGCTGATCGGTGGCGACGACGCTGCGCGCCAACTCGACATTGGCGTCGCTCAGCGCATCCATCGCGTCGGCGAGCATCTTCTCCGCAATGCCGCCCATCTCCGCGATGCGGCGGCCGAGCGTTTCGAGTTCGCGGTCGTAGGCTTTAACAATATGTGGGTCGGACATGCCGTGCTCCGTGCACCGATCAGCCGAAACGGCCGGTGATGTAATCCTGGGTTTGCTTCTTCTCGGGCGACGTGAAGAGCCGCTTCGTCGGTCCGAATTCAATGAGTTCGCCGAGATACATGAAGGCCGTATATTCGGAGACGCGCGCCGCTTGCTGCATGTTGTGCGTGACGATCGCGATCGTGTAGCGCTCGGAAAGTTCGTCGATCAGTTCCTCGACTTTGGCGGTCGAGATCGGATCGAGCGCCGAGCAGGGCTCGTCGAACAGGATCACTTCAGGCTGGATGGCGACCGTGCGCGCGATGCACAGGCGCTGCTGCTGGCCACCCGAAAGGCCAAGCCCGCTTTGTCCAAGTTTATCCTTCACTTCGTTCCAGAGCGCGGCGCCGCGAAGCGCTTCCTCGACGCGCACATCCATGTCGGACTTGCCGAGCTTCTCGTAGAGGCGGATGCCGAAGGCGATGTTGTCGTAGATCGACATCGGGAAAGGCGTCGGCTTCTGGAAGACCATGCCGACGCGCGAGCGCAACAGATTCAGGTCAAGTCCCGGATTAAGGATGTTCTCGCCGTCGAGCATGACTTCGCCCGTCGCCCGCTGGTTCGGGTAGAGGTCGTACATGCGATTGAGAACGCGAAGAAGCGTCGATTTTCCGCAGCCGGACGGGCCGATGAAAGCTGTTACTTCCTTCGGCCGCAGGCCGAGAGAAACGGACTTCAGCGCGCGCGACTGACCGTAGAAGAAGTCGAGGTTGCGAATGGCAACCTTTGCGTCCGTCTGTGTTGCCACCAACGTATCACTCACTTTGCACCCCGCTCCGATCCGAGAACACGCGCCCCGATCGAAAGCGCAAGCACTGCCAGTGTGATGAGCAGCGCGCCGGTCCATGCGAGCTGCTGCCATTCCTTGTAAGGGCTCAGCGCGAACTGGAAGATTACCGCCGGCAAGCTTGCCATCGGTGCATTGAGGTTCGTGCTGAGGAATTGATTGTTCAGTGCCGTGAAGAGCAACGGCGCCGTTTCGCCGCTGACACGCGCGATTGCCAGAAGCACGCCCGTGATGAGGCCGGCACGTGCGGCGCGATAGGCAACCCGGATAATCATGTGCGAACGCGGCAGGCCGAGCGCTGCGGAGGCTTCGCGCAGCGGACCGGGCACCAGCAGCAGCATGTCTTCCGTGGTGCGCACGACGACGGGCACGACGAGTACAGCGAGCGAGATTGCCCCGGCGATGCCGGAAAAATGGCCCATGCGCGTCACGACGACTTCGTAGACGAAGAGGCCGATGACGATCGACGGCGCGCTGAGCAGGATGTCGTTGATGAAGCGGATGACGGTCGTGAGCTTCGAGAAGCGGCCGTATTCCGCCATATATGTACCAGCAAGCATGCCGACCGGCGTGCCGACGGCAACGCCAATGACCGTCATGATCAGACTACCGACGATCGCGTTGAACAGGCCGCCATCGGAGCCCGGCGGCGGCGTGTTCTGCGTGAAGACTGCGAGCGAAAGCCCGGCGATGCCGTTGTACAGAAGCGCGGCGAGGATCAGGACGAGGAAGCTCAGACCGAAGGCGGTCGCCGCATAGCTCAGCGCTTTCGCAATGACATTGCCGCGTCGCCGCCCGGCGTAAAGGGATGCGCCTTTCACTTCCATGTCAGGCGCCCTTCTTCTCGATCCGCATCAGCATGTAGCGGGCGATGGCCAGCACAACGAAGGTGATGAGGAACAGGATGAGACCGAGCGCGATCAGAGACGACGTGTAGATGTCGCCGACCGCTTCGGTAAATTCGTTGGCGATCGTCGCCGAGATCGTCGTGCCGGGTGCGAGCAACGACGGCGCGATCTTGTGCGCGTTGCCGATGACGAAGGTCACGGCCATCGTCTCGCCGAGCGCGCGGCCGAGGCCGAGCATAACGCCGCCGATAACGCCGACACGCGTGAAGGGAATGACGATCCGGCGCACGACTTCCCATGTCGTGCAGCCGAGGCCGTAGGCGGCCTCTTTCAGCACTGGCGGCACGGTCTCGAACACGTCGCGCGAGATCGCCGTGATGAACGGCAGGACCATGATCGCGAGAACAAAGGCAGCGGTAAAGATGCCGATGCCATAGGGCGGGCCGGCGAAAAGGCTCGAGAGAACCGGCACGGGGCCGAAGAACGAAATGAGCGCCGGCTGCACCCAAGTCTGCAAAAAGGGCGCGAGGAAGAACAGGCCCCAGATGCCGTAGATGATCGAGGGAATGCCGGCGAGAAGCTCGATGGCGATGCCGATCGGCCGGCGAAGTACCTGCGGGCAGAGTTCGGTGAGAAAGATCGCGATGCCTATGCCGACAGGCACGGCGATGATCAGCGCAAGAAGCGACGTGACGACGGTGCCGTAGATCGGCGCCAGCGCGCCGAATTTCTCGGTGACGGGGTTCCACGATTGCGTCGTGAAGAAGCCAAGCCCGAATTCACGGAAGGCAGGGATCGCACCGATGATCAACGACAGGATGACGCCGCCGAGCAGGATAAGAACGCCGATGGCGGCAGCCTGCGTGATCGACTTAAAAGCTAGATCGACGACGCTGAGTCGGCGAAGGACAGCGCCGCGGTCGTAGGCGCGCTTCTCGACTGCAGTGTTGGTCAACGCGGCATCCGTCATTGCGGGAAAACTCGGTACGTCTGAATTCGGGAGGTGGCGACGGCGCCGGAGCGCCGCCGCGGTTGACAGGACGTCGGGAGGACGCGGCCTGTCAGTTCATCAGTGCCTTGCCGCTGCCGTCGGTAATCGTCGTCCACTCTTTCTTGATGAGCGTGACGACCGCGGCCGGCATCGGGATGTAGTCGAGCTCTTCCGCTGCCGGGCCGCCCTTGGCGAAGGCCCAGTCGAAGAACTTCAACGCTTCCTTCGAAGCCGCGGCATCCGGCGACTTCTTGGGCATCAGGATGAAGGTCGCAGCGGTGATCGGCCACGATTCCGCACCCGGCTGGTCGGTCAGGATCTGGTAGAAGCCCGGAGACTTCGCCCAGTCGGCGTTCGCTGCAGCAGCCTGGAACGAGGCCGAGACAGGCGCAACAGACTTGCCGTCCTTGTTCATCATCTTGGTGAAGGTCAGCTTGTTCTGCTTGGCATAGGCATATTCGACGTAGCCGATCGAGCCCTTCGTGTTGGCGACGTTGTTGGCGACGCCTTCGTTGCCCTTGGCGCCGATGCCGGTCGGCCATTCGACGGCGGTTGCTGCGCCGACCTTCGATTTCCAGTCAGCGCTCGCCTTGGCGAGATAGTCGGTGAAGTTGAAGGTCGTGCCGGAACCGTCCGAGCGATGCACGACGGCGATCGCAGTGGAAGGCAGCTTCGCAGACGGGTTTAGCTTCTTGATCGCGGCGTCGTCCCAGGTCTTCACGGTGCCCATGAAGATGTTTGCGAGCGTCGGACCGTCGAGCACGATATCGCCCGACGCAATGCCATCGACGTTGATGACCGGGACGATGCCGCCCATTACCATCGGCCACTGCACGAGGCCGTCCTTGTTGAGCTCTTCACCCTTGAGCGGCGCATCGGTCGCGCCGAACGTCACGGTGCTGGCCTTGATCTGCTTGATGCCGCCACCGGAACCGATGGACTGGTAGTTCAGACCGTTGCCGGTCTCCTTTTTGTAGGTGTCGGCCCACTTTGCGTAGACCGGGTAGGGGAACGTCGCGCCGGCGCCGGAGATGTCGGCGGCAAGAGCGGCGGACGTGACGAGGGCGGCCGCGGCGGCGCCCAGAACTAATCGCTTGAACATAAAGGCCTCGATCGGCTGCGTCCGAAGGGGTCGGACGAGCGGACTCCTAAGGGTCGCACCCAACGGTCGTATGACGATGAAGCGACAGTTTTGTGACGTTAAAGAACGAAGAATTGCAATGGCCTAGGCGATTTCGGCCTTTGGCAGCGCAACCTGGAAGCGGGTGCCATGGCCCAGTTGGGACTCCACCTGCAGCCGCCCGCGGTGGCGCGCGACGATATGCTTGACGATGGCGAGGCCAAGCCCTGTGCCGCCTTTCGAGCGGCTTGCTTCGTCGTCGATGCGATAGAAGCGCTCGGTCAGCCGAGGCAGATGCTCCGGTGCGATACCGGGACCCTGGTCTTCGACGCTAAGCGTCGCGACGACGTCGTCTTCCGTAACACCAACCGTAACGATGCCGGGTCCGCCATATTTGATTGCGTTCTCGACAAGGTTTTCGGCGACACGCAGCAGATCGTCGCGATCACCACGCACGAAGACAGCCGCCGACGCGTCGATGGCGATCGTCACGTTGTTTTCCGAAGCGATCGGCGCAAGCGAGTCGCGCATGTGGCGCGCGAGGTCCGTGAGATCGACGGTGTCGACCGGCGGCAGATGCAGGTTCTGCTCGATACGCGAGAGCGAGAGAAGATCGTCGATCAGCCGCGACATGCGCCGCGCCTGCTGGCCCATAATGCCGAGAAAACGTGTCCGTGCGACGGAGTCGTCGCGTGCCGGCCCCTGCAGCGTCTCGACGAAACCGATGAGGCTGGCGAGCGGCGTGCGCAGCTCGTGACTAGCATTGGCGACGAAGTCCGTGCGCATCCGCTCGATGCGACGGATATCGGTCATGTCGCGAAGAGTGACGAGGACCGCCCCCGCTATCTCTGGATCGAGCGCCACGGCATGCGTATCGAAGTGCCGTTCGAGCGGCACGCGGCTGAGCCACGGCACGAGCGAAATGCCGGCGCGACGCGCGTCGGCGATGGCATCGAGGATTTCCGGCGCACGGACGGCGCGGGAAACCGGCTCGCTTTCGCGTAGGCCCGAAAACATCTGACGCGCTGCGGCATTCGCGCAAATGACACGATTGTCAAAACTCAGCGCGAAAGCGGCGTCGGGCAGCGCCGCGACGACCCGCGCGAACGTCGAACGCGTCTCAGGATTCATCGTCCGTTTCGCTGCTGCGGGACATTGCCTCGCGCAACGCCGACCAGCGCCGGATGCTTTCGTCGGCGCCGAGCAGTGCCAGCGCGAGGACGAGCGGCACGACGTAATAGACGACGCGAAATAGCATCAACGCTGCAAGCACGCTCTCGCCGCTGGCGCCCGGCACGAAGCGCAGCATCGTAGCCTCGAATACGCCGATGCCGCCAGGCGCATGGCTCGCGATACCGAGCATGCAAGCAAACACGTAAAGACCGAGGAAGGCGACGAAATCGAGACCTTGGCCCGATGGCAACAGAACGAAAAGCACGCCGGCTGCGGCGCACAAATCGACGACGCCGAGCATGATCTGCCCGAGCGTGACGGCGGGCCCCGGCAGGTGCAGCTTAAAGCCCTGCAGGACTACGCGCCGTTGTCCGCGCGCGACCCAAACGAGATACGCAACGATCGCGATGATGATGCCGGCGCCCAGTACGCGGTTCATCCACGGTGCAAGCCGGTCGAGGTTCGAAAGCGCCTCCGAGGCGAAGATCAGGCTGACGCCGACGACGGTCGCCATGCCGATCCAGAACGTAAAGCCAGCGATGACCGTGAGGCTCGCGACCTTGCCGGCGGAGAGGCCGGCGCGCGAGTAAATCCAGTAACGCACGGTGCCGCCCGTGATGAGCGGAAAGCCCAGGTTGAACGAGATCGCATAGCTCGCAAAGGAGCCGAAGGCCGTGATCCGATAGGGCATCTTCACCTGGAGATGCCGCACGGCGAGCGCATCGTAGCCGGTAAGTGCGAGGTAGGAGAACGTGGCGAGCACGCAGGCCAGAAATATCTGCTCGTTGCTCGTCGCCGCGATCGCGGCGCGCATCTCCGACCATTTGAGGTTGGCCGCGACATGCGTGAGCACGACCAGAGACAGCGCGAACAGGCCGACACTGAGAACTGTGCCAACCACGCGGCCGATGCGGCGGCGATCCCAGCTTTTTGGTGCCGGAGAGATGTGTGTACCGGGGGTGATGCGAAGGTCCGTTAGGTGATCAGCGACGCGGGACGCGCCGGCGGAAAGCGCCCTTTGTGTATGGTCGGCTTTGTGTCGGGACAAGGTCAGTGGTTCGGAACCCCCGTTCGTTCGCGAGGACCGGCGAATTGATGCAACAACTTGGTAAACGGCTGAAACGTGAAGCGCACACGGTGTTGCCCCGGCGCAAGCGTGACTGCGCGAAACGCGCCGTTCGCGTGCAGGATTTCGGTCGGCGCGCCATCGACGGTCGCGGTCCACCAAGGGTGCCAGATGTCGTTGAGGACGAGCCAACCACCATCCGGCGCATCGGCGTCGATGTCGATCTGCGTATTATCGTAGCGCGCGAATTTTGCTGTGCCGGGTTTTCGTTGGGTTTCGGCTTCGCGTGGCGCTTCGAGCAGTACGGTCGTCGCGTAATCGACATCGGGCCATTGGCCATCGTCGAGAAGCCTTTTGAAATCGATTGCGATGGCGCGTGTGGCGAGCAGCACGCGTGGCAGGGCGCGCGGATTTTCATAGATGTATGCATCCGGCGTGCGCGCGACGAAGTTGAGATCGCCGGGCTTCAGGCTCTTGTCGATTTGTTCGACAGGCACGCCGGTCGCGATCCAGCGCAGGCCCGTGATGTCGGCGGCTGGCGAGCGATAGGATGGAAAGGCTTTGGAGAAGAAACGTTGCTCGGGTAGCGCGAGATGATCGCCGGCACCGGTGAATTTCTCGAACAGCGACGTCCTCAAGGGATTGTAGCCGAGGTCGTGATCGAAATTTTGCACGAGCGGTGCGTTTGGCCACGCGAAGCCGAGGCCGGCGAGTTCGACGCGGTCGCGGCGATCGGGTGAGCCGGTATCGGTGAGTTTTTCACGCAAGGTCGTGATCGTCGCATTGCGCGTGTCTGTGCGTAGAAATTCGAAGTCGGATGGCGGCAGCGCCGTCGACTCGTTCGGCGCATTGCCGATCGCAAGATCGGTGGTGAGAAGCGCCGCGCAAGCGACGAGCGCGGCAGCGCGCGGCATCGCTCGGAACCACCGAAGCAGAAAGGCCGAGAGCGAAAGAAACAGCGCTGAAATGCCGATGGCCGGTAGGGCGCTTTCGACTTTGCCTTTCGCGATTGCTGTGGCGATACAAAGCGCGATGGCCACGGCGACGACAGTGACCAGCGCGATACGTGGCGGCGGCACTCGAACGCATTCGTGCACGGCAAAGCCCGCAAGGATCGCGAGGCATGCGCACATCGAAAAACTCGCATCGGCCGGACGTCGGAAGAGGTTCATTCCCGGCAGAAGATCGAGCAGCGGAAAGACCGGCGCATATTTCCCAACCGCGAAAGTGCCGAGCACGAGTACTGCCACGGCGAAGAAGCGCGCATCGGCGTCGCGCCAGAAGACAATTGACCGAGTGACGAGGATTGCCAAAGGCGCAACGAGTACAAGCGCGCCCATGTAAAGCGTTGTCATGTTGCGCGCGAGATAGAGGTTCGTCTCGCCCCAGATCGGCGAAGGCGGGCCCCAGAAGCCGGCAAGCGGACCGGCGCTGCCGAAGAGGTTCGCGCTTGCGAGCGTCAGCAGCGACGCCGGATGCAGGGAGCCCATGAAAGCGCTCGCAAGATCGATGGCGGGGCGGTTGGAATCCTGCGTCAGCGCGAGCGTCAGAAGAAGCGGTATCAACGCGACAATGCTGCCTGTCACGAAACCTGCGGCGAGTGGCGGAAGCGATTGCGAGAGCGGCCGCTTCCGCATGTGCAGCAGCGCATAGATCGAGAGCATGTAGATTTCGATCAACGCGACTTGATCCCGACCGAGCAGCAGAAAGCCACCAAACACGCCGGCTGCCGCACCCCACGCAATCGAGCCGCGATCGAGCGCGCGCGACAGTGCAAACAGCACGAATGGAAACCAGGCGAGGCTCAGCACCTGCCCAACATGCTGCACGCGCCACGCGGCGGACCCACCGAAGGCGAAGGCAAGCGCCGCAACGAGCGCCCCGGCCGCATGCCAGCCGCGATCGCGGAAGAACAGCATCAGTGCGCCGCCGCCGGCCGCAAGCGATCCGAACACGAGCGCATCGGCAAGCACGAAGCCGGGCTCCGGCACGAACCACGCGGCAACGAAGAATGCCGGCGCAAAGATCAGCGATTGCGGATCGGCAATCTGCGGCCAGCCGGTGAAGACATTCGGCGTCCAGAACGGCGATTGTCCTGCATGCAGCGCATTCGCGAGGAACGCGAACTGCGGAAAGAAATGCGCTTTTGCGTCGTAAGGAATGGTGACGCTGCCGGACAGCCACGGCCACGCCAACGCGAGCGACGACGCGGCAAAAAGCACGCCGGCGAGCCCATAGCCCGCGGGAGCGCTATTCCGCGGTGAGGGCGGGTGGCGCGACCAGATTCGCATCGATGCGATGACCTGCGCGGTCGCGTTTGGCTGCGAGATAGCCGGCATTCTCGCGTGTCAGGCGTCCCTGGATGCGTTCCGAAGACACGAGTTCAACGCCGGCCGCTTCGAGCGCCGCGATCTTCAATGGGTTGTTCGTCATCAGCCGCACGCGTTTCACGCCGAGTGCGGTCAACATCTCTGCCGCAAAGTCGAAGCGTCGCTGATCCGGCCCGAAGCCGAGAACCTCGTCAGCGTCGTAGGTGTCGAAGCCCTGCGCCTGCAACGCGTAAGCCTTGATCTTGTTGCTGAGGCCGTTTCCGCGACCTTCTTGATCGAGGTAAAGAATCACGCCGCCATCATGTTCGGCCATGTATTTTGCGGTCGAACGTAACTGATCGCCGCAATCGCATTTCAGCGAGCCGAACACGTCGCCGGTGAGACATGCCGAATGCATGCGCACGATGACGGGTGTGTCGAGATCGGGCTTGCCGACGATGACGGCGGCATGGTCGCGCAGACCTTCGCCACCGCGAAACACGACGATCTCGCTGGCCGGCGCGCCTTCGAGCGGCATGGGCGCGCGCGAGACGATGTGGATGTCGGCGGCCTCCGCACCGCGATAGGCGAAAATGTCGGTCGCTGAAACACTGGCGATGCCGGCCGTAGACCACGTGTCGCCGTCGAGCGGGATCGAAATCAGCGCCGGCAGTAGCGATGCAAGCCGAACAAGTTCGAGCGCCGCCTCGTCAGCCTTTGTCAGTTGTGCTGCCGGCGCATCGAGCCGCGCGTCGCGTGCTGTCGCGAGACGCGCAATGCGGTCGGCATCGAGAAATGGCAAAGCGATCGCGCCGGGACGGCGCTCCACGGCACCAAGGCGTTGCAGGCGCGTCTCGGACAGAACCAGTCGCGCGCAGGCGGCAGCGACGGCCTCGATGCGCGGCCAGTCGTCAGCCGCAACGGTTTCGAACGGCATGACCAGCAGACGCCCGTCGTTTTCGACAACCACTGGCCTGCCTGCGCGGCATTCCGCAATCGCACGGTCGACGGCGACCGACGGTCCGGCGGGATTGCTGAACAGGCTGAGAATGTCCGTCATCGCGGCCGATATAGTGTCGTGTCCATGTCAAACGAAGAGCTGCGCTCGACCGTCATCGTCAGCCTGACTATGCTGCAATGATCGGAGCCAAGTATGTCACGCGCGACCAGAAATTTATACCTTCATATCGTTGCAATGTTCACGCTTTGCCTCGGCAATACCGCAACAATTGCGGCCGACATCGCAGTGTCGGTGCAGGGTCGCTCCGTCTCCGAAGTTTGCGCCGAGAAGGATAATGTCGAGGTCAATCTCGTCTCGCCGCTCGTGCGAAAATTTCGCATCGAAGCCGTACATCCCGCTTACATCGGCATGATCGCCAGGGATCGCTATGCCCCGGACTACACGTCCTGCAACATTGCGCCGGGCGAAGAATTTGCTGCTGGCGCGCAGCGCGTGACGTTTTTTGAAACGCCGCGCTTCTGGCTGACAGGCTATCGCATGCCGGAATTCTGGCGGCCTGCGAATGTGCCGGTGCGGGTCGGATCGCGCGTCGAGAACGGTTTCAGCCTCATCCAACTGTGGATGCGGCATCGCGAGCGCGCCGAAGAAGTGCTCGTGATCTATCCGCCGGACGGTTATTGGCGCATGCGGCCACTTCCGCCCGGCGAAATGCGATGGACGGCCTACGGCTCGTCGTTTTTGATTGGTCCGGTCGAAACAATCGAGCGCCCGGTCGTGGTGCTGGAGGAGATCGTGTTCGACCCGGATGCGCGCGCGTTCACCTTGCGCTTCAAGCGCGGCGGTAGCGCACGCGTCGCGCTCGCGGCCATCGACGAAGATAGGATCGGCCTTGATGTCACGTATGACGGCGCGAAGACGGAGGGTCTGCCCTTCGCGTCTTTGCGTTCGATGTACACGACCGAAGACAATGCCGATGCCACGTGGATCGCGTGGCGCGCGCCCGACAGCAAGGGCTGGGCGGAATCGCCTGTCATGAGCTTTCGTGACGGAACAGCTTCGGAATTGTGGCTCGGACGGCGGAGCGCCTCGCGCCACAACCTCAGTGCGCCCGACATGGTCGTGAAAAACTTCAGCGACGCAGCAGCGAAGTGACGGCTTTGCCTTCATCTGCACCGGTGAGCGGGCGCATCGCGTCCATCGATATCGCGCGCGGTGTCGCAGTGTTCGGGATGTTCGCCTATCACCTCACATGGGATTTCGCCTCGCTTGGCTTCATTACGCGCACGGTGCCGTTCTCGCCGGGCTTCCGGTTATTCAGCCATATTGTCGCATCGACGTTTCTGTTTCTCGCTGGCGTAAGTCTCGTGCTGGCGCAGCGCACGTCCTTCGACTGGCGAAGCTGGGCAAGCCATCTTGCGATGATCGTGGGCGCGGCGCTGCTCGTGACGCTGGCGAGCATCGTGGCGTTCCCGGATGGCGTGATCACCTTCGGCATTCTGCATTGCATCGCACTGGCGTTGGTTGTGGCGACGCCGTTTCTATTCTTGCCGCCGGTCGCAGCTTTGGTAGCGGCCGTTGGCGTCGCGGCTCTGCCGACATTCGTGCAATCGGCTGCCTTCAACACGCCTTGGCTCGTTTGGCTCGGGCTCAACACGATCGATCCACTAACCAACGACTATCGACCATTCTTTCCGTGGGCGTCGCCGGTATTTGCTGGCGTGGCGATCGCCGCGTTTGTGAAAGAACGACGTGCGCTCTCGCTGTCAGTTCGGCAGCCGGACAGCGTAGTGTCGCGATCGCTTGCATGGACAGGCCGGCACACGCTCGCAATTTATCTCGTTCATCAGCCAATCTTCTTCGGCATGCTTGCCGGCATCGCCTATGTGTTTCCACCCGATGCGGAGAACCGTGCCTTCGTGCAATTCTGCGTGGCGCGTTGCACGACATCGGGCGGGAATGTCGATGGCTGCAAAAGCGCTTGCGCTTGCGCGTCACGGGAAATGGACGCGCTCGACCTGCGCGGACGTGCGGTCGCCGACGATCTTGACGAGGCGGAAAAACTTATCCTGTCGCGCGTGACGCAGGCGTGCCTGCGCGTGGCGCGCTAACTACTGCGGCGAGAGCATGCGCTCCGGACGCACGATCTGATCGAACCGATCGTGCTCGATGCCGGCAATCTTCTTCGCTTCTTCGCGCAGGCTGGTGCCGTTCGCATGCGCGGCTTTCGCGATCTCGGCTGCCTTGTCGTAGCCAAGCGTAGGCACGAGCGCTGTCACTAGCATCAGCGAGCGTTCGAGATTGGCAGCTAACTGTGCACGCTCCGGTTGCAAGCCGGCGACGCAGCGCTCCGTGAACGAGCGCACGGCATCGCTCAGCAGTTCGATTGACTCCAGCAGCGCATGTGCGACGACCGGCTTCATCACGTTGAGCTCAAAATGCCCTTGGCTCGCCGCGAAGACGAGCGTCGTCTCGTTGCCGAAGACGCGTGCGCAGACCATCGTCAGAGCTTCGATCTGCGTCGGATTGATCTTGCCCGGCATAATCGACGAGCCTGGTTCATTTGCGGGCAACGATAATTCTGCAAAGCCGGCGCGCGGTCCGCTGCCTGACAGGCGGATGTCGCACGCAATCTTGTAGAGGCCGGCGGCCAGCGCGGAGATCGCGCCATGCACATGCGCCTCGGCCTCCTGCGAGGCGAGCGCCTCGAACTTGTTCGGTGCAGTGGCGAGCGGGAGGCCCGTCAGTACTGCGAGCCGCTCGGCGATCGCTTCCGCGAAATGCGGCCGCGCCCCGACGCCGGTGCCGACAGCGGTACCGCCCTGCGCGATGTGGAAGAGATCGGCGAGCGCTTCGCGGATGCGAGATGCGCCAAGCGACACTTGCGCGGCATAGCCGGAAAATTCCTGACCCAGCGTGATTGGCGTTGCATCCTGCAAATGCGTGCGGCCGATCTTCACGATCGACGCCCATTCCTGCGATTTCGCGGTCAGCGTGTCCTGCAATTCCTTCAGCGCGGGAAACAGCCGCTGCGTGACCTGCAACGCCGCGGCGATATGGATCGCCGTCGGGAAACTGTCGTTAGACGATTGCGCCAGATTGACGTGATCGTTGGGATGCACGGGCGCGCGCGCACCGAGCGGCGCGCCGAGGAGTTCGTTGGCACGGTTGGCCACGACCTCGTTGACGTTCATGTTGGTCTGTGTGCCGGAGCCAGTCTGCCAGACGACAAGGGGAAAGTGATCGTCCAGCTTGCCATCGGCAACTTCACGTGCAGCTGCGCCGATTGCCGCGCCAAGCTCCGGGCTAAGAGCGCCCTGCGCGACATTCACTTCGGCGGCGGCCTGCTTGATCAACGCGAGCGCGTGAATGATCGGCATGGGCATGCGCCGGTCGCCGATTGGGAAATTCAGTTTGGAGCGTTCGGTCTGCGCACCCCAGTAGCGGGAGGCCTCGACTGCAATGGCGCCAAAGGAGTCGTTCTCGAAGCGCGTTGCCGCGCCACCACCCTCATCCGACATCACTGATCAATCGCTACCCGTTTTCGAGAGAAGCCGTCCGTCCCCCGACCCCAGCGACCAATCCGAGACCTGACCGAATTCCGCGCCCGATGCCACCGTCAGCATTTCTGAAAGACGATTGCGTGCACGATTGACACGGCTCTTCATTGTACCGACTGCACAATTGCAGACCGCCGCCGCTTCTTCGTAAGAGAGGCCGGATGCGCCGATAAGGATTAGCGCCTCGCGCTGATCGTGTGGCAGCTTCTGCAGCGCTTCACGGAAATCGAGGAAATCCATGTGGCCGGTCTGTGCCGGTGCCGATGCGAGGCGTGCCGCGTGTAATCCGTCGGAATCAGAAACCTCGCGACGGCGCTTCCGATACTCTGAATAGTAGATGTTACGCAGGATGGTGAACAGCCATGCGGGAAGGTTCGTCCCTTCGACAAAGGAGTCGAAATTGCTCCACGCTTTAACAAGTGTTTCCTGCACAAGATCGTCTGCGCGATCCGGATTGCCGCACAACGAAACCGCAAAGGCGCGCAGATTCGGAACGACGGACAACAGGTCCGAGCGCATACTCTTCATCGGCTTCGAGGGTGCGCGTTCGTTCACGATTCGCGGTCCGACTTCGGGCCGCCCTTTTCGAGGAGGCTGACCAAATCCATGAAGCGATCGGGCACAGGCTGATTGAGCAGGCCGTCATACATGCCGCGCAATTGCCGACCGATCTGGTCTGTCATTCGCTTCTTGTCCGCTTGCGATAAATCAATCGTCGCGTCTTCCGGCTGCTTCACCGGCGCGCCTTTCTTTCGATCCATCGAGATGACATTTCCCGCGCCCCACACATTCAACACGTTCCCGCGCGGCGCATGGCGCGGGATATGTTCGCTTGATCGTGAATCGCAAGGGGCGTGCGCGAGATCGCCTGCACGCGTCAACTTTCCCCGTTGCGCCATAAACCCTCCGTAGCCTGCGCTGTGTTCCAATGCCGCAACGAAAGAATAAGCGCGACAAGTCGCGCCGACTCCAATAGGCCTAGGTCACGCCAGAACGCGGCTCCCGGTCATTGGTTCCACGCAGCGGAACCGAAATGCCGCGAGGCGCGTTATAGTAGCGTTAGCTTGGCTTTACGCGCGATGCGGGGTGTTCATGTCGGTTTCCCAGGCGATTTCAGCGCAGGTTCCCTATCTCCGGCGGTTTGCGCGGGCGCTGACGGGAAATCAACAGGGCGGCGATGCTTACGTTCTTGCAGCGCTCGAGACGATTGTAGCGGAGCCGTCGGCCCTGCGTGAGGGTCCCGAACTGCGGGGCGATCTCTATCGCGTGTTTTTGAAAGTCTGGGAGTCGATGCCGGTCAACGCGCATGTCGACCGGTCGGGCGTCCCGACTGAAGAGGCAGGGGTGCGCCGCAATCTCGATGCGATCTCGTTGCAGCCGCGCATCGCATTTCTGCTCAGCGCGCTCGAAGGGTTTTCGCACAAGGAGATCGCTCGCGCGCTCGACGCGCCGGAAGGCGGGATCGGCGAGCTGATCGAGAAAGCGGGCAGCGAGATCGCCGACCAGATTCGGACGGACGTGCTCATTATCGAGGACGAGCCTTTTATCGCGCTCGATCTGCAGACGCTCGTCAGCGATCTTGGCCACAACATCGTCGGCATCGCCCGCACACATTCCGAGGCGATCGAACTCGCCTCGAATGCGCGTCCGGGTTTGATCCTTGCCGACATCCAGCTCGCCGATGGCAGTTCGGGTCTCGAGGCGGTCAATCAGATTCTTGAGGCCTTCGCAGTGCCAGTGATTTTCGTCACTGCTTTTCCCGAGCGCTTCCTGACGGGAGCACCGCCGGAGCCAGCCTTCCTCGTGACAAAGCCCTTCAGCCCCGAGAGCCTCAAGGCCGTCATCAGCCAGGCTCTGTTCTTCGACCGTCGCTCGCATCGTAAGAGCGAGACGGCCGACGCGCGCTGAAGCGAAAAAAACGCGACGGTTTTGAGCCGTCGCGTTTTAACAGTGGTGGGACGAAACGGGCGGCGCCTACTTTCGCGGCCGGCCGATCACACCCATTAACAAGCCCGCCATTAATGCAGCACCAACGGCGAGCAGGGGGTTCTTTTCGATCATGCCTTCCAAGTCGGATGTCGCGGCGCTAACGCGGTCGCGGGCGTCGGCCGTTACAGCGGAAACGCGATCGCGGGCGTCTGACGCATGATCGAGCGCACGCTCGCGCATGTCGCCCGCAACTTCAAGAACAGTCGAATGCGCCATCGCTGTCTGCGATTTCACAAGTTCCGCCATCGATGCCGTTAGTTTCGCAACGTCATCGCGTAGCGCTGCAAAGTCGCGGTCGAGATTACTCCCGATGTCACTCGCAGCTTTCCCTGCCTTCTGCGTTGCATCGTCCGCCAGACGTGCAGCACGGTCACGCGCGTTCTCCGCGAGCTCGCTAGCACGCTGCTTCACGTCATCGAATTTGTCGGTCATGGGGGCTCGCTTAGATGCGGTTGGTCAGAACAAGGATTAGGACGATCACGAGCACAAGCCCGAATAGTCCCGACGGCCCGTAACCCCAACTGCGGCTGTAGCCCCAGTTAGGCAATCCACCGACCAGCAGCAGGATAAGAACGATCAAGAGAACTGTACCGATCATCCCGATTCTCCGTAATGCAGCCTGTACCGGAGCCGTAACGTAAAGCTTGCAGGTCGGTTCCGAGATGCCAGCGGCTTGGGCGCAAGAAAAAACGGTCACGGTCTTTGCGAGACCGTGACCGTTTTTGCACGCAGCAAGCGGGAGGGACGCTGCGGCGCGTTATCTTCCGAATTCGCAGTGTCGATATTTGTTCCGCTCTAAATCGGGAAATATTGCGAGTGTTTTTGAAACCCCCGCTTCAAACCACCGTTACTCCCAATGTTGTCGCTTAGGCGAAGCTTCGTGAGGAGAGGTCATGGACGCTGCACGAAAATCAAACAGAGGCTTTGCTTCGATGGATCCGGAGAAGCAGCGTGCAATCGCTCGCAAAGGCGGTGAAAGCGTTCCCAACGAAAAGCGTAGCTTTTCACAAAATCCCGGTCTTGCTGCAGAGGCTGGCCGAAAAGGTGGACTGAGCGTCGACCCGTCAAAGCGCAGCTTTTCGAAAGACCATTCGCTTGCTTCCGATGCGGGACGCAAAGGTGGTCACGCGTCGCACAACATCGTGCGAGAGAAGTCCTCGGCGTAGCCGGCGGAACACGTTCAACGAGAACGGCGACGCGCGCCAGCGAGCGCGCGGCCGATTAGAAACAGGCTCGGACCGACATTCGCGGTAGTCGAAACTTCACTGGCAATCTCGCCAAGCGTCGACGCGAGCACGCGCTCTTCGGCCCAAGTCGCACGTTCGACCATAACGACGGGCGTCGCCTCGTCGAGGCCGGCCTCCCGCAGGCGACCAACAAGTGCGGGCAGAGTGCGGACACCCATGTAAATGGCTGTCGTCGCGCGCGGGTCGGCAAGAGCCTGCCAATCGAGGTCGTCAGGTAATTGCCCGTCTCGCGAATGCGCCGTCACGAACTGTAGCCGCCGCGCGAGATCACGCTCCGTAAGCGATTTCGCAATCGCCGCTGCGGCGCCGGACGCCGCCGTCACTCCAGGCACCACTTCGACGTCGATGCCGGCCGCATCGAGGGCTGCGATCTCTTCGTTTGCGCGGCCGAAGATGAGCGGGTCGCCACCCTTCAGCCGCGCAACCGTCTTGCCAGCCTTGCCGAACGCGACGAGCATGGCACTGATCTCATCCTGCCCGCAGGACGGTTTGTAGCCGCGCTTGCCGACATTCACGCGCTCTGCCTCTCGGCGTGCGAGGTCGAGGACGGCAGGCGATACAAGGTCGTCGTAGAGAACGACGTCTGCGGTGTTGAGCGCACGCACCGCGCGCATCGTCAGCAGTTCCGGGTCGCCCGGACCGGCCCCGACGAGGATGACCTTGCCACGCTGCGCGATCGGCTCGCCAAGCGCGCCGGTCAGCTCGTCGAAGTCGGTGCGGTTCGGCGTGCGTGTCGGCTCGGCGAGGGCCTTGCGCGTGAAACGCTCCCAGAAATCGCGCCGCGCGCGAAACGGTAGGGCGAGCGACCGCAGCCAGTTCCGCCACTCTTTCGCGGCGTTTGCCCAATCCGCGAAGCCCGGCGGCAGAAGCGCTTCGATCCTGGTCCGCAAGGCTTGCCCGAAAACGGGCGCCGCCCCGTCCGTCGAAATCGCGACAACGAGCGGTGATCGATTGACTATCGACCCGAACTGGAAATCGCAGAAGTCTGGCCGGTCGACGACATTCACGGGAACGCCCGTCTTTCGGCCGGCGTCGCGGAAGCGCACGGCTTCCGCCTCGTCGCCGGCGTCGCAGAGAGCGATCAGCGCATCGTCGAAGTCGGACACCTGCCAGTCGCGCTTATGCAGCGAAAGGTCCGCGTGCTCGACCGCCAGCGTCCGCAGAGCCGGGCAGGGGTCCATCGCAATTGCACGAACGATAGCACCGGCCGCGAGCAGCAATTCGGCTTTCCAGGCAGAGGCTTCCGATCCTCCAATAAGAAGGATCGTGCGGCCACGCGCCCGAAAGAAGACCGGCAGGGTTGCGAGCGTGCCAATCCGCGCCGCAGACGCGTCGGCCCGTGGCATCCTCCCTTCCGGCGCGGGGCCGGACGGCGTTTCGTCCATCGACTTTATTCCCTTGGCGACCCATCGGTCCGTGTCAGACCTTCGGTCAATTGCCATTCCCGAGGCTGCGGTCTAGACCCGCGCCAACCTCGTGCCAACGCACAGATATGTGCCGAAAGCCGCACGCAGGGCAGAACATACCGGGAGAAGACCATCGTGAAATCATTGATTGCCGGCGCCGCCTTCGCGGTTGCGTTTGCGGCCGCCGTACCGGGCTATGCAGCCGATCCGATCAAGATCGGGCTCAGCGGGCCATTTACCGGCGGCTCTGCGTCCATGGGCGTGTCGATGCGCGACGGCGCAAAGCTGGCCGCGGATGAGATCAACAAGGCCGGCGGCGTTCTCGGACGTCAGCTGCAGATGATCGAGCGCGACGAGGAAGCGAAGAACGAAGTCGGCGTCCAGGTTTCGCAGGAACTCATTAACAAGGAGCAGGTTGCCGCAACGCTCGGTTACATCAACACCGGCGTGGCGCTCGCTTCGCAGCGCTTCTATCAGGAAGCCGAAATTCCCGTCATCAACAACGTTGCGACCGGCACGCTGATCTCGAAGCAGTTCATGTTGCCGGACTACAAGAACAACTACGTTTTCCGCACGTCCGCCAATGACATCATCCAGAGCGGCATGATCGCGAACGAGGCGATCAAGGTGCAGAAGTTCAAGAAGCCGGCGATCCTCGCGGACTCGACGAATTACGGCCAGCTCGGTCGCGCCGATCTCGAGAAGGCGCTTGCCGCAATGGACGTGAAGCCCGTCGCGACGGAGAAATTCAACATCGGTGACACCGACATGACCGCGCAGGTGCTGCGCGCGAAAGAGGCCGGTGCCGACGTTATCCTGACCTACGGCATCGGGCCGGAGCTTGCGCAGATCGCGAATGCGATGGCCAAACTCGGTTGGAAAGTGCCGATGATCGGCTCCTGGACGCTTTCGATGGCGAGCTTCATCGACACGGCCGGCGCGAACGGCGACGGCGCGATGATGCCCCAGACCTTTATCCAGATGCCGACGACGCCCAAGCGCAAGGCCTTCATCGAGGCCTATCAGAAGGCCTACGGTGTCGACCGCATGCCATCGCCGGTGTCCGCTGCGCAGGGCTATGACTCCGTGTATCTGCTCGTTGCAGCCATGAAGCAGGCGGGCGCGACGGACGGCCGCAAAGTTCGCGCGGCGCTCGAAGACCTCAAGGAGAAGGTCGACGGCGTTGTGACGACCTACGACAAGCCGTTCACGCCAACCGACCACGAAGCGATCACCACCAACATCCCGGTGTTCGGCCTCGTGAAGGGTGGTCGCGTCGTCCCCGCGCATCCCGAAGACGTGCAGGGCGACAAGATCGTTCGCGTAAAGACGAAGAGCTGATCCACTTCGCGTAATCGCAGGCGCCCGCGGTCTTGATGTCCGCGGGCGCTCGCATGTCGGAAGCGTTCTGAGACCCCATGAACATTCTCGCGCAGCTCGTCGTCAGCGGCATCGCCGTCGGAATGATATATGGCGTTATTGCCTTCGGCTATCAGCTCACCTTTGCCACGTCGAAGACACTAAATTTCGGTCAGGGCGAAGCGCTGATGCTCGGCGCACTCGTCGGACTCACGACTATCAATTTCCTCATCGGTAATCAGATCGGCACGTTCTGGGCCTATCTTCTCATGCTGCCGGTGATCTTGCTCTTCGGCTTTCTACAGGGCGCCTTCGTCGAATGGCTCGGCGTGAAACCCGCCATTCGCGCCAAGTCGGAAGCCGGCTGGATCATGGCGACGATCGCGCTCGGCATCATCTTCAAGAATCTTGCCGAAAACATCTGGGGCCGCGACCCGCTGAAATTTCCCTCGCCATTGCCGGAGGCCGCGCTCTCGATTGGCCCCGTACGTGTGCAGCCGATGGAGATCGCCATCGTTGTTGGCGCGATCCTGCTGATGCTCGCGGTCGAGGCCTTCAATCGTTTTTCGATCCTCGGCAAAGCCGTCGTCGCGACGTCGGACGATCGTGATGCCGCTGGCCTCATGGGCATCAACACCTCGCTCGTGATTACGTTTTCCTATGCGCTGTCGTCGCTTGCGGCGGCCTTTGCCGGTGTGCTCGTCGCGCCCGTGACGCTGACCGGCGCGGCGATGGGCGCGGTGCTTGGCCTCAAGGCGTTCGCCGTGGCCATCATTGGCGGCCTGTCGTCGGGCGTCGGCGTGATCGTCGGTGGCCTGATCCTGGGGATTACCGAGACGCTTACCGGCTTCTATATTTCGACCGGCTACAAGGATGTGCCCGGTCTCGTGCTACTTCTGCTCGTGCTGTCGCTCAAACCCGCCGGCCTGTTCGGCAAGACCGCGATCAAGAAAGTCTGACGCCGGTGAAGCGCCTCGTCTTTCTGATCGCCGCGATCGCTCTCGTTATAGTCCTGCCCTTCGCGGTGACGAACCCGTACTACCTGCATCTCCTACAGACGATCGCGATCTATTCGATCGTCGTGCTCGGCCTCGACATCGTGTTCGGTTACACCGGCGAAGTTTCGATCGGCCATGCGGCTCTCTTCGGCATCGGCGCATACACGGCAGCCGTCCTCGTCCATCAATTTCCGGATTTCGCGCGCGCGCATCCGCTTGTGTTGTTCTGGGCCGGTATCGCTCTCGCGCCGATCGTCGCGGCCGCTTTCGGCGCGGTGCTTGCGCTGCCGGCGCTGCGTGTAACCGGCCCCTATCTCGCGATGGTGACGCTCGCCTTCGGCACGATCATCGCGATCCTCATCAACGAAGTGACCGAACTTACGAACGGGCCGCTCGGCATCAAGCTTGTGACACCGGCTTTCTTCGATTGGCGTGACTGGTCGAATGCAGTGCCGCTGTTCGACATGTCGCTGAAGCGCATGAAGGAGGTGCAATATCTGCTCCTTTCCGGTTTTGCACTTCTGCTTGTCGTCATTGTCATCAACCGCATTCTGGCATCGCGCTACGGCCGCGCCTTCGAAGCATTGCGCGATAGTCCTATTGCGTCGGACTGCATGGGCGTCTCGGTCTATCGCCACAAGGTCATAGCCTTTGTGACCAGCGCTGCTTTTGCGGGTTTCGCGGGCGGTCTCTTCGCCTATTCCGAGCAATATATCGCACCGAACAATTTCTCCTTCGAACTGTCGATCCAGTTCTTGCTCGCGGTGACGATGGGCGGGCGCAAATCGCGGCTGGGTCCGATCGTTGGCGCAGCGGTCGTCGTCTATCTCCCGAATCTGCTCGCCGACATTGCGCTCTTCCGGATTTTTGCCGGGACGATTGCGGTTGTTGCGTTGGTCGCAGGCGCGTGGTCGGCTTACAGCAAGCCCGACGAGCGAAAGCGCGTGCTTATACCCGTCGCGCTGTGTGTCGGCTTCTTCGTCTTCTCGCTGCTGCTTCAGCGCATCACCGACTACAAGCTTGCGATATTCGGCGCGATGATCCTATTCGTCGTTTACTACCTCCCAGAGGGCATTGTCGGCTTTCTGAAACAACTCGTCGCGGCGATCCGCCCGCAATGGGTGCGTGCCCACGCGATCATGCGCGAGCGCGGTACCGGCCAGGATGCGATCACGGTGCCGCCGAGAAGGAATGCGGATGCCGCGATCTTGTCCGTGAAACAGGTCGTGATGCAGTTCGGCGGCCTGAAGGCCCTCGGTGGCGTCGACCTCGACATCAAGCCGGGCACGATTCATGGGCTGATCGGTCCGAACGGCTCCGGAAAAAGCACGATGATGAACGTGTTGACCGGCATCTACATCCCAACCAGCGGAACGATTGCCTTCGAGGGCCGCGATCTTGCAGGCTTGAAGTCGCCAGATATCGCGGCGGCGGGCATCGCCCGCACGTTCCAGAACGTGCAGCTTTTCGGCGAACTCACGCTCATCGAGAATATCCTCGTCGGACTGCACCACACCTATCGCAAAGGTATCTTTGCGATCGCCGCGGCGACGCCCGGCTCGTTCCGCGAGGAACTCGCCGCGCGTGAGCGTGCGGCGTCGATTCTTTCTTTCGTCGGCCTGCTCGAACTCGCCAACGAAGAGGCGCGCAACCTGCCATACGGCAAGCAGCGCCTTCTCGAGATCGGCCGCGCACTCGCGCTCGATCCAAAATTGCTGCTACTCGACGAGCCCGCGGCGGGCCTCACGGCGCCCGACATCAAGGACCTGATCGCGATCATCCGAAAGATCAGGGATGCCGGTCTCACCGTCATCCTTATCGAACATCACATGGATGTGGTCATGGGCATCTGCGACCGCATCACCGTGCTCGATTTCGGACAAAAGATTTCGGAAGGTGTCGCGGCGGAAGTGCAGAACGATCCGAAAGTGATCGAAGCCTATCTCGGCGGCGCGACCGCGCCTGCGGTCTAGGAGCGCGCCATGCTGACCGTCAACGGACTCGTCGCCGGCTACGGAAAGGTCGAAGTGCTGCACGGCCTGTCGATCGACGTGCCGGAGGGACAGCTCGTCACGCTCATCGGCTCGAATGGGGCAGGTAAAACGACAACGCTGCGTGCTTTGTCCGGCATGATCAAGCCGCAGGCCGGCACGATCATGCTCGACGGCAAAGATATTGCGGGCCTTTCTTCGCACAAGATCACGCAGAATGGTGTGGCGCATTCACCGGAAGGACGACGCGTGTTCGGCACATTGCCGGTGGAAGATAATCTTTTGCTTGGCGCCTTTCCGCGACTTACCGGCGCGCGTCCGAAAGGCGACGTGAAGGCCGATCTCGGACGCATGTACGAATTGTTTCCGCGCCTGTCGGAGCGTCGCGCGCAACAGGCCGGTACGCTGTCCGGCGGCGAGCAGCAGATGCTCGCGATGGCGCGCGCCTTGATGCTCAACCCGCGCGTGCTGCTGCTCGACGAACCCTCGATGGGTCTCGCGCCGCGGCTTGTCGAAGAGGTGTTCGCGACGATCGGGCGGCTGAAGGCGGCGCGCGTGACGATGCTGCTCGTGGAGCAATTCGCAGCCGCGGCGTTGCAGGTGGCCGACTTCGGTTACGTCTTGGAGAATGGCCGTCTCACGGCATCGGGTCCGGCGGCGAAACTGCGCGACGACCCTGCGGTGAAGGCCGCCTATCTCGGCGGCGCCCACTGACTTCGCGCGCCGCGCTTCGCTTCGCACACATCTGCGATTAGGATTGCTGCGGCAGCGGACTGACAAGAGCCGCACCGGAGGGATCATGATCAAGCAAGTCATCGGCGCGGCGCTTCTGGCCGCGAGCGCGAGCGTCGCATACGCGGAAATCTCCGGCGGTGTCGTAAAAATCGGCGTTCTTAACGACGCGTCCGGCGTGTTTCAGGACACGAACGGACCGGGCTCCGTCGAGGCCGCAAAGATGGCGGCAGAAGATTTCGCCGGCGGCGGTAAGAACATCAAGGTCGAGATCGTGTCGGCCGACCATCAGAACAAGGCGGATGTCGGCAGCGCCATCGTGCGACGCTGGATCGATGTCGACGGCGTTGACGCGATCGTCGACGTGCCGAACTCCGCCGTCGGTCTTGCCGTCAACGAATTGATCCGCGGTACGAAGATGACGTTCCTTGCATCGAGCACGGCATCGTCCGACCTCACGGGCAAGGCGTGCTCGCCCAATACCGTGCAATGGGTGACGGACACGTGGTCCATCGCGCATTCGACGACGGCGCCGGTTCTCGCACGTGGCGGCGACAGCTGGTATTTTCTCACCGTCAATTATGCACTTGGCCAAGCCATCGAACGCGATTCTTCCGCTGTGATCGAAACCGCTGGCGGCAAGGTGCTGGGCTCTGCGCGGCATCCCCTGGGGACGGCGGACTTCTCGTCCTTCCTGCTGCAGGCGCAGTCCTCAAAAGCAAAAGTCATTGGCCTTGCGAACGCTGGCGCCGACTCGATCAACCTCGTGAAGCAAGCCGCCGAGTTCGGCATCCGCGATGCGGGCCAGACGCTCGTCGCGTTTCTCGTCTTCGTCAATGACATCCATGCGATGGGCCTGCAGGCAGCGCAGGGCCTGCAATTCACCGAAGCCTTCTACTGGGACATGAACGACGAGACGCGCGCTTTTGCGAAACGCTTCGCAGCGCGCATGGGCGGCAAGATGCCGTCCGCCAATCAGGCTGGCGTCTATTCCGCGACTCTCGCGTACCTGAAAGGGGTCGCAGCCAGCGGCAGCGACGATGCAAAAGATGTCGTGCCCGCGATGAAGAAAGCGCCGTTCAAAGATTCGCTTTTCGGTGATGTCTCGATCCGCGCGGACGGCCGCACGACGCACAACATGTATTTGTTCGAGGTGAAGAAGCCGGCCGAGAGCAAATACCCCTACGACTATTACAAGCTCGTCTCGACGGTGACCGGCGATAAGGCATTCCGCCCGATGGCGGACGGCAATTGCCCAATGGTGAAGGCTCAGTAGCCGCCAGCGCCGGCGTTGATCTGCGCGACGGCGCGCGACGCCTCGCGCAACGCGGCGAGATACTCGTCGTGCTTCTCGTCAAAGCGTGAGACGGGACCGGCCACGCCGATCGCATAGAGCTCTTCGCCAAGCCTATGCGGCGCCGCCATGCCGATGACATCCGAAAGGAATTCGTTGCGCGCGACGAAATAGCCGCGCGAACGCGAGGCGACGATGTCGGCTTTCAGCGCCGCTGTGTCCGTGATCGTCGCGTCGGTCACGCGCGCGAGCGTCATTTTTGCGATGGCGCGGTCGAGCTCGGTGTCCGGAAGCAGGCTCAGGATCGATTTGCCGATGGCGCTGGCGTGCGCGCGCAGCACGTCACCCGGTGCAGCGTTGAAGCGGACCGTATGCGTGCCGTCGACGACATCGAGATAGACGACATTGTCGCCCTGCTTCTTGCCGAGGATGACGGTTTCGCCGGTGGTCTTGGCGAGCTGCCGCGTTACGGGAGCCAGACGTTGGAGCACCGGATCGTGCTGTGCGATCGCGGCCGCCAGCAGTGAAAGTCGCTTCGTCGGATAGATGCGCTTGCGCCCCTCCATCACGAAGACATAGCCGCGGTCCTGCAGGGTGCGCACGAGCGCATGCAGGCTCGACATCGGCACGTCCATACGCTCGGCGAGTTCCGTGAGGGTGAGCGGCTCGCGCGCCTCCATGAACGTCTCGAGCAGATCGAGAGTCCGCGTTGCCGCCTTCACCGCGTCTTTCCCGCTCATATCTGCTCATCGCACAGGCGCATGCTGTCACGAAAGGCAGCAATGCCTATTATTCGATTAGTCGAATATATATTCGGTATATTGAATAATGGTCAAGCACGTGGCTTTTAGCATCCGGTTGGTTTTCCGGAGTATCCCGATGTCCACGACCTATTTCGACGCGCAGGAGCGCACCCCATCCGCCATCGCTGCCGAAGAGCGAAAGGTGCTGATCGCCTCCTCGCTCGGCACGGTCTTCGAGTGGTACGATTTCATTCTGTTCGGTTCGCTGGCCTCTGTCGTGGCCCAGCAGTTCTTCACGAAGGTCGACCCGACCACAGGCTTCATCTTCGCGCTCCTGTCGTTCTCGGCTGGCTTCATCGTAAGGCCGATCGGGGCCCTTGTGTTCGGCGCGCTCGGCGATCGCGTCGGCCGCAAATACACGTTCCTCATGACGATCCTCATCATGGGGATCTCGACCTTCCTGGTCGGGCTGCTGCCGTCCTACGACCAGATCGGCATTGCGGCGCCGATCATCCTCATCACGCTTCGGTTGCTGCAGGGCCTTGCGGTCGGCGGCGAATATGGCGGCGCGGTCGTTTATGTCGCCGAGCATGCGCCGCCCGCGAAACGCGGCTTCTTCACATCGTGGATTCAGACCACGGCGACGGGCGGCTTCCTTCTGTCTCTGCTCGCCGTGCTCGCGACACGACTTTCGGTCGGCGAGGCGAACTTCCTCGCATGGGGCTGGCGCATCCCGTTCCTCGGCTCGATCTTCCTGCTCGCGGCTTCGGTCTGGATCCGCATGCAGCTCCATGAATCACCAGTGTTCAAGCGCATGAAGGCGGAGGGGCGCACGTCCAAAGCACCGCTGTCGGAGTCTTTCGGCAACTGGAGCAACGTCAAAATCGTGCTCGCGGCGCTCTTCGGCCTCACGATGGGCTTTGGTACCGTTTGGTACACGTCGCAATTCTACGTGCTGCTGTTCCTGACGCAGACGCTGAAGATCGACGGGTTAACCGCGAACATCGTTATGGCGGTATCGCTCATCGCCGCGTTGCCGTTCTTCGTGATCTTCGGCGCATTGTCGGATCGCATCGGACGCAAGCCGCTTGTCCTCGCGGGCATCGCGCTTGCGGCGCTGGCCTTCTTTCCGGTGTTCAAGGGCCTTACGCATTTCGGGAATCCGGCGCTCGAAAAGGCACTTGCCTCGTCGCCGGTCGTCGTGTCCGCCGATCCCCAGGAATGCACGTTTCAGTTCAACCTGACGGGCACGTCAAAATTCACGACGTCCTGCGATATCGCCAAGTCGCGGCTTGTCGCACTGTCGGTGAACTACGCGAACGTCGCCGGGGCTGCCGGCGCCCCCGCCATCGTGAAGATCGGCGACGTCTCGGTTCCGTCCGTCGACACGAAGGGCAAGAGCCCGGCGGAGATCGATGCCGCAACGAAGGCATTCACCGCGCAAGTGACGGCCGCGATCGCAAAGGCGGGCTACCCCGCCAAGGCCGATCCTGCGCAGGTGAACAGCGTGATGCTGGTCGTTCTGGCCTTCGTCCTCCTGTTCTTCCTGACGATGGCCTACGGGCCGGTTGCCGCGATGATGGTCGAGCTCTTCCCGACACGCATCCGCTACTCGTCGCTGTCGTTGCCCTATCACATTGGCACAGGCTGGTTCGGCGGCCTCGCGCCGACGATCGGCTTCGCGCTCGTCGCGTGGAAAGGCGACATCTACTACGGCCTGTGGTTCGCGGTTCTCGTTCCGCTCGCCGCCGCCATCATCGGGTTCTTCACCATCGGGGAGACGAAAAATGTCGACATCAACCAGTAAGCCCGCACTTCGCGTCGTCAGCGATACGAAGCCCTCGACGAAGCCAAACTTCGTCAACACGCCGGAGACGATCGAAACGATCATCTCCGGCTGGACGACAGCAAAAGTCATGTCCGACCCGCGCACGAGCGGCGTGACAGGGATGAGCGCGGTGTCGCTATTCTTTGCCGGAGGGCAGGGCCACGAGCGGCACAACCACCCGGACTCCGAGCAGTTCATCTTCGTCGTGTCTGGACAGGGCGAAATGATGATCGAGGATGCCGATGGCACACCGGTCACCTGGCCGATCAAGGGCGGCGATCTCGTCTCCATCCCGAAGGGCGCCTATCACTCGACCTTCAACACCGGCTGGGAGCCGATCCGCATTCTTGCGGTCTATTGCCCGCCGGGACCGGAGGCCGCGATGCGCGACGGCGACGACTTCAAGGTGTTCAAGCCGGGCGAGATCGCGACGCTCGGCTGACGCTTGACCTCACTCCCTGCCCGCGAAATGGTCGAGCAGGGAGTGAAAAATGACCGATATCGTTTCGCTTGAAGCGCTCGTTGCGTCTATCGCGCCGGGCAGCACCCTGGCTGTGCCGGTCGATTACAGCGGGGTCGCAATCGCGGCGACTGCCGCGCTCATCGAAGCCGGCATCGGCGATCTACATCTCGTCTGCGTGCCCGTCAGTGGGTTGCAGGCCGAAATGCTTCTTGGCGCGGGCCTCGTGAAGGTGCTGGAGACCAGCGCCATCACATTGGGCGAAGCGGGCGGTGCGCCGCGTTTCGGCGCTGCTGTTCGCGACGGCTCCATCCGCCTGATGGACGCGACGTGTCCCGCCATTCATGCCGGTTTGCTCGCGGCGCAGAAGGGCGTGCCCTTCATGCCGATCGCCGGCATTCACGGCAGTGACCTGCTCAACGTGCGCCCGGACTGGAAGGTCATCGACGATCCGTGCGGCGGCGTCGATCCGGTCGTCGTTGTGCCGGCGATCGTGCCTGACATCGCACTGTTTCATGCGCCCGAAGCCGATCGCGCGGGCAACATCCGCATCGGTCGCCGTCGCGAACTCGCGGCGATGGCTTACGCCGCGAAGCGCACGATCGTTACCGTCGAGCGCATCACCGACCGCAATCTGCTGCAGAACGAGGATTCTGCCGCCGCTGTGCTGCCGGCGCTCTATGTCGATCACGTCGCAATCGCCGAACGCGGTGCGTGGCCGCTGCCGTTGTGGGGCGAATATGCCGGCGACGACACGGAAGTCGCGCGCTATGCGCGCATGGCGCGCACACCGGAAGGTTTTCGCGATTGGCTCGACGAATTCACGGGCAAGCGGAAGCGCGCGGCGTGAGCGTCTCGCCGGAGCAAGCGCGGCGCGAAATCCTGATCGCGACCATCGCCGATCTTCTCGATGGCGTGCGGCATGTTGCCGTCGGCGCATCGTCGCCGATGCCCGCCGCTGGCGCGATGCTTCTGCGTGCACGCAATCTGCGCGATGGGAAGACGCCGGTGCGCATCTCGATCCTCGGCTCGCAGGACAACAACTTCTTCACCAACGGTGGCGTCGAATTGTTCGATTGTGCCGCGCAGGGGCGCGTCGATGCCTTTTTCCTCGGCGGCGGGCAGATTGACGGTTTCGGCAATATAAATCTTGTCGGGACCGGTGACTATCCGCGCAACGACGTGCGCTGGCCGGGCTCGTTCGGCTCTGCCTATCTCTATCATCTCGTGCCGCGCGTGATCCTGTTCCGCGAAGAACATTCGCCGCGCGTCTTCGTGAAAAAGGTCGACTTCATCAGTGCGTCCGGTACCAGCGAGGGCATCTCGCGTCGCGGCGGCCCGCATGCGCTGCTGACGAGCATGGCGCTGTTCGATTTCGACAAGTCGCGCACGCGCTTCGTGCTGCGATCGATTCATCCCGGCTTCGGCATCGAAGACATACGCGCGCATACCGGCTTCGACTTCGACACGCCGGCAAACGTGCCGACAACGGCCGCGCCCGATGCGAAGACGCTTGCGATGCTAAGGGGGCCGGTGATGGACAGTCTCGGCGAGAGCTATCCCGCCTTCGCCCGCGCGATGGCGGCCTGAAAAGATAAAAAGGCGGGCCGAAGCCCGCCTTTCGCAAAGCGACGTATGTGTCGCTTAGTTCGTCGGGACGAAATCGTCCGTGAGAATGTTGCCGAAAAGGTCCCACTTCTCGCCGTTGAACTTCATCATCTGGAACTGCTTGTTGGCGCGATAGTCCGTCGGCGTCGTGTTCATGCTCATGCCAGGCAGGCTGAGGTCGCCCGTCAGACCCTTGAGGTTCGTTGCGATCTTCATGATGTTTTCGCGCGTGAGATTGTCACCCGCCATTTTGAGCACCTGCTCCATCGTCTGCGCGGCGGAGTAGCCATAGGAGTTGAAGCTCGAGGTCTTCTCGCCCTCCGGGTAATACTTCTCCATGAAGGCGTAATATTTCTTCATGCCGGCGTCATCCTTCCACTGCGGATCGGACGGGTCCTTGCCGTAGGTGACGCTGATGATGTCCTTCGAGGCTTCGAGCCCGGCCGGTTTGAACACCTGCGCGACCGAGGTCGAGTTGATGTTGAGGATGTGGACCGGCTTCCACGCCATCTCCGCCGCCTTCTTGATCGACTGCGCGGCGAACTTCGGCGTTGTGACGTTGTAGAGCAGATCGGCACCGGAGGCCTTCAGCTTAACCATCTGCGAGTCGATGGTCGGCTCTGTTACCTCGTAAGGCACTTCGGCGACGATCATCGACGCCTTGGCGCCGAGCGCATCCTTCAGACCTTTGAGGTAATCCTTACCGAGATCGTCGTTCTGGTAAAGCACGCCGATCTTAGCGTTCGGGTGGTTCGCTAGAACATATTTGGCGTAGACATGCCCTTCCGACTGGTAGTTCGGATTGAAGGCCATCGTCCAGGGATATTCCTTGTAGTCGCTGAAGCGCGTCGCGCCCGTGGACGCAAAGAGCTGCGGCACCTTCTTCGTATTGAGATATTTCTGGATCGCCGCGTTCGGCGGCGTGCCGAGCGTCTGGAACACCAGCAACACTTCGTCGCTTTCGACGAGCTTGCGGATCTGCTCGACGGCCTTCGGCGGGTTGTAAGCGTCGTCATACGACATGAAATTGATCTTGCGGCCGTTGATGCCGCCATTGTCGTTGATCATCTTGAAGTAAGCGGCTTCGGTCTTGCCGATCGTGCCATAGGCAGAGGCCGGACCACTGTAGGGCATCGTCTGCCCGATCTTGATCTCGGTGTCGGTTGCACCGGAATCGTATTTCTTCTGCGCGAGTGCGCTGGTCGTCGACAGTGCGAGGGCAAGCGTACCGAACGCGACCGTGCGGCGCGTCATGCTGAAAATAGGCATTCTGTTTCTCCCGGAAATCGGCAATTTTGTTATTGCTTCGGCGTGGAAAATGAAGCGCTCAGCGACGGGCGTCAATGCACCACATCGTAGGGCCCACCACGCTCGAGGGCGCGTTGATAGGCTGGGCGCGCGTGAATGGCTTTCAGCCATTCGGTCAGGCGCGGGCGCGCAGAATCGAGGCCGGCACGGCCGACGGCTGCGTCCAGCGGAAAGCTCATCTGGATATCGGCTGCCGAGAAGGCCTCGCCCGCGAACCAATTTGTCTTCGCCAGTTCGCCTTCCAGGAAGTCGAGATGCAGTTTAAGCTCCGGATCGATGAATCCGTCCTGTGCGCGAGAGCTGACCGCACCCACGATCGGGCGGATCAGCATGGACGCACGTTTCGGCAATTGCCTGAAGACGAGCTTCATCAGCAGGAATGGCATCAGCGACCCTTCCGCGTAATGAAGGAAGAAGCTGTAACGCCGACGCTCCGGCGTGCCGTGTTTCGGCGCCAGCGCGCCATCGCCATAGGTGTCGGCCAGATATTCGATGATCGCGCCGGATTCCGCGTAAACCTCGCCGCCGTCCTCGACGATCGGCGACTTGCCGAGCGGATGGACGGCGCGCAGGGCCGGCGGCGCGCGCATGGTCTTGGCATCGCGTTCGTATCGCCGGACCTCATAGGGCACGCCCAGTTCTTCGAGCAGCCAGAGCACGCGCTGCGAGCGCGAATTGTTGAGGTGATGGACGACGATCATGCGCGCGACTTTCCCCGACACAGGGCGTTTGTCAAAGCGTCCGCGACGTCGTGCCTTTGTAAAGAATTGGTCCGGTCGGGCGTCCGATCGGTGAGCCGGCGGCCGGCTCCAGTGTGATCTCAAATAGCTGGTCGGGCGCGGTGAGCGGCAAGCGATCGAGATCGAGGCGGAGCGAGCGGGCGCGTTCGATCAGTCCGACAGGCTTCGGACCGACGGCGCGGTCCCACAGTGTCCAGACTTGCAACGCCCGTCCCGCAGGCACATCGATGTCGACAAGGGGCAGAAGCTCGGCGTGGCCGTCGGCAAATGTGCTGACGACTGCGCCAGCCTGTCGTGTCGCATCGCTGACCAGAACGGCAACGAAAACAGGCTTCGTTGCGGCTGTGTTGCGTGCGTTTTGATAAAAGAAGACAGCCAGCGACGCGCAGAGGACCGCCACCGCCGTCGCGCTTGCCGTCGTCAAACGCAGCGCATCGAGGCTGTTCCAGAAACGCGCCAGCCAAGGCCGGCTGGCGGAATGCGTCGATGGTTTTGGCAAATCTGCATCGATGCGCTGCCAGAGCGTTTCTGGCGGCGCTATAGCGGGAGCCGTCGTATCGAAATCAGCGAGACGCGCACGCCAACGCGTTACCGCCTGCGCAAAAGCGGGATCGGCCGCGATGCGCTGCTCGGCTTCGACAACCGCCGCCGGCTCCAGCAGACCCATCACGAAGTCGGCGGCGACGTCGTCCGGAATTCCTTCGCGGTCGTGTAGGTCGCTCATCCCATGCACTTCCGGAGTGCAAGCAGGCCCCGGCGTGTCCAGCTCTTTGCCGTGCCGAGCGGCACATTCAGCCGCGTTGCAAGCTGTGCATGGCTGAGCCCGTGCGCGTAGGCGAGCACGACGGCGGCGCGGCGATCTTTCTCCAATGCTTCGAGACAGCGGCGCAACGCGCTTGCTTCCGGCAGGCGATCGGCGGCGTCGTCGGTCGCCGCGTAGTGCTCTTCCGTCAATTCCTCCGCTGCGAAACGGCTTTCGCCCCGCGCCTTCGTGAGCGCCTGATTGCGAACGATGGTGAAAAGCCACGTCCGCGCCGCGCCGCGCGACGGATCGAAGCTGCGCGCGCTGCGCCAGATACGGACAAAACTTTCCTGCACGGCTTCTTCCGCGAGATCGGTACGACGCAGCACGCGCATCGCAACGCCAAGCATCCGCGGCGCCTCACGATCAAAGATCAGGCGCAGCGCGAGCCTGTCTCCATCTGCGCATCGTGCGACCGCCGCCGACATTTCCGCTTCCTGCGTATCGTCGTGAACGGGTCCGTCGCTTGCCGGTCTCATGGACCGCGCCGGTAAAGGTCGGGCAGAGCGATCAAGCGATGGTTCCGTCTCTAAACCGTCATACTCGCGGGAAGGCGCGATTGGATGCATGGGGCGTCATCCTAGCAAAATTTTTGTTTCGGTTCTGCATCCAGTCCGGCCCACGCCCGAGTATCCGCCATGACCTGTCATGGGATGGGCGATACGGGAGTTCTCCATGAAAATTTCGACTTTGCTCGCGACAACGGCGCTCGTGCTTTCGACGGCCGTGGCCGCGCAGGCCGCGCAGGTGGCGGCACTCGTCGGCGACAAGACGCTCGCCGTCGTCGACACGACCGCGAAGAAGGTCACGAAGAGCATGGACGTCTCAGGCCTCGACGGTGCGCTCGTCGGCATCGACGTGCGACCGGCCGATGGCATGCTTTATGGCCTGACGGCTGGCGGCACGCTCTACACGATCGCGATGGACGGTAAGGCGACGATGAAGTCGAAGCTCGAGACCATGTTGCCCGCAGGCACGATGGCGACGGTCGACTTCAACCCGGTTGCAGATCGTCTGCGCGTCATTGGCAGCGACGGCACGAGCCTGCGCGTCAATCCCGATGACGGAAAGGTCACGAAGGACGGTTCGCTGAAATATGCCGACACCGACGCCAATAAGGGCAAGACACCGAAGGTGGTCGCTGGCGCTTATACGAACTCGGTGAAAGGCACCAAGGAGACGGCTTTGTTCGACATCGATGGTGCGACCGGCTCGCTCGTGAAGCAGGCGCCGCCGAACGACGGCATTCTCACCGTTGTCGGACCGCTCGGCATCACCGGCGACAACATCGCGTTCGACATCGTGTCGGATGGTACGAAGAACGAAGCCTTCGCGATGGCCGGCGACCAGCTTTACTCCGTCGATCTCGCGACCGGCAAAGCGACGCCCGCTGCCAAGATCGAAGGCGTGAAGGGCGCGATCAAGGACATCGCGATCCTTCCCGCGATGTAAGAACTGACTTCCGGCGGTCGGTTCGTACGCGGACCGGTCGCCGGCAGATGCGGAGGGAAGCGATCTCGAAAACTACGGTTTCGCGGGTCGCTTCTCTTTCCACGCGCGTGCGTTCAGACGCCGAGATAGACGCGCCGGATGTCGTCATTCTGCGCGAGCGCCGCGGCAGATCCTTCCTGCGCGATATGGCCGTGTTCCAACACATAGGCGCGGTCCGATACGGCGAGCGCCGCGGTCGCATCCTGTTCGACTAAAAGGATCGCGGTGCCTTTCTCGCGGATCTGGCGGATGGCATCGAAAATCAGCAACTTCAATTTATGGGCAATGCCGACGGATGGCTCGTCGAGCAGCAGAAGTTTCGGCGCGCCCATCAGCGCGCGTCCGATGGCGACCATCTGCTGCTCACCGCCCGACAGCGTACTCGCCTGCTGCTTCGAGCGTTCCTTGAGGATTGGAAAGAGGCGATACACTTCCTCAAGATCGGCAGCGATTTTGGCGCGATCGTTGCGGAGGTAAGCGCCGAGTTCGAGATTCTTCAGCACCGTCAGTTCCGGAAACAGCAACCGTCCCTCGGGACAGTGGCAGATGCCGTGGCCGACAACCTTGTGCGCAGGCAGGCCGGTCAGCGGCTTGCCATCGAAGACCACCGACCCCACCCAGCCGATCGCGCCGGAGACCGCTTTCAGCAATGTCGACTTGCCGGCACCATTCGGTCCGAGCACGCAGACCAGTTCGCCGGCCGCGACATGCAGATCGAGCGCGTCGATCGCCAGCGCCTTGCCGTAATGGACCGTGAGGCCCTTCAGCTCAAGCAGCGCCACGGATCTCTTCCACGGTGCCGCCGATATACGCTTTCACAACGCGCGGATTTTTCGTGATCTCGGCCGGCGTGCCGTCGGCAATCACCTCGCCGAAATCCATCGCGATGACGCGCGAGACGAGGGCCATGAACTCGCGCAGGCGATGCTCTACGAGCAGGATCGTCAGACCTTCGGACGCGTGCAATTCGCGAATGAGCGCTGCAAGTGGCTCGATCTCGCTCGTGCCGAGCCCGGCGAAAGGTTCGTCGAGCAGCAGCAGTTTCGGCCGCGTGACGAGTTCGCGCGCGATCTCGAGGCGGCGCAGGTCGCCGTAGGACAGCGCTTCAACGGGCTGGTCCGCTTTTGCGCCGAGGCCGACGCGCTCCAGCATGTTTCGCGCACGAAAGTCGGTCGGGCCATCGGCACGTACACGCGGCGCGAGACAGCCGACGACGACATTCTCGACGACGGTCATACCGATGAACGGCCGCGTCAGCTGAAACGTGCGCGCGAGGCCGAGATTGACGATGCGAAACGGTTTCAGGCCACCGAGTTTGTGGCCGTCAAAAGTGATGCTGCCGGTCTGGTTGCGGATGAAGCCGGTGATGAGATTGAACAGCGTCGTCTTGCCCGCGCCGTTCGGCCCGAGAATGCCCGTGATCTCGCCGGGTTTCAGCTCGAAGGACACGTTCTTCACGGCGGTCAGTCCGCCGAAACGGCGCGTGACATTGTCGACCGTGAGAAGCGCGCTCACGCCGCGATCTCCGGCACGCGCGTCGGCGGAAGCGGCGCACGCGAGACGCGTTCCCGCAGCGCTTTCCACATCGGCGCAACGATGCCCTTCGGAATGAAGAAGAGGATGAGGATCAGCAGGAACGTGTAGACCCACAGCCGGTATTCGCTGAAGGCGCGTAGCGACTCCGTCAGGCTGACAAGCAGGATCGCGCCGCCGGCAGCGCCCCAGATCGAGCCCATGCCGCCGACATAGACCATGACGATGATGTTGATGGCGAGCGCGACTTCGAAGAGATCGGGGCCGACCTGCAACTGGTAGTTCGCGTAGAGCGCGCCGCCGAGTCCGGCAAAAGCTGCAGAGATCATCAGCGCGACGATCTTGTAGAAATTCACGTTGATGCCGGCCGCCTGGCACGTCGCCTCATCGCCGCGAATGGCGCGGAGCAACGTCCCCATCGGGGACAGCGCCAAAATCTTCAGGATGGCGACGGAGACGACGAGAAGGGCGAGCGTGAAATAATAGGATGTGCGCTGCGAGTTGAAGATCGGCGAAATGCCGTTCAACCCGTCCTGTCCGCCAGTGACGCTCGAGAAGATGATCGCCAGCTTCTGCATAACGACCGAGCCCGAAAGCATCGCGAGCGCGAAATACGGGCCCGAGAGCCGCAGCGTCGGCACGCCGATGACGAGACTGAACACGACGGCGGCTGGCGGTGCGATCAGCAGGCCAATCCACGGCGGAAGTGCAAAGGCAACGTTGGCGAAGCCAAAGGCGTAAGCGCCGACGCCAATGAATAGCGCGTGCCCGAAATTCTCGCGCCCCGTGAGGCCGGACATGAAATCCCAGCTCGCGGCCCAGATGGCGTAGCAGAGCGCAACCGTGGCGACGCCAAGGATGTAGCTGGAGCGGAAGACGAGCGGCAGCGCGATCAGCGCCGCGATGAGGGCAACAGCGCCGATGGCGTCGAGCATGCGGCGGCTCATGTCAGAACGCCGCCCGTTTGCCGAAAAAACCCGACGGTCGCACGATTAGCATCAACAGCGTCGCGGCGACCGACACGATCTGCGACCACTCGATGGAAACGACGAATGCGACGATCGTCTCGGAATACCCGAGCAGCAATGCGCCGAGGATCGAGCCAGGAATCGAGCCGAGGCCACCGACAACGACGATGGCAAAGGCTTTCACGAGCGGCAGCAGGCCCATGCCTGGGATGACGGTCTGGAAGGGCGCGACCAGCACGCCGGCCGCGGCAGCGATCGCTGCCGAAAGTCCCATGACGGCGGAGAAGATGCGGTCGCTCGGGATGCCCATGTAGCGCGCGCCTTCGGGGCTTTGCGACACCGCAAGGATGGCTGCGCCCAGTCGCGTGAACTGAAGGAAGCCCCACAGTGCCGTCAGAATGACGATTGAGCCGACGAGCGCGATGAAACGCTGGCCTGAGAGATCGACGCCGAAGACCGGGAAGGTCGTGTTGACCAGCGAGGGCACATTGCGCGCCTCGGAGCCAAAGGAGAGGAGCAGGATCTGCTCGACCATCAGACCAACGGCGAGCGTGATCATAAGAATGGCGAGCGAGCCCTGCGGTCGCAGCGGTCGCACAAGGAAGCGCTCCAGTGCGACACCGAACGCGGCGACGAAGGCAACGGAGAGAAGCGCTGCCAGTGGTAACGGCAAGCCAGCGATGGCTGTCAACACGTAAACGCTGTAGGCGCCGAGCGCATAAAAGGCGCCGTGCGCAAGATTGAGGATGCGCGCGACGCCGAAGATGAGCGTGAAGCCAACCGCCAGCAGCGCGTAGACCGCGCTGATGACGGCGCCATAGACGAGGATCGTCATAGTAAGGCTTCGATAACCCTCAGTTCTTCATCATCCAGGGCGGATCGATCATCTTGCCCTTGGCAAGTTCCTTCGGCCACACGACCGCACGTTCGCCGCCATCCTGCCATTGCACGTAGATCGTGTTGACGTTGCCGGGGCCGTCCATCACTTCGTGCTTCTCGTCGAACTGGACGGTGCCACGCGCGCTTACGAACTTCGTCTTTTCGAGTTCCTTGATGACGGCGTCGGTGTCCGTCGTTTTCGCGCGCCCGACGGCCTCCGCGTAGATGTAGACAGCGTCATAGGAGCCGGTCGCGGTGTAGACCGGCGCACGGTTGTACTTCTTCACGTAAGCGTCCCACCACGGCACAGACTTCTCCGTCAGCGGCGCACGCAGCACGAAATTGGTGGATGTCTCGGAGATTGCCTTGCCGCCGACGCGCTTGAAGAAATCGGCGTCCTGGCTCTTCACGTCGATGCCGCCGATCGGCACCGGCACTTTGGCATCGTACCATTGCTTCACGAACACGTCGGACGCGGCATGCGACAGGATGATCAAGAGGTATTGCGAGCCGTTGTCCTTCACCTTCGAGAAGATCGGTGAAAAGTCGGCCGTCTGTGAATCGAAGAATTCTGCGAGCGGCACTTCGAGTCCGGCTTCCGTCGCGCCCTTTTTGAGGAACGGGATCATATCCTGAACCCATTTGGCGTTTTCGCCGATGATCGAGATTTTCTTGTAGCCAAGCTCGCCTTTGAGCTTGCCGTTGATGAAATCGAGCAGCGACGCCGCCTGCTTTGCAGAGTTGGTCGGGTTCACGCGGAAGATGTACTTGTAGTTTTCGTAGTCGTCCTTGACCTTCTGCTGGATGGCGGGCGACGCCGAGCCTGTGCCGAGGAAGATCGTTTTCGCGCGCGAAATGTGCGGCAGTTCGGCGAGGGTGACGCCAGAATCGTAGCCGCCGATCAGCACGTTGACGTTGTTGTCGCCGGTCAGCTTGTTGACGGCTGCGACGCCTTCCTTGGGGCTTTCGCCTTCGTCGGCCTTGACCATCTCGAGCTTGCGACCGTTGACGCCGCCTTTTGCGTTGATCTCGTCGATTGCCATTTGCGCGCCGTCGATCGTGTCACGGCCGACCTGCAGTTGCAGCGCGCTATTAATGCCGATGAGGATCGGCTTACCGTCTTGCGCGAATGCGCCGCCGCCGAGCGCGACCGACAGCGCAAGCGCGGATACGAGTCCGTGAAATCTCATAAGGTCCTCCCGAGCGCGGCAGGTTCGCCGCAACCGGCTCTTTGGCCAGTTTGTTCCCGGGTGGAGTAAACGCGAGGGGCTCGCTATTGGCAAGATCGCGGCGCAAGTTTCATCATCATCGGAGAGTGCTATCTGATGAACGAGGGGGAGACCGAACATGCGCGTGTTGCCATTTCTTGTCGCTACGACAGCAGTCCTCACCTGCGCTGTCGTGCCAACGGCCGCGCAGCTGGCATCAACGACAAAGCCACCGACCGTCTCGCAGGCGGACAGCGACCGGGCGCGCGATCTCAACAACACGGCCGCCGCCTTGACGAACGCCGGCTCTGCTTCCGCGGCGCTTCTGCTTTATGGACGCGCGATCGCGCTCAATCCTTACGCGGCCGTCTTTTACAACAATCGTGGCGCGGCGCGGGATCGGACGAACGACCTTGCGGGCGCACTTGCCGACTACGACACGGCGCTACGGATCGATCCGAAACCGGCGGTCTATTACAACAATCGCGCCGCGGTGCTGCGATCAAGAAGAGCGATGTCGACAATGCGCTTGCGGACTATGATCGCGCCGTCCGCGCCGAGCCGAAGGTCGGGTTCTTTCATCAGGAGCGCGCCAAGGCACGCCTGAACAAGGGTGATATCGCCGGCTCGCTCACAGAGTTTCGTGAGGCGTTCCGGCTCGATCCCAAGCTCACGTCGGCGCGCGACCAGGCAGAAGCCCTGGCGTCGGTCCGTGCCGATCCCAAGCTGCAGCAGATGCCGGCGAACCCACCCGTGCCGGGACGTCGCGTCGCGCTGGTGATCGGCAACGGCCTCTACGACCGGGTGACCACGCTCGACAATCCGCGACGCGATGCTGCCCTAATGGCGGACGAATTGCGCAAGGTGGGTTTCGCGTCCGTCGAAGTCGTCAACGATGCGAAGCTGGATGCGATGAAGGTGGCGCTGGACCGCTTTGAGAGCGAGGCCGCGAAGTCGGATTGGGCGGTCATCTATTATTCGGGCCACGGTATCGCGGCTGGTGCGACCAGCTACCTGCTGCCCGTCGACATCAAGCGCGTGCAGGAGGACGTCGATCTTCAGAACGTCGCGATCCCGCTCGACCGTCTGTTGTCCGCGATCCAGCGCGCCAAAAAGATGCGGCTCGTGATCCTCGATGCATGTCGGGACGATCCGTTTGGCGGATCCCTCAAGCGCACGATCACCACCCGTGCCGTGACGCGAGGTCTTGCGCGGGCGGATGTCGGCGGGGACGCGGGCCTGCTCGTCGCATATTCGGCGCAGCCCGGTGCCGTCGCCGCCGATGGTCCTGCGGGATCGAACAGCCCTTACACGTCGGCGCTGGCTCGCAACATGGATGCGCCGGGCGTGGAAATGGCGCGCGTGTTCCGCCTCGTTTACGACGACGTTTCTCGCACGACCGACAACAAGCAAAGGCCGTCCATCGAGCGGCAGTTCGGAGGCGGCGACCTAATTTTTCGCGGCGTGTCAGCGGACGGGAAGCCAGCGCGTTAAGCGGCGGATCGATCTAGAACTCGATGCCTTCCTGCGCTTTCACGCCGCCCGCGAAATGATGTTTCGTTGCCATCATCTCCGTCACGAGATCGGCGGCCTCCATCAGCGCTGGTTTCGCGTTGCGACCGGTGACGACGATGTGCTGGTCCGGCCGTCTCTTGGCGAAACGCGCGAGAACATCGTCGAGCGGCAGGTAGTCGTAACGCAGCGCGATATTGAGTTCGTCGAGCACGATGAGCCGGATTGAGGGATCGTCGAGCATCTTGCACGCTTCCTCCCAAGCGCGCGTCGCGGCGGCGACATCGCGGGTGCGGTCCTGCGTCTCCCAGGTGAAACCTTCGCCCATCGTGCGCCAGATGACGCGGTCGCCAAAACCTTCGAGGATGTGGCGTTCGCCCGTGTCCCACGCGCCTTTCACGAATTGCACGACACCGACGCGCCAGCCGCGGCCGAGTGCGCGCAGCGCGAGACCGAAGGCCGCCGTGGATTTGCCTTTGCCGGCGCCGGTGTGGACCATCAAAAGGCCCTTTGCGGCAATCTGCTTCGATGCGACCTCCGCATCTTGCACGGCCTTGCGCTTCGCCATCTTTTCCTTGTGGCGATCGGTGTCTGGCTCGGTCATGCAGGGGCCTCGATGTTTGACGGGCAGGCGACCGGCGCTTATCACATCGGGCGACGGTCCTTCCGAAAGGAAGGTGAAAAGGGAACGCGGTGAGGGTTCGCTCAAACCCGCGGCTGCCCCCGCAACTGTGACTGGCAAGGCTCGCCGGACGCCACTGGACTTGTCCGGGAAGGCGGCGGGCCGTCCGAGCCAGGAGTCAGGAGACCTGCCGTCCCGATGCATAGACGCCGCCGGCGGGGCGGCAGGAGGACATGATGCAAGTTGACACGCTGACCCTTCCGGCGTCGCAAGGTCTTGCGGCGGCCCGTACTGAGACATCCCGTATCGCGGTTTTCGCCCTCGCGTTGGGTGTCTTCCTCGTCTATCTGACCGGCTTCGCGCACACCGACGCGCTGCACAACGGCGCGCACAACACGCGCCACGCGCTCAGTTTCCCCTGCCACTGACGTGATCCGCAAGGTTCTGTCTGTCGCCGTCGCGACGGGTGTCGTCGTCGGCGCAATCATGGCGCTCGTGCTTCAGTTCACGACAACGCCGCTCATTCTCAAAGCCGAGGTCTACGAGAAGGCCGCGCATGTCAGCGAGGGCAAGTCCGTTGCCAGCGCAACGCTTCGCCCACCGTCCGTGCTGCTGCTCGCGCATTCGCACGCGCCGGCGGCCAGTGGAGCTCAGGCGCCCGCGGCAAAACACGAAGATAGCGGTTGGCAGCCGGAGGACGGCTTCCAGCGCACCGCCGCGACCAGCATCGCGACGATCGCCGCGGCGCTTGGCTATTCGCTTGTGTTGCTCGGCTGCATGATTCTGGCGCGTGCACCCATCGACGCTCGGACAGGCCTGCTTTGGGGTCTCGCAGCTTTTGCTGCGTCCGGTCTCGCGCCGGCGTTGGGTCTCGCGCCGGAATTGCCGGGCAGCGCTGCCGCCGATCTGCTGCAGCGACAAATCTGGTGGGGCGCGACAACGCTTGTCTCTGCCATCGCAATCTATCTTCTCGCCTTCAGGCCGCAGGCGAGCGCCAAGGCCGCCGGTGTCGCGCTTCTGCTCGCGCCGCACATCATCGGCGCGCCGCATCCCTCAACGTTCGAGAGCACCGCCCCGGCGGAACTCGCCGCCAGTTTCGCGGCCACTTCGCTCGTCGTGCATGCGCTGCTCTGGTGCCTTATCGGACTGAGTGTCGGTTGGCTCTGGACGCGCATTGGCGCCGCGGCGCCAAAACTTGCGGGCGCGCCCGCATGAGCGCGCCAGCGAAAGTTCCCGTCACGATCGTCACCGGCTTCCTCGGCGCCGGCAAGACGACTCTCATCCGCCACGTGCTCGAGAACGTGCAGGGACGTCGTCTCGCGCTGATCGTCAACGAATTCGGCGATGTCGGCGTCGATGGCGAAATTTTGCGCGGTTGCGGAGTGAAGTCCTGCCCCGAGGAAAACATCGTCGAACTCGCGAACGGTTGCCTCTGCTGCACGGTCGCCGACGATTTCGTGCCGACGATGGAAGCGCTGCTCGCGCGAGAACCGCGCCCCGATCACATTCTTGTCGAGACCTCCGGGCTCGCACTGCCAAAGCCGCTGGTGAAGGCGTTCGAGTGGCCCGCAATCCGTTCGCATCTCACCGTCGATGGCGTAATCGCCGTGGTGGATGGCAGCGCCGTGGCGGACGGCCGCTTTGCCGACAATCCCGCGGCAGTCGCGGCGCAGCGCGCGGCCGATGCGTCCGTCGATCACGACAATCCGCTCGAGGAAGTCTTCGAGGATCAGGTGCTTTGCGCCGACATGGTCGTTCTGAACAAGACCGATCTGCTCGATGCGGGCGGCATTGCCGCCGTGCGGGCTACGATCGCCGCGGCATCGTCACGTCCGCGTGTTGTCGAAGCGCGACATGGAAAGCTCGATCCCGCAATCCTGCTTGGCCTCGGCGCTGCGGCGGAAGATGATCTCGCGAACCGGCCGTCGCACCACGACAACGAAGACGACCACGACCACGAAGACTTTGAGAGTTTCGTCGTCGCAATGCCGGAGCAGGCCTCTGCCGACGGCGTCTCGCAACGGCTTGCAGTGATCGCGGCAGAGCACGACATTCTGCGCATAAAAGGCTTTGTCGCCGTGCGCGGCAAAGCGATGCGCTTACTCGTGCAAGGTGTCGGTCCACGCTTCTCGCAAAATTTCGAAGGACCGTGGGGCGACAAGCCGCGTGCTGGCGCTCTCGTCGTCATCGGCGAGAAGGGCCTCGATCGCGCTGCCATCGAGCGAGCACTCGTCGGTAAGGCGGGGGACGCTTTCGCGCCCGCTGCGGAGTAGGGCGCGTGCATCTCGTCGCCCGCGATTTGCATCGTTTAGATGCGCAGGACGACGCCATCGACCTCGCCCAGCCGCGTGGCGACATCGTTTGCCTGTCCTTTTCCGACTCCGATCTTGCGGCGATATCGGCGGCGCATGCGAAGCGGCACGATGCGCCGAGCCTGCGGCTCGCAAACCTCGCGCAGTTGAAGCATCCCTATTCGATCGATCTCTATCTCGAGAAGACGCTTGCGCATGCGCGTTTCGTGCTTGTGCGCTGTCTTGGCGGCGCCGACTATTGGTCCTACGGCCTCGACGAAGTCACGGCTTTGTGCAGGGCCAAGGCGATCCCGCTGGCTGTGCTTCCGGGCGATGCCTGCGCCGATGCGAGACTCGATCGCGCTTCGACTTTGCCGTCAGACGATCTGCTTCTGCTCTGGCGCTTTCTTGACGAAGGTGGGCCGGACAATATCGGCAACCTGCTCGGCTGGATCGAAGCGCGGCTCGGCCACGAGGTCGCGTGGAGCGCGCCTGTGGCAGTGCCGGTGGCGGGCCGCGTCGAGGAGGCGTGCCGCACCGGCTTTCGCAACGCGCATCACGCGCTGATCGTCGTCTATCGCTCGCTCTGGCTCGCCGCGGACATTGCACCGGCCATCGCGCTCGCCGATGCGTTGGCGCATGAGAGCTTTGCCGTCGAGACGCTCTTCGTCACAAGTCTGAAAGACCCGCGTGTCGCCGATATCGTTGCTGAGATAAGCGCGACCTTCACGCCCGACGTCATCCTCAACACGACCGCCTTTTCCGCCAGGGATGGCGGCGGCGGCATTCTCGATCATGCAGATTGTGCCGTTATCCAAGCCCCCTTTGCGACTCTACCGCGCGAAGCGTGGGACGCATCGCCGCGCGGTTTCGGCGCCATCGACCTTGCGATGAATGTCGTCCTGCCCGAGATCGACGGCCGTATAATCGGTCCTCCGATCTCGTTCAAATCGCCCTCTAACGACGGAGCACGCGCATCGCACGCGCCGCACGACGACGGCATCGCGTCAGTCGTCGCTCTTGCGAAGGGGTGGTCGCGCCTGCGTCGCGCGAAGCCGGCCGAACGGAAACTTGCGCTGATCCTGTCGGACTATCCCTTGAAAGGTGGTCGCGAAGGTTATGCGGTCGGTCTCGATTCTCTTGCCAGCATCGATGCGATCGTCGCGGCGCTGCGCGAGGCCGGTTACGACATCGGCGACCTGCCATCGGGCCGTGCGCTTATCGCTTCGCTGTCGACGGCCGACATCGCCGTCACGCTCGACGAGTACATGCGTTGGCGCGACGCGCTGCCGCCGGCGTTCAACGACTGCATCGATGCGGCATGGGGCGCACCGCACGACGATCCGAGTTGCGTCGATGGCGCGCTGCACCTTCGCGTTGTCGTTGTCGGCAATATGCTCGTCGGCTTTCAGCCCGATCGCGGCGCGGGCGGCGATCGGCGCGACAGCTATCACGATGCGGCGCTGCCGCCGCGGCACGCCTATGTCGTCTTTTATCTTTGGTTGCAGCAGACGTGGCGCGCCGATGCGATCGTGCATCTCGGCACGCATGGCACGCTGGAATGGCTACCCGGAAAATCCGTTGCGCTGTCGTCCGCCTGCGCGCCGCTCGCGCTAACGGGCGGCATCCCCGTCATCTATCCCTTCATCGTCAACGATCCCGGCGAGGCGGCGCAGGCGCGCCGGCGCATCGGCGCTGTTACAGTCGGACATATGACGCCGCCGCTCGACGCCGTTTCCATCGGCAACGCGGAGTGCGAGATCGAAGCGCTGCTCGACGAATATTCCGCTGCGAGCGGGCTCGATCCGCGTCGCGCGGCAATCATTGCCGACGCCATCTTTTCGCGCGCAACCGAGAGCGGGCTTGCGGCTGAAAGTGGCATCACCCCCACGACATCGCGAGAGGAGTCGTTGCAGAAGCTCGACGCGTGGCTCTGCGACATCAAGGATCTGCGGCTCGGCGATGGTCTGCACGTCTTCGGACGCGATGCGTCTGGCGAAATTAACGGACTCCTTGCCGCGCTCGATGGCCGCTTCGTCGAGCCGGGTCCGGCTGGTGCGCCGTCGCGCGCGCGCCAAGATGTGTTGCCGACCGGTCGCAATCTATTCGGCATCGATCCGCGCGCTGTGCCGAGCCGCACCGCCTTCACGATTGGCACGCGCACTGCGGACGCCGTGCTGACGCGCTTCGTGCAGGACGAAGGCGACTGGCCGCGCGCGCTGATGATCGACCTATGGGGGTCATCGACGATGCGCACCGGTGGCGAGGATTTTGCGCAGGCACTGGTGTTGATGGGCGTACGGCCGGTGTGGGATGCCGCCTCGTCGCGTGTCGGCGGCTTCGAAATCACGCCGCATGCCGAACTTGGTCGACCGCGTGTCGACGTGACCTTGCGTATCTCGGGACTGTTCCGCGACACGTTTCCGGCTTTGATCGATCTCTTCGATCAGGCCGTGCAGGCAGTCGGCGCACTCGATGAAGGCGACGACGTTAACCCGCTCGCCGCCGCGCGACGCTCCGGCGACAAGACAGTGCGCATCTTCGGCGCAGCGCCGGGTTCTTACGGGACCGGCATCGCCAACCGCATTTCTGCCGATCCCAAGATTGCACGATGCGTGCTCGGCGAAACTTGGTTCGACTCGCAGGCGCATGGCTTCTCGAAGCGCACGAGCGCCGCAGATCGCGAAGGTCTTGCGTCGCGTGTCGCTGCCGTCGATGCGCTTGTGCACACGCAGGACATGGCCGAAACCGATGTGCTGATGGGCGCAGCCTTCGCCGAAGAGGAGGGCGGCTTTGCCGCCGCGAAGGCAGCGCTCGGGCAGGATGCGCGCGTCTATCATGTCGATGCGACGCGCGAGGATGCCGCAAAGGTTCGCACGATCGCCGAGGAAGTCGCACGGGTGGCGCGGGGCAAATTTGGCCACGGCAAGTGGATCGCAGGCTTGATGCGGCACGGTCATCGTGGTGCGGGCGAAATCGCCGAGACCGTCGGCAATCTCGCGGCCTTTGCGATCACGGCGGATTGCGTCGCCGACGCAACATTCGACCTCGTATTCGACGGGACACTCGGTGACGATGTCGTGCGCGCCTTTCTCGAACGCGAAAATCCGGCTGCGGCCGCGTCGATATCGCACGATCTCGCAAATATGCGGGACCGCGGCCTGTGGACCTGCCGTCGCAACTCCGTCGCCGCGCAGCTCGATGGCGTGAAGGTGGCCGCATGAACGCACATGCCGCCATCAAGGGTTGGTGCCCGACGGCGCTGCGCCCGATGATGAGTGGCGACGGCCTGCTCGTGCGCGTGCGCGTGCGCGATGCGACTCTGTCGCCGACGCACGCGCTTGTGCTCGCGGACGCCGCGAAACGTTTTGGCAACGGTCTCCTTGAACTGACGCAACGCGCCAACATCCAGATTCGCGGTGTGCAGCCGGAAAGTTTTCCGCCGTTGCTCGAGCTTTTGTCGCGCGAAGGGCTTGTCGATATGCGGGAGGAGCGCGCACCCATCAATATTCTCGTCGGTCCCCTCTGTGGTCTTGATGCGAGGGCGCGCGACATGCGTCCACTCGCTGCAGCGATCGAACGCGGGCTTCGGTCGGACGAACGCTTTGCCGCGCTGCCGTCGAAATTTGGCTTCGCGCTCGACGGTGGTTGCGGACGGCTTGGCGAAGGCAGCGCCGACGTCGTCGTCACGGCGACCGGCGATGGCCACGCAATTGTGGCACCGGCTGGCTTCACGCGCGCCGCACGCGTTTTGATTGGAGAGGCACCGGATGCCGCGCTCGCGCTCACCCAAGCATTCCTTACGCTTCGCCGCGACGAGCGGCGGATGCGCGCGCTCGCACATATCTGCGACGACGCACTCTTTACGCAAGCCAGGCTCACGACGATAGCGGATCGGCCAGAATCGAAACCCGCGATCGATCTGCTGGGCCTCGCCGATATCGACGGCAATATAGTCCTGGGCGTTGCCGCGCCTTTCGGTGCATGGCAAGCAAAGAACCTTGCCGAAGTTGCAAGCCTTGCTCTCACGAATTCCAGCGCAACAATCCGCGTCACACCTTGGCGCACGCTGCTGATCGCGGGCTTGCCGAGCGATGTCGCGCGGAACGCACTGCGTGACCTCGCCGCGCTTGACCTTATCGTCCGCATTGATGATGTGCGCCTTCGCATCGCCGCCTGCGCTGGCGCGCCGGCATGTTCCTCCGGCGAAATCCAGACCCGTGCCTTTGCGAAAATGCTCGCTGCGCGCATTCCGAAAGGTCATGGCATTGCGGTTCACTTATCGGGCTGCGCAAAAGGTTGTGCGTATCCTCGCGAAGCGCCCGTGACCCTTGTAGGCCGCAACGGTCGCTTCGATCTCGTCGTCGATGGTCGCGCCGACGACGCGCCGACGACGTTCGATCTCGACGATAAGCTCGCGCTCGAAACCATCTCGCAGCAGCGTGCCGCATGAGCGCCTACGCCTACATCCGTGATGGCACGGAAATCTATCGACGCTCCTTCGCGACGATCCGCGTGGAATCCGATCTCGCGCGTTTCGCACCCGACGAGGAGCAGGTCGCTGTCCGCATCATCCACGCCTGCGGCATGGTGGAGATCGCGCAAGACATCGTCTTCGCGCCCGGCGCGGTTGCGGCAGGCCGTGCGGCGCTCCGTGCCGGTGCGCCGATCTTTTGCGACGCGAAGATGGTCGCGAACGGCGTCACACGCGCGAGATTGCCGGCGAATAACGAGGTCATCTGCACGCTCGACGATCCGCGCGTCGTGGCGCTTGCCGCCGCGCAGGACACGACGCGCACCGCCGCAGCCGTCGATCTCTGGAAGGAACGTCTCGGCGGGTCTGTCGTCGCCATCGGTAATGCGCCGACCGCACTCTTCCGCTTGCTAGAGTTGTTGCGTGACGGCGCACCAACTCCTGCGGCGATCGTCGGCATGCCGGTCGGGTTCATCGGCGCTGCGGAATCGAAAGATGCGCTTCTCGCCGCATCACATCTGCCTGCGCTGGTCGTGCGCGGCCGCAAGGGCGGCAGCGCGATGGCCGCCGCGGCGCTCAACGCGCTTGCGAGCGAGGTGGAATGAACGCCCGCAACAGCAGCACGCCGGACGCGATGCGCGCTGTGCTGGCCGGCACACTTCACGGCGTCGGTGTTGGCCCTGGTGATCCCGAGCTGATGACGCTGCGTGCGGCTCGGCTCATCTCGGAGGCGCGGATCGTCGCGTATTTCGCGAAACGGGGCGCACGTGGGCATGCGCGCACGATCGCATCGCGATGGATTGCGCCAGACGCGATGGAAATTCCGCTGCACTATCCCATGACGACTGAGACGCATTGGGGCGACGGCACTTATGTCGATGCGCTCGCGGGCTTCTATGCGGATGCGGCGGCGACGCTTTCCCAACACCTCGTGTTGGGCACCGATGTTGTGCTGATCTGTGAGGGGGACCCGCTTTTCTATGGCTCCTTCATGCATCTCTGCGAACGGTTGCGCTCGCAGCATCGTATCGCGATCACTTCGGGCGTCACCGGCATGGCGGGCTGCTGGGGTGCCGCGGGCCTCCCGATGACATGGGGCGACGATGCGCTCACCGTGTTGCCGGGCACGCTCGACGAAGACGCGCTTGTTTCGCGTCTGGCGATGACGGAGGCCGCCGTCATCATGAAGCTCGGATCGAATTTTCCAAAGGTGCGACGAGCATTGACGCGTGCTGGCCTCGCCGAGCGTGCAGTTTATGTTGAACGCGGCACGATGGCCGATGAGCATGTCGTGCCGTTGCGCGACAAGCACGACGATGCCGCGCCCTATTTCTCGTTGATCCTCGTGCCAGGGCAGGGGCGTCGGCCGTGAGTGTCGGCCAGCTTTCGGTTGTCGGTCTCGGTCCCGGTGCCGACGTTTGGATCACGCCGGAAGCGCGCGACGCCGTAGCGCAGGCGCAAGATCTCGTCGGTTATGCGCCCTATCTTGCGCGCCTGCCGGACGCGCCGCATCAGCGCAAACACGCCAGCGACAACCGTGTCGAGATCGACCGCGCAAGACACGCGATCGAATTGGCGCAGGCGGGCAGGAACGTGGCTGTCGTGTCGGGTGGCGATCCCGGCATCTTTGCGATGGCGGCAGCGGTTTTCGAAGCGCTTGAGACAATGCCTGAAGCTCACGGTCTGCCAGTACGCATCGTCCCAGGCATCAGCGCGATGCAAGCCGCAGCGGCGCGGCTTGGTGCACCACTCGGCCACGATTTCTGCGCGATTTCCTTGTCCGACAATCTGAAGCCGTGGGCGCTCGTCGAGCAACGCCTTTGCGCTGCGGCAGCGGGCGATTTCGTCATCGCGCTCTACAATCCCGCATCGAAAGCCCGGCCGCGTCAGATATTCGATGCCTTCGCACTTCTACGCGAGACGAAAGGCCCGAGCACGCCTGTCGTTTTTGCGCGCGCCATCGGTCGTCCGGATGAGCGCGTCATCGTGTCGACGCTTCGCGACGCCGACCCCGGCTGCGTGGACATGGCGACGCTCGTCATCATCGGCTCAAGCGAAACGCGCATCGTGCCGCGTGGCGATCGCACGCCGTGGGTCTACACGCCACGCACCGCGCGCTTCGCATGAGCACGCCGTGGCTGACGCTGATCGGCATCGGCGAGGACGGGCGTGATGGATTGTCCGTGCGCGCCCGCGTCGCGCTCGAGGCGGCGAAGACGGTGATCGGCGGCAAGCGGCACCTCGCGCTCGCCGCGCCGCTGGCTTGCACGACAATGCCCTGGCCATCGCCGATCGAAGCAATCGTGCCCGAGTTGCTGGCGTTGCGCGGCACGCCGGTGGCCGTGCTTGCGACAGGCGATCCCTATCACTACGGCGTCGGCACGATGCTCTCGCAGCATGTTACGCGCGAGGAGATGCAATGCTTTCCGCAGCCGTCGGCTTTTTCGCTCGCGGCGGCGCGTCTTGCGTGGAGCCTACAGGGCTGCGTTTTCGTCTCGCTGCATGGGCGCGATGACGTGAACCTTGCACCTCATCTCGTTCCGGGTGCTCGTATCATCGTCTTGTCGTGGGATGAGACGACGCCGGCCCGCGTGGCGGATATGCTTTGCGGAGGTAGTCTTGGTCATTCGCGCGTGATCGTTCTTGAAGCGATGGGCGGTAATCGCGAGCGCGTGCGGGAAGCTCAGGCGGATGCGTTCGCTCTTACCGACATCGATCCGCTCAATACGATCGCAATCGAATGTATAGGCACAAGCGACACAGCACGCGTTCCGTGTGTGTTGCCAGATGATGCCTTCGAGCACGACGGACAGATCACGAAGTTCGGCATTCGCGCCGTGACGCTCGCGGCATTGGCACCGTGCGACGGCGAGCTCCTCTGGGATGTAGGCGCAGGGTCGGGCTCGATTGCTGTGGAATGGCTGCGTGCCACGCCGAGAGCGCGCGCCATCGCGTTCGAGGTTCGACAGGATCGTGCCGCGCGTATCGCGCGCAATGCCGCGCATCACGGCGTTTTGCTCAGCGTCGTTTTAGGCCAAGCGCAAGCGGTTTTTCCCAGACAGTCGGCGCCGGATGCAATTTTCGTCGGCGGCGGTGCAAGCGACAAGCCGCTCCTCGAAACGGCAATTGATGCGCTAAAGCCAGGCGGCCGCCTTGTTGCCAATGCCGTGACACTCGAAGCACAAGCAGCGCTCACGCGCTGGTACGAGTCTCACGGCGGCGAGCTGCATCTTTTGCAACATGCGCAAGCTGTGCCGGTTGGGCGCTTCTCCGGCTGGAAGCCTGCGATGCCGGTCATGCAATGGCGCTGGACGAAGTCGGCGTGAGCGGCACGCTCGCCATCGGCATCGGTTGTCGCAGCGGCGTCGCGGCCGATGCCATTGTTGCGCTCGTGCGCGACACTCTTGCCAACGCGGCGCTCTCGGTTTCGGGCACAACGCTCTGCAGCGTCGATGCGAAAGCCGGTGAATCCGGTTTGAAAAAGGCCGCTGCGCAAATCGGCGCGCGTCTTATCCTCTTTGCGCAAGAAGAACTCGCGGCCATCGAAACACCGACGCGCTCGCCGGCTTCGCTTGCGCGCTTCGGTATCGGCTCGGTGGCGGAAAGCGCGGCGCTCGCCGGCGCGGGAGCAAACGCGACGTTGCTGGTCAAGCGCGTCGCACGTGACGGCGTCACCTGCGCGGTGGCGCGCGCACCATGACCGTGCACTTCATCGGTGCCGGGCCAGGCGCGCCGGATCTATTGACCTTGCGCGGCCGCGATATTCTCGCGCGTTGCCCGGTCTGCCTCTACGCCGGCTCGCTCATTCCGCATGAGATGCTCGCGCATTGTCCATCGGATGCAAAGCTTATCGATACCGCGCCGCTATCGCTCGACGACATCGAGCACGAATTTGTTTCCGCGCACGACGCGGGCAAGGATGTCGCGCGGCTGCATTCCGGCGATCTCTCGATCTGGAGCGCGGTCGCCGAGCAGATGCGGCGGCTCGACGCGCGTGGCATCCCCTACACGCTCACCCCCGGCGTGCCCGCCTTTGCCGCAGCTGCGGCGGCGTTGAAACGCGAGCTAACATTGCCCGGCATTGCGCAATCGCTGGTGCTAACGCGTACGTCCGGCCGCGCGTCGCCGATGCCTCGAGGCGAGACGCTGGAAGCCTTCGCTGCGACGGGCACGACGCTTGCCATCCATCTCTCGATCCACGCACTGAGTGATGTCGTTACGCGATTGATGCCGCTCTACGGCGAGGACTGCCCTATCGCCATCGTCGCCAATGCCTCCTGGCCGCAGGAGCGTATCGTCGAAGGCACGCTCGCGACGATCGTTGCGCTCTGCGACCCGCCGCCGGAGCGCACTGCGCTCATCTTCGTTGGGCGGTCACTCGGGTCGCAGGACTTTCGCGAGAGCGCGCTTTACGACGCGGATTACGACCGACGCTTCCGGCCGCGTGCATGAGCGTGCCGGGTCTTGTTGTCGGTGCGCCGCGCTCAGGTAGCGGCAAGACAACGATCACTCTCGGTCTTCTTCGTGCGTTGAAGCAAAGAGGCATCGCGGTCGCGCCATTCAAATGCGGTCCAGACTATATCGATACGGCCTTTCACCGCGTAGCGGCGGGTCGGGACAGCATCAATCTCGACTCGTGGGCCATGCCGCCCGCGTCGATCCGTGCCTTGGCTCGAGAAAATGCGCGCGGGGCTGAGTTCGCGATTGCCGAAGCGCTGATGGGTTTCTTCGATGGAGTCGCGGCGGAAGATGGACGCAGCGGCTCGTCGGCCGATGTCGCGGCGGCGCTTGGTTGGGCGCTTGTTCTTGTCCTTGACGTTTCCGGCCAGGCGCAGACCGCGGCGGCGATCGCGCATGGTTTCGCCAGCTTCGATCCGCGCGTAAAACTTGCTGGCGTAATTCTCAACAAGGTCGGCTCAGAGCGCCACCGACGGCTTTCGACCGACGCAATTCTTGAACTCGGCGTTTCTGTCTTCGGTGCCGTGCCACGCAACGATACGCTGGCATTGCCGGAGCGCCATCTCGGTCTTGTACAGGCCGGCGAAACAACGGATTTGCAAGCGAAGCTCGACGCTATTGCGACTCACGTAGCTGCGAATGTCGATATCGATGCCATCGTCAAAAGCGTTTCTACGCGTCACGTCGATGACGCGGCGAATGATGCATCTTTCGTCGTCCCGCCCGCGCAGCGCATTGCCGTCGCACGCGACGATGCCTTTTCGTTTCTGTATCCACATGTGCTGCAAGGCTGGCGCGCGGCCGGCGCGGATGTGAAATTCTTTTCGCCGCTTGCCGACGAGCCGCCTAATACAGACTGCGACCTATGCTGGCTGCCGGGTGGTTATCCCGAACTGCATGCCGGCCGTCTCGCGGCGAATACGCGCTTCCTCGGCGGACTGCGAAGGTTCGCGCTCGAAAAGCCCGTGCATGGCGAGTGCGGCGGCTACATGGTGCTGGGACAGGGCCTTGTCGACGCCGAGGGCACACGGCACGCGATGGCCGGACTGCTTCATCTCGAATCGAGTTTTGCGAAACGCAAGCTGCATCTCGGTTATCGCGAGGCGACGCTGGCCGGCGATCACGCACTTGGCTGCGCAGGCGCTGTGTTACGCGGCCACGAATTCCATTATGCGAGCGTGATGAAGGAAGAGGGCACACCGTTCGCACGCGTGCGCGACGCCCATGGCGCCGCGCCAACGGCGGCAGGCTTACACAACGGCCGTGTCAGCGGCTCTTTTTTCCATTTTATCGCGGCGGCGTGAGGATAAATGTATCAGGCGGTAATTTTCGATTTCGGCGGCGTCTTCACATCGAGCCCGTTCGAGGCCTTTGCGAAATTCGAGCGCGAACGTCGACTACCACCTGATTTTATCCGGAGCATCAACGCCAAGAATCATCTGGAGAATGCCTGGGCGAAGCTGGAGCGCGCCGAGATCGATCACGACACGTTCGATAGCCTGTTCTCGGAAGAATGCCGTGCGATGGGACAGAATGTGCGTGGCCGTGACATCCTTCCGCTGCTTACGGGTGAGGTGCGGCCGGAAATGGTGACAGCGCTGAAGCACATCCATGCGCGCCACAAGACTGGCTGTATCACCAACAATCTTCCGGCCGGCGATGGCAACATGATGGCGTCGATGTACAAGCGCGAGATCATGGCAGACTTTGATCATGTGATCGAAAGCGCAAAGATCGGCCTGCGCAAACCGGCCATGAAAATCTACGAGATGATGGTGGAAGCGCTCGGCGTGGAGCCGGCACGCTGCATCTACCTCGACGATCTCGGCATCAATCTGAAGCCGGCGCGCACGATGGGCATGACGACGATAAAAGTCGGCGAGGCCGCGCCGGCTATCGCGGAGCTGGAGCGCCTGCTCGATATGAAGCTGGGCTGACGACCTATTCCGGCTTCGTCGCCTGCATCGACGGGCGTTGCGCAAAGGTTTCGTAAAACGCCGCCAGCTTCGGCGCCTTCGCGCGCCACCCGAGATCCTTGTGGCGCAAATCGAGATAGCCGAGCAGACATGCCGTCGTGATCGAGCCGATGTCGACCGGCGCAAGCTCGACTGCGCGGATCTCCAGCGCGTCGAGACCGCCAAAAATTTTGCCGCGCTGACGTTCGACGGAGCCGTCCCACACAAAATCCTTCGGTCGGCGCAGCGTCTCGTTGACGATGAAGACGGCGGCTTCCATCGCGCCATCGGCGAGGCCGTGCAATTGGATTGTGCGCCAGCGGTCCGGTCCGCGCCGTGGGATCAGTGCATTGCCGCTGTGTTGCTGGTCGAGCCAGTCGCAGCAGGCGAAGGAGCCGATGAAGGCGCCGTCCGGCGTCTGCATCGCGGGAATCTTGCCCGTCGGGTTGTCCTTCGCGATGTCGGTTTCTGCAGCCCATACATCCGCCGGTTCGAGGTTGATCGAATCGCGCTGTCCGCTTTCGTCGGCGAAGACCAGAACCTTGCGCACGTAAGGCGAGAATTTCGAGTAGCGAAGCGTGACGGTCATGAGCAGTCCGGTTGCTGGCGGTGATCGCCAGGATCGATAGCAAATCGATGGCAGATTGCCGAATGCCTATTCGCCGATGACGTGCAGCACGATCTCCCGCCGGTGTGGCGCGGTGCGATGCTCCCACAGATAGACAGCCTGCCATGTGCCGAGCACCATCCGGCTGTCTGCAACGGGGATCGACAGGCTCGTCTGCGTGAGCGCGGTCCGCAGGTGCGCGGCCATGTCGTCTGGCCCCTCGGTGTTGTGGGCATAGTGCAAGCCATCAGGCGCGAGCCTCGACCAAGTCGTCTCGAAATCGCGCAGGACCGTGGGGTCGGCATTCTCCTGGATCACCAGTGACGCCGATGTGTGCCGGCAAAAGACGGTGAGCACGCCGGTCGCGATGTCCGTTGATGCGAGCCAGCGGGCGATCTCGCGCGAAAGATCGGTGAAGCCCCGGCCTTTTGTGCCGATCGGCAATCGATGCTGCGCCTGCCGCATCAGTCGCTTCCATCGACGACGCGAAGTCGATGGTCGTCGCCGCACAGCGTATCGGCGGCGGCTTTCGGCCAGATGACGACGCTATCGCGCAAATGCTCGCCACGTTCGTCGTCCCGCGCATCGTAAAACGTGGGCGCGTTCGCGCGCGAAATAAAATTGTGCAGGAGATGTGCGAACTCGGGATCGTAAACGATGTCGCCGGGCGCAGAGCCCGCGCGGCGCGCGGTAAGTTCCCGCAAGCCTGCAAACCGGGCCGTGCCGTCCGCCTGTGCGACGAATGCCGCGACAAGCGCATGTGCGCCGAAGATCACGCCATCCTGAATGCGCTCGTAGGTCAGCGCATGATTGCTGTCCGCTAGGTTGGCGGTGGTGCGGAATGTTTCATCCGCGTCGTCGGGGTGCAGCGCGATCCTGTGTGCCATGACGGTGGAGGGATCGATGCCGATGGCGCGCAGGCGATCAGGCAGTGTTGCCGTCATTCAGGCGCGCGCAACATCGGTCTGCGCAAAGTCGTCGCCTTTGAAGAGCAGCGGCACGCCGTGTGTTTTCGCGCAGGCATAGGAGAGGCAGTCACCAAAATTGAGCTGCGCGGGATGGCCGCGACCTTTCCCGTACTTTGCAAAAGCATCGACGGCGGCTCGGGCGATCTCGTGCGTCAGTGGAACAAGGTCCATCCGCGCTTCTGACAGAAGGCCTTCGACAGTCGCAAGAATGTCTGCAGGCGTCCGCTTGAAACGCGTGGTCAGCACCATCGTGCTTTCCAGCAGGACGTGCGGTGCAGTGACGGATGGGCCAGCGTCCGAGAGCGCCTGCCGAAAACGATCGGCATCGCCTTCCTGCGCGATCATGGCCACGATGCAGGACGTGTCCACGAACATCAGTCGTGGCCCCACATGCGATCCATGTCTGCCTTTGTGACTTGCACGCCTGTCGGCTCGCTCTCGGCAAGGAATTTATCCGAGATCGCTTTCAATCGGTCCGCCAACGGCTTCTGCTCGGTGTCACGCCTGAGTTCGTTCTCAAGCGCGACGATAACCACATTCGTCATCGTTTGTTTGCGGCGCGTCGCCAGTGTGCGAGCGAGATCGGCCGCTCTGGGATTGCGGATCATCAGGGGCATAGCGTTGTATAGACGTTTCTGGTAATTTCATCAATACAACGATGTCAGCGTTCCACTCACTCTACGCCCAAGGGTTTATGCGCGTCGCTGCCGGCGCACCGTCTTCGCGCGTCGCCGATCCAGAGTTCAACGTCGCCGAAATCGTCGCGATGTGCCGCGACGCCGATGCACGTCGCGCTGGCCTTGTCGTCTTTCCGGAACTAGCGCTGTCGTCTTATTCGATCGACGACCTGCTGCATCAGCAGGCTTTGCTCGCCGCGGTCGAGCATGCTGCGAAGACGCTGATCGACGCGTCCCGCGATCTATTCCCGGTTATTCTCGTCGGTGCGCCCGTGCGGTTTCGCACGCGGCTCTACAATTGCGCGCTGGTCATCCATCGCGGTGTGCTGCTCGGCGTTGTGCCAAAGACCTACCTGCCGAATTATCGCGAATTCTACGAGCGGCGGCATTTCGCGTCCGGCGCTTCGCTTGCAGGTGAGGCGATATCCTACGCGGGACAGGACACCGCCATTGGGACAGACCTGATCTTCGAGGCCGAGGACGTGCCCGGCTTTCGCCTGTCTGCCGAAATTTGCGAAGACGTATGGGTGCCCGTGCCACCCTCCGCACATGCTGCGCTCGCGGGCGCAACGGTCGTCGCCAATCTCTCCGCCAGCAATGCCGTCGTTGGGAAAGCCGATTATCGGCACCTTCTATGCAAGGCGCATTCGGGCCGGTGCATTGCGGCCTATATTTACACCGCTGCCGGACCCGGCGAGTCGACAACCGATCTCGCATGGGATGGTCAGTGCGCGATCTACGAGAACGGCGCGATGCTTACTGAGGCGCCGCGATTTTCGCGCGAGCCCGAAATTCTTGTCGCGGACATCGATCTTGCATTGCTTGAGCAGGAGCGGATGCGGCAGGGCACGTTCGGCGACAATGCCGATGCGACCTTTTTGCCAGAATTTCGGCGCATCGCGTTCGTACTCGCGCCGCCTCTCGAGGAAGACCTCGGCCTCGCGCGGAAGATATCGCGCTTCCCCTTCGTTCCCGACGACGATGCGCGGCTCGATGAGCTTTGCTTCGAGGCTTTCAACATCCAGGCGCACGGTCTGCGACAGCGGCTCGAAGCCACGGGCCTGAAGAAAGTCGTCATCGGTGTGTCCGGCGGCCTTGACTCGACGCAGGCGCTACTCGTCATCTGCACGGCGTTCGATCAGCTCGGCATCCCGCGCGAAAACATTCTCGCTTATACGTTGCCGGCCTTTGCGACGTCGGATGCGACGAGGGCGAGCGCCTGGGCGCTCATGCGCGCGCTCGGCGTCACCGCGAAAGAGGTCGACATGACGCCGGCCTGCCGGCAGATGCTCGACGATCTCGGCCATCCTTATTCGCGCGGTGAGAAAGTCTACGACGCGACCTTCGAAAATGTGCAGGCCGGTGCGCGGACGTCGTTCCTGTTCCGGGCGGCCAACGCGAACGGCGCGATCGTCGTCGGCACCGGCGATCTCAGCGAACTTGCACTCGGCTGGTGCACCTACGGTGTCGGCGATCAGATGTCGCACTATAATGTCAACGCCTCGGTTCCGAAGACGCTGATCCAGCATCTCATCCGCTGGTGCGCGCGCGATACGCGGTTCGGTGCAGACGCCGCGCCGATTCTGCTGAAGATACTTGCCACGGAAATCTCGCCGGAACTCGTGCCCGGCGACACGCCCGACGCGATCCAGAAGACCGAGGATTTTGTCGGCCCGTACAATCTTCAGGATTTTTCGCTCTACTACATCACGCGGTTCGGCTTTTCGCCGTGGCGCGTTGCGTTTCTCGCGTGGCACGCCTGGCACGACGCGGCGCGTGGCGTCTGGCCCCCAAACATTTCGGACGAGAAGAAGGTCGCCTACGACCTTCTTGCGATCAAGAAATGGATGCGCGTCTTTGTCACGCGTTTCTTCGCGACAAGCCAGTTCAAGCGCTCCGCGATGCCGAATGGACCGAAGGTCACGTCCGGCGGATCATTGTCGCCGCGCGGCGACTGGCGGGCGCCAAGCGACTCGTCGGCCGCGGCATGGCTCGCCGAGGTCGACAGGATTCCCTGATCCGGCAGCCATCCCAGATTAAAATCATTCGGAAGAAGGCTAGCGCGCGGCCCGGCTTCGCGCATATGCTCTTAGCTAACGACGAAGCCCTCAAGGGCCATCGGAGGATATTTTCCGCGGTGATACGATGGCGATGACGATGAGCGGCGAGGTCGACCTCCCCGCCGCAAAAGATGTTGTTTGGCAGAAGCTGAACGACCCTGAAGTGCTGAAGGCCTGTATCCCCGGCTGCCAGTCGCTGGAAACGACCGGCGACAACGGCTTCGCCGCCGTTGCGAAAATCAAGGTCGGGCCCGTCTCTGCGACTTTTAAGGGCAAGGTCGCTCTGCTCGATCTCGACCCGCCGAAGGGCTATCGCATCCAGGGCGAGGGCGAGGGCGGTATTGCCGGTTTTGCCAAGGGTGGCGCGACCGTGAAGCTCGCCGATGCGCCGGACGGTGGCACGAAACTCACCTACGACGTCGAAGCGCAGGTCGGCGGTAAGATCGCGCAGCTCGGCGCGCGTCTCATCGATGGCGTCGCACGCAAGATGGCGGATCAGTTTTTTTCAAGCTTCGCGAACGCAGTTCGCGGCGATGGGACTACAGCCGCCTGAGTCGGCACGCCTCGCTGCAAATACGGAGAGAGATATGCTCAAGGTCTCCATGAACGTGAATGGGAAGGCGGTCTCCGCGACTGTCGATCCTCGCACGCTGCTGGTGCAATATCTGCGTGAGAATCTGCGTCTGACCGGCACGCATGTCGGCTGCGACACAAGCCAGTGTGGCGCCTGCGTCGTGCATCTCGACGGCGAGGCAATCAAGGCCTGCACGATTCTCGCTGCGTCGTGCGAAAGCTCGGACGTTTTGACGATCGAAGGTCTCGCCAACGGCACGCAACTGCACCCGATGCAGGAAGCCTTTCGCGAGAACCACGGCTTGCAGTGCGGCTTCTGTACGCCAGGCATGATCATGACCGCCGTCGACATGGTGCGCCGCAAGGGGCCGGACATGGAAGAGGCGACGATCCGCCACGAGCTCGAAGGCAACATCTGCCGCTGCACGGGATACCACAACATCGTTCGCTCGATCGAAGCGGGCGCAAAGGCCATGGGCACGCAGCGTCAGGCTGCGGAATAACAAGCGCCACGCACAACGGGAGAACGCCATGAGTGTTACCGGCATCGGCGCCTCCGTGCGCCGCAAGGAAGACTTTCGCTTTATCACCGGCAAGGGCCGCTACACCGACGACATCAACCGCCCGGGCCAGGCGCACGCGTGGTTCCTGCGTTCGCCACACGCCCATGCGACGATCAAGTCTGTCGATACGTCGGCGGCGAAAGATGCGCCCGGCGTCGTCGATATTTTCACCGGCGACGACATCGGCGCTGTCGGCGGTCTCATCTGCGGCTGGATGATCCATTCCAAGGACGGCTCGCCGATGAAGGCCGGTGCCCATCCGGCGCTCGCGCAGGGCAAGGTGCGCTACGTCGGCGACCACGTCGCGATTGTTATCGCCGAGACTATTGCGCAAGCGAAGGATGCGGCGGAGAAGATCGTCGTCGACTACGATGTGCTGCCGGCCGTCATCGATCTCGCGAAAGCGCAGGGCGGCATCGCGGTTCACGATGTCGCGCCAGACAACATCGTTTACGACTGGCATATCGGCGACAAGGCCGCGACGGATGCGGCTTTTTCCGCCGCGAAACACGTGACGAAGATCGATCTTGTCAACAACCGCCTCGTGCCCAACCCGATGGAGCCGCGCTCGGCGGTCGGTGACTGGGATGAAGGCGAGGATGCTTTCACGCTCTACACGACGAGCCAGAACCCGCACGTCGCACGGCTCGTACTTTCGGCCTTCATCGGCATCGCACCGGAGAACAAGCTGCGCGTCATTGCGCCCGACGTCGGCGGCGGCTTCGGCTCGAAAATCTTCATTTATGCCGAAGAGACTCTCTGCGTCTGGGCGGCAAAGAAAGTGAATCGTCCGGTCAAGTGGACTTCGGATCGCACCGAAGCTTTCCTTGCCGACGCACACGGGCGCGATCACGTCACGCACGCCGAACTTGCCACCGATGCGAATGGCAAGATCACCGGCCTGCGCGTCAAGACGCTTGCCAATCTTGGCGCCTATCTCTCGACCTTCGCGTCTTCGGTGCCGACCTATCTCTACGCGCCGCTTCTCTCGGGGCAGTACAACATTCCCGCGATTTATGCCGAGGTCGACGGCGTCTATACGAACACCGCGCCGGTCGATGCCTATCGGGGTGCGGGCCGTCCAGAGGCTACCTTCGTCGTCGAGCGGCTGATCGAGGTCGCCGCGCGCGAACTCGGCAAAGACCCGGTGGAGTTCCGCCGGCAGAATTTCGTCACGTCCTTCCCGCATCAAACGCCCGTCATCATGGCGTATGACGCCGGCGACTACGAAGCGTCCATGGCGAAGGCGCTCGAGATGCACGACGTGAAGGGACTTGCGTCGCGCAAGGCCGACAGCGCGCGCAATGGAAAGCTGCGCGGCATCGGTTATTCCGCCTACATCGAGGCTTGCGGTATCGCGCCGTCGGCTGCGGTTGGTTCGCTCGGCGCGGGTGTTGGCCTTTGGGAATCCGCAGAGGTCCGCGTGAATCCCATCGGCACGGTCGAAATTCTCACTGGCTCGCATTCGCACGGGCAGGGGCACGAGACGACATTTGCGCAACTCGTGTCGCATCGCCTTGGCATCCCGATCGAGAATGTGACTATCGTCCACGGCGACACCGACAAGGTGCAGATGGGCATGGGGACATACGGCTCGCGCTCCGGCGCGGTCGGCATGTCGGCGATCGTCAAGGCGCTCGACAAGATCGAAGCCAAGGCGAAGAAGGTCGCAGGCTATGTGCTCGAAGCCGCCGAAGGCGACATCGAATTCAAGGACGGCAAGTTTTCGGTGAAAGGCACCGACAAGTCTGCCGGTTTCGGTGATATCGCGTTGCAAGCCTACATCGCGCACAAGTTCAACGGACAAGACCTCGAGCCCGGCTTGAAAGAGTCGGCATTCTGGGACCCGACGAACTTCACGTTCCCGTCCGGTGTCCACATCTGCGAACTGGAAGTCGACCCATCCGACGGCACGGTGAAAATCGATCGCTGGACCGCGGTTGACGACTTCGGCAACGTCATCAATCCGATGATCGTCGAAGGCCAGGTGCACGGCGGCATCGCGCAGGGCGTCGGTCAGGCTCTTTACGAAGGCGCAATCTACAACGACGACGGACAACTCGTGACCGCGAGCTACATGGACTATCGCATGCCGCGTGCGGAAGATTTTCCGCAGTACAAGATCGGCATGACGAACACGCCGTGCCCGTCGAACCCTCTCGGGATCAAAGGCTGCGGCGAGGCTGGCGCGATCGCGTCGCCGCCCGCCGTGATCAACGCGCTCACCGATGCGCTGGGTCACGAGAATATTTCAATGCCGGCAACGCCGGAAAAGGTCTGGCTGGCTGCGCAGGGCGCGGTCCGCAAGATGGCCGCGGAATAGGAGTTTCCACGATGTACGCATTCACCTATTCGCGCGCGAAAGATGTCGCCGACGCCGTCAAGCAACTCGGCGGCGACGACGCGAAGCTTGTCGCGGGCGGGCAGACGCTGCTGCCGACGATGAAGCAGCGGCTCGCATCACCTGCCACCCTGATCGATCTGCGCGGCCTGAAAGACCTCGCGGGTATCGAGGACAAGGGTGACGTGCTCGTCATCAAGGCGATGACGCGTCATGCCGATGTCGCGGATTCGTCAGTCGTGAAGAGGGCCATTCCGGGTCTGGAGAAGCTTGCAGCGCTGATCGGCGATCCCGCCGTTCGTCATCGTGGCACGATCGGCGGCTCTGTCGCCAACAACGATCCCTCGGCCGATTATCCCGCCGCGTGTCTTGCGCTGCAGGCCACCATCGTGACGGACAAGCGGCGCATCAAGGCCGACGATTATTTCAAGGGTCTGTTCACGACGGCGCTCGACGAAAACGAGATGATCACGGCGGTCGAATTTCCGAAGGTCGACAAGTTCGGCTACGCGAAATTTCGCAACCCCGCGTCGCGCTACGCGATGGTTGGCGTCGCTATTGTGAAGAAGGGCTCCGACATTCGCGTTGCGGTGACAGGCTCTGGCTCCGATGGCGTGTTCCGCTGGAGCGATGCCGAACAGAAGTTGGCGTCCGACTTTTCCGCCAAAGCGCTCGAAGGCATGAAGGCCGACAAGTCGAAGATGGTGTCTGACATTCACGGTTCGCCCGAATATCGTGCGCATCTCGTCGGGGTCATGGCCAAGCGCGCGATGGAAGCAATCTAGGCAGCGCCATACGTGCCGAACGACAGCGCCGGCACGCGGCTTCTACTGCTTGGTGCGACCGGCCATGTCGGTCGCACAGTTCTCGACTCGGCGTTGGCGGACGCACGTGTTGCGTCCGTCGTCGCACCGGGACGACGCCCTCCGCCCGCTCATCCAAAGCTTCTTGCGCCGCAGGTCGATTTTGAAGCGCTGCCTGATGCCGCATGGTGGCAGGCGGATGCTGCGATCTGCACGCTTGGCTCCACGATAAAGTCGGCCGGGTCCGCCGAGGCCTTTCGCAAGATTGATCACGGTTATGCGCTGGCGGCAGCCCAACGCGCTCGCGATGCGGGCACGTCGACTTTCGTGCTGCTGACGACTCTCGGCGCGAACGCTTCGTCGCGTTTCCTCTACCCGCGCACGAAAGGCGAACTCGAACGAGACGTCGCCGCGCTCGGGTTCGCATCGCTGACCTTAGTACGGCCTTCGATGATTGGCGGCCGTCTGGGTCCGCGGCGGTTGATTGCACGCACGACGAGTGTGCTGTCCACGATTGCGGCGCCGCTACTGCCAAGCGACTGGCGCATGATTTCAGCCGAAACCATCGCGCATGCGATATTGGAGAGTGCCCTACAGGCACGTCCCGGACAGACTTTGCTCGGCGTATCCGATATGTTGGAGATGCGCCGGTCTTAGTCGGAACCGATTGGTGTCGGATCACGCTTAAGCGAAACAGATCTGCCGGTCGTGAGCTGCCGCGTGGTGTCGAACACCATCTGCCGGCTCCACTGGCCCTCCTGGACTTTGGCGTCTGCAAAACGGATTGCGACGCCGCTCAGCCCGTATAAGCCCGCCCAAACGAGCGCAGAAAACACCAATGACGCGGCAAGTGCCGCCGCGGGCGTCCACCAAGGCCATCCAGTCTGCTTGCGTCTCATGGCTAAGGTCCCCACGCTAAAGCAACGTTCTGGCCTGGATTTGTTTCCCTCAGACGTCGCGTAAATTCACGGCCGCTAAATCGCGGGGTGCCTACTCTGCGGCAGCGGTGGCCGGCTGGAGGCTGACCACGCGCGGCAGGCGCATCGCGATGTCGATCAGCGCGCGGTCGTGCAGCAGCGCCATCTTCTCGTTGCGCTTCAACCAGCTCTGGAGGTCCTCCAGCGTCTCGGCGTCGTGGAGTTTTGCTTCGGCCAAAGCGCGTTCGGTCGTGATCTCTCCCCGCGCGCGGCGCTTGCCGGTCGGCAGGAAGGTCTCGTGCGCCAGCCGAAAGGCGTGATCCTCGTAGAGGAGGGCCAGCCCGTCCGTCGCGTCGTGGCCGTCTTCCTCCAGTTCGGCAGCGAGCGCATTGGCGCGCGTCGCAATCGCCGGCGGGTGGTTCTCTTCCGGCGTCGACAGCAGACCGAACTTTTTCAGCGCGAGACCAATGGACAATTGTCCGCTCGCCCAGGATATCGGGATGGCAAAAGCAAGGCCGGCGATCGTCGGCGACATCCAGGCGACCAGCGACGGAGAGATCAGCAGGCCGGCAAAGAGGCTGACGACGCCGAGCGCCATGTGCGAGCGGTGCTTGCGCACGATGTCGCGGAAGGGAACGGAGCCGTCGTCGCGCCGCTGCGGGTTCCAGCCGGTGTCGAAGCCGAAGATGATGTGCATGATGTGTCCGGTCTGGACGAGCATCATGATTGGCGCGAGCAAGGCCGACATCACGATCTCGATGAGCGCCGAGATCACGAGACGGATGGCGCCGCCGGCGCCGCGACGTGTCTCCCGCTCGATGAGCGCTATTACGATGCCGAACATTTTCGGCGCGAGCAGGATCGCCATTGTGATGCCGAACAATTCGAGCGAGCGTTTCGCATCGAACCGCGGCCAAACGGGAAACAGCGCGAACTCGCTCGTGAAATATTCCGGCTTGATGTAGCTCGCCTGGAACACGATGAGGATGCCGACGAGCAGCTGCATCATCCAAAGCGGCGATGCGAGATAACCAAAAACGCCGGTCATGAAATGCTGGCGCGATGCCCAATGCAGCCCGCTCGCCCCGACGATGCGCAGATGCTGGAGGTTGCCCTGCGCCCAGCGACGATCGCGCGACGACACGTCGATCAGCGACGGCGGGCTTTCCTCGTAGCTGCCCGCGAGATCGGCCAACATGTAAACGGTGTAGCCCGCACGACGGATGAACGCCGCCTCGACGAAATCGTGGCTGAGGATGTGCCCGCCGAACGGCGGCTTTCCACGCAGGTCCGGCAGGCCGCAATGCGCCGCGAAGGCGGCGGTGCGGATGATGGCGTTGTGGCCCCAGTAATTGCCGTCGCGGCCCATCCAGGCTGACAGGCCCGAGGCGATGATCGGCCCATAGATGCGCGCCGCAAACTGCTGCACGCGGGCAAACAGCGTGTTGCGGTTGATGATGAGCGGCAGCGTCTGGATGATGCCGGCATCGGGATCGGCCTCCATCGCCGCCGCCAGACTGACGATGGCGTGGCCGGTCATCAGGCTATCGGCGTCGAGCACGACCATCTGCGGATAGGCGCCGCCCCAGCGGGAAACAAAGTCGCCGATGTTGCCGGCCTTGCGGCTCGTGTTCTTCGGCCTGTGTCGATACCAGAGCTGCATGCCGGGCTGCAGCCGCGCCCGCATCGCGAGGAGCGCGCGTTCTTCCGCCAGCCACACGTCTGGGTCAGTCGTGTCGGAAAGAAAGAACCAGTGGAAGTGCTCGCCGAGTGCGGTTGCTTCGACCTCTTCGATCATCGCCTGCAGCGAGGCAAAGACGCGCGACGGCGCCTCGTTGTAGATCGGCATGACGACCGCCGTCAGGCCGGACAGCTCTGTCGGCGTGGGCGCTGGTCGCGGCGCGAGCAGCCGTGCGACGAAGCCGACGAGCCCTCCCGTAAAAGCCAGTGCGATCCAGGAGAAATTGCCGAGGAACAGCGCCAGCAGAGCAAGCTTGAGCGCCGTCACGCCGCCGACGTCGATGACGCGCCACATCTGCCAGCCGCCATAGACCGTCAGCGCCGCGCCGCCACCGAAGACGACGGCGCGCGCCAACCAGGCGCGCCACGCGTCCGGGCGTTTCGCTGCTTTGTACCGCGTTGTCGGGTCGAACTTCCGAAGCCGCTGCGTCGGCATTTCGAGCGGGCTTTCCGGCGGCATGGACGGAGCAAGCGGGCTCTCGATCACGCTCAGCTGGCGGTCGCTTACGCCGACCATCGGTAAAGCCACGTTTCGCTCACAGGTTTCGTACCAGCCATCAGCAGCAGGCGCAGTTCGACCGAATTTTCGTTGCCTACATCGACATCGAATACCACACGGCACCGTTGCTTGGGACGGTCGTGATACCAACGCAAGAATTGTACCTGACCAGGCGATGTCGACAGCGCCGGCTTCAGGTCGACCGTCGCCGCCTCGTCGCCTAATATTTCGCCGCTGAAGGCGACGAGAAAACGACGGCGGCGTGCATTGCCCACGCGTCCGGCGCGCGAGTAGAGCGTGCCCGCAAGCGGAGTGCGGATCGGCGGGGACCAGCACCAGAACTGGCGGTAGGCATAGATCGCCTCCTTGCCGGCCGGCAGGCCACCGCGCGGACGCCAGAATGCGAAGCAATTGTCGTTGGTGTTGGTTTCCGCGGGGATTTCAACCAGTTGCACCTCGCCCGGACCGAAGTCGGTCAGCGGCTCGATCCATAGCGAGGGCCGCAACTCCCAGTGGTTCTCGTCGTCGAGATAATTCTCGAAATCGCGGTCGCGCATCAGGAAGCCGAAGCCGCGCGGATTGTTGTCGACGAAGGACGAAATCTGCAGCGTCCCGCGATTGGTGCAGGGCCGCCAGATCCATTCGTTGTTGCCGGTCAACATTCGCAGACCGTTGATCTCGGCGATCGTCGGACGCACGTCGTCCGGACGACGGCGGTCAAGCGGCGACGAGATGGATTTTGCGCTCATCGTCGCAATGCCGACGTTATCCATCGCGACACGCGGAATCAGCGTGAGTTCCGTGTCGATGATGGTCGCTTCCGCGGGCCGGATCGAAATGCGATAGACGCCGACAGCGCTGTCGGAATCGAGCAGCGCATGGATCGTCAGAGCATTCTCTGCGAGCGACGGCTTTTCGATCCAGACAGCCTTGAAGACGGGGAATTCCTCGCCGCGCGGATCGGCGGTGCGGATCGAAAGGCCGCGTGCTTGCAGGCCGATGGTCTGGCCCGGCGCGCGCGCACGGAAAAAGCTCGCGCCCTGGAAGATCGCGACTTCGGCAAAGCTGTTGTCGCGTTTCGCGAGTACGCGAAAGCCCGAAAAGGCGATGTCGGGAACATTCGGCGGCGGCTGGATGGAGCCGAATTCGAAGTCGGCGGCGCGATAATCGAGCTTCCTCGTCGCGCCGTTCTCCACGAGATAAATCTGCATCGGCGCGGAAAAAACGAAACCGCGGTGCAACGGCTCGATGGCGAACCCAACATTCGCATCGGCCCAGATCGTCGCGGCCGGCCGCGCGCGGATCGCCACATACTGGTCGTAGGTGAGATTGCTCAGGAAGTCCGGCAGGTCGACCGCGAAAGGTTTGTAGGGCGTCTTTGCGGTCTCCCGCGCGAGCGCGAGGATCGCGCCCGGATCGAAGCCCGCGCCGCCGGTCTGCATGGCAGGCACAGCAGGCTGTGCATCGGCTGCGACCTGCGCAAGCGTAAGCGATCCGGCAGCACCGGCGATGAGCGCCCTGCGGTCGATCATGGCCGGGGGCGGAAAGGTCGGGCGAGGGCACGCCGCAAAACACGCGTCGGTTCACGCACGATAACAATCCATCACCGGCAAGCGCATGAGCACGCTCGCAGGTTCCATTCGCTGCGGGACCTTATACTGTCCCGCTCGCGAGGCAATATTCGCCCGCGCATGCGACGCCAGAGCATGTCCCTCCGAAGTGGACTCGGTTCGGCGAAAAAGGACATGCTCTAGTATTATACGCTGGCGCGAATCCTTTCGACCGCGTGATCCCCCGCGGTCGGGATGCGCGCTTATTCGTCGGGAGCTTGCCTCAATGTCGTCCGCCGCTTCGTCGTCCGTTACCGCGATCGTGCTCGCCGCCGGCGAGGGCACGCGCATGCGTTCGACGCGCCCGAAGGTGCTGCACGAGGTCGCCGGACGCACATTGGTCGGGCACGTGCTGGCTGCCGTGCAGGACGCTCGAGTCGATCGCATCGCCGTCGTCGTGGGACCGGATCGCGACGATGTTGCGGCAGAAGTGAGCCGCCTCGTGCCCGGTGCAGAGAATTTCGTTCAGCGCGAGCGCCGGGGAACGGCTCATGCCGTGCTGGCGGCGCGTGAGGTTTTGGGGCACGGCGACGATGTCGTCGTGCTGTTCGGCGACACGCCACTCGTGCGCAGCGAGACGATCGCGCGCCTGCACGATACGCTCTCCACAGACGGTGCCGCGGTAGCGGTGCTTGGTTTCGAGGCCGCCGATCCGACCGGCTACGGCCGGCTTGTGCGGGATGACGCGGGTCGGCTCGTTGCGATCCGTGAGGAACGCGATGCGAGCGCGACAGAACGCACGATCACGCTCTGCAATGGCGGGCTGATGGCGCTCGCCGGCGAACATGCGCTGTCGCTGCTCGATTCCATCGACGACAAAAACGCAAAGGGCGAATTCTATCTCACCGATGTCGTTGCCGGCGCAGTGTCGCGAGGGCTTGGCGTGACTTTTGTCGTCGCCGACGAGGCCGAAGTACTCGGCATCAACGACCGCCGTCAGCTGGCCGCTGCCGAAGCAGCACTCCAGACACGCTTGCGCGATACTGCAATGGCCGCCGGCGTGACGCTGATCGACCCCGCCAGCACGTTTCTCTCTTCCGATACGCAGCTCTCACCAGACGTGACGATCGAACCGCAAGTGGTGATCGGACCGAACGTATCGATCGGACGCGGCACGGTGATCCACGCCTTCTCGCATCTTGCGGGGGCGGAGATTGGCGAGGATTGCTCGATCGGTCCATTCGCGCGCCTGCGGCCCGGCACAGTGCTCGGCAAGGCCGCGCGCATCGGCAATTTCGTCGAGACCAAGGCGGCGTCGATCGAGGCCGGCGCAAAGGTCAACCACCTCTCCTACATCGGCGATGCGCGGATCGGTGCAAAGGCGAACATTGGCGCCGGCACAATCACGTGCAACTACGACGGCTTCGGCAAATATCGCACGGACATCGGCGCTGGTGCCTTCATCGGCAGCAATTCGTCGCTCGTCGCGCCGGTGAAGATCGGCGATGGCGCGTTTGTCGCATCGGGGTCGGTCGTGACGGACGATGTCGAAGAGAATGCAATGGCGGTGGCGCGCGGCCGGCAGGCGAACAAGCCGGGCTGGGCGAAGCAGTTTCGCGACCATCACCCAAAGGCGAAAAAGTAATGCTGATGTCGCGTCTCGCACTCGCGCTTCTCGCTGCGCTGATCGCTCTGCCCGCACGTGCCGCCGACAAGGTAATTTTCGCGACCAACTGGCTCGCGGAGGCCGAGCACGGCGGCTTTTACCAGGCGCTCGCCGACGGCACTTATGCGCGTTATGGCCTCGACGTGACGATCCGCCAGGGCGGGCCGTCGGCGAACAACCGGCTGCTGCTGGTCACTGGGCGCGCGCAATTCTACATGGGCGTGAACATGATCACGGCCTTCGATGCCGTGAAGCAGAACATCCCGACCGTCGTCGTCGCGAGCCTCTTTCAGAAAGATCCGGTCGTGCTGATGTCGCATCCGGGCGTCGGGCTCGACAAGTGGGAAGACCTGCGCAAGGCGAAAACCTATTTCATCGCCAAGGACAATCTGTCCTCGACCTTCCAGTGGCTGAAGCAAACATCCGGCTTCGTGGAAGAAAAGATCAAGCCCTACACGTTCAATCCAGCACCCTTCATTGCCGACAAGCAGTCGATCCAGCAGGGCTACGCGACATCGGAACCCTTCGCGATCGAGAAAGCCGCTGGCTTTGCGCCGAACACCTTCCTGCTCGCCGACCACGGCTACGACACCTATTCCACGACGATCGAAGCACGTGCCGACACGATCGAAAAGAATCCCGATCTCGTGCAGCGTTTCGTCGATGCCTCGATCATTGGCTGGTATAATTACATGCACGGCGACAATGCCGCCGCGAATGCGCTCATCAAGCGCGAGAATGCGGAAATGACGGATGCGCAGCTTGCCGATTCCATCGCCAAGATGAAAAGTTTTGGCATCGTCGAGTCCGGGGACACTTCAACTCTCGGCATCGGCGCGATGACCGACGCGCGGATGAAGAGCTTCTTCGAAAAGATGGTGTCGGCCGGCCTCTTCGAAGAAAGTCTTGATTGGCGCAAGGCTTACACGTTGCGCTTCGTGAACAAGCGCGCGGAGGTGGCGTCTCCGCCCAAGTGAAGCCGGACCATCGCCTATGACGGACGTCGGGGGGCCGCTCGTCACGCTGCGTGGCGTATCGAAAATCTTTGCGACCGGCACACGTGCGTTGTCCGATGTCGATCTCGACATTCGCCGCGGCGAAATCCTCACGCTGCTCGGCCCTTCCGGCTGCGGAAAGTCCACGTTGCTGCGCATGATTGCCGGGCTCGATACGCCCGACACCGGCACGATCGCTCATGCGAAAAGCGAAGCCGGCGATCGCGATGCGCTCGGCTTCGTTTTCCAGGACGCGACTCTGATGCCGTGGACGGATATCGCTGACAACGTATATCTGCCGCTGCGCCTGCGCGGTGTCGCATGGCGCGAGGCGCAGCCGCAGGTTGAGCGTGCGCTCGCCGGTGTCGGCCTCGCGGATTTCACGCGCGCCTATCCCCGCGAATTGTCCGGCGGCATGCGCATGCGCGCCTCCATCGCGCGCGCGCTCGTCATGGCGCCACGACTGCTGCTGATGGACGAGCCCTTCGCCGCGCTCGACGAACTCGTTCGCTTCCGGCTCGACGACGATCTGCTGCGCCTCGCGGAATCGGAGGGCGTCACCATCGTCTTCGTCACACATTCCGTCTTCGAGGCCGTCTATCTCTCCGATCGCATCGCGGTGTTTTCCGCGCGACCGGGTCATGTGCGCGAGATCATCGAGGTCGACGCGCCGCGCGCACGCGCCGGCTTTCGCGCCGGTGCGGGTTATGCGCGCCAGTGCGCCGAAGTCTCCGAAGCGCTTGCTGCGGCAAGCGGCGGCATCGAGGCCGTGCGGTGATCGCGCGCGTCTCCAGCGCGGCCCTGCCGTTTGCCGTGTTCATCGCCGCCCTCGCTTTTTGGGAAGCGGTCGTGCGTGTCTGGGCCATTCCACCCTACATCTTGCCCGGTCCGCTGCTCATCGTGCAGACGCTGATCGCGGACTGGTCGCTGCTCTACGGCTCGTTGCTTGTCACATTGACGATCACCATCGAGGCGCTGGCTGCCGCATTTACCGGCGGCGTCCTTCTGGCGATCGTCTTCGCGCAGTCGCGCCTGATCGAGCGCGCGGTGCTGCCCTTCGCTATCATCCTGCAGGTGACGCCCGTTGTCGCCATTGCACCGCTGCTGCTTGTTTATCTCTCGGCCGGCGCGGCGGTGCTCGTCTGCGCCTTCCTCGTCGCCTTCTTTCCGATCCTGGCCAGCGCGTCGCTCGGCTTCGCATCGGTCGATCGGAATTTGTCCGAATTCTTCAAGCTGCAGAGCGCGACCGCATGGCAGCGCCTGCGCTATCTGCAATGGCCTTCGGCTCTGCCTTTTCTTCTTAGCGGGCTTCGCGTCGGAGGCGGTCTTGCGCTTATCGGCGCCATCGTCGCGGAGCTTGCGGCGGGCGCAGCGGGGCAGGGCACCGGGCTTGCCTACCGCATCACGGAGGCCGGCTATCGGCTCAACGTGCCGCGCATGTTCGCAGCACTCGCGCTTATCTCCGCCACGGGCATCGCACTCAACGCGGCCTTTGGGCTGCTCGCGCGGCTACTTCTTGCGCGCTGGCACGAGAGTGACCGCGAGCCATAGCACGTTCGTGCCGAAATTTGCCGCATGCCTCTGCTGCGCAAATGTCTGCCGCCCATCGCGGTTGATGCGTTAGAAGCACCGCATGCCCGTGTCCGAAGAGTCGGCGATATCCGCCGCTGCCGCCCCGCGCACGCTCGATACGACAGACGCCGCGGATCTGCGCGAACGGCGCATCGGCATCGCGCTGATGTGCGGCGCGCTGGTCTGTTTCGCCTGTCTCGACGCGACGGGCAAATGGCTGACGCCTCGCGTGGGTGTGTGGCAGGTCGTATGGTCGCGATATCTTGGCGCGACTGTCCTCGTGCTGATCTTCATCAATCCTTGGACGACGCCGCGCATGTTCGCGACGACGCGCCCGGTCATACAAGCGGTGCGCTCGTGCCTTTTGTTCGGATCGACCGCGCTCAACTTCTTTGCGCTGCGCAAGCTGCAGCTTGCCGACACGATGGCGATCTTTTTCGCCATGCCGTTCCTCGTGTCGCTGCTTGCCGGACCAATCCTTGGCGAGTGGGTCGGCTGGCGGCGGCTCGTTGCGATCTGTGTCGGCTTTACAGGCGTGCTTGTCGTTTTGCGGCCGGGCACGGGGAGCATGGATCCCGCGGCGGGCTTCGCGATCGCCGGCCTCTTTTGTTATGCCTTCTACAGCATCCTCACGCGCATGTTAGCGGCGAGTGATCCGTCGCGCACGACGACGCTGTTCTCCGCCATGTCCGGCGTTGTCTTTCTCACGCCGGTGCTGCCGTTCTTCTGGGTCTGGTCGGAAAGCTGGTTCGTCTGGCTGCTGCTCTGCCTCACTGGCTTCTTCGGCGGCTTTGGCCACTGGCTGCTTATTTTGGCGCATGGACGCGCGCCGGCGGCCGTGCTTGCGCCCTTCGTTTATACGCAGCTCGTGTGGGCGACGGGGCTCGGCTTCCTCGTCTTCGGCGATATCCCCGGACCGTTCACGCTCGCCGGGGCGCTGATCGTCGTCTGCTCGGGCCTTTATCTCTTCGGCCGCGAACGCGCCAAGCGCGCTGCTTAGCTCACAAGACTTTTTTCGTAGAGCAGCGCTGTCCCGCCATCTTCGTAGTAATCCTCGCGGCGTCCGATCTGTTGATAGCCCGTACGCTCGTAGATGCCGATGGCACGCTCGTTCTGCGCGTTGACCTCGAGGCGCATCGCCGCGTAGCCGCGCTCATTTGCCAGTGTTTCGCTTGCGGCCATCAGCCGCCGACCGAGACCACGACCTTCCGCAACATCGACCGCCAGCGAATAAAGTCGCGCGTGTTTCGCGGCGCGCCGGAGAGCGATCAGCGCATAGCCGTGAACATTACCGCCTGACTCCGCGACCATCAGCGCGAGTGTGGGGCTTCGCATCTGGCGGCGGAATGATCGCGCACTGATGCGGTCGCCGGTGAAAGCCGCGTTCTCGATCTCGACGAGCCGCGCGATGTCGTCGGGCGTTCCTTCGCGGATGACAACATCGGTCATCGGCCGATCAGGTCATGGTGAGCGGAAACGTCCAAGTCTCCGTCAAAGCACGGCCCTGTGCGCGCAGGAAAGCCCGGATATCGGCGGTCTGCCCCTCGTTGACCTGCACGTCGAGCACAGCGCGCAGGCCTTTGACGTGCGAATTGGCGATCACAAAGGCGTTGAGGATTTTGCCATTGGCGATGCTCGGAACGACTTCGACGAGTGACGGATCGTTGCCGAAATAGGCAAGATCGCCACCGGCGAAATCGATGAGGAAACGACGCGAGCGTGCCGGCGGAACCTCGCGCGAGCCGAGCGCGCGTGCGACGGTTTGGAACGTGTTGATGGCGCGTCCGTTCGGCGACAAGCGTGAAAGATCGAGGCTCGCAACGATGCGATAGGCGAGATTGACCGGCGCATTCGCAGGCGGCGACTCGCGCGGCAGGAAGGACGCCACAATATTGTCGTTCGTTTCGTCCGTCGTTGGCAATTCGACGAGTTCGACAGCGCCATCGGCAAAACCTTCGTGCGGTTCCACCCAATAGCTCGGTCGCAATTCGTAGTTCAGATCGAGGTCCTGGTAATTGGCAAAGGCCCGGTCGCGCTGCACGAGACCGAAACCGCGAACTTCGCGCGCCGCAAACCACGAGCCTGCCAGCGCCGACGGATTGCGTAGCGGACGCCAAACCCACTCGCCGTTCGCATTGTTGAGCAGCAGACCGTCGCTGTCGTGGAGCTCGATGCGGAAATCTTCGTTGAAGCGCCGGTCGTTCTCCCCGAGGAAGAACATCGAAGTCAGCGGTGCAAAACCGAACTTGACGTTCGCCATGCGCGGAAACAGCGTCGCCCGCACTTCGAGACTGCTGTCGGACCCGGGAAAAAACTCGAAGCGATAGGCGCCTGTGACCGAACGCCCGTCGAGCAGCGCGTAGATGACGGCCCGATCGTTCAGACCCTCTGGCGTCTCGATCCAGAACTCACGGAAGAACGGAAACTCTTCGTCCTGCGTGCCCGCGCCCACGGCGAGCCCGCGTGCAGACACGCCGTAGTGCTGGCCACGGCCGAGAAAACGGAAATAGCTCGAGCCGAGGAAGGCGATGACCTCATCGAAGACGCGCGGGTCGTTGATCGGAAAGTGCATGCGAAAGCCGGCAAATCCAGTGCCGATCGGCGGCGGACGGTCGATCTTCGTGCGGCCGTAGTCGAATAGGTTGGGCGTATAGGGGATCGGCGAGGCAATACCGTCGCGGATGAGATTGATCGTCACAGGCCGCCTGTAGAGGTGGCCAAGGTGGAACAGCTGCAGGCGATACGGTCCGCCGGAATTGGCGAAAAACGCGCGATCCGGCCGGAAGCGGATGTCGCGCCATGCATCGTAATCGAGCCTGTCGAAACCTTCGGGAAGGCGCGCCGTATTGGCATCGAAGGGTGCGGTGGCGAGATCGCGCGCGCGGCGGATGACATCGTCGTAGACGAAGCGTGGCGGTGTGGTGGGCGCATTCGGTGCAGGCGCCTGCCCCTGTGCCGATATCGTCGGCGCAAGCAGGGCCGATCCCACGGCGGACACGGCGTGAACGACGCTCCGACGCGTCAGGCTCGGCAAGGTCAGATCGCTCTCCTGAAGGCGGCGTATTGGCCCGCCGCTCGGGACGTAACCTGCGCTGCATGGCGCGAGCAAGCGGTTCAGCCGGTCTGCTGTGTCGCAAGGTGGCGCAAGCGGCGGCATGAGCGCCCTTGCCGCTCCCGGAGCAGGCAGCTACAGCCCAACGGAGAGAAGCCCGGGTGGCTCCTGCGAGGGGCGCCCCGAAAAAATCGTTTAAGGGACGTTGCGCATGAGTCAGATGGTCCAGCACGGTCGCATTTCGGTCGATCCTGTCCTGGCCGATTTCGTCGAGCGCGAGGCGCTGCCGGGTACGGGTATCGCGCAGGGCGCGTTCTGGTCGGCGTTCGATGCGATCCTGAGCGATCTCGCGCCAAAGAACCGCGCCTTATTGGAAAAGCGCGATGCGCTGCAGGCAAAGATCGATACGTGGCACAAGGCGCGCAAAGGCAAGATTTTCGACGCCGCGGAATACAAGAGCTTCCTCACCGAGATCGGCTATCTCGTGCCGTCGAGCGGCAGTTTCTCGATCGAGACTGCAGTCGTCGATCCCGAAATTGCGACGATGGCTGGCCCGCAGCTCGTCGTGCCCGTCACGAACGCGCGCTATGCCTTGAATGCCGCCAATGCGCGCTGGGGCAGCCTGTATGATGCGCTCTATGGCACGGATGCGATCCCCGGCCGCGAGAATGCCAAGCCCGGCTACGATTCTTCACGCGGAGACCTTGTGATCGCGTGGGCGCGAAAGTTTCTCGATGACAGCGTGCCGCTGGCGAAGGGCTCGTGGACAGACGCAACGGCGTTGACGGTCGAGAATGGCGCTTTGGTTGTGGCAGTCGGGGGCGACAAAACCGGCATTGCCGATTCGAAGGGCTTTGCCGGCTATCGCGGCGCGCCGGATGCACCGAGCGCGGTGCTTCTCGTGCACAACGGCCTGCACATCGAGATCGTCGTCGACCGCGCGCATCGCATCGGCAAAACCGATAAGGCCGGTATCGCCGACCTCATTCTCGAAAGCGCACTGACAACGATCCAGGATTGCGAAGACAGCGTCGCGACCGTCGATGCCGCCGACAAGGTCGATGCCTATCGAAACTGGCTCGGGCTGATGAAGGGCGACCTTGCCGATACGTTCGACAAGGGTGGCGAGACGATGACTCGCAAACTCTCGCCGGACCGTACGTACACGAAGCCTGATGGCGGCACGCTGAAGTTGCACGGCCGCTCGCTGCTGCTGATCCGCAACGTCGGTCACCTCATGACGATCGACGCGATCAAGCTGTCGGACGGATCGGATGCGCCGGAAGGCATCATCGATGCAGTCGTGACGTCGTTGATCGCGATGCACGATCTCAAGGCATCGGGCGACTTGCGCAACAGCCGCGCGAACTCGGTCTATATCGTGAAGCCAAAAATGCACGGACCGGAGGAGATTGCCTTCGCCAACGAGCTTTTCGACCGCGTGGAGGATGCGCTGGGCCTGCCGCGCAACACGCTGAAGATGGGCATCATGGACGAAGAGCGCCGCACTTCGGTCAATCTTGCCGAATGCATCCGCGCTGCAAAGGGCCGTGTGGTCTTCATCAACACCGGCTTTCTCGACCGCACCGGCGACGAGATCCACACGTCGATGGAGGCCGGCCCGATGGTGCGCAAGGCCGACATGCGCGCGCAGAAATGGATTTCTGCCTACGAAGATTCCAACGTCGATGTCGGCCTGCGCTCCGGCCTCAAGGGCAAGGCGCAAATCGGCAAGGGCATGTGGGCGATGCCGGACCGCATGGCCGACATGCTGAAGGTGAAGATCGGCCACCCAAAGGCCGGCGCAAACACGGCATGGGTGCCGTCGCCGACGGCGGCAACGCTGCACGCCACGCACTACCACGCCGTCGATGTCGCCGCGGTGCAGGGTGAGATCGCGAAGCGTAAGGCGGCGTCCGTCGACGACATTCTCACGATCCCGCTCGCCGATCGGCCGAACTGGTCGGTCGAGGACGTGCAGTCGGAACTCGACAATAATGCGCAGGGCATCCTTGGTTATGTCGTGCGCTGGATCGACCAGGGTGTCGGCTGCTCCAAAGTGCCGGACATCCACGATGTGGGTCTGATGGAAGACCGCGCGACCTTGCGCATCTCTTCGCAGCATATCGCCAATTGGCTGCATCACGGCATCTGCTCGGAGGAGCAGGTGATGGAGACGATGAAACGCATGGCGGGCGTCGTCGATCGCCAGAACGCCGGCGACCCGCTCTATCGCCCGATGGCGCCGAAGTATGACGGCGTCGCGTTCAAAGCGGCTTGCGATCTCGTGTTCGAGGGGCTGAATCAGCCGGCAGGCTATACCGAGCCGATTCTCCATGCGCGTCGGCGCGAGGCAAAAGCGCGCGGCGCGGCGGCGTAAGCGCAGCGCGATTATGTTCGAGTCGATCATTCACCAGATCGTCGCCTTCATCGAGGCGAATCGCGCATGGGCGCCGGTCATCGCGGGCGCGCTCGCGTTCTGCGAGTCGCTTGCGGTGATTTCGTTCTTCGTGCCGGCGACGGTGATCCTCGTCGCGATCGGCGGCATGATCGTGCCCGCAAACTTGCCTTTCTGGGCGATCTGGGGCGGCGCGGCAGTCGGCGCAATCCTGGGCGACTGGCTGTCTTACGTCGTCGGCCGTTACTTCAAGGACGATCTGCTCGGCTCGAAACTTTACGAGCGCCATCGCGAAAGTGCCGACAAAGCGATGGCCTTCATGCGCAAGTGGGGAGCGGCCGGCGTATTCATCGGCCGCTTCTCAGGGCCTTTGCGTGCCTTCGTGCCGCTCGCGGCCGGCCTGATCGCGATCCCGCAGTGGCTGTTTCAGTTTGCTAATGTCACGTCGGCTATCATCTGGGCCGGCGTGCTGCTGTCGCCGGGAACGCTGCTCGGCGAGTGGCTGAACTGGTAGTTTCGCCACTCGCCGACAACTGTCTTAGTTCTTCGCCTTGTCGACGAGCTTGTTCGCGCCGATCCAAGGCATCATGGCGCGCAGCTTCTCGCCGACCTCTTCGATCTGGTGAGCATTGTTCTTCAAGCGCGTCGCCTTGAACGAGGTCTGGTTGACCTTGTTCTCGAGCATCCAGTCGCGCGTGAATTTGCCGGACTGGATGTCGTGCAACACGCGCTTCATCTCGGCCTTCGTTTCTGACGTGACGATGCGCGGGCCGGTGACATACTCGCCATATTCGGCTGTGTTCGAAATCGAATAGTTCATGTTGGCGATGCCGCCCTCGTAGATGAGGTCGACGATCAGCTTCACTTCGTGCAGACACTCGAAATAAGCCATTTCCGGCGCATAGCCCGCTTCGACCAGCGTCTCGAAGCCGGCGCGGATGAGCTCGACAAGGCCGCCGCACAACACGACCTGCTCGCCGAACAGATCGGTCTCGCATTCTTCCTTGAAGTTCGTCTCGATGATTCCAGCGCGGCCGCCGCCTATCGCGGAGGCATAGGACAGGCCGAGATCATGCGCGTTGCCGGACGCATCCTGATGGATGGCGATGAGGCAGGGCACGCCGCCGCCGCGCTTGTATTCGGAACGCACCGTATGGCCGGGACCCTTCGGCGCGACCATCAGCACGTCGATGTCGGCGCGCGGCTCGATGAGATTGAAGTGCACGTTGAGGCCATGCGCGAAAAGGAGCGCGGCGCCCTTCTTCATGTTGGCGGCGAGGTGATCGCGATAGATGTCGGCCTGCAATTCGTCGGGCGTCAGCATCATCACGACATCGGCCCATTTGGCGCAGTCGGTGACGTTCATCACCTTGAGGCCTTCGCCCTCGGCCTTCTTCGCCGATGCGGAACCCTCGCGAAGACCGACGGCAACATCCTTCACACCGGAATCGCGAAGGTTCAGCACATGCGCATGGCCCTGGCTGCCGTAGCCGATGACCGCGACCTTCTTGCCCTTGATGAGATTTATGTCGGCATCCCGATCGTAATAAACGCGCATGAACTCGTTCCCTCTCGATATATGTTTGTGGTTGTGGAGATGCGGCACCTTCTAGGGTGACGCAGTTTGATCGTCAAAAGCCGTCAGATCGGCTCCGGACCGCGCGAGATCGCCGCAACGCCGGTCCGAGACACTTCGACAAGCCCGATCGGCCGCATCAGCTCGACGAAATCGTCGATCTTCCGCGATGCGCCCGTGAGTTCGAACACGAAACTTTCCGTCGTCGCATCGATGACCCGCGCGCGAAACGCGTCGGCGAGCCGAAGTGCCTCCATCCGCGCATCGCTCTTGCCGCGCACCTTCACCATCGCGAGTTCGCGCTGGATCGAGCGGCCAACAAGCGTCAGGTCCGTCACCTTGTGGATCGGCACGATGCGTTCGAGCTGATGCGAAATCTGTTCGATCACCTCCGGTGTGCCTGTCGTCACGATGGTGATGCGCGACAGATGCTCAGCCTGCGCGACCTCGGCAACCGTCAGGCTCTCGATATTGTAGCCACGTCCGGAAAACAGGCCCACGACCCGCGCGAGAACGCCGGGCTCGTTGTCGACAAGCACGGAGAGCGTATGGCTTTCGAGCTTCGACTTGCCGACCGCCGACGAATAAGGCGAGGGCGGAAAAGGGTTTGGCGTCTGCGCGTTCATCGTCTCGTTTCCCCTCGCGCTCAGACGAGCGCCTTGCCCTTTTCGTCGATGATTGCGCCAAGCTCGATGCCGGCGTCGTCGCCAAGCTCGGCGAGGATCATCTCGTTATGCGCCTTGCCCGAAGGGATCATCGGGAAGCAGTTCTCCGCCTTGTCGACACGGCAATCGAACAGCACCGGCTTTGGACTGTCGATCATTTCGACGATCGCACGGTCGAGATCGTCGGGGTCGGAGCAACGGATGCCGTGCCCACCGTAGGCTTCCGCGAGCTTCACGAAGTCGGGCAGCGCTTGCGAATAACTTTCAGAATAGCGGCCGCCATGCAGCAACTCCTGCCATTGGCGCACCATGCCCATATATTCGTTGTTCAAGATGAAGACCTTCACTGGCAGTCGATACTGCACGGCCGTCGACATTTCCTGGATGTTCATCAGGATCGACGCTTCGCCCGCGATATCGACGACCAGCGCGTCGGGATGCGCCATCTGCACACCGACGGCGGCCGGCAGGCCGTAGCCCATCGTGCCGAGGCCGCCCGACGTCATCCAGCGGTTCGGCTCACGAAAATGATAATGCTGCGCGGCCCACATCTGGTGCTGGCCGACCTCGGTCGTGATGAACGTCTTGCGGTCTTTTGTCAGCTCGTAGAGTCGCTCGATCGCATATTGCGGCTTGATGACGGCGCGCGACTTCTTGTAGGCGAGCGATTTGCGCGTCCGCCAGTGTGCGATTTCGCTCCACCACGTCTCGAGTAACGCGGACTTCGAAGCATGACCACCGGCGCGCCACAGCCGCACCATGTCTTCCAGCACATGCGCGCAATCACCGATGATGCCGAGATCGACGCGCACATTCTTGTTGATCGAGGAGGGATCGATGTCGATGTGGATTTTCTTCGAGCCCGGCGAAAACGCATCGAGCCGCCCGGTGATGCGGTCGTCGAAACGCGCGCCGACCGCGATCATCAGATCGCAATCGTGCATGGCGTGGTTGGCCTCGTAGGTGCCGTGCATGCCGAGCATGCCGAGCCATTGCTTGTCCGGCGCGGGATAGGCGCCGAGCCCCATCAAGGTCGAGGTGATCGGAAAACCAGTGAGCTTCACCAATTCACGCAGCAACGCCGATGCGGCGGGGCCGGAATTGATGACGCCGCCGCCAGTGTAAAAGACCGGCCGCTTCGCCTTTGCCATCATGTCGACAGCAATGCGGATGCGCTCGAGATCGCCTTTGATCTGCGGGCGGTAGGTCTTGTGCTGCGGCGTTGCGGATGGGCCGGTATAGGCACCGCTCGCGAACTGAATGTCCTTCGGAATGTCGACGACGACGGGGCCCGGACGACCGCTCGAAGCGACGTAAAAGGCTTCGTGCAGGATGCGCGGCAGATCCTCGATCCGCTTCACGAGATAATTGTGCTTCGTGCAATGACGCGTGATGCCGGTCGTGTCGCATTCCTGGAATGCGTCGGAGCCGATGAGATGCGTCGGCACCTGCCCGGTGATGCAGACGAGCGGGATCGAATCCATCAACGCGTCGGTGAGGCCCGTGACGGCATTCGTCGCGCCGGGGCCGGACGTTACGAGCAGCACGCCGACCTTTCCGGTCGAGCGCGCATAGCCTTCGGCTGCATGCGCCGCGCCTTGTTCATGGCGCACCAGCACGTGGCGCACGAAATTCTGGTGGAACAGCGCATCGTAGATCGGAAGGACCGCGCCGCCGGGATAACCGAACAGCGTGTCGACGCCCTGATCTTTCAGCGCGGTGACGACCATTTCCGCGCCCGTCATGGTCTTCGACATCGTGTCCGTCCTTCCCGTTCGTCGGCATTTAGACAATAAAAAAGGCCCCGGAGGGCCTTGGTAAGCGTCAGCGGCGGAGATGCAGGCTATGCCTGCTCCGACCCTGACGCCCAAAATACAATAAGCTGCCGACGCATGTGTTCCGCTTTCGATTGTGGGCGACATAGACCGCAGGAAGTGCCGGCGTCAAGCTGCCTCAAGGAGCGCGAAGCCCCTGCCTCGCAAACGAGCCGCGAGGCTCGCGGTCCGGTGTCGCTCACGCCTCCAGCGTCGCGAGCACCTGATTTTCCTCGATCTGCTCGCTCTCCTTCACCGTGATCGACTTCACAGTTCCCACGGCAGGCGCAGTGACTGGAATCTCCATTTTCATCGACTCGATGATTGAAAAGCTCGTCACCCTCCGCGACGTTTGCGCCGACCTGCGTCTGCACTTTCCAGATCGAGCCCGACACGTCCGCCCGGATTTTCACCTCTGCCATCGGTCCTCGCCGTTTGCCCTGCTGCGCCTGTGACGCTTCGGTCTTTTCGGTTTACCGTCCGCCGTCAAGCCAACAAAAACGGGAGGATCGACGCGGATGAGTTGGGCGGCAGAACTGGCGGAACTCGACAGGCGCAAGGCGCTCGCCGCGAGGATGGGTGGTACGGAGCGCGTGAAGCGCCAGCACGACGGCGGCCGGCTCACCGTGCGCGAACGTATCGACCGCCTGAGCGACGCGAAAAGCTTCCACGAGATCGGCGCCATCGCGGGCATGGCGGACTATGACGCGAACAGCGAGCTGACGGATTTCACGCCCGCCAATTGCATCTTCGGTCGCGCGAAGATCGATGGGCGTACGGTCGTCGTCGTCGGCGACGATTTCACCGTGCGCGGCGGCTCCGCCGATGCGTCGATCCGCGAGAAGCCGATGATGGCGGAGGATATGGCGGCGCAGTTCCGGCTGCCGATCGTGCGCATTATCGAGGGGTCTGGCGGCGGCGGTTCGGTCAAGACGATCGAGACGAAGGGCCGCGCGAACCTGCCTGGACAGGTCGGCGAGACGCGCGCCTATTTCCTGATGACCGACAATCTCGCCAACGTGCCGGTCGTCGGTCTCGGTCTCGGCTCCGTCGCTGGGCTCGGCGCGGCGCGGCTGGCATCCTCGCATTATTCCGTGATGACGAAATCTTCCGCGATGTTCGTCGCCGGGCCACCGGTCGTCGCGCGCCTCGGACAGG
>CBDFFN010000012.1:0-480175 GCA_965246795.1 Beijerinckiaceae bacterium | reverse complement strand
GCCCGACGGCGAGAAGATCGCGGTGTTGACGCCGACGACGTTGCCGCGCGCATCGAAGGTCGGGCCGCCGGAATTGCCACGGTTTACGGGCGCATCGATCTGCAGGTAGTCGTCATACGGTCCTGATCCGATGTCACGACCACGCGCGGACACGATGCCAGCCGTCACGGTGCCGCCAAGACCGAACGGGCTGCCGACCGCTATGACCCAGTCGCCGACGCGCGGTGTATCCGGACCGAATTCAACGAAGGGCAGCTGACCGCCATCCTTGATCTTCAGTAGCGCGAGGTCGGTTTTCTTGTCGGCGCCGACCACGGTGGCGGAAAGCGTGCGGCCATCGTCGAGCGTTACCTGCACATCGCTCGCCTTGTCGATGACGTGGTTGTTCGTCACCACATACCCGTCGGCGGAAATGATGAAGCCGGAGCCGAGCGCGTTGCCTTTCTGTGCGCGCTGATTGCGAGACGGGTCGCGTCCGCCGAACTGCTTAAAGAAGCGCTCCATCGGATCGCCGGGCGAGAATTGCGGTGTTCCGCGCGGGCCGGCGCCTTCGTCATCGCTATCGGCCGACGCATTCATCTTCACTTTGACCGCGACGACCGCAGGCTTCACGCGATCGACGAGCGGCGCGAAGGATGTCGGACCGGCAGGTGGCGCGTCGGGCTTGCTGAGCGATGTCTGTGCATGCGCGCATCGTGCTGGACGAACAGCGTGTTCGCCCCGACACCACCGACTGGCGATCACGGCGACAGCGCCGAGCAGTGCAGCGCGCGTGGAACGGCGAGGCGGATGCGAATTCTTTTCGAGAGGCAGCATGGATTCATTCTCCGAACGGGCGGAATGCATCCGCCGCGCTAGGAAGACATGGTGTCGGTCTGGATTACACGACAATTTCGGATGGATTAAACATTGTTCACCAGGGAACACGCAGAATAAGTTTCTGAACAAGCGTTCAGCTGCGGATTTAGTTTGTACGCCGACGCGGAGTATCGACGCCTTCTCCTGCCAACGGCCTTGCTTCTTCAAGCGCGTCGGCAACTTCGCGCGGCATGTAGCGCTCATCGTGCTTGGCAAGAATCGTGTCGGCGCGCAGCGCCGCCGTCGATAAATCGACCTTCCGCGACGACGCCCTGGCCTTCGCGAAACAGATCGGGAAGCACGCCATTATAGGACACGCGTATGTGATGGGCGGTGTCGGTGACAACGAAGCGCACGCCGTGCGGCTCGACGCGTTCGATCGATCCTTCCTGCACAAGGCCGCCAATGCGGATGGGCGTTGTCTGACAGTCACATCGCCGTTCGCGACACGCGCTTCGAGATCGCTTGGCGACAGGAACAGCGTGATCGTGTCACGCAGCGCAAATAACGCCAGCGCAACGGCGCGAAGACCCACCGTGTCGCAAGCGCCGTGACAACGACAAGCGTCAGGCGACGGCGGCGACGCAGGCGTCGGCGCAAGCATCGACATCAGCTATCGACTCCCGAGTTCGCGCGCCAGTTCGTCGAGCCGCGACCGTGCCGTTCGCATCGCCAGCGAATTGCTCGGCGCGCATCTGCGAGGGCCGCACGCGCCTTCGGCATTTCGTCAAGAACGCGATAGGCGTTCACAAGCCGCAACCAGCCTTCGAGGTCATTGCCGTTCTCCTGCAGGCGACCGGCAAGGCGACCGACCATGCCGCGGATCGCCGCCTGCTGCTCGTCCCCCGGAAGTGCGGCGACATCGCGTGCCATGTCAGCACGCGCCGCATTGCTGTCGAGTTCGGCAAGGCGCCGCTGCAACAGCCAGGAAAGCGGAGCATCGGCGGGCTGTTCGGCAGCCAGTGCCGACCACAGCGTCTTCGCCTTCTCGCGGTCGCCGTCCTGCTCCGCGGCGAGGCCGAGATAAAACCGCGCCTTCGCAAGTTTTGCGTCCTGCGCGAGCGCTGCCTCGAAGGCGCGCTTCGCGTCGGCGGTTACCATGCCTTGCGCGGCATAGACCTGCGCCTCGCCGTAATCCGCGCGGCGTTCGGCATTCTCGCCCGCGAGCCGCAGCACGTTGGCATAGGCGGAGATGGCATCGGAGGTCCGGCCGGTGCGCATATAGACGGGCGCAATGACGGTCCAGCCGCGCACATCGTCGGGGTCTTTCGCAAGATGGTTCTCGATCCTCGCGACGGCGCTCTCGAGAGACATGTCCGCGGGTTTCGGCGTCGCGCGGGCCGACAGCGGTGCATCGGGCAGGGCAGGGCTGCCAATCTGGGCGTAAAGGACGCCACTCACGACACAGCACAATGCGACAACGATCGACGCCGCGATCCGTCGCGTCTGCGAACTGCCTTGTTCCCGGGGTCGATCGCTTTCGGCGATGAGCCGCCGCGCGGCTTCCGTTCGGGCGAAGGCAGCATCTTCGGCTGCGATGCGGCCAGCCTCGGCGTCGCGATCGATCTCCGCGAGCTGCGCGTGATAGATGGCGAGATGCGTGTCGGCAGGCGCGCCAGCGGATGCTTTCGCGCGCCATAGGGGCCAGATCAGCGCCGCACCGGCGGCGATCGTCATGCCGCCGAGCAGGAGCCAGATCATGCCGAGGCTCTAGCGCGTTTTAGAACCGCTGCGAATAGCAGGTAAGTTAGCCAGCGATCTGCCAGACCCCGTCAGGACGCAGGCAAGCGACGCCTTCCGTGACCCTGGGACGACCCTGCACGTAGATCCGCTGCGAGAAGTTGCGGCACGTGCCGCGCGCCTCGACGTATTCCGGGCCGGGCTCGACATAACCATAGACGCCGCGCGCGCCGCGCCAGGGGCGGCGCTGGCCGCTCTCAAAGGCGGCCATCTGCGCGTTGTAGGCGAGTTCCCGGTCGCGTTCGTCGAGATCACGGCCGATGGCATTGCCCGTCAGGCCGCCCGCGACACCGCCAAGAACTGCGCCAACCGCAGCGCCACCGGAGCCGCCGATCGCGCCACCGATGAGGCCGCCCGACACCGCGCCCAGACCACCGCCGATGACTGTGCCGGCGCCCTCGCGAGGACCCGCCGACATACATCCCGAAAGCGCGGTCGCCATGATGGCGACGCCGGCGAAAGTGGCCGCAGCCCGCATTGCACGTTCCCTCAAACCCGCCGCCAGAAAGCGCGGCAGCGGGCTATTTGGGCGTACAATCGGGCTAAAATCTGTTCCGGATCAGGCCGCCAGAGACTGCGGCAGAAGCGTCCGCAAGCAACCGACGATGGCGTCGATGGAGCCGACGTTGGCGCGCGACATCATTGCCGAAGGGACGGTGACGCCGAAGATCGGCTCTAGCGCGAGCAGCACGTCGACGGCTGCAAGTCCTGTCAGTCCTTTGGCGAAAAGATCGTCGCCGGCACGGATCAACCGCGCCTCGACACTCAATCGGCCGTGCGCATCAAGGATGCGTCGGATGGCCTGCACTGTTTCACGTTCTGTCGTCATTGCGGAAGCACTCAACCCTGTCTTTGTCCGAAGGAGGGCATCCGGATGTTAACGGGAGGTTGAATGAGGCGGCCGGCATGCGCGTGACGATGTTTTGTCGCGGTGATAAACGGCACGCATGAATACCGGAGCCGCACGCGCGGACTGGCGCTTCTGCGTTGCGCCGATGATGGACTGGACCGACCGTAATTGCCGGGCGTTCCATCGCGTCCTGTCGCGCAAGGCGCGGCTTTACACCGAGATGGTGACGGCCAACGCCGTCATTCATGGTGCGCGGGAGCGGCTGCTCGGCTTCGATCCGGACGAGCATCCGGTGGCGCTGCAACTCGGCGGGTCCGATCCGGTCCTTCTGGCTCAGGCGGCAAGGATCGGCGCGGATTTTGGCTACGACGAGATCAACCTCAATGTCGGCTGCCCCTCAAACCGCGTGCAGGACGGCGCCTTTGGCGCGTGCCTGATGCACCGACCGGAGCTGGTGGCCGATTGCGTCGCCGCGATGAAGGCAGTCGTCGATGTGCCGGTGACAGTGAAATGTCGGATCGGCGTCGACGATCAGGAGCCGACAATCGCGTTGCCAGCGATGGCGCAGGCCGTGGCGAAAGCCGGTGCGGATGCGCTGATCGTGCATGCGCGCAAGGCGTGGCTACAGGGCCTGTCGCCTAAAGAAAATCGCGATGTGCCGCCGCTCGATTATCCCATCGCGCGGGCGCTGGCGCGGGAAATGCCGAACATGCCGGTGATCCTGAACGGCGGGCTGTCACTGGAAAGCGCGCTGGCGGAGCTGCCTTTTTTCAGCGGCGTCATGCTCGGGCGCGCGGCGTATCACAATCCGGCGCTTCTTCTTGATGTCGACCGCAAGTTCTTCGATGAGACAGCCGAACGCATGTCGGAGCACGATGCGGTCGAGGCCTTCGTGCCTTTTATCGAAGCACGCCTCGCGCAAGGCGTGCCGCTCGCAGCGATGACGCGGCATATGCTGGGTCTATTTGCAGGCGTGCCGGGTGCGCGCGCGTGGCGTCGGCGGCTCACAGTTGAGGCATGCCGTCCCGGTGCGGGACTCGGCGTGTTGCACGCCGCCTTGGCTGAACCTCAGTTGGAGCGCGTCGCAGCCTAGCGACGGGTGCTTTTGTGCGGCGCGTTCGGCTTTGTGTCGGCGTCATGCTCGCCTTCGATGGCCGCGAGCCGCCACGGCAGGAGCGCTATCACACCGCGCCGTTCCGCCTCCGACATCGTGCCCCAACTTGCGATCTCGTCGAGCGTGCGGCCGCAGCCGATGCAAAGTTTGCGATCCATGACGCAGATGTTGATGCAGGGCGTCGAGATCATGCGCTCGCTGCCCCGCTGAGCACTGCGAGAAACGCGATCTCGGCAAATTGCTGCGACGCGCCCGCGATATCGCCGGTCTGTCCGCCGATCTTTTCACGCGCCAGCGGCACGAGCGCATAGGCTGCGGCCGTCGCGAGACTTGCAGCGACAAGCGTACGAGCGATCGACGCGTCGGCGAACGTCGGCAGCAGCAAGGTGACGGCGGCGAGGGCGGCTGCGACTTTGATCGCATCGGAGTCGAGTTGACGTGCGCCGGCGCCAAGTCCGTCGTTCCGCGCTGCCGGCAAGAGCATTAGCGGGAGCAACCCTGCCGTTCGCGAAAACGCCGCCGCGCTGAAGAGTGCAAATGCCGCGAGCGCCGTCGACACGCTGACAAGCGCGGCGAGCGACGCGATCCGTAAAAACATAGAGGCAATCAGCGCAAGCGCGCCGAACGTTCCGATGCGGCTGTCGCGCATGATCTCAAGCCGTCGGGCGGGCGTGTTGCCGCCGAAGAGACCGTCGGCGGTGTCCGCAAGACCATCTTCGTGCAGCGCGCCCGTCGTCGCGACAAGCGTTGCGATGGCAAGCATCGCGGCACCAAAAGCGGGAAGCGAAAAGACATCGCGTGCGACGCAAAGAACGACGACCGCCGGCACCGCGATGACGAGGCCGGCGACGGGCAGCATGCGTACGGCACGTTGGAAATCACGCGTTGCAGCCGCCGGCACAGGCAACCGCGACCAGAAGCGCAGACAAACGTAAAGGTCGTCGGCGAGCGGCGACATCGCGGCGCGCGCCGACGTCTTCAACGCGCCTTAATGTTCGACGCCGTCTGCCCGAACAGGATCTTCTTCTGTTCATCGGACATTTCGGCCGGGCGCTGCGCCTGGAGCTCTTTGCCCTTCTCGTACGCGCGCTGCGTTGAGGGCTTTGCCGCGATCGCGTCGAACCAGCGCTTCAGGTTTGGGAAGTCCTCGAGCTTCTGGCCCTGCCGTTCGTAGGGTACGATCCAGGGATAGGCGGCCATGTCGGCGACCGAGTAGTCGCCGGCGACATATTCGCTTTTGCCGAGCTGCGTATCGAGCACGCCGTAAAGCCTGTTCGTCTCGTTGACGTAGCGGTTGATGGCGTAGGGGATTTTCTCCGGCGCATAGACGTTGAAGTGATGGTTCTGCCCGGCCATCGGCCCGAGGCCGCCCATCTGCCAGAACAGCCACTCCAGCGCATGCGCCTTTGCGCGCGCGTCCTTCGGCATCAGCTTGCCGGTTTTCTCCGCGAGATAGACGAGGATCGCGCCGGATTCGAAAACCGGCAGCGAGCCTTTGCCGTCGGCAGGTTCGTGATCGACGATCGCCGGCATGCGGTTGTTGGGCGCGATCTTGAGGAAGTCAGGCTTGAACTGCTCGCCGGTGCCGATGTTCACGGGCACGATTTTGTAGGGAAGCCCGGCTTCCTCGAGAAACATCGTGACCTTGTGGCCGTTCGGCGTCGGCCAGTAGTGCAGATCGATCATGGATGAAGTTCCGCCCGGCAAAAATATGCCGGGCGGCACTTAGGGTCGAAGTGGAGCGCGGGGCAAGCCGCGCGCAACGCGTATCAGTATCCCGACGTGAACAAGCCCGGACGGTTGTAGCCGACGTAGCCCGTTCCGCCGTAGCCGACAGTCGATCCGGCATAACCGCCGCCGCCGTAACCCGTGCTGACCGGCGTATCCGAGCAACCGCAGGTGCGCTGGTACTGCTGGTAGACGGTCTGCGGAACGATCTGGGTGCTCTGGACTGTCTGGTAGCTGGTGACCGGAACGACCTGCGTCGACGTCACCGGCGTATAGACCGTGCGCGGCACGGAATAGACCGACGTCGTCGGGGCGTAGGACGCGGAATAGCCGCCCGAATAACCGCCTGAGTAGCCACCTGACGAGTATCCAGTCGGTGCATAGCCACCGCCGTAACCGCCCGACGAATAGCCGTAGCCGCCAGAGGAGTAACCGCCGCCGTACCCACCGGCATAAGAGCCCGCCGCGTAGCCAAGCGCGCCACCGGCGAGACCATAGCCGAGGCCGCGACGGCCATAGCTATAGCCATAGCCGCGGTTAAGACCGTATCCGCGATTGGCGAAGCCGAAACGGCTGCCGTAGCCGCCGTAGGCCATCGCAGGACGGCCGAATTGTCCGTAACCCATGTTTGGGCGGCCCATGTGACCCATCTGCGGCCGGCCCCAGTTGCCGCCGCCCATCATGGGACGACCCGGATTCATCGGGCGGCCAATCCCGCCCTGCGGCGTGTGGATTGCGCCGCCGCCCATGCCGTGGCGGGCCCAACCCTGAGCGAAAGCGGCCGGCGCGACGACCGTGCCGGCGGTGAGAGCGACGAGAGCCGCCGTGATCTGGATACGCATGAAACACACCTGTCTCGGTTTGCGCCGGTCCGGGACGGCTCGGCCTCCACCTGACACCCAACGGCGTCACGTGGTCGGTCGCAGCAATCGGCGCGCCGTGTCGTCAGACAGGGTGACGAAGTGGTTAATCAGGCCGCATGTGCGAGGCGGGCCCGCGTCAACATCGATGCAGCATCGATGAGCACGCGGTTGTAGCTGCGCGTCTTGGCCGGCGAGCCCTGAAAGCGTCGCGATACGACCTCGCTCAGCTCATCCATCACGAGTTCGTCGATCGCTTCGAGGGCTTCGTCGTTGAGCGAGCAGATTTTCGCGAGCGAGAAGAGGACGCCCCGCGCTTCGGCGGCCTTTGCCCGATCGTTGCCGACAAGGGACATCCACAGACGCCGGTGCTGCTGCGTCAGGTGCTGGACGAGCTCTTCGTTCGATCCGAGGCAGGCGCGGTAGCCCGTTTCCAGACAATCGGCGATCAGAGGCGAACTCCAGTCGGCGATGTCGGCGCGTTCGGCTGCGATATCCTCGTTCCGCATGAGAGGCCCCCAAGGCGCTCGCGTTGGACACGAAAAGCGATCACCAGATGATCGATCGGTCGCAACCCGTTAACCATACGAGGATGCGGGTTAATGCTTGGTTGATTGTTCATGCCACCAAGCCGGCGGGACAGCGCCACCAGGTCGGCCAGTTTCGCTCGGGCCAGCCAGCGGTTAGGATACTGACCTTACGGAGGTGTTGACGTGCGTTTCGTTCGTGTGGCGTGCCTGCTAGTCACTGTCGGCTTTCTGGCCGGCTGCGACAAATGCGGAAACTGGATGGAGCCGCGGCTTCCGAGCCTGCCGGCGTCCTGCTCAAACGGCAAATAAAGCCGAAGCAAACAACGTTAGGGAGAGAAGACATGACGGCATCGCGTCGGGATTTCATGGCCGCTGCGGCGGCGAGTAGCGCTTTCGCGACGATGGCATCGGGCGGCGCAGAGGCCGCGACCGACAAGACGCCGCTGAAATTCCTGTCGTTTTCGGGTAAGTCCGAGACCACGCCGCGCATCGGCATTCTCATTGCGGACGATCGTATTCTCGATGTCGCTGCCGAGGCCAGCCGCCGCAAGATGGCCCTGGCCTTCGATCCCGCGGACATGGTTTCGCTGATCGCGAGCGGCGACAAAGGCATCGCGCAGGTGCGTACGCTCGTCGACGGCGGGCAGGCGATCGTGCCCTACGGCGAACAGAAGCACTGGTCGCCGATCCCGAAACCGGCGCGCAACATCTACGCCGTCGGCTGGAATTATCTCGAACATTTCGCCGAAGGGCAGGCGATCCGCGACGCGAAGCAGACCTATCCGGAACACCCCGTGTTCTTCACGAAAGGCTCGCATTGCATGAACGGGCCGTTCGACCCGATCCCGTTCGATGCCGCGGTCTCGACGCAGATCGACTGGGAGGGCGAACTTGCCGTCATCATCGGCACGCGCGGCCGCAACATCAGCGAAGCCGACGCGATGAAGCATGTCTTCGGCTACAGCATCATGAACGACACGACGGCGCGCGACATGCAGCAGAAGCGGCACGGCGGGCAGTGGTTCAAGGGCAAGAGCCTTGATGGGCACGGGCCGATGGGACCGGTGATCGTCGAGGCATCGGCGCTCGATCCGGACAAGTTGAAACTGCAGACGCGCGTCAATGGCGTGGTGAAGCAGGATGCGATGACAACGCAAATGTTCTTCAAGGTGCCAAAAATCATCGCGGAACTGTCGCTGGGCCTCACGCTCGAGCCAGGCGACGTGATCGCGACGGGCACGCCGCCGGGCGTCGGCGTCGCCCGCTCGCCGCAGGAATTCATGAAGCCGGGCGATGTGATGGAGACAGAGATCGTCGGCATCGGCATCATCCGCAACGCGATCGCGCAAGTTTCGTGAGCGACGTCGCGTGAGCGCACCAACGGGAACCGCGACGCAGGACATCGCCGACGCCGCTGCGGCGCCACCGAAGGAAGCGGCGCCGGTCCGGCTCGCCTCGACGATTCTTTTGGTGCGCGATGGCGATGCCGGGCTCGAAATCTTCATGGTGGTGCGTCACCACGAGATCGACTTCGCATCGGGTGCGCTGGTGTTTCCGGGCGGAAGTGTCGAGCCGGGGGACCGCGAGATTGCCGTCGATGATGGCGCGCGCGCGACGCTGCCGCCAGATATTCTAGCGCTGCGGGTCGGCGCTATCCGCGAGACTTTCGAGGAATGCGGATTGTTGCTCGCGCGTGCGCGCGGAAGCCGCGATCTTGTCAGCCGCGCCGTCGCATCGCAGGTGAATGCGGACGGTGGGCGGAAGGATTTCGCGGCGGCGATGAAGCAGCACGATCTCGTGCCCGCCGTCGATCTGCTGCAGCCCTTCGCGCATTGGGTAACGCCGGGTTTCATGCCCAAGCGCTTCGATACGCATTTCTTCGTCGCCGCGGCGCCCGAAGGTCAGCTTGCCGCGCATGACGGGCACGAGAGCGTCGACTCGCTCTGGGTAAACCCCTCGCAGGCGCTCGAAGACGCGAAGACCGGCAAGTTTACGATCATCTTTCCGACGCGGCTTAACCTGCAGATGCTCGCGCCGGCGAAGACGGTTGCCGAGGCGATGGATCAGGCGCGTGCGCGAAAGATCGTGACCGTGACGCCCGAGCCGGTGAAGCTGCCGAGCGGGCGCGGCCTGCGCATTCCGATCGAAGCGGGCTACGGCAGCGACGTCTTCGAGATGTGAGGCGACGCTTGCTGTGAACACGGTGCGACTCGCGATCGTCGTGTCGCATCCGATCCAGCATTTCGTGCACTTCTACCGGGCGCTCGCGCACGAAGCCGATATCGACCTCGTCGTCATTTTCGCGACGCGGAAAGGGCTCGACGCATATTTCGACTCGGAGATGAATACGACTTTGTCGTGGAGCGGCGACCTTCTGTCTGGCTACCGCCACGTTTTTCTCGACGGTGCGGAAAAACGGACGTCGCTTGGCTCTGCGCTCACGCAATTCCAACCCGACGCCGTCCTGACCTACGGCTATGCGACCGCGCTTTCGCTGCGCGCGATCGCATGGGCTCGTACGCATCGCATCGCGGTGATGATGATTGGTGACAGCGACAATGTGAGGCAGCGTGTAACAGCGAAGGCAATCGCACGGCGCTGGTTGTTGCGCGCGCTATTCTCGCAGATCGATGCATTTCTCACTGTCGGCGATCAGAACGAGGCCGCGTTGCGATCTTGCGGCGTACCGCGCGAGAGGATGTTCCGCAGCCCGTTCACGATCGACGAGGATTTGTATCGCGACGTAAGTGCGCATCGTAGCGAACTGCGACGCGACGTGCGCGCGAGATACGGTATTTCGAACGCCGCATTCGTTGTGCTGCTTGTCGGCAAATTGTCGAAGCGCAAGCGGCCCGGCGATCTGGTGGAAGCCGTCGCAAGATTGAACCGCGAGGGCGGCGAGCGAAAAGTCCACGCCCTGATGTGCGGCAACGGCGAAGAATTCGAAGCCCTCAAGCGGCGCGTCGACGCCGAGCAACTTCCCGTCGCCTTCGCGGGCTTCGTGAACGTCGATGCCCTGCCGAGCCACTATGCGGCGGCCGACATTCTCGTACATCCCTCCGAACACGATCCGCATCCGCTTGTCTGTTCCGAAGCGGCGGCTGTCGGGTTGCCGCTTGTGCTTAGCGACAAGGTCGGCGCGATAGGCCCAACCGACATCGCACGAGATGGAGAGAACATCATCGTCTATCGATGCGGCGACGTCAGCGCGCTAAGTGCCGCAATCTATCGCCTTCTGCACGATCCCAGCGAAGTCTCGCGATTGTCGCAAAACTCGCGGCAAATCTTCGAGCAATGTTCGATGGACGACAGCGTCGCGGGCCTGAAGTGCGCGCTTGCGGCTACCGTCCCACACCGACGTAGGTGAACCCGCGCCGCCGCATGTCTTCGGGGTCGAAGACGTTGCGCAGATCGACGACGACAGGCGATGCAAGCTGCGCGCGCACCTTGTCGAGATCGAGCCCGCGAAATGCATCCCATTCCGTGATCACCATCATTGCATCTGCGCCGGCGATGCAGGCTTCGACACTAGGCGCGAATTCGACATTTTCGAGATGCTGTGCGGCCTGTTCCATCCCTTCGGGATCGAAGGCGCGGATTTTCGCGCCCGCATCCTGCAAGGCAGGGATGATTGCCAGCGCCGGCGCATCGCGCATGTCGTCGGTGTTCGGCTTGAAGGTCAGGCCCAGCACGGCGATCGTCTTTCCGCGCACGGACCCGCCGCAGGCCGTGATGGCTTTTCGCGCCATCGCGCGTTTGCGCTGATCGTTGACCGCCGCGACTGTCTCGACGATGCGCACAGGCGCGCCGGCATCGTGCCCGGTCTTCACCAGCGCCAGCGTATCTTTCGGAAAGCACGAGCCGCCGTAGCCCGGCCCCGCATGCAGGAACTTTGCACCGATGCGCTTGTCGAGCCCGATACCGCGCGCGACATCCTTGATGTCGGCGCCAGTTGCTTCGCAAAGGTCCGCCATCTCGTTGATGAAGGTGATCTTCGTCGCGAGAAATGCGTTCGACGCGTATTTGATCAGCTCTGCCGTGCGCCGCGACGTGAACAGGATCGGCAGATTGTTGAGATAGAGCGGTCGATACACGTCGCGCATCACCCGCTTTGCATCTTCGTCCTCCGTGCCGATGACGATGCGGTCGGGATGTTTAAAATCTTCGATGGCCGCGCCTTCGCGCAAGAATTCCGGATTGGAGCAGACGAGGAAGTTCGCGTCAGCGCGAACCTCGCGCACGATGCGCTCGACCTCGTCGCCGGTGCCGACGGGCACGGTCGATTTCGTAACGATGACGGCATTGGCGTCCGCGACGGCCGCGACCTCGCGCGCCGCCGCATAGACGTAGGTGAGGTCGGCATAGCCATCGCCGCGGCGCGACGGCGTGCCGACGGCAATGAAGATGGCCGATGCGCCCCGCACGCCCGCTGCGAGATCGGTGGTGAAGGAGAGGCGGCGTGCCGCGACATTGCGTGAAACGAGGTCGGCGAGACCGGGCTCGTAGATCGGAATGCGGCCGGCTTCGAGCTGCGCGATCTTTGCCGCATCGCGGTCGATACAGACGATGTCGTGGCCGAAATCGGCGAAACAAGCTCCGGAAACCAGGCCGACGTAGCCCGAACCGATCACGGCGATGCGCAAGTGTGTCTCTCGTCCCGCCGCGGGTCGTGCGGCGGGCGCACCCTATGGCCGGCGTGTGACAGTCGCAACACGACGGCCTGGGCCGCCCGCGCCATTGAACGGTTGGGCGTTTCCTCCTAGAAACGACGCAGGCACCCGTAGCTCAGCTGGATAGAGCGCTGCCCTCCGAAGGCAGAGGTCGCACGTTCGAATCGTGCCGGGTGCGCCAGCATTTTCAATTAGTTAGACAGCTGCTAGGCAGAGTATCGAAATCGGCTAGGTAGCGCATAGGTAGCAAGGGGCGATCAGTGCGCGACAAGTTTCCTCCAGGTGTATCGGACGCGCTCAAGTCGTATGTCTACCGCCTCGTCGATCCACGCGATGGCACGACATTTTACGTCGGCAAGGGCGTTGGCAATCGCGTGTTCGCGCACGCGAATAATGTGCTGACGTCTGCGGATGGTGAAGACGAAGACGACCTGAAGTCGACGACAATTCGCGAAATCATTGCCGAGCGACTGGAAGTGATCCCACTTATCCATCGTCACGGTTTGGATTCTAAGGCGGCGCTTCTTGTGGAAGCAGCATTAATCGATGCCTATCCCGGTCTCGCCAATTTGGTCGGCGGACACGGTTCGGATGAATTCGGAATAGTGCATGTCGAGCAAGCTATCGCCGCATACGAGGCGCGAGAGCTTGTCGCGCAGCACAGGCTGATGCTTATCAGTATCAACCGCGCTATAAAGCAGCGTAGTATTTATGATGCTGTGCGGTATGCATGGAAGGTGGACGTCGAGCGAGCTCGTCGGGCTGAGTTCGTTCTCGCTCACAGCGGGCAAGTGGTTCGTGGTGTTTTTGTCGCTGACGAATGGAAGCCTGCTGCAGGAAACTTTCCTGGGATCAGTCCGCAATCGAAACGCTGGGGCTTTGACGGCCACGAAGCTGAGGATCCGATCAAAAGGCTTTATGTAGGTAGGAGGGTCCCGCCGCTTCCCCGCGGCGCGGCGAATCCCGTGCGCTATCTCGATCCGAAATCATAGCGGTTTTGTAATTCGGCGTTTGCCGTTTTGTTCTGTCCTGCCCAGTGCCGGTTTGTCTCGAAGTGGCAGGGGATAAGCCGCCTTCCGAACCGTCCAACACCAGCCCGTGCTACCGCGTTCGGTAGCAAAAATGGTAGCAGAGTGTTCGCGTAGCGTTCCGCGCGCCGACGAGACTTTTCGATGGGTGGGGTAGAGGCGGTCTTACGCCTTGCGCTGGAGAAGAGCTGGACGCTCGGCGTCCTTGTGCTTGTAGCGTGCGGACTCGTTTGGGGGCTATCTGTTCAAGGCTTCACCGTCCCGCCGCAGGTTCGCGAGTGGGCGCCGACGGGAACAGCCGGCGGGGTCGCTCTTATCGCTTTATCGCTCGTGAACGCCCTGCTCGCTGGCGTCCGAAGCGTTGTCGTCGAAGGATTTCACGCGAAACGTTCCGCGGCGGCAAGTGGAAAGAAGGCACTTGCAAACATCCAGACTTGCACGCGAGAAGAGGCGGAAGCGCTACTCAATTACCTCTCCTCGCCGACGACGCGATTTCAGCTGCATTCCGGCTCTTACGCTTTCGGTCTGGTGCAAAAAGACATCATGGTCATCATTCAACAAGCGGGCGGCATGCAGTGGATCTGCGAGGTGCATCCCGCCGTTCTTGAAGTGCGTGAAAAGCTCAAGGCCGAGTTGGCCGCGGGGCTTGCTAGGCTGCCACCGAAGAGAAACGACTCCGGCTCGACGGGGTGGATGGCGCTTTGAGCAGAGCCGAGGACCTCTACCACCGTATCGTTGACGGCGGTCGCGACGAAATTGATCGCATGATCCGAGACGAGGTCGTCGAAGAATTATTTCTCGACTACAAGGCCTCTGACACTGTCTCACCCTTTAGTAAGTTGGGGCTATCGGACCGGGCAAACTTTGCGAAGGCTGTGTCCGGGTTCGGCAATTCCGACGGCGGCGTCCTCATATGGGGTGTGGATTGCAGGTTGGTTCCGGACAGAGGCGATGTTCCGATTGGCATCAAGCCGATCGGCAATGCGATGGCATTAAAGACGCTGCTCGACGGTGCAGTCTCAGGCGTTACCCTGCCGCCGCATCTTGGGGTGGAAAGCGCAGCGATTAGCACTGGCGCCTCCGGCGAAGGTGTAGTGATAACGCTGATACGCGAAGCGTTGAATGTGCCGCTACAAGCTGTTGGCGCAAGGTCGGGTTATTACATCCGCGCAGCTTCGAACTTCCTTCCCGCGCCGCACGGTGTGCTAGCTGGAATGTTCGGAAGGACGCCGCGCCCGCTAATCAAACTAAAGACGCGCATGACGGCGCTGCAGCCGTCCTCGCCTGAAATGTCGTTCCGGCCAACAGTCTCGCTTGATCTTAAAATATGCAACGAAGGACGAGGGCTGCTACATCGTCCATTCATTACGATTGACGTCGATCGTGCGGTAAATCTGGTCGGCTCTCCGCTGAACAACAGCGACTGGACACTGCGACGGCGTGATAGGCCGCCGGGATATCAGTTCGCGGTAATAGCGGCTCAATCTCTCGCACCGGTCCCGCCTGGCTCGGAAATTGTTTTTCCTTTGTCAATGATGTTCTGCGAAGGAGCACCAGCCTCGATTTCGATTAGCGTCGGCGCGGAAAATACTGCAGGTTTTTCGCTATTTCTAAGCGTCCCGAAGGACGAAATCGAAAATGCAATGGATTTTTTCTGGCATCTAGCTAAGAATGGCGAAGATGTACGCACGCCTTTCTTAAGAGCGCATCGCGTAGAAAAGTTCGAAGCCCTGCTTAACAAGTCATAAGAGCGAGATCCGGCCCGCAGAACGGCGGGTTCCGTTGGCTTACGATATGCTTAATCTGGTTAAAAGCGCGGTGAGCGGGCTGACGGATGTTGCAGCCCTCATTATGACTAAAGCTTTCGCTTCGTCTCCGAGCACGCCATTTCCCAGTGCGTCGGCGATTTCGGTATTCCGTCCGGGCTGGTGACGTAAAAGTCTAAGTCGAGCGAAATGCGATCGAGGCGCGCAGAAAAGACGCCGCTTTCGCTTTTGTAGAAGAAGAACTTGTCAGAGGCCTGCGAAAGCGGAAGGGCCGGGTAGCTTGAGAAGAGCAGCCGTTCGGATGACGCCAGGGCCGTTTCTGTTTGTTGAGATGCGCCCGGCGGTGAAGAGATTATCATTGCGCCTCGGCAAATAAGGGCAATCGGCGCGTCGTCCTTCGCGCCTACTGTAGTCGACACCATCACGAGCAGTGAGGCGGAGGCAGAGACAAGGCTCAAAGGTTTCATGCCACGAGGATAGCATGAGCAGGCACCGAAGCCCGGCCCGTAGAGCCGGGGCCCGGTTGTTAGCGCCTCGTGATGTGCGCCGGCGCGATGACGTCGACGATGGCCCGCGCCGTGCGTGCGATGCGCAACGCAAGCCGGATGCGTTGCCATTCGGCGAAGGAGTGCACGATCGCCATCATGCCAGCACGCCGATAATGCGACCAACGATGGCCTGCCGGAAGCCTTCGATCTGACGCGGGCCGTCGGTGTAGCACAGAGTCATCGCCGCCGAAGCGATCTCGCTGTCATCGCAACGGATCATCGCGACGCGCTCGGCATACGAGAAACGCGACGCCGCGAGGTTGCGCGTCCACCATCCGGTGAACGGCTTCCCGTCGATGCCAATGTGCTCGCGTGCGGCGGCCTGCATGATGCTCTGCCGGCCGCTCGACCACTGCATGACGAAGAGCTCGCCGTGCTGCGGCTCACGATCGTTGCGGTCGCACACCGCGATCTCGCCGAGGCGCAGATGCGGCATTGAGTGCGGATCTACGACCGGAAAGGCGATGCACCCCTCCGGCAGCCGGTCGAACACGGTCAGCGCCCGGAACTCGCCGGGCTGCGCTGCGACGGCACTCATGCCGACACCACGGGGAGTGCCGACTTCACTAACGCGTCGAAGTGATGCTCCTCAGGCGCCGAGGCTTGGAAGTTTTCACTGCCGGCGATGTAGAGTGCCTTCTGCTCCGCCTCTGCAGTCGATCGGCAGCGATGCGCGAGCACCGCGACGTAGGCGGCATCCTCGACCTGCAGCGCAGCCTTCCACGCCCTCTTGGCGCGCCCCAGAGGCGCTTCGCGCACGCTAGCCTCCTCCTCATCGAAGAAACGTCGCGCGTCTGCCATCGCTTCCCGACCAAGTGCGTCGAGCCGCGCGATCGCGCCCTCGATCTCGCTCTGGGACAGTAATTCGGCCATGTACGACTTCCGCATGCGGGCTGCTGCACTTTCGAAGTCGTCGGCGATCCGTTTCAGGATCTCCGCGCGGCCGTGCGTGGAATCGTACGACCGCTTGAAGCTGGCTACAGTCGGCACCGGCTCCCGCGAGCGTGAGGCGTCGTCCTCAGCATGCTCGAGCGCGATGCTGACCGGCCCGAGAGCATCGTACGCGGCCGTGTGCGCATCGATGAGTTTCTGCAAAACACCGGTGGCAGCGGTCATCGCCGCGGCGGCCGCCGGCATGGCCATCGCGACAACGCTGGCGCCACGCAGGAAGCCGCGGCGCGGAATGGCAGACGCAGTTGTGGTATCGTCTGAAACAGTCATGGCGGTATCTCCAGGTCTCGCTGTGATCAGGGCCGAGCTGGAGGGCTCAATCTCCTTGCTCGGCCCGCATATTGGTAATACACATTAACCATGTCGTCAAATGTGGTATTACCAAAAAAACGGGGACGGCCGGCGACGGGTCGCGATCCGGTTACCGCAATCCGGCTTCCCGACGACCTTCGCGCGGCGCTTGATAAAGCGGCGAAGAAAGATGGCGACAGGCCCGGCCGTTCCGAGATGCTTCGGCGCATTACGCGTGCGTGGCTTACCGATCACGGCTTTCTCAAAGCACTGCCTCTCGATGCCGAAGCGGTCGCCACGAAGATCGCTGATCTCGACGCGAAGGCGGCGGCGCTGAAGCACGACGGCTCCAAGAGCCCTGCCAACGCGCTGAAGACCATGAAACGCGCCGTCGTGAAGAACGAGGCTATGAAGCTGCGGAACAAACTGGCGAAGGCAAAGACGAAATGAAGACGCTGCACGCGCTCGCTATCGCCGCATTCATTTCGGACCCCGCGATCGCACAGACGATCTCGTACACCGGCCCGCTTTCCGATTACGCCGACATCCTTCCGCCGAATGCCACGGCGGGGCGGAATTATACATGGGGACTGACCGTCGCATGCCCCGCCGGCTCAGAACCGGTCTCCGTCGCGTGCTGGATCAACACCGTTGAACGAGCGACGCTGGTCTCGAACGGGAGCATCCGCGACGAAGCGCTTGGCGCGTACTGTCTCTGGCGGTTCGGCCCGAAATCGAGTGGGATTGGTAGGTCTGGTCGGATTACGGCGGTCTGCGCACCGTCATGGTCGATAACGCGGCAGACATCTCCGTAGTGCCGTCCTCGGTAAGGGACGAGGGATGCGGCGCGTCTGAAGGTGCTTCGTGTTAACCTCGTCGGCCTGGACCGGGCCGCAGTCACGAGAAGGGGTCAGATGAACGAGGCCGATGAAAGCGCTTGGCTTGGTGTCCGTTGCCCGAAATGCGACGCCCGGATCGATCGCCCGGCATCGGCGGCAGACCCGCATGCCCATCTCGCATGTACCGAGTGCGGTGCTGACCTTGGGCTATACGAGGCGTTTGACGAGGGTTTGCACAATCGCGCCAGCCCGGAAGCGATGAGAGAGGCGTCAAGCAAACCGAAGCCGGCGAGCAAATGAACGGTGTCGTCGCCGCGTGGCTCCCTGAGCTCCGCACAATCCTCGAAGCAGCTGCGATCACCGGCTTGCTCTTCGTTATGACGGAAGCGCTGAAGGACCTCCTCGCGTCCTTGCGAAAGTGAGGCCGGACAAGTTCGCTCCCGACTGGCCACTCCTCGCCATCGTCGCTGCAGCTTTGGCTGCGGCGGTTCTCGTTGCCGCGATCGGGCGAGTTGCCAATGTGGCGCTAGACGATCTCGCAGTCATGGTCGGCGTTGCGCTCAGCACGGTCACGTTGGCAGGGATCGCGTTCCGCAAGCGGCCGTGACGCCGTCCTGACCGTCCTGACCCGGGGGCGCGACTCGCCTTTGGGCATCCGGCTTGCAAGGCCAGGCTCCATGATCACGAAACCCTACGTCCGATCGTCGACCGCCGCTTGCGTGACGCTGCTTGCCTCGCGCGACGGCCGATTGGTCGAAATCACCGTTGCTGCGCGCGCGATTGATGAGGCCTTTCAGCTGACGAGCTCGACCGAGGGCGACCGGCAAGACGTGGTCGAAGCCAACCTCGGGGAGATTTCAAAGCTTGTCGCGGCGAAGAGCGATGCAGCGGCGGATCGGACCGCACGCATTATCCTGGATGCGTCTGATCTCGAGCGTCTGAGCATGCGCCTTACAAGCGATGCATCCGCGAGGGCGGCCGACTGAGCGGCGTTCGACAAATCTGGCGCGATTGGCTGCGACTTGCGTTTGTCCGCGGTGTGCCAGCGAGGTCGTTGAAAGTCGCCTTGTTTGTAGGAACGTTGCTCAACCTCATCAATCAGGGCGATGCATTATTTGGCGGTACGCACATCCTTTGGGGAAAGCTGATTCTGACATACGCTATGCCCTATATCGTCGCGACATATGGCTCCGTCGCTTCTGCGCTCGACACGGAGCGCGCGATGAGGCCAATGGGCCGAAACGTTTCAAACTCCGAGGTCCACGATGGTCGTCCGATCGTTTAGCGTCTGTGCCCTCTCTATCTTTTTGTCTTGCGCGGCAGCGGACACGACTTTCGCACAGGCGGCGGCAAATGACCGTGGTGGCCTTCCCGCTGTTCCGACGACGAAAGTTCTCGCAATCGGCAAGCTCACCGCAAAGGCGACCCCGGTCGAGATGCGGACCACGATGCCGCAGGAAGTCCGCGACACTGTGCGGCTCTACCTCGCGGGCAAAATCGATAGCTGGTACGTGCGACAGGATCAGCCTGGCGTCGTGTTTTTGATGATGTCAGCGACAAAGCCGAAGCGCACGATCTTCTGGAAAAGCTGCCGCTCGGCGTCGGCGGCTTGATGGAGTTCGAGCTAATTCCGATTGGCCCGCTATCGCCGTTGAGCCTTATGCTGAACGGCAAGCCGAACTGACGAAGGTGCAAGAGATGCGGCGGGACTCGCGCTTTGCGCTGCCAGCGAATAAGCCTTCACCGGCCGTTGGCGCGACGTGGAGATTGAAGATCGTGTTTTGGTGGATGAGCTTCACGTCTTCGATGACGATGCTGGCGCTGGAGTCGCAGGACGTCGTGCGCCTCCGTTTGTTGGCCTTGGCCACCGGGCGGGCCGGTTCGCGCGAAGTGCGCTTGATGGTCACCGAGAAAACGTCGGCTCTCTCGGAAGCTGCCGTGACGCTTGCAACGGGCGGCTCACCAAGGTCAGTGGTCAACCGTTATCGCGCGATCGTCCGAGCAAACCGGGTTCGGTTGCAGGCCGCTTAGAACGAACGGCGTCTTGCGCCGAATCTCTTTAGGTTCTTGATTTCGGTGACTCGATGGCGGGAAAACGATCCGAGAGAAATCGTCCGTCTGACGACGACTGTGCAAGGACCGTCCTGTGCGGCTTTTTGCACCTCGGCGCGGTGCGAGGTCACGTGGTTTCGGTCAGAGAGCTGGCTGCTACGCTGCAATTCGGCCATCTACCTTACGCAATTGCGGTTTGCGTGGAACGCAGTTGGCTTTCGCGCGCCGCCTGCGGCGGTCTTCGTCTGAGCGATCTTGGATATCGCGCGACAAGCGCATTGTGCTAAGCGAGCTTGATCAATACCGGCCATAAAAAAAAAGGCCGCTGATCAATTGCGAGCGTTCCCGCGTGCCGCGTAAAATCCTTTCCCCTAATTTCATCCAGCCGATGGCACCGACCCTCGTCGACCGCGCGCCGGATGGCGACGAGTGGCACCACGAGATCAAATACGATGGCTACCGGACGCAGATCGCTGTCCGCGACGGCGTCGCGAAAGCCTTCACCCGCAACGGGCACGATTGGTCGGAGAAGTACGCGCCGATCGTGATTGCCGCAGCGGCGCTGCGGTGTCGGTCGGCCCGGCTCGACGGTGAGATGATCGTCCAGGATGCCGAAGGGCGTTCGGACTATCACGCGTTGCGCAAAGCGATCGGCAACGAGCCGCATCGTCTTGTCTTGTACGCCTTCGACCTGCTCGAATTCGACGGCCAGGATCTGCGACCTCTGCCGCTTGTCGAACGGCGTCAGCGGCTTCGACAACTCGCGCCGGCCAACCCGCGAAGCCCGCTTCAAGTCACCAGCGACTTCGTCGGCAACGGCCCGGCTGTCTTTGCGCATGCCGATGCACACGGCCTTGAGGGCATCGTCTCGAAGCTCGCGGACAGCCGCTACACGTCCGGCCCAACGACGGCGTGGCTAAAAACGAAAGCCTTCACCGTCGAGACATTCGAGATTATCGGCGTCAAGCTCGCGGACAACGGCATGCCATACGCGATCATGGCGAACGCTGCCGGCGAGGATGCGGGCGAGGCGATCGTGACTTTGCCTAAGGCTGAACGCGATGCATTCTGGCAATGCGTCGAAATGCTGGAGACGCCGCGCGCGCGGCTCGCACCATTCCTGAAGCGCCGACACGCCGCACGATGGCTGAAGGCCGGACTGTCGGCGCGCGTGAAGCACCTACGCGGCGAAGAGAAGCTGCGGCACGCGACTGTCGTAAGCGTCGGACGATCCGAGGCAGACAACACGCTCGGGAAGCGCGCGGAAGAGGCGGTCCGGCGAAAAACGACACGCGATCCGCGAAGCTAAATTTCAGCAATTCCAGCCGCGCGGTCATCCGCCCCGCAGATTGCTCGCGACGACATCGCAACGTTCAGCTTGTTGCCGGAGCAGAGCGGCGCGCACGCCGAGCAAGCGCCCGATCGCGGCGGCAGCCCAATGCGGCACAACTTCCATGCCGGCGGCCCACGACAGGACCGTCTCTTCGCCAAAGGCAGTTCCGTCCGGCACGTCGCGGTGAAGCAGCCGGGCCAGCGTTCCGGCCCAGTCCGTGCCGACGGTGACAAGCCGGCCGATCTCTTCGACCGTGTGCGGCGGGATTTGCGAGGTGTGAGCAGCCTGGTTCATGGCCCGGTCCTATCATGTTCCCAGCGCCGCCGCTTGACGCTCCTGTACGGCCTGTGATGCTTGCAACGGAGGGGCGTCCACATGAGAACTGCATTCTTAGCTTGCGTCGCGTTGGCGTTCGTTCTTGGCGCCGGTAACTGCCGACTGTCGCGGCGTAAAGACGAAGCAACTCGTGCCCGGACAGCATGTCGAGGAACAGCTCCAGCACCACGAGCACTACATCAACAAAAAAGGTCGCGATGTGCATGCGCCAGCGAAGCACATTGCCGATGGTGTGATACCTGATGGCGCGACCGCGGCGTGCCGGGATGGCTCGCATAGTTTCTCGCACAGCCGGACAGGGACTTGTTCTCGGCACGGCGGCGTCGGCAAATGGCTTCGATGATGATGCGAACGGCTTCACATTTTCTGCGCGGTGTGGCGGCGGCGACGTTTCTCGCTGCCGGCGTTTCATTTGCTTTTGCCGAACCGCCGCTCGTCGAAGCGCATTACGCACCGTCGGAAAACCTCGAGCACATTGACCTCGCCTTGATCGGCGGGGCGCGCCGCACGCTCGATGTCGCCGCCTACGTCCTATCCGACTGGGTGGTGATCGAGGCGTTGCGGGCAGCTGAGGCGCGCGGGGTGACGGTGCGGATCGTGCTCGACACGGGACAGCGGCACGCGTTCGACCGGCTGCCCCGACCTCGCTGACAACATTCGTGTGAAGCGCAGCAGCGTCTTCATGCACCTGAAGAGCTATGTTGTTGATGGCTCTCTTCTACGCGCCGGCGCCGCAAACTTCAGCGACACAGGCCTGAAGCGACAGGACAACGATCTGATCATCATTCGTGACACGGCTGCCGTTCGCGCATTCGAGCGCGAGTTTTCGCGCATGTGGGACGATGCAAAGCCGCTTTTCGAGCATGATCGCGCAATGAATTCGATGCGGTGAGACTGCACAGACTTTAGGGGAAGCAGAATGAGCTACGTTGCGCGAGTTCTCCAGCCCGGAGAGAGCGTTGTGCAGATCGCCCATCTCCATTGGGTGATGTACACGCGTCCGATCATTGCATTTATCATCGCGATAGCGATTGCCATTGGCGGAAGCTCACTGACCAGCGACCAACGGTCTGTCGCCTATATCGCTGCAGCCTTCATGTTCGTTGTTGGCTTGCTGAGTTGGATATCGGTCTGGTTTCGACGATGGACGACGGAGATCGCCGTGACCGACAGACGCATCATCTACAAAACCGGCTTTATCCGTCGCGACACTCGCGAGATGAACATACATCGCGTTGAGACGGTGAACGTCGATCAAGTATCCTTGGCCGCATGCTGAACTATGGGACATTGACAGTGCGAGGCACTGGCGCCGGCATCGAGAACGTACCGGCCGTGGCTGATCCGCTCCGGGTCAGGAGCGCAGTGACCGCTCCATCTGTAGCCTAGTTTTGTCGCAGGCTATTTCCCGATCTGACGTTGCAGCCACTTCGCGATCGCGTCTCCAAGCAGGTCTCTTGAGACACGATAAAACGTAGCTTCGGCTTGGTCCTTGACCATCTCTTTCGGGATGTTCGGTCCGTAGAGTTTTTCAATCGCATTTCGGCGACCGGACTTCGCGTTCATCTTGTGGATGTTCTTAAAGACGTGGCCGTTCGGCCCGATGAATGTGTGCTTGAAGACAATACGACGTCCCCACGGAGCCGCTGAAACTCCTTGTCCTGTTTGACGCGGACCGAATTCTTTCAGCGATAGCGTCACGTCGCGGGCGATAATCTCGTATTGCCCGCCGCCAGAGCCCATCGCTTGTCGAGATGAAACGACGCCCAGAACTGCGCCGTATTTCACGCCGGCCTGCTTCGCCGTCGTTCGAATAACCTGCGTTTTCGTTTTATTGCCGACTTCATCGATGCCTTCGCAACGGCATAAACCGACTTAAGGCCGGCCTGTTCGAAGAGCGACGAGAGGCTTTTGTCGAACTTCACGCTTACCGCGACGACCTTTGCCATAGATGGTGCCTCCGGGTCGGTTCAGTGCTGAATTGAACGTTCGGCGCCATCGCCGCTACCGTGCAATATCTCGGCGAAAGCGGTCAGCAACGAGACTGCTTCCTTACAGCCGCAACAATTCGCAAACATTTGCGATGCGGTGCCGATAACGCAAGCGAGAAACGCAATCGCCTCCGGCTCATCGGCGATCTGGCTGTATGCGGCCACCATGCGAGCCGTCGACTGCAACGCGTCATCATTCCCGCGCCCAGTGAAGTCGAAATCGAAAGTGAGAAGCGTGCTCTCCGCTATACCATTCGTCGTCAGCTCATCGGCGCAGTCAGTCATAGCGAGGTCCGTTGCTCTGGCTTTTCATGCCGGCATCGGTGGACCCGGCACCGCCTGCGCTTCCGTGCATCTGCGACTCGCGCTGGATATTCTTTACGCTCTCAAGAACCGCGAGAAGCTGCGTGCCGGCAACGACAGTGTTGGTGATCTCGATGTGCATGGGCTCGGCCTTCACGCTCACGTCGACCTTTTGAGGCTGCAGGCGCGAGATTCGGCCGCGTGGCGTCGCTGCGGCCGCCGGGATGCATCGCTTCGTCGTAGCTGACCGAACGGCCCATCGTGCCAGGCTTCGACCATGTCTGAAGCCGCCCAGCGCCAGTGATACGGTTGGCCGGCATCTGGCCGAAAGCCAGCAGCCCTGGCGCGACGTTGCCAAGGCTGTTCTCAAAAATCCGCTGTTCGCTCGACGCGATGCGTGCGTTGAGGGCCGTGATACGGTCCTTGCGATAGTCGATCACCGGGTTGAAGCCGCCGTTCGCGAAAGGCCGCGTCGGTCGAACGCCGGCGATCTCTGCTTCGAGCGCATCGCGTTCTCTGCGTAGTCCAGCCAGCTTTGTGGCATCGGTGACGTTGTAGTTGATGCCAGCCTCTTCGCCGGCCCTCTGAAGTTTCTGATATCCTTTGGCGCCGAGCCACAATGCTCCGAGCCCCGCTAGGCCGATGCCTGTCGCCGCAGCGGGCGCTGCTATGCCGGCCGCACCCACACCCAGCATGCCAAGACCCAGACGACCCATGATCGAGAGCATGCCTACGCTCGCCCCAGCGGCGCCTGCTGCCCCAAGTACGGCCGTCGGTGTGTCGTTATTCGCGTATTGCGCCGCGCGAAGGATCCACGACGCTGCACTGTTTGTGCGCGACACAGAACTCGGCATGAAAGGCGCTCCGAGCGCGGCGGCGAGCGAATTGACGGCGTTGACCAGACCATTTTTCGCCTGATCGAGGTCGCGGTCCATGATCTCGCGGGCCGCATCTCGACCCTTTGCGCCGTGGGTGAGCGCAGCATCTTTTTCGAACAAGACCCTCTGCGTCATCAGTTCCGTCACGAATTGCGCTGCCACGCGGTTTGAGAAGACACGCGATGTCGTCTCCGCGATCGCTGACGCAGAGGTGATGCCGGCTCGCTTCAGCGCCGGCCCGTAGTAATCCCAGACCCATTTGTTCGGATCGGTCCGAGCTGTGTCGCTGCCCTTGATGCCGCCGGGATCGACGCCCTTGATGTTGCCGGTCTTCGTCCGGATGACTTTCGAGTCGTCGAGCAAGCCGAGTTTGTTGAGCTGGTTGACGGCGAGGTTCGACATCTTGCCGCCGACGATCGACGAATAGAACGACGCGGCTGCCGTACCAGCCTGCGATCCACCGTGATGCTGAATCATCGTGGGGAGAATGCCGGCGACAAATTCTGGCGACCATCCCATCGTCGCGGCCCGGCCGTATTGCGCGGCCTCCATGAATTGGTGCGGGCGGATCGTGTCGCCGAAAACGTTCATCGCCTTCGCGATGCCTTCGATGTAGCGCTCGAACTTCTTGTGGTTGCTCGTCACGCCGGCAAGTTCGGCGGACTTTACAAGCTGGTCGAAATCGGTGTTGATCTCTTCGGCCGATGCATGCGGCCGCGTGTGCTGCGAGATGACGCGCAGGTCGAGCAGCGGTCGCATCATGTCGACCGCTTCGGTGTAGGAGCCGACGACGGACCGCGCGTTCCGCACCATGTGGAGCATGTCGGTTTGCCCGACCGGCTTGTAGTCTCGCGCCAACTTTTCGGTCTCGGCGTTCGCGCTACGGATTTCGCGCTGCGTCATACCGGACGTCGACATGCGGATTTGCTCGTGCAGGCGCGACGATGCCTGTTGAATGATGCGTTGCACGACGACGCTCGACCCCAAGCGCCACAGCACCGCCTTGCACCGCGTTGACGACGACAGCTGACGTCATCGCACGTCGCATCGAGCTTTCGACCTGCTGGGCCGGAAAGCGCGCGGCGGACTGCATACGATGCGACGCTTGCTCCGCGGCGCTTTCCATTTTTTTCAGCTTCTGGGCGACCGCGGCGAATGTGTTGCCGGTCTGATCCTGTGCCGAAATGACGGCGCGGGTCTCGATCGTTCTGGCGGCCATCTACTTCGCTCCAAATTCTTCGAGATACGTGCCGGCTTCATCGATCCAGTGCACGATCTCCTCCACAGTCAGATCGTGGATGCTTCGAACGTCGACGCCGAACCGGAAGGCGAGGACGCGCGCGTATCGTCGGATGACGTCGATGGCCGACTTGTCGCTCTCGCCTTCTGGAAAAAACCAACCATCGCATCCTTCAATGCGATGGCGTCGTCGAATTCGAGCAGCCCGAGCGCGTTCGGATCGCAGTCGACGCACTCTTCTTGATAGAGGCGGATCGTCTCGACGTTCTCGGTGAAGAGCGAGATGCCGTCCTTCGTTGCGAGCGTGACGGGTTCGCCGAACGCCATAAGCAGCCGATATGTCGGCGGCTTTAGGGTGATCGAAGCGATCGTCTTCTCGCCGAGCTTGATCGGCGTCTTGAGGTCGACCTTCACGGACACGGTTTCTGCTCCTCGGTGATTTTTGCGAGCGTCGCCACGTTGGCAACTGCGCGGACACGACGCTCGCGTGGGATGGCCCGACAAATGCGCGCGGCCTTCGCCGCGATCGGCGCGATCTTCGCGGCGCGCGCAGCGATGGCACGGATGCGATCGATATGCGGGTGATGGATGCGGCCGCGCACACCTTGACCGGCCTGAAAGCTGTCGGGGCCCGGAGGTGCACTTTTCGCTGTTCGACTGGCCGCGGAGCCGTCAAAGGTCGCCCCGAAGAGAAATTGGTTTGACTTAATGGACATGGACGGAGACGACCTCGTGTTTGTGGCCAGCGGATAGTTCGGAGACGCGGCTGGCGCGCACGGCAACGGCAAGGTCGATCATGGCGTCGTCGAGCGGGACGTCAGCGGCGATGAGAACTGCAGCTTCATCCGGGCATCCGGCATGCGCGCAGAGATGACGTATGCCGCGCACGTAGGCCTCGGCCTCTACGCGTCCGTCTCCGTCTATGTCCGGGCAGTTCATCATCACAGCGCCCGCGCGTTACGGAGCTGCCGGCGCATGTTCGCCAAGATCGCGCCCTGCGGATCGACCATCGCGTCGACCACGTCGGCCTGATCCGAGTTGAGGTCCGGCTGCTTTGCGATCTCGGCTTTCATGCTTGCCATCATCGCGGCTTTCGCTTCGCGCGGCGTCATCGCTTTTGCTTGTCGGATCGTAGCGACGAGGGGGGAGACAATTTGGCTCATCATGCCATCCCGATCTGGCCGGATGCGATCACTCTTAGAGGCTTCGGTGCCGGCGGCATGGGCAACGGCTCGAGGCGCGTCCGCGCAATTCGCTTGGCCGTCTTCTCACGTTTCTCCTGCGCGAGCTGCTCACGGAGGAGCCCGGCCGCCTGAAGCAGCACGTCATCTGGCGTGATCGTCGAGATGTATGCCGGCGACTGTTCCCAAATGTCTGTCAGACCGTCTAAACCAGGCAACGCAAGTTTAAGCGCGAGAGGCTCGCGAGAAGGCGATCGTTCGGCAGAATACTCCGTCACTCTGCGGAACGGTCGCTTGTGGACCGCCTGGCCGCTGTACGAGAAAATGCCCTCCGTGGTCTCCACGACCTTGGCGCCATCGGGGATCGCCTGTCCGGTCATCTCGAACGCCCAGAGGTCCACAATCTCCTCTCGGATGACTTCGACCGGTCTACCTTCGATTGACCGGATCGCTTCCGGGCTTTCGATGGCCGCGCAACCCTTCGGCAGGTCGCCGTTCACATCGGCGATCGCCAGGTCGGCTTGCGCGATGCAGATGAGGATATCGACGATCTTGCGCGCGGCCGCCTCGTACTCCTGCGTAAGCTTCGTTCGAGCGTCGTCAGCGAGCTTTTTCGCAGCGGCATACCGCTCGCAGGCGTTTCTCTTCGTCGTCAGCGCGTCGAGCAACACGAAGGCGGTCGGCGGCAATCTCATGCAGTGCCTTCGCACGATCGAGGGCGATCTTCGCGTCGTGAATGGCGTTCTGTGCCGTGCGCGGCGCCTGCATGTCACCGGTCGTAAGACTGACGCGATAAGCGGCCTCCGCCTCGGCAACGCTTTTGTCAGCGGTCTCGATGTCTGCCTGCAAGCGAGCAACATCGTCGGCGAGTTCGGCTAGTCGAGAGTTTTTGCTTTGGATTGTCCCTTCATACGCCGAAGATGAAGGCTTTCCGCGAGCGCCGGAAGAGGACGAAAATGCCCGAGACAGGGGCGAAAATGTCCAAACGGTCAGGCCGCTCGCACAAAGCGGGATAGTGCCGAGCGAGCGATCTTGTCTCGACCGCAAACTTTCAAGATTTCCACGCCGAGCTTGCGTGCGTTCGCGCGCAAGACCTTATCTCGCTCACGTGGAGTTCGCCGCGCCGCAAGCCTTTATCGGATATCAGATCGGGCGGCAACAGCCGATCGTCGTCACTATGCTCGCGCGCCTGCAGGTCCTGCGCGACCTCGAGAAGCCGGTGAGCGAGGGTGACGAGGGCATCGATGTTGGAGCTAGGCATATCGGGACTAGCCCTGCGCCGATCGACGCGGTCGGATCGCGTGATCGCCACCACGTTTCCCAGGCTGCAAGGTCGACCGGCTCGCCGGCGCGGGCGGCGAATTCTTGCCAATCAACCACACCGAAGCCTCTCGGCACGAAGCCGAACGTTCTTCTCGAGATAGTAGCCGGTCTCGTTTTCGATATGCCTGGCGATCGAGTACGCCACCTGCATCGGCGCACCCGCCATGACGGCGGCCGCGACGATATCCTCGATCAGGCCTTCGCCAACCCACCCCCACAGCGTCAGGATCGAACGGCGCGTAACCCGACTGCGGACTCTCGACGCCTCGCGCAACCTTGTGCGTTGCGTGTTGCGTGGTCACCACGCAACGTTGCAGTTGTCGCGCGACGGCGCGTCGGATCGATGTTCGCAGCTCGATCCTCACGAGCACCTCCGACAGACGAACTCTGCCCCGCATGCGCTACGGATGATTCGCGCTCAGAGGCGATTTGCCGGCTGAGAGCGTTGACTTGTGGACGCCGATATGCGCGCGCGGCCTCGGTAATCGAGATCAGGCTTTCGGAGCGAGGGGTCGTCTTTCGAAGAGCGTTGCGTTGCGCGTCGTCGTTGCATCAGAATTTCTCCAGGGAAACTAGCGTTTTTGCTGGGGCGCTGCGGCCCGCGATCGAACCAAGTTTGAAAAAAGTACCTCTTTTGCCTCGACGGCCGGGACGAGATGACTTGAGCGCGTTGGGGCGCGCGACGCGATGACGAGCTGCCCGCAAGAGATCGGCCGGATGCACACGAAGCACCGCCGGCGACAGTGCCGTGGCTTGTGCAGCCGCGTGGTGCGCCCGCTTGGTGTTGTGCGAGCGTCATCACGCTGCACCGCCTTGCGCAGCGGCGTCGCTCGATGCGCGCGCCGCTTTAATAAAGGCGTCCCGATAGTCGGGGTTGGCCTCCGACAGGCCGGCGATTAGCCGGACGGCCGCCGCCCGATGTCTGCCCTTCGGAGGCTCGACCGTCACCCCATCGTCGCCCGCCATCGGCTCGATGATGACGCCGAGAGCTTTCGCGCGTCGAAGCGACACGAGCACCGAGAGATCGAAGCTGACGGACGCGGTCATGCTCGGACCTGCGAGCGCTGCAACGGCATGGGCGTCTCGTGGCGGGTAGCCGTAGATATATAAAGGTGGCTCGTTTTCGCGTCCGGCCTTGGTGGCTCGTTTTCGCGTCCGGCAAACGTCCGATTTGGTAGCGTTTTCGCGTCCGGCTCTGGGCTCGTTTTTGCGTCCAGCTTTTTTCTTTTCGAAGGCGCCTGAGTGCCCACGTTCCTTTCCAATGCAGCGTCGCGCGCAGCCCTCTCTGCAGCTTCCAAGGTCTCGAACTTGCGCCAATCGTTTGTCGGATCGGGGCTGTCGCCGCGGCCGAGCGCATAGGTCAGCCGATATTGAGACGGCCACCGCTCGTCTGAAATGGAGCGACTTCCCTGGACCGTGACGTAAACAAAGCCGAGCGCGCGGCACTCTCGAATTGCTCGTGAGATCGATGCTCGACGAATCCCTGCTTTGACGAAGTCCCTGTAAGGGCAAACCAGCTTGCCGTTCTCGCTGCCACCGTGTGAGGCATGCTCGACCTCGAGACGATCAAGCACACGCCGGGCATTGTCCGGCAGCGCGAGCCATGCCGGAGATTGCCGCATCTTCGAGCGTGTGCAAGATGAACGGCCCGTTCGGCGCCGAGCGCTTTTTCTTCCGCGCGCGGCTCATACAGCGAGCTCGTCGGTGTTTGTAGTGACGGCCGTTACGCCGACATCCTTCACAGCGTCACGGGTGATTGTGACAACGTTACGGTGCCGTTCGCGATATCTCTTCTGCCGTGACGCGCTCGACGCGTTACGCGTGACGGGTAACGTGACGCTTTCATGCGTTACGGCGTCGTCACCCCGCGCCTCGGCTGCTGCGCGCAAAATAGCGCGTGCGACGGCTTCGGCATTCTCCGGTCGGATCAGAACATATGGATCCTCCGTTTCATCCGGCCAGGCGCATTCCTGTCGGACAACGACGCTTCCGTCACCATTGAGGAAGACAGCGAGAGCGCGCTGCTCGCGCACGACGACGCTCTCGCACCTGTGGTCAAAATTGTCAGTGTTCATCGACGCACCTCGCTTCTGAATGCGAGTTCCGCGATGAGCGCCGCAGTCGCAGCCTGCAGAGCAAAACGTCTGCTGATCTTTTCCGTTTGAAGAATGTGCGGTGTGAAGCTATCTTGTCCATCGAGCAGCCGACCAAAGCACTCAATGTTCAAGCGGGTCGCGTTCGCCTTAACGGCGGCGCGGCCCGTCGCTTTTCTGAAGGCCACTGATCACGCGGCCTCAAGTTCGGATGTAGTCCGGACCGGCTTGCTTAGCCGACCCTTTGCCCATGCGATTGCGGCGCCCCAACGGTAAAGCGGCCGCGCTCCAAACTTTTGAAATTCGGGACCTCCGCCGCGTGTAGCGATCGTTGCGAGCGTAGCCAACGTGACCGGGTAACCCGCGGCTGTCAGGGCTTGGGCAGTGGCGCTTCTCGTCAAAAGCGCATTGTCGTCATGGGGGAGGGGAGACATTTGTGATCCACCGCTTCGTTTGAGTGCGATGGCAGCTAATGTTCACATGCCTTGCTTACGCGCCACGACACGAACCTGTTCGTGTCCGACATTTACTGTTCGCGTCAGACACGAACAGTTCATGTCATCATGCGGCCCGCTAGATATCGGGCGAGATGACGTGCGCTTGGGGCTTTTGGATTTTCCAGTTTCCACCGGTGACGAAGCTCGTCAGCCATAGCAGCGTTCGAGAGCGGACCGTCTTTCTCGATCTCCGGTATCAAATCGTCGGCATGCTGCTGCCATTTTTCGGCAAGCGCTTTTCGCGTGACCGCACTCTGTTGACCGGCGCGCGAAAGCAGTCGCCGCTCTGCCTCATCGATAGACGATTTTGCGACTTCGGCGTGCTGAGAGTGCGTGAGGATGTTGTTGGAAATTTCTAGAAGGCCGATAACAACTTCTCGTAACGGCTGACTATCTATTTCGTCTGCAATCTGGCAATCGAGACTTAATCCGCGAATGCATGAGCGCAGCAAGCGCTTCTCTTGATCACTTACTATTGGATCAGCGATGGCGGCTTGCGCAGTGCGCAGAAGTCGCTGCACCACGTCTTCGTCCCACAAGCTCGGCCTTTCGTCGTCACTCATGGGCGCTGCCATTTCTTTCGGTCATAAGCGTCGCGATCCGACTTGCAATGGCGTCGGATGCAGCCAGCAACACTGCGTCCGCCGAATGGATGTAGCGGCTCGTCACAGAGCCGGAACGATGCCCAAGCAACGCCGCGATCGTCGCTTCGGAGTAGCCTAGGTCGGATGCAACGGACGCGTATGAGTGCCGCAGCACGTGCGGGGTGACGTCAGATGACAGCTTCGCCGCCGTAACGATCTTCGCGAACAGCTTTGGAAAGCCGGAGAGGACGCTGTTGCCACGAGACGCCGCGAAGACGAGATCACCAGCTTTGCCTTGCGCCTTGATGATAGCGCACGCCTGCGTCGACAAAGGCCGCGTTGAAGCGCCAGTCTTCGTATCGCCAAGCGATGCAGTTTGTCGGCTTATGTCGACTTCGGCGCGTGTCAGCTTGATCGCTTCACCGCTGCGCCAGCCGGTCAGCGCAAGGAATCGAGCTGCGGCGAGGGCAGGGGGCCAAAGTACGTTGTCGAGCTTCGTCATGCCGGCGCCGAGCGCCGCGTACTCGTCATCTGAGAGTCGGCGGTTGCGTTTGCCATCCGCGAAACGTTCGACGCCGCGCACGGGGTTGTCGTCACGCATGCCCCTGCGCACTGCGTAAGCGAAGATGCCGCCTAGCAAGCCGACCGTGCGGCTCGACGCCCCGCGTCCGCCGGTGACACGTGCAAGCCCTCGCTTTACCGTCTTGACGCGAGCGGCGGTTTCTCCGTCGGCCACAGCATGCATGAAGCGCTCGATATCGGCGCGCGTTACCGCAGCGACCTTCAGTGAGCCGAGCTGCGGCTTGATGTGCCGCTCGATACGACCCTTGTCCGTCGCCAGAGTGCTCGCTTTCTTGGCGGCGCGCCGACGCGTAAGCAGACGGCCGCTTTCCGCATCCTTGAAATAGCTGTCGCACAATGCCGAGACCGTTGGCGCCGATCGAGCCTCTGCTTTCGTCGTTGCTGGGTCGCTGCCGCTTGCAACGCTGCCCAGGATTCGTCGCGCTTCTTTCCGCGCGCTGTCGGGCGTCCAGGGTGCACCGTGCCGGCCGATGGTGTGCCGCCGAAGCCGACCATCAGCGCGATACATGACGACGTAGGAGATCGCAGAGCTGCGCTGCCGGCGCGCACCGAAGCCGGTGACTTTCGTGTCCCAAAGATCGTCACCAGGGCCCATTTTCCGGACCTCGTCGAGACCTATTGGTGCCGTCTTGGATGCCATCCGCGAGCGCTGCCCTAAACTAGGCAAATCAGGCCTAGGTAGCGGACTAGGTAACGCCGCCACGCAAACGCTGGCAAGTCGCTTCAAGGGTTAGCAAACAGAAATACGAACAAAAACAGTTGGTCAGCAAATCGCTGCAAGGTCCATCAATAAGTGGCAAAGCCCCATTTTTGCCCTCCGAAGGCAGAGGTCGCACGTTCGAATCGTGCCGGGTGCGCCAGCCCCGACTTACGTCTTTGCAGCCAGCCGCATCATGCGTTCTGGCAAGCAAAAGAGGCGGCTGCATCGCAACCGCCTCTGAATTGTCTCGAGTGTCGGTTTCAGCGGTGGGCGAGGGCCGGCGGCTTCGCGAGGTTGATTGCCGGGATCTGCCGTGCGGTCGCAGGCAACGCCACCGTGTGAACCTTCACTGGTGCGATGGCGACCGAGCGGCCGGTCTGGATAAAGACTTTCGGCGCGGCCTGTGTCGACGCGACGACGGGGTGGCCCGTCTGCTTGAAGACCTTGGGAGCCGGCTGCGCCGTCAGCGCGGATTTCGAGCTGCCGATCTGGCCGGGGATGAACACGCGCGGTCCCTTGTTCACGCAATAGCTGTCGTTGCACTTCGTCTTATAGGCGGCTGCCAAGTAGCCGATGGTCGCGACCTTGGTGAATACGTTCACACCGGGAATCTTGTTGCCGGTTTCGAGTACCTTTTCCGTGCCCTTTTTAGCAATATCGCCGACGGCCGACACGCCTTTGAGGCCTGTGTTCGCAACCGCTGTCGCGCCTTTCGCGACACCCTTCGCGCCGCCTTCGACGACTTTGCCAGCCACCTTTACGGCGCCACCGGCGACCTTGCCGGCCGTCTTCACAGCCGACTTCGCGATCTTGATCGGATTAAAGGAGAAGGCGTGGCTGGGCGCGACCCCGACGATCGAAAGCGAAGTAGCGAGGCCGAAAGCGAGGGCGAAGCGCTTGGTGGTGTTCATCATCGTATTCCCTATTCCTGCGGCCGTCGCTGGGGCGCGTCGGCATGAACACGGGTTTAAGGTGCATTCGTCGGCACGCTTGTGATGTTCGTCACGATAAGTGATTGCTGCGCGGGGAATGCGTGCAGCGCTGTGTCGTGCGTCACACGGTTTCGGTTGATCGCAAGATGCGACCAGGCGCGTGGCCGATCATCGAAGCGTCGTAACTCGCGTCGATGTGACAGTCCGGCTTATGCGGACCTGCGTAAAATCGCAGTGCCCTCACCGGCCCGCGATTCATCCTTTTTACCGCCGTCGAGGTGGAGGTAGTTGGGATTGAAATCGCACATCCTGTGCAGCCGGCGCACGTCGGGGATCTTGATTTGCCTTGATCGGAAGTCGACGAGATTTTCGCTTCTCAGATCCTGCAACATCCGGTTTGTGTGTACGGGCGAGATGCCGAGCGCGTCGCCGAGTGCGGCCTGACTGATAGGCAGTTCGAAGTGGCCGCCTTCCGCGAGCCCGATCGAACTCATGCGCATGTGAAGTTCACAGAAAAGGTGCGCCATGCGCTGCAGAGCGTCGCGCTGGCCAATGTTGACAAGCCATTCGCGCAATGTCGCCTCGTCGACGAGCGTCGCCCACCAGAGCGCGCGGACGATCGTCGGCCGATTTGTCAGTTCGAGAACGGTGGCGCGTGGGATTTCTACGAGACGCGAGCGAGCGATAGTGCGGATGTCGTGATCCATCGACTTCAGGATGAAGACGTTCAGGTCGCAAAAATCGCCTGGGAGAAGAAGGGCAAAAATCGTTCTTTTACCGTGCGACGTAATCTTCGAGCGGCAAGCAAGTCCTTCGAGGACAAGATGAACGTCGTCCGGGTTGTCTCCCTCACCAATAATGCGGCTGTTCGGGCCGATAACCCGACTTTTCATGGTAATTTTGTTCAGTAGTGCTCGATCATCGTCCCCGATGGGTCCGAATAGTTCCAGTTTTCGAACCAGGACGTTCGTCATCTTCGCAGCCCTGCAAATTACTTACCGAGCAGACACACTTATACGATTGGCCCTGCCGCCAATGGGGCAATTGGAATTACGCAGATTGGTTCCAGCGCCAAGCTCGAGCATGCGCCCGCTTTTTACGCCTGAGATGTGATGTTCGTCACACCCCGCGCCGAGGTACCCCGATGGCGCAGTTCAGGCATTGCTGAAGCATCAGCCAAGATAAGTTATAGGCGCGCGTGGTTCGTAGTCGACTTAGTTTTGATCAGCAACGGGCTTTGCAGAGGCTCTTATTGCGGGTCGCCCGGCGAACCTCGTAGATGATGAACTTCTCGACGAAAATCGAGGTTTCGTTGACCGGCCGCGACGTGAAGCCGGAATCCCTGGCAAGCCGGTCCATAAGCGCGAGGTCGGAATCGGACGAAAGTAGAAGATACATCGTGCCGCCGGGCGCCATGCGTTCGCCCGCCTGCGCGAACAGAGCCACGATATCGCGGTAGCCCGGACCCGCGTGCCACGCGCGGTCGGCGATATCGCGCGGCTCGCCGGCGAAAGAGGGTGGGCTCGAGATGATGACATCGAAGGTCGGCTTCGGTGCCAGCGCCGATATCAGGTTCGAGCAGACCGCGTCGACGCGATCGCGGAGGCCGTTGGCGGACGCATTCAGGGAAGCGGCCTTTGCAGCGTTCGGATTGATATCGACGGCGACGACGTTTTTCGAGCCCGCACGCGCCGCGGCGAGCGCGAGAATTCCCGAGCCGGTTCCAACATCGACGACGGTTTTGCCAGCAAGGTCGAGTGCGCCGATAAAACCTGCGAAATATTCGCTGGTCAGGAACCAGCGCGGGTGGAAGACGGTCGGCGGCACGGTCAGTGTGAAACCTGCGGCCTTGGTCGTGCGCGTGCGCTGCCGCTCATAGATGAAGTGGTAGGACAGGAAGTGGATCGTGCTGCGCAAAATCTGGCGCAGGATCGTGGGATACCCGCCGGTGTTCGACTGCGTCGGTCTTGTCGCCTGATCCATCCGTTCTTGCTTCTTTCCGGCAAGTTGCTGGTCGATGGGCGCGTGGCGCACCGGATCGCCGCGCAACGGTAACCTTTGATAATGCCACCCTCCGCTCGACGGCTTAACTGAAGCCTCGAACGAAAGGAACCGGGGATGGATGAAGCGAAGAAGCGTCGCGGCTTCGCGGCGATGGACCCGGAGCGGCGTCGCGAGATCGCACAGCGCGGTGGGCGCAATGTTCCGCCGGAGCGGCGGTCGTTTGCGGTCGATCGGGAACTTGCCATGCGGGCCGGAGCAAGAGGTGGCTCCGTGTCTTCGAGCAAGAACGAAAAATAACGCGATTATCGCCATTTATCTTTAGGCGGCTTGGCCGCCTTAACATTCGACATCGTCGGTGCGACAAGGCAGCATGTCATCGCCTCCCGTCGTCCGTTTTGCGCCATCGCCGACAGGCCACATCCATATCGGCAATGCGCGTACGGCGCTGATCAACTATATCGTCCGGCTCGCGGGCGCAGGCCGCTTCGTCCTTCGTTTCGACGACACTGATGCGGCTCGCTCGCGCGAGGACTTTGCGCGCGTGATCGAGGTCGATCTTGCATGGCTCGGCGTTGTGCCCGACGTTGTTGTGCGTCAGTCGCAGCGTTTGCAGCTTTACAACGCCGCGATGCTTCGGTTGATCGAGAGCGGCCGCCTCTACCGCGCTTACGAAACGTCAGATGAGCTCGGGCGGCGTCGCAAACGCCAGCAGGCGCGCGGCTTGCCTCCGGTCTACGACCGCGCCGCGCTTTCGCTGACCGACGCCGATTACGCGCGCTTGGAGGCCGAAGGCCGCAAGCCGCACTGGCGCTTTCGCCTGAACGCGGGAAGCGTGTCGTGGGTGGACGGCGTGCGCGGCGAGACGCGGATCGATTGCGCGTCCTTGTCCGACCCCGTGCTCGTGCGCGAGGACGGCAGCTATCTCTACACGCTGCCCTCCGTTGTCGATGACATCGATCTCGGCATCACGCACGTCATCCGCGGCGAGGACCATGTCACCAACACGGCTGTGCAGATTCAGCTTTTCGAAGCTCTGGCGGGTGCGGAGCGCATCCCGGCCTTCGCGCATCACAATCTGTTGCTGGATACGTCCGGCGCGGGGCTCTCGAAGCGCACCGGTGCGTTGTCGCTCGGCGCCTTGCGCGACGACGGCATCGAGGCGCTGGCGGTCAGCGCGCTCGCCGTCCTCACGGGCTCATCGGACGACGTGCATGCCGTGTCGTCTTTGGCCGACCTCGCGTCGCGTTTCCAGCTTTCGCATGTTTCGCGCGCCGCAGCGCGTTTCGACGCGGCGGAACTACGGGGTCTCTCAGCGCGAACGCTGCACCTGCTTGATTTCGAAGCCGTGCGCGAGCGCCTCGCCGCGCTCGATATCGTCGGCCACAAGGCGGAGCCGTTCTGGCTCGCGGTACGGGGCAATCTCGTGCGTTTCGCCGATGTCGCGGACTGGTGGCGCGTCGCCTGCGGGGAAATTGTGCCTGTCGTCGAGGATGCCGCCTTCGGCGAAGCAGCGGCGGACCTGCTACCGCCGGAGCCCTTCGACGAGACGACCTGGTCCGCTTGGACATCGGCGCTGAAGGAACACACCGGCCGCAAGGGTCGGGCGCTGTTCCACCCGCTGCGCCTTGCTCTGACCGGTCGCGAGGATGGGCCGGAACTGGCGAAACTGTTGCCGCTGATCGGTCGCGCCGGCGCTATTGCGAGATTACGCGCATGCGCGGCTTGACGTCCGAACCGCGAAGCGCGCCCGTCGCGTCGGCGGGCTTCTCGGCTGGCGCTGCGGTTTCCTCGACTGGCGTGGGACCTCCAGCCTTGGCCGTTTTCGCATCCTTGCGGGAAGGCCGTTCGCGGCCGCCGGCCGGTCCGGCCAGACGCGACAATTCTTCCGCGCGCTCCGGTGTCACGACGATATCGCCGCGCCGGTTCTCCCCGAGCAGGCGTTCGGCGTCGGCGAGCGCCTGGACCCAGCTTTTGTCGGCCGGCTTGCAGGTGCAGCTCTTGTCGAACGTCTTCTCGAATTTCAGCGCGTTCGGCAGATCGGCATAGGCGTTGCCATCGGCCGACACGGCAGTGCCGATCTCGCGGCCGGGCACGCGCGTGAAAAGCTTCGCCTCGGTGCCGGGGCAGAGCGCGGAACACAACTCCTGCAGGTCGCCGAGATCGCGACGGCTCGCCGCCACGCTCATCGGGAAATAGCCGCCGTCGCAACTGCGCACGCATAGCGCTTGTGAGCCGCCTCGCGCGCCGCTGCCGGCCTGCTGCTCCTCCTCGGGCGGCACCATGATCTGGGGTGTCTCCTCGACGGGACGCCGCGCGCCGCCAAAGAGCTGGTCGAAGAAATTCGTGGCCGTGCCGTAGCCGCCTGCGCCGCGGCAATAGGTGTCGAACCGCTGTTGGAGTGCCGCGCGCGCCCCGTCGCCGCCATAGGCGGCCGCCTGCGTCAGGCCCTGCAGGTTGGCCTGCATGCGAGAAATCTGGGCGTTGATGCCGCCGCACTGTGGGGAGCGATTGCCGAAGAGGAAGAAGTCCGGCCGGTCGCAGCCGAGGCTGTTCGCATACCCCTGCATGCGCGCGAGTTCGGCGCGCTGCTTGCCGGCTGCCGCGGCATACTGGCCGCCACCGCCGCCGGCGCGAGGGGAGGCCGCAGCGATCTGCGCCGCCAGCCTGTTGCAGTCGATCGCCTGCGCCTGCGCCACAGGTGTCGAGCAAAGCTGCGACAGCAGCAGCGCCGCCGCGCCCAAAGCCTGCGAGATTCGCGCCGTCCGGCGACCCATCAAAACTGTCCTGCTCCGCATGCGGGCGACTCAATGCACCGCGATCATGGTTACGAAATGGTGAACGGGAGGTGTCTAGCCCGTCTGGCGACCGGAGGAAAACGTGGCCATATGATGCCCGTCTCCTGACCCGACGCGGATCATTCATGCGCCTCGTACTCTTCGCTTTCATTCTCGGGCTGATCCTTGCGGGCGTCGCGCGCGCCGACGAAGGGCCGGACCTGATCTTCCGGAAGTCGACGACGTTCAAACTGCTGACGCCGAACGACAAGCTTGCGACCTATGCGCTCGAGGACCCGGTCGTGGAAGGCGTCGTGTGCCACTACACCGTGCCGGAGCGCGGCGGCGTGTCGGGCATGTTCGGCGTTGCCGAGGAGACGTCCGACGTTTCGATCGCCTGCCGGCAGTTTGCGCCGATCAAGCTAAAGGCGAAATTTGCGCAAGGCGACGTTGTGTTCAGCGAGCGCCGGTCGTTGCTCTTCAAGCGCATGCAGATCGTGCGCGGCTGCGACACGAAGCACAATGTGCTCGTCTACATGGTCTATTCCGACAAGCTCGTGGAAGGCTCTCCCAAAAACTCCACCACCGCCGTGCCGATCGCGCCCTGGGGCGGGGCAGGGGATGTGGCGCGCTGCGCCGATTCCTTGAAGGACTGAGCCTATGGAACAGCCGATGCCCGTCGCGACGGTTTCAATCGTCATCGCGGCTGTTCTCGGCCTGCTGGCTGGCGGCGCACTGGCGCGCTCGAACCTCTGCATGATGCGCGCTGCCCACGACCTCTCGCACGGGCGGTTCCAGGCAGTCGCAGGCCTTCTGGCCGTCAGCGCCATCGGCGCGCTCGTGCTCTTCGCGACGGAGCAAGCGGGCTGGCACAAGCCGGCGCCGTGGACCTGGCCAACCGCGATGACGCTGGTGGGCGCGGTGACTTTCGCGATTGGCGCGCGGCTCAACGCGGCTTGTTCGATCGGCACAGTCGGCCGCTTGGCCAGCGGTGACCTCGGCGCACTTGCGACCATCGGCGGTCTGCTGGCGGCGGTGGCGCTGCTACCTCGCACCATGATCATGGACCAGAAGCCGGCATGGGCAGGTTCGGTGCAGCTGCCGCTGGTCGGCGCGATGGCGCTGCTGATCGTCGTGTTCATTCTGATCGCGTGGTGGCGAGGCGGTGTCCGGCACCTCGGGCCGCCGCTGCTGCTCGGCGCCTTCGCGGCGCTGCTCTACAGTCTGCAGACGCATGTGACCTGGCTCGAGCTCGCCACCGAGGCGCTGCATGGCACCGGCACTTACGTGGCCGCGGGAGTCGGCTTCCTCGCATTGCTCGCGGGTGCTTTTGCGATGCGTCATTGGGCCGGCGAAATTCACTGGCGCTTGCCGCAGCGAGCGCGGTTCATTCGCGAGGCGGCGGGCGGGTTTCTGATGGGTGTGGGGTCGCTGATGATCCCCGGTACGACGGATGCGTTGGCATTCTACGGCGTGCCGAGCGGCAGTCCGCATGCGCTAGTCGCATTTATCGTGCTGTTCGGAACGATCGTTTTGTCGTTCAGGCTATTTCCGCCGGCTGCGAGCGAACTGCCGCCGTTTCACACCAACAAGGGTTCTGTAAAGTCCTAGTCGCCGCAGGCGACGACGGCGGCGTCCGGCTTGATCTGCGTCGGTGTTTCGGTCGAAACCTGCGTCGCGCCGGTGATGTCGGAGGCACGTCCGAACGACTTTGCAGGGCCGTGGCCATGCGCCTCGCACCAGGCGTCCGCGACGACGCGGCCGCAGGACTTGCCGTCCGTGACGCAATCCATGATGCCGTAGCCTTCGTTGTCGGAGATCACGAAAGTATTCGCAGCGCGGGCTCCGCCAGCGCCGGCTGCGAGCAGCAGGAAGGTCGCCAGCAGCGGCACGATGAGTGGCGGCAGGACTTCGAGATCGACACGAGCGAAACGGTGCGCGGAAAGCAACATGGGAAACTCGACGTTTGAACACGTCAAGCATTGCAGTGCCCGGTTAACCTTTCCTGAAATCGCCGGGTTCAATGCGAACGGCCCCGCACCTTTTCGGAAGACCTTGACCGGCGCGGCGGAAATTGCGCATGGTCAGCGCATGACGCGCTGCCCCGCAATCGCCCGGATTATTATTCGCTAGCCCCCGTGCTGGCGGAAGCGTCTTTGCCTGATCTTCAAGCGACGACATTTTCGGCCAGCCGGCCCGAGGATTTGTCATGTCGTCCGAACAGCCGCAGTTGCGGCTCTACAACACGCTGACACGCACGAAGGAGCCGTTCGCGCCGATCGACGCGAACAATGTGCGGCTTTATGCCTGCGGCCCGACGGTCTACGATCTCGCGCATATCGGCAATGCGCGGCCGCTCATCGTGTTCGACGTGCTGTTCCGGCTGCTCCAGCACCAAGCAAAGCAGGGAGTTTGGGACGGGGGAAAAGGCAAAACCAAAGTTACCTATGTCCGCAACATCACGGACGTCGACGACAAGATCAACGCGCGCGCTGCGGAGCGCGGCATCTCGATCCGCGAATTGACGGACGAAACGAACCGCATCTTTCAGGACGATGTGCGCGCCTTGGGTTGTTTGGAGCCGACGCATCAGCCGCGCGCGACGGATTTCGTAGCGAAGCCGGATGCGTCGATCGACATGATCCGCATGATCGCGCGGCTGATCGAGACCGGACACGCGTATGAAGCGGACGGGCACGTGCTTTTCTCCGTGCCGTCGATGCCGGATTACGGAAGACTGTCGCGTCGCCCGCTCGACGAGATGATTGCCGGCGCGCGTGTCGATGTCGCGCCCTACAAGCGCGCTGACACGGATTTCGTTTTGTGGAAGCCTTCACGTGGTGAAGAGCCGGGCTGGGATTCGCCGTGGGGCTTTGGGCGACCGGGCTGGCATCTCGAATGTTCCGCGATGTCGGCAGCTTTGTTGGGCGAGACGTTCGACATTCATGCCGGCGGCATCGACCTCGTATTTCCGCACCACGAGAACGAGATCGCGCAATCACGCTGCTGCTTCGGCACGTCGGTCATGGCGAACGTCTGGATGCACAACGGCTTCCTGCAGGTCGAGGGCGCCAAGATGAGCAAGAGCGCCGGGAATTTCGTGACGATCCACGATCTGCTGCACACGGATAAGTTTGGTGGGCGCAAATGGCCCGGCGAAGTGCTACGCCTTGCGATGCTGAAGACGCATTATCGCCAGCCGATCGACTGGACGGTGAAGGCGCTGGAGGAAGCGGAAACTCTGCTCGGCAAGTGGGCGCGCTCAATCATCGATGTCGTTGGCGAAAAACTTATTGACGACGATTGGGTGCGAATGCCGCCTCGTCAGCAAACGCTATGGGAATTGAGCGACGATCTCAATATTTCTTCGATTGTAACTGGTTTCTCACAAGTGAGTGCCGGTCTTGCGCGCTACGAGCCGCATGAGATCGGCCACGCGAAAGAGAATGCTTGGACATTTCTGGGCGACCTTGAGGTGCTCGGGCTTGTTCGTTTCAACGACGCGAAAGGGCTGCGCCAGTTGGCAGGCCGAAAGATCATGCGCCTTTCGGACGATCAAGAAACTGCGATCAAATCGTTTATCGATACTCGTCTCGCCGCTCGCGCGGAAAAAGACTGGAAAGAATCCGATCGCATCCGCGACGAGCTTCTCACGATGGGCATCGCGCTGAAAGACAACAAGGACGGCACGACGACCTGGGAAGTAAAGCAATGACCACCATCGCGCTCCGTCCCTATATCGTGACCGACCTCCCGACGCTCGCGTCCATCGCACGTGCAGCCATCGAGGAAATAGCCGTCGAAGACTACAGCGAGGCGCAGTGTGCGGCGTGGGCCGAGGCGCTTGAAGACGATCTCGCGACACGCGTCGAGAAGGCTCTGACGCTTGTCGCGACAGTCGACGCCGTGCCCGTCGGCTTCGCCGCGCTCGTCGACAACGGTCACATTGATCTTCTCTATGTCGATCCGCGCGTCGCGCGCAGCGGCGTCGCGACGACCTTGCTCGATGCGCTGGAGAAGCTCGCCACCGCGCGCGGCGCGAAAGAACTGACCGCCGACGCCAGCGACACCGCGAAACCGCTCTTCGACGCGCGCAGTTTCGTGGCGTTTCGACGCAACACAATCACGCTCGGCGACGAATGGCTCGCCAACACGAGCATGAAGAAAACCCTCGGTCCAAAGCAATGAGCCGCGAACGCCTGCATCTCTTCGACACGACTCTGCGCGACGGAGCGCAGACGACCGGCATCGATTTCTCGCTCGACGACAAGCGGCACATCGCGGCGCTCTTGGACGATTTCGGCATCGACACGATTGAAGGGGGCTATCCCGGCGCCAACCCACTCGACACGGAGTTCTTCGTCAAGAACCCGCTCACGTCGGCGAAATTCGCCGCCTTCGGCATGACGAAACGCGCCGGCCGCTCTGCCGCCAACGACCCCGGCGTCGCGGGTTTGCTGGCCGCGGATTGCGACACGATCACCTTCGTCGCAAAGGCTTGGGACTATCAGGTGCGCGTCGCGCTGGAATCGACGCTCGAAGACAATCTCGAAGGAATCCGCGATTCGATCGCGGCGGCGGTGGCGAAGGGCCGCGAGGCCATTCTCGATTGCGAGCATTTCTTCGACGGCTACAAGGCGAACTGCGCCTATGCCTTGGAATGCGCGAAAACCGCGCTCGATGCCGGCGCGCGGTGGGTCGTGCTCTGCGACACAAATGGCGGCACGCTGCCGCACGAGATCGAAGCGATCGTCGCCGAAGTCGCAAAGACAATCCCATCGACAAATCTCGGCATCCACGCGCATGACGACACCGGCAATGCCGTCGCCAATTCGCTCGCCGCGGTGCGCGCCGGCGCGCGGCACATTCAGGGCACGCTGAATGGACTCGGCGAGCGTTGCGGCAACGCCAATCTCGTCACGCTGATCCCCACGTTGCTGCTGAAGGGCGACTACGCCGAAAAATTCGAGATCGGTGTCACATCCGAGAAGCTGACGCATCTCGCAAAAATCAGCCACACGCTTGACGAGTTGTTGAATCGCGCCCCGGACCGGCAGGCGCCATATGTCGGTGCCTCGGCCTTCGCGACAAAGGCGGGCATCCATGCGTCTGCCGTGATGAAGGACCCGCGCACTTATGAGCATGTAACGCCGGAAAGTGTCGGCAACCGTCGGCGCATGCTGGTGTCGGATCAGGCGGGCAAGTCGAACATTCTTGCCGAACTCGAACGGCTCGGCGTGTCGTTACCGAAGGACCATCCACGTCTTGTCGCGCTGCTGGAAGAGGTAAAAGAAAAAGAGTCGCTCGGCTACGCCTATGAAGGCGCCGACGCTTCGTTTCTTTTGCTCGCGAAGCGGACGCTTGGCGAACTACCGCATTTTTTCGATGTCGAGCGTTTCAGTGTGAATGTCGAGCGGCGCTTCGATGCGAACGGTGTTGTGAAGGCTGTATCCGAAGCGATCGTGAAAGTACGGATCGACGGCGAGACGCTGATCTCAGCGGCCGAGGGCAACGGTCCCGTTAATGCTCTCGATCTCGCGTTGCGCAAAGATCTCGGTAAATACCAGCGTTTCATCGAGGACACGGAGCTTGTCGACTATCGCGTGCGCGTGTTCCAGGGCGGCACGGATGCAGTGACGCGCGTACTGATCGAATATGCCGATGGGCACGGCGACCGCTGGTCGACGGTCGGCGTCAGCGCCAACGTGATCGACGCGTCATTCCAGGCACTGGTGGATTCGCTGAACTACAAATTGATGATTGCAGGAGCGTAAGTCCTCTCCCGCGTGCGGGAGAGGACGCCGTCAAGATCAAGGCTTCGCGACGTGCCACGCGCCGTTGAGGAAACCGTCGCCCATCGTGTCGCCAGCCTTTGTATCCTTCGCGAATGTGTAGAGCGGCTTGCCCTTGTAGGCCCACTGCTTGCCACCATCGTCACGCGTGATGACCGTCCATTCGGCCATTGGCTTGGCTTCGCCCATCGCCATCAGCGCGGGCCAGTTGCTGGCGCATGGACCATTGCAGGCCGACTTGCCGGGCGTCGTGTCCTTGTCGAACGTGTAGAGCGTCATGCTCTTTGTGTCGGTGAGAACTTTGCCGAGTGCGGTGTCGCCGGGCATTGCGGGCATCTGGGCGAGCGCGGCAGTGGCGGACAGCACCGTCGCGGCGACGGCGAGATAGATCGACTTCATAGAATGAACCTCCGGTCGTGACTGACCGGAGGAGAGACGTGTGAAGCGAGCAGTTATTCCCGGGAAATTGTCATTCCCGCGAAGCAGGAATCCAGCAAAATAGATGCCCGCGTTCGCGGGCATGACAGATAATCTATGCCGCGCCGCGATTCTTCACGAGATCGTCGACCACGCCCGGATCGGCGAGCGTCGATGTGTCGCCGAGCGATCCGAGTTCGTTTTCCGCGATCTTGCGCAGGATGCGGCGCATGATCTTGCCGGAGCGCGTCTTCGGCAGACCCGGCGCGAACTGGATCACATCCGGCGAGGCGATGGGACCGATTTCCTTGCGTACCCACGCGACAAGCTCCTTGCGCAGCGTGTCCGTCGGCTCGGCGCCCTGCATCAGCGTGACATAGGCGTAGATGCCCTGGCCCTTGATGTTGTGCGGGAAGCCGACGACGGCGGCCTCGGACACAGTCTCGTGCGCGACGAGCGCGCTTTCGACTTCTGCCGTGCCCATGCGATGGCCGGACACGTTGATAACGTCGTCGACACGGCCGGTGATCCAGTAGTAACCGTCCGTGTCGCGCCGGCAGCCGTCGCCGGTGAAATACTTGCCGGCATAGGTCGAGAAATAGGTCTGCACGAAGCGTTCGTGATCCCCGAACACGGTGCGCATCTGGCCGGGCCACGAGCGCGCGATGACGAGATTGCCCTCGCAGGCGCCTTCGAGAATCTTGCCCTCGGCATCGACTACTTGCGGCTCGACACCGAAGAACGGCTTTGTCGCGGAGCCCGGCTTCTGCGCGATGGCGCCCGGCAGTGGCGTGATGAGAATGCCGCCGGTCTCCGTCTGCCACCATGTGTCGACGATAGGGCAACGGCCGTCGCCGACGACGCGGTGATACCATTCCCACGCTTCGGGATTGATCGGCTCGCCGACGGAGCCGAGTAGCCGCAATGACTTGCGGCTCGTCTTCTTCACAAGCTCTTCGCCAGCGCCCATCAGCGCGCGGATCGCGGTCGGCGCGGTGTAGAAGATGTTGACCTTGTGCTTGTCCACGACCTCCCAGAAGCGCGCGTTCGAGGGGTAGTTCGGCACGCCCTCGAACATCAGCGTCGTCGCGCCGTTCGCGAGCGGACCGTAGACGATGTAGCTGTGCCCCGTGACCCAGCCGACGTCGGCCGTGCACCAGTAAATGTCGCCATCGTGGTAATCGAAGACGTATTGGTGCGTCATCGACGCGAAGACGAGATAGCCGCCGGTCGTGTGCACGACGCCCTTCGGCGCACCTGTCGAACCCGATGTGTAGAGAATGAAAAGCGGGTCTTCCGCATTCATCTCCGTCGGCGGGCAGTCGGCAGAGGCTTTACCGACGGCGTCCTCATACCAGTGATCGCGGCCGTCCTGCCAATCGATCTTGCCGCCCGTGCGCTTCACGACGATGACGCTTGCGACGATGCCTTTCGCGCGCGCGATCGCGGCATCGACATTCGCTTTCAATGGTACCTTGCGGCCGCCACGCAATCCCTCGTCCGCCGTAATGACGACTTTCGACTTGCAGCCCTCGATGCGCCCGGCGAGCGCATCCGGTGAGAAGCCGCCGAATACGATGGAGTGAACGGCGCCGATGCGCGCACAGGCGAGCATCGCGTAGGCGGCTTCGGGGATCATCGGCAGATAAATTGTAACAGTGTCGCCCTTCTCGACGCCTTGCGCCTTAAGCACATTCGCAAAGCGGCAGACATGCTCGTGCAACTGCCGATAGGTGATCGTCTTCGATTCAGAGGGATCGTCACCTTCCCAGATGATGGCGATCTGATCGCCACGTTTCGCGAGATGCCGGTCGATGCAATTGGCAGCGACGTTGGTCGTGCCGTCGCCGAACCAGCGAATCTGTACCTTGCCGGGGCCAAACGTGCTTTCATCGACGGCCGTGAAGGGCTTGATCCAGTCGATGCGCTTGGCATGCTCGCCCCAGAAACCTTTAGGGTCGGCGAGGGAGCGCGCATACATCTCTTCATACTTTGCGGCATCGACGAAGGCGCGCGCTTTCCATGCGGCATCCACTTCGTGCAAACGTTCCGACATTAGGTTCTCCGCCCTGACCTGAATGGCCTGCCGTCTCGCGCGAAATGCGGGGCGGGTTCTTGGATTGGGCGGGGACTATGCGTCCGCGGCTTCCGGAAGCAAGCGCTTTTCTCCCAGACCTTGGTTGGGGTCTGCCGTCACGTCAGCGAGAAGGAATGTTTCGGTAGATTTCCGACAGCGGCAGGACGATGCCGAGCGCGGGCACCTCGATAATCGCCTCGCGTTCATCAAGAATTTGCGGGGTTTTGGGCCATTCGCCGTCTAAGCGTGTCCAAACCCAGACGCGCGGTTCGTCCTGAGCGCAGATGAGGTACGTCTGAAGCGCATCGAGCGCGCTGTATTCGTCGAGCTTCTCGTGAAAGTCGATGTGTAGGCTCGAGGGGGAGAGAACCTCCACCAGGAGGATTGCTTTCGTGGTCGTGCGTTCGCCAAGCGCGTCGCTGAACGGTTCGACCATGACATCGGCATAACGAATATTGCGGTCGCCGGTTTCAACGGCGAAATCGCCTTGCGCCACGTCGTAGCGGGTCGGATCAAGCAGAATCCGGAGGGCTGCGACGACGTTGATGCAGATGCGGTTGTGGCCGCGCGTCACATTCTGCTGCAGGACGACCCTCCCGTCCACGAGCTCGTACTTGCGCTCCTGGTGCTCGGCCCACGCGAGGAATTGCGCGTTGTCGAGACTGACTTCCGGACGGATATTCATCGCTGCTTCCGGGTTGCTTCGGGTCGCAGCCTAAGCCCAGCGGCCGAGATGCGAAAGCTCAGGGACAGTCCTTCTGCACGCGCGCCATCGCATCGGACAGGCCGGCCAGCGAATAGCTGTCGGTGTTGAGACTGCCTTTGATCGACGAGGCCTTGATCACGAGTTTTGAACCGCGCTTCAGCGCTTCGATGAAGTCGCCTTCTTTCGCGGCATTCTTCACCCAGGCGTTCGCGCCTTTGCATATGAGATCGAAGGTGACGTTGCCGATTTCGGCCTTTGCGTCCGAATTGTCCTTCATAGGAAAGCCCATGATGATCGACACTTCGTTGCGCACGTTCTCGCCGGGCCGGTTCGAGATGAAGACATAGGCCTTGTCGCGCTTCAGGCTCGCGGGCGTGCGGTCGCGCGGCTCGGCCAGCGCGTAGCAGGTCTTGCCCTTGCCCTGTGCGGTGAAAGCGCCCCAATCGCCGAACGTGCCGACCTGCTGCGGCTTGCCCTTCGCATCTTTTGCGCCGGGCTTGGCGTCGGTCTCTTTCGACTTGGCGTCCTTGCCCTTGCCGCGTGCAGATTTCCCCTTCGTATCGCTCGTCTCGGATGTGTCGGTCTTGTTCGACTTGCCCTTGGTCTTGGCCGGCTCGGTGGCCTCCGGATCGGGCTTGCGGCGGGACTGCGCCAACGCCGGTGTCGCTCCTATGGCGAGGGCGGCGAGGATGAAGAGGGCAGGGCGCAGCATGGACGGATTAGTCTCCTTCGGCGGGGCCGCCGGTTCCGCGCGGGTACGTTGGCATCGCGGCGAAATTCGGGACGTTCCCGCTGAAGCCCTTCGTGCCTTGCAGCCGCGTTGTATCGCCAGATCGAAAGTACTTGCGCCAGACTAAGCGGGATAGTCGTACTGGAGGAAGCGCAAGAGCGCCTCGTTGACCTCAGCGGGTCGCTCCTGCTGAATCCAGTGGCCTGCGCCCTCGAGCACGATCTTCTCGCGCAGGTTGGGGACGAGTTGCTCCAGCGATTCGAGATTCTTGCGGCCGATGGGCCCGAGGATCACGCCATCCTTCGAGCCGGCGATGAAGAGGGCGGGCTGCGTGACCTTCGCGCCATCCCACGGCGCGGTCAGCGCCCAGTTGCGGTCGATATTGCGATACCAGTTCAGACCGCCGCGAAAGCCGCTTTTGCGATAGGCGGCGACCATTTGCGCAAGCGACACCTCGTCGAGCCAGTCTGGCATCGTCTCCGGAATCGTGCCGCCGTCGAGAAATTTTCCGCCGGGTTTCAGCACCAGATCGATGCCGCGTCCGTAAGTGACGATGCGCATGAAGCGGGCGACGTCGGCCTCGAACTCGGCTTCCGCGACGCCAGGCTCCTGAAAATAGTGCCAGTAGAACCAGGGTACGCCGGCAGCGCGCAGCGCCTCCAGCGGCTCTCGTTTCGCGCGCGGCGCGAGCGGCACCGACAACGCCGCGACGACGGGAAAAATGTCGGGCCGGAACATCGCGCAATGCCAGGCGATCGGCGCGCCCCAGTCGTGCCCGATGACCGCCGCGCGGGTCTCACCGAGTGCAGCAACCAGCGCAACGATGTCGCCGACATTGTGAAACAGCGTGTAGGCGCTGATGTCCTGCGGCGCGCTCGTCTCGCCGAACCCGCGCATGTCCGGCGCAGCGACGCGATAACCGGCCGCCGCGAGCGCTGGAATCTGGTGTCGCCAGGAGAAAGACAGTTCCGGCCAGCCATGACACAGAACGACGAGCGGTCCCGTGCCGTCCAGCGTGACGGACATTTCGATGCCGTTGACGGCAATCTTCTCGGTCTTGGGCATCGTCGTCTTTCAGGCCCGGGCACAATGCGCGCGCGGGCGGCGAGCAAAATGCACGAAATGTTGCTTGAGGCCATGCGGTAACGCGCCAGCGCGTTGACAGCCGTGCGACTGGAGCCTCTCCTTCGGCGCGAAGGAGCTCCCCATGCCTGTGCTCAATCGCGTCGCCGACCTAGCCGACGAGGTCGCGCAATGGCGGCAGGATTTCCACCGCCACCCAGAAATTCTTTACGACGTGCATCGCACCGCCGATGTCGTGGCGGGCAAGCTGCGCGGCTTCGGTTGCGATGAGGTCGTGACCGGTCTTGGACGGACCGGGGTTGTCGGCATTCTGCACGGACGCAACCGCGGGGCTGGCAAGGTCGTCGGTTTACGCGCCGACATGGATGCGCTGCCGATCGAGGAAGCGACCGGCAAGGCCTGGGCTTCGCAGACGCCGGGCGCAATGCATGCCTGCGGGCACGACGGCCACACCGCGATGTTGCTCGGCGCGGCGAAATATCTTGCTGAGACCCGCAATTTTGACGGGACAGTCGCGCTCATCTTTCAGCCGGCGGAGGAGGGCGGGGCCGGTGGCAAGGCGATGGTCGACGATGGGTTGATGGATCGTTTCGGCATCGACCAGGTGTTCGGGATGCACAATGCGCCGGGCCTGCCGATCGGCGCGTTTGCGATTACGCCGGGGCCAACGATGGCCTCGGCCGATCGCTTCATCGTCGACATCGAAGGGCTTGGTGGCCATGCCGCGAAGCCGCACGAATGCGTCGATCCGATTATCGTCGGCGCGCAAATCGTGACGGCGTTGCAGACGATCGCATCGCGCGTCATCGATCCGCTCGATTCCATCGTCGTCTCGATCACGCAGTTCCACGCCGGCAGCGCCAACAACATCATCCCGCAGACCGCGCGCCTCACCGGCACGATCCGCGCGCTTCGCAAGGAAACGCGCGCGCTCGCAAAGGAGCGCTTCTTCGAAATCGTCGAGGGCACATCGCGCGTGCATCGCGCGACAGCGACAATCGATTTCGAGGACGGCTATCCCGTCACCGTCAATCACGCGCACGAGACGACACTCGCGCTTGCCGTCGCGCGCGAGGTGGCGGGACACGACCGCGTGTTGCCGAACCTGCCGCCCGTGATGGGCGCAGAGGACTTTTCCTACATGCTGGAGGCGCGGCCGGGCGCTTTCATCTTCATCGGTAACGGAACAACGGCCGGCCTGCATCATGCAAAATACGATTTCGACGATGCCGCGATCCCGCATGGCGTGAGCTATTGGGCGCGGCTCGCGGAGACTGTACTTGCGGCGTGATGACTCGGTGGTGCGCGCAGCCCCGCATGCCGTCGGTCGATTCCAGCGGCCTTGAAGGATAATAGTGGCGCAGATCGCCTTTTTCGAAATGCGTCGGCTGGAGGCTTTAAGCAACACCATCTTCGGTGTTGCGATGACGCTGCTCGCCTACGATCTGCCAAAAGCCAGTCGCTTCACGAGCGCTCCGAATTCGTCGGATCTCGTCGGTGCGTACGCTCAACCTGTCATCGCTTTGATGATCAGCTTCGTCGCCGCCGGTGGGTTCTGGCTCAGCCATCATCGGCGGCTTGCCTTCGCGCCAGAAGGAAGCCGAAGCGAAGTATTTCTCAACCTAATTTTTCTGCTGTCGATCGTTTTGCTTCCGGTCACGAACGGACTCTACGGTGCATACCGGCTCGATAACGTCGTTGCAGCGGGCTACGGCCTGCATTTGACGATCATTGCCAGCCTGAATGCACTTCTGTGGGCTCTGGCGTTGCGGGATCGCCGTAGTACCGAGTTGCTGACAACAGCAATCCTTCCGGTTTTCGTGTTCGTCGTTGGAACGGTAACCGCCGTTTTCACGCCATTCGTTGCGCAATTCGTCTGGTGTCTGTCATTCGGATCGCCTCTTGCGGGGTGGCTGGCGACGCGGCGGAAGCCGGTGCCGACGAACCTGCCTGCTCGATCTGCGCCAAAGCGTTCTCGCAAGCGTTGATTGGACGAAGGGCTAGCCTGCTCGTCGCAGCCACTCACGAGGATCGTTCGTGCGTGCCGCATCGCCCTCGCTCAATGCGGCGACAAGGTCCGTCATCGCGCGAAGATTGTGAATCGGGCGGAATTCGTCGACGCAAGGCAGCATCGTGCGGATGCCGGAGGCGCGCGCCTCGAATTCCGAGAAGCGCAGGAGCGGGTTGATCCAGATCAGCCGCTTGCAGGATTTCTGTAGCCGCTCCGTCTCACGCGCGAGCTGGTCGAGCCCTTCGCGTTCTAGCCCGTCGGTGAAGAGCAGCACGATGGCGCCACTGCCCAGCACGCGGCGCGACCATTCGCGATTGAACGCATGCAGCGACGCCGCGATGCGCGTGCCGCCCGACCAGTCCTTCACGCCAAGCGAACATTCGGCGAGCGCTTCGTCGATATCTTTGTGACGCAACGCACGCGTGACATTCGTCAACCGCGTGCCGAAGAGGAAGGTCGATACGCGCCGCCGTTCGTCCGTCAGCGCATGGAGGAAATGCAGGAAGATGCGCGTGTAGTCGCTCATCGATCCGGAGATGTCGCAGATGGCCACGATCGGCGCGAAGCGTGTGGCCGGCGCGCGATGCGCAAGTTCGATGGATGCGCCGCCCGAGCGCATTGAGCGCCGAAACGTTTTACGCGGGTCTATTCGGAGGCCACGCACATCCGCACGCCAGCGGCGCAAACGCATCCGTTCGGCCGGCAGCCGCAGTCGCGCGATGGCTTCTTCCGCGCGGCGGAGTTCGGCTGCCGACATTTGCGCGAAATCCTTGCCCTGCAAAACTTCCGCCGCCGACATCGTGAAGCGTGTGTCGAACGTCAGTTCTTCCTTTGGCTTCGCGTCTTTCGGCGATTTGAATAAAGCCTCTGCGACGCGCGATGCGCCGGCTTCGGGTTTCTTCTTCGCCTGCTCCTGCGATACGGAGGGCGACATCGCCGCAATCATCTTTTCGATCAGGCCGCGCTTCTTCCAGAAGTAATCAAAGGCTTGATCGAAGACGACGAGATGCTCGTGCTTGGTCACAAAGACCGCTTGCAGCGCGGCCCGAAAATCTTCGCGGGCGGTAAAGCCGGTTGCTTCCACGGCTTCGATCGCGTCGAGCACGGAGCGCGGTCCTAGCGGCAATCCGGCGTCGCGAAGGGCGCGTGCAAAATGCAGGATGTTTTCGGGCAGACGACCGGGGCTCAACTCCCTCTCCCCGCGAGCGGGGGGAGGGTTGGGGTGAGGGGCAAACGAGCGCGAACCTCAAAAATTCCTGGCCCCTCACCCGCCGGCCTTCGGCCGTCGACCTCTCCCCGCAGGCAGGGAGAGGTTAAGTGACCCGAGAATTGGCTCACCCCGCGACCCGCAAATCCGCGGCGACCTCGTCGACCAGTTGCTTCGTCTTCGCGCCTTGCACACGCGCGATGTCGTCCTGATACTTCAGCAGCACGCCAAGCGTGTCGGACACCACGGCAGGATCGAGCGCAACGGCGTCGAGTTCGGTGAGCGCCGAGGCCCAGTCGAGTGTCTCTGCGACGCCGGGCGACTTGAACAGGTCTTCCTTCCGCAGCTTCTGCACGAAAGCGACGAGGGCTTCCGTCATCTTCGCGGACGCATCTGGCGCGCGCGCACGAACGATTTCGATCTCGCGCTTGGCGTCGGGATAATCGACCCAGTGGTAAAGGCAGCGCCGCTTAAGCGCGTCGTGGATTTCGCGCGTGCGGTTCGACGTGATGATGACGATCGGCGGCTCAGCCGCGCGGATTGTGCCGAGTTCCGGCACCGTCACTTGATAGTCGGACAGGATTTCCAGCAGAAATGCCTCGAAGGCCTCGTCCGTGCGATCCAATTCATCAATCAGCAGAACCGGCGCGCCGCCGGTCGCGGGCTTCAGCGCACGCAACAACGGTCGCTCGATCAGATGCCGTTCCGAAAAAATATCGCTCTCGATACGCGTGCGGTCGTGCTCGCCGGCGGCTTCCGCCAGCCGGATCGCCATCATCTGCGCGGGATAATTCCACTCGTAGACGGCCGTCGAGACATCGAGCCCCTCGTAGCATTGCAGCCGGATCAACTCCCGGCCAAGCGTCGATGCCAGGACCTTGGCGATTTCCGTCTTGCCGACGCCGGCCTCGCCCTCGAGGAAGAGGGGCCGGCGCAGGCGCAGCGCCAGAAACAGGACGGTCGCGAGCGAGCGGTCGGCGACGTAATTCGCGCCGCGCAGAAGCGCGAGCGTTTCGTCGATGGAGGCGGGGGGCGGGGTCACACGCGCGTTATAGGGCGTCGCGAAGGCTTTGTATCGCGTGGCGATTCGCGGTCCCATCTTGCCCGGAAACAGGACAGGACTAGTGTGGCCGCAGCAGAGCGGGAGGCGAGAATGCCGCAAGTGAAGGTCGGGGAAGACCTGTTTCATGTCGAACTCGACGGGCGGCCGGACGCGCCCGTGCTCATGTTGTCGAACTCGCTCGGGACCAATCTCGCGATGTGGGATCCGCAGATGCCGGAACTCAAGAAGCACTTCCACGTCGTGCGCTACGATTCGCGCGGGCACGGCCAGAGTGCTGCGCCGGACGGACCTTATTCGATCGCGCGGCTCGGCCTCGATGCGCTCGCGATCATGGACGACCTCGGTCTCGAGCGTGTGCATTGGTTGGGCCTGTCGAAGGGCGGCATGGTTGGGCAGTGGCTGCTGACCAACCATCCCGAGCGGATCGACCGCGCGGTGTTAGCCAATACCGCAGCGCAGGCAGGCTCCGCGGATGTTTGGAACGACCGCATCCGCACGGTGAACGCGAGCGGCATGGAGGCGATCGCGCATGGCGTGATCGACCGCTGGTTCACGAAGGACTTTCAGTCCAAGGACCCGGCGGCGGTCGAAAAAATTCTTGCGATGCTGCACACGACTCCGCCGCAGGGCTATGTCGCGTGTTGCTCCGGCATTCGCGATATGGACCAGCGCGAGTCGATCCGCGACATCGAGCGGCCTGTGCTCGTGATCGTCGGCACGCAGGACCCGGCGACGCCGCCCGAGGCCGGTGAGTTGATCGCCGATCGAATTGCCGGTGCGGAGTTGGTTGCGCTCGAAGCTGCGCATCTCTCGAACATCGAACAGCCCGACGCCTTCACGCGCGCCGTCGTCGAGTTTCTGACGCGACGCGACGCGCGGCCGATGCGCCTTGCTGCTGCAAAGGCTGCGAAGAAGGCGAGCAAGAAAGCCGCGAAGAAAAAAGCGCCCAAGAAAGCTGCCAAGAAAGCTTCGAAAAAGGTCGCCAAACACGCTGTGAAGAAGGCCGCCAAGAAGGCTTCGAAAAAAGCGAGCAAGAAGGCGCCGAAGAAGGCCAGCAAAAAGCCCGTGAAGAAGGGCGTTAGGCACACCGTCAAGAAACTCGCAAAGAAGGCCACGAAGGCTGCGAAGAAAATCGGCGCGCGTGGCAAGACATTCGCGCGAAAAGCAAAACGGCCGACGAAAGGCCGCACGCGATGAGGGACGAGAAGGTCCGTTACGACGAGGGCCTCGCTGTGCGTCGCAAGGTGCTCGGCGACGAATGGGTGGATCGTTCGCTCGCCAGCCGAACGCCGTTCAACGAGGAGTTTCAGGCCTTCATTACGCGCACGGCGTGGGGCGATGTGTGGACGCGGCCGGGCCTCGATCGGAAGATGCGCTCTGTCGGCGTGCTTTCGACAACGATCGCTCTTGGTGCATGGGACGAATTCCGTCTGCATGTGCGTGCCGCGATCAACAACGGTTTGACCGTCGACGAGATCAAGGAAGTGATCCTCCAGAGCGCGATCTATTCCGGCGTTCCCAAGGCGAACCACGCGTTCAAGGAAGCTGGCGACGTGCTGACAGACATGGGGAAGGTTTGACGGGCGATCGGTTCGACGTCGTTCGCTCTCCCTAGACAGACCGTGACCTTAATAAGTTTCTGGGCAACGACGCTCCTGCGGGCGCTCGCGGCAGGCACTGTCGTCGTCCTCGCATCGGCGTTGGCAGAAGCCGCTGGCGCTTTCTGGGGCGCGCTTATTATCAGCCTGCCGATTTCCTCTGGGCCGATCTACATCATCATGGCGATGGATCATGATGTGGCGTTCATTGCCGGCGCCGCGCTCAATGGGTTCGCCGCCAATGCCGCGACCGGGCTGTTCCTGATCGTCTATGCGCGCCTCGCATCGCGCGGTGGCCTCGTTAGATCGCTCGGTCCGGCGGTTCTGGCCTGGATCGTGGCCGCCTTCTGCATTTCCGCGACGTCATGGACGCCGCTGACAGCGCTTCTTCTCAACGTTGCGGTCTATGGTGCGGGCGCTGTCTTGGTCAAACCGACAAGCGAAACACCGCAGGTGCGCCGAACCGCGATCTCACGTCGGCGTAGTCGCGATCTGCTTGTGCGGGCGGTTGCAGTCGCTCTCTTCGCGACCGCGGTCTCCGCACTGAGCGCGGCACTGGGCCCGTCGAGAACCGGCGTCGTCGCCGCTTATCCTGTAACGCTGACCAGTACTTTCGTGATCCTGCATCATCGTCTCGGTGGTCCGGCGATGGCGAGGCTGGCGAGTATTACGCTTCGCGGCGTTTTCGGGTTTGGTTTGACGTTGCTCACTGTGCATCTGATGGCGGAGCCGTTTGGTGTCCCCGCCGCGCTCGTCGGCGCGCTGCTTGTCTCGCTCGTGTGGTCGGCCGGACTACTCGCTGTGCAGCACCGCAGAACGACGGCGATGGGGTGATCCTAGTGCGGTTTACTTCGGCATCCCGAAAACGAACCGGCGTTCGAGGAGTCCGGAGACGTGCTGGAGAAACTTACCAAATATTAAGTACTGTGCGCGCTCCGGCCTCGCCAAGCGATTGACAGCAAGGCAGAAACTCCCGTTAACTATGTTCGCGGCTTGAGCCACTCTTTCAGAGAGCGGCTCGGGGGGGAAAGCTGACGATCCGCCAATTCACCTGATCGAGGCGCTGCCGGAAGAGGCAAGCGTCGACAATTATGCCCGAACGGCGACGAGCATGCGCTCGCGCCGAACGCTTCTGCACGCCGCACCGCGTCCATTCTGGAGAAAACCGTGGCTTTCACGTCAACTTATTCGTTCACGCCGATTTTTCCGACAACGCAAGTCCCGACGCTGATTGATGGGACTGGGACTGCGCTCGGCGCCACCAACGACGACACGGTTGGTCTGCGGGGTGGCGGCTGGGCAACTGCGGTGACCGATGTCTCCGGACATTCGGATGTCAGCTTCTACGACACCAAAGGCGCGGTGATCACGACGTTCAATGACCCGAGCTTTTACGTGCATGGCGCTCTCGCGCAGCTAAAATCCGGCAATGTCGTTTCGGTCGGGGATACAGGCGGTCTCGTCCAGGCCAAAATACTCACCTCGACCGGCACGTTCGTATCGACGCCGTTCACGACCCCGGCCGCCAGTGGTATCGAAGAATTGAATGCCGATGTCGCTGCGATCAACAACGGCGGCTTCGTCGTCGTCGATCAGCGAAACTATCCCAATCTGAATGGCGATAACGACATCGCGGTCTACATCCGCGACGCGAATGGCGCCGCTGTTTCGTCGCTTACTATCGACTTCAGCGACGCCGTTGATACGAATCCGTGCGTGACGGGTCTGACGAACGGCAGCTTCGCAGTTGCATGGAATCGTGCCGATCGAGAAGGCAATACTGCAATCTATTATGCAGTCTATGCGTCGAACGGGAATGTTCGCGTCGGCCCCACGCTTCTCGATGGATCGGGAAGCATCAATCGCGAGCCGAGCATCGCGGCGCTCAAGGATGGCGGTTTCGCCATCAGCTATGAGGACGACCAATACGACGGGGAGCAGTCGGATATCACCGTTATGCTGGTCAACCAGGACGGTACATTGCGCGGCAGGGTGCAGGCGGAGTCTCAACCCGATCAGACCAATCAGGCGTCGGTGACAACGCTCTCCAACGGTCTCGTACTGACGACGTTTACGAACGACTACAACGGCACCGGCGATCTCGACATCCTTGCCACACTCGTCGATGCGTCCGGCGATGGCGCGCCGCTCTCCAATCCGACGGACCCTTTGCAGATCGATTTTTCGCTCGATAGCACCGCGATGTCGAGCGTCTCTGCACTTAATTTCGCGCGCTTCGCCGTCAGCTACAGCGACAAGACGACGAATGTTGCAGAGGTCGCCACATTCCAGCTTCAGCGCAATGCACTCGGGACGGGACAGGCCGATACGTTCGTCGGCGATGAAGCGGTCAACGTCGTCAATGGTCTTGGCGGCAACGATATGCTGACGGGTGGCATCAACGCGGATAATCTCAACGGCGGCGCCAACGACGACATGCTCTACGGCCTTGCCGGTAACGACGTGCTGACAGGCGGTCTGGGCAACGACACGATCGACGGCGGCGCTGGCAACGACACGGCGAGCTACTCCGCCTCGACGGTCGCAGTCGCTGTCGATCTTCGTCGCTCTACCGCGCAGGATACGGGCGGTGCAGGGATCGACACGCTTGTCTCGATCGAAAATCTCGTTGGTGGTCGCGGCGCTGACACGTTGTTCGGAAACGATGCCGCAAATCGTATCTCGGGCGGCGACGGCAATGATCGAATCGCCGGGTTTGGCGGGGCCGATACGCTCACCGGCGGCGCCGGCGCGAACACGTTCATCTACACGAGCGTGAATGACTCTCTTGCGACCGCGCGCGACAAGATCACAGATTTCGTCGCGGGCACCGACAAGATCAACCTTGCCTTGATCGATGCCAACACGTCGGAAAACGACAATCAGGCTTTCACTTTCATCGGTACCGACAAGTTCAGTGGCGTTGCCGGTCAACTGAACTTCTTCAGCACGGGCGGCAATACCTACGTGCAGGACGACGTCAACGGCGACAAGGTCAAGGATTTCCAGATCCAGCTGACCGGCAACATCGCGCTGACAGCGAACGACTTCGTTCTGTAACCAAAACCGACTCCGGGGCTTCGCATGGCGGAGCCCCGGAGTAACGCTAAACCACCAATTCCCAGCCGCTCATCCCGAGCCGTTCCTGCGGCAGGAAGCGCGCCTTGTAGCCCATCTTGCGCGAGCCCTCGACCCAATAGCCTAGATAGAGATGCTTCAGACCCATGCGCCGCACGCGTGCGATGTGGTCGAGGATCATGTAAGAGCCGAGCGAGCGCTCGATCATGTCCGGCTCGTAGAACGAATAAACCATCGACAATCCGTCCGCGAGCACGTCGGTCACGCAGCAACCGATGAGCGTGCCCCCATCGCGCCGGCTGCCGATGCGATATTCGACGATCTCCGACTCGACGTGGCTGTCCTCGACCATCATCGAGAAATCGAGCACGCTCATGTCGGCCATGCCGCCATCGCCGTGACGTGCATCGACGTAACCGCGAAACAGCGAGTATTGCTCTGACGTCGCCTGCGGCGACACGATCGTGCGCGAGACATCGGCGTTGCGCGCAATGATCCGCTTCATCGTGCGGCCGGGGTCGAACGCGTCGACCAGCACGCGCACGGACACGCAGGCGCGGCACGATTCGCAGGCCGGGCGATACGCGATGGTCTGCGAGCGGCGGAAGCCCGACTGCGTCAGCGTGTCGTTGAGCGTTGCGGCGCGTCGGCCGATGAGATGCGTGAAAACCTTCCGCTCTTCCCGGCCAGGCAGATACGGGCAAGGCGACGGCGCGGTGAGGTAGAACTGCGGTGCGTCGCGCGGCTCTCGGGTCACGCCAATCCCTCCGGACGCGTCCAAGCTAGCCGAACGCGCCCGGCGGGCAAGAGCACGGGATCAAGGCTGGCGGCGAACGACCACCAGTCCAGAGAAAATATCGTGCAAGCAGCGCTTGTCCTCGGCAACGAGCGACCAGAGCAGCAGCGGCGCGAAGATGTAGAGCGTCAGCCAGTAGAGCACCGCCTGAAGTGCTGCGAGCAGAAAGGTCGCGCGGTAGCCATCCATCGTTCGGACCTCGAGGTCCATCATCCGCATGCCCCAGGTGCCCATGCCGCGGCCACCGATGGTCATACCGTTGTAGAAAAACGCGATGATGGGCAGCAGCGGCGGCAGGAAGAACCAGGCGACGCCGAGCGTCGCGAAGCCAAGCACGGTCCAGGCGGCGACCGCCAGGATGCCGATGAAAATAGCATCGAAGCAGATCGCGATGATGCGGCGCGTGCGTACGCCCGTCAGCGCTTCCGGCGGCAGCGCGTTGGCATAGACGGGGCCGCCCTGCAGCGGCGCAGCGGGGGAATTCCAGCTCATGACGTCCTCCAGGGCAGCCCACGAACGGGACGCCGCAAGAAATGTGGTAAGCCGCGCCCGCGATGCAAGAACAGAGCACTTTCGCGGCACCCCGCACATCTCTTACGCAGGGCTACCTGCTGCTGGCGGTCACGATACTGATCTGGGGCGCCTACATGCCGGTAGGCAAAGTCGTCTCGGCGCAGATCGACGTCTTCTGGCTCACCTTCATTCGATACGCCGCGGCGGGCGTGCTTCTGGGCGCGTTGCTCATCTGGTGGGAGGGGCCGTCGTCGCTCGCCTTTCCCAAGCGCGACTTCGGCACGCTGATGCTTCTCGGCGCGCTGGGCTCGGCGGGCTTCGGGCTCTTTTCATACCTCGGCGTGCGGCTGACGCGCCCTGAACATGCGGCAGCCATCGCCGTCATGACGCCGATCAATGTCGCGATCTGGCGCGCCATCGAAACGCGCCGCGCACCACCGCGCCCCGTCATGTTCTGCATCCTGGCGGTCGTCTTCGGCGCGATCCTCGTCGTCACGCGCGGCCGGCTCGATTCGCTGCTCTCCGGCGGCAGCCTCATCGGCGACGGCTTCGTGCTCATCAGCTCGCTCTGCTGGACGTTCTATACGATCCGCGCGCAATCGCTGACCGGCTATTCCGCCGTGCGTCTCACCGCGATTGGCTGTCTGCTCGGCTCGCCTATCGGACTTGCGCTGGCGCTGGCGACGACATGGATCGGCTATTCCACCGTCCCGTCGGTGACGACGCTGTGGGCCTTCTGGCCGCATCTGATCTACATCATCGTCGCGGTGTCGCTGCTCTCCATCGTGACGTGGAATATCGCGGTGCGCGCGGTCGGCGCGCAGGATGCGACCCTGGTGTCGAGCTTCACGCCGGTCATTCCCTTCCCCTGGGCCTACGGGCAGGGACAGGTCTTCACGGTGCTGGAGGTCTTCGGCGCGGCGCTGATCGTTACGGCAATCTGTGCGCATAACATTTTCGAGCGGCGTCGCGCCCGGGTGCAGGCCGCGATCGCGCTTCGGGAGCGGCAGGCGACGTAGGCACGCCGAAGCACGAAGTCGTGCCTGTGATCGGCATCACTTCCGGCCGGCGTGCCTGGATGCGACGTAGCCCTTGTCGCTGCAATTACTGCGGCGGCTGACTAAAGGGGGCTTTGTCATGGAATTCACTTCGCATCGGAAACTGGCCGGTCTGGCACTGGCAGGTTTCGCAACTCTCATGCTGACGTCGGCGGCCGACGCCGCAGGCCGCGGTACGCAGGCTCGCATGTCGGCCATCGTCACAAGCGAATTTTGCACAGACGGGCGCACCGCCGACGGCGCCTGCGTCAATCCGGCGACCGCGCAGGCAGCGCGCCTGATCGCTTGCGCCACAACGCAAGCGCGCCTCTCGGCGAGCGGCGGCCCGGCCTGTGCGCCAGTCGGTATCGATCGCAACTACCGCTATCCCGGCGCGGTCTTCGCCGATGCATACCGCACCCCGGCACTACCGACGATGCGCTACTATACGACGACCTACTGAGAGCGCGCGGGACCGCCGTAACTATCGCGCCCGTACGGCACCGATGTTCGGCGCATTTAGCTTGATTTGCGGCGGCGGGCCCGGCGGCAGAGGTTGGGGATTGAGCGGATCGCCGGCGCGGTTCAATCTGCTCTGTGAAGGCCCCGGCGGAAGCGGCTGCGGATTGAGCGGGTCGGCGCGATTAAGTGGTCGTCGGAAGCCGCCCATCGTCGGGCGGGCGAAGATCGGGTTGACCCTGAAGCGCGCTGCATTGTTGACCGACACTGACGGCTTCACTTTCAGCGACGTGATCGGTCTGAATCGCGGGGCCGATGATGTCGCGGCAATGGCGGTCGTACCGATCGCGACGGTCGCCAGAACGGCGATGGTTGTGCGCAGCATGTGCCTCCCCCTTGGTTTGTCTTTGGCGGCAAAACCTTAGGAAAGGCGGGTCGGGGCGTCAAACTTCGTTGGCGGCAGTACGCCCGCACCGAAACAACCGTGGCGCAACCTATCCAAGGTCTCCTTCGTTCTTCAATTATCGACATCAGAGGTTCGGTTATGCTGTCCGGTAGGTATCGTAGTCTGGCTTTGGCGGCGCTTGCGGCTGGCACCCTGGTGACATTCGCGTCGACGGCGGATGCGCAGCGCCGCTCCGCCCGAGCTTTTTGCTCGGAAGGGCGGACGGCGGATGGCGCCTGCGTCAATCCGGCAGCCGCACAGGCGGCGCGACTCACCGCCTGCGCGGGAACGCAGGGCGGCTTGTCGCGAAGCGGCGGCGTTTCCTGCGCGCCGGTCGGCGTCGATCGCAACTATCGCTACCCCGACTCGGTGTATGCGGATGCCTACCGCAATCCGGGCCCGCCGACGCATTTCGCAGTTCCGTCGACGCGCTACACCTCGACGTATTGAAACAGCGCGTCAGCCCTCGCGCAGAAGCTTCGCGGCGCGCACTGCGAAATAAGTCAGCATGCCGTCGCAGCCAGCGCGTTTGAACGCAAGCAGGCTTTCCATCATCGCGCGCTCTTCGTCGATCCAGCCGTTGCGTGCCGCCGCCATGATCATCGCGTATTCGCCGGACACCTGATACGCGAAAGTCGGCGCGCCAAAGGTATCCTTCACGCGGCGGATGATGTCGAGATAGGGCATGCCCGGCTTCACCATCACCATGTCCGCGCCTTCGGATATATCAGTCTCGACTTCGCGAAGTGCCTCGTCGGAATTGGCGGGGTCCATCTGATAGGTGCGCTTGTCACCGACAAGAGTTTTGCTCGTGCCGATCGCATCGCGGAATGGGCCGTAAAAGGCCGACGCGTATTTCGCAGCGTAACTCATGATGTGAACGTGCTCGAAGCCGGCCTCGTCAAGTGCGGCGCGGATTGCTGCAACACGGCCGTCCATCATGTCCGACGGCGCGATGACGTCGGCGCCGGCGCGCGCCTGATTCACGGCCTGTGCGGCAAGTACGGCGACGGTTTCGTCGTTGAGAATCTCGTGACCGCGCATGAGACCATCGTGGCCGTGGCTCGTGTAAGGATCGAGCGCGACGTCGGTGACGATGCCGACATTCGGCGCGGCGTCCTTGATGGCGCGAATGGCGCGACACACGATGTTGCGCTCGTTGAGGGCTTCCGAGCCGTCCGGATCGCGGACGGACGGGTCGGTGTAAGGGAAAAGCGCGATGGCCGGGATGCCAAGCCGCTGCGCTTCGCGAGCCGCTTTGGCCGCCATATCGACGGACAGGCGCTCGACGTCAGGCATCGACGCGACAGGCGTCGTGATGCCCTCTCCATCGACGACAAAGACGGGCCATATGAGATCGTCGACCGAGAGCGTGTTCTCGCGCACAAGACGGCGCACCCAATCCTCGCGCCGATTGCGGCGCGGGCGATGCGTCAGCCCGAGCTTGGTGTCAGGCTTTGGTCCGCGCACGGGGTCGAGCCGCGCGAACGGTGCAACGTTGCTTTTCTCTTGAGACATTAAGACCTCTCCCGAGGGGTAGCGTAGCGGCTTTCGCGTTAGAGTGGAATTGCTCCAGATTGTCGCTGCGCTGCCGAATGCGATAGGAGCGGCGCGATGTCCGCTCCCGAAATCCACATCTCGCGTCGCGGCGCGATCGGTCACATCCTGCTCGACCGGCCGAAAGCGCTGAACGCCGTTACGCTGACGATGGTGCGTGCCATCGCGCAGGCGCTCGATGCTTGGCGCGACGATGCGGCCGTGAAGGCCGTCGTTGTCGAAGCGGTCGGCGACAAGGCCTTCAGTGCGGGTGGCGACATCAGGCAGCTCTATGACCAGGGCAGGGCGGGCGAGCACGACGCGCAACTCGCATTCTGGCGTGAAGAATACGTCCTGAACGAACAAATTCGCGCCTATCCCAAACCCTACGTCGCGTTGGTCGACGGAATCGTGATGGGCGGCGGCGTCGGAATCAGCCTGCATGGCTCGCACCGGATCGCTGGCGACCGTTTTGCCTTCGCGATGCCGGAGGTCGGGATCGGCTTCTTTCCCGATGTCGGCGCGACGTTCCTGCTGCCGCGGTTACCGGGCCGGACAGGCGCCTATCTCGCATTGACCGGCGCGCGCTTGAAGACCGGCGATGCCGTCGCGCTCGGGCTCGCGGATGCCTATGTCCCATCCGCTGATATGAGTGCGTTTTCCGCGGCGCTTGCCGAGAGCGATGATGTCGACGGCGCGATCGCAAAGTTTCGCGCAGCGCCGCCCGACGCGCTGTTGACCACGCATCGCGAAATCATCGATCGCTGCTTCGACGGTAAGACGGTGGTCGATATTCTCGCGAAACTCGATGCGGATGGCAGCGATTTCGCGCGCGCAACGGCAAAGACTATGTCCGGGAAATCGCCGACGAGCCTCGCCATAGCGCTACGCCAGATGCAGGTCGGCGGTGCGCTCGATATGCGCGAAGCAATGCGCACGGAGTTTCGTATCGTCTCGCGACTGTGCCGCGGCCACGAATTCCTCGAAGGCATTCGCGCCACGATTATCGACAAGGATGGCGCGCCGCGCTGGCAGCCGGCAGTGATCGACGTGGTCAAAGCATCCGACATCGACGCCTATTTCGCGCCGCTCCCGCGCGACGAATTGACGTTTCCCGCATGAACAACGGCATGCGCGATCGCGACGACGCCATTCGTATCGGCGAGCGTGCAGACCCCGCCGATGCGACGCGCTGGGGCATGCTGCTCGTCATCTTTATGCGGCTGATCGCGGCGCTGTGGATCGTGCAGGGCCTCGCGCAATGGCAGGTGCTGCTTTTCATCGAAGGCGTCCTATTCGATCGCGTGTCGACTGCTGTCGGCATTGCAGTGATTGCGTTCGCGGTGGCCGATCTCGTCGCGGCTATTGGTCTTTGGCTCGCGACGCCTTGGGGCGGCGTGTTGTGGATTCTTGTCGCATTCGCGCAGACGCTTGTTGCAGTGCTGCTGCCGGACTTCTTCGAGGGCGGACGACTCGTCGTCGCATTGGATGCGCTTCTCATCGCAATGTATCTCTTTCTCACCTACAAGGCCGGCAATGAGAAAGAGGGCGATGAGCCTGCGCCGCCGACACGTCGGACACGCACGCGCAAATGGCGGATGGTGAAGCCGCGTGGTCGTGCGTGAATGTGTGGGTAAACAGAGTCTTCGTTGCGGAAAGTTTTAATCTAAACGACGTTTTACTTCATCGTTGATTCACCGAAGCTGAGATCACCAGAGTAAACGCCGGATTCAGCCTGTCTTTTAAAGCGCTTTTCACAGGCACCCGCTACCTTCGCTTCATCAAGGCCGAACATTCGGTCGAACGAGCCAGGACGGGACGGGATCATGAACGCTCTAGCGAAGACGGCAGTAGCCACCGCGCGGCAGGATCGGCTGGGCGAAGTCCGCCCGGTGTATCTCGAAGCGCTGACCCTCGTGGAGCGCCTGCATCGCCGCCTCCTCGACGTGATCAAGGACGAATTCGACCGTCGCGGTCGCGGCGACGTCAATTCGGTCCAGGCGCTGCTGCTCTACAACATCGGCGATAAGGAACTGACCGCCGGCGAGCTTCGCACCCGCGGCTACTATCTCGGCTCGAACGTCTCCTACAACGTGAAGAAGCTGGTCGAGATGGGCTACCTCCATCATGCCCGCTCGCGTGTCGACCGCCGCGCCGTCCGCATCAGCCTGACGCAGAAGGGCAAGGAAGTGCACGAGCTCGTCGCCGCGCTCTACGAGAAGCACGTGCTGACTGTCGAGCAGATCGGCGGCATCACCACCGACGAATTCCGCATGGTCAACACGGCGCTCACCCGCCTCGAACGCTTCTGGACCGATCAGATCCGCTACCGGCTCTGACGGCCCGTTCTTCTCTCTCTCTCTCTACCCCTGAGCAAACTTTCAGAGCGCCCCCTGGGGCGCTCCTTTTCGTTTTGGGGCTATCTCTTCGCCTGTGACCGCCGCGCCACAGCGCTCGGCGAACCGTCGACGGCCACAATCTCGCCCGCTGGAATCGCTTTTTTAACCGCGATCTCCGCATGTCTTGGCGTTCAACGGCGAGGGCTCGCGGACCGTCCGACGATCCTGATTTCGCCATCAAGTCACGGCACCACGGGTTGGTCACGGCCCGCGTTGTCTGGATCTGGAGCTCATGAGCAGCAATTCTCCCCTCGCGTCCCGTCGCGCTTTCACCCTTTCCTTGGCCAGCCTCGGTGCGGCGCTCCTCGCCGGAACGGCTTTGGCTGCGCCGATCGACGGATTCGGCCAGGCCGAATGGGCGCAGCGCTACGACTCGGATTCGCGCCTCGCCGTGCCCCGCTCGACGACGCCGCTCCTGTCGACGCAGACGCTCGAAGCGACCGAGCAGGCCATCGCTCGCTATCAGCAGATCGTCGCCGCTGGCGGCTGGAGCCCCGTCCCGAACGGCGGGACGCTGAAGCTCGGCTCGCAGGGTCCGGCGGTCGTCGCGCTCCGGCAGCGCCTGCAGGTCACGGGTGATCTCGACAATGCGGGCGGCGCTTCGCCGGTGTTCGATTCCTACGTCGAGGCGGGTGTGCGCCGCTTTCAGGCGCGCCATGGCATCGGCGATACCGGCGTCGTCGGCAAGGAGACGGTCACCGCGCTTAACATTCCCGCGCAGACGCGCCTGCGTCAGCTTGAGACCAACATCGCCCGCATCCGCTCGTTCTCGGGCAATGTCGGACGTCGTTACGTCACGGCCAACATCCCGGCGGCGCTCGTCGAGACGGTCGAGAACGGCCATGTCATGACGCGCCATCAGGCGGGCGTCGGCCGCTTCGATCGGCAGTCGCCGATCATGCAGGCCAAGGTGCTCGATATCAATTTCAACCCGTACTGGACGGTCCCGGCGTCGATCATCAAGAAGGACCTGATCCCGAAGATGCAGGCCGATCCGAATTATCTCTCGGACAACAAGATCCGCATCTTCACCAAGGACAATACGGAGCTGCAGCCGCAGCAGGTGAACTGGCGCTCGAACGAGGCCATGAGCTACAAATTCCGCCAGGATCAGGGCGGCGACTTCAACTCGCTCGGCGTCGTTCGCATCAACATCGCCAACCCCTATGGCGTTTACATGCACGACACGCCCGCCAAGGGCGTCTTTGGCGACGACTATCGCTTCGTTTCGTCCGGCTGCATGCGTCTCCAGAACGTGCGCGACTATGTTGCGTGGCTCCTGAAGGAGACGCCCGGCTGGGATCGCGACCGCATCGATCAGGCAATTTCGTCGGGCGAGCGCATCGACGCCAAGATCAACGAGCCGGTGCCGGTCTACTGGGTCTATGTGACGGGCTGGTCGACGCCGGAAGGCGTCGTGCAGTTCCGTGACGACATTTATCAGAAGGACGGCCTCGGCGTCGTTGCCGCGCTCGAACCCGCCGCGCCCTACACGGTGCCGGGCTACGAGAAGGCGAAGGAAGAGCGAATGAAGGCGCAGGGTGGCGCATCGGGACAGGGTCGCGCCGGTTATGCGCCGCAGGGCGGGCGCCCCGGCGCGCTGGCGCCGATGAGCGACGACGACTGAGGTCTTCGACTTACAGTTTGGAGGGTGCGAGGCGGGCTTAGCGGCCCGCTTCGTTGTTTTCAGGCTCGGTTATTTCCTTGCGCCGCGAGTCGCCTTAGAGCGCAACGCAGGATGTTTCGCTTCAGCCACCTTTTTCCGCGCGTTCTTGTTCGCGCCGTCGTTCTGATCGCGCTGGCGCTGCCGGCGATGCCGACGTCGCCCAATGCCGCATCGGCCCAGACACCGCCCGCGCGGCTCAGGATCGCGACCCGCATCGTCCCGCCGCTGGTCGTCCGCAATGAGGACGGGCGTCTCAGCGGCTTTAGCGTAGAATTGTGGAACGGCATCGCGGCGAACGCAAAGTTGTCCTTCGATTACGTCGTGAAGGACACGCTGCCGGAATTGCTGGCGGCCGTTCGCACCGGAGAGGTCGATGCCGCCGTCGCGGCGGTGTCGATCACTTCGCAACGAGAAGCCGAGTTCGACTTCTCCCTTCCGACAACGGATGCCGGGCTGCAAATTCTGGTGCGTGAACCTAGCCAGAACACCGGCGTCGCCCAAAGCCTGAAAGCGCTTCTAAGTTCGCCGCAACTTTACGAATTGCTTGGCATCCTTTTGATGCTGGCCTTCCTGCCCGTGCCCTTCGTCTGGTGGGCCGAGCGACGCCGCGGTGATGGCTTCATCGAAGAAGGAAGCGGCCGACGCCAAGGTCTTGCGAAAACCCTGTTCTGGTCGCTCGCGACGCTCGGCGGGCAGGCCGAGGAAATGCCGGCGAGCGTGGTCGGCCGCGTTGCGGCAGTCGTCACGATTTTCGTCAGCGTCCTTTTCATCAGCTATTTTACGGCGACAACGACGACCATCCTGACGGTGCGCGAATTGTCCGACACCATCCGCGGCCCGGCCGACCTGCCCGGGCGCACGATCGCAACCGTCGCTGGCTCGACGGCGGAGGCCTATCTCAGTGGAGAGGGTGTACGCACCCTGCTTGCACCGCGAATCGAGGATGCTGTTGCGCAGCTCGAAAGCGGCGCGGCCGATGCCGTGGTGTACGATTCGCCCGTGCTTCTGTACCGGGCGTCGCATGTGGGGAGCGGCAAGGTTCGGGTCGCCGGGCCCGTTTTTCGCAAGGAAAGCTACGGCGTGCTGCTGCCGTCAGGCAGTCGCCTTCGCAAGCCGATCAATGCGGCTCTGCTTGCCTTGCAGGAATCCGGCGCTTATCGGGCGGTATACGTTAAATGGTTCGGACGGGAGTAAGCGAAGTCCATGGACGGTCACGAGAAATTGCGGTCCACCGTCGGCGCCCCCGCACAGTCGCGCCCCGGCAAGTGGAGCCTGAAATGGCGCATCGTCGGTTTCCTTGTCGCCGCTCTCCTACTGCTCGCCTACATCACGCCGATCGTGCTGTTCCTCAACGAGCGGACGCGCGGCTCGATGGCGGCAGCTGGGGACAAGTCGCATGACGTTGCGCTGGACCTGAAAATCACGGTGGCGGATTTTGCCAAGGGCGTCGTTACCTTCCACGTGACCCCAGCCGGCGGCGCGCTGATGGGCAAGAATGGCCGGCTGACGAAAGAAATTACGCTCGAGACCGATCCGGGCACAGGAAACGTCAGCCACACGTTCAAGCCGGACATTCCGCTCACCCCCTGGGTCGTCAACTCGACACCCGACAGCGGCGACATCCTCGACTACCCGTTTGACCGCTACACGCTCGACCTCGAGATCCTCGCGCGCTCCGAAGGCAAGCCGATTTCGATCGGTACTGAGGTCGAGGAGGTGCCGCACGGCTTCCGCGCCAAGCGGGTGGAGCAGTTCTCCGCGCAAGGCGACACGGAGATTCAGGTCACGGTTTGGCGCACGGGGACGATCGTCTTCGTCGCGCTTCTCTCCACGATTTCGCTGCTGCTTGTGTCGATCGCGGCCTGCGCGGTCGCCTGGCACGTCGCCTTGCACAATCGCAAAATCGAGTTCTCGATGATGATCTGGACGGCGGCGCTGCTGTTCGTCATTCCGACGGTGCGCAATTCCATGCCCGGCGGCGCCCCGACCGGAGCGCTGATCGATTACATCATCTTCTTCTGGCTGCAGATCGCGATTGCCGTGGCGATGGCGGCGCTTGTCCTGACGTGGATAAGGCGACCGACGACTTGAGTTTCCTTCCGTACCGGGGCGGTGCGTGCTAAACGGCGCGCATCCGCCGGCCGGCCCCGGAGCGATCCTTTGAACGAGCATTCCCCGAGCGCTGCCCGCGTGGCGCGATCCAATTCCTTTTTCGGCGCCTCCCTCAGCGAGGTCGATCCGGAAATCGCCGACACGATCGAGCGCGAGCTCGGTCGGCAACGCGACGAGATCGAGCTGATCGCCTCGGAGAATATCGTCTCACAGGCCGTTCTCGAAGCGCAGGGGTCCGTCCTCACCAACAAATATGCAGAGGGCTATCCGGGCCGGCGTTATTACGGCGGCTGCCAGTTCGTCGACATCGCCGAGAATCTCGCGATTGCCCGTGTGACAAAGCTGTTCGACTGCGGCTTCGCGAACGTGCAGCCGAACTCCGGCAGCCAGGCAAACCAGGCCGTGTTTATGGCGCTGATGCAGCCGGGCGATACGTTCATGGGGCTCGACCTCGCGGCAGGTGGGCATCTGACACACGGTGCGCCGGTCAACATGTCCGGCAAGTGGTTCAAGCCGGTCAGCTACGGCGTCCGCAAGGACGACAACACGATCGACATGGACGATGTGGCGCGTGTCGCGCACGAGCATCGGCCGAAGGTGATCGTCGGCGGCGGCTCCGCCTATTCGCGGCATTGGGATTTCGCACGCTTCCGCGAGATCGCGGACGAAGTCGGCGCTGTTTTCTTTGTCGACATGGCGCATTTCGCGGGGCTGGTCGCAGGTGGAGCGCATCCCTCGCCGTTCCCGCATGCGCATGTCGTGACATCGACGACGCACAAGACGCTTCGCGGGCCGCGCGGTGGCCTTGTGCTGACGAACGACGAAGCTCTCGCGAAGAAGATCAACTCTGCGGTTTTCCCAGGCCTGCAGGGCGGCCCACTGATGCATGTGATTGCCGCAAAGGCGGTCGCCTTCGGCGAAGCGTTGCGGCCCGACTTCCGCGCTTACGCGCATGCCGTCGTCGACAATGCGCGCGCTCTTGCGGCGACGCTGGCGGAGGGTGGCTGTGCGATTGTCACCGGCGGCACCGACAATCATTTGATGCTTGTGGACCTGCGTCCTAAGGGCCTCACCGGCAAGGCGGCGGAAGCGGCGCTCGGCCGCGCGCACATCACCTGCAACAAGAACGGGGTGCCGTTCGACACCGCGAGCCCGATGGTGACGTCGGGCATCCGCCTCGGTTCGCCAGCAGCGACGTCGCGCGGCTTTGGTGTCAGCGAGTTCAAGACGGTCGGCAAGCTGATCGTCGAAGTGCTCGACGGTCTCGCGAAGAACGGCGACGCCGGCAATGCGGCGGTCGAAGCCTCCGTGCGGGAACGCGTCGGCGCGATGACGAAGCGGTTTCCGATTTATTGAGCGAATTGCCGCGCACGTCCGGTTGTCGCGCGCTCAAAGGCGTGCGGCCCACAAACGCGTCGGCGAAAGCCGCGACTGCAGCTAGGTAGTCCATGCGCTGCCCCTATTGCAGTTCTCTCGACACGCAAGTGAAGGACTCGCGGCCGACCGACGATTCCTCCGCCATCCGCCGGCGTCGTGTCTGCCCGGATTGCGGAGGCCGCTTCACCACGTTCGAGCGTGTGCAGTTGCGTGATCTCGTCGTCGTAAAGCGCAGCGGCCGGCGTGTGCCCTTCGATCGTGACAAAATCCTGCGCTCGATCGAAGTCGCGCTGCGCAAGCGACCCGTCGAGCCTGAGCGCGTCGAGCGCATGGTCAACGGGCTCGTGCGGCAGTTGGAAAGCGAAGGCGAAAGTGAGATCGCCTCGAAGCGTATCGGCGAACTTATTATGCGCGGCCTGAAGGAGCTCGACGAAGTCGCGTATGTCCGTTTCGCGTCTGTCTATCGCGACTTTCGCGAAGCGCGCGACTTCAACGCTATCATCGACGAAATGGCGGGCGGCGACGGGGATGATGCGTCGAAAGGTTCGAAGCCCGCAAAGACGCCGGCATGAGCACCGATGTCGCGCAGGACAATGCTTTCATGGCGGCGGCGTTGGCGATCGGCCGGCGACGTTTGGGCGAGACCGGTGACAATCCGGCGGTCGGCGCGCTCCTCGTGCGCGACGGCGTCGTCATCGCGCAGGGATTTACCGAGCGCGGCGGCCGGCCGCATGCTGAGGTGATGGCGCTGCAGGCGGCGGGCGAGGCGGCGCGCGGCGTGACGCTGTACGTGACACTGGAGCCGTGTAGCCATCACGGGCGCTCGCCGCCCTGTGCCGAAGCTGTCGTTGCGGCGGGCATCGCACGCGTAATCAGCGCGATGGAAGATCCAAACCCGGAGGTGGCCGGACGTGGTCATGCGCTGTTGCGCGAAGCAGGGATCGATGTCGTTACCGGCATCGGCGAGGCCGAAGCGCGCCGCGCGCATCGCGGACACATTCTTCGCGTCACGCAAAGCCGGCCAATGTTGACGCTGAAACTTGCGGAAACGTTTGACGGATTCTCCGCCGGCTCAGAACACGATCCACGTCTCGCGATCACTGCTGCCGCGGCCAATGGCGTCACGCACATGCTGCGCGCGACGCATGATGCGATCATGGTTGGCATCGGCACGGTGCGCGGCGACGATCCTGTGATGACTGTCCGTCTGCCGGGTCTCGACAATCGTAAACCCGTGCGCGTTGTGCTCGATACGCATTTCGCGCTGTCGCCGACGTCGCGTCTCGCCACGACCGCGCGCGAAACGCCGGTGCTTGTGATCGGCGGGGAGGGCGCGAACATCGAGCGTCAGGAAGCGCTCGATGCGCTTGGCATCACGACGTCGCGCGTCGCGGCTGCGCGTGATGGCCGTATCGATGTGCTTGCGGCGCTAAACCTGCTGGCGTTGCGCGGCCACATGCGCATCTTCAGCGAAGGTGGGCCGACGGTTGCGGCGGTGCTGATCGCGCAGAACCTTGCCGACGAGGTGATTCTCTTCACGGCTGCGAAGCCGCTTGGACGCGCGGGCGTGCCATCGCTCTCGCCAACGACACGTGCGATGCTCGACGATGCTGCGCGTTACACTTTGGTCGAGGACACGATGATCGGGCCGGACCGCATGCGCTGCTACGAGAGAAAAAACTGATGTTCACCGGGCTTGTGTCCGATGTCGGCGAGATCGTGTCGGTCGAACCGCGTGGTGCGCTGACGCGCTTGCGCATCGCCTGCAATTACGACGCGGCGTCAATCGCGCTCGGTGCGTCCATTGCCTGTTCAGGTCCGTGTCTCACCGCGACCGATATCGCGACAGAGGGGACTCGCACCGTCTTCGCCGTGGATGCGGCCGCCGAGACACTCGCCGTCACGACCGTAGGTACATGGACGGTGGGACGGCGAATCAATCTTGAGAGATCGTTGCGCCTCGGCGACGAGTTGGGAGGCCATATCGTCACCGGCCATGTCGATGGCCTCGCGCGGCTCGACTTGCGCGAAGACTTCGATGACATGGCGAAATTCTGGTTTGTTGCGCCATCGACGTTGTCAAAATTCATCGCGGCGAAAGGCTCGGTGGCGCTCGATGGCACGTCATTGACCGTCAACGAGGTCGAGGGCGACCGTTTCTCGGTGCTGCTGATCCCGCATACGCTCGCGGTGACGACATGGGGCGAACGTCGCACCGGCGACGATCTTAATCTCGAAGTCGATCTGATGGCGCGGTATGCCGCGCGGTTGATGGAGCGCGGTTCGGTCTAGCGCAGGCTTGCCAGCAGCCCACACGCCGCATCGAAATCGCCGCGCCGTTTCGCGCGCCGGCGCAACGCTTCGGCATCGAAACCCCAGACGCGCATCTGTTCGTCCTCATCGACATGTGCAGCCGACCACGCGTCGTCAGGGGATAACGCCTGCGCATCGATGGCGAGCGCAAGCAGTGCAGAGCCGGTCAACGTTGTCAGCACATTGAGCGCCGCAATGCGTAGCGCCGCGTTCGCACTTGATACTATGCGTGCAACGGCCGCTTCGATCGCCGCAATTGCCTCCGGCGATTGATCGGCGAAGATGATGCCCTCGGCGAGCACAAAACGCGCACCAAGCGTATCGCGCGCCCAGGTCAGCACAGGATCCCACGCCACGCTTTGCGCGGCGACGAGTGCCGGCGGTTCGTCAGCGCGATAGCAAAGCAGGTCCGAGCCCGCATATTTCACGATCTCGGCCGCGGTAGCGGTGATGTCGTGGGCGACGCCGTCGAGCGCGGCATTGACGAGACGCGTGGCCGGCATCGTCGCTGGGTCGATATTTTCGCCCTGCGCGTCCCATTCCGCCGCGAGAATATCGGCGGCGGCGCGGGTCGGCAGGGCGAGTTGCGCCTGCTTCGGTGTGCGAACTGGGCGGCCATCGAGCAGGATCGCGAAGCCGCGGTCCTGCGCCTCGACGGTGACGGTCTTGTAGAAGCGCTTCGGCAGCGTCTGCTTCGACGCATCGCGCACGATGGAAATCGCGTCGCGCTCACCCGCGCCGATGAACAAATCGGCGCCGAACGCGGGTTTATCGTCGCGTTCAGCCATCGACGGTCTCAGGTGTTGTCGATGGTAGTAGCGCGTCGATTGCAACAACGACTTGCGACCAGTCGTCGACGATTTTCTGCGCGCCCGCGTCGCGCAAGGCATCGGTGGGATGGTAACCCCAGGATACGCCGATCGCTGATATGCCCGCCGCGCGCGCCATCATCATGTCGAACGTCGTATCGCCGATGAGGACGGCATCTTTCGCCGTAACGCTTGTCTCGGCGAGCGCGGAGAAAACCATGTCGGGCGCGGGCTTGGACGGATTGTCGTCGGCGGTCTGGATCGTCGCGAGTCGGTTGCCCCAACCCGCACGCTCGATCAGCCGCGCGACGCCTCGTCGCGACTTTCCCGTGGCAACACCGATCAGCGTGTTCGTGCACGACTCGATCGTCGCGATCGTCTCCAGCGCGCCGGGAAAGAACGGTTCTTCAAAATTCGGATCCGCGCGTAAAACCGTGAATGCGTCCCGGTAGGCATCGGCGAGCGCATCGACCGGGCCTTTGCCTGCTGTCAGCGACAAAAATGCCTCGCGCAGCGACAGGCCGACAATCGACAATGATTCCGTGCGCGACGGCGCGGGAAGTCCAACGGCCGCGAAGGCGAGACGTTGTGCAGCGACAATAATGTTCTGGCTGTCGACAAGCGTGCCGTCGACGTCGAAGAGAACAAGGCGCATCGCGTCAGGCGTCCGGCGCATTCTCGATCGGGTCGTACGAAGTTGCGTCGAAGCCGAACGTATCGAATGTCTTGCGCATATGCGCGGGCAGGGGCGCGGTGACATCGATCGTGCCACCGCGCGGATGCGGCAGCACGAGACGCCGCGCGAGCAGATGCAGCTTGCGGTCGAGTGAGTCCGGCATCGAGCGATGCGGATCGGTGCGCCGCACATTGTCCTCCGGTCGGCGTCCGTATTTTGGGTCGCCAAAAATCGGCGTGCCGATGGCCTCGGCATGCGCCCGTAATTGGTGCGTACGGCCGGTGAGCGGCTTCATCGACAGCCAGGCGCAGCGCGGCGCGGCTTTGTCGACGATGGCGTAATAGGTGATCGAGTGCTGCGCATCCTCGTCGCCATGCGCGGCGATGCGCATGCGCTCGATGTCGGGGCCTTCGTTTCGGCTGTACTTGCCCCGCGCATCGCCCATGCCGGGACCTTTCGCGAGAAAGAGTGAGATGCGGCCTTGCGCCGGCTTCGGCACGCCCTCGACCAGCGCCCAGTAGACTTTCTTTGCCTGCCGCGAGCGAAAGGCTTCGCCAAGTTCGGCGGCGATTTTCCGCGATTTCGCGACGAGAAGGACGCCGCACGTATCCCTATCGAGACGATGCACGAGCACGGGTCGGTTGCCGTCCGCATCGGCAAGCGATTGCAGCATGCCGTCGATGTGATGCGTCGTTCCGGAGCCGCCCTGCACGGCGAGGCCGAACGGCTTGTTGAGAACAAGAACATGCTTGTCCTCGAACAAGGTCATATCGCGCAGCGCACGCGCATCTGCGGGCACGGCTTTTACGATCGCCGGCTTTGCGGGCGTCGAATGTTCGAGTGGCGGCACACGGATCGTCGCGCCGGCGTCGAGCCGATGCGCGGTCTCGACGCGCTTTCCGTCGACGCGCACTTCGCCCTTGCGCACGATCTTGTTGAGGTGCGAGAGCGCAAGCGTGGGGTAGCGACGCTTGAACCAGCGGTCGAGCCGCAGCCCGCTCTCGTCCTCGGTCACCACATGTTTGCGGACCGTGCGTGTGTCGCCCGTCGGGGCCGTTTTGGCGTCCATGCGCGTTGCATAGCGGGCCAGCGCATGTCTCGCAAAAGTCGCCGACTTTTGCGGGTGGGGCATGCATGAATGCGTTCAGCTCAATAAATGGTGCGGACGGCTTTTTCCGGCACCCAGAAAGCTGTCGGGTCACCCAGCGTGTGGACGCGCGACAGGCCGGCGAGAATATCACCGTCCTCGACAATCACGGCCTCGCCGGGCGCGAAGGGGCGGCACATCCCGCTCTGTAGCCCGCGGGTGACAAGAACCCGCGCAGCGATCGGGTCGTCCTGCTCGTCGAGAACATTGGCGCGGGCCATCGGCGATTTGTCGATGCAGCCTGTGGTACGTCTTTGAATAACGCCCTTGTCGGCCGAATGCGCCGCCGTGGCGAGGCCGAGGGTGCAGAAAAGGGCGGCGGAAAGGAGGGATCGCATGAGGGCTCCGGGAGATTGTCCGTGAGCCGGGCACCATGATCGGTCGAAGACGGCTGCAAGGCGTCCAAACCGGGGCGGGGGCGCCGCAAATGAAAAAGCCCGCCGTTGCCGGCGGGCTGTATTTCGGGTTTGCGCGCTAGGTCTTTTTGCGCATGTCCTTGTCGCCGAACCGGATTCCACTTCGACGGGACATACGCTAATGCGCGAGGATCGCCAGCAGCAGCAGCGCCACGATGTTAGTGATCTTGATCGCCGGGTTCACGGCGGGGCCCGCGGTGTCCTTGTAGGGGTCGCCGACGGTGTCGCCGGTCACCGACGCTTTGTGCGCATCGGAGCCTTTCAGGTGGCGCACACCATCCGAGTCGACGAAGCCGTCCTCAAAAGACTTCTTCGCATTGTCCCACGCGCCGCCGCCCGAGGTCATCGAGATCGCGACGAAGAGACCGTTGACGATCACGCCCAGCAGCATCGCGCCGAGCGCCGCAAAGGCGTTGGCTTTCGAACCCGAGATGAACAGCACGCCGAAATAGGCGACGAACGGCGCGAGCACCGGCAGCAGCGACGGGATGATCATCTCCCGGATTGCGGCCTTGGTCAGCATGTCCACCGCGCGGCCGTAGTCCGGACGCTGCTTGCCTTCCATGATGCCGGGCATCTCGCGGAACTGGCGACGCACCTCCTGCACGACGGAGCCCGCCGCGCGACCCACGGCGGTCATCGCGATACCGCCGAAGAGATACGGGATCAGGCCACCGAAAATCAGGCCCGCAACGACGTAGGGGTTCGACAGGTCGAACGACACGTTGCCGACGTCCTTGAAGTACGGCCGACCGCTCTTGATGAAGGCATCGAGATCGTTCGTGTAGGCCGCGAACAATACGAGCGCTCCAAGGCCGGCCGAACCGATGGCGTAGCCTTTCGTGACAGCCTTCGTCGTGTTGCCGACCGCGTCGAGCGCGTCTGTCGAGTGGCGCACTTCCTTTGGCAGGCCCGCCATTTCGGCGATACCGCCCGCGTTGTCCGTCACCGGCCCAAATGCGTCGAGCGCGACGATGATTCCGGCGAGCCCGAGCATCGTCGTGACCGCGATCGCCGTGCCGTAGAGACCCGCAAGCTGGCTCGTCGAGATGATGCCGCCCACGATCACCATGGCCGGCAGCGCCGTCGATTCGAGCGACACGGCAAGACCCTGGATCACGTTCGTACCGTGGCCCGTGACAGAGGCCTGCGCGATCGAAACGACCGGCCGCTTGCCCGTCGCCGTGTAATATTCGGTGATCCACACGATGAGGCCGGTCACGACAAGGCCGATGAGGCCGCAGATGAACAGATTCGTGCCCGTGATCGTCATGCCTTTGGCGGTGCCGAACGTGCCCCAGCCCACAAGGAAATGCGTTGCGATGGCCAGGCCACCGATCGACAGCACGCCCGCAGCGATCAGGCCCTTGTAAAGCGCGCCCATGATCGAGTTGTTGGCGCCGAGCTTCACGAAGTAGCAGCCAGCGATCGAAGTCACGATGCAGGCAGCGCAGATCGCCATCGGATAAAGCATCGAGTTGGCGAGCATCGCCTGGCCGGCAAAGAAAATCGAGCCGAGCACCATCGTCGCGACGACCGTCACGGCATAGGTCTCGAAAAGGTCGGCCGCCATGCCGGCGCAATCGCCGACGTTGTCGCCCACGTTGTCCGCAATCGTAGCGGGGTTGCGCGGGTCATCTTCCGGGATACCGGCTTCGACCTTGCCGACGAGGTCGGCGCCGACGTCGGCACCCTTGGTGAAGATGCCGCCGCCAAGACGCGCGAAGATCGAGATCAACGACGCGCCGAAGCCGAGCGCGACGAGCGAGTCGATGACGGTGCGATCATTAACGGCGCGGCCCATGCCGCTCGTGAGAATGAAGAAATAAACAGCGACGCCGAGGAGCGCGAGGCCCGCCACGAGCATGCCGGTGACCGCGCCCGCGCGGAACGAGATGTCGAGACCGCGCGCCAGCGATTCGGAGGCCGCCTGCGCGGTGCGGACGTTGGCCCGCACCGAGACGTTCATGCCGATAAAGCCGGCCGCGCCGGACAGCACCGCACCGATGAGGAAGCCGATCGCCACGGGCCAATTGAGCAGGAACCCGAGCGCGACGAAGATCACGACGCCAACAATGCCGATCGCCGTGTACTGACGCTTGAGGTAGGCCTGCGCGCCTTCCGCGATCGCGCCTGCAATTTCCTGCATGCGCGCTGAGCCTGCACTGGCGGCCATCAGCTGCGTGATCGTGACGGCGCCGTAAACGATCGAAAGCAGCCCTCCGAGGATGATCAGCCAGAGTGTAAGCGTCATCGAATCCGGTCCTACCGATTTTGTTTGATTTCAACGCTCGCCAGCGAGGGCGTGGGCGTGCGGTGCCTGCATATGGGAAAGCTTTCGCTGTCGCAATGCGACAAGAGGCCAATTCCGGCAGTGGCGTCACACTGTTGCGTGCGTGTCGCAGCGGGAACGATGCTCGGTTGGTCGCGTTCACCCCCGTCTCATAACAACAACAGGAGATTTGTATGAACACGCTTATGCGCACCACTGGTGCGATCGCAATTTTCGCTGCCCTTGGCGGCGCTGCTTTGGCACAAGGCACCATTCCCGGCGCGGCCGGCGGTGCGGCGTCCGGTGCCGCAACGGGCGGCGCGGTCGGTGGCCCGATTGGTGCCGGCGTGGGTGCAGTTGTGGGCGGCGCGGTGGGCGCGGCGACCGGTACGGTCGGCGGCATTCTCGGCGTCGACGCACGGCCCGGCTTCCGCGATTACGTCACGCGCCAGAATTATCCGTCCTACAGCTACGACGGTCCGTTCGGCGTCGGCGCGGTGCTACCGGGCGCCGGCGTGACGTACTACGACGTCCCGCAGACCTACGGCGTCAGCGGATATCGCTATACGATCGTCAACGGTCGCACGGTGCTGGTCGATCCCGTCACGCGCCGGATCGTGCAGGTCGTCGACTGACGACCTGTTTAGACGTGTGAATACGATTTGCGGCTGGGCTTCATCGCCCGGCCGTTTTCGTCTGTGAAGATGACGTGAGGCGCGTCTTCGCGGACCGCGGAGCCGATCCGCGATACAGCGACGCTCGCCTTACGGGCCGCAGCCTCGAACTGCGCGCATCGCGCTTTCGGGAGAGTGCAGAGAATTTCATAATCGTCGCCGCCGGTCAGTGCGATTTCCAGGAGCGGCGAGTTCTCGCGCCATGCTGCGACAGCCGGCGATAGCGGCACATCCGCCACTGCGATGCGGGCCGAAAGACCAGCAAGCGACAACATCTTCTCGAGATCGCCGATCAGGCCGTCAGACACATCCATCGCGGCTGTTGCGTGTTCTCGCACCGCGCGCGCAAGTGCGTTGCGCGGCTGCGGACGTCGATAGCGATAGACAAGCGCCTCACGGCTATCTCCCCTGAGCCCCGCGACACGCGGATCGCCCTTCGCGGCCAGTAATCCAAGCGCGGCATCGCCGATCGTGCCGCTGACGTAGATCGCATCGCCGTCCTGGGCTCCACCACGCCTGACCATGCGCGCGGTCGGCACCGTTCCAAAGGCTGTGATCGATATGGTCAGCGGTCCCGGCGTCGAGACGGTGTCGCCGCCGATCAGCGGACAGGCGTAATCGCTGGCATCCTGTCGAAGTGCTTGCACGAAATCGGCGATAGCAGCATCCGCAAAATCTTGCGGCAGTGCCAAGGTCAGCAAAAATCCGAGGGGGTCGGCACCCTTCGCGGCGAGGTCCGACAGGTTCACACGCAGCGCCTTGCGCGCGATGTCGCCGGACGGATCGTCGGGGAGGAAATGCACGCCGGCGACGATGGCGTCCGTCGTGACAACGAGATCGTATCCCGAAGGCGGCGAGATCAGCGCCGCATCGTCACGGAGACCTAGCCCCGCCGCCCCGGCCCACGAGGCGAAATGGCGGGCGATAAAATCGTCCTCGCCGGACACGATTATTCCACGACGAATTCGAGCGGGCGACGCTTGCGAGCCGCGACATCGAGTACGGCGTTCACCATGCCAGCCTGATCGCGCTCGAAGAAAGCACCGGCGACATCGACATATTCGGAGATTGCAACGCGTGCCGGCACATCCTCGCGGTGCCGAAGCTCATACAAACCGGCGCGAAGGATCGCACGCATGACGGCTTCGATGCGCGCGAGCGGCCAGGTTTCCTGCAGAATTTCGTCGACCTCGCGGTCGATCGCGCCCTGATGTTCAAGCACGCCCTCGACAATCCTGCGGAAGAACGCGACCTCGGCAGGCTTGTAGGTCTCACCCTCGATCTCGCGGCCGATCCAGTGCGATTCGAATTCGGCCATGCTCTGGGCGGCGCCTGTGCCGGCGACGTCCATCTGGTAGAGCGCCTGTACAGCGGCGAGGCGTGCGGCGGATCGGTTCTCACCCCGCGCCATGCGACGCTTTCGTGCGATGGAGAAGCCGGTGCAGCGTCAGCGCGGCGCGCGCGGCATCGCCACCCTTGTCGCCTTGCTTCGGGTCGGCGCGAAGAACGGCCTGCGCCTCGGTCTCGACGGTGAGAATGCCATTGCCGAGCGGCAGCTTCCGCGCAACGGACATGTCCATCAATGCGCGCGAGCTTTCGCCGGCAACGATCTCGAAGTGATAGGTCTCGCCGCGGATGACGCAGCCGAGCGCGATGGCGCCCGAATAGGGCATGCCGTGTTCGGTCGTGCCGTCCATCGCGATGGCGATGGCGGCCGGAATTTCCAGCGCGCCGGGCACGCGCACGACATCGAAACGCGCATGCGCTTTCGCCAGTGCTGCGGCTGCGCCCTGCATCAGCATTTCGCCGATATCGTCGTAATAGCGCGCCTCGACGACGAGGAAATGTGCGCCGACGACGAGCTCGTCTTCATCTGCCAGTTTTACGCGTTTCGGCTCGGCCATACTCTTTCAAATCGCTTGCGAACGTTGCGCGCGTTCTAACGCGTCGCGCGCGCTATGGGAAACCCGCTTAGCTCGGCATCGCCCGCTTCGGCTCCACAATCTCGAACATGCGCGGGAATTCGTCCATCAATCCCATCAGCTCGCCGAGCTTCATCGGATTGCCTGTTGTCTGCACGCGGCCAGCCATAACTTCCGCGGCAAAGGTCGTCGCCTTCGCGATGACGGCGTTCAGAACAGTGCGCGCAAGCGTGAAGCTGGCGTCGGCAGCATCTACCTGACGACCCGCCGAATACGTCAACGCGCCGTTCTCAAGATTGAGAACGAAGGTCTCGTTCGTATCCGTGAAGCGCCAGTTGAAAACGAGGCGCTTGCCGGCGGCCTTCGGCCCGTTGAGCCGCACGCCGAGGACGTCCCAAAGCTGCCCCGTGGTCAACGCCGCAAGCGTCTCCGGTGACATCGCGGGCCGCGGCGGTACGTTCGGCATGCCATTCCGCAACTCTTGCGCGCCGAAGAGATAAGAATCGCGCCACGTCGCGCTTTCCGAGGCATAGCCGAGCTGCTCATATGTGTCGGCGAGCATTTCGCGAGCGGCTTGGTTGTCGGGTTCCGCGAAGACGACGTGGTTCAGCACCTGCGCGACGAACCTAAACTCTCCACGCTCGAAATCGGTGCGCGCTTTTGCCAGCGCCGCATTCGCGCCGCCGAAATATTCCAGAAATTTCTTGCCGGACTCGACGGGCGGCAGCGGATTGAGATTTGCGGGGTTGGCGTCGTACCAACCGAGATAGCGCTGATAGATCGCCTTCGCATTGTGCCGGATATGTCCGTAGTAACCGCGCGCATGCCACGCGTTCTCGAGACTCTCCGGTAGACGGATCGTTTCGGCGATCTCGCTTGCGATGAGGCCGTGATTCATCAGCCGCACAGTCTGGTCGTGGACGTATTTGTAGAGATCGCGCTGCTGCGCGATCATTTCGCGCACGCGGTCCGCGCCCCACACCGGCCAGTGATGCTGGCCGCACATGGCCTTAGCCTTGTCGCCCCACATGTTTAGCGCCTCGCCGAGATAGCGCGACCATGAAAGGGAATCGCGCACGTCCGCGCCGCGAAACGGCAGCAGGTTGTGGAAATTGTGCGTGCAGTTTTCCGCGAGATTCAGCAGCGCATATTTGTCGATGAAGAAATGCATTTCGGCCGGCGCTTCGGTGTGCGGCGCCATCTGGAATTCGAAGGTGATGCCGTCGATCAAGCGTGTGTCGCCAGTCCCCATGATGAGATCGGTCGGCCGCACCAGCGCGACGCCGCCCGCCGCCATCGTCTTGCCGAGCCCGCAATCGACATGGCCACGCGGGCCTTTCGCGAGAAACGGCCCGAACTGGTACTGCGCGCGCCGCAGCATCGCCGGCCCGGCGATGACATTCTCCGACACCGCCCATTCCATGAAAAGATTCGGCGCGATGACGGGCACGTCGGTGCGGTCGCCGATGACGCCGCGCGCTCCACCCCAATGGTCGGTGTGCGTATGCGTGAAGATGACGGCGCTGACGGGCTTTTTGCCGCGATGCGCGAAATAGAGGTTCAGCGCTGCGCGCGCGCCTTCGATCGACGTCAGGCAATCGACGACGATGACGCCAGAGACGCCTTCGATCAGAGTCATGTTGGCGATGTCGAAGCCGCGCACCTGATACACGCCGGGCACGACTTCAAAGAGCCCGTGATGCATGTTGAGCTTCGCCTGTCGCCACAGGCTCGGGTTCACGGTGGGCGGCGCATCCCCGGCATCGAGGAAGCCGAAGGCCGTCAGCGACCAGACGGGCTTGCCGGCCTCATTCGTGATCTCAGCATTCTCGATCGTGCCGAGGAAGCCGCGCTTCGCGTCGTCGAAGTCTCTGACATCGTCGAAGGGTAGGGCGGCTCGCATCGCGTCATTCGAAGCGATGACGGATGCAGAGGCCTCGCGGGGCATGCGGGTATTCGATTCGGACATGGCTTCCTCAGCACGCGTGTATCCGCGCTTTCCGAAGGCCCTATAGCATTTGGCTCGTAAAATTGGTGCGATCGAGAGGACTCGAACCTCCACGCCCTTTCGGGAACTAGCACCTCAAGCTAGCGCGTCTACCAATTCCGCCACGATCGCATTTCCGCGGGAGGTAAGCGCCGCGACGTCGGGCCGTCTAACAAATCGGGTCGCAGGTGACAAGCGACGCGCCCGCCCCGATATTTGCACCATGCTCGACCGATCACGCGACACGCTTGCCGCGACTCTTCTACCAACACGCGACGCACCGCCCGTGGAATGGGTCGTTGCGGAGCGCCCTGTCGCCTATGCCGACGCGGTTGCCGAGATGGAAGGGCATGTCGAGGCGATTGCAGCCGGTGAAGCCGCCGAGCGCGTCTGGCTCGTCGAGCATCCGCCGCTTTACACGGCCGGCACCTCCGCCAAGCCTGCCGACCTCGTGACGCCAAAATTTCCGGTCCACGCCACGGGCAGGGGCGGGCAATACACCTATCACGGGCCGGGTCAGCGCGTGGCCTATGTTATGCTCGACATGTCACGACGCCAGCGCGACGTGCGCCTGTTCGTCGCCGCGCTGGAGCGCTGGATCATCGCGACGCTGGCGGCATTCAATGTCGTCGGCGAGCGGCGCGAAGATCGCGTCGGCGTATGGGTGCGCCGCCCGGAGAAAGCGCCCGCGCCCGATGGTACGCCGGCCGAGGACAAGATCGCGGCGATCGGCATTCGCGTACGCCGCTGGGTGACGTTCCACGGCATTTCGCTGAACGTCGAACCGGCGCTCGACCATTTCTCCGGCATCGTGCCCTGCGGCGTCGCGTCATCGCATCTCGGCGTCTCGAGCCTCGTCGATCTCGGGCTTCCCGTTGTCATGGACGACGTCGATGTTGTGTTGCGGCGAGAGTTTGAACAGGTCTTCGGACCGACGATCTGACTTAATCGTCGCGACGAATCTCGAACGCGACGAAGTGCGTCTTTTCGACGGCATCCTTGATATCGACGCGCGCGACATGCGCACCGATGGGTCCGCGACCGCAGGCTTCGCACAAGGCCGCAATCGCATCGGGATCGCCCTGCGCGACGATCTCGACAGTGCCGTTGCGCAAATTGCGCGTGAAGCCGCCGATCGCGCGCATACCCGCTTCCCGCGCCACGAAGGCGCGGAAGCCGACGCCCTGCACACGGCCATCGACAACGATGTGAACGCTGCGCGTGTCGTTCATGCGGTGACGCCGATATTGTCGATAAGCCGTGTGCATCCGATCTTTGCCGCGACAAGCAGCCGGATCGGGCCATCATTTAGGTTCGCGACAGGCGCAAGCGTTTCGGCATTGCGCGCTTCGAGATAGTCGACGACGAACTCTTTGCTCTCGACGCTCGCTCGCGCTGCCGACACCGCATCGTCAATCGAAGTGCCAGCGACGATTGCACTCGCACACGCTTGCAACGCGTCCTGCAGCGCCGGCGCAACGCCACGCTCTTGCGGCGAGAGGTAGACATTGCGAGACGACAGGGCGAGACCGTCGCTCTCGCGCACCGTCGGCAGGCCCACAATCTCGACGGGCAGATCGAGGTCGCGCGCCATCCGGCGGATTACGAGAAGCTGCTGGAAATCCTTCTCGCCGAACACGGCAACATCCGGCATCGTCTGGTTGAGCAATTTCGCGACCACCGTCGCGACACCTGCGAAATGCGTCGGCCGGAATCGATCTTCGAGTCCCGCCGTCGCCGGCCCCGCAAGTGTGACGGTCGTGCAGAAACTCTGCGGATACATATCGTCGACGCGCGGCGCGAAACAGCCATCGACATGCACTTCCGCGAGGCTCGCGAGATCGCTTTCCATCGTGCGGGGATAGGCGGAAAAATCCTCGGTCGGCGCGAATTGCGTAGGATTAACGAAGATCGATGCAATGACCTTCGTCGCGCGTCGCCGTCCCTCTTCCGCGAGCGCGATGTGCCCGCGATGCAGCGCACCCATCGTCGGCACGAGTGCGACGGTCTCGCCAGCGCGACGCCACACCCGCATCTGCATCCGCAGCGCTTCAGTAGAGCGGAAAACGGGAACGGTGTGCGCAATCATCGGATGGCGCGCCGGCCAGAATCGAGCCCGTACAGCGTCTGGAGCTGCGCGATATAGACGGCGGGGAATCCGAGTTCTGTCGCCGCTGAAACAATCGCTGCGCCATAGGCCGGCGATGCCCCCGCGCCGGGCAGAATCACGTCGTTCCCGATGTAAATCAACGCCTGCACGGCCGCGCCGCCTTGCCGGATTACCGGCATTGTCGCCTTCGCATACATGCCGCGCGAAACCTCCTCCCAACGATCGAGTGCCGGCACATCGGCCAACGCAAGATTCCACACGAGGCCCCAAACGGGCCCGCGTGGGTCGCGCACGACAGTCGCATAGCCTTGCGGCGTCAGTGCCGGCCGGTGTCGCGCCAATCGCGCAGGCCCGAGCGGCACCGAACGCGGACATCGGCGCGCCATCGCAGCGCGGTCCATGTTCGAGCCGTAGGCGAAATAGGTGGGCATTCGGCAATCCGGAACCCGTCAGCAAGCCCGGCCGTTGTGGGGGGGAACAGGGACGCCGGTCACGCCGGCAGGAGAAGAAGCATGGCCGAAGAAGAGGTCGTAAAAAATCCGCAAGACGTGCGGCAGGCGCAACACGCGGGCGTCAAGAACGTACTGATTTGGAGTCTCGTACTTGTTGTCGTGGCATTCGCGGTCGTGTTCTTTGTTATGAAGTGACGAGTTCGCTTAGGCGAATTCCATGATGACGGCATCGACAGCAAGCGTGTCGCCTTCCTTCGCGACAATCTTGCCGACAGTCACATCGCGCTCAGCGCGCAGCATGTTCTCCATCTTCATGGCCTCGACCATCGCGAGCGGCTCACCGGCTTTCATGGCCTGACCCTCTTTCACGAGGATCGCCTTGACGAGACCCGGCATCGGACAAAGCAGAGCTTTCGCAGATCCGCCGATTTCCTTCTCCGGCATCAGCGCGGCGAGGTCGGCTTCACGGCGTGTGTAAACCCGCGCTTCCGCCGCAACACCACGCCGGCTCAATGCCACCCCGTTGAACAATACGCGGACCTGCACGTCGACGGGATCGTCGTTGATCGTGCCGCTCCAAAGCGGCGAGCCCGGCGTCCAATCCGACACGCAATAGTGCGTGTCACCGCCTTCGAAACGCACCATCACGCCATCGTCCGCGGGCGCAACTGCGATGTCGAAACGTTCGCCATCCAGAAGCACCGCGCGCTCTGTCTGAAATCGCACCGGCCGCGCCGTCTGCATCTGGCCGGTGATCTGACGTTTGCGCTCGTTGCCGACGTGGTCGATCGCGGCGGCGACGGCGGCGAGCTCATGCGCCGCCTCGCCCGTTGCCGGCGGCACGGCAAAGCCATCCGGGTATTCCTCCGCGATAAAGCCGGTGGAGAGTTTCCCTTCACGCCAACGCGGGCTCGCCATTAACGAAGCAAGAAACGGGATGTTGTGACGGATGCCGTCGATGACAAAAGAATCGAGCGCGCGGGCCTGCGCGTCGATCGCCGTGATCCGGTCGCCTGCATGCGTCACGAGTTTCGCGATCATCGGATCATAGTGAATGGAAATCTCGCCGCCCTCGAAAACGCCGGTGTCGTTGCGCACCGTGACGCCGCCGGAACTGCCTTCGGCCGGCGGGCGATAGCGGATGAGGCGACCCGTGGACGGCAGGAAGCCGCGCACCGGATCCTCGGCGTAGATGCGGCTCTCGACGGCCCAGCCCTTGAGCTTCACGTCGGATTGCGCGAGCGCGAGTTTCTCGCCGGCCGCGACGCGGATCATCTGCTCGACGAGATCAATGCCGGTGATGAGCTCCGTGACGGGATGCTCGACCTGCAGGCGCGTGTTCATTTCGAGAAAAAAGAACGAGCGATCCTGACCTGCAACGAATTCGACGGTGCCGGCCGAATCGTAATTCACGGCCTTCGCCAGCGCGACGGCCTGCTCGCCCATCTTGCGGCGCGTGGCCTCGTCGAGCAGCGGCGACGGCGCCTCCTCGATCACCTTCTGGTTGCGGCGCTGGATCGAGCATTCGCGCTCGCCGAGATAGATGACGTTGCCGTGCTTGTCGCCGAGCACCTGGATTTCGATGTGCCGGGGGTTGACGATGAACTTCTCGACAAACACGCGATCGTCGCCGAAGGACGACTTCGCTTCGCTGCGCGCGCGGTCGAAGCCTTCCTTCACCTCGTCGCGCGAATGCGCGATCCGCATGCCTTTGCCGCCGCCGCCCGCCGACGCCTTGATCATCACGGGGTAGCCAATTTCGTCGGCGATCTTCACGGCCTGCGAAGCGTCTTCGATGATGCCGAGATAGCCCGGCACCGTAGAGACGTTCGCGGCGTTCGCGGCCTTTTTCGACTCGATCTTGTCGCCCATCGCCTCGATGGCGTGCGGATTGGGGCCGATGAAGGTGATGCCGGCCGTCTCCAACGCTTTCGGGAAGGCCGCGCGTTCGGACAAAAAGCCGTAGCCGGGATGCACGGCTTCGGCGCCCGTCGCCTTGCAGGCCGCAACGATCTTCTCGATCACGAGATAGGATTCGGCCGCCGCGGGCGGGCCGATATGCACCGCCTCGTCTGCCATCTCGACATGCAGCGCGTCTGCGTCCGCGTCGGAATAGACGGCCACCGTGGCGATGCCCATGCGCCGCGCCGTCTTGATGACGCGGCAGGCGATCTCGCCCCGGTTGGCGATAAATATTTTCTTGAACATCTTTGCTCCGCGGCACCCCGGCCGGGGCTGCGTGGGAGTGTTACGGCATGTTTTGGGGCAGGGGAACCGTCAGGCCGCCACCGCCACTTCGAGGCCGGGCCAGCCGAATTCGGCGCGCTGGTTGACCGCCTGTGCGAACCACGCCGGAACGTGCGCCGCCTCTTCCAGCACAGTCACGAGGACGAGGAACGACGCGATGGAGCGCGCCCGATCTGCCTGGTCGAGCAGCCATGCGGCGCGGTCGCCCGCAAGCGTCACAGTCCGCGCTTCGCCCGGCAACGTGTAAGCGACCATCGCCTCGGTGAAGAAGTCGCGCCACTCCGCCGAGGTCGCGACGCCGCGGCGTTCGATCAGAAAAAGGCTCTCGGCATTCACGCGCTCCAGCGCGCCATCGGCAAAGCCTTCGGACCGCAAACGCCGCACCGTGTGGATGTCGATGAAGGACGCGCTCTCGAGGCTCGTGAGCACCGCCCGCCGCTTCTCGTTGCGGATGATGACTTTCAGGCCGGATGTATCGGGGCCGTTGATCGACATGACGTTGATTTCCCTCGTTCGATTGAGGGAGCTTTGAATGCGCGGCTTGCCGGCCCTGAAAGCAAAAGGATCAATTTGTAGGGATCGGCCTGCGACCGCGACGACATGGTTTCGGCATTCTTTCCGCGCCCGGCAGCATTCGCTTTTCGGTCACCATCGTCACTTTCGCGCCGGCATCACGAGTTGCGTCTGCGTCACGACCGCCGCGAGCTTGCCGTCCGGCCGAAGAATGTTGGTTTGCCAGACCATCGTCGTGCTGCCCTTGTGAATCGGCCGACATTCGGCGCGCGCGGTTTCGCCCGATTTGATTGCGCCGACGAAATTCGTCTTGCTTTCGACCGTCGTCGTGCGCGTCCCTTCCGGCAGATTGATCACCGTGGCTACCGCACCGATCGCATCCGCGAACGCCATGTAGGCGCCGCCGTGACAGATGTTGTTTGCGGTGCAGAGGTCCGGGCGCACCGGCATTTCTGCGATCACGAGGTCCGGCGACGTCTCGATGAGCTTTATGCCCATCCAGGCCGAGAACGGCATGATGGCGATATCGACTTTCGACATGTTCTTCTCTCCCTGACAAGAGTTTGGAACGACGCCTGCCGCATGCCAAGATCGCGTTGGCGGCCGCTGCCGTCCCCATGAGGCGACGATGCGGGACCACGAAGGTCGGGACGACGAGGGTCATCTAGCGCGCGCGCTGCGCTTCCTCTCTGTCACGCCGCTTGTCGACGGCCACAATGATCTTCCGTTTCTGATCCGGCGCGACGCCGGCGGCGACGTCGCTCGCTACGATCTCGCACGCCGCCAACCGCGGCGCGACACCGATCTGCCGCGCTTGCGCGCCGGCCGCGTCGCCGGGCAGTTCTGGGCCGCCTTCGTGCCGCCGCGCGAATCGCAGCCCGCAAGTTTCGCACTGGCGCAGATCGCGCTCGTGCGACGCATGTGCGAGGCCTATCCGGAGGCGCTGCAACTCGCGACGCGCGCCGACGACGTGCTCGAAGCGCATGCAGCGAACCGCATCGCAAGCTTCATCACCATCGAGAACGGCGCGGCGCTGGAAGGCCGGCTCGACACGGTTGACGCCTATCACGCGCTCGGCGTGCGGCTGATTACGCTCTGCCACAATGCCACGACCGACTGGTGCGACAGCGCCACCGATGCGCCGCGCCACAACGGGCTGTCGTCGTTTGGGCAGTCCGCGCTGGAGCGCATGAATCGCCTCGGAATCGTGATCGATCTCTCGCATGCGAGCGACGGCGTTATGCGACAGGCGCTGGAGTTGTCGAAAGCGCCGGTTGTCTTCTCGCACTCGAATGCCCGTGCCTTATGCGACCACCGGCGCAACGTGCCCGACGATATTCTCGCGATGGCGCGGAAGCGCAGCGCTGTGGTCATGGCGACCTTCGTGCCGGATTTCATCAGCCAGCGCTCGAAAGATTGGCTGATGCCGTTGCGCGACCCCTTCGGCAAACTCCGCGAAGACATCGACGCCAATGTCGCCGTCGAAGCGCGCGAACGCGAAGCGGGTCGCTGGCCGCGCGGCACGTTGCACCAGTTCTGCGATCACATCGACTATCTGCGCGAACATGTCGGCGCCGATGGCGTCGGCATCGGCTCGGACTTCTTCGGCGGCCCGCAAGGTGCGGGCCTCGAAGACACGAGCTGCTTCCCGGCAATCGTCGCAGAACTGTTTTCGCGCGGCTGGACCGACGCGGATATGGGTAAGCTTGTGGGCGGCAACATTCTTCGCGTGCTGCGCGAGGTCGAGGCTGAGGCGGACGCGTGAGCGACCCGCTGCTCATACACGTCGTCAATCCGAACACGACCGCATCGATGACGGCAAAGATCGCCGCCGCGGCGCGTGCCGTTGCGTTGCCGACAACGACGGTCGAAGCGACGCAACCCGACGATGGCCCGCCTTCGATCGAAGGCTATTATGACGAAGCCTATGCCGTGCCCGGCATGCTCGCACGCGTCCGCGAGATGGATGGTCGCGGTGCACAGGCCCATGTCATCGCCTGTTTCGACGACACGGGCCTCGATGCGGCGCGCTGCGTCGCGACGGCGCCCGTCATCGGCATCGGGGAAGCGGCGTTCCATATCGCGAGCCTCATCGCGCACCGCTTCTCCGTTGTGACGACGCTCAGCCGCTCGATCGCACCGATCGAGCACAATCTGCATCGCTACGGGCTCAGCGCGCGCTGCGCGCGCGTGCGCGCTGCCGATGTGTCGGTGCTGTCGCTGGAAGAGCCGGGCTCACCCGCGCGTGCGGAAATTTCGGCGCAGATCGCCGCGGCCAAACGCGAAGATGGCGCGGATGCCATCGTGCTCGGCTGCGCGGGGATGGCCGATCTAGCAGCCGATCTCGCGCGGGAGCATGGCTTGCCGGTCGTCGATGGCGTTGCCGCCGCCGTTGCGCTGGCCGAAGCCTTGGCACGGCTCGGTCTGCGGACATCCCGCGCCGGTCCTTACGCAATGCCGGTAGCGAAGACCTTTGCTGGGCTTTTCGCGTCGGCGTCGCCGGGCTGAACGGGTCCTAGTGCCCGTGTTTCATGCCGCCCATGCTCTGCCCGCCCATCGATGCGCCACCCGGCGCGCCAGCGGCGATGGAGCGCACATCGAAACTTGCCTTCACGGGCCCCGCTTTCTCGAATGTCAGCACAGCCTCGAACTTCTCACCTTCTTTCAACGGCTGCTTTAATTCCTGAAACATCAGGTGCAGGCCGCCAGGTTTCAGCGTCACGGACTGGCCGGCAGGTACCGTAATGCCGCCGGTCATCTCGCGCATCGTCATGATGCCATCCTTCATGGCCATCTCGTGGACTTCGCCACGGCCCGCGATGCTTGACGACACGCCCGTCAGTTTGTCGACGTCGGGTCCCTTGTTGGTAATCGTGACGTAGCCGCCGGCAACTTTTGCACCGCCGGGCGTCGCGCGCGACCATGTGTCCGACACGGTCAGGTTGCCGGATGTCTGTGCGAACGCTGCGCTGGTGATCAAGATTGTTGCGACGCCGACGATGCCCGCAACGGTTCGAACTGAAATCCGCATCCCTCGAAATTCCCTCAGCGCTTGGTGAACATCGGTACGGGCTGTCCGTCCGCGCTCGGCTTGAACACTACCTTGACGGGGTCACCGATGCGCACGGCGTCGATGTCGCAGTCGACGATGTTGGACATCATCGTGATGCCCTCGGCCAGCGTCACGAAGGCGATGCAATAGGGCGGCTCGGCGCGCCGCATGATGCTGTAGGAATAGACCGTGCCGTCGCCTTTCGCCTCGCTCCACACCGTCTCGCTGCTATCGCAGAACGGGCAAATTTCGCGGGGATAGTGGAACGGCTCGCCGCAGGCCGTGCAGCGTTTCACGAGCAGCCGACCTTCCTTCGCCGCATCCCAATAAGGCCGCGTCTCGGTATTCGGTTCGGGCGAGGGGATCTTGCGCATGTCGCTCATGCCTCGCGATCCAAGATGACCGTTGCGCTGCCGTGTCGCGTGCCAAGCGAGCCGCCGGTGCCGTTGGCGAGCGCGAGATCGCAATTCTGCACTTGAACCTTCGGATGTGCTTCGCCGCGCAGCTGGCGCACCGCTTCTAGAACCTTCGTCAGCCCACCACGATTAGCGGGGTGATTGTTACAGAGGCCGCCTCCATCCGTGTTGAACGGCAGTCTGCCCTGACCTGCGATGAGATTGCCGTCGGCGACGAACTTGCCGCCCTCACCCTTCTCGCAGAAGCCGAGGTCTTCGAGCTGCATCAGTACGGTGATGGTGAAACTGTCGTAGATCATCGCGGCCTTGATGTCGGCCGGCGTCACGCCTGCTTCCGCAAAGGCGGTCGCGCCCGAGACCTTCGTGCCCGACCAGGTGAGATCGACGCGGCCGCCATCGAGCCCCTTCGTCGCTTCGCCCGCACCAATCACGCGTACCTTCGGCCGCTTCAGCGACTTCGCGATCTCCGGCCGCGTGATGATGATGGCGCCGCCGCCATCGCTGATGACGCAGCAATCGAGCCGATGGAGCGGATCGGCGACCAACGGCGAGTTGACGACGTCTTCGACCGTCACGACGTCGCGCAGCATCGCGTGCTCATTGTATTGCGCGTGGTGCGAAGCCGCGACCTTGATCCATGCGAGTTGCTCCGATGTCGTGCCGAACTCGTACATGTGCCGCATCGCCACCATCGCATACATGTTGGCAATGGCAGGACCGTAGGGCATCTCGAACTGTACGTCCGGGATCAGCTGGCTTTGTACGCGCGGCGCGGTGCCGGTCGCCTGGCCTTCCGAACGCGGCCGCCCGGCAAGCGTGATCAACGCGACATTGCACTTGCCCATCGCGATCGCCTGCGCGGCATGGCCGACATGGATCACGTAGGACGAGCCGCCCGTGTCGGTAGAATCGACGTGCCGCGGTTTGAGGCCGAGATATTCCGCCATCGACAGCGGCCCGAGACCCGGTGAATCGCCGGCGCAGAAATAGCCGTCGACATCGGTCTTGCTGAGGCCCGCGTCGGCAAGTGCGCCTTTTGCGACTTCGGCATGCAGCTGCGGCACTGTCTTGTCCGGCGCCTTGCGCAGCGGATGCTCGTAGATGCCGGCTATATAGGCCTTGCCCTTGATGCTCATCGGCTACGCCGCCGCGTCGCCGAGAACGCCGCGACGAATCTGGTCCTCCTCGATCGACTCGAAAAGCGCCTTGAAATTGCCCTCGCCGAAACCGTCGTCGCCCTTGCGCTGGATGAACTCGAAGAAGATCGGGCCGATCGCATTGGCCGAGAAAAGCTGAAGCAGGATTTTCGTCTGGCCACCGTCAACGACGCCTTCGCCGTCGATGAGGATTCCGTTTTTCTCGAGACGCGCGAGCGGTTCACCATGTCCGGGCAGGCGCTGGTCGACGCGGCTGAAGTAAGCGGCGGGCGGCGGCGGCATAAACGCAACTTCTTTCGCGCGAAGTGTCTCGATGGTCTCGAAGATGTCGCGACAGCCGCAGGCGATATGCTGGATGCCTTCGCCATTGTAGGCGTGCAGATATTCTTCGATCTGGCTTTTCGCGTCGGCGGATTCGTTGATCGGGATGCGGATTTTTCCGTCCGGGCTTGTGAGCGCCTTTGAGAATAGGCCGGTCAGCTTGCCCTCGATGTCGAAGAAACGGATCTGCTTGAAGTTGAAAAGCCGCTGATAGAAACCGGCCCAGACATCCATGCGGCCGCGCTGCACGTTGTGCGTGAGGTGGTCGAGGTAGAAAAGTCCAACGCCGAACGGCTTTGGATCGCGCGCGCCGGTCCAGTCGTACTCGTTCGCATAGGGCGAGCCCTTCGCGCCAAAGGTGTCGACGAAATAGAGGAGCGAGCCGCCGATGCCTTTGATCGCCGGCACGTCGAGCGTCTTCGTGCCGTCGACGGGGTCGGCCGCTTCAGCGCCGAGCGAGAGAGCCCGCTCGAAGGCGTGTTTCGCATCGACAACGCGGAAGGCCATCGATGGCGCGCAAGGACCATGCTTCGCGACAAAATTTGCGCCGTGCGAACCTGCCGCTTCGTTGACGATGTAGTTCACGTCGCCCTGGCGATAGAGCGTGATCGCTTTTGTCTTGTGTTTCGCGACGGCGGCAAAACCCATCGAGCGAAAGAGGTCGTGCAATTCTTGCGGATTGGGATGCGCGAATTCGACAAATTCGAATCCGTCGGTGCCCATCGGATTGTGGGCGCTGATTTCGGCCGGTGCGGCGTCGTGCGGAAAGGGTCCCATTGGAAGCTCCTGTTTGACTCAGGAGATATGGCGGAACGGCCGGTCTGAACAGCGGGCGGCGTTCGGTTCAGACTCTCTCCCGCTTGCGGGAGAGGGACGCGGCGACTTCCCCTCCCCGCGCGCGGGGAGGGAATCGCAGTCACTTCGCCATCGCCCTCAACAAACGCTCCGACGTCCCCACCCAACCAAAAATCCCGCCTTGCGCCGAAATCATCTTCAGCGCTGCCGTATGGAACTCCGGAAAATACGAACCACAGCAGTCCTCCAGTACGAGACAATCGAAGCCGCGATCGTTGGCCTCGCGCACGGTCGTGCTGACGCAAACTTCCGTCGTCACGCCCGTGACGATGAGTTGCGTGATGCCGCGGTGCGCAAGGATCGCGCCGAGATCGGTCGCGTAGAACGCGCCCTTGCCGGGCTTGTCGATCACCGGCTCACCGGGCGCTGGCGCGAGCTCCGGAATGATGTCGTGGCCGGCCTCACCACGCACGAGAATGCGGCCCATCGGGCCGGCATCGCCGATCGTGACCGGGCCCTTGCCGCGCACTTTCTTCGCGTGCGGCAGGTCTGCAAGATCGGGCCGATGGCCTTCCCTCGTGTGGATGACGAACAGTCCCGCGTCGCGCCAGGCTTTCAGCAGGTGCACGTTCGGCGCGATGGCGCGACGTAGTTTGTTCACGTCGTTGCCGAGCGCCGCTCCGAACCCGCCGGGCTCGATAAAATCGCGCTGCATGTCGATGATGACGAGCGCCGCACGGGCGGGATCGAATTCGAAAGGGTAGGGGGCGGCATCGACCGACACGGGCGAGGGCATGTTGTCTCCGCAGAGAAAAGGTCCTGCGACGTTAGCAAGTCGCGGACCGCGCCTCCATGCTGGCAAAGCCCGGCACAATGGGGCATGGTCGGTACGCGGCTTTGAGGGGAGCCAATGCCCGTCGTCAGCGACTATACTGCGCTCATCAGTGGCAGCGCCTGGAATGGCATCGAGGTGTCGGGCAAGCCCGTCATCGTCACCTATTCCTTTCCGACCGCCGCGCCCGCCTACGATGCGTCCATCGACGGCTTTACCGCCGCAACCGTCTCGAGCTTTCAGGCCTTTTCACCGGTTGAACAGACGCAGGCGCGCGCCGCGCTTGGCGAATGGGCGGCGGCCTCGGGCCTGCTTCTTGTCGAGGTCGCGCCGGGCAAGGGTGACATCGATTTTCAGCGCGTCGATCTCGGTACGACGCCCTATTCGGGTGCCGGCGGCATCGGCTTCTATCCCTTCGGCGACTGGAATTTCGCGACGTACCCGAGCTTTTCGAGCGATCTCGATGCGTCGGGCGACGTCTTCATGCAGACCGGTGGCGCCATCGTTTATGGCACGCTGCTGCACGAGATCGGTCACGCGATCGGGCTGAAGCACCCGACGGAAGTAGTCATCGATTACGCCACGCAGACCGACATCAGAAAACCGACGATCCACAACGAGGTCCTGTCGTCCGACGACGCGTCGCGCACGATCATGGCGCAGAGCGGCATCGGCACCGGCCATCTCCTTGCGCTCGACCAGCAGGCTGCCGCCTATCTTTATGGCGCAGCCGGGACAGGCGCGATCGTTACCGCCAATGCGTCGGGTACGAACAGCGTGTCGTCCTGGTCGTGGAACAAGAACACGCAGATTCTCACGCAGACTGGTTTCGGCACCGACGACATAATCCGCGGATCGTCGGTCAACGATGTCATCAACGGGCTCGGCGGTGGCGACCGGCTCTTCGGTCTTGACGGCAACGACACGCTGAACGGCGGCGAGGGAAACGACTTTCTCGATGGTGGGCCCGGCGTCGACCAGATGACTGGCGGCATCGGCAACGATACCTATGTCGTCGATTCGGCAGTGGACAAGATCATCGAACTCGCCGACGGCGGCCAAGACTATGTCTATGCCTTTTCGAACTATACGCTTGCAGCGAACATCGAAGATTTGCAGGTCTTCGGCGAGAATCTGACAGCGCGTGGCAACGACCTCGCAAATCGACTTTTCGGTGACGGCGCATCTGCCGGACGGCTCTACGGCATGGGCGGTGCCGACTATATCGTGGGTGGCGCGGGCAAGGATTTGATCGACGGCGGCGCGGGTGCCGACGCAATGTTCGGTAATGGCGGCGACGACACATATTACGTCGACGACGCGAACGATCTTGTTGGGGAGCGGGACGGAGGCGGAAACGACCGGGTCTATGCGAGCGTGTCGTGGACGCTTGGCGCCGGATCGTATGTTGAAACGATCTATGCGCATGCGGGGTCCGGCGCGTTGACGCTGACGGGCAACGAGCTCGCGAACCGAATTTACGGCGGCACGTTGGGTGATACGCTGATCGGCGGCGGGGGCAACGATGCGCTTTACGGCGGGACCGGCAATGACCGGCTTGTCGGCGGTGCCGGCATCGATCAGTTCTACGGACAGGATGGCGCCGATACGTTCGTGCTGAGCAACCTGTCCGTCGATCGCGATACGATCCACGCCTTCACGCACGGCAGCGATGCGCTGGAAATCTCGGCGTCGCTGTTCGGCGGCGAACTTGCGCCGGGTGCTCTGTCCATGTCGCAATTCGAGGCGACCGCGAATGGTCTTTCGACAGCGGCCGATACGCGCTTCGTCTACAACACGACGAGCGGCGCGCTGTGGTTCGATACGAACGGCAGCGCCGCCGGCGGCCGGCAACAGGTCGCGACGCTGTTGAGCGCGCCGACGCTGACGGCGAGCGATTTCAGTATCGTTTCGTAATTTCAAGCTCATCCTGAGGTGCTTTCGCGGTACGCGAAAGCCCTGAAGGATCGGCCAAAACGAGATGCCCTCGTCCTTCGAGGCTTCGCTTTGCGAAGCGCCTCAGGACGAGGGCTCTGGACCCTAAAACGGAAGCTGTCATGCCCGCGAAAGCGGGCATCCAGAGCGAATCGACTGGATTCAGTCCCTAACCTCAGTGCAGCTTCACCAGTTGCTTGCCGAAATTCTTGCCCTTCAGCATGCCGAGGAACGCGCCTGGCGCTTTTTCGATGCCTTCGGCCACGGTCTCGCGCCATTTCAAATTGCCCGACGCGGCCATCCCGATCAGTTCGGTCAGCGCCTGCGGCCAAATGTCGAGATGATCCGACACGATGAAGCCGGTGATCGACGCGCGCTTCACGAGCAGGATGCGCAGCTCGTCGAGCGACGATTTCTCCGCACCTTCGTAGGACGCAATCAGGCCGCAGATCGCGACGCGTGCGAAATCGTTTAGCCGATGCGAAACGAGCCGGAACGGCTGGCCGCCGACATTCTCAAACAGACCATCGACGCCCTTCGGTGTCGCCGCCGCGAGATCGTCCTTGAACGCAGCGCTTTTGTGATCGACGCAAGCGTCGAAGCCGAGCTCCTTGACGGCATAATCGCACTTCTCCTTGCCGCCCGCGATGCCGACGACGTGGCAACCATGCGCCTTCGCAAGCTGGCCGACGACCGTGCCGACCGCACCCGTCGCGGCAGAGACGACGATCGTCTCGCCCTTCTTCGGCGTGATGATCTTGTTGAGCCCATACCAGGCGGTGACGCCGGGCATGCCGAGCGGCCCGACGAAGGCCTGCAGGGGCACTTTCGCCGCATCGACCTTGCGCAGGTCTTTGCCGTCGGTGAGCGAATAAAGCTGCCAGCCGCCGTTGTTCGACACGACCGTGTCGCCGACGGCGAAGGACTTGTTCTTCGATGCGACGACTTCGCCGGCCGTGCCCGCGATCATGACATCGTCGATCTGCTGGCTCGTCGCATAGGACTTCGATTCATCCATTCGGCCGCGCATGTATGGGTCGAGCGACATCCAAAGATTCTTGACGAGCACCTGGCCGTCTGCCGGCTCGCTCGTCTCTTTCGTGAAGATGCGAAAGTCGCTTTCCTTCGCTTCGCCCTTGGGTCGTGCTGCGAGCACGAAGCCTTTGTTCGTTGGCATGCATTTTTTCCCGAGTGATGTTTCGTGATGCCGGCTTGTAGCCTGCCGCGACGTCACACAACAGACGCGCAAATATTACCTCTGTCGTAATCGACGCGCCGCGCGACGGCGCGCAGTCTTCACGCGTCATACACAAGTGATGGAGACAGAGATGACGTTCGTTCCCTCGAAATTTCTGCGTTTTGTGCTCGGCGCCGATGCGGCTGCGAGCGGCGCGCTCGGCGTGCTCTGCGCCGCCGGCGCGGGACCGCTATCCGGTCTGCTCGGGCTGCCGGAGCCGCTGCTGCGTTGGGCCGGCATCGCGCTTCTGCCGTGGGCGGCTGTCGTTGCGTTCATCGCGATGCGTCCGACGCTGCATCCCGGTGCGGTCTGGACGGTGATCGGACTGAACATCGTCTGGGCGATCGACAGCTTTGGCCTGATCTTTGGCGGGCAGGTAAGTCCCACGGGCATCGGCACGGCCTTCGTCGTCGTTCAGGCGCTCGCGGTGCTGGCGCTGGCCGAATGTGAGTTTATCGGCCTCAAGCAGTCGCGCGCGGCGCGGACCGCCCTTGCGTGAATGCGACGGGTGTCAGGCGCAGAGCGCGTGATACCCGCCCTCGCAATCGAGACCGAAACGTCCGAGCGCCGCGCGCAACGCGGCGTCCGGCGTTTCATTGGTCGTGAAGAACGCGTGTCGCGAACTGGGTGTCGCAAACGCGGGCGCTTCGCCGATGAGGCTGACGACGCGGCGCGCGATCGCCGGCGCCGGGTCGATCCAGGACACCGGCCACGGCGCTTGACGCCGGAACAGATCGAGCAGCAGCGGATAATGCGTGCAGGCCAGGACGACCGCGTCGGTGCGCCGGCCGTCGCGGGTGACGAAACACGGCGCAATCGCCTTCGCGACAGCGCTTTCGTCGATCCGCACGTCACGCAGAAAATCTTCCGCGAGCGGCGCCAGTGTCGACGCGCCGACCAGCGTCACCGCGCAATCCGCGGCATGAGTGGAAATAAGATCGCGCGTGTAATCCCGGGCGACGGTGCCTGGCGTCGCGAGGACGGAGATCATTTTCGACTGCGACGACGCCGAAGCCGGTTTGATCGCCGGCACGGTGCCGACGAAGGGCAGGCGCGGAAATTTTGCACGCAGCGGCGGCATCACCAACGTCGAGGCCGTGTTGCAGGCCACGACCACGAGGTCGGGCGCAAAACGCGCCACGGCGTCCGACACGACATCCATGACCCGCGCGACGAGAACGTCCGGTGGCAGGGGGCCGTAGGGGAAGCCCGCATCGTCGGCGAGATAGCTGTAGCGGGCGTCCGGCCGCGCGGCGGCGATAGCGCGGAACACGGTCAGGCCGCCGAGGCCGGAATCGAAAACGAGGATGGAAGGTCTCTGCATCACACGGGCAACATGGCGAAGGGCGGTTAAGCGCTTTTGAACGGCGCTGTTTTCCGCGCGTCAACCAATCCTTCACCGCCCCAGTCGACACTGTCCATTGGACGCGTGCCGCGTGAGGGCTGCCATGTCGACGAGACGCACACTGAGCTATCGCTTTTACGTCCGCGCCGAGCGGATGATCGCGATCGTCGCGGTGGCGCTGACGGCCGCGGCCTTTGCGCAGCCGCAGGTTCTGGCGCTTGCGGGGCTCGATTTCGCGAAACCGCAGCATTCGTTCGCGGGCCGAATCGATCCGACGCCGACCGGCTCGATCTGGCCCGCCGCGCCGCCGCCGACCCACGGCCTCGCGGGTGTGCTGAAGCCGCTGCGCCAGCCGAACTGAGCTAACCTCAAAATAAGTTTGTGGAGACGGCGCTCAAACCATCTTGGCAATGAGAACAAATCATGTACATAAGTGCGGGTGAAAACGTTGCCTGCACCCCGTGCCAATGCCAAAAGGACCCGCCCCGTGAGCCAATCCAATCTTCGCCTTGTGGAAGGAACGTCCGTGGACAAGACGAAGGCGCTCGACGCTGCTTTGTCGCAAATCGAGCGCGCCTTCGGCAAGGGCTCGATCATGCGGCTGGGCAAGAACCAGCAGTCGGTGGAAATCGAGACGGTGCCCACGGGCTCGCTCGGCCTCGACATCGCGCTTGGCGTGGGTGGTCTTCCACGCGGTCGCGTCGTTGAAATCTACGGACCGGAATCGTCGGGCAAGACGACCCTGACGCTGCATGTGATCGCCGAGGCGCAGAAGGCCGGCGGCGTCTGCGCCTTCGTTGATGCGGAACATGCGCTCGACCCGATTTATGCGCGCAAGCTCGGGGTCAATCTGGACGACCTCCTGATTTCGCAGCCCGACACGGGCGAACAGGCACTGGAGATCACAGACACGCTCGTGCGCTCGGGTGCGATCGACGTGCTCGTCATCGATTCGGTCGCGGCCCTCACGCCGCGCGCGGAAATCGAGGGCGAGATGGGCGACGTGCAGCCCGGCCTGCAGGCGCGCCTGATGAGCCAGGCGCTTCGCAAACTGACGGCGTCGATCTCGAAATCGAAATGCATGGTGATTTTCATCAACCAGATCCGCATGAAGATCGGCGTGATGTACGGCTCGCCGGAAACGACGACGGGCGGAAATGCGTTGAAGTTCTACGCTTCGGTGCGTCTCGACATCCGCCGTATCGGTGCGATCAAGGACCGCGACGAGGTCGTCGGCAACCAGACCCGCGTCAAGGTCGTGAAGAACAAGGTCGCGCCGCCGTTCAAGCAGGTCGAGTTCGACATCATGTACGGCGAGGGGATTTCCAAGGCCGGCGAGTTGGTCGATCTCGGCGTGAAAGCAGGCGTTGTCGAGAAGTCGGGCGCCTGGTTTTCCTATGACAGCAATCGTCTCGGGCAGGGGCGTGAGAACGCAAAAACGTTCCTCCGCGCAAATCCTGATATGGCCGCAAAGATCGAGAGCGCCATCCGCGAGAATGCCGGCCTGATTGCCGAACGTATCCTCGAAGAAGCCGGCGAAGACGACGACTGACGCATCGGAGACTGGGCGCGGTTTCTGAAACCGCGGTCAATCACGACAAGAATTGAGCTCGCGGCCTGCGTATCTGGCGGCGGGCTCGGCACCTCGCCGGTCCGCCCCGGCGGGGTGCCATATTATTTGATGACGTCAGCGTCGGGCGACGACCGTCAGCCGCCGTATTTTCCCGGCGAGAAACGCCTGCAGAAAGGTGTTGTATTCCCGGAAGGATACGCAGCCGTTCGAGTCGCCGTTCGGACCGAGCATATAGGTGTGGGCGAGCAGTCCGGTGCGGCCATGCACATTGCTGTCGATCGGTGTGAGGCGAATGGCTTGCACGCCGTGAAAAAGAGCCTCGCGCAGTTTCAGGTCGTAGGTCGCGGGCGGGGTCGCACCGCGCATGCGCACATGCACGTTGTTCGGATCGTCCAGCATGTCCTTGAGGCCGGAATGCGCCTCGAGCCGTGTGCCGTCCGGCATGAACACGGTCTTGGCCGAAATATCGTAGACGGCCGTCCCGCCGGCGAGCGGCGCGGTGGCGCTGATCTTCGGCAGACCCACGCCGTCGTTGGGATTCGCGTAGGCGAGCGCCGGGCCAGTCGGCTCTTTCGACCCGAACAGCCGCTCGAGCAGGCCGGGCGCATTGGTCGCCGGCGCGGCCTCGGGCGCCGGTGCAAGTGCGGCGGTCATGCGACGGTTTGTCGGAGGAATTGGTCGTGCGGAGAATTCTGCCGGACGAGGCAGGGGCAGCGGCACGCTCGTGTCGGCCTCGGCCATTTCGACCAGAGGCGGCACCCAGACCGGCCCGAAGATTTCGCGGGGTGTTTCCGGTGCAAGAGCTACGGACGCGACGACGGCGGTCGCGATTTCAGCCGGCCGCGCCAGCACCGCACGCAGCGGCGCACTTTGTCCGAAGAGATGCGCCATCCGGCCGGAGAACGGCGATGGCGAGAACAGTCCCTCGATTATCGCGGGCTTACCTGACGTAACGGCAGCAACTTGCGGCTTCAGCGTCGCCTCCTCGGCTTGGCCGAAGAGCAACGTACCGCCAACGGCAGCGCAGAGAACGAGGAGCGCGGTGGCGCCTGTCGCTTTAAGGAGAACGTCGGGGAGGACGGAACGCCGGGCCAGCACCGGAAAATCGTCTGGCTCGCAGGCGATCAAACTCATCCCTCGAAAACCCCTGGCTTTGCCGGCCCCCGTGCGGCGGTCGGTCTGTGCCGGCGCATTGGGGCGCATTTTTGGTTGATGACCGCCTAATCGAAGGCAGCGAGCATTGTCCCAGTTCGGTTTGCCCGGCGCGCGACTTGCCGTAAGGAGGCGCCGCGCTTCTGGCGCGAAAGCGCCTCCCACTTGCATGATCCGACGCGGCAGAGCGGATCGGCAGCAATCGAGAACACGGAATTCAGGATGGTCAGCGGCGTCAACGACATCCGGGCGACCTTCCTCGATTTCTTCGCCGGCAAGGGTCACGAGAAGCTTCCGTCGTCGCCGCTCGTGCCGCGCAATGACCCGACGCTGATGTTCACAAACGCCGGCATGGTGCAGTTCAAGAACGTCTTCACCGGCGTCGAGAAGCGGCCCTACACGCGCGCGACGACGTCGCAGAAATGCGTGCGCGCCGGCGGCAAGCACAACGATCTCGACAATGTCGGTTTCACCGCGCGCCATCTCACGTTCTTCGAGATGCTCGGCAACTTCTCTTTCGGCGATTATTTCAAGCCGGATGCGATCGAACTCGCCTGGACGTTGACGACGAAGCATTTCGGCATGCCGAAGGACAAGCTCCTGGTCACCGTCTATCACGACGACGACGAAGCCTTCGGACTCTGGAAGAAGATCGCAGGTCTGCCGGACGATCGTATCATCCGCATCGCGACGTCGGACAATTTCTGGTCGATGGGCGACACCGGTCCGTGCGGTCCATGCTCGGAAATCTTCATCGACCAAGGCGAAACGTTTCAGGGTGGCCCGCCCGGTTCGCCCGATGAGGACGGCGACCGGTTCTTGGAATTCTGGAACCTCGTCTTCATGCAATACGAGCAGGTCGCGCCCGGCGAGCGTGTGCCACTGCCGAAACCGTCGATCGACACCGGCATGGGGCTCGAGCGCATGGCCGGCCTCTTACAAGGCGTTGGTTCCGTCTTCGAGATCGACACGTTCCAAGCCATCATCCGCGCCATCGCGGAAGAGACCGGCGTCGATCCCGCAGGACCGCAGGGTGCGAGCCATCGCGTCATCGCCGATCATCTGCGCACCTCGGCCTTTCTTGTCGCCGACGGCGTGACGCCGCTCAACGAAGGTCGCGGCTATGTCCTTCGCCGCATCATGCGCCGCGCGATGCGTCATGCGCAGTTGCTCGGCGCGGGTGATCCGCTGATGTGGAAGCTCGTGCCCGTGCTCGTGCGCGAGATGGGGCAGGCCTATCCCGAACTTATCCGCTCGCAGTCGTTGGTGACCGAAACTTTGCGCCTCGAAGAGACGCGTTTTCGCGCGACGCTTTCGCGCGGTCTAGCGATGTTGGAAGACGAGACGCGCACGCTCGTGAAGGGTGCGCAACTTGCCGGCGAGACGGCGTTCAAACTGCACGATACTTTCGGCTTCCCGCTCGATCTCACGCAGGACGCGCTTCGTACACGTGGCATCGGCGTGGACGTCGCCGGCTTCGATGCCGCGATGGAAAAGCAGCGTGCTGAGGCCCGGAAGGCGTGGGCAGGATCGGGCGAGGCCGCAACCGAGACCGTCTGGTTCGGCCTGCGTGAAAATCTCGGCGCGACGGAATTTCTCGGCTACGACACCGAAAGCGCCGAGGGCATCGTCACCGCAATCGTGCGCGACGGCCACACCGTCGACCGGCTTGTTCCCGGCGAAAGCGCGCTCGTGCTCGTCAACCAGACGCCGTTTTACGGCGAGTCAGGTGGGCAGGTCGGCGACACCGGGACGCTTCGCGCAACCGATCTGCATGCGGATGTCCGTAGCACGCAGAAGAAGCTCGGCGATCTCCTCGTTCACGACGTGCATGTCGACACGGGCGAACTCACGGTCGGCAGCGCGATCGAACTCGTCGTCGATCACGCGCGTCGTGGCGCGATTCGCGCCAACCATTCCGCCACGCATCTCCTGCACGAGGCTTTGCGCCAAGTGCTTGGAGATCACATCGCGCAGAAGGGTTCGCTCGTCGCTCCCGATCGTCTGCGCTTCGACTTCTCGCATCCCAAACCGATCAGCGACGAAGAACTTGCGCAAGTCGAGGACATCGCCAATCGCGTCGTGCTGGAGAATGCGCCGGTCGAGACGCGCCTGATGGCGGTCGACGACGCGATTGCGTCCGGCGCACGTGCGCTTTTTGGCGAGAAATATGGCGACGAGGTGCGTGTTGTGTCGATGGGTGTCGAAACGGGTGGCCCGAACGCCGGCCGTTCGTTCTCGATCGAACTGTGTGGCGGCACGCATGTCGCGCGCACCGGCGATATCGGCCTCGTCACGATCGTCGACGAAGGCGCTGTCGCATCCGGCGTGCGGCGTCTCGAAGCAAAGACAGGCGTCGGCGCGCGTCATCATCTCAACGCACGAGGCGCGAAGCTGAGTGCAGTGGCTGCGGTCGTGAAAGCGCCAGAAGACGATCTTGCCGCACGTGTGTCCACGTTGATGGACGAGCGTCGTCGGCTCGAACGCGAACTCGGCGATATCAGAAAAAAGCTCGCGATGGGCGGCGGCGGTGCGAGCCCCGCGGATGCGCCGACGGACATCGGAGGCGTAAAACTTATCGCGCGCGCGATGGAAGGCGTCGAGACGAAAGATCTTAAGGCGCTGGCCGATGATGCAAAGAAGGCGCTCGGCTCCGGCATGGTTGTGCTCGCGAACCGCAGTGCCGATGGCAAAGGCGGCATCGTGGTCGCGGTGACGGCCGATCTCACCGACCGGCTCAACGCCGTCGATTTCGTGCGCGTCGGCGCGGAGAAACTTGGGGGCAAGGGCGGTGGCGGCCGGCCTGACATGGCACAAGCCGGCGGGCCAGATGGCGCGGAGATTGCAGCGGCTATCGAGGCCATCGAGGAAGCGCTGCGTCAGCGCGTCGCCGGCTGACCGTGCGGCGTCGGCTGGTCGGGATGGCGTAATCCCTTGCCGATCCGGTCGATCCCCGCTGCCGCGGCACTCGCGAACATCCGGCGCAGCGCCGTTGCGCGATGGCCGCATCGCGGTGACGCTGACAACCGCATCGAGCCGCTCGCTTCACCGGCCTTCGTCCCGTCGTTCCGTTTCGCCCCCGGCTGCACGGTCTTCACGATCGGAAGCTGCTTCGCACGCAACGTGGAAGCGGTGCTGGAGCAAAACGGCTTTGTCGTCCCCACGCGAAAGTTCTGGCGCGACGATGCGAAGGGCCGCGCGCCCGACAATTGGATGCTCGACAATTACGGCGTTGCCTCGATCTTCAACGAGATCGCCTGGGGTTTTGGCGAAGTCGCGTTCGACCCCGCCGTGCATTTTGCCGAGCTTCGGCCGGGTCTCTTCGCGGACGTGCATCTGCCGAACCGTTTTGCGCTCGAGCCGCTGGCGGAGGTGCAGGCGCGGCGGGAGCGCATCTTCGAAGTCACGCGCACACTTTTGACTGCCGACGTTCTCGTGATGACGCTAGGTCTTGCGGAGGTGTGGAAAGATCAGGCGAGCAACACGTATCTGAACGCACGGCCCTATCAGGCCATGCTCGCGAAAGACCCGGACCGATACACGCTCGAAGTTCTCTCCTTCGAAGAGACCGACGATTTTCTCAAGCGCACGTTCGAGATCATCTTCCGCCGCTGTCGTGACGATCTGCGCGTGATCCTGTCCGTATCTCCGGTTCCGATGGCGGCCACCTACACCGGGCAGGATGTCAGTGTCGCGAACCAATATTCGAAGTCGGTTCTCCGTGTCGCTGCGGAGGCCGCCGCGGCGCGCGAGTCACGCATCGATTATTTCCCGTCCTACGAGAGCATCGTTCTTTCGGACCGCGCGACGGCATGGGAGGACGACCTGATCCATGTCCGGCCGCGCCTGATCGAACACAACGTATCGCGAATGATCGAGGCCTATACCGGCGTAGTCGCCGCGCCGGCTTCGACCGTTGATGCCGCAGCTTTGGCGTCGGCGGCAGAGCACGCAGCCTTGCGTCATGCCCAGCAATTCCAGCTCGCGCGCCGATGGACGGAAGCCTTTGATGCCGCCGCGCCGCTTGTCGACGGATCTTTGCGGCCGGGCGCATTGCGTGTTCAGGCAACTGCCGCGTTGCGCCTTGGCCGCGTGAGCGAAGCGGAATCGCTGGTGCGTGCGGCGATCGAAGTGCAGCACAATATCGGTGGTCTCCACGGCCTTCTTGGCGAAGTCCTTCTCGCGCAGGGTCGCGCCGTCGAAGCCGAGGACTGCATCGCCCAGGCGCTGAACCACCATCCGAACGATGCGAACTGGACGGCGCTCATGATACGCGCACGACTCGCGCAGTCGCGGCGGGAAGAGGCGAGCGCGCTTCTTGACGAAGCACTCCGAATGCATTCCTCATCTCCACAGCTCTTGCGCTTGCGCCGGGAATTGATCGCTTCCGCTCCGTGATCGCTTCCGCTGAACCGGAACAGATGGCGGAGGAGCGCGTTAACGGCACAGCTTGAGGCTTGTGCTCAGCGCGGGAGAAACCAGTCATGTCTTTCGGTGGTCTCGTCCAATGGGCGCTCCTCTTCCTTGTCATAGCGCTCGTCGCGTCGGTGTTCGGCTTCGGCGGCCTTGAAGGCACCGCGATGCAGGCGGCGCGCATTCTTCTGCTCGTTGCGGTGATCGTGCTGATCGTGTCGTTCTTCTTCGGCGGTTTCAGACGGCGACTTTGATGTTCTCTAAACTTCTCGTCCCCGTCGACCTGGCGGAGCCGGACGTCGCGCAACCTGCGATCCATGCCGCCGTGAAACTCGCCGGGGATCACGGTGGAGCGCTGCGCTTTGTCAACGTGCAGTCGGTCGTGCCGCTGGCTTTCACCGAATATGTGCCGGCGGATTTCGACACGCAGCAGGGCAAGCGCGCCGAGGCCGAACTGGCCGAAATCGCATCGAAATGCGGCCTGTCAGCCGATCGCGTTTCGTCCGTGGTTCGCTTCGGCGGTGTCTATCCCGAAATTCTTGCGGAAGCGGATGCATGCAAGGCCGACCTGATTGTCGTTGGATCGCATCGACCGGCGATGTCGACCTATCTGCTCGGGTCGAACGCGACCACGATCGTGCGGCATGCGGAATGTTCGGTTTTGGTGGTGCGCTGATCCCAGTGGGGAACAATCGCTCGTCATCTCGAGAAGCATCGCTCGCAATACGACGTGACGCCTCACCCAAGGCTGGCCTTACGAACGACAACGGAGAACGATGATGACCACCGATCCAAAATCCGCACTGAACGATACGATGGCGTCCTCCATGCAAGGCTTCACGAAAGCTGCGACGGCGATGCAGGCCGTCACCAACGAGATGATGGCGATGTCGATGGACTCGATGCGTCAGACCTCGCAGGCATTTACGCAGATGCAGTCGGCGCGTAGCTTGACGGACATCGCGCGCATCCAGCAGGATTTTTTCCGCACTTCCTTCGAGCAATTCGCTCAGCACTCCCGTCGCATTGCCGAACTGTCGATGGCGGGGCCGATGGATTTCGCCAATCGCGCGCGCGAGGCCGTGACGACCGCAGGCGAGCATACCAAAGCGGTGGCAGTCGAAATCGGCCATCGGACGCAGGCGACGGTCCAGACAGCTGCTGACGACGTGAAGGCCGCGACGGTCGGGCTCGACGGGCCCAAGCCTCCAGTGTGACCTTACCGCCGGCGTGACGCCGCCACCTCGGCGTGGCATGGTCGGGCTATGTTCCTGCAGTTCTTTTCCGCCCTGCGCGAGGCGCAGCTTCCCGTCACGCTGCGGGAATATCTCACGCTGATGGAGGCGCTCGATCACGGGCTCGCCGACCGCTCCGTCGACGATTTCTACTATCTTTCGCGCGCCGCGCTCGTGAAAGACGAGCGCAACCTCGACAAGTTCGATCGCGTCTTCGGCTCTGTCTTCAAGGGGCTCGAAAGCCTTCTCGATGCGATGGAAGCGGCGCAGATCCCGTCGGAGTGGCTGAAGAAGCTCGCCGAGAAATATCTGACTGACGAAGAAAAAGCGCAGCTCGAAGCGATGGGTTGGGACAAGCTCATGGAGACGCTGAAGAAGCGTCTTGAAGAGCAAAAAAGCCGCCACCAGGGCGGCAATAAATGGATCGGCACGGCAGGCACCTCACCTTTTGGCGCTTACGGCTACAATCCCGAAGGCGTTCGCATCGGGCAAAACGAGAGCCGGCATCGCCGCGCCGTAAAGGTCTGGGACAAGCGCGAATACAAAGACCTCGACGGCGACGTCGAACTCGGCACGCGCAACATCAAGATCGCACTGCGGCGCCTGCGCAAGTTCGCGCGCACCGGCGCGCCGGAAGAACTCGATCTCGACCAAACAATCTCCGATACCGCGAAGCAGGGCTATCTCGACATCAAGCTGCGGCCCGAGCGCCGCAACGCCGTGAAGGTATTGCTCTTCTTCGACATCGGCGGTTCGATGGACTGGCATATCGCGCAAGTGGAGGAGCTCTTCTCCGCGGCGCGGACCGAGTTCAAGCACATGGAGCATTTCTACTTTCACAACTGCCTTTACGAAGGTGTCTGGAAACAGAACACGCGTCGCTTCACCGACAAGACCGCGACCTGGCAGGTGCTGCATACGTTTCCGCACGACTACAAGGTAGTTTTCGTCGGCGATGCATCGATGTCGCCGTACGAGATCACGCAGCCCGGCGGCTCCGTCGAACATATGAACGAGGAGCCGGGCTATATGTGGATGGAGCGCGTGACACGCACTTATCCCCATGTCGTCTGGATCAATCCTGTCCCCGAGAACCAGTGGGACTACACGCATTCGATCAAGCTGATGCGCAATCTCCTTTCGAACCGTATGTATCCGCTAACGCTCGAGGGTCTCGACGGCGCGATGCGGGAGCTTGTGCGGTAAGGGGCGACACGATGCTAACGCTGAAATTGAGCAAAGACGTCGAGAAGCGTCTAAGTGTGCTTGCACAAGAAACCGGACGCACCAAAGACGCACTTGCGGAGGACGCGATCCGGGAGATGCTGCAAGATCATCGCGATCTCGAAGATGCCAAAGAAATTGTAGCCAGAGGATACAATCCGTGCCCCTCGAAGATGTGTTGAAGCAATACGAGCACGAATTGAAGGATTGAACGTCGTTTGCCATTCGCGGTCGAATCCGAAAAGTCGGCCCAACGGGCGCTCGACAAGCTGAACCCAGAGAATCGCAAGCGTATCCTCAGATACATTTCCTCACGATTGTTGCAAAGCGATGACCCTCGTTCGCTTGAAGGTCCGCTTGTCGGTGAAAGTTCAGGCTTCTGGAAATATCGTGTTGGTGATTACTGTCTCATTGACCGGATCGAAGACGAGCGGCTCGTGGATCCTCGTCGTGAAGATCGGTCATCGTTGCGAAGTGTATCGTTGACATGGTCGGCGCCGGCACGGACCGCACAAAGCCGCAGCCGGCGGGAGGTCCCGCTATCATTCTCGTGCGGCCGCAGCTTGCGGTGAATATCGGGATGGCCGCGCGCGCCATGGCCAACTTCGGTCTCTCCGATCTGCGTCTCGTCGCGCCGCGCGAGGGCTGGCCGCGCATCGGCGAGCGCCGCGAGCAATGTTACGCAGCGGCAGCCGGGGCAGGGCATCTACTTGACGCGGCAAAACTCTACGAGACAGCCGCAGATGCCATCGGCGATCTACATTTCACCTATGCGACGACGGCGCGCGAACGCGGCCAAGCGAAGCCCATTCTCACACCATCGGTTGCGATGGCGGAATGCGTCGCGCATGTCGCGCACGGCGAGCAGCATGGCATCATGTTCGGCCCCGAGCGCACCGGCCTCGACAATGACGAGATCGCGCTGGCCGATGCGATCGTGACCTTCCCCGTCAGCCCTGGTTACGGCTCGCTCAATCTCGCGCAGGCCGTCTTACTCGTCGGCTACGAGTGGTTCCGCAATGATGCCGGTGATGCGCCGCCCTTCGAGGTCTCGCAGCGTTCGCCGCCGGCGGAGCGAAAATCACTCCTCGCGTTTTTCGAATCGCTGGAAGAGAAACTGGAAGAACGGGGCTTCTTCAGGCCTCTGTCGAAGAAGGTGCTTATGCGTCGAAACTTACGCAACATCTTTCATCGCCGCGGGCTGACGGAGCAGGATGTGCGAACCCTCTGGGGAGCCGTCGTGCGGCTGGTCGAAGGACCACGCGCCGCACCAGCAAGCCCGAGACGGCGCGGCAAGTCGAAGCCCGAGTGATGCATCGGTGCAATTGCGAATCGAGCCGTGCTTTCGGATGCTGGCACGTGGTTTGCTGAACTGCTTTCGAGCCTCGAACACTGGCAAGGCAGCGCCTGAGGGTTCGCGGTCAAGGTTCTTTTAACGGAGCGCCTGCGCATGTCCGAAGCATCTGCGAGAGAAGTCGCCGCCGAAGCCCCAATCGTTGCCAAGGTGGTGTGTCTCGATGGCCGTGTCTTCACGCCCCCCGACGGCCCGCAGGTCAGCGCCACGCTGGTTGGTGAACTTGAGCGCCTACTCGATGCCGCGAAGTGCGGCGACATCGTCGGCATGGCGGGCTCGTTCATCCATGCAGATCGTCTCGTGTCCTATTCGTTTGCAGGTGCAGTGGGTGGCTTCGGCGTCATCGGCGGGCTCGAGTGCCTGAAGGAACGGCTGGTGCGCAACGCGCTTACAGCCGACTAATATGAATTATCGCGACGCCGACAGCGGCGTCGCGACATCCTCGAGCGACTTCCCCTCGGCATCGACACCGAGCGCGGCCTGCAATGCGCCGGCAACTATCATCAGTGCCGATCCCGCAATATAGAACCAGAACACGCCGGTGCGTGAGCCGCTTTCGATAATGCTCGAGAACAATGCCGGTGCGGCAACGCCGCCAAGCCCCGTGCCGAGCGCATAGAAGACCGCGATCGCCATTGCACGCATTTCGATCGGGAATGTTTCGCCCACGGTGAGATAGGCCGAGGATGCGGCCGCCGATGCGAAGAAGAAAATCACCATCCAGCAGATCGTCTGCGTGAACGCCGTAAGCATGCCAGCTTCGAAAAGCCATCCCGTGATCGCGAGCAGGACGCCCGACAGGATGTATGTACCTCCGATCATCGCGCGTCGGCCGAGCGTGTCGAACAGCGGCCCGAGGACGATCGGGCCGATGAAGTTACCGGCCGCGAAAGGCAGGATGTAGAGACCGATCGACGTCGGTGCGACATTGTAAAATTTTGTCAGCACGAGCGCATACGTGAAAAAGATTGCGTTGTAGAAGAACGCCTGCGCCGACATCAGCACGAGGCCGACCAGCGAGCGGCGGCGATGTTTCACCAACAGCGTATCGAACACTTCGCGGAGCGGCGTGTGCGAGCGCACATTGTAGGTGATCGCCTTGTGCTCGGACTCGCGTGTCGCATGTTCGTGCGCCATCGCCTCGACATCCTTCATCGCGGCTTCGGCTTCCTTCTCGCGGCCATGGATGACGAGCCAGCGCGGGCTCTCCGGGATGAAGCGGCGCACGAGCAAGATGATGAGCCCGAGTGCCGCGCCTGCGAAGAAAGACACGCGCCAGCCGTGGTCGGGCGCAAAATATTTGGGATCGAGGACGAACAGCGCAGCGACGGCACCGATCGCCGCGCCGAGCCAGAACGACCCGTTGACGACGAGATCGACGCGGCCGCGATAGCGTGCCGGCACGAACTCCTGAATGGTCGAATTGATGGCGGAATATTCGCCCCCGATGCCCGCACCCGTGAGGAAGCGGAAGACGCAGAAACTCCACAGGTTCCACGAGAGGCCGGTCGCGGCGGTTGCGACGAGATAGAGCGCCAGCGTGATGAAGAAGAGCTTCTTGCGGCCCCAGCGATCCGTCAGCCAGCCGAAGAAGAGTGCGCCGACGACAGCACCGAGCAGATAAGCGCTGGCGCCAAGGCCGACATCCGCAGCCGTGAAGCGCAGGACAGGGCTGCCTTCCAGCGCCGGGGCGATGGAGCCGGCAATCGTAACTTCGAGCCCGTCCAGCACCCAGGTGATGCCGAGCGCGAACACGACGAGCGTGTGGAAGCGGGACCAGACGAGGCTGTCGAGCCGCGCGGAAATCGTGGACCGCACTGTGCGCGGCGCGGCCGCATCGGCTGTCATCGTCATACCGGCGCAACGCGCCAGCGGCGCAATGGCTCCGCCGCAGGTTCTGCCCTAGCTATTGACGCATGACCCCCTTGTCGCGCCGAACGTTCGTAACCGGCCTTTCCGCAACTGCGGCGGCTTGGCCCGTGCGCGCGGGCGCGGCCTCCGATGTCGACGTGCTGGTTGTCGGCGCCGGGGTCGCCGGCCTTGCAGCCGCGCGAGAATTGCGCGCGCTCGGCCGCAAGGCGCTGGTGCTGGAGGCGCGCGACCGTATTGGCGGACGCGTCCTCACCGACACGTCGCTCGGCGGTCGCTACGACGCGGGCGCGTTCTACATTCACTGGGCCGAAACCAATCCCCTGACCAAAATCGCAGCGGACGCCGGAATCGTGACGCGCTCCGACTCGACGTCGCGCGCCGCCATCCGCTCCTTCGATGCGGGACAGGAGACGGCGTCGGCGGCACGGCTCGCGCGCACGAGCGACTTCGGTCGGCTCAACACGCTGCTCGACGGAGACGATGTCGTCGACACATCCATCGCGACATTGGCGCATGCAGCGACACCGCCACTCGACGAAGCCGCGGCGGGCCTCGCGCGGCTTGCGATGGGCGACGAGGCCGAGCGCATCTCAGCCCGCGACTATGCGCGCCTTTGGTCGGGCGACGATCTTGTGCTGCCCGGCGGTTATGGCGCGTTGATCGACGTGCTCGCGAAAGACAGCGACGTGCGGCTGTCGACGCCTGTGCTGTCGCTCGACTGGTCGGGCGCGGATATCGAGGCGCAGACAGCGGCCGGTACAATCCGTGCGCGCCGCGCGATCGTCACGCTGCCGGTCGGTGTGCTGCAATCGGGTGCACTCGCTTTGCGGCCCGGCCTTCCGCAGAAACAGAGTGACGCGCTCGACGGCATCGCGATGGGCGCGTTGTCGAAGATCGGCATGCGCTTCGATTTCACGAAACTCGATCTGTCGCGCGGCGACATTTTCGCGCGACGTGGCACGAGCCTGTTCGACTTCGATTGCCTGCCGTTCGACCAGCCGGTTGTCGTCGCAATTTTTGGCGGCGATTTTGCGCGTTCGATCACGAAGACGCCGGAGGACGCGATCGCAGCGGCGCTGGACTCGTTTGTCGGCGTCGTGGGCGGCGACGCGCGAAAAGCGTTTCAATCGGCAAAGGTTCATGCCTGGCACAATGATCCCTGGAGCAGGGGCTGCTACTCGCATTGCCTGCCGGGCCATGCGGATGCACGTGCGGCTTTGCGTGAGCCAGTCGCCGATCGTGTGATTTTTGCGGGTGAAGCTAGTGCGCTGGAGGGCGCGGCAATGACGACGGGCGGCGCCTATCTAAGCGGGCAGGCGGCGGCCCGCTGGGCTGCGCGGGACTAGTTGGATCGCGAGCCTCCGGGCTCGCATGCGTAAGGAGAAAGGGCGAGCCGGGAGGCTCGCGGTCCGTTTCAACTTACTTAGCTGCGAGCTTTCGCGCTTCGACGCCCTGCACGAGCCGCGCCGCATCGTCGGGATTCCACCGTGCGAACCGTGACGCCGGCGTCAGGCGATAGCGTAGTTTCATCAGAAAATTGCCAAAGATGTTGTCGCAATAGGCTTTCTGCACGAGGCGATCGAGCAGTACGCGGCTCTCGCGCTGTGGATCGATCTCGCTCATGAATTTTCCGTAGAGCAGCACCCAAAGGTGGTTCTCATTGCGGATGACGCGGCGGATATGAAACGCCTCGACGCTGTCGTGGCCCCACAGCGTGTCGGCGAGAAAGTGGTAGCCGTCGATCGCGAGCGCGAAGCGCTCGATGACGCTGCCGCCCATGAATGAATCGTTGTCGGGCCGCCGCCATTGCCAGGCCTCCGGCACGAATTGCATCGTCAAGCCCAGCGGCATCAGCGACATCAGCCGCGCCGCATGCGCGTAACAACAGCCGATGAAGCGCTCGTCGAGCGGGATGCTCTGCCATTTTACACGGCGAAGGATGAGCCCGCCCATAAAACTGAAGAAGGCTTCGGCGGTCGAAGCATCGGCGAAATAGCGGCGACGCGCATCGGCGTCTGCGAAGGCGACGGTCGTCTCCGCATTGCTCGACGTCACCGCCCATTCGACATCGTCGCCTTCCTTGCGGCGATGTTCGAGATGCTTGCAGAGATAAAGATCGTGGCCGCCCGCGATGCGCGCTCTCGCTTTGGCAAGCGCGCCCGGCAGCATCAGGTCGTCGCCAGAGAAAAGCCAGACATAGTCGCCGTTCGCATGGTCGACGGCCTGCGCCATGTCGCGATCGATGCCGCCCTTCGCGTGCAGTCGGACGTAGCGCATGTTGGGATGTGCATCCGTGTAGCGCGCGACAACGTCGGCCGTGTTGTCGGTCGATGCGCCGTCGACGACGACAACATCGACGTCCGCCACACCATCCTGTGCGAAAATCGAATCCAGTGTTTCGGGCAAGAACGCCGCGAAATTATAGACCGGGATCGAGACCGACAGTTTTGGGCGAGCCATTTGTTCGCGCGCTTACGCCGGCCCCGTCGCGACGGGGCAGTCGGGCCGCTTGCCCCACTCCGCCCACGAGCCGTCGTAGACCGGCGTCGGCCGCGTGCCGAGATGCTCAAATGCCAGCGCGAGGATCGCCGCCGATACGCCTGAGCCGCAGGTCGTGACGATCGGCTTGCGCAGATCGACGCCGGCCTGCGTCATCGCCGCTTCCAACGCAGCTTTCGGCTTAAGCCGGCCCGCGGAAACGAGCTCAGTCCACGGCAGATTCTTTGCGCCGGGCATATGGCCGGCGCGCAGTTTTGGACGGGGCTCTGGCGCTTCTCCCGTGAAGCGATCCGCAGCGCGTGCATCGACCACCTGCGCGCTGCCACCGAGCGCAATGCGCACATCGTCGATGTCAGCGATCATGCCGCGATCGACACGCGCGGTGAAATGGCGCGGCTGCCGCTGGCGCGTGCCTTCTTCGGTCGCGTGCCCGTCAGCTTTCCACTGCGCGAAGCCACCTTCCAGGATCGCGACATCGCGAACGCCGAACGTGCGCAGCGTCCACCAGACACGCGGCGCGGAAAAGATGCCGGAGGAATCGTAGACAACGACGCGCATGCCGTCGCCGAGACCGAGCTTCCGCATCGCGCTCGAAAAAGCGATCGGGTCTGGCAGCATGTGCGGTAGGTCGCTGTTGCCGTCGCTGATCTTGTCAATGTCGAAGAAGACGGCGCCGGGAATATGCGCCTGTTCGTATTCCGCCTTCGCGTCGCGGTTTTCGGTCGGGAGATGCCACGAGCCGTCGAAGATCATCAGGTCGGGGCTGCGGAGATTGGCCGCGAGCCACGCCGTCGTTACGAAATGCGAGCTGTCCGTCGCCATGATCGCTCCCTCGTCCGGCCGTCGATGCAGCCGTTTGTCGTCTAGAGATAGGGGATGTGCATCGCTACGTCTGCCCCGAGCCAAGGCGGCACCGGCAGATGTTTTTCGCGCAGGAATGCGGGGTTGAACAGCTTCGAGGCATAGCGTGCGCCGCCATCGCAAAGGATGGTGACGATCGTATGTCCCGGCCCGAGATCGCGTGCGAGACGGATGGCGCCGGCGACATTGACGCCGGAGGAACCGCCGAGCAGCAGTCCCTCGTTTTCCGCAAGATCGAACACGATGGGCAACGCCTCCTCGTCGGAGACCTGATAGGCGCGGTCGATCGGCGCGCCTTCGAGGTTGGCGGTGACGCGGCCTTGGCCGATGCCCTCGGTGATCGAAGAGCCTTCGGACTTGAGCGCGCCATGCGCGTACCACTCGTAGAGCGCCGACCCCAGGGGATCAACGATCGCCGTCTGGATTTTCGCATTGCGCTCTTTAAGCGCCAGCGCGACGCCGGCGAGCGTACCGCCCGAACCGACGGAACACACGAAACCGTCAACGTCGCCGTCGAGATCGTCGAAGATCTCCGGCCCTGTCGTGCGGTAGTGGCCGTCGCGGTTGGCAACATTGTCGAACTGGTTGGCCCAGATCGCGCCGTTCGGCTCGCTCTTCGCGCGCTCTTCCGCAAGACGGCCCGATAGTTTCACGTAGTTGTTCGGATTGGCGTAGGGGACGGCAGGCACTTCGATGAGATGTGCGCCCTGCAGGCGCAGCATGTACTTCTTCTCCTGCGCCTGAGTGTCGGGGATGACGATCGCAGTGCGAAAGCCCATCGCATTGGCCACGAGCGCGAGGCCGATCCCCGTGTTTCCGGCGGTGCCTTCGACGATGAGGCCGCCGGGCTTCAGCTCGCCGCGCGCGACGGCGTCCTGCACGATGGCAAGCGCCGCACGGTCCTTCACGGACCCGCCGGGGTTCATAAATTCTGCCTTACCGAGAATGCGACAGCCGGTCGCTTTCGACGCGGCGCGCAATTCGATCAGCGGTGTGTGCCCGATCGCCGCGATGACATCATCCCGTGCCTGCATAACCTCTGCGTTCCTCCCGCTTTTGGCGCGGGAGGTAGCTGTTGGCGGCAGTCCGGGCAAGGACGCCATGCGAGGATGCTGGACGAAGACGGGCTCAGTAGCCGTAGTAGAACCCGCGCGGCGTCGGGGGCGGCGGCAGATCGTCGTCGAAATCGTCGGGCGCATAAAAGTTTGGATCGCCATAGCCCGGCCCGGCATAGGCCGGCGCGTAAGCCGGTCTGCCGTAATACGGTTGCGAAGATGCCGCCGCGCCTGCGAGGCCAAGGCCCAGCACCGCCCCGCCGATGCCCGCCGCAAGCTTCCCAGCGTTGAAGCCGCGCCGATGCGGTTGGGCGTAGCCGCCAGCGTAGCCCGGCGCGCCGCCGCGCTGGAAACTGCCACCGCCACCGCCGGCGCCACCCGAGTTCGCAACGGCCGGGCGATTGCCGCCGCCGCTGCCACCTGTACCGGGCGCGCCACCACCAGCGGGACCGCGACGGCCTTGCCCTTGGCCCTGTCCCTGCGCGGATGCCGTGTCCACCGGCACGAGCCAAGCCGTCAGGCCGACCGCGAGAACGCCGGCGAGGATCGAACGCGAAAGATGACGCATGAAGGTCTCCTTGATCCGGCGATGTGGATGCCAAATCAGGCTTTCTCGCGATGCCTTGTCGCCGCGTCTACGCGCTGTCGCTTTCAGCCGGTGCGCATTTCACCGCCGCAAAGGCCGCGAGCGCTTCGGCACGCGCACGCGCATGATCGACGATCGGTGCGGGATAAGTCTTGCCGATGCTGACGCCGGCTTTCGCAAGCACGTCTTCTGGCGCGTCCCACGGCTTGTGGATGAAGCGCTTCGGCACGGCTTTCAGTTCCGGCACGAAAGACTTCACATAGTCGCCGTCGGGATCGAAACGTTCGCCCTGCAGCACCGGGTTGAAGATGCGGAAGTAGGGTGCCGCGTCCGCGCCGGAACCCGCGATCCATTGCCAGTTTTGCGCATTGTTCGCGGGGTCGGCGTCGACCAGCGTGTCCCAAAACCAGTCCTCGCCTTTGCGCCAGTCGATGCGCAGATGTTTGACGAGGAACGAGCCTGTGATGAGCCGAACGCGATTGTGCATCCAGCCGGTCTGCCAGAGCTGCCGCATGCCGGCATCGACGATGGGGTAGCCGGTCGAGCCCTTCTGCCAGGCACGTAGAAGTTTTGTCGGCTTATCGGTCCAGGCAAAATTGTCGAAGCGCTTGTTGAAGTTCTTTGTCGCGAGATCGGGATGATGGAAGAGCAGATGGTAGGAGAACTCGCGCCATGCGAGCTCCTTCGAGAGTTTCTCGACATCGTCGCGACCGACGCCGCTTTCGGCTGCGGCGTGATGCGCGGCATGCCAGATCTGCCGCGGTGAAATTTCGCCGGATGCGAGATATGGAGAGAGACGGCTCGTAGCGTCTTGTGCCGGCAAATCGCGACCTTTCGCATAGTCGCCAAGCAGATCGTCGGCGAAACGATGCAAGCGTTTTTTGGCCGCGGCCTCGCCGGGCTCCCATGTTTGCCGCAAACCGCCGGCCCAATCGGGTTTGCTGGGCAGCAGGCCAAGCGCATCGAGCGACAAAGGTTTGGGCGCGCCATTGGGTAGTGCTGCCTTCGTAAGAGCGCGCGGCGGCGCTTGCGGCGGTGCCGGCTCGCTTTTCGCGCTGAGCGCCTTCCAGAACGGCGTGTAGACTCGAAACGACGTGCCTGACTTCGTCGTGACGGCATCGGGCTCGACGAGTAACTTGCCGTTGAATGTCTCGACGGCGATGTCGATATTGCCAAGCGCTTTCTCGATCAATGCGTCCTGCGCGCGGCCTTCCGCATCGTAGCGGCGGTTCCAGAATACGCTCGTCGCTCCGTATTTCTGCGCGAGCTCGACGATCAGCTTTTCGTTGTCGCCATGAAACAGATGCAGCGCGCCGCCTTTCGCGGAAATGTCCTCGCTGAGCGTCGCGAGCGCGCCATACAGCCACCATAGAGCCGCACCTCCGCGCGCACGCGGACCACCGTGCGCGTCATCGAGAACAAAGACGCAAAGCATGGGATACTTGCTCGCGACAGCAGCACGCAACGCGGGATTGTCGGCGAGACGCAAATCCTCGCGAAACCACATGATCACGCAGGATTTTGTCGCGGGAGGCATTTTCGTCATTGCCTCTATTGTCGAGTTAACGATCGCGTAATCAAACATACTTGCCGCGACAGGCGGTCGCACGTTGCATGTTCATCCAGTAGCGTGACCAAGATTTAATGCTGCGTCGCAGCAACGTTACTGGTCGCGGGTTCGTTCGGACGTTATAGCTATCGAATTCCAATTCGACGCGCTCTTAGCGCGTATCGAACTTCGTTTTTCGCGAAGTTGTGCCAACAGGAACCGGACTCTCCGTTGATCAAAATTCCTCTTGCGACATTTTTAATGCTCGCGAGCGCTCTGGCGCTGGCGGTTGCAATTCAACAGGTGCGCCGGTCGCACAAAATGCCGTGGCGGAGGTCGGTATCACTGTGGTCCAGCCATCGGCTGTTCGCCTGATCCGGGAATTGCCGGGCCGCGTTTCGCCGACGCGTATCGCCGAAGTGCGGCCGCGCGTTTCCGGTCCGATCGTCAAGCGCGATTTCCAACAGGGCACGTTCGTGATGCCGGGCGATCCGCTTTACGCGATCGATCCTAAGCCGTTCGAAGTCGCGCTCGAGATTGCAAAGGCGCAACTTGCAAAGGCCGATGCTCTTGCTCTGCAGGCGCGGCAAACCGCAAATCGATCCGCCGCACTCGTGACGCGTCAGGCCGTGTCGGAAGCGCAAAACGACGCTGCTGTGGCAGGCCAGCGACAAGCCGACGCGGAAGTGGCTTCGGCGAAAGCCTCCGTCGACCGTGCCACGCTCGATCTCGACTATGCGACGGTGCGCTCTCCGATCGCCGGCCAGGTCGGGCGCGCGCTTGTGACCGAAGGTGCAATGGTGCAGGCGGGCACGACGCATCTCGCGACGGTGCAGGCGCTCGACCCGATTTACGTCGACTTCACGCAATCGGTGACGGAGCTCAGTCAGCTTCGCCGCAATCTCGAAAGTGGCGTGCTGCAGGGCCTTTCTGCCGACGAGGCGAAGCTCGCTCTGCTGCTCGAGGACGGCACGCGTTACGAGCAAACGGGAAAACTCCTGTTTTCCGATGCGAGTGTCGATCCGGGTACGGGGCAGGTGACGTTGCGCGGCGAATTTCCCAATCCACGGCGTGATCTGCTTCCAGGCATGTATGTGCGCGGCGAAGTTGCCGAAGGCGTCGACAACGATGCGATCACGATTCCGTCGCAGGCCGTGCAGCGCACCAGCGCCGGCGAAAGCGAAGTCTGGCTGGTGCGTGACGACGATGTCGTGGAGCGGCAGCCGATCAAGGTTGCGCGCTACATCAACGGCAGTGCGCTCGTGTCGGACGGTTTGAAGTCCGGCGACCGCGTCGTTGCCGACGGCTTCCAAAAGATCACGTCCGGCGCCAAGGTGCGCATCGTCGACTGGAAGCCGGAACCGAAGCCGGCAGCGCAAGCGCGCGCGCGCTAAGAGCAGAGACGCATAGTGCCCCGTTTTTTCATCGAACGGCCCATCTTTGCATGGGTCGTAGCGATTTTCATTTGCCTCGCCGGCATTCTCACGCTCCCGCAATTGCCGGTGGCGCAATATCCAATCGTCGCGCCGCCGACGATTGCGATTTCGACCAGCTATCCCGGCGCATCGAGCGAGAATCTCTATCAGAGCGTCACACGCCTGATTGAGGAGGAGCTGAACGGCGCGCAAGGCATCCAGAGTTTCGAGTCGACCAGTGACGCGCTGGGCCAGGTCGATATTTCCGCGACGTTCGTGCCCGGCACCGACCTCAACGCGGCCTCCGTCGAGGTGCAGAACCGGCTGAAGCGCATCGAGGCACGTTTGCCGGCTCAGGTGCGCCAGCAAGGCATCATCGTCGAGGAAGCGTCCGCGGCGACGCTGCAACTCGTGACGCTCAGCTCGAAGGACGGCAGCATCGACGAGATCGGGCTCGGAGATTTTCTCACCCGCAACGTCATCGGCGAACTTCGACGCATCCCCGGCGTCGGGCGCGCCGTGCTCTATTCGACCGAGCGATCGCTGCGCGTTTGGATCGATCCGAACAAGCTCATTGGGCGCAACCTTACGACCGAGGATGTGACCAACGCCATCGCGAAACAGAATGCCCAGGTCGGCTCAGGCAGCATCGGTGCGCAGCCGAGCCCGATCACGCAGTCGACGACGGCGCCCGTGATCGTGAGGGGCCAGCTCGCGACGCCAGAGGAATTTGGCGGAATCGTTTTACGCGCAAATCCCGATGGCTCGACGGTGCGCCTGCGCGATGTCGCGCGCATCGAGGTTGGCGGCCTGAGCTATCAGTTCTCAACACGGCTCAACGGCAAGGCGACGGCGTCGATCTCGATCCTGCTCGCGCCCAATGGCAATGCGCTCGCGACTGCGAGTGCGGTGCGTGCGAAGCTGACGGAGCTGTCGAAATATTTTCCAGACAATGTCGTGTGGGAAATTTCCTATGACGTGACGCCTGTCGTCATCGCCTCGATCAAGAAGGTGCTGACGACGCTGCTCGAAGCGGCGGTGCTCGTCTTCCTCGTGATGCTGCTGTTCCTCCAGAACATTCGCTACACGCTCATCCCGACGCTCGTCGTGCCCGTGGCGCTGCTCGGCACCTGCGCCGTACTTTATGCGGCCGGCTTCTCGATCAACGTGATGACAATGTTCGGCATGGTGCTCGCCATCGGCATCCTCGTCGACGATGCGATCGTCGTCGTCGAGAACGTCGAGCGCATCATGGCCGAGGAGGGGTTGTCGCCGAAGGAGGCGACACGCAAGGCGATGGACCAGATCACCGGCGCGATCATCGGCATCACGCTCGTGCTGATTGCGGTTTTCATTCCGATGGCCTTCTTCCCCGGCTCGGTCGGTATCATCTACCGGCAGTTTTCGATCTCGATCGCGGCGTCAATTGCAATCTCAGCGGTGCTCGCACTGTCGCTGACGCCAGCGCTTTGCGCGACGATCCTCAAGCCGATCCCCGAAGGCCACGCCCATTCGCGTGGCGGCCTGTTCGGCTGGTTCAACCGCGGCCTCGCAAAATTCACCGATGGTTACAGCAAGAGCGTCGGCTACGCGCTCGGGCGCGGTGGCCGCGTGATGATCATCTACGCCGTTCTCGTCGACGCCGTCGCCTATGGCTTCGCGCGCCTGCCGAGCGGCTTTCTGCCGGTCGAGGATCAGGGCTTCGTTCTGACCGACATCCAGACGCCGGCCGATGCTTCGCTGCAGCGGACGGTTGCAGCTGTCGAGAAGACCGAGAAGTTCTTTCTTGGCCGACCGGGCATCGACAACATCACCGTCGTCAACGGTTTCAGTTTCTCCGGTCAGGGCCAAAACACGGCTCAGGCCTTCGTAACGCTGAAAGACTGGTCCGATCGCGACAAGAACGCGTCCGCAACGAAATTGATTGCCGACGGCAACGCGGAATTATCGAAGGTCCGCGACGCCACCGTAAAGGTTCTCGCGCCGCCGCCGATCGACAATCTTGGCAATACTAGCGGCTTCAGCTTCCGGCTCCAGGACCGCGGGCAGCGCGGTTACGCCGGTCTGATCTCCGCAACGGACCAGCTTCTCGACGCCGCGAAACGCAGCACAATTTTGCAGAACGTCTCGATTGAAGGTCTGCCGCCGGGTGCGCAGGTCGAGCTTGTAATCGACCGCGAGAAGGCCTCTGCTTTCGGTGTGCGCTTTGAGGATATCAACGACGCGATCACCACCAATCTCGGATCGAACTACGTCAACGATTTCCCGAACCGGGGGCGCATGCAACGTGTTGTCGTGCAGTCGGACCAGTTACGACGCATGAATGCCGACGATCTGCTCAAACTTTTCGTGCGCAACGTCACCGGTGCAATGGTGCCGTTATCCTCGGTCGCGCAGGTGAAATGGTCGATCGGCCCGACGCAGCTCGTCGGCTTCAACAATTACCCCAGCGTGCGTCTCACCGGCGAACCGCGCCCCGGCTATACGACGGGGCAGGCGATGTCCGAGATGGAGCGGCTCACGGGTCAACTCCCTCGCGGCATTGGCTACGAATGGACCGGACAGTCCTTGCAGGAGAAGCTCGCCGGATCGACCGCGATCCTGCTGCTCGCACTGTCGATCCTGTTCGTGTTCCTCTGTCTCGCCGCGCTCTATGAGAGCTGGTCGATCCCGCTTGCGGTGCTGCTTGTCGTACCGCTCGGTGTGCTTGGCTCGATTGCGGCCGCGTTCGTGGGTGGGCTTCCCAACGACGTCTATTTCAAGGTTGCGCTGATCACGATCATCGGCCTGTCCGCGAAGAACGCGATCCTCATCATCGAATTCGCGAAGGAACTGCGCGCGCAGGGGAAGCCGATCATCGAGGCGACGATCGAGGCATCGACCTTGCGTCTGCGGCCTATCCTGATGACGTCCTTCGCCTTCATTCTCGGTGTAGTGCCGCTGGTGATCGCGAGCGGCGCTAGTTCGAAAAGCTCGCAGGCGATCGGCACAGGCGTGCTAGGCGGAATGATCACCGCGACGGTGCTGGCGATCATCGCAGTGCCAGTCTTCTTCGTCGTCGTGACAGGGCTGTTCACGCGCCGCCGGAGAAAACCGCCTGCGGAGGAGCCCGCTGTCGCCGAGCAGATGGCGGCGGAGTAGCGCTCAGCCTGCCGCAGCGATCCGCTTCATCTCGGCAATCTTCAGAGTAAGCTCGTCTCTCTGGCGCGTTAGCACGTCCGCGCCGTGGCCGGTCTGCGCTTCGGTGATGGCTTTGTCGTATTGATCGACGATGCGTTCTTCGCCACTTGCGAAGGATGACAGCGCATTCTCGTCGAGCCCAGTCACAGCGGCGCGAATGCCGATCACCGTCTTGTGGACGGTCGACATAAAGGAGCCGCTGTCGTCCGGCGTTTCGCCGCGTGTCGTCAGCAATCCATGCACTTCCGCATGGTGCTTATTGTGCAGTGCGATCATTTCGCGGAAGAGCGCCGTGAGTTCTGGTCGGTCGGAATCCTCGACGGCCTCTTCATAGCCGCGTCGTGCGTCGATCAGGGCCGTATGCAGCGCCTTGCGCTCGTCGGTGCTAGACATTTCTTTCTCCGCGGCTTGGTTCGCAAGGCTACGCATGCGCGTGCCGGGGAGTTCCGTCAGCGTTTTGACGCGCTTGTCTTCGACTTCTCGTACTTCTCGAGCAGCTTGCGCCCTTTCGCTGCAATGCGCCGCGCAGCGGCCTCGGTCTTCGGCACCGGCTCGCCCCAGGCATGCGCGGATAACGCGAGGCGCGTCGGCTCGCCGTTCTTGCCAACAAGCGGCGGGAGCGGATCGCGGCCGTAGAAGCGGACGGCCCAACTGCCTTTGCGTTTCATGTCCTGCGGCGTCATCTTGGCCCCATGCGTTCTCACGCCTGGTTTAAGATTGGCACCCTGAGATTTCTTGAACGCCGCCCGGCCGGCTGAGGTCAGACCGCCCTTAGGGTCTTTTGTCCGCGCGCCGCTCGTAGAGCGTGCCGTAACGGTTTTGCGCTTCTTCGAAGCTTTCTTTGTCGTGCGCTTCTTCGACGTCTTCTTCTTGGTGACTCGCTTCTTCGTTGCTGGCTTTTTCGCAGAAGACTTCTTGGTCGACGACTTCTTGCTCGATTTCGCAGCGTTCATGTTGTCCACCAGGCTTGGATATTTGCGGCCGGCGCGTTTGGCGCTCGCCTTGGCTGACGCCTTCTTCTTTGGGCTGAGCTTCTTCGAAGGCTTGCCTACCTTCTTGCGCGGGTTTGCCTTGTCCCAGGGTTTTGCTTGCTTGGCCATGCCGCCAAATGCGGCGCGTTAAGAAAAGTTCATTCTCAATGTTGCAAACTTATTGTCCGCGCTTGCTTCGTGTCGCGAAACGCACGGCTTCCTCCGCCGCACGAAACAGAGCCGTGGCCTTGTTGATGCACTCGCGATGCTCGGAGGCCGGATCGGAATCGAAGACGATGCCGGCGCCTGCCTGCACGTGCATGACACCGTCTTTCACGATCGATGTACGCAGCACGATGCAGGTATCCATCTCGCCGGACGCACCAAAATAGCCGATGCAGCCGGCATAGATGCCGCGCTTGTCGGCCTCCAGCTCGTCGATGATCTGCATCGCCCGAACTTTCGGTGCGCCTGAAACCGTGCCGGCGGGAAAGCCCGCGCAGAGCGCATCGATCGCATCGCGCGTCGGATCGAGCTTGCCGATCACGTTCGATACGATGTGCATGACGTGGCTGTAGCGCTCGATGCCGAATTGCTCCGTCACCTCGACCGTGCCGATCGTTGCGACACGGCCAACATCGTTGCGGCCTAGATCGAGCAACATTAGATGTTCGGCGCGCTCCTTCTCGTCGGCGAGAAGTTCGGCGGCGAGCCGCTCGTCTTCATCAGGTGTCGCGCCGCGCCAACGCGTGCCCGCGATGGGGCGGATCGTCACCTCACCATCGCGCACGCGCACGAGGATTTCTGGGCTTGAACAGACGATCTGGAACGTGCCGAAATCGAGGAAGCTCAGGAAGGGCGCGGGATTTACGCGGCGCAGCGCGCGATAGAGAGAAAAAGCCGGAAGTTCGAACGGCGCAGTGAAACGCTGCGAAAGCACGACCTGAAAGATGTCGCCGGCGCGCACGTATTCGCGCGCCTTTTCGACCATGCCAAGGAATTTCGGCTCGGGCGTGTTCGATACGGGCGTGTGCGATTGCACAAACGGGTCCAGCGCGGGCGCATGTGCAAGCGGCCCTTCCAGCGTCGCAACGATGGCGTCGATGCGCTCCCACGCTGCTTCCCACGCCGCGCGCGCTTTCGTGCCTTCGCGGACGCGCACCGGCGTCACGACGCTCATTTCGTCGCGGACAGAATCGAAGACTACAACGATCGTCGGCCGCACGAGGGTCGCATCCGGCACGCCGATCGGATCGGGCTTCGCCGGTGCAAGCCGTTCCATCTCGCGCACCGTGTCGTAGCCGAGATAGCCGAAGACGCCGGCCGCCATCGGCGGAAAGCCGCTACAATCTGGGATCGCCGACTCGGCGAGCAAAACACGCAGCGATGTCAGCGGCGGCATTGGGCACCGTTCGAACGCCGCTGTGTCATGGCGCGCGTTTCGATTGATCGCAGCCACGCCGCCTTCCAGCCGCCAGATCACGTCGGGATCGAGGCCGATCATGGAATAACGGCCGCGCATCGCGCCGCCTTCCACCGACTCGAGCAGGAATACGTTGCCCATCCGGCCAGCCGAAAGCTTCAGAAAAGCCGAGACCGGTGTTTCGAGGTCAGCGACAAGTTTCGTCGACAGAAGTTGCGCTTCGCCGCGCTCGTAGCGGTCCGAGAAGCGCGCGAAGTCCGGGGAAGCCTCCGCGCCGGCGTTGCTGCTCACTGTTCGGCAGTGCCGCCGGCGGCAGCCCGCATCGCTGCGGCATTGATGCGTACGCCGGCATCGCTTTCGATCTTCGACACGAATTGCGAAAGCAGGTTTTGTTCGAGCGCGCTGTTCATCTGCTCGGCAGCGGCTTTTGATTCCGGCGTATCCGCGTCGAAGTTCGGCGTCGCTTCGTCGAGCACCTGGAACACCAGTCGGCCGTTTGAGGCGCTGGCCGAACCTCCGCCGCCCTTTGGCACGTCGAAGACTTGCGCGGTAGCGTTGGCGGGCAGGTCCGGCGTGCCGGCGCGCTTCACGCCGCCGTCGTGCTTCACTTCGGCGCCAGTGTCGGCGGCAAGTTTCGCGAGCTCGGCGCCGCCGGAAATCTCCTTCACGAGCGCGGCGGCCTTTTCCGCGAGACGACGCGACAATTCCTCGTCACGCCATGCGCCGACGACTTTGTCGCGGACTTCGGCCAGCGTGCGCTGCCGCGCGGGATCGGTTCCGGCGACCTCGAACCAGACGTAACCGTCATCAGGCGTCGTCACAGTCTCGTTGTCGATGCCGACGTCGGAGGCAAAGGCGGCTTTCAGCACCTCCGGCCCGGATGTGAGGCCTTCGACCGTCGCACCATTGCGATCGCGCCCGGTCGAGTCGATTCCGTCGATCGTGCGAGCTTCAAGACCAGCAACTTTCGCCGCCTCGATGAGAGTTTTGCCGGACGCGCGGGCATCGTCGATCTTGTCGTGCAGATCGCGCACGCGCTTCTTCGCGCGCTCGCGGGCAATCTCGTTCTTCAGCGCCGCCGAGACTTTCGCAAACGGCTCGGTCTGTGCGGGCTCGATCTTTTGGACGTGCACGAGATTTGCGCCGAACTGCGTCTTCACCGGCTCGCTGACCGCTCCTTCGGCCAAAGCGAAGGCGGCTTCCGCCGCGGCGGGATTGCCGATGTCGCTCTTCTTGACGAGGCCGAGATCGACATCGGCGGTCGTCAGCTTGCGGTCGGCGACGATCGAATCGAAGGACGCGCCAGATTTGATTTTCTCCGATGCGGCCTTTGCATCTGCCTCGTTCGGGAAGACGATCTGCTGCACCTGCCGGCGCTCAGGCGTCGTGTAACGCGCGGCCTTCACCTCGTCGTAGAGTTTCGTGGCATCGGCGTCGGACACATCGTCGGCGCGCGCGAGCAAAGTCGGCGTCACCGCGAGCACGACGATCTTGCGATACTCCGGAGCTGCGAAGGCGCTGCGCCGCGCGTCGAAAAATTTTGTCAGCACGGCATCGTCAGGCGTCGCGATCTCGCCGACGGCAGCCGCGGGCAGGATAAAATAGTCGACCGATCGTGTCTCGTTGCGGAAGCGGTCGATCGTCGCGAGCAGGGCGAGCGGCGCCTTGATCTTGCCGGCGACCGCCTCGGCCATCTCCTGCCGCAGATAGACCGCGCGCTGCTGGCGCACGAAGCTGCGCTCGTTGAAGCCGTTATCCCTGAGGATCTCCTGGAAGCGGATGGGGTCGAATTGGCCGCCCGGCCCCTTGAACGACGGATCATCCTGGATGGCGCGTGCGACGGCCGAATCCGACATTGCGAGGCCGAGCTGCTTCGCCTTCGCGTCGAGCGCGGCTTCCGACACGAGCCGGCCGAGCGTCTGCTGATCGAGGCCGAGCGCGCGCGCCTCGTCATTGGTGACGGCACGTTGGGCGCGGCGCTGCAGGCGCTGGAGATCGGTCTGGTAGGCGAAGCGGAATTCTTCGGACGAAATCTCGGCGCTGCCGACCTGCGCGATCTTGCCAGCCCCGAATCCGCGGAAGATATCGCCGATGCCGAAAATGGCGAAGGAGAAGACGATCAGCGCCATCAGCACCGCGAGGAGGGCGCGGCCGATGAGACTTTGCGAGGCGACGCGAATGCCGTCGAGCATGTGGCTGTTTGGTCCGGGAGGAAAAGTCGCGCGGTTATAGAAAGGCCATCCCCGGAGGGCAAACACGCTGGCAACGTCGCCGACGATGCCACATCGGTTCACGAATGCGCGAGCATGCGGTCTCACTTGTAACCGGATCGCTGTTTCAACCGAATGTGTGGAGCAAGCGATACCGGAGACGATCTTTCATGGCACAGGAAAACGCACTCAATCGCCGGCAATTGCTGCCTGTCCTGGGCGGGGTGGTCGCGGCTGGCGTTGTGGCGCCGGGGGTCATGGCCGCGTCGCGCGGCACCGCTCCAGAATTCGTCGGCCTGGAAGGCTGGATCAATTCCGGGCCGCTGACGATGGCAAACCTGCGTGGCCGGCCGGTGCTCGTCAATTTCTGGGCGCGCCAATGCTACAATTGTCGCAACGCCATGCCCGCGATCAAAGGCTGGTACGCCAGCTACAAGGACAAAGGCTTCGTCGTTGTCGGCGTCCACACGCCCGAGTTCGACAGCGAGAAATCGCGTCCAGCGCTGGAAGCAGCCGTTGCGCGGCAAGGCATTCTTCATCCAGTCGCGCAGGACAATGCATCGGCGACATGGAATGCTTTCGGCAACCAGTTCTGGCCGGCGGAATATCTCATCGATAAATCTGGCCGCATCGTCTACTCGCATTTTGGCGAAGGTGCGTACGAGCGGACCGAGCGAATGATTCAGGGTCTGTTGTGACGGACTGACAGAGCGGTTGTCGCGCCGAGGAGTCCTTGCTATCGCGCGTTCCTCTTAGGGAGCACGCATGAGCCGATCGGTCCTTCCCCTCGTTGCCGGCAACTGGAAGATGAACGGCCTGCGCGCCGCGCTGCGCGAGCTGACGGCGATGGTCGATGGGTTCGACGGCCACCTTCGCGGGAAAGTCGATTTGCTTGTTTGCCCGCCCGCGACGCTGCTCGCGAGCGCGGTCGACGCCTGCGATGGCTCGGCCGTCTCCGTCGGCGGGCAGGATTGTCATTCCGTCGCGTCCGGTGCGCATACCGGCGACATTTCCGCGGAGATGATCCGGGATTGCGGCGGCACGTTTGTCATCGTCGGCCATTCCGAGCGGCGCGTCGACCACGGCGAAACCGACACGATCGTGCAGGCGAAGGTCCATGCCGCCTTGCGCGCCGGCCTCGTACCGATCGTCTGCATTGGCGAGACGGAGGCGCAGCGCCGCGCCGGCGAGACGCTTGCGGTGGTCACGACACAGCTTGCGGGCTCGGTGCCGGACGAGGCCGCCAACACGCTGGTCGTTGCCTACGAGCCGGTTTGGGCTATCGGCACTGGGCTTACGCCAACATCAGCGGATGTGGCGGAGGTCCACAGCGCGATCCGGAAGCAGCTTCGCGAACGCTTCGGCGCGACGGGTGAGACAGTCCGCATTCTATACGGCGGCTCCGTAAAGCCGGCGAATGCGAAGGAGTTGATGGGCGTCGACAATGTCGACGGTGCGCTCGTCGGCGGCGCGAGCCTCAAGGCGGCGGACTTTCTTGGTATCGCCGCCGCCTATCGCTGATCTCTAGCAAGAGACGGGGATGTCTTTCGCGACGGTCGCCGCCGTTCTCGACTGGCTCGGCATCGTCGTCTTCGCGATTTCCGGCGCGCTAGTCGCATCGCGCAAGCAGCTCGACATTTTTGGCTTCGTGCTGTTCGACGACTGCCTTCCTATGGTGCACTAGAGGACCGTCCGCTGGCGTAGGGGCACGTTCGACCGTGTGGGCCAACGAGCACGTATCGAAATTATCGTCGAATCGCTTGAACCTAAACTAGGTTGGTTTGTTCATCCGTCCTTAAGCGGGTGAAACACGATGTCGTTGCAGTACAAGCCAAAAACCTTCTTTGGAGCGCTGCGAGACGCCTATCCGCCTGTCGCGCCTGTCGATCTCCATCTCCGCGGCTTGATGGCATCCGCGCCCTGCGAGGCGAAGCTGGACATATCGATATTCGAGCCGGCTTTTGATCGTGATTGCAGCCAGCGTTCGACGCATACGGACGTCGTGCAGGCATCGCCGACAGGCTTGGGACCTTGGCGCTTCTAGGCGACCAGAAGGTCCTACCACTTCACCTTGATCGCGCCTTTTCCGGCGTAAGTATTTCGGTTCGAGAACTCGCCGTCGGAGTTTGCGGACAGCGCGATGTTGTCTAGCACGGCAAGCTTTGCGCCGGTCTTCACCTGCACCGCCGAGCGGGTAGGTCGCGCGCCGTCGGTGAGGAAGGCCGCGTTCGTTCCGGCAGTACCGTGAGAAAGACGTTATTCGCGTCGTAAGACAAAGCTGGCGCGAGGAACGCCATATTCGTCGTCACCGACGTGTTGAAGCACGAATTCGCAAAGTCGCATTGTTGGCGACCGTCGAGGCCGACGCGATCGTGCCGTCGACCTGCAACGTGCCGGCCGAGATCGTCGTCGCGCCGGTGTAGTTATTCATGCCCGACAGGATCTGGGTTCCGGCCCCCGCCAGCGTGAGACCGCCGTTGTCGCTGATCACGCGCATTCGGGCGCTACGTCGCGGAGCGCTTCGATCTTGCCGTCCACGAGTTTCCGTTCTCGATGGCCGACCAGCATCTCTACATGATGTGGAACGCGAAGATGGATGCCGACCCCGCGCACAAATGGCTGCGCGAATTTTTGCTCGCGACGGGGCTGACGGCGCTGGGTGCGCCGGCTACCGGCGCGACCGATAGGCCCGCACGGCCAGCACCAGCGCCGCCAGAAGCGAGATGAGCGCGACGATCTGGTCGCCCGACAGGTTCATTCCTCTCTCCTCCACTATGCGCGGCCGGTTGCGCGCCCGGGGCGAACCGCCTAAATCGCGCGCTAGCCCAAGATGTGGGCATGCCGGAATTTTCATGCAAACCGTCCTCATCGTCATCCACCTCATGGTGGTGGTGGCCCTCGTCATCGTCGTCCTGCTGCAGCGCTCCGAAGGCGGCGCGCTTGGTATCGGCGGCAGCTCGACCGGTGGCCTTTTCACGGGCAGGGGGCAGGCGAATGCGCTCACCCGCGCGACGGCGGTGCTCGCCGGCATTTTTTTCGTGACATCGATCGCGCTGACGGTCCTCGCCAGCTACAGCCGCGCGCCGAAATCGATCTTCGAAGGGCAGGGCGCCCCAACCCCGGCCGGCCAGACCGCGCCGGCAGGCGGGACGGGCGGTGGCCTGCTCGATCAGTTGAAGAACATGCAGGATCGCGCGCCGCAGAACGCGCCGGCACAACCGCAGCCGGCCGCGCCGGGCGCCCCGCAATCGCGCTAATTCTGTTCGCGTTCGCGGTCTGACAGAGGAGAGCGGGCAAAGCCTGTGATCGGGGCGGTTCACGACTCCCCGAATCGAATGAAAGGCTCTACCGCTCGAATCCCATGGCGCGGTACATTTTCATTACCGGCGGCGTGGTGTCGTCGCTTGGCAAGGGTTTGGCGGCAGCGGCCCTCGGAGCACTGCTCCAGGCGCGCGGCTTCACGGTCCGGCTTCGGAAGCTCGACCCCTATCTGAACGTCGATCCCGGCACGATGAGCCCGTATCAGCACGGCGAGGTCTTTGTCACCGACGACGGCGCCGAGACCGACCTCGACCTTGGACACTACGAGCGGTTCACTGGACGCCCCTGCAACAAGCAGGACAACATCACGACCGGGCGCATCTATCAGGAGATCATCGCCAAGGAGCGCCGCGGCGATTTTCTCGGCGGCACGGTGCAGGTCGTCCCGCATGTCACCAACGCGATCAAGGAATTCGTCCTCGAAGGCAACGAGAGCGTCGACTTCGTGCTCATCGAGATCGGCGGCACGGTCGGCGACATCGAAGGACTGCCGTTCTTCGAGGCCATCCGACAACTCGGCAACGACTTACCGCGAGGGCATTGCGTCTACGTCCACCTCACACTGTTGCCCTACATCCCGAGCGCCGGCGAGTTGAAGACGAAGCCGACGCAGCATTCGGTGAAAGAGCTGCGGTCGATCGGCATCCAGCCGGACATCCTGCTCTGCCGTACCGACCGCAACATTCCACGCGACGAGCGCCGCAAGCTTGGTCTGTTTTGCAACGTGCGCGAGACGGCGGTGATCGAGGCGCGCGACGTCGCCAACATCTACGACGTCCCGGCCGCCTATCACGCCGCCGGGCTCGACCGCGAGGTGCTTTCGGCCTTCGGCATCGAGCCGGCGCCGCGGCCGGACATGAGCCGCTGGCGCGCAGTGTCGCAGCGCATTCACAGTCCGGAAGGCGACGTCACCATCGCCATCGTCGGCAAATATACAGGCCTCAAGGACGCGTATAAATCGTTGATCGAAGCGCTGAACCACGGCGGCATCGCCAATCAGGTGCAGGTGAAACTCGACTGGATCGAAAGCGAGATATTCGAGAGCCAAGACCCGTCACCGCATCTCGAACATGTGCACGGCATCCTCGTTCCCGGCGGTTTCGGAGCGCGCGGAACGGAAGGCAAAATGCTCGCAGCGCGCTTCGCACGGGAGCATCGCGTGCCGTATTTCGGCATCTGTTTCGGAATGCAGATGGCCGTAATCGAAGCGGCGCGCTCGCTTGCGGGCATCGCCGATGCGGGGTCGACGGAATTCGGCGCGACGCCGGAGCCGGTCGTCGGCCTGATGACGGAATGGATGCGAGGCAACGAACTCGAGAAGCGCGTATCCGACGGCGATCTCGGCGGCACAATGCGGCTCGGCGCGTTTCACGCGACGCTGGCGAAGGGATCGAAGATCGCAGAGATCTACGGTGGGACGGAAATCTCGGAGCGGCATCGCCACCGCTACGAGGTCAACACGCATTATCGCGAGAAGCTCGAAGCCAGCGGCATGCGCTTCGCCGGCATGTCCCCGGACGGGCTGCTCCCCGAGACGATCGAACTGCCGGACCATCCCTGGTTCATCGGCGTGCAATATCACCCGGAGTTGAAATCGCGGCCGTTCGAGCCGCACCCGCTGTTCGCGTCGTTCATCGGCGCGGCGAAGCGCCAGAGCCGGTTGGTCTAGCTAAAGATCAACGCGGCGGACCGACGACGGTGCTCTCGTCCTGCGGCACATAGGCCTGCGTTGCATAGTTGCCGCTGGGGCCGGCCGGCATCGGCACGGGCACCGGCGCGTAATAGGCGGGGCGGCCGGCGATGCCCGGTGACATCGCAAGATTCTGCTGCGGTTGCGCCTGGTACTGGGCCTGTGGCTGAGGCATGCCCGGCATCGCGCCCGGAGAGGGAACGCCGGCGACCGGCGTCGGCTGGGCGAGATACATAGGTTGGCCTTGCTGTGGCGCGGGCAACGGATATGCCGCCGGCGGATAGGCGGCCTGCGGCGCATAGGCCTGCTGGTACATCTGTTGAGGATATCCCTGCTGCGGCGCGGCGGCGACCGGCACGCGGACTCGGCGGCGCGCGACGCGGCGGGGCGGGGCCGCGACCTTCGAAAGCGTCGGTCCGAGGAAATAGCCGATGGCCGCGCCGGCCACGAGGCCGATCGGCCCGGCCACGATGCCACCCATCACGGCCGCCGTGGCGCTGCCGAAAACGCGGGTGTCCGCTTCGGCATGTGCGGGCGTGATGCTCAGCAGCGGCGCGGCGACAAGCAGGATAGGAAGGATATGACGGATGGTCTGACGCATGGGAAACTCCATGCGTCCGGTATGGCTCGCCGGTTCTTACCGCGTTGCGGTGAAACCGGCTTCCCCAAGGTCATATTCAGGGGAAGGGGGAATGACTACTCGACGGATCGCGTGGCTTTCGTGCGACCCCGTTAAGGAGTCAGTAACGACGGACGTAGCGGCGGGGATGCTGTGCCGAGCGGCCCTTGAGACCCCAGCTGCGTGAGATGCCGGGGCCGGCCGTCGCGCCGATGATAGCGCCGCCGACAAGGCCGACCGGTCCGAGGACGAGGCCACCGGCCGCGCCGCCCAGGATGCCGTCGATGAGACGCTCGGCCGCCACAGCGGCTCCGGCGGGAACGATCGCGAGTGCAGCCGCGACGGAGAGGATGCGAAGGATGCGTGTCATGGTGAACAGATTGCCAGGCGATTGGTTAGCGATGTCTGAACGATGCGAGACCCGTTTCCTTGTTTTCGCCGTTCCCGCATCCTAGGTTGCGGACCAATCGGCGCGCGCTGTTCGTCAGCGGTTTTGCGCGCCCACGGGACCGGAGAGAACGCCAATGGGCAGCATGTCGATCTGGCATTGGATCATCGTCGGCGGTGTCGCGCTCGTGCTGTTCGGCGGCAAGGGCAAGATTTCCGATCTGATGGGCGACTTCGCCAAGGGCATCAAGAGCTTCAAGAAGGGCATGGCCGACGACGAGACCGATGTCGTGCGCAAGCCCGATGCGCCGGTCGCGCGGCCGCTCGAAAATCAGGCCACCGTGACGGTCGAGAAAACCGCCGATCCGCGCAAGGTGTGATGCAGGCGCACGCGCGCCCCCGGTTGGATCTGAGGCTATGTTTGATTTCGACGCCGGCAAGATCATCGTCATCGGCGTCGTCGCCCTTGTCGTGATCGGCCCGAAGGAACTGCCGCGCGTGATGCGGCAGGTCGGTCAGACCGTCGGTAAGCTGCGGCGCATGGCTGGCGAATTCCAGGCGCAGTTCATGGAGGCGATGCGCGAGGCCGAGATGGCCAACGTGAAGGAGGAAATGTCGAAGATCGCCGAGACCGCGAAGATCGACGTCGCTTTCGACCCCGTGCGCCACATCCGCAACGAAATCGGCAATTCCATCTCGGGCGAGACGAAGCCGCACGAGACCGACACGGCAGTCTCTACCGCGCCGACGCTTCCCTCGGACAATATCGATCTGTCGGTGATCGGGCCTGTACCGCACGTCGAAGCATTGTCGGATGCGTTGCCGACGGAGAAAGCGGGGCTCGTCGCGACGGGAATCGGGCCGCAGCCGGTCGAGGAGCCTGCGCATGCAAAACACGCGACGGCAGCGACGCTCGACGACGTACGCGACGCGCTGAGCGAAAAGCTTGCCCCGGAGCACGCAGACGCAAAGCAGTCGGTAAAGGAACATACGGCGTGAGCGCGCGGCGATGACTCAAGCCGATATAGACGCCACCAGCGCGCCTCTAATGACGCATCTGATCGAGCTGCGTTCGCGGCTCATCAAATCGATCGCGGCGTTCTTGGTCATGTTCGCGGGGTGCTTTTACTTCGCGAAGGATATCTTCAACATCCTTGTCATTCCGTATCAGCGCATCGCGGGGCCTGAAGCGCGGCTGATCTACACAGCGCCGCAGGAGTTCTTCTTCACGCAAATCAAAGTCGCAATGTTCGCGGCGTTGTTCCTCGCGTGTCCGATCATTCTTCGGTCAGATTTACGCCTTCGTCGCGCCGGGCTTGTTCAAACAGGAAAAGCAGGCGTTCCGACCATATCTTTACGCAACGCCGATTTTTTTTACGGCTGGCGCGTTGCTCGTGTTTTTCATCGTGATGCCGAACCTGCTGCATTTCTTCATGGGCATGCAGCAGGCCAACGAGCCGGGCAAAGCGCAGATCGATCTGCTGCCGCGTGTGTCCGACTACCTCTCGCTGATTATGTCGTTGATCCTGGCGTTCGGACTGACATTCCAATTGCCGGTCGTGCTTACTTTGCTTGGCAAGGTCGGTATTATCGATGCTGCGTTCCTTAAGAGACATCGTCGGTACGCCATTGTTTTAGTGTTCGTCATCGCCGCCGTGCTGACACCGCCGGACGTTTTCAGCCAGCTCGCTTTGGCGATTCCGGGCGTGCTGCTCTACGAGGCCTCGATCATTTCGGTCGGCATGATCGAGAAGAAGCGCGAGGCCGAACGCGTCGCGCGCGAGGCGAGCGAGTAGAGTTCGGTTGACCCCTTCTTCCGCTTGCGGGAGAAGGTGCCGAACAAAGTGAGGCGGATGAGGGGAGCCACATTCGCGCACTTCCTCCCCTCATCCGACCCTGGCTGACGCCGGGGCCACCTTCTCCCGCAAGCGGGAGAAGGAGCGAACGGCGCCATGTTCGACATCAAGACCATCCGGGACGATCCCAATGCCTTCGACGAGGGCCGGCGCAAGCGTGGGCTCGATCCGCTCGCCGCTGACCTCGTCTCGAAGGACGACACGCGTCGCGCGGCGGTTCAGATGCTGCAGGTTGCGCAGGAGCGGCGCAATGCAGCCTCCAAGGAAATCGGTCTCGCCATGCGCGAGAAGAACGCATCTCGTGCCGACGAACTGAAGGCCGAAGTCGCGAAGCTAAAAGAAGATTTTCCGGCTTTGGAAGACGCAGAGCGCGCAGCGAGCAAGACCCTCGACGAGGCGTTGCTGGCCGAGCCGAACATTCCGCTGTCAGATGTACCCGAAGGCGCTGACGAGCACGGCAACGTTCAGGTGCGCGTGTGGGGCGACGAAATCAAGGCGCGCATCGCGCACGGCTTGAACAATCCAAAAGAGCATTTCGAGATCGGCGAGGCGCTTGGCCTCATGGATTTCGAGGCGGCGTCCAAAATGTCGGGTGCGCGCTTTGTGGTTCTGAAAGGCAAACTTGCGCGGCTCGAACGCGCGCTGATGCAGTTCATGCTCGATCTACATGGGGATCATCACGGTTATACGGAGATCGATCCGCCGTTGCTTGTTCGCGACGACGCGATGATCGGCACGGCGCAGTTGCCGAAGTTTCGCGAGGATCAGTTCGCTTCGAGCGGTTTTTGGCTCATCCCAACCGCTGAAGTCCCGCTCACCAACCTCGTCCGCGAGCAAATTCTTGACGAAGCGACATTGCCATTGCGCTTCACCGCAGGCACGCCGTGTTTTCGTGCCGAAGCTGGTGCGGCGGGTCGTGACACACGCGGTATGATCCGCCAGCACCAGTTTCCGAAAGTCGAACTCGTGTCGATCACGACGCCGGAACAGGCGCTGACCGAACACGAGCGCATGACGAAATGCGCTGAAGAAGTGCTGAAACGGCTCGAACTGCCGTATCGCGTCATGCTCCTGTGCACCGGCGACATGGGTTTTGCTTCGCAGAAGACCTACGACATCGAGGTCTGGCTGCCGGGGCAGGATCGTTATCGCGAAATTTCGTCCTGTTCTGTCTGCGGCGACTTTCAGGCACGCCGCATGAACGCGCGTTACCGTCCGAAAGACGCGAAGAACCCACGCTTCGTTGCGACGCTCAACGGGTCCGGCGTTGCCGTCGGTCGCGCGCTGGTCGCGGTGCTCGAAAACTATCAGGAGGCGGATGGCAGTGTCCTCGTTCCGTCGGTTCTGCGGCCGTATATGGGCGGCATCGAACGAATCGAAGCGGTCCGCTAGCAAGGCTCACATGCGCATTCTCATCACCAACGACGATGGTATCCACGCGCCGGGTCTCGCCGTGCTCGAACGCATCGCGCGAAAGCTCACCGACGATATCACCATCGTTGCGCCGGAGACGGATCAGTCCGGCGTCGCGCACTCGTTGTCGCTGTCCGACCCTCTGCGATTGCGGAAGATTTCCGACAATCACTACGCCGTAAAGGGCACGCCGACCGACTGCATCATCATGGGCGTGCGCTCGATCATGCACGGCAAGAAGCCTGATCTCGTACTTTCCGGCGTCAATCGCGGCCAGAATGTCGCCGAAGACATCAGCTATTCCGGCACGATTGCCGGCGCCATCGAAGGCACTATCCTCGGCATCCCGTCCATTGCGCTGTCACAGCAGTTCGGGCCGGACACGGCCGCCAATCCGCATTGGGCAACCGTCGAAGCGCATGCGCCGGATGTGCTGCGCAAGGTCATGAACGATATCAAGCCGGCGACGCTGCTCAACATCAACTTCCCGGATTGTCCGCCGGAGGGCGTGAAGGGCATCGCCGCGACGACGCAGGGTGTGCGGTCCGCGCAATTGCTGCGCATCGATGCACGCGCGGATGGACGCGGAGTGCCCTATTACTGGATCGCCTTCGATCGCGGCACTTATACGCCGGGCGCCGGCACCGACCTTGAAGCGCTCTCGGCGAAGAAGATTTCCGTCACGCCGCTGCGGCTCGACATGACCGACCACGATGCACTGATGCAGCTGGCGGAACGCCTGGATTGATAACCGACGCGCATGCGGCGCGCGGTGCGCTGCTGCTCGCTATGCGCGGCGCCGGCGTGCGCGATCTCGCGATCCTGCGCGCGATAGAGGCCGTATCGCGCGAAGAATTTCTGCCGCATCGCCTGCGTGATCTCGGCTACCGCAACATTGCCGTGCCGATCGCCTGCGGACAGACGATGTTTTCGCCGTTGTCCCTCGCATTGATGCTAGATGCGCTTGCCGTGCGTGCGACCGACCGCGTGCTGGAGATCGGCACCGGCACGGGCTACGCGACCGCGGTTCTTGCAAGACTTGCCGGCGAGGTCGTCACCTTCGAGCGCTATCGCACGCTTGCGACCGAGGCGCAGGCGCGCTTGCGGCAGCGCGACGTCGCAGCGAATGTGGTCATCGGCGACGGCCTAGCACCATCGGACGATCTCGGCACGTTCGATCGGGCCATCGTTCACGCAACGCTCTCGGAGATTCCGGCATCGCTCGCCGCGGCGATGAAAGCCGAGGGGCGGATCGTGTCCGGCATCGTCGCCGCGGATGCGGAACCGGCGTCGCTTGCGCTGTGGGAACGGGCGGAGGAGGGCGCTTTCGTCGCCAGGCGTCTCACGCCAATGCAGCTGCCTGCGGCGCAATCCGGCGTCGCGAAGGCGCTCTAGAGATTATTCCGTGAGTTTGCGGCAGGCGGCATCGAGCTGCGCCGGCGTCAGCGGACGCCCGCGCGTGCCGAACATCGCTGCAAGCTGGTCTGCGCCGACCTTCGCGTAGGCACCGCCGGAATTGATCGCGGCTTTGCATTCGTTGAGCGCCGCAAGCCCGCCGTGCGCGGTGATCTTTTGCGGCGTGGGCGCGCTTTCAGCGTGCAACTGCTGCACGACATTCGGCGCGGCAGCGAGAGGCGCTGCGGAAGCGATGCTCGCCGGCACCACGACGTCGGTGGGGCGCAGGGCCGGCACCGTTTCGGCGGCAACGGGCGTCGGCACGTAGCGCGGCCAAAGGCGCGGGATCGCCATCAGCGCCACGAAGCCGACCGCGAAACAGCCGATGGCGGCCAGAATCAACGTCCCCGACCCCATGACGGAGGGCGCAGGCTCGGCAGACACGAAACGCTCCGCGCGCATGGCGGATGGCTCCCCGGGGTGTGCGCGGGCGCGCAAAGGCGGACGCGCCAGCCTTGCATGCAAGACGTTAGGGAAAGATGAGCGACTTCCGTTGCGCCTGCGCCAAGTTTCGCTCAGCGCATATTCCCACCGCCAAGCCGGATTCCACTTTGGCGGGACATGCGCTACGACGCTGAACACATGGACCGCTCCGCCCTCTACACCGGCTCCTTCGATCCGCTGACCAACGGTCACCTCGACGTCATCCGTCAGGCCGCTGCCGTCTGCGACCGGATTGTCGTCGCGATCGGCATTCATCCCGGCAAACAGCCGCGCTTCACGGTTGCGGAGCGGGCGGCTCTCATCGAACAAAGCTGCCGCGATGTGCTCGCTGGCACCGACTGTCGTCTGGAAGTGACGACCTTCGACGGGCTCGCCGTGGCTGCCGCGAAGGAGAAAGGTGCCAGCCTCATCATCCGTGGCCTGCGCGACGGCACCGATCTCGATTACGAAATGCAGATGGCGGCGATGAACGCGACGATGGCGCCCGCCGTGCAGACCGTCTTCTTCGCGGCGTCTGCGCCCGTCCGCCCCATCACCGCCACGCTTGTGCGCCAGATCGCGGCGATGGGCGGCGATGTTTCGCCCTTCGTGCCCGCTGCCGTCGCGGCGGCGTTGGCCAAACCGAAACCCTGATTTTTTCACCAAGGATTATCCATGCTCGATCGTCGTAGTTTTTCCGCAGCTCTTCCGCTTGCGGTGCTGGCTGGCAACGCCGCCCATGCGCAAGGCGCGAAGGACGGGATGGTCATCTCGACCAAGGACGGAAAGATCACGATCCGTCTGCGGCCCGACCTTGCGCCGCAGCACGTGGCGCAGATCAAGAAGCTGGTCGGAGAGAAGTTCTACGACGGCATCGTCTTCCATCGCGTCATCGACGGCTTCATGGCGCAGACCGGCGACCCGACCGGCACGGGTACGGGCGGATCGAAACTGCCGAACATTCCCGCCGAATTCACGTCGACGCCGTTCAAGCGCGGCACGCTCGGCATGGCGCGCTCGGCTTCGCCTGACAGCGCGAATTCGCAGTTTTTCATCTGCCTCGCGGACTCGTCGTTCCTCGATAATAAATACACGGTCATCGGCGAGGTGACGTCCGGCATGGATGTCGTCGACAAGATCAAGAAGGGCTCGAAGGCCGACAATGGTTCGGTGACCGCACCCGACAAGATGATCTCCGTCCGCCTCGCGGATGCGAAGTAGGGTCGCCTTTGCATTCTTCTGCGCGCTGAGCGCATCGGCCGCGGCTCAAGGTGAGCCGCGGTTTCGACGCGATGGCGTCGAGCGGCCCGAAGGCGCGCCGCATCCGGACATCATCTATCCCGACAATCTGCCCTCGTTTCCCGAGGGTTTTGTGATGCGGCGGCCAATCTCTCGCGACGACCGACAAGCGGCGCGCACGACGCCCGACCCTAACGAAATCAATCTTCCACGTGAGGTTCCGGCGAAGCTGTCTGCCTGCTGGTCGCCGCCGTCCGTCGAGGAGAACGAGTTGGCCGAGGTGACGGTGCGCCTGTCGTTCAACGCCGATGGCGGCGTCATCGGCATGCCGGCGACGCCGTATCTGAAGGCGATCACGGACGACAAGCGAAGAGCGCTGCGCGACTCCCTTCTGGCCGCGATCAAGACCTGCACGCCGCTGCGGTTTACGCCGTCGCTCGGCAGGGCTATAGCCGGGCGCATCTTCGCCGTGCGCTTCATCGTCCATCACGTTACGTTCGACAAGCGCATCTGAAATTCAACCACCGATGGAGAGATCATGTCGGACGGCAATACGCTTACGCTCGAAACCACCAAGGGTCCGGTCGTCATCAAAATGCGTCCCGATCTCGCGCCGGGCCATGTCGCACACATCAAGAAGCTCGTCGGCGAAGGCTTCTACGACGGCATCGTGTTCCATCGCGTGATCGACGGTTTCATGGCGCAGACCGGTTGCCCGAACGGCACCGGCACGGGTGGTTCGAAATATCCGGACATCAAGGCCGAGTTCAACGCGCAGCCGCACGTTCGCGGTGTGGTGTCGATGGCGCGGTCGTCAAACCCGAACTCGGCCAACAGCCAGTTCTTCATCGTGTTCGACGATGCGCGCTTTCTCGACAAGCAATATACGGCTTGGGGCGAAGTGACGTCGGGCATGGAGAATGTCGACAAGATCAAGCGCGGTGAGCCTGTGCGCGAGCCTGACATGATCGTTTCCGCGAAGATGAGCTGATTTCAGCCATCCGGCCCTGCCGGCATAGGGCAGGGCAGTGCGCGTAGACCTCTTCGATTTCGAACTGCCGCCGGAACGCATCGCGCTTCGGCCGGCAAAGCCGCGCGATGCGGCGCGTATGCTGATCGTTAAACCGCCGGACGGTCTTGCCGACGCGACGTTTCGCGATCTCCCCATGCAGTTGCGGCCTGGCGATGCGCTCGTCGTCAACGATACGCGCGTCGTGCCGGCGCGACTGAATGGCATCCGTGTGCGCGGCGATGCGGTGGCGCGCATCGAGGTGACGCTCATCAAGCGCGAAAGCGACAGTCGCTGGCGCGCGTTGGCGAAGCCCGCGAAACGCCTCGCGGTCGGCGAGCGCATCCGCTTCGGCGACGAAAGCGAAAGCACGGCGTGCCTTCTCGCGTCGCTCGATGCGACCGTGGTCGAGCGCGAAGGCGGCGAAGTGCTGCTCGAATTCGCGCTTGGCGGACCGGCGCTCGACGATGCGATCGACACGCTCGGGACGACGCCGTTGCCGCCCTATATCGCAAGCCGCCGCGCGGACGACGACATTGACCGTGCCGATTATCAGACGATGTTCGCGCGCAATGTTGGTGCAGTGGCCGCGCCGACGGCTGGGCTGCATTTCACGACGGATTTGCTGGCCGCGATCGAAGCGCAAGGCGTGAGCGTGCATCGCGTCACATTGCACGTAGGTGCCGGAACGTTTTTGCCCGTGAAAGCCGACGATACCGACGCGCACATCATGCATGCGGAGTGGGGGTCAGTTTCTATGGAAACGGCTGCGGCGCTGAACGGCGTCCGGGCGCAGGGTGGGCGCATCGTTGCTGCGGGCACAACGAGCCTGCGTTTGCTCGAAAGCGCCGCTCAGGACGATGGCGCGATCAAGCCGTTCACTGGCGAGACGAGTATTTTCATCACGCCGGGCTATCGGTTTCGCGCCGTTGATCTGTTGCTGACGAATTTCCATCTGCCGCGCTCGACGCTCTTCATGCTTGTTTCGGCCTTTGGCGGACTGCCGCTGATGCAGCGTGCCTATGCGCATGCGATTGCTGAGGACTATCGTTTCTACAGTTATGGTGATGCCTGCCTTCTGACGCGAGCGGCTTCGTGATGCAGTTCACGGTCAACGCCACCGACGGCGATGCGCGCACCGGCATCATTTCTTTGCAGCGAGGCGACATCCGTACGCCGGCGTTCATGCCGGTTGGCACCGCCGCGACTGTAAAGGCGATGTATGCCGATCAGGTGCGTGCGCTCGGCAGCGATGTCGTGCTCGGGAACGTCTATCATCTCATGCTGCGACCGGGCGCAGAGCGCGTCGCGGAACTCGGCGGCCTGCACAAATTCATGCAATGGCCGCATCCGATCCTCACGGATTCCGGCGGCTTTCAGGTCATGTCGCTCTCGAAGCTGCGCAAGCTCGACGAGGACGGCGTCACGTTTCAGAGCCACGTCGACGGATCGACGCACCGATTGACGCCCGAGCGATCGATGAAGATTCAGGCGCTGCTCGGCTCCGATATTCAGATGCAGCTCGACGAATGTCTGAAGCTGCCGGCATCGCGCGACGAGGTCGAGCGCGCGATGAAGCTTTCGTTGCGCTGGGCGGAACGCTCTCGCAAAGCCTTCGATTCTTCTCGCGGCAGTGCTGTGTTCGGAATCGTACAGGGCGGCACCGATCACGATCTGCGTGCCGAAAGCGCGCGCGCGCTCGCCGACATGGACTTTCACGGTCATTCCATCGGTGGGCTTGCGGTCGGTGAGCCGCAATCGATCATGCTCGACGTCATCGCGCGCGTCGTGCCGCACGTGCCCGAGACCAAGCCGCGCTACCTCATGGGCGTCGGCACGCCCGACGATCTTTTGGAAGCGGTGGCGCGTGGCATCGACATGTTCGATTGCGTGATGCCAACGCGGGCGGGGCGGCATGGGCTCGCCTACACCCGCTTCGGCCGCATCAATCTGCGCAACGCGCGTCATGGCGCCGATGCGCGACCGATAGACGAAGCGTCTGACTGCCCGGCGACGCGGGATTATTCGCGCGCGTATCTTCATCACCTCGTCCGCACCAACGAGATCCTCGGCATGATGCTGCTGACCTGGAACAATCTTGCTTATTATCAGTCGCTCATGCGCGGCATGCGTGAGGCCATCGCGGCGAAGCGCTTCGATGACTTTCGGCGCGAAACGAAAGCCGCTTGGGCAGAAGGCGAGGGCGCAAAATGTTGATGCCAGTCATTCTCGGCTCTGTGCGATCGGACCGGAAAGGTGCGCGTGTCGCGCAGTTTGTGCGCAACACGCTTGCTGCACGCGGCCATGATGCGCCGCTCGTCGATCCCGTGGCGCTGCAACTGCCGCTCATCGATCGCATGTACAAGGAATATCCGAAGGGCGAAGCGCCTGCGGTGCTGGAACAGCTCGCCGATCTGTTTCGTCGTGCCGATGCCTTTGTCGTGGTGTCTGCGGAATACAACAATTCGATTCCGCCGGCGCTTTCGAACACGCTCGATCACTTTCTCGAGGAGTATTTCTGGCGGCCGTCCTGCATCGTCTGCTATTCCGCCGGCCAGTTCGGCGGCGTGCGCGCGGCGATGCAGTTGCGCATGATGTTAGCGGAACTCGGAACGCCGAGCATTCCCTCGTTGCTGCCCGTTCCGCGTGCCGATCGCGTGCTCACGGAAGACGGAAGCGTTCTCGAGCCGTGGATCGAGCGCGCGTCGAAGAAAGTTTTCGACGAACTCGAATGGTACGCGCAGGCAATGGCGACGCAGCGCGTTAAGGGCGTGCCTTACTGAATTGTACGGCTGAGGATTGGCCAAAAGAAAAGAGCGGGTTCCTCGCGGACCCCGCTCGATTGCCCCTGTCCTCTTCTTGTCCCGCCGGATCGCCTGTGGCGACCTCTGGCCGGCTCGTTGGCCGGTATGCGGAGCCATCGTCCTCCCGAGACTTGGCCTGTACGCCCGGTTGCCCGGGTCGCCCTGCTAAGGGTGCCGGACGCTACGCACGCCGCGATGAATTGTCACGCAAAAAGCGCGACTTCGTGGCAAATTGTGTTATTGCAACGCACAAATCGGCACGGACTTTCTCCCGTTCGCGAGCCAAGAGTGGGTTGATCGCCTTTGCCGCATCCTCTACCCGCGCAAGTGAGCGCTCCGGCGCCGTCGAGAGGTGCCATGCGGCTGTCCCGGTATTTTCTGCCCATTCTTCGCGACAACCCCAAGGAAGCGGAGATCGTCTCGCATCGGCTCATGCTGCGTGCGGGCATGATCCGGCAGGAGGCGGCGGGCATCTATGCATGGCTGCCGCTCGGTCTGCGCGTGCTCGACAAAATCTGCCGCATCGTGCGCGAGGAACAGGACCGCGCCGGGGCGATCGAAGTCCTGATGCCGACGATCCAGCCCGCCGCGCTATGGCGCGAGAGCGGCCGCTACGACGCCTACGGCAAGGAGATGCTGCGCATCACCGACCGGCACGAGCGTGAGATGCTTTTCGGCCCGACTAACGAAGAGATGATCACGGAAATATTCCGCGCCGGCGTGAAGTCCTACAAGGACCTCCCGCGCAATCTCTATCATATCCAGTGGAAGTTTCGGGATGAGGTGCGGCCACGTTTCGGCGTGATGCGCTCGCGCGAATTCCTGATGAAGGATGCTTATTCGTTCGATCTCGACGAGGCTGCGGCGCGTATCTCATACGACCGTATGTTTGTTGCGTATCTGCGCACGTTTGCGCGCATGGGCCTCACCGCCATTCCGATGCGCGCCGACACCGGGCCCATCGGCGGCAATCTCAGCCACGAGTTCATCATTCTGGCAAAGACCGGCGAGAGCGAGGTTTTCTGCCACAAGGATTTTCTGGCGATGCAAACACCGCCGGTCGACGTCGATTTCGACGATGCAAAGGCGCTTGGCGAAATCGTCGAACGCTGGACGGGGCGCTACGCCGCGACATCCGACATGCACGACGCCGCCGCGTTCGAGGCGGTGCCGGCGGACGACCGTGTCTCAGAGCGCGGGATCGAAGTCGGCCATATTTTCTACTTCGGCACGAAGTATTCCGAGCCGATGCGCGCGATGGTCAACGGTCCGGACGGGAAGGAGACGCCCGTCTATATGGGCTCCTATGGGATCGGCCCGTCGCGTCTCGTCGCGGCGATCATCGAGGCGAGCCACGACGACGCCGGCATGATCTGGCCTGACGCTGTCGCGCCGTTCCGCGTCGGCATTGCGAATCTCAAGGTCGGCGATGCCGCAACCGACATGGCCTGCGAAACGCTTTACGCAAAGCTTCAAACAACGGGCCTCGATGTGCTTTACGATGATCGCGACGAGCGGCCGGGCGCGAAATTCGCGACGTTCGATCTCATCGGTCTGCCCTGGCAGATCATCGTTGGGCCAAAGGGCCTTGCCACCGGCACAGTCGAATTGAAGCGCCGCGCGACGGGCGAGAAAGTGAACGTCTCCGTCGAAGACGCGATCGCGCGCGTGATGACACCTTTGCCGGCGATATGACCGCGGCACTGCTAGAGCGCGTCGGAGCCGCGCCACGCAATTCCTCGACCCGCGCCTTTGCGTCGGTCGAATGGACGATTGCGTTGCGTTATCTTCGGGCGCGTCGCGCGGGCAGCTTCGTGTCTGTCATCGCCGGCTTCTCGTTTCTCGGCATCATGCTCGGCGTTGCGACGCTCATCGTCGTGATGAGCGTGATGAACGGCTTCCATAAGGAACTCCTCGGCAAGATCATCGGCATCAACGGACATGTCTTCGTGCAATCGGCCGAAGGGCCGATGACGGACTGGCCCGATGTCGTCGAGCGATTGACGAAGTTGCGCGGCGTCTCGCTCGCCATTCCGATGGTCGAAGGCGCGGCCGGCGTGTCATCGCAATACGGGCAGTCCGGCGCTTTGGTACGCGGCATCCGGCAGGAGGACATCGTTCATCTGCCGGGCATCGCGGGGAATGTGAAGCAGGGCACACTCGACGATTTCGACAATGCAGGCGGCGTTGCGATCGGACGTCGCATGGCCGACACGCTCAGCCTGCGCGTCGGTGATCGCATTACGGTTTTGACGGCCCGCGGCGCATCGACGCCCTTCGGTATTGCGCCGCGCATCAAGTCCTACCCGGTCAACGCGATCTTCCAGATCGGCATGTCGGAATTCGACGGCGTCTTCGTCTATCTGCCACTCGCCGAAGCGCAGGCTTACTTCAACAAAGAGGGCGAGGCTTCCGTCGTTGAAGTCTTCCTCGATAATCCCGACGATATCGACGCAATGCGCCCCGCGATCGAGAAAGCCGTGCCCGGTCCGGTGATCCTTACCGACTGGCGGCAACGGAATGAGACGTTCTTCAACGCGCTCAAAGTCGAGCGCAACGTCATGTTCATCATCCTGACGCTGATCGTTCTCGTCGCGGCACTCAACATCATTTCCGGCCTGACGATGCTCGTGAAGGACAAGGGCCGCGATATCGCGATCCTGCGCACGATGGGCGCAACGCGCGGCACCGTGTTGCGGGTGTTCCTCATCACAGGTGCGACCATCGGTGTCGTCGGCACATTCGCCGGTCTCGTGCTCGGCCTGCTGCTCGCGCACAATCTCGAAGCGATCCGCACGCTGCTCAACACGGCGCTGCATGCCAATCTGTTTCCGGCCGAACTTTACTTCCTGTCGCGCCTGCCGTCGGAGGTCGATCCGCGCGAAGTCGCGCTCGTCGTTGCGATGACGCTCGTGCTGTCGCTTCTCGCGAGCATCCTGCCGGCTTGGCGGGCGGCGCGGCTCGATCCCGTCGAAGCGCTGCGATACGAATGACGGACGTGTCGCTGGTCCCGGCTGTCGTCGTCGCCGACGTCTGTCGCGCTTACAAGCAAGGCGCGGAGCGTCTCGAAGTGTTGAGCGGCGCGCATCTGTCCATAGCGGCGGGCCAGACTGTGGCGCTGATCGCGCCATCGGGCGCTGGTAAATCGACGCTGCTGCATGTCGCCGGCCTTCTCGAGCCGCCTGACTCTGGCGACGTGTTGATCGGTGGTGCGCCAACCGCTGGGATGAGTGACGCGGGCCGCACGGCGCTGCGCCGGCGCACCGTCGGCTTCGTCTACCAATTCCACCATCTGCTGCCGGAGTTTACGGCGCGCGAGAACGTCATGCTGCCGCAGATGATCGGTGGCCTCGATCGCGAAGAAGCGGGGCGCCGCGCTGATGATCTGCTTAAATGGCTCGGTCTCGAACATCGTGGCACGCATCGCCCGGCCGAACTCTCGGGCGGCGAGCAGCAGCGCGTGGCCATCGCGCGCGCCGTCGCCAACGCACCGCGTGTGCTCTTCGCCGACGAACCGACGGGCAATCTCGATCCGGGGAAGGCGGCGCTCGTGTTCGAGACGCTGACGATGCTGGTGCGGGCGTCGGGTGTGGCGGCGCTTGTCGCGACGCATAACCTCGATCTTGCGCGCCGGCTCGACCGCCGCGTGACCCTCGCTGACGGAAAGATTGAGGAGTCGGACTGACCGCATGTCCCGCCAAGTGGACCGCACTTGGTGAGAAGGTTTGCGCGAAAGCGATCTCAGTCCGCGTTGAAGACGTTCGGGTCCTGACCCAGGTCCTCCAACCGCCGCATCAGCTCGCGGACGCGGGCACGCAGGCGGACATTTTCCAGCTCCAGGCTCGATGATCCCTGCGCGAATTCGGCAGGCTTCGTCTCGGGTGTCAGGAAGCGGACGCCAATTGCACCAGATTCGCGCCACACGAGTTGGGCCCGATGCTGCTCACTACGGTGGGGGATGTGCAGCGTGAATTCGCTGGGAAGGCTAACGGCGGAGGTGACGTCCAACCGTGCGCCGGTCGCAGAGATGTTCTTGACGACGCAGTCGATTTTCGACGCGCCTTTGTTGAATTCGATCACCGCCTTCAGAAACGTTCGAACCCGTTCGGCTACGCGGGGATGGGACATGACGGAGCATTCCTAGGATGCACCCGCCAATTAACAGCGTCTCGCTTAAGATTTGATGAGGGCAAAAAAAGAGCGGGCGCGAGGGGGAAGTCGCGCCCGCTTTAACGTCAGAGGAGGGGGATCTGACGAACCGACATTGCTATCGGCTGTCAGGACAACGTCACGAGCGCGCGAACGGTTGCATCGCCGTTCAAAAAAGTTTGATTAGAACATAAAAGGAACAAGCTGGCTGGGGACGAGCGGCGTTTTTCGCTCGGCGGAATCGGCCGGGCCGTGAGAACAAGGCTCGACCCGTCCTACCCGGCGGGCTCACCGGAGAACTCATGTCGGTCGCGCGCGAAGTCGGCTTCGTCCATTTGAATGTACGCTCCGCGTATTCGCTGCGCGAGGGGGCGCTGGGCATTGCGAAGCTGAGCAAGCTGGTCGCGGCCGACAATGGCCCGGCCGTCGCTCTAACTGATCCCAATCTTTTCGGGGCGCTGGAATTCTCCGAGAAAGTCGCCGGTGCCGGGATCCAGCCGATCGTCGGTCTGAGGCTCGCGCTAGAATTCGGCGACATGCCGCCGCCACGCATCGGCCTGCGGCCGATCCCGCGCGCCGGCCTGATCCTGCTGGCCCAGTCCGAAACCGGCTACCGCACCCTGATGCGGCTTTCGAGCCGGGCCTTTCTCGATCCCTCGCTCGATGAGCCGCATGTCCCGATCGACGTGCTTCTCGAAAACACGGACGGGTTGATTTGCCTGACCGGCGGTCCCGACGGTCCGATTGACCGGCTGCTGCGCACCGGCGCTGAGGACGTCGTTCGCGCCCGCCTCGACCAGATTCGCGCGGCCTTTGCCGACCGACTCTATGTCGAGTTGCAGCGTCACGGCCTCGAGAGCGAACGGCGCGTCGAGCCCGCATTGCTCGATCTTGCCTACCGCAATGGACTGCCTTTGGTCGCGACAAACGAGGTCTATTTCCCGGCAGCCTCTGACTTCGAGGCGCATGATGCGCTGCTGTGCCTGGCCCAAGGCACGATCGTCGCCGATGCCGACCGCCGTCGCGTCACGAAGGAGCATCGCCTCAAAACGCGCGCGGAAATGACGGCGCTCTTCGCCGATCTGCCTGAAGCGACCGATAATTCCGTGGCCATCGCGATGCGGGTCGGGTTCCGCCCGCGCACCAGCAAGCCGATCCTGCCGCGCTACGGCGATGTCGGCGACGAGGCGGCCGAGCTTCGCCGTCAAGCCGAGGAGGGGTTGGTGGCGCGTCTTGCTGCGATGCCGCTCGCGCCAGACATGACACGCTCCGACTACGAGGCGCGACTCGCGTTCGAACTCGGTGTCATCGAGGCGATGAAGTTTCCCGGTTACTTTCTCATCGTCGCCGATTTCATTCGTTGGGCGAAGGGGCAGGGCATTCCGGTCGGTCCGGGGCGTGGTTCCGGCGCCGGCTCGCTTGTCGCGTTCGCTTTGACGATCACCGACCTCGATCCGATCCGCTTCGGGCTGCTGTTCGAGCGCTTCCTCAACCCTGAGCGCGTGTCGATGCCGGATTTCGACATCGACTTCTGCCAGACGCGTCGCGGCGAGGTGATCGAATACGTGCGCGACCGCTACGGCGTCGATCGCGTGGCGCAGATCATCACCTTCGGTTCGTTTCTCGCACGCGGTGTGCTGCGCAACGTCGGCCGTGTGCTCGACATGCCATTAGGTCAAGTGGATCGGCTCGCGCGTCTCATTCCGCAAAATCCTGCCAAGCCCGTCACGTTGAAGGAAGCCATCGACGGCGAGCCGCGCCTGCGCGAAGCCGCCAACGACGAGCGCGTTGCGAAGCTGCTGGAAGTCTCCGCCGCGCTGGAGGGACTTTACTCAAATGCCTCAACACATGCCGCCGGCATCGTCATCGGCGACCGGCCGCTGAACGAGATCGTACCGCTCTATCGCGATCCGAAGTCGGACATGCCGGCGACGCAGTTCAACATGAAATGGGTCGAGCCAGCGGGCCTCGTGAAGTTCGACTTCCTTGGCCTGAAGACACTGACCATGCTTGCGACGGCGATGGAGTCATTGCGCAAACGCGGCATCGTCGTCGACATCAATAAGATTCCTCTCGACGACTTGAAAACCTATGAAGGCCTCGGGCGCGGCGAGACAGTCGGCGTGTTTCAGGTGGAAAGCGGCGGCATGCGTCGCGCGCTCGTCGATATGCGCGCCGACCGCTTCGAGGACATCATCGCGCTGGTCGCTTTGTACCGGCCTGGCCCGATGGCGAACATCCCCGTTTATTGTTCGGTGAAACTCGGCGAGGAGGAAGCGAATTACATTCATCCTCTCGTCAAGCCGATCCTCGAAGAAACATTCGGCGTCATCGTCTATCAGGAACAGGTGATGCAGATCGCTCAGACGCTGTCGGGCTATTCGCTCGGCGAGGCGGATCTTTTGCGTCGCGCGATGGGCAAGAAGATCAAGGCGGAAATGGATGCGCAGCGTGACCGCTTCGTGCGCGGCGCCATCGAGCGCGGCATTTTGCGCGACAAGGCGGATGAAATCTTTGCGCTGCTCGCGCGCTTTGCGGACTACGGCTTCAACAAGAGCCACGCTGCTGCCTACGCGCTGATCGCGTATCAAACCGCGTGGCTCAAGGCGAACCACACCGTCGATTTCATCGCCGCGTCGATGACGCTGGACAAGGGCAACACCGACAAGCTTGCCGAATTCCGCAACGAGGCGAAGCGGCTCGGCATCACTGTCGAGCCGCCGTCGATCGGGCGCTCCGGCGTCGATTTCGACGTATATGTCGATGCCGCGGGCAAGGCATCGGTGCGTTATGCTTTGTCGGCCGTGAAGGGTGTGGGTGAGGGCCAAGCGCGCGCCATCGTTGTCGCGCGAGGAGACCGTCCGTTCAAAAATCTCGGCGATTTCGCGGCCCGTGTCGGCGCACGCGACATTAACAAGAAGGTGCTCGAAAGCCTCGTGTCGGCTGGCGCTTTCGACGAACTGGAGCTGGACCGCGCGCGCGCCTTTGCGGCCATCGAGAGCATCGTTGCGACGTCCGCGCGGATGGAGATGGAGCGGTTGGAAGGCCAGTCCGCGCTCTTCGGCGGGGGCCCGACGGAATTGATCGCGCCGAAAGCGCCGTCTTGGTCCGCCGCGGAGCGGCTGAAACGCGAATTCGATGCGGTCGGCTTCTTCCTTTCTGGCCATCCGCTCGATGCCTACGAGACGGTGCTGGCGCGGCTCAAGGTCGAGCGGTCCGCGACCTTCTTTCGCGCCGTGCGGCAGGGCGCATCGGCAGCGCGTCTCGCCGCAACCGTGCTCGACCGCGCGGAGCGCCGCACGAAGAGCGGCTCGAAGATGGGCATCGTGCAACTGTCCGATCCGAGCGGCCAGTACGAAGCCATCCTGTTCCAGGAAGGGCTGGTCCAGTTTCGCGATCTGCTTGAGAAGGGCGCGTGCCTCTTGCTCAACGTGCAGGCCAATGTCGAAGGCGAGGACGTGCGCGTGCGCATCGTCGGCGTCGAGACGCTCGACGAGGCCGCCGCCCGTCATCAGAAGGGGCTGCGCATCTTCCTGCGCGACGAGACGCCGCTGCCCTCGATCCAGCAGCGCCTTTCCGGCCGCGGCGAAGGCGAGGTGTCGCTTGTCCTTATGATGGACGCCATGCGCGGCGAGGTGGAAGTGCGGCTGCCCGGTCGCTATCCCGTCAGTGCCGCGGTCGCGGGTGCGCTGAAAGCAATTTCCGGAGTGGTGGCGGTCGAGCATGTCTGACGCATTGAAATCGGTTCGCATCGACGGCGCCGACATCGCTTACCTCGATGTCGGGCAGGGCGACCCTGTCGTGCTCGTGCACGGCTCGCTCTGCGACTATCGCTACTGGACATTGCAGATGCGCGATTTCGCCGCGCGCTTCCGGGTCATCGCGCCGAGCCTCCGCCACTACTATCCCGAGAAGTGGGACGGGCAGGGCGACGATTTCTCGATCTCGCAACATCGCGATGACGTCATTGCGCTGATCGAAACGCTCGGCATCGCGCCGGTCCATCTCGTCGGGCATTCGCGCGGCGGTCACGTCGCCTTCCGCGTTGCGCAGCGTCGTCCCGATCTCATTCGCAAGCTGGTCCTGTCGGAGCCTGGCGGCGCGCTCGATCCGGATATTTCGACGCATGCGGACGAAGTGAACCGCCGTTTCGAGCCCGGCAGCTTTCAGACGCAGGCCGAAGCGAAAGTCCGCGCCGGCGACATCGATAGCGGCCTCGAAATCTTCCTCGATGCCGTCAGTGGGCCGGGCGCATGGGGCCGCACGCCGGAAGTCGCGAAGCAGTTCACGCGCGACAATGCGATGACGCTGCTCGGTCAGATTCACGAGAAGCGTGAGCCATTCTCGCGGGCTGCCGCACAGTTGATCGCTGCCCCTACCCTGCTCGTGCTTGGCGGCGAAAGTCCGCCGATGTTCGACCAGATCATCATGGCGCTTGCCGCCGCCATCCCCGATGCGCACCGGGTCACGATCGCGGGTGCGACGCATACGATGAACGTGCTGAAGCCCAGGGAATACAACGCGGCCGTCATCGGCTTTCTTACCGATCCGTAACGCGCTGCCGCCGCTATTTTGCCGGCATTGCTTTCGAAAGATCGGTGGCTATAGTCCGCGCGCATTCGGCCCGGGCCGCGCAGGCGGCCGCCGCATCGACGGCCATTCGCGCCGACCGCGATCTTCACGAGGGAAATCGGGATTATGTCATTCATCACGCCGGCTTACGCGCAGGCCGCGGGCGGGGGCGGCAGCACCGACATCATCCTCCAGATGGCGCCCTTCGGCGTCATTTTGGTGATCATGTATTTCCTCATCCTGCGCCCGCAGCAGAAGCGCGCCAAGGATCAGCAGGAGCTCGTCTCCAACGTGCGTCGCGGCGACATTGTCGTCACGTCTGGCGGTCTGATCGGCAAGGTCACGAAGAGCACCGACAATACGGAAGTCGAAATGGAAATCGCGCCGAACGTGCGGGTCCGCATCGCGCGCCAGATGATCACGGATGTGCGTGTGAAGGGCGAGCCCGTGAAGGAGCCGGCGTGACGCCGGCCGCGCGGGACTGAAGGCGCGACATGCTGCGCTTTGCCGCCTGGAAGGTCACCGCGATCATCGCGATGACGTTGATCGCTTTGCTCGTCGTCGTGCCTTCGATGCTTTCGCCGGGCGCGCGCGATTCGTTGCGTGCCGTGCTGCCCAACGCCATTCCGATGAAGACGATCGTGCTAGGTCTCGATCTGCAAGGCGGCTCGCACGTGCTGCTGGAGGTCGATTCGCCCTCCGTCCTGCGCACGCAGGTCGAGAACCTCCGCGATGATGTCCGACGAATTTTGCGTGAAGAGCGCGTGCCGATCACTGGCGGTATAGGCCTCAACCAGCGCGGCGTGCAGTTTCGGCTGACCAATCGTGCCGATGCCGACAAGATCATCGGCAAGATTCGCCAGTCCGGACAGGTGACGGGCAACACGTTGTCCGGCGCGGGCAGCGGCAACGGCATTGAAGTGAACGTCAGTCCCGACGGGCTCGTGCAGACGACCGTCACGGACATCGGCATCAGCGACAAGGTGCGTCGCGCTGTCGATCAATCGATCGAAGTCCTGCGTCGCCGCGTCGATGCGCTTGGCACGACCGAGCCGAACATCCAGCGGCAGGGTAACGACCGCATTCTCGTGCAGGTGCCGGGCCTGCAGGATCCGGAGAAGCTGAAAGAGATTCTCGGCACGACGGCGAAACTCGAATTCCGGTTGGCCGCCGAGCCCGGCGCCAATCCCGGCGACATCGAGACGCTGCCGCAAACCGAGGGCGGCACGATCCAGGTCGAGAAGCAGATCATGGTGCAAGGTGAAGACCTCACCGATGCGCAACCGGGCTTCGACAGCCGCAGCAACGAGCCGGTCGTCAACTTCCGCTTCAACATCCGTGGTGGTCAGAAGTTTGGCGAGGTCACGTCGCGCAATGTCGGCAAGCCTTTCGCCATCGTGCTCGACAACAAGGTGATCTCGGCGCCGCGCATCCTCTCGCCGATCACCGGAGGATCGGGCCAAATCTCTGGTCGCTTCACGGTTGAGGCGGCGAACAATCTCGCGATCCTGCTGCGCGCCGGTGCGTTGCCCGCGAAACTGACGATCGTAGAAGAGCGAACGGTCGGGCCGGGCCTCGGCCAGGACTCGATCGATGCCGGCAAGAAGGCCGCTTATGTCGGCGCAGCACTCGTCGTTCTGTACATGCTCGTAACCTACGGCATCTTCGGCGTCTTCGCGAATATCGCGCTGCTCGTGCACATTGCTTTCATCTTTGCGGCGCTCGTGCTGCTCGGCGCGACGCTGACGCTGCCTGGCATCGCGGGCATCGTGCTGACGATCGGCATGGCGGTCGACTCGAACGTGCTCATCTATGAGCGCATCCGCGAGGAAGCGCATGCGGGCCGCTCGATCATCTCGGCGCTCGATGCGGGCTTCAAGCGCGCCTTTGCGACGATCGTCGACTCTAACGTCACGATGTTTGTTGCCGCTGCAATCCTCTACTTCCTCGGCTCCGGCCCGGTGCGCGGCTTCGCCGTGTCGCTCGCGCTCGGCATCCTCACGACGATCATCACCGCCGTCACGATGACACGCATGATGATCGCGGTGTGGTACCGCTACGCGCGGCCGAAGACGATCCCGATCTGAGACCCGGATATGAAATTCAAACTCCTCCGCCTCGCGCCGGAAAATACAAAGTTTCCGTTCATGCGGTTCCGCCGCGTGAGCTATCCCTTCTCGGCGCTGCTTTCGATCATCGCCGTGTGTCTTTTTGTGTTTCACGGCATGAACTTCGGCATCGACTTCGCCGGCGGCACGGTGATGGAGCTGCGTGCGAAGGACGGCTCGCCGGACACGTCGGCGCTCCGCACGATGACGGAGCGTCTCGGTGTCGGTGATGTCGAGGTGCAGGGTTTCGGCAATTCCTCCGACGTGACGCTACGGTTCGGCGTGCAGCCCGGCGGTGACGCCGCGCAGGAGGCGGCTGTCGCCAAGGTGCGCTCGGGTCTCGGTGATCGCTACGAGGTGCGTCGCACCGAGGTCGTCGGTCCGCGTGTGTCCGGTGAACTCGTGCAGTCCGGCACGCTCGGCGTCGTCGTATCGATCCTCGCGGTTCTGACGTACCTGTGGTTCCGCTTCGAATGGCAGTTCGCCATCGCGGCGGTCATCGCGACGATGCACGATCTTCTGCTAACTGTTGGCTTCTTCTCGATCACGGGGCTTGAGTTCAACACGACATCGATCGCCGCCATTTTGACTATCGTCGGCTACTCGCTGAATGAGGTCGTCGTCGTGCTCGACCGTATTCGCGAGATGATGCGCAAGTACAAACGCATGCCGACCGACGAACTGATCGATATGTCGATCAACGCCGTCATTCCACGCACGATCATGACCTCGTCGACCGTATTGCTGGCGTTGCTGTCGCTGGTGCTGTTCGGTGGCCACGTCATCCAGTCGTTCTCGCTGGCGATGACGTTCGGCATTTTCGTCTGTACTTATTCGGCGATCTTCATCTGCTCGCCGATCCTGATCTATCTCGGCCTCCGCAATGAAAGCCGCGAGACGACGCGTGAGGAGTCCGGCGCAAAGTCGCGTGAGGTGGTGGCCTGAAGGGCCGCTCCGCTTTGCTCTCGGTGAGATACGCGAGCTTGCGATGTCGAAATGGCTGATGCGCCCTTCGGCCTGACGGGTCGTCACTCGATCGAAGCCTATGGGCCGGGCGGCTTCCGTTTCGGCGGCATGGGCCACCGCGGTTCGCTGCTGCTTCTGCCGTCGGGCATCGTGCCTTGGATCATCACGAGCGCCGATGCGATCAGCGTTGCATCGCTCGCCCCCGTGTTCGCCGAGGCCGAAAACATCGATCATCTGCTGATCGGCATGGGCGAGGACATCGCGTTTCTTGATCCCGTCATCGCGAAAGCGTTGCGGGCGAAGAAAATCGTACCGGAGCCAATGGCGACCGCGGCCGCGGCGCGGACCTACAACATCCTGATCGGCGAGCGGCGTCGCGTCGCGGCCGCTCTCATCGCCGTGCAATGAGCGATAGCGCTGACCGAGACGAAAGGCGGGCTGCGCATTACGCGCATTGCGCCGACCTCGTTCGCGAGGCGGACCGCGATCGATGGCTGAGCATCATGTTCGCGCCCGCCGACAAGCGGCCGTATCTTCATGCACTCGCGGCCTTCGCCATCGAAGTGTCGCGCGTCCGCGATCTAGTGTCCGCGCCAGCGCCGGGCGAAATTCGGCTGCAATGGTGGGTCGATGCGATCGAAGGTGAGACGCGCGGCGATGTCGGCGCGCATCCCGTCGCGGATGCGCTCATCGACACGATCCGACGCTTCCGGCTGCCGCGTGTTGCGCTAACCGAACTTGTCGAGGCACGACGCTTCGATCTCTACGACGACCCGATGCCGGACCGGAACGAGCTCGAGAAATATTGCGGCTACGTCAACTCTGTGCCGATCCGGCTGATGTCGCTTGTGCTGAACGACGGCATCGAGCCCGGCGGCGCCGATTGCGCGGGCTATGCCGGCGTTTCGATCGGTCTGACGGGGCTGCTGCGGAGTTTCGCACGACACGCCGAGCAGGGGCGGCTCTATGTGCCGGTCGACATGCTCGCGGCACACGGTCTGACGCCAGCGGCCGCACTCACGCGTCCTGCGCCGCCTGGTCTCGCTGATACACTCGGCGATTTGCGCGCACTTGCGCGCCGCCGATACGATCAGGGGCTGAAGACCCTTGAGGGCGTGACACCCGTTGCGCGCGGGGCTTTCCTGCCGCTTGCCCCCGTGCGCCTGCATCTCGACGCGCTCGACCGAATACGTGCGCCTTACGCGCCTGTGCCGAACATCGCGCAATGGAGGCGGCAGTGGGCGATCTGGCGATTTGCGCGACGGTTCTGATCAACGAAGCTGGTGCAGCTCTGCATCGGCGAGTCCGACAAGCAACGGTTGGCCATTCGCGCTTAGGCGGAACATGCCGAATTTCGCAGCTTCAAACGTCTTGGCTTTGCCCTCCTCGAAAAAGAAGGCGTCGGAGCCGACGAACCATCGGCGCGATTTCGTGCGCAACCAGATCGCCACTTCTCCATCGTTTCGCGGTTCGCCTGTTGCAGCGATACGTTGGAATGACGCGATGGATTTATCGTCCAACGTTGCGACGGCAAGAACTTCGCGGTTGCGCGCATCTGCAGGCGACGGCAGTCGCGCCGTATCGAACGCGACCGCCATGTAGTCGCCCTGCATCAGCGAGCGCGGATCGACAGGTCGCAGGGCAATGAATATCTCGCGGCCAGTGCGAAGGATGTTTTCGGCGCTCGTGACCGCGAGACCAGCAAGCACGCCGGTCGCGATGATGCTAGCTGCGATAAGAAGTCTTGGCTGAAGCGACGATATGGTCACTCCTAAGGCGCTCGCCGGCATACGAAAATTTCGTGCAGTCACGAGTAGGACGACGGCAAGCAAGAGACCGAGACCGATCATCGACCAGGCCTTTTGCGTCAACGACCAGCCTAGCGCGTAATAGGCGGCGCTGACGATCCAGAGCATTGCCAACGATGCGAAAGCAGCGACGCCGCGTGCGCCGATGACGAAAGCGCAGGCGAGTACGAACAGCGTCGGCCCGAGCATCGGCGAGCGTGTCGTTAACGCGATGGCGACGGCCGCAAGCGCGAAGGCCGCGGGCGTTCGGTAGGTCGGATGGCGACAGAAGAACAGCGTCGCGCCTGCGAGTGCCAGAATGATGGAGAAGGTCTGCGCAACGCCGATAGCGGGCGCAAGAAATTCCGAGCGAAGCTCACCGAGAAAACCAGCCGCGAGGATCATGAAGGGGCGGCCCGCGAAGAGCATGAGCGCAACGACGCAGGCGTCGGCGAAACCGGCAATGAATGGCTGTGCGTCGCGCGTGAAATCTCCGCGCGCTTTGGTGCGATCGATCTTACGCGTTGTCAGGCCGACAGCCGCGATCGCTGCCGTCAACGACAGAATGACGGAGAGCGCCGTTGCGTGTCCCGGCATCGTGCGGACGAGCGTCGATATCAGAAACGCGCTCGCGGCCGTGAAGCCGAGGACGCCACGCGCCCAAGCGACAGGAATAAGCATTGCCGTAGCGGCCATCACGACAGCGAGCACGAAACCGACATTCTGGCGGGCCAGGCGTTCGGCTCCGATCGTGATCAAGGCGAGGCCGGCCGCGACGCAGATCGCGCCGAACATCTGGACGAAGCCGAGGGTCGCGCTGCGACGCATGACGAGGACCGCGACGGCGAGAGTCGCGAGGCCGATGACGATAGCGCCATCGCCTGCGATAAAGTTTTCGAACACCAGCGCGTAGAGCGCCACGAGCGGGATCGACGCGATGATTGCACCGACGCCGCTCAAGACGGCGAGCGGCCAAGTCGTGTGGGAGTCTTCCGCGCGCTGCGCCTGCGGCTCGGCGCTTTCCGAGGGCTCGTCACTCGTCACTGGCGCGATACGGCGAAGAATGACGACGCTTGCACCGATGACGCCGATCGCGAGCAGGCTGATGAGGAACAGACTGTCGATGCCGGTGCTCGTCGGCGCGATAAGTTCGGCGACACGCCAGATCAACAGGATATCGAAAGCCAGCAGAACGAGTGCAACGAGGCCGAGATCGCGCGGTCGCAACCAGATCAGGGCGAGCACGGCGAGCGCCAGCAGTGCTAACGCCGCGAGCACCATACTGTCTTGGTTGCCGAAGCTGCCGATGATCGCGGTTGTGAGGACGAGGCCCGCAGCCGCGATGACGGCGATGCGGAACGCCCAACGTGTCGGCCCAAGCAATCTCTCCGTCCACGTCGTCGGCGTCAGCACGATAGCCAGAAAGATCGACAAGGCCCAGGCCGGCGCCCAATCGCCAAATGCTTCGCTGTCGAGCCGACCTTCCTGCACGTTCCAAAGCTGGATCGCGGTGATTGCGATGATGGTCCACAGCGACCAGATGGCGTCGTGCCGTGCCGCAAGCGCGAACGGCAGGGACAACAGCATCCAGTAGAAGAAGAGCTGCCAGGCATCCGCTCCGCTTGGATAGATCTGGCCGATCAGTGCGAGGAGACCGCCTGTGGTGGCCGTTGCGACAATCAGCGCAGGTATGCGAATACGCGGCGCCACCGCCGCAACGAGTGCGGCCACAAAAAGCGTACTGCCGACGAGGCCGATCTTCGTCAGTCGGTGCAAGCTCGCCCAGTTCGCGGCGATCCAGCAAATGATGCCGAAGGCGATAAGTGCACCGGACACGAGTGCGGCGATGTTTCGCGCGCGTCCCGCTTCGGGATTGTCTGCTGTCTGGAAGGCCATCACGGTCGATCTCGATAACAATCTTTCGCGGCCCGCTTACCGAAAATCCCGACGGAGATGAGTGATCGCGGTCACAGATGCGACGTGGCGATGTCTATTCCGCGGCTTCGCGTAGCGAGCCTTCGAGCCACATCGCGAGATCGTGTTCGGCGCGCAATGACAGAGCACGCTTTTTAGCGCGGGCCTTCTCCGGTCCGCGCAGGCGTTTGCCGTCTTCGGACGGCACCGCGCTGGCGAGCGGCGGAAAAAGTCCGAAGTTGACGTTCATGGGCTGAAAACTTTTCGGTCCTGCGTCGATCGTTTCGATATGCCCACCCGTAATGTGATGCAGGAGTGCGCCGATCGCCGTCGTCGCCGGCGGCATCGGCATCGGATCGCCGCGAACTTCGGCGGCGGCTAGACGCCCGGCGATCAGCCCCGTTGCGGCGCTTTCGACATAGCCCTCGCAGCCCGTGATCTGTCCGGCGAAACGCAACCGCGTGTCGGCGCGCAGGCGAAGCCGTTCGTCCAGCACCTTTGGCGAGTTGAGAAACGTATTGCGATGGATGCCACCGAGCCGCGCAAACTCGGCGCGTTCCAGGCCGGGGATCGTACGAAACACCTGCGCCTGCGCACCGTGCTTCAACTTCGTCTGGAAACCGACGATGTTGTAGAGCGTGCCGAGTGCATTGTCCTGCCGAAGCTGCACGACGGCGTAAGGCTTTGAGTCCGGCGGATGCGGATTGGTGAGCCCGAATGGCTTCATCGGCCCATGTCGCAATGTTTCGCGGCCGCGCTCCGCCATTACCTCGATCGGCAGGCATCCGTCGAAATACGGCGTGCCCTCGAACTCGCGAAACTCAGTTTTCGGTGCAGCGATCAGCGCGTCGATGAACGCGTCGTATTGTTCTCGTGACAGCGGGCAATTGATGTAGTCAGCGCCCGTGCCGCCGGGTCCGACCTTGTCGTAGCGCGATTGGAACCACGCGACGTTCATGTCGATGGAATCGCGATGCACGATGGGCGCGATGGCGTCGAAGAAGGCGAGTTCATCGACGCCGGTGAGCGCGCCGATGGTTTTCGCGAGCGCGGCGGACGTCAGCGGGCCGGTCGCGACGATGGCGTTCTGCCAGTCGGCCGGAATTTCCGCGATCTCTTCGCGCGCGATGGTGATGCGATGTTCGTTCGCAATCGCTTGCGTCACCGCTTCGGCGAAGCCCTCGCGGTCGACGGCAAGCGCGCCGCCGGCCGGCACCTGATTGGCGTCGGCGCAGCGCATGATGAGCGAATCCATCGCGCGCATCTCGCGATGCAAGATGCCGACCGCATTCGCTTCCGCATCGTCGGACCGGAAGGAATTGGAGCAGACGAGTTCCGCGAGCTGGTCGGTGTGATGCGCGGCCGTCTTTTGCATGGGCCGCATCTCGTGCAGGACGACCGAGAGACCGCTCCGGGTGATTTGCCAGGCGGCTTCGGAGCCGGCGAGCCCGCCGCCGATGATGTGGATGGGGTTCATGCCGAAGGCTTATCGCGTGGATGCGCCACCGCAAGCTTTCTGCACCAGACGTCATTCTGAAAGCGGCTGGGAGACGGCATAAGCCCCGAAAAATAGAAAACGCCCGCCGGAGGGGGGATCCGACGGGCGCCTTTACACGGGTCTCAAAGCTGGGAGGAAATGCCGAGACCCGCGAAGCTCCTTGCTGGTTCAGCCGTTTCGCTGGCCGGTCTTTGCCACGAACTCGATGTCGCCACGGCGGATGCCGAGGTCGGCGAGCTCGCGGTCGGTAAGACGGGACAGTTCACGGATAGATGCGCGCTGCTTGCGCCAGTCCTGAACCTTCTGGGCCAGGTCACGGATAGTCATGGTACCTCTCAAATGTCGCCAACTCGGCGACGTCTTGTTGATGCACCGCAATATAGAGAATGCTGCATACGCGAGCAGATAGAGAAGTCGTGACCCAGATATGCGTAAAACGCATGGTAAACGTGCGGCGTGTGACGCAAAAACCGTCACACAACCGTGATCTTGGCTATTCCAGCCAAGTGTTAGGCGACTACTCTGCCGCCTCGCGGCGAGGGACAGCTTTCAACGGCCGGCGCTCCAACACCTCGGCAAGATAGCGCCCGGTGTGGCTGCCCTTGGCTTTCGCGATCTGCTCGGGCGTCCCCGCGGCGACGATCATGCCGCCGCCGTCGCCGCCTTCCGGTCCCATATCGAGAATCCAGTCGGCGACCTTCACGACCTCGAGGTTGTGCTCGATGACGACGACGGAATTACCCTGGTCGACCAGCTCCTGCAGCACTTCGAGAAGTTTCGATACATCGTGGAAGTGCAGGCCAGTCGTTGGCTCGTCGAGGATGTAGAGTGTGCGGCCTGTCGAGCGGCGCGATAGCTCCTTGGCCAGCTTCACGCGTTGCGCTTCGCCGCCCGACAGCGTCGTCGCCTGCTGACCGACCTTCACGTAGCCCAGGCCCACACGTCCGAGGGTTTCCATCTTCTCGCGGATGGGCGGCACGGCTTTGAAAAGCGTCGCGGCTTCCTCAACAGTCATGTCGAGGACATCGGCGATCGACTTCTCGCGATACTTCACCTCGAGCGTTTCGCGGTCGTAGCGCCTGCCCTTGCAGACGTCGCAAGTGACGTAGACGTCGGGCAGGAAGTGCATCTCGATCTTGATGACGCCGTCGCCCTGGCAGGCTTCGCAACGCCCGCCTTTTACGTTGAAAGAGAAGCGGCCCGGCGCATAGCCACGAGCTTTCGCTTCAGGTAGCCCCGCGAACCATTCGCGGATTGGCGTGAAAGCACCCGTGTAGGTCGCAGGGTTCGAGCGCGGTGTACGGCCGATCGGCGACTGGTCGATGTCGATGACCTTGTCGACATGCTCCAATCCTTCGAGCGCATCGAACGGGGCAGGGTGCTCCAGCGCGCCGTTCAATTTTCGCGCGACAGCTTTGTACAATGTATCGATGACGAGCGTGGATTTGCCGCCGCCAGACACGCCAGTGATCGCCGTAAAGAGCCCGAGCGGGATTTCCGCCGTGACGTTCTTCAGATTGTTGCCGCGCGCACCGGTCAGCTTTAGTCGCCGGCCCGCTGTCGCCTGACGTCGCTTGCGCGGCGTCGCGACCTGTTTCGCGCCGGTGAGATATTGCCCGGTCAGCGAATTCGGGTCGGCCATGATGTCGCCGGGCGAACCTTGCGCGACGATCTTGCCGCCGTGGATACCGGCACCGGGACCGACATCGACGACATAGTCGGCGGTGAGGATCGCATCTTCGTCGTGCTCGACGACGATAACCGTGTTGCCGAGATCGCGCAGCCGCCGCAGCGTCTCCAGCAGGCGCGCATTGTCGCGCTGATGCAGGCCGATCGACGGCTCGTCCAGCACGTAAAGCACGCCGGTCAGGCCAGAGCCGATCTGCGACGCAAGCCGGATACGTTGGCTCTCGCCGCCCGACAGTGAACCCGAGCCACGCGCAAGCGTGAGATAGTCGAGCCCGACATCGACGAGAAACGCGAGTCGGTCCGAAATCTCTTTCAGGATGCGCACCGCAATTTCGTTGCGCTTCTTGTCGAGTTTCTCGGGCATTCGCGCAAACCAGTCGGCCGCCTTGCGCACCGACAACTCGCTGACTTCGCCGATGTGGCACCCGCCGATCTTCACGGCAAGCGCTTCGGGCTTCAGACGATAGCCTTTGCACGCAGTGCAGGGCGTCGCCGACATGAAACGCCCGATCTCTTCGCGCGCCCATTCGCTCTCGGTTTCGAGGAAACGGCGTTCGAGATTGCTGATGACGCCCTCGAACGGCTTTGTGACGTTGTAGGCGCGCAAACCATCGTCATACGAAAACTTCACCGCATCCTCGCCGGTGCCGTAGAACAGCATTTTCTTGATGGCAGTTGGCAGTGCATCGAAGGTAGTGTCGAGGCGAAACTTGAAGTGTTTCGCCAGCGATTCCAGCGTCTGCAGATAATAGGGCGAGCTCGATTTCGCCCACGGCGCGATGGCGCCCTTGCGCAAGGTGAGCTTGCCATCGGGAACGACAAGCTCGGCGTCGATTTTCTGCTCGCTGCCGAGGCCACCGCATTTCGGGCAGGCGCCGAAAGGATTGTTGAACGAGAAAAGCCGGGGCTCGATTTCGGCAATGGTGAAGCCGGAGACGGGGCAGGCGAATTTCGATGAGAATGTCAGCGAATTGCGCGCCGGTTCGGCATCCGCGAACTCCGCCACCGCGATGCCATCCGCAAGTTCGAGTGCCGTCTCGAAACTCTCAGCAAGCCGCGCCGCGATGTCCGGTTTTACGACGATGCGATCGACGACAACATCGATGTCATGCTTGAACTTTTTGTCGAGCACTGGCGTGTCGGCGATATCGTAATACTGCCCGTCGATCTTCAGGCGCTGGAAGCCACGCTTCATGTATTCGGCGATTTCCTTGCGATACTCGCCCTTGCGGCCGCGCACGACAGGCGCCAGCAGGTAGAGGCGCGTGCGCTCCGGCAGCGTCAAAACGCGATCCACCATCTGGCTGACGGTCTGGCTTTCAATCGGCAGACCGGTCGCGGGCGAATACGGAATGCCGGCACGTGCCCACAGCAGGCGCATGTAGTCGTGGATTTCCGTCACCGTGCCGACGGTGGAGCGCGGGTTTTTCGACGTCGTCTTCTGCTCGATCGAGATCGCCGGCGAGAGCCCGTCGATCTGATCGACGTCCGGCTTGCCCATCATTTCGAGAAATTGGCGCGCGTAGGCCGAGAGGCTCTCGACATAGCGCCGCTGTCCCTCGGCATAGATCGTGTCGAAGGCAAGCGACGATTTGCCGGACCCCGATAGGCCCGTGAACACGACGAGCGCATCCCGAGGAATCGTCAGGTCGACGTTCTTGAGGTTGTGCTCGCGTGCACCGCGCACGGAAATGACCTTATCGTCGCGGCGCGGGGGGCGCGGCGGCGGCAATTTCAGGTCGGGCGCGTTCGCACCGGGAGAAGGTTTGCGGGGTCGGGACATCGGATTTTTCGGGGTGGCTGTCCGAACTTAAGTCGGATGCCGCCAAATGCCATGCGCAACAGGACTTTCGTCCACAACTGGCGACACGCAAACCGCTTGGCGGACCCGCAGCCGTGCTGCTAAATGTCGCGAAAGTGCCATAATTCGCGTTGGTGAGGACCTTCCGAGATGACGTCAGTCGCATCGCCCGTTCCCGCGGGCACCCTACATGCCACACCGGCGAAGAAGCCCTGGTACAAGATTCTCTACATCCAGGTGCTGATCGCCATCGTGCTCGGCGCGCTGGTCGGCTGGCTCTCGCCGCAATTCGCGCAGAACGAGTGGATCAAGGCGCTCGGCGACGGCTTCGTCAAACTCATCAAGATGGCCATCGCGCCGATCATCTTCTGCACGGTCGTTTCGGGCATCGCCCACATCTCGGAAGTGCAGAAGGTGGGTCGCGTCGCGGTGAAGGCGCTAGTCTATTTCGAAGTCGTGTCGACCTTCGCACTCGTGCTCGGCCTGCTCGTCGCCAATGTGATTCAACCCGGTGCGGGTTTCGCGGGGCAGGGCAACGCGGGTGCTGTCGCCGCTTTTGCGGCGAAGGCGAAGGAGATGAAGTCCGTCGACTTCGTCCTGCATATCATCCCCGACACCGTCGTCGGCGCATTCGCGCAGGGCGAAATCCTTCAGGTGCTCTTTTTCGCGATCCTGTTCGGTTTCGCGCTGATGGCGCTCGGCGAACGCGCTCATCCGATCCGCAGCATCATCGACGACGTCGCGCATGCGATGTTCGGCGTCATCGCGATCATCGTGAAAGCGGCGCCTATCGGCGCATTCGGCGCGATGGCCTATACGATCGGCCGCTTCGGTCCGCAGGCGCTTGGCAATCTCGCCGGTCTCATCGCGACGTTCTATCTCACAGCGCTGATCTTCATCTTCGTGGTGCTCGGCATCATCGCGCGCATCGCCGGCTTCTCGATCTTCAAGTTCCTCCGCTACATTAAGGATGAGCTGCTGATCGTCGTCGGAACGTCGTCGTCCGAGAGCGTGCTCCCGCAGATGATGGAGAAGCTGGAGCGCCTCGGCTGCTCCAAGTCGGTCGTCGGCCTCGTGGTCCCGACGGGCTATTCCTTCAACCTCGACGGCACCAACATCTACATGACGCTGGCGACGCTGTTCATTGCGCAGGCGCTCGGCGTGCAGCTCGGCTTTGGCGAGCAGATGACGATCCTGGTTGTCGCGATGCTGACCTCGAAGGGCGCGTCCGGCATCACCGGCGCGGGCTTCATAACATTGGCCGGTACGCTGGCCGCGGTGAGGCCGGAGCTTGTGCCGGGCATGGCCATCGTGCTCGGCATCGACAAGTTCATGAGCGAGTGCCGCGCGCTCACCAACCTCTGCGGCAACGGCGTCGCCTGCGTCGTCGTTGCGTGGTGGGAAGGCGAGCTCGACCGCGACAAGATGGCGGTTGCGCTGTCGCGCGACGTCGATCCGAGCGATCTGGAGACGGCGGTCACCACGGGGTGATCGCATGGACGTCGTCTGGAAGGGGCTGCTCGGCGGCTTCCTCACGGCGGCCATCGTTCTCGCGTCGCGCCGCGGCAACATCCTGCCCGGTATCCTTCCGCTGGCGCCGACCTTCGCGATCATCGCGCTGCTTGCTGTCGGCGCGCAGGGTACATCGGATGATATGCGTCAGACCTGCGTGGCGGGGCTCAAGACGATCCCCGCTTATCTCGTGTTCCTCGGCGCGTGCTGGTGGCTTGCAGGGCGGGTCGATTATCGGCTCGCAGTTCTCGGCGCGTTGGCCGCCTGGCTCGTCGTCGTACTGACGGTTTTTCTCATGCCGGGCCGGACGTGAATTGCGATCTGGCATGCCTTGCAAAACGCTTTGAACGGACCTAGAACATTACGGGAACGTGTCCCGTGTGAATAGTGGGGACGAAGGCCGCGATCCGTCATTGCGTCGTAGCCTGTGCGGGGGCCGTCGCGTAGGCCTTCAGGAATTCGAGGAGTTTGCGATGTCCGGCAGCGTCAACAAGGTCATTCTGATTGGCAATCTGGGCCGCGATCCGGAGTCGCGGACGATGCCGTCCGGCGACAAGATCATCACCTTTTCGATTGCGACGACGGAATCCTGGCGCGACAAGAGCACCGGCGAGAAGAAAGAAAAGACCGAGTGGCACAACATCGCGATCTTCAACGAGAACCTCGGTCGCGTTGCTGAGCAGTACTGCAAGAAGGGCTCGAAGGTTTACATCGAGGGCCAGCTGCAGACGCGCGAATACACCGATCGCGATGGCAACCAGCGCAAGGCGACGGAGGTCGTGCTGCAGCGTTTCCGCGGCGAGCTGACATTGCTCGACAGTCGCGGACGCGGCGCCGGGGGTGAGGAGGGCGGTTACAGTGACTCCTCATCCGAGCGTGGCGGTAGCAGCTTTGGGCGCCAATCTCCGATGGATCGCGGTGGTGCAGGTGGCGGCGGCGGTCGTGATCGCCGGCCGGCGATGGCAGGCGGCGGCGGGCCGGCGGCTGGTCTCGACGACGACATTCCGTTCTGAACAGTTTCGCCGACGGGGCGGAAGCGCCCGTCGATCTCGTCATCTTCGATTGCGATGGCGTCCTCATCGACAGCGAAGTGCTTGCCTGCGAGGTCGACGCGGAGGTTCTGACCTCCGTCGGCTATCCGATCACAGCCGAAGACGTCATGAGGCGCTTCGTCGGCATGTCCGCCGCCGATGTCGATGCAGTGATCGCGCGTGATCTGGGACGTGAGTTGCCGCCGCGCTATGACGAGGCCGGCACGCAGCGGTTGTTCGAGCGCTTCCGAGACGAACTTCTGCCGATGGCAGGCATCGCTGAATTGCTTGACGCTCTGCGTGCGCACGGCGTGAAGATTTGCGTTGCATCGAGCAGCCGTCCGCCACGGCTCGAAGTGACGCTTGGCGTCACGGGCCTGTGGGATCGGCTGGCGCCGAACGTGTTCAGCGCGACGATGGTGTCGCGGGGCAAACCCGCGCCGGACCTGTTCCTTCTGGCGTCTCAGCGGATGAATGTGCCGCCCACGCGATGTCTCGTCGTCGAGGACAGCGCGACCGGCGTGACAGCGGCCCGTGCGGCGGGCATGCGCGTTGTAGGCTTCACAGGGGGCTCACACTGCCGCGAAGGTCACTCCGATCGCCTGATCGCGGCCGGCGCGCAAGCTGTGTACGCCGACATGGTGTCTTTAGGCAGTGCGCTTCAGAGCTTGATGCAGGCGTGAAAGCGGCTGATCGACATTCGTCAGAGTCATCGTGCTTGTACCCGTTCCATCGCGTAACGCAGGCTCCGCACGAAGATTGGTGATACCAGCGAAAGCACCGTCGACGATGGCAAACCGGCTGCAGCGACGAGATCGCCCACCCATCGATTGCAGTTCGAGATAATGCTGAAGTGTCCGGTAGCCGGATAGAAGAGGCTCGGGCCGTACAGACCCTTGCCCGCATCGTTCACCTTTCCATTCGCGTCACGTCGGAAGCGTTGGTCGAGTGTAGCGACGAGACGGGCAAATCCCTCTTCGCTCGTCTCGATCGCGAAGCGCTCTGCGTTCGGAAAATATTGCTCGGGAGGATCGTCGAAGCCAACGATGTGCACGACCGAGCGTGTCCACGGCCAAAAGAGTGCGCGTGCCGCCAAGTGCGGATCGATCGACTTGAGTGTCGGCGTGGCGCGATAAAATTCCTCTTCGCCCCAACCGAATTCCAGGAATCGATAGGCGCCGAAGCGTTCCGCCACGGTAAGAACGGCGGCCCGACCATCGCGACGAGCGGCGTTTTCCAAAGCGAGTCGTGGGATCACGATGCCGGCGTGAAAGCCGTTGCTGACCACGACAACCGGTATCGTTTGTTCGCCATCTCTAGCAGGCCAAAGCGCCGGATCGGCCGGCTTGCTCGTAACGACGATCGACGCGCACAGAATCGTTATGCAGATCGTGGTGATCTGCCCGATCGTACGGAACGCGCGTCCTGCGATCAGGGCGCGGCCAGCAGCGCCATCGCGGCCTGCAGCTTCTCGACTCGCGCCGTCCATTCGACGATGCGCTCGCGATTTTCTTCGACGATCTCTTCCGGTGCGCGAGCGACGAAGTCGGTATTGCCGAGTTTCGCTTCCGTCTTCGCGATATCGCTTTGGAGCCTGGCGACGTCCTTGGCCAAGCGGGTGCGCTCTGCCGCGAAATCGATGATGCCGGCAAGCGGCAAGGCAACAATGCCACCGCGCACGAGCAGCTGCGCCGACTGGCCCGGCGCCGTCGAAGCCGTCTCGATGCCCGAGAGTTTCGCCATGCGCGCGATCGTCGTCGTCCAGCGGGCGGCGCGCTGCGCGGTGGCGTCGTCCGGCGCGACCAGCACCAGAGGCACCTGCGCACCGGCTGGCACATTCATTTCGGACCGCACGGAGCGGATCTCCGACACAAGTTCGATCATCCAGCCAATCTCGGCCTCGGCCGACGCATCGGCGAGGTCGGACAATTTTGGCCATTGCGAGAGCGCGACGAGAGGACGCGCCGTCTCGCCGTCGCGTGCGGCAAATGCACTTGCAAGTTCCTCCGTCAAAAACGGCATGAACGGATGCAGCAGCGCAACGATCCGATCGAGCACGAAAGCCGTCGTCGCGCGCGCCTCGTCCTTTTCCGCGCCGTCTGCGCCCTGAAGCACCGGCTTCGATAGCTCGACATACCAGTCACAAAACACATTCCAGACGAAGCGATAGATCGCATTCGCGGCCTCATTGAAGCGATAGGCCTCGATTGCGCCTGTGACCTGCGTTGCTGTTGGGGCAAGCTCGCCGAGAATCCATTTGTTCAGCGTGATCGTGCAGGTCTTTGGATCGAAGCCGGCCACGCCCTTGCAGCCGTTCATCTCCGCGAAGCGGGCTGCGTTCCAGAATTTTGTCGCGAAGTTGCGATAACCTTCGACGCGTGACGTCGCGAGTTTGATGTCGCGTCCCTGCGCCGCCATTGCAGCCAGCGTGAAGCGCAAGGCATCCGCGCCATATTCGTCGATGAGCTGCAAGGGATCGATGACGTTGCCTTTCGACTTCGACATTTTGGCGCCGCGCTCGTCGCGCACGAGCGCATGGATGTAGACGTCGTGGAAGGGCACTTCGCCCATGACATGCAAGCCCATCATCATCATCCGCGCGACCCAGAAGAAGATGATGTCGAAACCGGTAACAAGCGCGGTCGTCGGATAATAACGCGCGAGTTCGGGCGTCTCGTCCGGCCAGCCCATCGTCGAGAACGGCCACAAAGCCGATGAGAACCAGGTGTCGAGGACGTCTTCGTCGCGTGTCAGCAGCGCTTCGCGACGAACGGCATCCTCCGCGATCTCGCCGGCCTCGACGTCGTCGTAAATCTCGCGCGTCACAGCGTCGGCGAGCGCCTGCGCGATCGCCTCGTCCTCGCTCTCTGCGACATAGATGCTCCCCCACGCGGAATACCATGCGGGGATCCGGTGGCCCCACCAGAGCTGGCGCGAGATGCACCAGGGCTGAATATTCTCCAGCCACTCGAAATAGGTTCTCTCCCAATTCTTCGGCACGAATTTCGTGCGGCCTTCGCGCACCGCCGCGAGCGCGGGGCCGGCGAGTGCCTTCGCATCGACGTACCATTGATCCGTCAGCCAAGGCTCGATGACGACGCCGGAGCGATCGCCATGCGGCACGGGATGGCGGTGTGGTTCGATCTTGTCGAGCAGGCCGATGGCATCCATCTGGCCGACGATCGCCTTGCGCGCCTCGAAGCGGTCCATGCCGTGCAGGCCAAACAAGTTGAAAAGCACATTGTCATCGACAGGGCGCGCAACAAAATCTGGATGATCTTTGATCGCGATGCGACCTTCCTGATCGAGGATGTTGATGCGCGGGAGATCATGACGCACGCCGACCTCGAAATCGTTGAAGTCGTGCGCGGGCGTGATCTTCACCGCTCCGGTGCCCTTTTCGGGATCGCTGTAGGTGTCGGCGACGATCGGGATCAGCCTGTCGACGAGCGGCAGGCGGACGCGACGCCGGTGCAGATGCGTGTAGCGTTCGTCGTCGGGATGCACGGCGACGGCGCTGTCGCCGAGCATCGTTTCGGGCCGCGTCGTGGCGACGACGATGAACTCGTCGGTATCCTCGCCTTCGTCATCGACGATCGGATAGCGGAAGTGCCAGAGGTTTCCGTTGACCTCGATCGGCTGCACTTCGAGATCGGAGATCGCTGTCAGGAAATGAGGGTCCCAGTTCACGAGCCTTTTGTCGCGATAGATGAGCCCGGCGCGATGCAGCTCGACAAAAACTTTGGCGACGGCGCGCGACAGACCTTCGTCCATCGTGAAGCGTTCGCGCGACCAGTCGCAGGATGCGCCGAGGCGCTTAAGCTGATTGACGATCGTGCCGCCGGATTCCGCCTTCCACTCCCACACGCGTTCGACGAAGGCCTCGCGGCCCATCTCGCGTCGTGAGGGCTGCTTCCGGTCGGCCAATTGCCGTTCGACGACCATTTGCGTCGCAATGCCGGCATGGTCGGTCCCCGGCTGCCACAGCACGTCCTTGCCGCGCATGCGTTCGAACCGCGCGAGAATATCCTGCAGCGTGTTGTTGAGCGCGTGCCCCATGTGCAACGAGCCGGTGACGTTCGGCGGCGGGATGACGATCGAGAAGGGTTTTGCGTCTTTCCGGTCGGCACGTCCTGCGCGGAAGGCCTGTGCGTCCTCCCAGGCGGCGGCGACGCGCGCCTCGACGGCGGATGGGTCGAATGTCTTGTCCATGATAGAGGCTCTTAGCGCGTTGGCGCCGCGCATTGCCACCCGCCGCCGCGAAGTCTCAGGGAAGTTCGGTGAACGACACGGAGAAAGGGCCCGCGGGTCTGCCCCTACGTGATGCGCGCGGCGTTGTGCAAAGGCTTGTGGCCCAAGGAGCACCCGATGCCCACCTTGGCGCGCTTTTGATAGACGAGCCACCTGTCCGACACGCCGTTGTCACCATTCTCCAGACGGCCGATCTCGAACTCTACGCACCACTGCTGGCCATCACGTCACAGGTCCAGATTGCCTATTGCCGGCGCTGGAATATCCCCTACGAGATGTGGCTTGGACTCAAACGCGGCAGCGCACCGTGGCACGCGACGTTCAACCGGATCGTCATGCTGCGCGAGATGATTGACCGCGGCGATCGCGGATGGGTGCTGTATCTCGACGCCGACACGGTGCTTAACGACCACGACTTCGATCTCGCCGCCTACCTCGAGGACAAGAGCCGCTTTGCCGCGATCCTCGTCCCCTCCGGCATCACCGAGGCATGGTGGGACGTCAACAACGGCGTTTGTCTTTTCAACCTCGGCAATGAGGCTGCGCGCCGACTGATCGCGCGCTGGTGGCGTGCCTTCATGGAGATCGACGACGAAACGCTCGACGCGCTGGAGGATTTCGGCATCGGCTGCCAGAGCCTGATGCACGACGCGCTGCAGGCGGAAGACGGCATGCGCGACGCGATCCGCCTCGAACCGCGCGAGGTTTGGAACAGCGAGGACGGCACGTTGATCCGTCATCTCTTGCGGTCGGATGAGCCCGATGTTGCCCGACGCTTCGAGCGGCTTACCGAAATAGCGCGCGAGATCCTCGTGCGCGCAAATCTCAGCTCGGCAGGTTTGTCTTCACCGTCTCGATCAGCTGCTTCAGGCTGAACGGCTTCGCCATGAAGCCGAAATCCTCGCCCGCAGGAAGGTTCTTTGAGAAAGCCTCTTCCGCATAGCCGGATACGAAGATCACACGCGCTGTGATCCCGCGCCGACGCAATTCGCCGAACATCGTCGGACCATCCATTTCAGGCATCACGACATCGGAGACGATGAGGTCGATAGTGGCATCGCTGTTGGCGACGACCTCCAGCGCCTCAACGCCGGACGCGGCCTCCAGCACGGTGTATCCGCGTGAGGCGAGTGCACGAGCGCCGAAAGCGCGCACCGCTTCCTCGTCCTCGACAAGCAGGATGGTGGCATTGCCGGTAAGGTCTGTCGCAGGACGCGGAGCGGCAACCTCGGTCGGTGCGGCAAGCTCTTCAGGCTCGGGAATGTGCCGCGGCAGGAAGATGCGGAATGTCGTGCCGCGGCCGAGTTCGCTCGACACGAAGACGAAGCCGCTGCTTTGCTTGACGATGCCGTAGACCATCGACAGGCCAAGGCCTGTGCCCTTGCCGACTTCCTTGGTGGTGAAGAACGGCTCGAATATCTTTTCGAGGAGTTCGGGGGGGATGCCGGTGCCCTGATCCTCGACTTCGATCACGACGTAATTGGCAGGCGTCAGCAGATTCTCGCGAAACTCGTCACATTCCGGCGGGGTGACATTGCGCGTGCGAATGGTGATCTTGCCGCCATTCGTCATCGCGTCGCGTGCGTTGACGACGAGGTTGACCAGCACCTGTTCGAGCTGGTTCAGGTCGGCTTTCACAAGCCAAAGATCGCGACCGTGACGCAGATCGAGCTCGATCTTTTCGCCTGCAAGACGACGCATCAGCATCTGGAGATCGGAGAGCATGTCGCCGATCTGCAGCACTTGCGGGCGCAGTGTTTGGCGGCGCGAGAAGGCTAGCAATTGCCTCACGAGTCCGGCCGCGCGATTGGCGTTCTGCCGGATCTGCATGATGTCGCTGAAGGAGGGGTCTGTGGGCCGATGGTTGGCGATCAGAAGATCCGAATAGCCGATGATTGCGGTGAGCACGTTGTTGAAGTCGTGCGCGACGCCGCCAGCGAGCTGACCGATCGCTTGCATCTTCTGCGACTGCGCAAAATTTTCCTGCAACGTGCGCTGTTCCGTCGTGTCGAGCGCATAGAGCAGGGCGGCCGGGCCGCCATTTTCGGTTTCCTCGGGCGTAAGGAACAGGCGGAAGGAGCGTCCACCTTCGCCATCGAGGCCGATATCCAGGGGCGGCACATCGACCTGTCCCTGCGTCGCCGACGCCAACGCGGCGATAAGCGCCGTGCGGTCGCGTTCCGGCACCGCGGCTGTGATGCTGCGCTCGTCTTCCGGCTTCTTCATCAACTCCGGAAAGAGCCGGCCGAAAGCTGCGTTGGCGCGGGTAATACGGCCACGGGCGTCGGAGGAGGCAAGGCCCATCGGCGTCGAGTTGAAGAAGCGCGCAAGCTGGACTTCGGCGACGCGCGCCGTGTCGGCCGGTTCCTCGGCAAGCGAGCGGTTCAGCACCAGCGTTCGGGAATTGCCGGGCGTGCCGTCGCTCGCATAGGCGACGCGGTGGATAAGCCGCACGGGCAGGCTCTGTCCGTTGCGACGCCGCAGATCGACGTCGAAACGCTCGGTCTTCACTTCGCCCGGTGCGCCTGAGCGCTCGCTGAGCAGCGCCGCGCCATTGCCCGCGAAGACCTGCGACAGCGACGTGCCGCCTGAGCCGATCTGCGCGAGATCGTAATCGAGCCAGTTCGCGAGCGTCGCGTTCACATAGGTGATCGCGCCCGATGCATCGGCCGAGAAGAAGCCCGCCGGCGCATGATCGAGGAAGTCGATCGCGTGCTGCAATTCCTGGAAGACATTCTCGTGCCGCTCGCGCTCGCGCGTGACGTCGGCGACCTGCCAGAGCGTCGCCGCGCGCGACCCCGCGCGTTCGACCGGCCTGACGCGGATACGGTACCAGCCGACTGCGGCTTCGGCGTTGAGGGCAGGGGCCAGCCGGATTTCCTCGACCGCGCGACGTCCTTCGCGGGCCGCCTGCGCCAGCCGGTAGACAGCCTCAGACACGTCGGGCGAACCGGCGAACAGCCGCTCGACGGTGCGGACATCGCCGGCGTCGCGCGCGCCGGAAAAATCGAGATAGGTCGGGTTGGCGTAAACGACGCGCGTGTCGCCTTCCGTGACCAACAGGCCTTCGGCCGCGCCGTCGGCAATCGCCTTCGTCAGGTCGTTGCGGACGGTCTTTCCGGAATATTGCAGAAAACCCACGGCGTAGGCGAAGACGCCGAGAACACCGATGACGGCGAGGAAAACGAGCAGTCCGGTGATGAGCTTGCCGGCGTCTGTGCGGGGCAGGAAGGAAAAGGCGACGGCGGCGCCGACCAGAAAGACGGCGAGAACGAGCACGAGCGCCGGATTTCCGACCCGCTCCGTCCTTTCCACGGCGCTCAACGGCGCGTCCATCGTCATGTCATTCGCCTTTTGCCGTCACGTTCGGCAACGATTCGTTTGGAGGATGTCGCGCGGCCACCCCCAAAGCAATGCAGAACAGCCCACGATCGTCAAAGCTGGGGAGCATCCGCAGGGGCGTTAACCAATCGGTAACCTTTATCCGGGGCGTGCTGCCTTTGTGCTATCCTTGCCGCTTATTCCGCCCGTACCGACCCGTACGGGCACGTGTTTGCGTGTGTTGCGTCGGATGGGAGCGGCGCACGCGAACCTGGTTGGGAATCGTTCGCGCCGATGCAGTCCATCACGTCCCTCTTCGCCGACAACCGGCTTCTGGCACTCGCAGCGGCGATTGCAGCGTTCCTGCTGTTCGCCGTTCTGGTGCTGCTGATCGTCCGGCTGCTCTTTGGCAATCGCCTGCGCATGTCCGGTGGCCGTGGCCGACAGCAGCGGCTCGGCATCGTCGATGCCTTCGACATGGACCGGCAGCGCCAACTCGTTCTCGTGCGGCGCGACAACACCGAACATCTCGTGATGATCGGCGGCCCCAACGATGTGGTGATCGAGTCGACGATCATTCGTGCGGAGATGCGCGAGCGCGGCTCCGCCGTGCGTGAGGGCGCTGCCGCCGAAACGGCGCGTTTGCCCGTGCCGGAAAGCTGGGCTGCGCCTGTCGCGATGTCGACGACGGTGTCCGCGCCGATGCCGCCTGTCGTGCCGGCGCCTGTTCCGGCGCCGCCCATGACGCCACCGCCGGTGACGCCGTCGCAGTCCTTCGCGCCACCTCCGCCGCCAGCACCCGCATTCGTGCCGCCGCCGCCGGCTCCAGAGCCGATCGAGGACGTGATCGAGGATCGCCCCGCCGTCGCGCCGCCTCCGCCAGCGAAGGTCGAAGTCGAGACGCCCGCAGCGCCGCCGAAGGTCGATTTCTTTGCGCGGCTTCGCGGGCGCGGAACGACGCCGCCGCCTCCGGCACCACCGCCGCCGGTCGAGAAACCGCCCGTCGCGGACGCTGACTTCTTCGAGACGGAAATCGCCAAGGCGCTTGCCCCGTCGCCGCGTTCGCGCGCCCCCGCGCCTGGTCCCGGTCCCGACGAGACGCTTGCGCCGCCTGCGCCGACAGTTCAGCCATCTGGCAGCATCGATGCGCCTGCACCGCCGATCGAGCCGCGTCAGCCGTTTCCGCGCGCGCCCATTCGGCCTTTCCCGCCGCGCCGCGAACCCGCGATGGGTGCCGAGGGATCTTCCACAGGCGAGGGCGGGGCGCGGCCGTTTCCGACCCGTCCGCCGCCGATCTTCACGCCCCGGACGCCGCTGCGTCCCAGAGAACCCGCGCCGCAGGTCGATGTGACACCGCAGCTCGCGCCAGAACTCGAGACCGAAACGGCCGCGCCGCCCAAACCGCTTGAGATGCTCGAGCACGAGCCGGCTTCCGCACCGACCGTGACGGAGATGCCCGCACCGCCACCGCCACCACCGCCGCCGGTGGAAGCCGTCGATCCGTTCGAGGAGGAGATGGCGCGACTACTCGGACGCGCGCCCGGCAAAGACTGACGCTCGCCGGTCCGACCACGCGAATGCCGCGCGGTCGGGACGAACTTAGTCGTCGCGGTAGATGCGCTCGCGCCGCTCGTGACGTTCCTGCGCTTCGATCGACAGCGTCGCAATCGGCCGCGCATCCAGCCGGCGCAGCGCAATGGGCTCACCGGTGTCTTCGCAATAGCCGTAAGTGCCGTCGTCGAGCCGCGAAAGCGCCGCGTCGATCTTGCTGATCAGTTTGCGCTGCCGGTCTCGAGCGCGCAGCTCGATGGCGCGATCCGTTTCCGACGATGCGCGATCGGCGACATCGGGATGGTTCTCGCTCTCGTTCTGCAGCACCGCGAGTGTCTCACGACTCTCGCGAATGATGTCGTCTTTCCAGCCGAGCAACTTCTTGCGAAAGTAGTCGCGCTGCCGTTCGTTCATGAACACTTCATCGTCGGACGGCTTGTACGTCGCGTCGATCACGTCCAGCATCCCACCGCCTCCAGCGCCGGGTCCGGAATCAAGAACCCGGCCACTTGCGGCGGCTTATAGCCACGGCCCGATTACCGCACAATGACAGCGCTGCAACAGTGCGCTGACATTCGCGGCATCTCCTGAGCATGTCCTGAGCGCCGAACCCGAACCGCATCGCTGGCGATGTTTCGCAACAGCGACATCGAGGTGCTGGCGATGCCATGCAAACCGGCGAGCGGGTTTGTAAAGGCAACAGCGGCGTCGCGGCGAGACATGCCCCTCAGCCCATCGCTTTCTTCAAATTCTCGTCGATCTTGTCGAGAAAGCCGGTCGTCGAGAGCCACTTCTGGTCGGCGCCGACAAGCAGCGCGAGATCCTTGGTCATGAAGCCGGCTTCGACCGTGTCGACGCAGACTTTCTCGATTGTTTCCGAAAAGCGCTTGAGCGCGTCGTTACCGTCAAGCTTGGCGCGATGCGCGAGGCCGCGTGTCCAGGCAAAGATCGACGCGATCGAATTGGTCGAGGTTTCCTTGCCCTTCTGATGCTCGCGATAATGCCGGGTAACGGTGCCGTGCGCGGCTTCGGCCTCCACCGTCTTGCCATCCGGCGTCATCAGCACCGACGTCATCAGCCCGAGCGAACCGAAGCCCTGCGCGACCGTGTCGGACTGAACGTCGCCGTCGTAGTTCTTGCACGCCCAGATGTAGCCGCCCGACCATTTCAGCGCCGCTGCGACCATGTCGTCGATCAGGCGATGCTCGTAAGTGATATTGGCGGCTTTGAACTTGTCGGCAAATTCGGCCTCGAAAATTTCCTGGAAGATGTCCTTGAAACGCCCGTCATAGGCTTTGAGGATCGTGTTCTTTGTCGAGAGGTACACCGGCCATTTGCGCAGCAGGCCGTAGTTCAGGGAGGCGCGCGCGAAATCGCGGATCGACTCGTCGAGATTGTACATCGACAGCGCTACGCCGCTGGCCGGAAACTTGAAGACTTCCTTCTCGATGACAGTGCCGTCGTCGCCTTCGAACTTGATCGTAAGCCGGCCCTTGCCCGGCACTTTGAAATCGGTGGCGCGATACTGATCGCCGAACGCATGACGGCCGACGACGATGGGCCGCGTCCAGCCGGGCACGAGGCGCGGCACGTTCTTGCAAATGATCGGCTCGCGAAAAATCGTTCCGCCGAGGATGTTGCGGATCGTGCCGTTCGGCGACTTCCACATTTCCTTCAGCTTGAACTCTTTCACGCGGTCTTCGTCGGGTGTGATGGTCGCGCATTTCACGGCGACGCCGTATTTCTTCGTCGCCTCGGCGCTGTCGATGGTGATCTGATCGTTGGTCTCGTCGCGCTTCTCGACGCTGAGATCGTAATATTTGAGATCGATGTCCAGATAGGGATGGATCAGTTTGTCTTTAATGGCCTGCCAGATGATGCGGGTCATCTCGTCGCCGTCCATTTCGACGACCGGATTGGCGACCTTAATCTTCTGCATCGGACATCCCGTGTTGGCGCGGCGGTGCTGCCGCTGGTTTCGCGGCTCCATAACACCGTGCGGGCAGGGGGCCTAGCCTGTCGAGAGACGTCTAGCGCGCCGCTGCCACGGCATCCTGTGCCGGGTGTCGCGTCGGCCGCGTCTTGAGCGGGGATGCAGGCCGCTGCGCTGCGCGCTTCTTGCCGAGATTGGCATCCAGCACGCAGGCCAGAGTCGCGCCGGCGGCTGTCGCAACGCTGCGGTCGCGCGTCACGAGAGCGGCGACGATGGCGCCATCGACGATCAACCCGACCTGATGCGCGAGTGCCCCGGCGTCTGCTGCGCCAGCGTCGTGCAGCAGCGCCTCGATGCGATCGTGCACGACTTTCTTGTGCGCCATCGCCTGCTTGCGCATGCGATCGTCGGCCTTGTCGTGCTCGCCGACGGCATTGATGAAAGGGCAGCCGTAAAACCGCGCACTGGAAAACCATTCGCCGAGCAGTGGCCCAATGCGCTCGAGTCTGTCACGCGCCGTTGCCGTTCCGACGTCCAGCGCGCCGATAAACCAATCGCGCCAAAGACGGCCTTCGCGATCGAGAACGGCATCGACGAGCGCGTCTTTTGATCCGAATGTCTTGTAAAGCGTGCTTTTTGCAGTGCCGGCGCGGGCCAGCACGGCATCGACACCGACGACGTTGAAGCCTTCGCGGCAGAAGAGCTCTGTGGCCGCATCGAGAAGTTTCTCGCGCGCCGATCCACTCGATTTGGCACGCGGCGGGATGGCTGGCTTCTGCGGCATTGCTTCTTCGCGTAGCACGCGAGACCGGTTCTTGTCGAAGCGTGCGAGTGGCGCACGACTAATCATTCACTGCTGAATCTTTCGACGGACGCCGCCTCACGATTGGGCTGATCGCGCTTGTGAAGATGCCGTCCGCAAGCGCAAGATGAGTGGGTAAACAGAACGGTCTGTCTCCTGCAATCTTGCGTGGCGGCTACCGATGAAAAAAGTGAGGAGATTGCTTTGAGCAGCGTTGCCCTGAAAACGAAGATCGAGCCGCCGACAGCCATGACCGGCTGCCTCGCGCCCATCGACAAGGCCGGCCTCGACGAGCTCATCGCAAAGGGCAAAGCCGATCCGACGGTCATCAAGACGCTGAAGTGCAAGACAGTCGCCGAAGGACGCTTCCGCCACCTCAATTTCATCCGCACGCTCGATCCCTACATCGTCGATGAACCGCCGGGATTGCTCGGCGACGACACGGCGCCAAATCCCTCGGAAGCATCGCTTGCCGCACTCGGTTCGTGCCTTGCCGTCGGCATCCACGCGAATGCTGTGCATCGCGGCATGACCGTTGAGCGGCTCGAGATCGAACTCGAAGGCGATCTCAACATCACCGGCGTATGGGGCACCGGCGATCTCGGCGAGAAGCCTGTTGGATTCACCGATGTGCGCGCGAAAGTGACGCTGATCGCCGATCGCCCCGAGGAGGAGCTGAAAGCGCTGCTCGACCACTGCAAGAATTGGTCGCCGGTGGCGAACACGTTCACGCGCCCCGTCAACCTGGAGGTGAGCCTCGCCTGAGGCTCGCGGATCGTACCGGATACTCGAAACATGTCTCTCGCTCTCGCTCTTCCGCCACGCACGACTGCGCCCGCGAGCGAGGGCGCGTTGGCCGCGATCCGTGCGATTTTCCGCAAAGATCTCGTTCCGCAAATCGGGCGCATCGACCGCGAGGGTGTCTATCCTGAGGACGTAATGCGTGCGGCGGGTCAGGCCGGCGCCTACGATCATCATCTGCCGGGCTTCTCGGCGGGCGAACCCGATCTTGCGACGACCATCGCCGCGATTTCTGCCGCGGGTGAGCACTGCCTTTCGACATCGTTCTGCATGTGGTGCCAGAGCGCGCTCGCCTGGTACGTCTGGTGTTCGGACAACGAGGCGCTGAAGAAAAAGCTCGGCGCAGGCGTCGCTTCGGGCGCGGTGCTCGGCGGCACCGGCCTCTCCAATCCGATGAAGACCTTCTTCGGCATCGAGACGATGAAGTTGAAAGGCACACGCGTCGAGGGCGGCTACACCGTGCGCGGCGTGTTGCCCTGGGTGTCCAACCTCGGGCCGGATCACTGGTTCGGCATCGTGTTCGCACGGGAAGACGGCCGGCCTGTCATGGCGGTGGCGTCCTGCGCCGCCGAGGGCGTGAAACTCGTCGACGGCGGCGAATTTCTCGCGCTCGACGGGACGCGTACTTTTGGTGTGCAGTTTCGCGACGCCTTTATCAGCGATGTCGATGTGCTCGCCGATCCCGCGGAAGCCTATGTCAAACGCATCCGCGGTGGCTTCGTGCTGCTGCAGGTCGGCATGGGCACAGGTTTGGCGCGCGGATGTATCCGGCTGATCCGCGATGTCGAAGGTCCTCTTGGCCACGTCAACAAATACCTCGACGTACAAGCGCCGGAACTCGAAGCGCGGCTGGATGCGCTCGAAGACGAAGCTTGCGATCTCACGGCGCACGTCTTCGATGCCGATCCAAAAATCTGGCGTCGTATCGTGTCGGCGCGGCTCGCGGCGAGCGAACTTGCCGTCGAATGTGCGCATCAGGCGATGCTTCATTGCGGCGCGCGCGGCTATGTCGCCGGTGGCGAAGCGCAGCGGCGGCTGCGCGAAGCTTACTTTGTCGCGATCGTTACGCCCGCAATGAAGCAGCTCAAGAAAATGCTGGCCGACATGCCGGCGTAAGACTTCGTTCGGACGCGTCGTCCCGACGGAAGGTGCAAGTCAACAGGTACCATTCAACGCAACCGGAGGCGTGCCATGAGCGAGTCTGTGCTGATTTCCCCATCCGAAGCCGAAGCCATGATGGCGGAGGGCGGCGTCGTCTTGATCGACACGCGTGCGCCTGACGCCTATGCGGCCGGCCATCTGAAAGGTGCCGTCAATATCCACGACATCTTCTCCTATCTTGCGACGTCCACGCCCGAAGGCGTGACGTCGATGACCGATAAATTTGCCGAAACCTTCGGCGCAGCCGGGCTCGGCGGTGACGAGACCGCCATCATCTACGAAGGTTCGATGGATACGGGTTTCGGCCAATCCTGCCGCGGTTACACGCTGCTCAACTACCTCGGCTACTCCAAGGTAAAGATCCTGCACGGTGGCTTCGCGGCATGGAACGCCGAGGGCAAGCCGGTGACGACGGATGCGTCGGCGCCTGCACCGAAGACGTTCAAGGTCGATCCGAAAGCTGCAGCGCTCTTTGTCGATCTTGAGACGATGAAAAAGGCTGTCGCCGATCCCAACATCGTGAAGCTCGACACGCGCGATGTGGACGAGTGGGTCGGCACTTCGTCGTCGCCTTACGGTCCAGATTTCTGCCCGCGCAAAGGGCGCATTCCCGGCGCGCGGTGGATCGAATGGTACCGCATGATGAAGCCGACACCTGCTGGCAAGATGCTCAAGGCGAAGGACGAGATTCTTGCCGAATGCGCGACCGTCGGCGTCGATGCGGACACTCCCGTTGTCCTCTACTGCTTCAAGGGTGCCCGCGCGTCGAACACGCTCGTGGCGCTGAAGGAAGCCGGCATCAAGGACGTGCGGCTCTACTTCGGTTCGTGGAACGAGTGGTCGCGCGATCCGGCGCTGCCGATCGAATCGGGCTTCCCCGGCATGGCGCCCATGCCGATGCAGGCGGCGGCGGAATAACGCGCAAACAAATCGTGCGACCTGCTTCGACCATCGTCGAAGCGGATCGCGTACGGCACGCCGCTTGCCTGAGGAATCGTCGAACCGGAGACAACGATGTCCACCTTCGACGATCCCTTCGATGCCGGCACGAAACTGACGACGCGCTGCGCTTGCGGCGCGCATTCCTCTCAGGCGGAACATGACCGGGTCGAAGACGATGCGGCGCGACACCGGCGCGTCGTCGAAAGTGCGGTCATGCGTGCCGTGTTTCCGCAGGACGCTCAGCGACGAAGATTCCTATCGGCCGTCGGCGCCGGTGCAGCCCTCGCGGCGCTCGGGGAGATCCTGCCGCTCGGGCTCGCAACGGAAGTTCTCGCGCAAGGCACGGGTACGCCCGAAAAGAAGGCGCTGAAGGTCGGCTTCATCCCGATCACCTGCGCGACGCCGATCATTATGGGTGCGCCGCTCGGCTTCTATGCGAAGCAGGGCCTCGACGTTGAAGTCGTAAAGACCGCCGGCTGGGCGATCATCCGCGACAAGACGATGAACAAGGAATACGACGCCGCGCATATGCTTGCGCCGATGCCGCTCGCGATCACGCTCGGCATCGGTTCGAATCCTGTGCCATTCACTGTGCCTGCAATCGAGAACATTAACGGTCAGGGCATCGCGCTTGCGATGAAGCATAGGGATAATCGCGATCCGAAGAACTGGAAGGGCATGAAGTTCGCCATCCCCTTCGACTATTCGAATCACAATTATCTGCTGCGCTATTACCTCGCCGAACATGGCATCGATCCCGACACCGATGTACAGCTGCGCGTCGTGCCGCCGCCGGACATGGTCGCAAATTTGCGTGCCGACAACATCGACGGCTTCCTCGCGCCCGACAACATCTGCCAGCGCGCGATCTACGACGGCGTCGGATTCATGCACATTCTGTCGAAGGAAATCTGGGATGGTCATCCCTGCTGTTCCTTTGCCGCATCACGCGAATTTATCACGACGGCGCCGAACTCGTTCGCGGCTTTGTCGCGCGCGATCATCGACGCGACCGCTTATGCGTCGAAGGCCGAGAATCGGAAGGAAATCGCGGAGGCCATCGCCCCGGCCAACTATCTGAACGCACCGGTGCCGGTGCTCGAGCAAGTGCTGACCGGCACCTATGCGGACGGGCTTGGCACGATCAAGAAAGACCCGAAGCGCGTCGATTTCGATCCGTTCCCCTGGCACAGCTTCGCCATCTGGACGATGACGCAGATGAAGCGATGGGGGCAGATCAAGGGCGACGTCGACTACGCCAAAGTTGCCGAGCAGGTGTATCTGGCGACGGACGCGCGAAAACTGATGGAGCAGGCGGGGCTGACGCCGCCGGCCTCCAACTCGAAGACTTTCGTCATCATGGGCAAGACCTTCGATCCGGCGAAGCCCGACGAATATGTGAAGTCGTTCGCGATCAAGCGGGTGTAACAGCGCTTCCGGACCGCTAGCCTCCCGGCTCGCTTGCTGTTGCGTCATTGCGAGCCAGGAGGTTCGCGGTCCCTACGTCGCGCCCACGCACCCGTGACTGGCGCGCCGTCGAGAACCATGTCACCCGTCGCCGATGGCCATCAGTGTTTCCCTGCCGGCGGCGGCGGCAGCCGGGCTGCTTTCGTTCCTTAGCCCGTGCGTCCTGCCGCTGGTGCCACCGTATTTGACGTTCATCGCCGGCACGACGATCGAGGAGCTTGCCGACGGCGGTCCGACGCGTGCGCGGCGTGACACATTGTTCGCTGCGCTGCTGTTCGTTGCAGGCTTCACCACCGTATTTGTTGCGCTCGGCGCCAGTGCATCCGTGGTCGGGCAGGTGGTGCGCGCCAATCTTACCATCCTGTCGGCGATTGCGGGTCTTGCGATCATCGGGATGGGTTTGCACTTCCTCGGCTTTTTTCGCCTCGGGCTGCTTTACCGCGAGAAGCGCTTCGAAGTCGGTAAGCCGGTCGGCCTGTGGGGCGCCTATCTCATGGGGCTGGCCTTCGCCTTCGGATGGACGCCCTGCATTGGGCCGATCCTCGCCGCAATCCTCGCCATCGCCGGCGCGGAAGGCACCGTGGCGGCGGGTGCCGGCCTGCTCGCGGTCTACTCGCTCGGTCTCGGCATCCCCTTCATTCTTGCAGCGCTCGCGATGGGTCCTTTCGTCACATTCATGCGAAGTTTTCGCGCGTATTTTGGTGCCGTGGAAAAGGCAGTCGGCGTGCTGCTCGTGCTGACCGGCGTCGCCTTTCTCACAGGCTCCATGACAACGATGAGTCAATGGCTCCTCGAAGCCTTTCCGACATTGGCGACGTTGGGATGAGGGACACACTGCCTGATCTCGACACGCGTCGGCGGCGCATCAAGTTTCGCGCCTGGCATCGCGGCTTGCGCGAGGTCGATCTGTTGCTCGGGCGCTTCGTCGATGCAAATATGGATACACTCGACGAGAGCGACATCGTCGCGCTGGAAGGGCTGCTCGACGTGCAGGACCAGGAGCTTCTCGGCTGGCTAATGGGCTTTTCGCCACCCGACTCGCAGCACGATACGCCGCTGTGGCGGCGGCTGCTGGCATTCCATGACACCGTGGGAGTGGACCCATGACGCATTTGCAGAACTGGGCGAGTACCGCGGAGGTGACGGCGGCCAATGGTGTCGCAAAACAGACGGTCGATGGTGCCGGATGTTTGCTTGTCCGGATCACGGTGCCGGCCGGCTATTCCGCATCGAAACACCATCACGATCACGAGCAGTTTGTGCAGGTGATCTCGGGTTCCGGCGAACTCGAGACGACGGAAGGCATGAAGCGTTTCGGCCCCGGCAGTCTTTTCGTTTTCCCTGCCGGGACGTGGCACGCGGCGCGGTTCGAGACCGAGACTGTACTGGTGGAAACGAACCTGCGCGCCTGACAGCCTGGCGCACGCGACACGATAACGCCTTGCCGTGATGCGCGTCCGACGCTAGCTCAAGCGCTCGCACGCGGCGTCGAAAGACGGGTCCGCGCGTTTGCGTTTGCTAAGGTCGCGATGAAATCCCGCACGCCCGTTACCGATCTTCATCGTGCTGTCGCCGGTCTTCAGGCCGGGAAAAGCTTTCGCTTCTCCCGCGTGCCGGATGGCTTCGATGCGTTCGTATCCGCCGACCTCGTGCGCGCGCTTGCCGACAAGGCGGAGGGCAAGCCGGTCGCGCTCATGGTCGTGTCGCGCGATGGTCCGCGTTCGCGCGCTTTTCAGGACGCGCTGACATTCGCCGCACCGGAGATCGAGGTGCTGGATTTTCCCTCCTGGGACTGCCAGCCCTACGACCGCATCTCGCCGAATGCCGGCATTTCCGCGCGACGCATGACCGCGCTGGCGCGGCTCGCCGGGTCGTCGTCGTCACGCGAGCGTCCGCGCGTGCTCTGCACGACGGTCAACGCGCTGGTGCAGCGTGTGCCACCGCTCGCGACGCTCGCGGCGGACACGTTTTCAGCCGCGCCGGGCAACAGCGTGGACACCGATGATCTGACGCGCTGGCTAGAAAGCAACGGTTTTTTACGCGCGGGCACGGTGAGGGACACGGGCGATTATGCCGTGCGCGGCGGCATCGTTGATCTCTTTCCGCCGGGCATGCCGTCGGCGATCCGGCTCGACTTCTTCGGCGACACTCTCGAGACCATTCGTGCTTTCGACCCAGAGACTCAACGTTCGACCGCGACGCTGCGTTCGCTCGATCTTGTGCCGATGAGCGAGGTGCAGCTCACGAGCGCGTCGATCAAGCGATTCCGACAGGCCTATGTCGCGGAGTTCGGCGCACAGTCCGGCGATCCGCTCTACGACGCTGTAAGCGAGGCGCGTCGCCATCCTGGGATGGAGCATTGGTTGCCGCTGTTCCATGAACGGATGGGCACGCTTCTCGATTTCGCCGGCGATGCGCCGATCGTCCTCGACAATCTCGCCGAAGATGCCGCCGGCGAAAGGCTTTCGCAGATCAAAGACTATTTCGAAGCGCGCAACGAGCACTGGCGCGTGGAAAGAAGCGGCGCGACATACAAACCGCTGCCGTCGGATATGCTCTATCTTTCACTGACCGAATTTCGCGAGAAGCTCGACGCGGCGGCGTTGATCCGCCTGTCGCCGTTCGATGCGCCGGAGAACTCGCGCGAAACGATCATCGATTGTGGTGGCGCACCGGGCCGCAATTTCGCGCCGGAACGCAACGACGAAAACATCAACGTTTTCGAGGCCGCGGTCGCGCATATCGAGGCGCTTCGCGAGGACGGCATTCGTCCATCGTCGCCGGCTGGTCGGATGGATCGCGCGAGCGGCTTGGCGGTGTTCTGGCCGAACACGGTCTCAAGAAGGTCGAGCCCGTTTCGTCGCTGTCGCAGGCGATGGGCACGAAAGCTGTGCCGCTTGCAGTACTCGGCATCGAGAATGGCTTCGTTGCCGGCAGCATCGCTGTCATCGGCGAGCAGGACATTCTCGGCGATCGTCTTGTTCGCGCCGGCAAGCGTCGCAAGACCGCCGAGAACGTTTTGCGCGATGTCTCGACATTGTCGGCGGGCGATCTCGTCGTGCACGCTGACCACGGTATCGGCCGCTTTGTCGCGCTTGCGCAGATCGAGGCGATGGGCGTGCCGCACGATTGCCTTGAATTGCATTACGCTGGCGGCGACAAGCTCTTCGTCCCGGTCGAAAACCTCGACCTTCTCTCGCGCTACGGACAGGAGAGCGAGGGCGAAGGCCTGCTCGACCGGCTTGGCGGCGCAGGCTGGCAGAATCGCAAAGCCAAGATGCGCAAGCGCATCCGCGAGATCGCGCAAGGTCTCATCCGTCTCGCCGCGCAGCGCACGTTGGAAGTTGCGCCGAAACTCGTCGCGCCGCATGGCGCCTTCGAGGAATTTTGCGCACGCTTTCCTTACGACGAGACCGACGATCAGCTTGGCGCCATCGATGCGACGCTCGACGATCTCGCGGCCGGACGTCCGATGGATCGCCTTGTTTGCGGCGACGTCGGCTTCGGAAAGACGGAGGTGGCGTTGCGCGCTGCGTTCGCAGCGGCGATCGAGGGCAAGCAGGTAGCGATTGTCGTGCCAACCACGTTGCTCGCGCGACAGCATTTCCGCACATTTAGAGAGCGCTTCCACGGACTGCCTCTCAAGATCGCGCAGCTGTCGCGCATGGTGCCGGCGGCGGACCAACGCGTCGCGAAAGCTGGTCTTGCGTCGGGCGATATCGACATCATTGTCGGCACGCATGCGGTGTTCGGTAAGGCCGTTTCGTTCAAGGACCTCGGTCTTGTCGTCATCGACGAGGAGCAGCATTTCGGCGTCTCGCACAAGGAGCGATTGAAGGAGCTGCGTGCGCATGTGCATGTGCTGACGCTCTCTGCGACACCCATCCCGCGTACGCTGCAGCTGGCACTGACCGGCGTGCGCGACCTCTCGATCATCGCAACACCGCCGGTCGATCGGCTTGCCGTCCGTACGTTTGTGACGCCTTTTGATGAGCTCATCATCCGTGAGGCGTTGTTGCGTGAACGCTATCGCGGCGGACAGAGCTTCTTTGTCTGTCCGCGCATCGAGGATCTGGAAGAAGCGAGCGCGTTTTTGCGCCAGAATGTGCCAGAGGCGAAGTTCACAATCGCGCATGGTCAGATGAGCGCGACGGAACTCGAAGACAAGATGTCTGCCTTCTACGACGGCAAGTTCGACATTCTCGTATCGACCGCAATCGTGGAATCCGGCCTCGATATCCCGACCGCCAACACGATGGTCGTGTGGCGCGCCGATATGTTCGGCCTTGGCCAGCTCTATCAATTGCGCGGCCGCGTTGGCCGCTCGAAGACGCGCGCCTACGCCTTCTTCACGACGCCGGCGAAGCAGCAGATCACGCCGCAGGCGGAAACACGCCTGAAAGTTCTGCAATCGCTCGATACGCTTGGGGCCGGCTTCCAGCTCGCAAGCCATGATCTCGACATGCGCGGCGCTGGCAATCTTCTCGGTGACGAACAGTCCGGCCACATCAAGGAGGTCGGTTACGAGCTCTACCAACAGATGCTGACCGAGGCGATCGAAGCGCTGAAGGCCGGCATTGTTGACGAGGACGCGGTGCAGGAAGAGACGTGGTCGCCGACGATCGCCATCGGCACGCCCGTTACGATCCCGGAAGATTATGTGCCGGATTTGCAGGTGCGATTGCAGCTTTACCGTCGGCTCGCGGCGATGGAAGGCGAGGACGAGATCGAAAGCTTCGCTGCCGAACTCATCGACCGTTTTGGATCGCTTCCCGAAGAAGTCGCGCAGTTCCTGGAAATCGTTGCGATCAAGACGCTCGCGCGTAAGGCGCATGTTGAGAAGGTCGATGCCGGACCGAATGGTGTCGTCGTGGCCTTCCGCGATAATTCCTTCGCCGATCCGCAGGGCCTCGTGCGCTTCGTGTCGGAGCAGGGTAAACGCGCGAAGGTGCGGCCGGACATGAAGGTTGTTTTCGTGCGCGACTTCGATGGCGCGAAGGAGCGGCTCGACGGGACGCGGCAGATTCTCCGCACGCTGGCCGCCATTGCGACAAAGGGAAAGAAGGCGGCGTGAGCGCACCCGATCGCACTGTCGTCGCGGGCGCCGGCAGCATCGGCTGCTTTGTCGGCGGGCTGCTGGCGGGTGGTGGCCGGAGCGTGACGTTGCTCGCGCGAGAGCGAATGGTGCAGGCAATTAGGGAGCGGGTGCTTCGCGTCACAGACTACGCAGGTCTCGATCTGCGCCTACCACCGGGCCGTCCGGATGTTGCCGACGATCCTCAGATACTGCGGGCGGCGACGATCGTTCTCGTCACGGTGAAAGGCGGCGATACCGCCAGCATGGCCAAGACGATTGCCGAGCACGCGCCGGCCGATGCCATCGTCGTCAGCCTGCAGAACGGCGTCGCAAATGCCGATATTCTTCGCGCCGCCTTGCCCGGCCGGATTGTCGTCGCCGGCATGGTGCCATTCAACGTCGTACAGCTCGACGGCAGTCGCTTTCATCGCGGTACGTCCGGCGCGATGATCATAGGCAATAACGTACCCGGCCTCGATGCGCGCCTGCGCGTCCCGCATCTCGCCATCGAGACCAGCGCCGACATGGTCGGCGTGCAGTGGGGCAAGCTGCTCTTCAACCTCAACAATGCCCTCAATGCGCTGTCAGGCCTGCCTTTGCGCGAGCAACTCGAAACGCGCGCGTGGCGAAGGGTTCTCGCGGCGCAGATCGCGGAAGCGCTGCCGCTTCTGGGCAAAGCCGGCATCAAGCCTGTCATGGCCGGACCGCTGCCGGCAGCGCTGGTCCCGCATGTGCTGCGATTGCCGACGTTCTTGTTCCGGCGCGTCGCTGCGAGGACGCTTCAGATCGACCCGCAGGCGCGATCCTCGATGTGGGAGGATTTCGAGCGTGACCGCGCAACCGAGATTGATGCACTTCAGGGCACCATCGTCGCTTTGGCGAAGAAGTTCGGGCGCGACGCGCCGATCAACCGGCGTGTGGCGGTTCTTGTTCGCGAAGCTGAGGCGAAACGCGAGGGTTCTCCGAAACTTCAGCCGTCGGATGTGCTCAGCTAGTCAGCGTCACGTATTGTGCGCCGCGACATCGTCTTCGATGTAGCGGACTCGAAAACCCAGGAACGGTTCCTCGATGAGATGATAGCTTATCGCCGACAGGGCGATCGTGACAGGCACAACAACGAAAGTCGCGAGCGCATAGGCGGGCGCACCGGTGAAAGTCACGCCGACGAAACGAAAAGCCAGCATCATCACGAGAATGTGCCAGAGGTACATGGAGTAGCTGTAGTTGCCGAGCCTCGCGAAGAATTGCGAGACGCGCCCAGACATCCGGATATGCACGTAGGAAACGACGAGCACGACGAAAAGCACGGAAAGGATGTCGGGCCAGATTATCCAAAGCCAGTGCTTGCTCTGCCCGTTTAGGAGACGACCCGCAGGAATACGCACATGCGAGAAGTCATTCTCGATGAACGGCACATAAGTCAGGACGTTCAGCGCAAGAAAGGAAGCGGCGAAGATGAGCTTCGGATGCCGCAGTTCGACCTTGTCGAAATATTCGCCCGCGACGAGACCCGCGATGAAGAGGTCCAGTGCGCCAAAAATCGAGAAATAGCTAAGGGAATGGACGGTGTACGTACTGAAGTACACGCCCGTTCGCAGCGCGATGAGAAATCCGACGAGGTATAGAAAGTAGCGCAGCCCGTATCTGTTTTTAAAAATGAGCAGGGCAGGAAGCAGCAGGTAGAATTGCAACTCCACCGCGATCGACCAGGCCTGGCCTCCGAACGTGCCGTAGTTCAGACGCGAGAGGTTTGAGATCGGCGTCAGCGCGATGATGAATTTGAAGACGTTCTGATCGGTTTCAAGATTGCCGCAGAAATACGAAAGCGCGACGACCACGACGAGCAGCGGATAGATTCGCAGGAAGCGGTTGAGATAGAACCGCTTTGTCGAAATCTTCCGGTTGCGTGTGATGATGCCGAGGATGAATCCGCTGATGACCATGAAGAGTTGGACGCCGACATGGCCTTGCTCGAACAGCGGGATGCGAAAGCCTGTCCCGTCCGGCGCCGGCAGGAAAAGCAGGACGTGGAAAACGATGACCAGCGCAGCCGCGAGAAATCGCAAATGGTCGAGCTGCGGAAGGTAGCCGGTGTTCCTGCTTTCCACGGAAACGCTCCCTCGCTGTCAGCTCGCACAGACCGGAGCGATCGAATTGCTGGAGTTTCATGGCGAGAGTGACGGGACTCGAACCCGCGACCTCCGGCGTGACAGGCCGGCGCTCTAACCAACTGAGCTACACCCCCGCGAACCCGTTCGGCGGGAAGGGTTGCGGGATAGGTTTTCGGTCTGCCCAAGTCAAGGCACAGGTGCGATGACCCGACGACGTGACGGCCGGTACGGCGAAAGGGCCACGCTCAAATGCTAAACCGCCGCTGCGCCTTCGGCGGCGATGCGTGGCGTCGGCCGCACATCCATGAAGACCTGCGCGATGCCGGCTAAGAGACCGACCGCGACGCCGAACTGCAAGGCATGGTTGTACGAACCGAACGCGTCGTAGACCGCGCCGCCGCCCCAAGCGCCGAGAAACGAGCCGAGCTGGTGCGAGAAAAAGGCGATGCCGCTGAGCGTCGACAGATAGCGCAGGCCAAAGATGTCGACGACGAGCCCGTTGAGCAGCGGAATCACGCCGAGCCAGGTCAGGCCCATCATCGCCGCAAAGACGAGCGTCGAGGCCGGGGTGGGCGGCAGCGTGAAATAGACGGCGATGGCGGTCGACCGGATGATATAGGCGAGGCCGTGCAACACCTGCTTGGGATAGCGGTCACCGAGCCAGCCCATGCCCCACGACCCGATGATGTTGAAGAGGCCGATCACCGACAGCGCCTCGGCGCCGAGCAGCGGGTCCATGCCGCATTGCGCGAGATATGACGGCAGGTGCGTGATCAGGAACACGAGCTGCAAGCCGCAGACGAAGAACGCCAGGCACATGAGCACGTAGCCGCCGTGCTGCCGGGCCTCGGTCAAAGCGCTGCCGAGCGTCATGCCGGCGTCGCGGGCGCTGGAATTCGGCAGTCGGCCGGCGCGTCCGCCGAAGAGGGCGGCTGGCAGCATTAGCGCGGCGATGACGCTGAAGGCGAGGAAGCCGGCGCGCCAGCCGCTTTGGCCGATCACCATCTGCCCGAGCGGCGCGATGAAGAACGTGCCGATCGAGCCCGCCGCAGAGACGATGCCGAAGGCGAACGTTCGTCGCGCCGGGATCACCACGCGGGCGGCAATGTTGGCGGCGATCGACGAGGCGGTGCAGGCGAGCGCCGCGCCGACCATCACACCCGCGCCGAGCGTGACCGCACCCGAGCCGTTGGCCGTGGCCGTCAGCACCATGCCGCCGAGGTAGATCAGCGCGCCGGCGACCGAAATCCAGCGCGGGCCGTATTTATCGGTCAGCGCGCCGGCGATCGGCTGGAGCAGTCCCCAGACGATGTTCTGGACAGCAATCGCCATCGCGAAATCGGCGGCCGCCATGCCGAGGTCGCGCGTGAGCGGCGTCTGGAACAGGCCAAAACTCTGGCGAAGGCCCATCGCGATCGACAGCATGACGGCCGCGCCTGCGAGCATGACGAGCGCCTCGCGGCGCGAGACCAGAGCGACGTGAAACGCGGGTTTCTCGGCGGGCAGGGCGGCGACGGACGTAACGGACATCGAGAGCCTCAATAGGTGGCGCGGCCGCCGGAGAGGTCGAAGACAGCGCCGGTCGTGAAGGAATTCTCGGCCGAGACGAGAAAGGCGACCATCGCCGCGATCTCGCCGACATCGACGAAGCGGGCGCGCGGAATTTTCGACAGCATGTAGTCGATATGCGTCTGCGTCATCTGGTCGAAGATGGCGGTGCGCGCGGCCGCCGGCGTGATGCAGTTCACGGCGATGTCCTGCCCCGCCAGCTCCTTGCCGAGCGACTTGGTGAGCGCGATCACGCCGGCCTTGGCGGCGGAATAGGCGGCGGCGTTCGGATTGCCTTCCTTGCCCGCGATGGACGCGACATTGACGATGCGGCCGTAGCCCTGCGCGATCATCAGCGGGGCCACGGCCTTGCAGCCGAGGAACACGCCCGTGAGATCGAGGTCGATGACGCGCTGCCAGTCGGCGACGGGATAATCGACGACGGTGGCGTTCGGGCCGGAAATGCCGGCGTTGTTCACGAGAATATCGACGCGCCCGAATTTTGTGCGTGTCGCCTGCGTGGCCGCCTCGACCGATTCCGATCGCGTCACGTCGCAGGGGACGGCCAGCGCGCTTTCGCCAAGCGCAGCCGCGGTGGCCTTCGTAAGCGCCTCGTCGTGGTCCCATAGCGCGACGCGTGCGCCCGAGGCGATAAAGCGTTCCGCGCAGGCGCGTCCGATGCCCTGCGCGCCGCCGGTCACGATCGCGACGCGGCCTTCCAGATCGATACGATTTGCCATTGTTTTCCCCAGCGCCACTTGTCTCTTTGAAGCGTCCTTGCCGTCCAGCCGTCGGTTGGCAAGGCAGCCCTGCTTACGGCGCGGCCTTTCGTACCATCGCCTGCGCCTTGCGTGCAGTGCACCACTGGGCTAGGCACCGAAGGCGGGATTTGGAACACTTCAAAGCAGCGGTCCGCGTCAAAAAATGTCGAGTCTCCTCGAAGCCTACCTGCCCCTCGTCATCTTCATCGTCATCGGCGCGGTCTTCATGGGCGCGTTGTTGGTCGCGCCGTTCTTGCTGGCCTTCAAGGCGCCCGATCCGGAGAAGCTGTCGGCCTACGAATGCGGCTTCAACGCCTTCGACGATGCGCGCATGAAGTTCGACATTCGCTTCTATCTCGTGTCGCTGCTCTTCATCATCTTCGATCTCGAAGTGGCGTTTCTCTTTCCGTGGGCGGTGACGTTCCGCGAACTCGGCGCGCTGGGCTTCTGGTCGATGATGGCCTTCCTTGGCGTCCTGACCGTCGGCTTCGTCTACGAATGGAAAAAGGGGGCCCTGGAATGGGACTGAGCCCCATGTCTTCGACGCTCGTGTCGTCGGCGCCGCGCGGTATCATCGATCCCGCGACCGGCAAGCCAATCGGCGCCAACGATCCAAAGTTTTTGGCGATCAACGACGAGCTTGCCGACAAGGGCTTTCTCGTCACGTCGACCGACGATCTCATCAACTGGGCGCGCACCGGCTCGCTCATGTGGATGACGTTCGGGCTTGCCTGCTGCGCCGTGGAAATGATGCAGGTGTCGATGCCGCGTTACGATGTCGAGCGCTTCGGCTTCGCGCCGCGCGCTAGCCCGCGCCAGTCCGACGTGATGATTGTTGCGGGCACGCTGACCAATAAGATGGCGCCCGCGCTTCGCAAGGTCTACGATCAGATGCCGGAGCCGCGCTACGTCATCTCGATGGGTTCCTGTGCCAATGGCGGCGGCTATTATCATTATAGCTATTCGGTCGTTCGCGGCTGCGACCGGATCGTGCCGGTCGACATCTACGTGCCAGGCTGTCCGCCTTCGGCCGAAGCGCTGCTCTACGGCATCCTGCTGCTGCAGAAAAAGATCCGCCGCACCGGGACCATCGAGCGATGACCGTCGATTCGGTCACACTAGGCGCAGTGCTGACGAAGGCCGTGCCCGACGCAAAAGGCACCTCGGCCCTCGGCGAGTGGACGCTGGATGTGCCTCTCGCCGCCTGGGTGTCGACGATCAAGTCGCTGCGCGAAGATGCGGATTGCGCTTTCGTCAGTTTTATCGATCTGACCGCCGTCGATTGGCCGTCGCGTGAGAAGCGTTTCGACCTTGTCGTGCATCTGCTCTCGCCGCGACACAACACGCGCGTGCGCATCAAGACACAGGCCGGCGAACGCGATCTCGTGCCGTCGCTTACGCCAGTGTTTCCGTGCGCCGACTGGTTCGAGCGCGAGGTCTACGATCTCTTCGGCGTGCTGTTCTCCGGCCATCCCGACCTACGGCGCCTGCTCACGGATTACGGCTTCGACGGGCATCCCTTGCGCAAGGATTTCCCGATGACCGGCTTCGTGGAAGTCCGCTGGGACGATGAGCAGAAGCGCGTGGTCAATGAGCCCGTGCGGCTCAACCAAGAATTCCGTCAGTTCGATTTTCTCTCGCCGTGGGAGGGCGTGCGTTACGATCTGCCCGGCGACGAAAAAGCCAAAGCGCAGTAGCGACCACAGTGGCAGAAGCAACGCTCGATCCGCCGGGGGAACACCTCCGCAACTTCTCGATCAATTTCGGGCCGCAGCATCCTGCTGCGCACGGCGTGCTGCGCCTTGTGCTCGAACTTGATGGCGAAGTCGTCGAGCGCGTCGATCCGCATATCGGGCTGCTCCATCGCGGCACCGAGAAGCTGATGGAGGCGCGCACCTACCTCCAGAACGTGCCGTATTTCGACCGGCTCGATTACGTCGCGCCGATGAATCAGGAGCACGCCTTCTGCCTTGCGGTGGAGAAGCTTCTTGAGATCGAAGTGCCGCGCCGCGGCCAACTCATCCGCGTACTTTACAGCGAGATCGGACGGCTGCTCTCGCATCTCCTCAACGTCACGACGCAGGCGATGGACGTCGGCGCGCTCACCCCGCCGCTGTGGGGTTTCGAAGAGCGCGAGAAGCTGATGGTCTTCTACGAGCGCGCATCCGGCTCGCGCATGCACGCAAACTATTTCCGCTTCGGCGGCGTCGCGCGTGACATCCCCGATGCGCTCGTCGAAGACATCGGCAAGTTCTGCGATCCGTTCTTGAACGTGCTCGACGATCTCGAAAATCTTTTTATCAACAACCGCATCTTCAAACAGCGCAACGTCGATATCGGCGTTGTGACCCTCGACGAGTGCTGGCGCTGGGGCTTTTCCGGCGTGATGGTGCGCGGATCCGGCGCTCCGTGGGATCTGCGCAAGTCGCAGCCCTACGAATGCTACGAGGAAATGGAATTCGATATCCCCATCGGGAAGAACGGCGATAATTACGATCGCGCCGTCATCCGCATGGAGGAAATGCGGCAGTCGACGTCGATTATGAAGCAATGCGTCGAGAAGCTGTTGAGCGAGAGCGGCCGCGGGCCGGTCGGCACGCCGAACCACAAGGTCGTCGCGCCGTCGCGCGCAGAGATGAAGCGCTCGATGGAAGCGCTGATCCATCATTTCAAACTGTTCACCGAGGGCTTCAAGGTGCCGGCGGGTGAGGTTTACGCCTGCGTCGAAGCGCCGAAAGGCGAGTTTGGCGTTTATCTCGTCTCCGACGGCACTGACAAACCCTATCGCTGCAAGATACGCGCGCCGGGCTTCGCTCATCTGCAGGCGATGGACGCAATGTGCCGCAAGCACATGCTGGCGGATGTTAGTGCCATCTTGGGTTCGCTCGATATCGTGTTCGGCGAGGTGGATCGCTGATGTCCGTCCGTCGTCTCGCCGAAGTCCAGCCGGCCTCCTTCGAATTTACGCCTCGCTCGCAGGATTGGGTCGATCGTCAGATCGCAAAATATCCGGAGCACAAGCAGGCGTCGGCCGTCATTCCATTGCTCTGGCAGGCGCAGAAGCAGAACGACTACTGGCTGCCGAAGCCCGCCATTGAAAAAGTTGCGCAGATGCTCGGCATGCCCACCATTCGCGTGCTCGAGATCGCGACCTTCTACACGATGTTCAATCTTGAGCCGGTCGGAAAATTTTACATCCAGATGTGCGGTACGACGCCGTGCATGCTGCGCGGCTCCGACGACATCAAGAATATTCTGCACGCGCGCGTCGGCGAACAGGCGAAGGTCTCGGCTGACGGCTTCTTCTCGTGGCGCGAGGTCGAGTGCCTCGGCGCCTGCTGCAATGCACCGATGGTGCAGATCAACGACGATTACTTCGAAGACCTCACCACCGAGAATTTTACCAAGCTGCTCGACGATCTCGCAGCGGGACGAGACGTGCGTATCGGCTCGCAGATAGGTCGCGTGACGTCGGAGCCGGCAGGTCGTCTGACCTCGCTGATTTCGCTGTTCGGTGAGGATGGAAAGACAGGTTCGGGGTCGGCTCAGGCCACGCCGACGCCGAACGATTTTCCCGGCAAGACGCCCGTTACCCGGACCCCGTCGGGAATCGGTTCTTCACCCCCGACCGAAAGCGCAACGACGACGTTGAAGCGCGAGCACGACGAGAGCGTCGGCCGGCCCGATCCGGGTATGCCACATAAGGGCCCGCGCAACGAAAATCCGGTGCACGAACAAGGCAAGGCCCAAGACATCGCCGATCCCACTAAAGCCGGGAGGAGCTGACATGCTTGCCGATCGCGACCGCATTTTCACGAATCTCTACGGCCTCGGCGACTGGTCGCTTGATGGCGCGCGCGCGCGCGGTGCATGGGACGGCACCAAGGCGCTGATCGAAAAGGGCCGCGACTGGGTCTTGTCCGAGATGAAGGCTTCCGGCCTGCGCGGACGCGGAGGCGCCGGCTTCCCGACCGGCCTCAAATGGTCGTTCATGCCGAAGCCCGATCCGGCGCGGCCGTCCTATCTCGTCGTGAACGCAGACGAGTCCGAGCCTGGCACCTGCAAGGATCGCGAGATCATGCGGAACGATCCGCATCTTCTCATCGAGGGCTGTCTCATCGCGTCCTTCGCGATGGGCGCGCACGCCTGCTACATCTACATCCGCGGCGAATATATCTTCGAGCGCGAGCGGCTCCAGGCTGCTGTCGACGAAGCCTATGAAGCCGGGCTTGTCGGCAAGGACAATTCAGCAGGCTGGCCGTTCGACATTTACGTTCATCACGGCGCCGGCGCGTACATCTGCGGCGAAGAGACTGCGTTGCTCGAAAGCCTCGAAGGCAAGAAGGGCATGCCGCGGCTGAAGCCGCCATTCCCCGCGAACATGGGTCTTTATGGCTGCCCGACAACGGTGAACAACGTCGAGTCGATTGCTGTCGCGCCGACGATTCTTCGACGCGGGGCTGCATGGTTCTCGGGCTTCGGCGCCAAAAACAACGCCGGCACAAAACTTTTCTGCATCTCGGGCCACGTGAACAACCCGTGTAATGTCGAAGAGGCGATGTCGATCCCGTTCCGCGAGTTGATCAAGAAACACGCGGGCGGCGTGCGCGGCGGCTTCGACAATTTGCTGGCCGTCATCCCGGGCGGTTCATCGGTCCGCTGCGTTCCTGCGGATCAGATCGTCGATTGCCCGATGGATTTCGACTCCTTGTCGAAGCTGAAATCCGGTCTCGGCACTGCGGCCGTGATCGTGATGGACAAGTCGACCGACATCATTCGCGCCATTGCGCGGCTGTCATATTTCTACAAGCACGAGAGCTGCGGGCAGTGCACGCCGTGTCGCGAAGGTGCGGGCTGGATGTGGCGCGTTGTCAGCCGCATGGCGGAAGGACGCGCGCACAAGCGCGAGATCGACATGCTGCTCGAAGTGTCGAAGCAGATCGAGGGACACACGATCTGCGCGCTCGGCGATGCCGCGGCCTGGCCGATTCAGGGCCTCATTACGCATTTCCGCGGCGAGATTGAAAAGCGCATCGATGCCTATTCCGCGCGTGCGTCGCACGAGCCCGTCGAAGCGCTCGGCGTGGCGGCGGAGTAGGGCGATGACAAAACTCATCATCGATGGCGCCGAGATCGATGTGCCCGCGGAATACACGCTGCTGCAGGCGTGTGAGGCGGCGGGCGTCGAAATCCCGCGCTTCTGCTACCATGAGCGCCTGTCGATCGCCGGCAATTGCCGCATGTGCCTCGTCGAAGTGAAGGGTGGGCCGCCGAAGCCGCAGGCCTCCTGCGCGATCGGCGTTCGTGATCTTCGCCCCGGTCCGAATGGCGAGCCGCCGGTCGTCCTCACCAAATCGCCGATGGTAAAAAAGGCGCGCGAAGGCGTGATGGAATTCCTGCTCGTAAATCATCCGCTCGATTGCCCGATCTGCGATCAGGGCGGTGAGTGCGACCTGCAGGACCAGGCGATGGCCTATGGCGTCGATTCCTCGCGTTTCATGGAAAACAAGCGCGCCGTCGAAGACAAATACATCGGCCCGCTCGTTAAGACGTCGATGAACCGCTGCATCCATTGCACGCGCTGCGTTCGTTTTACGACGGAAGTCGCCGGCACCGCCGACATGGGTGCGATCGGTCGCGGCGAGGATATGGAGATCACGACCTACCTCGAGACCGCCATGCGCTCGGAGTTGTCGGGCAACATCGCTGATCTTTGCCCGGTCGGCGCGCTACTGCCAAAGCCGCAGAATTTTCGCGCACGCCCGTGGGAGATGACGAAGACGCAAGGCATCGACGTTATGGATGCGCTGGGCTCCGCCATCCGCATCGACTCGCGTGGCCGCGAAGTGATGCGCGTCCTCCCGCGTACGAACGATGACATCAACGAAGAGTGGATTTCCGACAAGACGCGTCAGGTCGTCGATGGCCTGAAGCGACAGAGGCTCGACCGTCCTTACGTCCGCGAGAACGGCCGCCTGCGGCCGGCAAGCTGGCAAGAAGCATTTGCGCTGATCGCATCGCGCGTGAAAGCGACGACGCCGAATCGCATCGGTGCCATCTCAGGCGATCTCTGCGCGGTCGATGAGATGTTCGCGCTCCGCGAACTGATGGCGGCGCTCGGCGTCGTGAATATCGACTGCCGGCAGGACGGCGCGAAGCTCGATCCGTCGCTTGGCCGCGCGTCCTATATTTTCAATCCGACCATCACGGGCATCGACGAGGCCGACGGCCTGATGATCATCGGCGCGAATCCGCGCCGCGAAGCGCCGGTGCTCAACGCGCGCATTCGCAAACGCTGGCTGCGTGGTGGCTTCAAGATCGGTGTCGTCGGCGAGCGTGCCGACCTCACCTACGACTACGCATATCTCGGCGCCGGGCCAGAGAGCCTGGCGCAATTCGCCGATCACAAGCCGGCAGCGCTGAAGAAGCAGATCTGGCTGATCGGGCAGGGCGCTTTGGCGCGGCCGGACGGCGCGGCGATCCTCGCGCTCGCGGCAAAATGCGCGACTTCGCTTGGTGCTGTCGTCGATGGCTGGAACGGTTTTGCGATCCTGCACACGGCGGCTGCCCGTGTCGGCGCACTCGACCTTGGCCTCGTGCCTGGCGCAGGCGGGCTTGATGCGGCCGGCATGGCTGCCGCCGGCGCACTCGACGTGCTGTTCAATCTCGGTGCGGACGAGATCGACGTCGCGCCGGGCGCTTTCGTTATCTACCAAGGCACACATGGCGATCGCGGCGCGCACCGCGCCGATGTCGTGCTGCCGGGTGCTGCTTACACGGAAAAGTCCGGTCTTTACGTCAACACCGAGGGCCGCGTTCAGATGTCCGACCGAGCGGTCTTTCCGCCCGGCGAGGCGCGCGAGGACTGGGCCATCCTGCGCGCGCTTTCGGACGTGCTCGGCCATCGCCTGCCGTTCGATTCGCTTGCGGCGTTGCGCGCGAAACTCACCGAAGCGCATCCCCATTTCGCCGACATCGACGCGATCGAATTGGGCGACGCGAATGCTATTGCGACTGTCGCATCGCGCGGCGGCGATTGCACCAAAGCACCGTTCGCTTCGCCGGTTGCTGATTTCTACCAGACAAATCCAATTGCGCGCGCCTCGGCTGTGATGGCCGAATGCTCGCGTATCGCGTCCGGCTTTCTCCAGCAGGCGGCGGAGTAAAGCATGGACATTCTCGCCCTCCTGCTCATCGCGGTGAAGAGCTTCGCGCTGATGGCGATATTGCTCGTCATCGTCGCTTATTATCTTTACGCCGACCGCAAGATCTGGGCGGCGGTGCAGTTGCGTCGCGGCCCGAATGTCGTCGGCCCTTGGGGTCTTCTGCAGTCCTTCGCGGACATGCTGAAGTTTGTGCTGAAAGAGCCGATCATTCCGGACGCTGCGAACAAGGGCGTCTTCCTTCTCGCACCATTCCTGACGGCGGTGCTGGCGCTCGGCGCCTGGGCCGTCATTCCCGTCGCTGAGGGCTGGGCGATCGCCGAGATCAACGTCGGCATCCTCTACATTTTTGCGATCTCGTCGCTCGGCGTCTACGGCGTCATCATGGCCGGCTGGGCGTCGAACTCGAAATATCCGTTTCTCGCGGCGCTACGCTCGGCAGCGCAGATGGTCTCCTACGAAGTCTCCATCGGCTTCGTTATGATCACGGTGCTGATGATCGTTGGCTCGCTCAACCTCACCGACATCGTTCGCGCACAGGATACGCGTTTCGGCATACTCGGCTGGTACTGGTTGCCCTTGTTTCCGATGTTCGTGATCTTTTTCATCTCGGCCCTCGCCGAAACGAACCGGCCGCCCTTCGACATGGTCGAGGCAGAATCGGAACTCGTTGCCGGCCACATGGTCGAATATTCTGCGACGCCGTACATGCTTTTCATGCTCGGCGAATACGTGGCCATCGTCACGATGTGCGCGTTGATGACGATCCTGTTCTGCGGTGGATGGCTGTCGCCAATTCCCTTCGCGCCTTTCACATGGGTGCCCGGCGTCATCTGGTTCATTCTCAAGACCAGCTTCTTCTTCTACATGATCGCGATGGTGAAGGCTTTTGTGCCGCGCTACCGCTACGATCAACTCATGCGGCTCGGCTGGAAGGTCTTTCTGCCGATCTCGCTCGGCGCCGTCTTCGTGGTGGCGGCAGTCATCCATTTCGGCAATATTCCGGCGCCGGTTTAAGGGAGGCGATGCGATGAAGCTCGATACCGCCGTCCGTCAGCTTTTCCTGCGCGAATTCGTCAGCGCTTTCTTTCTGTCGATGCGCTACTTCTTCAAGCCAAAGCCGACGCTGAACTATCCGCACGAGAAGAACCCGCAATCGCCGCGCTACCGCGGCGAACATGCGCTGCGCCGCTATCCCAACGGCGAAGAGCGTTGCATCGCCTGCAAACTGTGCGAAGCGATCTGCCCCGCGCAGGCGATCACGATCGAGGCCGGACCGCGTCGCAACGACGGCACGCGCCGCACCACGCGCTACGACATCGACATGGTGAAATGCATCTACTGCGGCTATTGCCAGGAAGCTTGTCCGGTCGACGCGATCGTCGAGGGGCCGAACCACGAATTCTCCGTCGAGACCCGCGAGGAGCTTTATTACGATAAGGAGCGCCTGCTCGCGAACGGCGATCGTTGGGAGCGCGAGATCGCGCGCAACATCGCGCTCGACGCGCCGTACCGGTGAACGCATGACCGCCGTTACCGTCTTCTTCTACCTCTTCTCCGCTATGACGCTCGCATCGGCGTTGATGGTCATCTCCGCGCGCAATCCCGTGCATTCGGTGCTGTTTCTAATTCTCGCATTCGTGAATGCAGCGGGCCTGTTCCTGCTGCTCGGCGCCGAATTCCTCGCGATGATCCTCGTCGTCGTCTACGTAGGCGCGGTGGCGGTGCTCTTCCTCTTCGTCGTCATGATGCTCGACGTGGACTTTGCCGCGCTGAAGCAGGGATTCTTGCAATACCTGCCCTTCGGCGCGCTGATCGGGATCGTTGTCGCGATCGAACTCGTGCTCGTCGTCTCGACCTGGGCAGTCGCGCCATCCGCGATTGCCTCGCCTTCGGCGCCGATCACGCCGGGCCTCTCGAACACCGCCGCGCTCGGACAGGTGCTCTACACGAAATACGTCTACTTCTTTCAGGCCTCTGGTCTCGTTCTGCTCACGGCGATGATCGGCGCCATCGTGCTGACGTTGCGCCACAAGCCGGACGTGAAGCGTCAAGACATCGCCGCGCAGAATGCGCGCACACCGCAGACCGCCGTGGAAGTTCGCAAGGTGCCGTCGCGGGCTGGCGTTTCCTGATGGCAGTCGATCTCACTCACTATCTCATCGTCGCAGCGATCCTGTTCACGATCGGTCTTGCCGGCATCATCCTCAACCGCAAAAACATCATCATCATCCTGATGGCGGTCGAACTGATCTTGCTGTCGGTAAACATCAACCTCGTTGCCTTTTCGGCTTATCACAATGACCTGACGGGGCAGGTCTTTGCGCTGTTCATCCTGACCGTTGCGGCGGCGGAAGCCGCGATCGGCCTCGCAATCCTCGTTTCCTATTTCCGCAACCGCGGCTCCATCGCCGTCGAAGATATCAATGCGATGAAGGGCTGATATGCACGCGGCGATCGTCTTCCTCCCGCTGCTCGGCTTCCTCATTGCGGGCCTTGGTGGCCGCAGCATCGGTGCGCGGGCGACGGAGATCGTCACCACGGCGCTGCTTTTCATCGCCTGTGCTTTGTCGTGGATCGCGTTTGCGCGTTACGGCCTCGGACATACGCCGATGTCGGTTTCGCTGCTGACGAACTGGGTCACGTCCGGCGATCTCACCGTCAACTGGGCGCTGCGCGTCGACAGCCTCACGTCGGTGATGCTCGTCGTCGTCACCAGCGTCTCGGCGCTCGTGCACCTCTATTCCATCGGCTACATGCACGAAGACCCGAGCCGACCGCGTTTCTTCGGCTATCTCTCGCTCTTCACCTTCGCGATGCTGATGCTCGTGACATCGGACAATCTCGTCCAGATGTTTTTCGGCTGGGAAGGTGTGGGTCTTGCGTCCTACCTGCTCATCGGCTTCTGGTACGAAAAGCCGTCGGCGAATGCCGCCGCGATAAAGGCCTTCGTCGTCAACCGCGTCGGCGATTTCGGCTTCGCGCTCGGCATCTTTGCCGTGTTCTGGCTGACGAAGAGCGTGACCTTCGACGCGATCTTTGCCGCTGCGCCTGGTCTCGTCGGCAAGACCTTTCCGCTGTTCCGCGAATGGGACGCGCTGACGATCACATGTCTGCTGCTCTTCATGGGCGCGATGGGCAAGTCCGCGCAGTTCCTGCTGCACACCTGGTTGCCGGACGCGATGGAAGGCCCGACGCCGGTCTCCGCGCTCATCCATGCTGCAACGATGGTAACTGCCGGCGTGTTCATGGTGGCGCGTCTATCGCCGATCTTCGAACTCTCCCCGACGGCGTTGGCGTTCGTGACGGTGGTGGGCGCGACGACGGCCTTCTTTGCGGCCACCATCGGGCTCGTGCAGAACGATATCAAACGCGTCATCGCTTATTCGACCTGCTCGCAGCTCGGCTACATGTTCGTTGCGCTTGGCATCGGCGGCTACGGTCTTGGCATCTTCCATCTGTTCACGCATGCCTTCTTCAAGGCGCTGCTGTTTCTGGGCGCGGGCTCCGTTATCCACGCGATGCACCACGAGCAGGACATGCGCCACATGGGTGGCTTGCGGAAGGACATCCCCTTTACCTTCTGGATGATGACGATCGGCACGCTCGCGCTGACCGGTGTCGGGATCCCTCACACAGCCATTGGTTTCGCGGGCTTCGTGTCGAAAGACGCGATCATCGAGGCCGCGTTTGCCAGCGGCGCGCATAGTTCGGCTGCCGTCTATGGTTTCCTGCTGACGACGATCGCGGTTGCCCTCACCTCGTTCTATTCGTGGCGCCTCGTCTTCATGACATTCTTCGGCGAGCGGCGCGAAGCTACGCATGACCATCACGACGCGTCGCATGCGTCACACAACGATCACGCGCATGGCCACGGCGATCACGCGCCGCACGAAAGCCCGCTCGTGATGCTGATCCCATTGGCCGCACTCGCAGTCGGCGCAGTCCTGGCCGGCGGCGTGTTCGAAAAGTTCTTCATCGGTCACGACTACGGCGAGTTCTGGAAAGGCGTGCTCGGCAAGGGCGAAGGCGAGCATCTGCTGCATGCGATGCACGAGATCCCCGGCTGGGTCGGCTTTCTGCCGTTCCTGATGATGGTCGGCGGCTTTATTGTCGCGGTCTGGTTCTACATCCTGTCGCCGGGCATGGCGGAACGCACTGCGCGCGCCAATCCGGGCCTCTACAAATTCCTGCTCAACAAGTGGTATTTCGACGAGCTCTACGACGTCATCTTCGTACGTCCGGCGTTCTGGCTCGGTCGGTTATTCTGGAAAGGCGGCGATGGCCGCATCATCGACGGGCTTGGGCCTGATGGCGTTGCAGCACGCGTCATCGATGTCACGCGCAATGTGGTGCGACTTCAGACTGGTTACATCTATCACTATGCCTTCGCGATGATGCTCGGCGCGGCCGCCTTCGTGACCTGGTATCTGGTCGGAGGGCTGCGCTGATGTTCGGCTTTGGAATTCTCTCCGGTCTGATCTTTCTGCCGCTCGTCGGCGTGGCTTTCATCCTGTTGCAACGCGACGATGAGGCAGGCGTCCGTAACACGCGCTGGGCGGCGCTGTGGACGACGATCATCGTCTTCGGTCTGTCGCTTATCGCCTGGAACCGTTTCGACATCGGCAACCCCGGCTTCCAGTTCGTCGAACAGAAGGCGTGGCTGGGGCAGGGGCTAAGCTACAAGCTGGGCGTCGACGGCATGTCCTTCCCGTTCGTGGTGCTGACGGCGTTCCTCATGCCGTTCTGCATCGGGGCCTCGTGGGATTCGATCAAGACGCGCGTGCGCGAATATATGATCGCCTTCCTCGTGCTCGAGAGTCTGATGATCGGCGTGTTCTGCGCGCTCGACCTCGTGCTGTTTTATCTGTTCTTCGAAGGCGGCCTCATTCCGATGTTCCTCATCATCGGCGTGTGGGGCGGCAAGCGGCGTATCTACGCGTCGTTCAAGTTCTTCCTCTACACGCTGCTCGGCTCGCTGCTGATGCTCATCGCCATCATGGCGATGTACTCGGTCGCAAAGACCACCGACATCGAAGTGCTGCTGAAGTTCTCGTTCCCGGCGGGCATGCAGCACTGGTTATGGCTCGCGTTCTTCGCATCCTTCGCTGTGAAGATGCCGATGTGGCCGGTACATACGTGGCTGCCGGACGCGCATGTTGAGGCGCCGACGGCGGGCTCGGTGATCCTGGCCGGCATCCTTCTGAAGATGGGCGGTTACGGCTTTATCCGCTTTTCACTGCCGATGTTCCCGGTTGCGAGCCATGATTTCGCACCACTTGTCTTCGCGCTCTCCGTCATCGCCATCGTCTACACCTCGCTCGTTGCGCTCGTTCAGGAGGATATGAAGAAGCTCATCGCCTATTCCTCCGTCGCTCACATGGGCTTCGTGACGATGGGCCTCTTCGCTATGAACCAGCAGGGCGTGCAGGGCGCGATATTTCAGATGGTGAGCCACGGCCTTGTGTCGGGCGCTCTCTTTCTGTGCGTCGGTGTCGTCTACGATCGCTTGCACACGCGCGAGATCGCGGCCTATGGCGGGCTTGTGAAGCGCATGCCGCTTTATGCCGTCGCCTTCATGATCTTCACGATGGCGAATGTCGGTCTGCCCGGCACGTCGGGCTTCGTCGGTGAGTTTCTGACGCTGCTCGGTACGTTCGCCGCCAACGACAAGGTTGCCTTCTTCGCGACGACCGGCGTCATCCTCTCGGCCTGCTACGCGCTCTATCTCTACCGCCGCGTCATCTTCGGCGTCCTCGAGAAACCGACGCTGCAGACGATGCAGGACCTCAGTCCGCGTGAAATGGCATTGCTCGTTCCGCTCGCCGCGCTCGTCATCTGGTATGGCGTGAAGCCCGGCCAGATCATGGAGATGTGCGCCGGACCTGTTGCCACGCTCGTCAAGCAGACGCAGGTGGCAGCCACAGGCCTCCAGATGTTCGTGGCGGGAAACTGATCCGATGACCCCGCTTTCCCTCACGCTTGGGCACGCGCTGCCAGAAGTCATCCTTGCCATCGGCATCCTCGCGCTGCTGCTGTTTGGCGCTCTGCGCGGCGAGCGTTCGTCCGATGTCATCGCCGAACTCGCGATGGGCGTTCTGGCACTCGCCATCACCGTCATCCTGATCGGCGCGCATTCGCGTGGCAACGTCTTCGACGACGCCTATGTCAACGATGGCTTCGCTCGCTTCATGAAAGTGCTCGCGCTTTCGGGCTCGCTCATCTCGCTGATCCTGTCGCGCGACTATCTCAAGCGCGAAGGTATCGACCAGTTCGAATATCCCGTGCTGATCCTCATCGCGACGCTCGGCATGTTGGTGCTGACGTCGGCGAACAGCCTAATCGCGCTCTATCTCGGCTTCGAGCTCATGTCGCTCGCGCTCTATGTCGTCGCCGCTTTCCATCGCGACAATCTTCGCGCCTCGGAAGCGGGCCTGAAATATTTCGTCCTTGGCGCGTTGTCGTCGGGCATGATGCTCTACGGCGCTTCGCTGATCTACGGCTATGCCGGCACCGTGACGTTTCCCGGCATTGCCGCCGCACTCACCGGCGCGCCGAAAATCGGCATCATCTTTGGCCTCGTGTTTTTGATGGCGGGACTTGCCTTCAAGATGTCGGCTGTGCCGTTCCACATGTGGACGCCGGACGTCTATCAAGGCGCGCCGACGCCAGTGACGGCCTTTTTCGCCAGCGCACCGAAAATGGCGGCGGTCGCCATCACCGTGCGTGTCACGATGATCGCGTTTCCTGCCATTACCGGACAGTGGCGGCAGATCGTCGTCTTCATTTCGATCGCGTCGATGGCGCTTGGCGCGTTCGCGGCCATCGGGCAGACAAGCATCAAGCGCCTGATGGCCTATTCGTCGATCGGCCACATGGGTTTTGCGCTCGTCGGGCTGGCGGCTGGCAGCCAGGCCGGGGTGCAGGGCATCGCGATCTATATGGCGATCTACCTCGTGATGACGCTCGGCACCTTCGCGGTCATCCTGTCGATGCGCGTGAAGGGCCGCGAGGTCGAGAGCATCGAGGATCTCTCGGGTCTAGCGCGCACGGACGGACTGCTCGCCTTCATTCTTGCAATGCTGATGTTTTCACTTGCCGGCATTCCACCGCTCGCAGGCTTCTTCGCGAAATACTATGTGTTTTTGGCGGCGGTGCAGTCCGGCCTGTTCCCGCTTGCCGTCATCGGCGTCGTGCTCTCGACAGTTGCCGCGTATTACTATCTGCGTGTCATCAAGATCATGTATTTCGACGAGCCTGCGCCGGCTTTCGATCGTGCGCCTCTCGCGGTGCGCGGTGTCGCGATTGTCATGGGCGCCGTGACATTGCTGTTCTGGGTGTATCCTGGCCCCGTCGTCGCAGCGGCGACCGCGGCCGCGAAATCGCTGTTCTAAGCCCGCGCATTGCTGATCACGCGCGTCCAGACACTCGACTCTACGCAATCGACGAACGCGGATGCGCTGCGTCTCGTGCAGACGGGTGAGGCGGGACCGCTCTGGATTGTCGCAAGAGAGCAGGTTGCCGGTCGCGGACGACGAGGGCGGGCCTGGCATTCGCCGCCCGGAAATCTCTACGCGAGCCTTCTTCTCACTGCGCCGTGTGCGCCCGAGTTCGCGCCACAGCTCAGTTTCGTCGCTTGCGTCGCGCTTGCGGATGCCGTTGTCGCACTTCTGCCGGAGACGTCCAACGACATACGTCTCAAGTGGCCGAACGACGTGCTTCACGATGGCGCGAAACTCTCCGGCATCCTCGTGGAAGCGACGCGCGCGCCGGGTGGGCCGTTCGCTTGCGTCGTGGGCATCGGCGTCAATTGCCGCTCACATCCGCCCGACCTTGCCTATGCCGCGACGCATCTTTCTGCCGTCGCTAGTCGCGATGTCGGGCCTGACGATCTGTTGCCGCATCTCGATCGCGCGATGATGGACTGGCTCGCGCGGTGGCGCGCCGGCGAAAATTTTGCCGTGGTGCGAGACGCATGGCTCGCGCGCGCCGCCGGCCTCGGCGAAGCGATCGACGTTTCGCTCGGCGACAGGATTTTGCACGGCACGTTCGAGACCATCGACCCGCAAGGCCGACTTGTCGTCGCGACAGACGACGGCCTGATCACAATCGACGCCGGCGACGTACACTTCGCTCGTTCCCGAAAAACCGAGGTCACCGCGTGAATCAATGCTAACGACGGCCGACGAACTTGTGTTCGTCGCGCTTGGAGGCTTGGGCGAGATCGGCATGAATGCCGCGCTCTATGGCTTTGGGCCGCCGGCTCGGCGCAAATGGCTGATGGTCGATTGCGGGCTTGGCTTTGCCGGACCGGACCTGCCGGGCATCGATCTCGTTTATGCCGACGTGAGTTTCGTCGAGACGATCCGCAAGGACCTCGTCGGGCTCGTTATCACGCATGCGCACGAAGATCATGTCGGCGGCGTCGCTGCGCTGTGGCCGAAACTGCGATGTCCGCTTTACGGCACACGCTTCGCGATGAGCCTGCTGGAAACGCGCCGGCTGTCCGAGCCCGGCGCACCGAAGGTGCCGTTGAATATCGTGGAGCAGGGCGGGCGCATCGCGCTCGGTCCCTTCGATCTCGAATTCGTCGCGGTCGCGCATTCCATTCCCGAAAGCTGCGCGCTCGTCATCCGCACGCCCGCCGGCACGATCGTGCATTCCGGCGACTGGAAGATCGATCCGCAACCCGGCGTTGGCCAACCGACGGACGAGGTTCGACTGCGTGAAGTCGGCGACGAGGGCGTCCTCGCTCTGGTTTGCGATTCCACCAACATCTTTCGTGAGGGTGTAAGCCCGTCGGAAGCCGATGTCGCAACCGCGCTTGCCGCGATCATTGCCGATGCGCCCGCGCGTGTCGTCGTGACGCTGTTTGCTTCTAACGTCGCGCGCATCCGCGCTGTCGCGCGCGCAGCGGAGGCGGCAGGGCGCCAGATCATTGTCGTCGGTCGCGCGCTCGACCGCACCATCGGTGTTGCGCGAGAGTGCGGCTTCCTCGACGACGTGCCGCTCGTTTTCTCGACCGACCGCTACGCCTCGCTTTCACGCGAAAAGGTGCTCGTCATCGCGACAGGCAGCCAGGGTGAATCGCGCGCGGCGATCGCGCGGATTGCGCAGGGCGAGCATCCTGCGATCTCGCTGGCGTCCGGCGACCGCGTTATTTTCTCGTCGCGCACCATCCCCGGCAACGAGCGTGAGGTCGGCGACGTCATCAACGGGCTCGTGATGCAGGGAGTCGAGGTCATCACCGACCGCACGGGCCTCGTGCATTGCTCCGGCCATCCACGACGCGACGAGGTCGCGCGTATGTACGAGTGGGTACGGCCGAAAATCCTCGTGCCGGCGCATGGCGAGCCGCAGCATCTTGCCGAACACGCGCGCTTTGCGCGCGCAAGAGGCATCGACCATGTCGTCGGCGTGCGCAACGGCGACATGGTCTCGTTCGGGCCGGGGCAGCCCGGCATTATCGATGAGGTGACGACGGGCCGGCTTCTGCAGGACGGCTCGATCCTTGTCGATGCCACCGACGAAGCCGTGCGGCAACGCGTGAAACTCGCCTTCGCGGGCATCGTGACCGTCGCCATCGCGATCTCGCGGCAAGGCGACGTGGTCGGCGATCCCGATGTCGTGCTGACAGGTCTGCCGGCGCGCGACAATTCCGGTGCTGCCCTCGACCTTATCGTCGACAAGGCACTGTTCTCGACGCTCGACTCGCTGCCGCGCAAGCGACGCGGCGATGCGGACACCGTCTCCAACGCGGTGGAACGCGCCGTGCGGGCCGCGGTCTATCAGGTTTGGGGCAAGCGCCCACAAGTGAACGTTCTCGTCGTCGAGGTCTGAATGATCGGCCGTCTCAACCACGTCGCTATCGCCGTGCCGGACCTGGAGAAGTCCGCCGCGCTCTACCGCGATACGCTCGGCGCGAAGGTTTCGCCGCCGCAGGCCGAGCCCAAACATGGCGTGACGGTCGTTTTCATCGAACTGCCGAACACGAAGATCGAGTTGCTGCATCCGCTCGGCGACAATTCCCCGATCGCGGCATTCCTGGCCAAGAACCCGTCCGGCGGCATGCATCATGTCTGCTACGAGGTCGACGACATCATCGTCGCCCGCGATGTACTAAAGGGGAAGGGGGCGCGCGTTCTTGGCGACGGCGAGCCGAAGATCGGCGCGCATGGCAAGCCTGTACTGTTCCTGCATCCCAAAGACTTCGACGGCACGCTGGTCGAGATCGAGCAGGTCTGACGCTACCCAAGCGGCAGTATTGTCCCGCAATATAGGTTCGTGTCTTACGTCGCGTTAACCCTCCGGTCAGACGTTGGGCACGTTTCAGGGAACGTTGAGGAAAGACGCGTCTCATCCTGCACTTGAGGATGGAAACGCAGGTCATGCGTGACGCAAGGGAAGAAGTTGAAGCGGCGGCGCAAGGATCGCGCTTTCGATGGCTTCGTGCCGCGCTCGCCATCGACTACGCCCTGCACGAGCAGGTGGGGGAGCGCCGCGATGACGCCGGAAAAATTCGTGCGGCGCAGATCGGCGCACTGAGCCGCTTTTCGCGCGGCGTGATGGCGGCGAATATCGTCAACGGCGGTATCCTTCTCGCCTCGCTCATTCGCTCGCCTCACGCCGATCTCGCGACGCTCTGGGCTTTTGCACTGAGCGTCGTCACGCTGTTCATCTATCTGCGTTCGCGTGGACACCGCGTGCGCACGACGGCATCGCGGATCGCGTCGCGGCGGGGCATCCGCCGCGCCATCCTCAATGCGTTCGTGCTCGGCGCGCTTTGGGGCGTCGTGCCAGTCCTGTTCTTCGATGGCGTACAGAGCGAGCAATTCGTCCTCGTATGCCTTGCCATCGGCATGCTCTGCGCGGGTTGCTTCGTGCTTGCCGCCGTGCCGCTTGCGGCGCTGGCCTTTGTTGTTCCCATCGCCATCGGTGCCGAGGTCGCGATGCTGCGGATGGGTCAGTTTGGCTACACGCTGATCGGCATCCTCGTCATCACCTATGCAGTCGTGCTGATGGCGGGCGCTTGCGCCCATGCGCAGCAATTCATCGCCCGCGTGCTGGCGCAAAGCGACGCCGAGCGACGCGCGACGCTCGACGGGCTGACCCAGCTTCCCAATCGCACGGCGCTGCTTCCGGCGCTCGACGAAGCCGTCGAGCGCTGCCGCCGATATGGCGAGAATTTCGCGCTTTTCTCGATGGATCTCGACGGCTTCAAGACGGTCAATGATCGTTTTGGCCATCCCGCAGGTGACGCACTCCTGGTCCATGTCGCGGCCCGGCTTTCCTCTGCAGTACGCGGCAACGATCTTCTCGCCCGCGTCGGCGGCGACGAATTCGCCATTCTCGCGCGTGGCGTACAGACGCCGCAGGAAGCCGCCGATATTGCCGAGCGGCTGCTCGCGCTGTTCGTTGCAAAGATGGCGATTTCCGGCGAGGACGTCGGCACGGCGCTCAGCATCGGCATCGCGCTGGCGCCTTCGGACGGTCTTGTCACGGAGACCATTCTCGAACGCGCCGATATTGCGCTCTACGAGGCCAAGAACAGCGGCCGCAATGCGTTTCGCCTCTTCCAGGCAAAAGACGACATGCTCATCCGTCGCAAGCGCGCCTGGACGCTCGACCTACGCAAGGCAATTGAACGCAAGGAAATGCATCTCGCATTCCAGCCGATCCTGGCGCTTCGCGCAGACCGCGTGTGTGGCTACGAAGCGCTTCTGCGCTGGACGCATCCGACCTATGGCCCGATCGCGCCTGCCGATTTCATTCCGGTGGCGGAAGCCAACGGTCTTATCCGTAACATCGGCGAGTTCGTCATCGACGAAGCCTGCCGTGCCGCCGCCGGCTGGCCGGACGACATCCGCGTCTCCGTCAATTTCTCGCTCGACCAGTTCCGCAGTCTTGCGTTGGTCGATACGATCCGCAAATCGCTCGACCGTCATGGGCTCGCGCGCAACCGCTTCGAGATCGAGATGACCGAGTCGATCCTGTTTCAGGGTGAGCCTGTCGTGCTGCAGACCGTCGATGCGCTACATCGCTCCGGCCTGCGGTTGGTGCTGGACGATTTCGGCACCGGCTTCTCGTCGCTGCAGCATCTGCAAAGCTTGCCGATCGACGGAGTGAAGATCGATCGCGCCTTCGTCGGACATCTGCCGGGCAATCCGCGCGCGAAGGCGATCGTGCGCGCGGTAATTGAGCTGTGTCGCGAGCTCGAAATCTGCGTGACGGCGGAGGGCGTCGAAACACCGGAACAGATCGCGACGCTGCGCGCGCTTGGCTGTGAGGAGGCGCAGGGATACTGGATCGGTCGGCCGGCGCGTGAGATCCTTCCGCTATCGACTGCAACATCACAAAGACGGCTCGTCGCCTGAGCGAGCCAGATCGTATCACGCTGCGGTCGGGCGACGCTGTCGCGACCATCGCGCGCCGCGGTGCGGAATTGCGGAGCTGGTCCGTCGACGGTCGCGATCTGTTGTGGTCGCCGGACGTCGCCGTTTGGGATGCGGTCGCGCCAATCCTCTTTCCCGTCATTGGCTGGACGCAAGGCCACGTCATCCGCGTCGATGGGCGCACCTATCCGATGGGCGTGCATGGCTTCGCGGCAACGCGGACGTTTGATGTTATTGAAGCGAAAGATGATCGGCTGATACTTCGAGACCGCGCGGATGAAACAACGCGCGAAAACTACCCTTTCGAGTTTGCGCTTGAAATCGCGTTTGAGCTTCGCGTCGGGGGCCTTGGATGCACCGCGACGGTGTCGAATGCCGGCGATGTGCCTATGCCTTATGCCCTCGGCCTGCATCCAGGCTTCCGCTGGCCGGCCGGTGCCGATGCGCAGCTGACCTTCTCGACACAGGTAGAACCGTCCGTGCCAGTCATCACCGCTGACGGACTGTTCGACACTACACTCCGACCTCTGGAGTTCGACGGCAAAGACCTGACGCTGACGCGCGAACTGATGTCGCGCGAGGCGCTGTGCTTTCTCGACACGCGCTCCTCGACGTTCACGTACGAGGTCGAAGATTTGGGCGCACTTCGCCTCACGCACGAGAATTTCGCGCATCTGTCGCTGTGGTCGCGTCCACCTGCGCCGTTCCTGTGCCTCGAATCCTGGACGGGCCACGGCGATCCCGCAGATTTTGCCGGCGAGCTTGCGGACAAGCCCTCCATGCGCATTCTGCCGCCGGGCGGCTCGGCGCGTCACCGGGCCATCTACGACTTCACAGCGCCGAGCGCGTAGCGCCTTCACAGAGCATTGCGCGTCTGACAAAAGAACGGCGAAACCGGAGAGCCGCATGTCGGAAAAGCCCGGCGCGGATATCCTGCGCCCGTCCATCAGCCGCGCCTTGATCATCGACGGCAAGGTCGCCGCGGCGGCCATGATCGCCGAGATCAAGCGCGACGCACAGGCTCTTATCGGGGGAGGCACACGACCGGGCCTCGCAACCGTGCTCGTCGGCAACGATCCCGCAAGCGGCGTCTACGTGCGCTCGAAGGGCAAACTCGCGCGCGAATGCGGTTTTCACTCCGTGCAACACGACCTCGCCGCCGACACGTCAGAGGCCGTACTTCTTGCTTTGGTGGATCAACTAAACGCTGATCCTGCGATCCACGGCATTCTCGTCCAGATGCCATTGCCGAAACACATCGACACTTCGCGCGTTCTGCGCCGCGTCGATCCCGCCAAGGATGTGGACGGCTTTCATCCCGTCAATGCCGGTCTGCTCGCGATCGGTGATACCGTCGACGCCTTCATTCCCTGCACGCCGGCGGGCTGCCTGCAACTTGCGACGCTTGCGGCCACCGCGCTCGGCCGCACCGTTGCTGGTAGCGAGGCCGTCGTGCTTGGACGCTCGAACATCGTCGGCAAGCCTGTCGCGCAGCTTCTGCTTGCGGCGGATGCGACGGTGACGATTGCGCATTCCAAGACGCGCGATCTCGCCGATGTCGTCAGTCGCGCCGATATTCTCATTGCGGCGGTCGGGCGTCCGGAAATGGTGCGCGGCGTCTGGCTGAAACCCGGCGCGATCGTCATCGATGTCGGCATCAATCGTGTAGCGGGTGCGGACGGCAAGACGAAGCTCGTCGGGGACGTCGCCTACGACGAGGCTTTGTCCGTTGCCGATGCGATCACACCTGTGCCGGGTGGCGTCGGGCAGCTGACGGTGCCGGGCCTTATGGCCAACACGCTGCGCGCTGCGCGCCGCCTGCGCGCGAATGTCTGAACGCGCCGCGCCCGCGGTTTCGATCGAGGGCGTGTCGAAGGCTTTTGACGCAACGAAAGCTGTCGCCGATCTGTCGCTGAGCGTGCCGCCGGGATCGTTCTTCGCGCTGCTCGGGCCGTCCGGTTGCGGCAAGACGACCCTGATGCGGCTGATCGCGGGCTTCGAGACGCCCGACGTCGGACGCGTCTGTATCGACGGCGTCGATATGCGGGGCGTGCCGCCGGAGCGCCGGCCCGTGAACATGATGTTCCAGTCCTACGCGCTCTTTCCGCACATGAGCGTTGCGGGAAATATTGGCTACGGCCTGCATCGTGCCGGTCTTTCCCGCGCGAAAGAGGCCGAGGGCGTAAGCGAAATGTTGCACCTCGTGCAGCTTGACGGCCTCGCATCGCGCAAGCCCGATCAGCTTTCGGGTGGGCAACGGCAACGTGTCGCTCTGGCGCGCGCGCTCGCACGAAAGCCGAAGATACTGTTGCTCGACGAACCGATGGCGGCGCTCGACCGCAAGCTACGGACTGACACGCAAGTAGCGCTTAAGGACATCCAACGCGCACTCTGCACGACCTTCATTGTCGTCACACACGATCAGGAGGAGGCGATGGGCCTCGCCGACACGGTGGCGCTCATGCGCGATGGCGGCATCGCGCAGATCGGAGCACCGGTCGAACTGTACGAACGTCCGGCGTCGCGCTTCGTCGCGGGCTTCATCGGCGAGACCAATATTCTCGAAGGCCGTATTGGGGTGATCGACGAGGGCGGTGTCACCGTAGAGACATCCATCGGGCCGATCGTGGCGCAGACGCGTCGCTCAGTGACGGCGGGCAAGTCTGTCGCGCTCGCGATCCGGCCAGAGTGCATCCATGTCATCGACGTCGGCGACGTGCATACTGGCGATATCGCCGGGACCGTCACCGATGCGACTTATCGCGGATCTCAGACACTTCTGCGTGTTGCTCTGACGACAGGAGAGACGTTGCGCGTGACTGCATCCGGCGCGCCAAAACATTCCGTCGGCGATGCCGTCACCTTGCGCATCGCGCCGCATGGCACGTGGCTGCTCGATGATTGACGGCAGCACCCGCCGCCGCGCCATCCTCGTCGGCGCAGTGCCCTATCTGTGGGTGCTGCTGTTCCTTGTCTTACCGCTTCTCTTCGTGCTGCGGCTGTCGCTGTCGCAAAGCGTACTAGCGCAGCCACCCTATGCGCCGGTTTTCGGTCTGGCCGACGGGCTTGAAGCGAACATCGAGAAACTCGGTCAATTCGGTCTCGACGCCTATCGCGGCCTCGTCTCGGACTCGCTTTACATCGACGCCTATATTAGCTCGGTCGTGATCGCCGCCATTGCGACGGCGCTGACGCTGCTCGTCGCCTTTCCTTTCGCCTATGCCATCGCGGCGAGCGATCGGCGCTGGCGGCCGACGTTGCTGGCGCTCGTGATGGCGCCGTTCTGGACCAGCTTTCTCATCCGCGTTTATGCGCTTTCGACCCTGATCCGTAACGATGGGCCGCTGGAGCAATTGCTTGTCGCGCTGCGCCTCATCACGCCACCGCTTGACCTCTTCGCCAGCAACAGCGCCGTCGTTCTCGGCATCGTCTATTCCTACCTGCCGTTCATGGTGCTGCCGATCTACACAGCGTTGGAGCGCCGCGATCCCGCACTCCTCGAAGCGGCGCGCGATCTCGGCGCCGGACCGCTGACGGCGTTCGTAACGATCACCTTGCCGCTTGCGCTGCCCGGCGTCCTCGCCGGCTCGCTGCTCGTCTTCATTCCCGCGGTCGGCGAATTCGTCATTCCCGATCTGCTCGGCGGCTCGGACACGCTGATGATCGGCCGCGTGATGTGGAACGATTTCTTCGCCAATCGCGACTGGCCGACGGCCGCCGCGGCAGCGATCACACTAGTCCTGCTCCTTCTCGTGCCGCTCTTGCTCGCCGAGCGCCGCACGCAGCGCGACACGGCGCGCGCATGAGTTCTGGCGCAGCCCTGCGTCCGCTCGCGCTCTTGATAGGGTTTGCGTTTCTGTACGTGCCCATCGCGTCTCTTGTCTGCTTCAGCTTCAACGCATCGCGGTTGCTGACGACATGGTCCGGCTTTTCGCTCCGTTGGTACGCGACATTGCTTGCCGATGCGGCACTGCTCGACAGCGCGCGCATCAGCCTGATCGTCGCGCTGGCATCGGCGACACTAGCGGCGCTGATCGGCACACTTGCCGCGCTCGTTCTTACCCGCGCCACGCGTGCGCCAGCGCGCGCCGCCTTCTCCTTCGCGCTGCATGCGCCGCTCGTTCTGCCGGAGGTTATTCTTGGGCTCGCGCTGCTGCTCGTCTTCGTCGCATTCGGCATCGAGCGCGGCATGCTGACGATCGTGCTCGCGCATGCGACCTTCACGGCCTGTTTCGTGACAGTCATCGTACGCGCGCGTCTCGGCAGCGTCGATACAAGTCTTGAGGAGGCCGCACGCGATCTCGGTGCATCGCCCGCGATTGCGTTTCGCGATACCGTGCTGCCGCTGATCGCGCCGGCAATCGTTAGCGGCTTTCTGCTCGCCTTCACGTTATCGCTCGACGATCTCGTCATCGCGAGTTTCACGTCAGGGCCGGGCGCAACGACACTGCCGATGCGCATTTACAGTCAGGTACGGCTCGGCGTGACGCCGGAGATCAACGCACTCTCGACGCTGGTGTTGGCAGCCGTGGCAATCGCGCTCGGACTGGCCGCGCTGGTTAGCGGACGCCGCGCGTCACTGTGAGCTGGCAGGTGCCGGCGCGGACGTTGTACCGAACAGCGGAGACGCGGCGCCCGACCGACGGATAAGCCCGCGCACGTCAGGCACGAAACTCGGCCGGTTCCACGGGCCGGCAACGTCGAAGACGAAGCCCGTTGCATCGCCAGCAGCATTGGCGGGCCGAACCGTTGCCGTCATCGCTGCCTGACCCTCAGGGATTTGCACCGAGCCCGCGAGCGCCATTGCGAATTCCGCCGCGACGATCTCGCCCCCAGTGACGGTCGCATTGCCGTTGGCGATTTCGAACGGAAGTTTCGCGCTTTCGAACTTCGTGCGCCCACTGCCGAGATCGGTCGCCGCCGCAAGTGGCCGCTTGTCCAGCCGGGCCAAAGTGCCGGGCACATCAAGTCCACCAAGGTCGCCGTTGCGCAAATTGATGCGGCCTTGGCCAGACAAAGTGCGCGCCATGCGCTGCATGCTGTCGCCGCTGGCCTGCAGCGAAGCGTTGACGTCCGCCGTGCCGGTGAGACGGCCCTGGCCGGAAAGATCGCGATCTACGGCGGCCCAGTCGACGCCGCGCATCACGAATGTCGCCTGCAAATCCGAGGGGGCGCCCTGTTCGCCGGCGGCGACGACGGCGCGGGCTTTCACGGCGCCGCCGTAGGCGCTCGCGTCGGCGATGGACACTTCGAAGCGGCTGTCCTTTGCGAGCACAGACAGAGCCGCGTCGGTTGCTTGGAGTCGCCCGTAACGAAGCCGTCCGGCAGATAGGCGAATGTCGAGATCGGGCCCGCTGCGCGGCGCTATAAAGGGTTGCGCGCTAAGCCGACCGTCGGTCGTCGTCAGCGGCGGAGAGGTCTCGAGATAGGGCAAAAGCGACACGGCCTGCGTCGCGAGCGTGCCGGCGAGCAGAGGACGTGCGCCTGGCATGGCCTGCAGCGCGAGCGTTCCTTCGAAAACCTCGTCGCCGGTGACGAGACGCAGATTGGTGAGCGCCAGCGAGTTGGGCGTGGCAACAAGGTCGCCGTCGAGGCTTGTCGAACTCATGATGGCGGGCAGGCCTACATCGAGGCCAAGTGACGCCATAAGGTCGGGCGCGGCGGTGGTCGCCAATTGCAGCCGGCCGTCGAACCGCGGCTTCACGGCGACATTGCCTTTGCCGGCCATCACCAGCGTGGTTTCCGCGTTGCGGGCTTCGAACGTGACGGGCGACAGGCCGCCACGCAGCAGATCGATCGGCTGCGAAACCCACAACACGAATTGCTGGCGCTTGCCGCGCCAGTCCAGATCGGCAGTCAGCGCGGCAGGCGAGCCGACAGTGCGCCAGTCGAGGCGCGCATTCATGCGCTCCGCGACGGCAATGGCGTTGCCGTTGCGCCGAAGGGTGAGTGTGCCGTTGGCAATCGACAACACGCCGAGCCGCGCTGTGCCTGCCTTGTCCGCGGCGGTGCCTGTCACCTGCGTCTCGGTCGCGCGCACGGCGGCACCGGCGGTCGTCAGCGGCGCGCGGTCGATGTCGATCGTGATGCGGGGCGCGGTGAGGGCAACTTCCGCAACCTCGAGTCGGCCGGCGAGAAGCGGCAGCAGCCTTATGTCGCCGCTCATCGAAGCGGCTTCGACGACGAGTGCGCCATTCGGATCGACCATCGCGAGATCGTCGAGGCGAACGCGCGGGCGCGGCAGCAGCGACAGGCTCGCCTCGCCGCGTGGAAAGACATAGACGCCGGCGGCTGAGCGCAACTGCGCCGAGATGGAATCGCGCAGTGCGCTGCGGGACACGGTCCACGGCGCGAGGATCGCGATCAGCACAACGACGGCGGCTGCACCGCCGGCCCAATAGACCGGGCGGCCGAACGCACCGCGAAGCGCGCTCTGACGCTTCATTTCGGCTGCCGGACTTGGGGGCAGGGGATCGCGATCGGGGAGGCCCATTATCCGGCGCTCTTCGCCGGGCAGCACGGCCTTTTCAAGGCCACTTGCCGCTCTCCCGAAGGTAGATCAGGCGGCCTTTGCGAGCGCGACGGAGAAACTCGCCTCGGTCTTGGCGCGCACTTCGTCCTCGCTGACACCAGGTGCCAGTTCGACGAGCTGGATGCCGCTGCCGCCCGCCTTGTCGATCGCGAAGACGCCGAGATCGGTGATCAGCAGATCGACGACCGCAGCACCGGTTAGCGGAAGCGTGCAGCGATGCAGCAGCTTCTTCTCGATCGTGCCGTCCTTCGACTTTGCGACGTGGTCCATGACGACGACGACTTTCTTCACGCCGGCGACGAGATCCATCGCGCCGCCCATGCCTTTCACCATCTTGCCGGGGATCATCCAGTTGGCGAGATCGCCGTTCTCGGCCACCTGCATGGCGCCGAGGATCGACAGATCGATATGGCCGCCGCGGATCATCGCGAAGGAATCGGCGCTGGAGAAATAGGATGTCGTCGGCAACGCCGTAATCGTCTGCTTGCCGGCGTTGATGAGGTCGGGATCCTCCTCGCCCTCGTAGGGGAAAGGTCCCATTCCGAGCATGCCATTCTCGCTTTGCAGCTGCACGTTCATGCCGTCCGGAATATAGTTCGACACCAAAGTCGGAATGCCGATGCCGAGATTGACGTAAAAACCGTCTTTCAGTTCGCGCGCGGCGCGCGCTGCCATTTCATCGCGGGTCCAGGCCATGTGTCTGCTCCTTACGCCGCTTGGCGCTTGCGCACGGTGCGCTGTTCGATGTGTTTGTTCGCGGATGACACGTGCACGATGCGCTTCACGAAGATGCCGGGCGTGCTGATCGTATCGACGTCGATCTCGCCGGGCGCGACGAGATGTTCGACTTCCGCGATCGTGACCTTGCCCGCGGTCGCCATCATCGGATTAAAGTTACGGGCTGTCTTGCGGTAGACGAGATTGCCCTCGTGGTCGCCTTTCCATGCATGGATGAGCGAGATGTCGGCAACGAGGCCGCGCTCCATCACGTATTTCTCGCCGTCGAATTCGCGCACGTCCTTGCCCTCAGCGATCAGCGTGCCGACGCCGGTCTTCGTGTAGAAAGCGGGGATCCCCGCACCGCCTGCGCGAATCCGTTCGGCGAGCGTGCCTTGCGGATTAAATTCGAGCTGCAATTCGCCGGCGAGATATTGCTGGGCAAACAACTTGTTCTCGCCGACGTAAGACGAGATCATTTTCGCGATCTGCTTCGTTTCCAGCAGCACGCCGAGGCCGAGCCCGTCGACGCCGGCGTTATTGGAGATGACGGTGAGATTGCGCACGCCGGATTCGCGCACGGCTTCGATCAGCGTCTCGGGAATGCCGCACAGACCGAAGCCGCCGGACATGATGACCTGCCCATCCTTGAGCAGGCCGGCGAGCGCCTCGGTCGCGCCGGCAAAAACCTTCTTCATTCCCTCGAACTCCCCGTGAACCTGTCGACCGACAGATTAGGGGCAAAGCGCGCGGTGCGAAACCGTCAGGAGCGCCGGAATGTCTCGATTGCGCGTACGGCCGAGGCGCTGATCTCGGGCTTGCGCACGATGCTCGCGACGAAAGGCGGCGCGCCGAAATTCGCCGACCATTGCGCGGCAGGCGTTGCGCGGTCGATGGCGAGAAGATCGTTGCGATGCGACACGCCACGCGCCGTGAGGAGCGAACGGAAATCGGCGACCGTGAAGGGATAGCGACGTGCACCCTGGAAGATGCGAAGCCCTTTTGCTGTCATGACGGCGTCGCCGCGCTGCAGCGTGTGATCGTCGAACGGCGACATGTCTTTCGGCGCGAAGACGAGTTTCGTGACCGGCGGCAGGCCGTTCTCATCGAGCAGTGGCACGATGCGGGCGACACGCTGCTTCGGCTTCGCGGCTGCGACCCGGCGCGCGGGGTTCACCGTGATGGCCGGCAGGGAGGAGTCGGTCGCGTAAAAGCTCGACTGCATCGGCGGCGGGCTGAAGCGCTGTACAGGGGCGCGTCCCCGGCTCTCGCCCAAGAGGAAAGCCATCGCGCCGGCATCGTCGGCGACACCGCGCGAGGCGAGCGGTCCCAACAGGACAAAGCCCGCAAGGCATGCCCCGGCGCCGATCGCGATCGCGAAAGACGGGTTGGAGCGGATCGGCTTCTCGGCTTCGCTAAGCAGGCGATCCCGAAATCTCGTGACGACGTCGAATGAAGACACGGGACTTATACCTCTCAACGCAACTCGCTTACCGCGACTTGCGTCATAAGCGGACAATTTGTCCGGCTCAAGCGAATTGCCCGTTCGTCTTTGATTAACCTTACGCCAGCGGCACAGCGGCAGAGAGCGCCCGCTCGATGTCCTGAAGGCGGAACGGCTTCGCGACGAACGGCCGCGCGGCGTGCGCGGCGGGAAGGCCCCCGGCGCCTTCGCCCGTCGAGAACACGAACGGGCACTGTTTCTGCGCAAGAAGATCGGCGACCGGGTCGATTTTGTCGCGTCCAAGATTTACGTCGAGGATCGCGCCGTCGAACGTCTCCCGGTCGACGAAGGCCAGCGCCTCGTCGATGCGTCCGACGGTGCCCGCCACCTCGTAACCAAGCTCGAGCAGCATGTCCTCGACCGTGAGGGCGATCAGTGGCTCGTCTTCGACGATCAGAATGCGTGGCACGGATACTCCGGAAGGTGGCGGCAGAACCCCTTGAGCGGGGCGTCGCACGCCCGGCCCGCCACTGTCCAGATCAAGATCGGGGGACGAGGAAGGCGACGGCTGCCGCAAGCCACGCCCCGATCAGTACGAGGCCGCCGAGCGGTGCAGCCATCGGGAAGAGGCTGTTGCCGCCGAAATGCCGCGCCGCCATGTCGGCGGAGAAGAGGACCGCACCCACCACCATCGCCCAGCCGGCGAGCGACAGGATGCGCGGCGGCTGACCTCCAACTCCTCGAGCGACCGCGAGCGCCAGCACCGCTGGTGCATGTGCGAGCAGGATTTGCGCGGCGGCCGCAAGTCGGGTGTCGCTGCCACCGCCGTGGGCGGCCGCGGCCGCAGCGACGACGCCGGCCGCACCGAGCAGGCCGGCGGTGGCTGGCAGAAATGCGCGCATGTTCATGCCGTTCGTGTCGGGTGGGCTTAAAGCTTCGTCAAGCGCGATGCGCGAAGATGCGGGACCATGCCCGCAGCTTCATCGCGCTTCTCGCCGGCCGGCGTCGTGCCGCCGCTTGCAGCGGCGCGTGCCGGGCTACACGCTTTGCCGCTTCGCCTGCGCCGGCATCTGTCGGGCGGCGCCTACCGCCCTGAGATCGACGGGCTGCGATTTCTCGCCATTGCCATCGTCATCGTTGGCCATCTCGCCGAGCGGCTGGTGCGCTTCTTTCCCGCCGCGCAGAGCGCGACCGGGAATTCCTGGGCCGGCGAGATGATCCAGCGGCCCGGTCTCGGCGTCTATCTCTTCTTCGCTGTCAGCGGCTTCATTCTCGCGAGCCAGGCGGAACGCGCGAAAGCGCATCCGCTCTCGGGTGCATTTTTGAAGCGGTACTTCGGCCGGCGCATCATGCGCATCGAGCCGCCGTATCTCATCCTGTTGCTCGCGACATTCGCGGTCATCACGGCGACGGGCTATTCGCCGGAAGGCACGAAACAGTTTTTCGTCGCGCCGCAATCGCTTGCCGCAAGCCTTGGCGGAAGCATCGTCTACGCGCACGATCTGATCTGGGGCACCTATCCAAAGCTGTTTCCGCCGGGCTGGTCGCTTGAAGTGGAAGTGCAGTTCTACATTCTCGCGCCGCTCTTCTTCGCGCTTTGGCTGCTTTGCAAAAGCACTGTCGCGCGCGTCACGCTCGGCATTGTTGGGCTCATCGGAGGCAGTCTGCTTTCGCTGCTCGCGCCGACGTCTATCGGCCCCGCGCATGTCGAAACGAGCTTGCTACGTTTCCTGCATTTCTTCTGGCTCGGCCTTGTTCTCGCACAAGCGCAGGGCACTCTCGTGCGTTGGGTTGCGCGTGTGCCCGCCTGGCTTGTCGATGTCGCGGGGTGGGGTGCGTTCGTCGCCTATGTCCTGCTGCCGAAAGCGCCAGACCCGGTGACGTCGGCCGATCTCGCCGTGGGCATGGCGATGCGTGCAGCGGCGCTCGCAAGTGTCGCCACGATGTTCGTCGCGGTCTTTGCGCCGCAATCCGCATTCCGACGCTTCTGCGTGCTGCCGTGGATCAGTCTTGTCGGCGGCGCCTGCTACTCGCTCTATCTCACGCATCTGCAGGCAATCCAGCTGATGACGGCGATTGCCGCGAAGGTCTGCCCGGATGCGCCTGTTGCGGCGATCTGCTTGCTTGCCATCGGCGAACTGGTCGCGGTTCTTGTCGTCGGGCTTGTCTTCTACGCCTTGGTCGAACGCTTCTTCATGCAGCCCGATTGGCTGCGCGTCCTGCGCGAGCGCATGGCATGGCCGTTCGTGGCGCGGGCGACAGGACGATGACGCCGGCTAACACGAATGCGCCGCCGCGATATTGTGCGCTCGATACCTATCGCTTTCTCGCCGCCAGCGGCGTCGTCTTCTACCATTTCGAGAACCATTTCCGCCCACTGCTCGCGAACCCGACGAACACGCTCGAACGATTTTCGCTGTTCGTCGACTTCTTCTTTGTTCTGTCCGGCTTCGTCATCATGCACACCTACGGTGCGCGCATCGCGACGTGGCGGGACTATGCGACGTTCCTGCGCAAGCGTTTGGCGCGCATCTATCCCTTGCATCTCGCGACGCTGATCATCTTCTGTCTCATCGGCGTTGGTGTCGTCGCGCTGAACATTTCCGTTCGCGACCGATCCTTCTTCGATCCGTCGCTCCTGCCGGCGAACCTGCTGCTCGTGCAAGCGTGGGGTGTCACCAACCACGCGGGTCTCAACATCCCATCATGGTCGATCTCGGCGGAATGGTTCCTTTATCTCCTGTTTCCAGCGTTCGCGCTGTATGTCCGACGCGGGGGCGCATGGCCGACGCTATCGCTTGCAGCGGGACTTGCGATCAGCATCGAACTTGTCCGCAGCTGGCTCGGGATGCGGCCCGGCGACGACGCGACATTCGACTTCGGCAATCTACGCGCCGTGGCACCGTTTCTTGCCGGCATGGCGGTCTGCGTGATCGTTTCGCGCGCCAACGCGGTGCGGGTGAGTTGGATAACCGCGCATGCTACAGCACTTGCCGTGCTCGCGCTGATGCTGGCAGGTGCGCCGCCGTTGCTTGTCATCGCCTGCTTCCCGCTGCTGGTTGCCTTGCTCGCGCTGGCCGAGCGCGATGTGCCGCGTTCGCACTTCACATCCCGCGCGGGCGTCATCCTCGGCGACGCATCCTTTGCGATCTACATGATCCACACGCTGTTTCAGGTCGCCGCTGTCATCGTGGCGCGGAAGCTCGGACTGACGAGCGCACTCGCGTTGATTGCCCTCTCGCTCAGCACCTATGCCGTGATCGTTCTTGCGGGCATCGCGAGCTTCCGCTGGTTCGAGGATCCGTTACGCCGCCGATTGTCGCAACCGTCCAGCGTTCGATTGCGTCAGACCGCGCAACCCTTGCGCGCTCGCTAGCTCCGGCTGCTCCATCGCTGCGCGGATGCCCCAGACGGCGCCGAGAATAAAAAACACGAAGCGCCAGTGATCGATGTCGATCTGCATGGCTTGCAGGAAGATTGCTAGAAGAGCCGGACCGACCACCTGCATTTGCCGAAGCAGCGGCGACCAGCGGAATATCAATTGGAGGATGATCGTACTGGTCGCGAGCACAAGTGCGATAAACGCAAAACCACCGATCCAGCCGCCATCGGCAAAGCCGCCGACGTAAGAATTATGCGGCTGTAAAACGAAGTAAGTCGGGAAGCGGAACGGCCCGAAGCCAAGGGGGCGATCGAGCAGCATCGAGATCGAACGCTGCTGATTCCCGAAGCGGCCGGACTCGCCCGCGTCGTAATCCTGCGTGACCTTGGCGCGATCGAGGACGGTATCGCGCAGGGTCGGCGTGGCGACGATGATCGCAGCGGCGGTCGCGCCGACGCATGCGAGCATGAGGATTGCGCGACGGATGCGGCTGCGAACCCAAGGCTCTTGCGCCGTGACATAGCTCGAGATGCCCATCAGCAGCATTGCGAAGATGGTTGCGCCCCATGAACCGCGCGAGAAGGACAGGAAGACACCGCCTGTTATGACGATGACGAAGCAGGCGAAGCTTACAAGCCGTCGGCAGCCTGTGCCGAGCACGGCGCGTTGTAGAAAGAACAGCACGCCGAGAATGCAATAGGAACCGAGCACGTTCGGGTCCTTGAATGGGCCGGCAACGCGTCCGACGATCGGCTCGCGCGCCGCAAGGCCGCCGATATCGAGATAGGCCGCGATGCCCCAGAGACCCGCGAAGACACAGGATATCGCGTAGGCCCGGATCGCGATCGAAAGGCGCGTCTCGCAGTTGCGCGAGAAGATCATCGCGAAGAGCAGCGCGCTGGTGAAAAGATAAACCGTGAAGAACGTGTAGACCGCGGGTGTCAGCGTTCCGTCGACGGGCTGGTGCTGAATGTAGGGGAATAGTGCGACGGCCTGCGAGCCGACAACGAGCAAGATGAGAAAGAAGAAGAGCAGCGTCGTCCGCGTCAGCACGAGACCACGCAGAAGTGCGACCGGGATGAGGAGGAAGAAGAGAAATTCGTAGGGGCTCGGCTCGATGAAAGAGACGCAACTCAGCGCGTGCATCGTGAAGAGCACGGCAAGCAGGAGTTTCTCGCGCTTCGACTTTGGCGCGGCAGTGGTGGCGACTGTATCCACGCGGACAGTCTTGCGCCGGCATAGTTAACGAAGCGGTAACCCTCTGATTGATTCTCGGGAGATCGTGACGGCTTGCCGCAGAAGCACGCGTTTCGTGCCGGGGTTGCAGCCGTCGAGCGCGATGCGCGTCACAAACAACCACGCTGGTCGCTGACATCGTCGTAGTTGCGACCCACCGCCTTGTCGCCGAGCAAAGCGGGGTAGGCAAGGATGACGCCACCGCGATTTTCGTCGCGCAAGCCGCAAGGCTGGTGAACGACAGCCGTCGGCACGACGAGCGAGGGATCGCTCCAGTCGATGAGATTGCGCGACGTCGCGAGGTAGATGCCGGCGACCGGAAAATCACCGAAGGCCGAGGGTGCCGCTAGTTTCGGTTGCTCCCAGATCGCGAGATAGAGCCCACTGCCGCGGTGCCGCACGACGGACGCCACGGGATAGCCGAAGGGCTTTATAGGTCGGCAAGGATCGGCATGCGGTGTCTGGCGGTAGGGATCGCTCCAACGCGCCGCGAAACGTTGGCCATCCCACCCGCGCCATCCCGCGGGATCGAGCGGATCGCGATTGCGCAGGAGACAGGCGCCGGCGTCTTGAACGCTCCACCCCGTCGTCGAGGTGAACGTGTACACGCCGCCGGGACCTGCAAACATATTCGACGGGTTGAAGAAGCCACGATGGCGTGTCTGATCGCTGTCTTGCCGGAAGGGCGCGCTCGCGACGACGAGCGGTGACGCGGGCGCGAAGGTCATGCCGCCATCACTCGAACGGACAGCAAGAATTGTGTTGTACCAACAGGCGAGGCCGTCCGGCGTGCGGCAGCGGCCCGGATGAGCATCGGCGTGATATTCGTTGTGGACCAGTGCAGCGACGTTCTTTCCGTCCGTGGTCCATGTCGATGTGATGTAACGACGGCCGTCGAATGCAGCGGGATCGGCGTTCTCGCCTGACGACAGCGCCGAGCGGCACGACGGTTCGAGTGCAAGCAAAGACTGTCCAACGAGCGGACGGTTATCCTGATCGAGCGCGAAAACGCGTGTTTCGCCGGCAGCATTGCGAAAGGCGCGCGGATTGATGTCGGGCTGCGTGAAGTCGCCGCATGACTTCTTGGCGACGTCGAAGAGGGTTGTCGGATTGCCGGCGAGATCGATGCGAAGCGCCGCGGGCTCCGCGGCTGCGGTAATGACGAAAGCGAGCGTCGATAGAAGTACGTAGGCGCATGAGCGCCTAGTACGCATTCTCGGCCTTCAGGAGCGCAAACGGCGTCATCGCGAGGATGTAGATGTCGAGCAGGATCGACCAGTTCTCGATGTAGTAGAGGTCGCATTCGACGCGCTTCTGGATTTTCTCCGGCGTATCGGTCTCGCCGCGCCAGCCGTGGATTTGTGCCCATCCGGTGAGACCCGGACGAACGCGGTGGCGGGCGAAGTAGCCGTCGACAACTTCGTCGTAGCGGCGCTCCGCGGCGCGCGCCAGCACCGCATGCGGCCGCGGACCGACGAGTGAGAGCGTGCCCGAGAACACGACGTTGAAGAGCTGCGGCAGTTCATCGAGTGACGTGCGGCGGATGAAGCGACCGACACGCGTCACGCGCGGATCGTTGCGCGTCACTTGTTTGGCGGCCAGATGGTCGAGCTGATCGACATACATCGAGCGGAACTTCAGGACCGGGACTTCCTCGTTGTTGAAGCCATGCCGCGTCTGGCGGAAGAACACTGGTCCGCGCGAGTCGAGCTTCACCGCCAGCGCAACGAGCAGCATGACAGGCGAAAGCCCGAGCAGCATCAGACCGCCGACGACCTTGTCGAACAGCGTCTTGATGACGACGCTCCAGTCTGTGATCGGCTTGTCGAAGACATCGAGCACCGGCACGTTGCCGATCCACGAGTAGGAGCGGGGCCGGAAGCGAAGCTTGTTCGTGTGCGCCGCAAGGCGAATGTCGATCGGCAATATCCAGAGCTTGCGCAGCATCTGCAGCAGGCGCTCTTCCGCCGAAATCGGCAGCGTGAAGATGACGAGATCGATGCGCGTGTGTCGCGCGAACTCGACGAGATCGTCGACGGTGCCAAGGCGCGGATATCCGGCGACGACATCGGGCGAACGCTCGTCCGTACGATCGTCGAACACGCCGCAGATGCGCAGGTCGGTATGCTTCTGCGAACCGAGATCGCGAAGCACGGATTCGCCCGCACTGCCGCCACCGACGATGACAGTGCGGCGATCGAGTTGCCCGCTCGACGTCATGCGACGCACGAGAAGCGACAGCACGACACGTCCCGTAAGGAGCACGACGAGCCCGCTGACGTACCAGGCAGCGATCCACACGCGCGAGAACACGAGTTCCAGGCGCAGGAAGAAGACGAGCGCCAGCGTTGCAACGAGGATGGCTGTCCAGCCGCCCACCAGACGAAAGCCCGCGGAGACCGGATTGCGATAGGCGGTGGTGCTGTTGAGGCCGAGCGCTTGAAACGTAATGAGTGCGACGAAGGCAACTGCTGGTTCGGCGATGAGATAGGCGAGGGGGATCGCGTCGCCGATGTAGAGTTTGTGCGCTGCGACACCCGTGACGAGGATGGCACAGAATTCGATCAGCCGCACGAGGCCGGAGAGGACGATCGGCGAATAGGCGCGCCGCGGCGTTTGCCCCGCCATCGCCTCCGCAAGCGCAAGGCGCCGCAGTCGATCGCGCATCGCGACCTTTTCGTCGGTGACCGCGGGCGCAGGTGCGGCAACCCGGCGCATGTCTTCGGCTGTGTAACCCATCGACGGACCCGATCAGTGCGTAAGAGCGACCATTTTCGCTGCACGTTCGTGCGGCGCATCCTTGTGACGGCGTGCGTCGGCGTAGCCGGCGAGGACGCCATCGACCATCGCGCCGAGCGTGAAGCGGCTGGCGACATGATCGGCGAGAGCATCGGCATCGCGCGCAAGACTTGCATGAGCGGTCTGCTGCGCGATCGCGATCGCTTGCGAAAGCAAGGCAGGATCGTTGCAGGTAATCAGCCGATCGGCGTAGGAGCCGAAAATCTCGGGGATACCGCCGACACGCGTTGCGATCATCGGCACACGGGCAGCGGCGGCTTCGAGAACGACATAAGGCAGCGATTCAGCCCGGCTCGGCACGACGAGCATGCGCCCTAGTCGAAACGCTTCACGCGCAGGCATTGCACCGGCGAAGCGGATGCGGTCGGCGATGCCGCGCCGCGCCGCCTGCTCTTCGAGTTGCGCCTTGTCCGGCCCCGAGCCGACAAGCACGAGGTTCGGAACGGTGCCGAGCGTCTTGCCGGCAATCGCGAGTGCATCGATCAATGTGTCGATGCCTTTCGCGGAGCGAAGTTCGCCGACATAGAGAAGATCGGCGGCGTCGGCATCGGGCGCGACAGGCTGAAATTCTGCCTCGCTCAGTCCGTTGACGATAGTCCGCTGCAGCGGTCGATGCGCGTCAACATAGGTATTGAAGCGGCCGGCAATATAATCGCTCTCGAACAGAAGGAGATCCGTGCCGCGCGCGAGCATGGCTTCGACGCGCATGAAGAGCCGATGCGACTTCGTGCCCGGCTTGTAGTTGAAGGAGCCGCCGTGCGGCGTGTAGGCGCGCACGACAGGCGAGGCGCGCAGCACGCCCGGTGCGCGCGCGAAAAGCCCGCCTTTGGCGCCGTGGCCATGCACGACATCGGGTCGCAGACCACGCAGATGTTTGTCGATCCGCCACATATCCGCCAGATCGGTTGGGTGTGGGAGGCGGCGCATCGGCAGACGCATGAGCCCGAGAGCCAGTCGACTCTCCATCGCCGACAGGCTCGCCGAGGCGGCATCGCCGCCTGTCAGCGAATCGGTAACAAGTCCGACTTGATGGCCGCGCGCGATCTGCATTTCGGCGAGGTCGACGACGTGGCGGAACAGGCCGCCAAGCGGTGCACGCAGCACGTGGACGATGCGCAGCGCCCGTTGCCGGGGATCGCCGCCGTTCACAATAGCACCTGATTAAAGCCGGTGCGGCAACTGAATTTGAAAAGCACGCAATTTCACGCGGTTCACGATACGGACCGCGACAGCCTGCGCCCTAATCTCAAAAGAATCGTTCACGCACGACGATCGTGTCGCCCGGCCGTAGCGGCGCGTTGATCGGCACGTCGCCTACGACAGCCTGTCCGCCCATGTTGCGGGTCATCGTTGCAGCGCCTTGGTAGGCGCGGGGCGTGAAGCCACTGGCGATGGCGACCGCGTTCTGCACAGTCATTCCGTTGACGAAGGGATACTGGCCGGGCGTCGTGACTTCGCCGAGGATGAAGAAGGGCCGGTAAGCCTCGACCTCGCAGGAGACTCGCGGCTCGCGGATGTATCCGTTGCGCAGGCGTGCCTCGACGGTACGCTCCACGCCAGGAAGCGTCATGCCATTGACGTTGACGAAACCAACGAGCGGCAGGGAAATCTGCCCTACGGAATCGACGGAATATGAGTTGGACAGGCCGTCCTGCCCATAGACGATGATGCGAAGGCGGTCGCCGGTGCCGACCGTGTAAGGCTCCGGTGCGACGGCATAGAGATCGCCGCGGAAGCGCCCGGCACAGCCGGAAAGCGCGACAAGGAAAAGAACGCAAAGGGCCGTGATCGAGCGCCGCATGAACTCACCATCCGTGTCCAGTGCGATGACGCACGGACCCGCGCGAACGCGGACAAGATGGGTTTTATGCTCGCATGGTTAACAAAAGCTCACTCTGCCAAATGCGCTAATTAACGTGGCTTCAACCTTGAATTGAAAGAGTTGGATCGCTTGAAGCGGAGCGTTCCATGCGAGTCGGGCCGTCAATTATCGAAAGGCCACATGCGAAGGTCGAGGAGATCGATCTCCTCGCGCTGAAGCGCATTGTCGTCGCGCGCAAGCGCTGGATTATCATCCCGACGCTTCTCGCCTTTGTGATCAGCGCCGCGGTCGTGAATGTCATGCGCCCGCGCTACACCGCGGAGGCGCGGATCGTCCTCGAGAACCAGCAGAACTTCCTGCCCGGTCCCGAGCGTAGCGAGACTGGCGTGACGCAGCAGCTCGATGCGGAAGCCGTAGGCAGCCAGGTCCAGATTCTCACGTCGCGCGATCTTGCGCGCAAGGTCATCAAGAATGTCGGTCTGCAGGGCAATCCGGAATTCGATCCGCTTGCAGACGGGCTCGGCGCGGTCGAACGCCTGCTGATCCTTGTTGGCCTGAAGCGCGATCCGACGCGTCTCTCGCCGGAAGATCGCATTCTCGAATCATATTTCGAGCGGCTTACGGTGTTGTCGCCGATGAAGACGCGGGTGCTGACGATCGAATTTTCGTCACGTGACCCCGATCTTTCCGCGCGCGTCGCGAATGCCGTTGCCGACGCCTATCTCGAGTTCCAGAGCGATGCGAAGCGCGATGGCGCGCGTGCCGCGGCGGAATCGCTTGGTCAGTCGATCAACGACTTGAAGACGCGCGTTGCCGCCGCCGATGCAAAGGTCGAGACGTTCCGCTCTCAGACAGGACTTCTCGTCGGATCGAACAGCACGTCGATCAATGCGCAGCAGCTTTCTGATGTGAACACAGAAGTCGCGAAGGCGCGCACGGCGCAGGCCGACGCGCTCGCGAAGTCGACACTGCTCCGCGATCTCCTGAAGCAGGGCCGCATCTCCGATATTCCCGATGTCGCGAATAACGAGCTCGTGCGGCGCATCTCCGAGCAGCGTGTGACCGCGAAGTCCCAGCTGGCGCTGGAATCGCGCACGCTTCTGCCCGGCCATCCGCGGATCAAGGAACTGACCGCGCAGGTCGCCGATCTCGAAGGCGAGATTCGCGCTGCGGCGGACAAGTCGGCGCGCAGTCTCGAAGGCGAGGCGAAAGTCGCCAGCGCGCGCGTCGACAATCTGACAAAGGCGCTCGACGCGCAGAAGAAGTTGATCGGCGCATCCGGCTCCGACGAAGTGCAGTTGCGCGAGTTGGAGCGCACGTCGAATGCACTGAAGGGCGACCTCGAGACGACGACGACGAAATATCAGGAGGCGCTGGCGCGTCAGGCGTCCAAGGCGACGCCCAGCGACGCACGCATTTTCTCGCGTGCGCTCGCACCGCAAACGCCGAGTTTCCCGAAGAAACTGCCGATCATTCTGATCTCCACGTTTGGCGCGCTCATGCTTTCGCTCGGCGTCGTCGCAGCGCAGGAGTTCCTGCTGGTCGCGCCGGTAGCCGTTTCACGCCGACCCGATGACGTGGAAGTGCCTGTGTCCGCAAGCGTCGAAGAAACGCGGCGTGAGGCCAAGCCTTCCGCGCGACCATCTTTTGCGCGCACCGTTCCGGAGATCGAAAGCATCGACAGCGATGCGCTCGATAACGTCGTTGCCGATATTGAAACGCTCGGTATCACTGTCGAAGGCCTTGTGCTGTCAGTGCCGGCCGTCGCCGGGTACGACGAGGGGCTGGCGCTCGCGGTAGCGCGCCGGCTTGTTTCACACGGGCGCGTTGTTCTTGTGGCCGGCGATGCGGGCACCGTGACGCCGCTCGGTGGCGCCGCGGGCCTTGCCGACCTGATGAACGGCCAAGCATCCTTCGCGGACGTGATCCACCGCGACCACAATTCGCGCCTACACATCATTCCGCCGGGTCGCACGAGCCGTCTTGAAGGTGACGACCTCGCGTCAGTGCTCGATGCGCTGAAGGAAACCTACGATATCGTGGTCCTCGGTGTGCCGCATGCCATGCATACCGCCGAGGCGCATGCGGTAACATCGCGCGCCGATGTCTCAATTGTAGGTCCGGGCGACGAAGCGTCGGCACGCGAACTCGAGACGGCGCTAATGGATGCCGGTGTGGCGCATGTGTTCCGTGTCGCTTCGGCAGGCGACCACGCGCTGGAGCATCCGCGGGCGGCGTAAAGCGGGGCTTAGCGTCGCGCGCGAAACTGCTGCACGCGACGCACCGCGCTTATCGCCCAGGGCGTCTGCTTGATGCGGCGCTTGGCACCGAGCCTTAGCCTCTCGGCTGTCGCATAAAGCCGACCGAGCGGTGTCACCGGAAGAACCGTATCGACGAGTTCGACGGTTTCGTCGCAAAGCGCCGCCTTGTAGCGTGCCTCGCCGATGCCGAGATCGAAGCGCGTGATGCCGCGCTCGACGAGATCCTCGATCACTGCGCGCAAAAGCAGATCGCCCGGGCTGCACCGGGCAATCTCCGGCTCCATCGAGTAGGAATTGATGAGCCCGTGCCAATGCGCCCCGTTCGCGAGTCCTCCGAAGATTGCGGCGATCGCTTTGCCGACGCGCAGGACATAAAGATCGAGGGCGGGGGCACCTTCTGGGTGTTCGGCCATATCGTGCAGGAACGCCGCGACATGCGCGCCGTCGAGGCCCGCATCGATACCACGGCCGGCAAAAAGCTCATTCTTCTGCGCGAGCAGGGTGGCGACGACGGTCGGCAATTCGTTTGCAGAAGCACGCGAGACACGGATATCGCCGAGCATTGCGAGACGCGTTGCCTTGCTGCGCAGTTTCTTGCGAGCATCGCGCGAGTCACGTGTTGCGAGGAAAGCTTTTGCATCGGTGCCCAACGTTGCCGCGAAAGCATTGCTGGGCGAGGGCGCTGCATCGTCGAATGCGAATGGATTGGCCTCCCCGTTCCAGCGGCGCACGTTGTTCGTCAGAATGAAAATGTCGGCGCGCGAAGGAAGGGTCTTGGCGAAGTCGTCGAGCAGGCCGCGAGCGACGTCTGCAGAGATCGTCGCGCCCTTCGCGACAAGCGGCATGTTGAGATTAGAATCGCGGCCGCCAAGGTAGACAACCGCTTGCAGCGGGCCACGGCGCATCGTTCCGAAGGGCAGGATTGCGAGCGGCGCGCCGGTAGCGTCTTGGACGAGACCGAGCTTGGGGCTTACGCCGAGCGTTGGCGCGACATGCGTGATCCAGGGCTCGAGAAATCGGCGCGACTGATAGACGCTGCCGTCAGCGTTCTCGGTGAGTGCGTCCCAAAATGACGCAGCTTCGGAAACATTACTTGCGACGCGCAGCGTCAGACGCCCGGTATCGGCGTTTTCGCGGAAGGCGACGCCGGATTTAGCGGCCAATGCGTGCATACGCTTGGGCATAGCAACAAAAGCTCAAGAGTTGATTGCCAGCATGCGCGCGGAGAAATCTCATGGGTCTTCGCGACGGCGTTATCGATCTGGGCTTCCGACTGTTCGATGCGACGCGTCTGCATCGTGCCGCCGCGCCGTTTTCACGCGGAGTCGGTGCGATCCTCATGTTCCACCGCGTGCGCGAGAACACGAGCGGCGCCTATGCGCCAAACCGTGGTCTCGAGATCACACCCACCTATCTCGATGCTGTGCTAAATTTCGTTCGCGAGCGCGGCTTCGCCATCGTCTCGCTCGACGAGGCCGTGCGCCGGCTGCGCACGCCTCAGGCACAACCCTTCGTCGCGCTGACCTTCGACGACGGCTCCCGCGACACGCTTCACGTCGCGCTGCCTGTCCTTGCGAAGCACAACGCGCCGTTCACCGTTTTCGTCACGACCGGCTTTGCGGACCGTTCCGCGCGCATGTGGTGGCTGGAATTGGAAGAGGCGATCGCCGCCCTCGGCCATGTCGACATCATCGTCGATGGCGCGCGTGTCGATCTGCCCGCCCGCACGTCGGTCGAAAAGAATGCAGCCTTCGCGGCCGTCTACCGGCTCTTACGCGCAACCGGGGAGTCTGAGCTTCTCGGGGCCTGCGCAAATCTTTGCGAGCAGGCGCGCGTCGATCCCGCATCCGTCGTCGACGAGGCATGCCTCACGTGGCGCGGCGTGCGTTGCCTCGCGCAGCATCCGCATGTGACCATCGGCGCGCATACGAAAACGCATCCGCGTCTGGCAAAACTGCCGACGCTCGAGGCACGTAACGAGATGGCGGACAGCCGCGATATTATCGCGGCCGAGATCGCGCAGCCGGTGTCGCATTTTGCCTATCCCGTCGGCGATCGGACGTCGGCAGGGGTGCGGGAATTCGAAACGGCACGAGAGCTTGGTTTCGAGAGCGGACTTACGACGCGGCCAGGCATGCTCTTTCCCGCGCATGCGGATCACGTGACGGCTTTGCCACGACTGTCGATCAATGGAGGGCATCAGACGCTCGCCACACTCGACATTCTGCTGTCGGGCGTGCCGTTCCTGATGATGAATGGCGGACGAAAGTTGTCGGTCGCCTGAGCGGGTCAGTTGAGGTTGGTGGCGATCGCCTGAAACTTCTTGTTGGCGTTCGTGCCCACGTTCTTCACGGCGGAAATGATGACCACTGCGATCATGCCGGCGATCAAACCATATTCGATCGCAGTTGCTCCGGAGGTATCCGAGAAGAACCGTCTGACGGTCGTCATGGCTTGAAATACCTTTAGGAGTGTCGTGCCTGCCCTATGGTTAGGCTGAAAAGATTAGCGAAAACTCTCCGATAAAGGTCCGATCGCGTTACCTTTTCTCCATCCACCGGATCAGCGGCATCAGCGGAAATATCCAGCTGATGCCGAGCGTGGCGAAAAATAGCGCCTGCACGACCTTTCCGGAATCTTGGATGACGCGCGCCTGCGCCAGCGCCATGGCGACCAGTGCATAGGCAATAACGAAGGCGATCATCACCACGCCGCCCGCGAGTTTTCGATTCCGTGCTGTCATGGCGGGCATCTAGAACGGCAAAGCCGGCCCCGCAAAGGATCGCGATGCGGCGAGATGCGCTTTGTCCGGCCGCGCGCGCTCGGCTAGTGCATCTTCATGACGGACTGGCTGATCTACCCCGAGGCGCAGGCGGCGCGGCGCACTCCCGCCGAAGCGCCTGCCGCGATCCGCGTCTGGCTCTGGTCCCTTGCCGCGCTTGTGCTTCTGCTTGTCATGGTCGGGGGCGCGACGCGGCTCACCTGGTCGGGTCTTTCGATCACAGAATGGCGACCTGTGACCGGCGTCGTGCCACCGCTGTCGGAGGCGCAGTGGCTTGCCGAATTCGAGCGTTACAAGCTGATCCCGCAATACCGCGAACTCTTTCCGGACATGGATGTCGCGGGCTTCCGATTCATCTACCTCTGGGAGTGGGCGCACAGGCTGATCGCACGTCTGCTCGGGCTCGCGATTGTCGTCCCGACGATCGGATTCTGGGTCGCGGGTCGCCTGCCGTCGCGGCTGAAAGCGCCGCTCGTCGGGCTGGCGGCGCTGGTCGGTCTACAAGGCGCGGTCGGCTGGTGGATGGTGGCATCGGGCTTGGCTGCCCGCACCGAGGTCGCGCAGGAGCGACTTGCGATCCACCTGCTGCTGGCCTCGGCGACGCTCGCATGGATCGTGTGGCTCGCGGCAGGCGAGAGCCGAGCGGCCCGGCCCGCGGTCGGGCGGGGGCTTCGCGTTCTTGCCGGGCTGCTACCGGCACTCGTCGTGCTGCAGATTGGGTGGGGCGGGCTGGTCGCAGGCCTTCGGGCAGGGCTCACCTACAACACATGGCCGCTGATGGACGGACGGTTTGTGCCGCCGACGGAAAATTTGGCGCGCCTGTCGCCGCTCTGGACCAACCTCGTCGACAACATCACCACGGTGCAGTTTGCGCATCGCATGACGGGTTATGCCGTCGTGCTCGCAATATCGGTCTATTCGCTGCTAGCGTTGCGGATCGAGCGCTCGGCGGGCCGGCGCGGCATGCGTCTGCTGACGCTGGCCTGCTTGCAGGTCGTGATCGGTATCGTCACGCTGATCTACGTTGTGCCGCTGCATGCGGCTTTGGCGCATCAGGCGGTGGCGATGGTGTTGTTGGGCGCGTGTGTGTGGAACGCGCAACTGCTTGCCGCGAAGAGATAGATGTTTTTACATCCGTAAAGCAATATGCGATTTCCGATCATCGGCTTCGACTGGGACGATGGCAATCTTGGCATTGTCAGAAACACGGCTGGTCGGTTGCCGAGATCGAGGCGTTCTTCGCGAATTCGCCAAAGATCGCGCCGGATATCAAGCATTCGGATGTTGAAACACGTTTCGTCGTTGTTGGCCGAACATCGAATGGTCGTGCCGCCTTCGTCGTGTTCGCGATGCGAGGAGATCGGATTCGCCCATTGAGTTCGCAATACATGCACGCGAAGGAAGCGCGACGCTATGAAGAGAGTACCGGCATTCAAGACGGATAAGGAAGCCGCTGCCTTCCTCGAGCAGGATCTCTCCGATCTCGATTTTAAGCAATTCAAGCCGGCGAGTTTTGAGTTTCAGGGCAAGGACACGCAACTCAACATGCGTGTGCCGGGCGCGCTCCTCGACGCGATCAAGAAACGGGCCGAAACGCAAAAGATGCCCTACACCCGCTACATCCGACATCTGATGGAGCGGGATATCGGCGCGGCGTCGACGTCTGGACGAAAAGCCCCGGCGAAGTAAGCTTCTAAGTCAGTGCTTGATCGAGGTCGGCGATGAGGTCCTTCACATCCTCGATACCGATCGACAGCCGAACGACATCCGGGCCGGCGCCTGCGCCGATCTTCATCTCGTCCGTCAACTGGCGATGCGTCGTCGACGCGGGATGGATGACAAGCGAGCGCGTGTCGCCGACATTCGCGAGATGCGAGAAGAGCTTCAGCTTCTTCATCAACGCGAGACCCGCGTCATAGCCGCCTTTGAGGCCGAAGGTGAACACGGCGCCCGCGCCGCGCGGGCAATATTTTTGCGCCAGCGCATGATACTTATCGCCGGGCAGACCGGGATAGCTCACGCGATCCACGGCCGGATGCTGCGACAGGTGCGTCGCGACAGCGAGCGCGTTGTCGGAATGCCGCTGCATGCGCAGCGGCAGCGTCTCGATACCGGTCAGGATCATGAAGGCGTTGAACGGCGATAGCGCCGGCCCGAGGTCGCGCAGCGACAGAACGCGCGCGGCAATCGCGAAGCCGAAATCGCCGAATGTTTCCGACAGCACCATGCCGCCGTATTCGGGCCGTGGCTGCGACAGCATGGGATAACGCGCATCGCCGGCCCACGGGAACGTGCCGCCGTCGACGATCACACCGCCGATGGAATTGCCGTGGCCGCCGAGAAACTTCGTCGCGGAATGCACGACGATGTCGGCACCATGTTCTAATGGCCGCAGCAGATAAGGCGACGCCAGCGTATTGTCGACGATCAGCGGAATGCGCGCCGCCTTGGCGATCTTCGCGATGGCCGCGATATCGACGATGACGCCGCCGGGATTGGCGATCGACTCGATGAAGATCGCTTTCGTCTTCGGCGTGATCGCGCGCTCGAAGGCGGCGGGATCGTCGGTATCGGCCCATTTCACGCCCCAGCCGAAATTCTTGTAGGCGTGATTGAACTGGTTAATCGACCCGCCGTAGAGCCGGTTGCCGGCGATAAATTCGTCGCCCGGCTGCATCAGCAGGTGGAACGTCAGAAATTCCGCCGCATGACCGGATGCGACGGCGAGTGCCGCCGTGCCGCCTTCGAGCGCCGCCACGCGTTCTTCGAGCACGGCGTTGGTTGGGTTGGTGATGCGCGTATAAATGTTGCCGAACGCCTGCAGTCCGAACAGAGACGCGGCATGGTCGACGTCGTCGAAGACGAAGGACGTCGTCTGATAGATCGGCGTGGCGCGCGCGCCGGTCGAGGGATCGGGCGTCGCACCGGCATGCACCGCAAGCGTCGCGAAACCGGGCGGCGGAAGTTCGGCTTTGTCGACGCTCATGTTTCACTCCTGCTAATAAGCGGCGACTTAGCACGACGCGTTGCGAAGGTTTCTCTCAATGTGGGCGCGCCGGCAGAGCTTGTTGCGCGTTTGGACGTTCCGGCGCGAAAGATCAGGGCGATGTTTGTTTTGTGAGCCGCCTCAGGCGAAGACGCACTTTTTTCGCAACGGCCTGCGCGGTGCGCCAGGCGCGAGATTCCTTGACAGCCGTCGTGATCGCGAAACGGATCGCGGAAACGCGGTCGACGAGCGCTGCAAACCATTGGATCGAACGTAGTTGCGGCCGCGCACCTTCGTAGATCGAGTCGATTAGTACAATGCTCACGAGATAGGCGATTGCCAGGGTCGCAAGCCCGGAAAAATAATGGCCTTCGCCGATCAAATAGAGCGCGAAGATTTTGGCCGGCTCCGCGACGGCCAGCGGCACCATCAGCGCGATGAGCGCGACATAGGCGGGCAGGCGGCGTGACCACTGCCGCACGAAATCGACCGGCGACGACGCCGCGATCCACTGCGAGACGGGTCGCACGAGCGGCCCGAAGAACATGTCGAGAAGCGTAAAAGCACCGACGACGACGCCGGCGACGCCAGACAATGCGCGGGAGCGAATGGAATGTGAGGACACGTCGCGGCTCGGTCTTAGGCCAAGCATATGGCGACGGCGACCCACCTCTCAACCGATTCCATTGGACAAACTTACGTTATTTCAGTCCTCGATGATGCGCTTTGGCTCGGGACGCTGCGCGACGGAGCGCAGAAGGAACGACGGCACGTGGTCGCCGAGGCCCTTCACCGGCGGCCCATCATCGTCGTGATCGCGCCGCTGCGGTTGCGCGGCACCCATTCGCACCGGCTCGCTTGCGGGGCGTCGTCCTTCGCTCTGCGGGCGACCATCGCGTTCGCCGGACGCGTGTCGACCTTCGCCTTGGGGACGACCGTCGTGACGGCTGTCCGCGCGCGCCTCGCCATTGTTGCGGTCGCGACCACCACGACGCGATCGTCGCTCGTCGCGTGGCGGCCGGTCTTCACGCGGGGCGCGCTCCTCGGGCGCTGGCGCATCGCCAACGGCTGCATCCACCTGCGGCCGGTCGGCGATCATTTCCGCAGCGGCGTTTTCGCCGCTTTCGCGCGGACGCCGGCTCCGGCCGCCGCGTTCGCCACGCCCCCCGCGCTCCCGCGAACGGCCACCGCCTTCGCCACGTTCGCCGCCGCGTCCACGACGCGGGCGCTCGCTCGCGTGATCGTCGGGGCCGAGCGCCTCAAGCGAGTCGCCGATCCAGTCGATCTTACGTGTGATGAGCTTCTCGATCTCGTCGATATATTTCGTATCGTCGCCGGTCACGATGCTGAGCGCGGTGCCGCTTTTGCCGGCGCGACCCGTGCGGCCGATGCGATGCACGTAATCTTCGGCGTGGATCGGCACGTCGAAGTTGAAGACGTGGCTGACGTCGGGAATATCGAGACCGCGCGCCGCGACGTCGGAGCAGACGATCAGCGAAACTTCGCCGTTCTTGAACGCATCCAGCGAGGCCATGCGCGCCCGCTGGTCCATATCGCCATGCAACGCACCGGCCGCAAAGCCATGCGAGACGAGCGACTTATGTAGAATCGCCACGTCGCGCTTGCGGTTGGAAAAGATGATCGCGTTCTTGAATTCGTCTACTGCGGTCGATTCACGGATCAGGCGACGAAGCGTCTCGCGCTTGGCCGGGCCGCCGTGCGATGCAACGAGGCCCTGTATAATTGTGGCAGCGGTGGAGGAGGGGCGGGCCACTTCGACGCGCGCCGGATTCTGAAGAAAGGCTTCCGTGATCCGCGTGATCTCGGGCGGCATTGTCGCGGAGAAGAACAGCGTCTGCCGCGTGAATGGCACAAGCTTGCAGATGCGCTCGATGTCCGGGATGAAACCCATGTCGAGCATCCGGTCGGCCTCGTCGATGACAAGAATGTCGATGCCGTTGAGCAGAAGCTTTCCGCGTTCGAAGAAGTCGAGGAGCCGGCCGGGCGTCGCGATCAGCACGTCGGCGCCACGGGTGATCTTGGCTTCCTGATCGCCGAAGGAAACGCCTCCGATGAGCAGCGCGACGTTCAACTTATGGTTCACACCGTACTTGATGAAGCTCTCCTCGACCTGCGCGGCGAGTTCGCGCGTCGGTTCGAGGATGAGCGTGCGCGGCATGCGGGCGCGAGCGCGACCCTGTTCGAGCCGCGAGAGCATCGGCAGCACGAACGCAGCGGTCTTGCCGGTGCCGGTCTGTGCGATACCGAGAATGTCCCGGCCGGAGAGAGCGTGGGGGATGGATTGCGCCTGGATAGGCGTAGGCGTCGTGTAGCCAGTGGCTTCCACGGCCTGCAGGACCTTTTGTGAAAGGCCCAAGTCTTGGAATGACATTCGTGTCCTGAAGCGGCGGATCTGGTCGGGAAAGAAAAGAGCGCGGGGGCCGCAAGTCGCGCGGCCGGATCGGGTAAACCCTTGGAATCCGGCGAGACCGACACGACACATGCCAACGAAACGCGTCGAAGTCAATGTTTCCCGGCGGACAAGTCTTGCCGGACGTTGCGCAATATTGCAGCAGACAGGCCCTTTTCGTCGTTTCGGACCTGGCGATGCCGTCACTGCCTCTTCTCTTCGTGCCGGGGCTTGGCTGCACCGCACGAGGTTTTCGCGCCGCAGATCGAAGCACTGTCGCCCACGGTCGCGTGCCACGTCGCGGATCATTCGCGCGGCGACACGATCGCGGCCATCGCCGCCAATCTTCTTGCAGATGCGCCGCCAGAATTTGCGCTCGCGGGCTTTTCGCTCGGCGGTTACATCGCTTTTGAGATGGTTCGGCAGGCTCCGGGGCGCATTGCGCGGCTGGCGCTTCTCGACACGCAGGCGACACCGGAAAGCGACGCCGCCCGTGCGCGGCGCCTGCACATCATGCCTGCTGATGCAGGAAGGCCGCGTCGCCGAGGCCAAACAGGCGCATTGGCCCGGATGTCGTTCATCCCACGCGGCTCGGCGACGCAAAACTCTGGCAGACGAAGCTGCGCATGGCGGAGCAACTCGGGCCAAAACTTTGGCTGCGTCACACCGCGGCGATCATGGACCGTGCGGACTCCCGGCCGACGCTCGCGAGGATCCGCGTGCCGACATTGGTCCTCGTCGGCGACGACGACCGACTGACGGTGCCAGACCGGGCGCGCGAAATGGTGGCGGGCATCGATGGAAGCGCGGCTCGTCGTCGTGCCGGACTGCGGACACATGGCGCCGATCGAACGGGCAGACGAGGACGGCGGCGCTGCGAGAGTGGCTCGAGGCGACTTCATCCTGATGTGCTTTTCGCGGAGCGAAAGCCTCGAAGGATCGTGACGAAGACCTACTTCGGCTTGCCGGTACATGGGATCGAGCCGCGTGCTCGCGGCGATCGAGGCTGTGGTCGGTGTAATCGACGCCACCCGGGGGAAGTTCGTCGGCGGCGTTCGCCAGACGATCTGCGGCAGTCCGCCGTGCTTCGGGCGGCAGTGCTGGCGACATTCGCACGCGACGACGGCAGCAAGACCGATCCCGGCCATGATGATCGCCCATTGCTTCGTGGCGTTGCCGCCGAGGTCGCGCGCGAACCGGAGAGTGCTGAGCAAGGCGAACGGAACATAACGTCACGCTCGGCCATCGTGGTTAACGAAGGGTTTCACCGCCCGCCGCAAGCACGCTTTGCCAGAGGGTTATTGGCACCGTCACGCCTTCTCGTGCGATGCGCGCCCGCGCCTCGCGACGGCGGTCGCCCGGCAGCCGCACGCCCGGCAGCGCGCGCAATTCGGCGAGAAAGGCCGCCGAATGTGCGCGCCAACCCTCAGCGTCGCCAAACCTGCTCGGGTCGAAAGCGATCAGCAGCACGCCGCCACGCGGCGGACCGCTGACGCCTTCCGCGCCGAAGCGGGTGTGCTCGCGGCCGGCCTCCGTGCTTGTCGGCTGGCCAATGAGCACGCCGGCGAGAAGTTCGATCATCAGTGCGATGGCCGACCCCTTATGGCCGCCGAATGGAAGCTGCGCACCGCCGAGAATTTCGGCAGGATCGCGGGTTGGGCGGCCTTCGCGATCGATGCCGGCGTGTTCTGGCGCGGTGCCGCCGTCGCGGGCGAGAATTTGCAGTTCGCCGCGCGCCGTCGCGGCGGTCGCGGCATCGAAGATGAAGCGGTCCGGACCTGGCCAACCAAAGGCGATGGGATTGGTGCCGAAGAACGGCTTCGTGGCGCCAGCCGGCGCAACCGCGGGCAGATAGGCCGTGCAACAAAGCGCCGAGAGCCCGGAGTCCACCAGTGCTTCGAGGTCGGCCCATAGGGCCGAGAAATGGTGGATGTTGACGACCGCGGCGGCGGCGATTCCTTGGCTGCGGGCGAGGGTCGCGATCTCGTCACGCGCCATCGACATCGCCAGCGGTGCGAGCCCGCCGCCACCGTCGATCCGGACGACGCCGGGGGCCAGCGAATGGCTTGTCGGCCGGGCGCGACCGTCGGCCAGACCGCTTTTCAGAGACGCGAGATAGCCGGGCAGACGGAACACGCCATGCGACGCGCAACCATCGCGCTCGGCGCGGACGATCACATCCGCGACCGCATAAACGGTGGCCTCGTCGCAGCCCGATTGGCGCAACGCCGCCTCGACCGCCCGACTGACTTCGGCAAGCGAAACACGAACGTTATCACGCATTTCCGATCGAGCCGTCACACGGTCTTCGACACAATAGCTTTATTTTCCTATGCCAAAAATCCTATGATAGGAAAGATGGTTAACCACGTTGCGTCGAGGTTTCGTCCCTGACCAACAGACCGCAACACTTTGGTAACCATCAACCGCTGCATGCGGCGTCACTCGGCGAGGACCGCGATGCCCTCGATCTCGATCAGCCATTCCGGCAGCGCAAGCGCGGTGACGCCGACCAGCGTGCTCGCCGGGGCTCGCCCTTCGACAGGAATGGCGTACGGGCGGCGGCAATGATTGCGCGGTGTTCCGGCCGATAGTTCACGACGAAGGTCGTAATTTTCACGAGGTCGGTGTAATTGGCGCCGGCCGCCGCGAGCGCGAGACCGAGGTTCTTCATGACCTGCATGGTCTGCGCCGCGAGATCGCTGCCGCCGACAAGTTTGCCGTGCTCGTCAACCGCTATCTGTCCGGAGATGTAGATCGTGCGTGCGCCGCTCGCCGCCACGACGTGAGAATAGGCCGGGTTGATAGACAGGCCGGCCGGTTTCAGGTGCTGGTGTTTCGACATGGAATGCTCCGCTGAAGTCTGACCGCAAATGTGTCCGCCGCGACGCTTGGCGAGTCCTGCTCTTTGGTCGGGTGGACAGTCATCGGGGAGGGCGGCACAATCATCCCGTCATAGGGGAGCAAGACATGAGAACGAGAAAACTTTGCCTTGCGCTGGCCATTCTGTCGGCCGGCGCGCTGTCGGCGAGCGCGGAAAATATCGGGAAATCAAAGGTCCCTTACAAGACGCCCGCAGCAGGCGATGGAGCGTCGGCGATCATCAACAACAACACTTTCACGGTTCCGTCTTCGCGAAAGGCGCCTCCGGAAAAAATCACCGGTGTCGTCACAGGCAAAGGTTCGACGCGCTATGGCACTGGCGGAAGTTGGCAGCGGCATGGGCACGGCAACATGCACGGATCGTCGTCTCCGCCAAAAGCGACACTGACGGCCGTACAGCCGGGACTACGCCCAGCAGCGATGCCGAAGCTGACATCGCGAATCTCGCGCTACTGATTCAGGGCCGGCCGGACGAGACATAGCCGGCCTCTGCCTCTGTGATCAGACGTCCACCAGAGCCTTGGCGAAAGGCGCGCGCTCCTGAATGAAGGTGAAACGCGCCTCGGGCTTGTTGCCCATCAGACGCTCGACGGAAGATGCGGTTTCGTCGCGATCCTCCTCGGAGATCAACACCTTCAGCAGGGTCCGCTTGCGCGGGTCCATCGTGGTTTCCTTGAGCTGCGCCGGCATCATCTCGCCAAGTCCCTTGAAGCGACTGACCTCGATTTTTCCGCGTCCTGTCAGCTCTTTGGCGACGATCTCTTCGCGATGGGCATCGTCCCGGGCGTAGAGCGTCCGGGCACCTTGGGTTAGGCGATAAAGCGGCGGAACAGCGAGGTAGAGGTGCCCTTCGTCGATGAGCCTCGGCATCTGCCGGTAGAAGAAAGTGATCAGCAGCGAGGCGATGTGGGCGCCGTCCACGTCGGCGTCCGTCATGATGACGATTTTCTCGTAGCGCAGATCGTCGTGCCGGTATTGCGCGCCGGACCCGCAGCCAAGCGCCTGGATGAGATCGGCGAGCTGCTGATTGGCGGCAAGCTTGTCTTTCGTCGCCGCCGCGACGTTCAAGATTTTGCCTCGAAGGGGCAGGATGGCCTGCGAAGCGCGGTCGCGTGCCTGCTTTGCAGAACCGCCAGCAGAATCGCCTTCTACGATAAACAATTCAGAGCCTTGTGAAGCATTATTCGTGCAATCTGCGAGCTTGCCGGGCAACCGGAGTTTCCGGACTGCGCTTTTTCTGGGCGACGTCCTTCTCGGCTCGCCGACGCATGCGATCCTCGGCGCGCTCGATGACGAAATCGAGAAGCTTTGCAGCCTGTTGCGGCGCTTTCGTCAACCAGTGGTCGAACGCATCCCGGATTGTCGTCTCAACGATGCGCGCCGCCTCGACCGACATGAGGCGAGACTTGTTCTGGCCCTGGAATTCCGGCTCGCGGATGAACACCGAGATCATCGATGCCGTCTGGCCCATCACGTCGTCGCCGGTGATGTTGGCAGCCCGCTTCGACTGGCCGATGCGATCGGCGTGTTCCTTCAGGCCGCGAAGCAAGGCAGAACGAAAGCCCGCCTCGTGCGTGCCACCGTCCGGCGTCGGGATTGTGTTGCAGTAAGAATTGATAAAGCCGTCGTCGGCCGGTAGCCAGGCGATCGCCCATTCGAGACTGCCGTGGCCGCCCTCGCGTTTCACCGTGCCGGAAAACGGTTCGGCCGTGGCTGTCGCCTTGCCCTCGATCTCGCGGGCGAGGTAGTCGCGCAGGCCGCCGGGGAAGCGGAACGTCGCTTCTGCCGGAATGCCCCCCTCTGCATCGAGCAGCGTCGGGTCGCAGCGCCAACGAATTTCGACGCCGCCGAAGAGGTAGGCTTTGGATCGCGCCATCCGGAACAGCCGGGCCGGCCGGAATTTTGCACCCTTGCCGAAAATCTGGTCGTCCGGGCGGAAGCGAATTTTCGTCCCGCGGCGGTTCAGAACCTTGCCGACCGTCTCCAGCTTGCTTTGCGGAATGCCGCGGGAAAACGTCTGGCGGTAAAGCGTCTGCGCCCGCGCCACCTCGACTTCGACATGATCCGACAGCGCGTTGACGACGGAGACGCCGACCCCGTGCAGGCCGCCCGATGTCTGGTAGGCCCCGGAGTCGAATTTTCCGCCGGCGTGAAGCGTCGTCATGATGACTTCGAGCGCCGACTTCTTCGGGAATTTGGGATGCGGGTCGACAGGAATGCCGCGGCCGTTGTCGGTCACGCTGAGGAAGCCGTCCGCGCCGAGTTCGACCTCGATGAAGGAGGCATGGCCCGCGACAGCTTCGTCCATCGAATTGTCGATGACTTCGGCGAAGAGGTGGTGCAGGGCGCTTTCGTCGGTGCCGCCGATATACATGCCGGGTCGGCGGCGGACCGGCTCGAGCCCCTCCAGCACCTCGATCGACGCGGCGGTGTAGCCTGCCTCGCCGGGGGTGCCCTTCGTGGACGGCGTCTTGGCCGGAGCGGACTTCTCGGCGCCAAACAGGTCGGCGGATTTCGGTCGAGCGGCCATACGCCTCCATAGCTGATTCGGACTCTTGCCGGCTGCCAGGCCGTCGGAGGACAGCTGGAGCGGTCGAGAAGTAGGGCCAGCAGGAGACGCGGATGGAACGGCAGGCGAATGTGCGGATTTTGCGCGGCGCCTGCCTGTGCGAGCGCGTCCGCTATCAGGTTGCCGACGCCTTTCGCTATGCCGCGATCTGCCACTGCAGCAAGTGCCGTCGGACAACGGGATCGGCGTTCAAACCCTTCGCCGGCATCGAGCGAGACCGGCTCGAGGTCACCGCCAGCGCCGATGCGCTTCGACTTTACGGCGATGCGACAACCCACGATGCGCATTGCGGCATCTGCGGATCGCTTCTTTATTCGCAGGTGCGCGAGGCCCGTTTCGCCCATGTCGCGATGGGAACGCTGATCGACGAGCCTTCTATCCGGCCGACACACCACATTTTCGTCGGCTCCAAAGCCGCGTGGGACAGGATCACCGACGACCTGCCGCAATTCGCGGAACACGCGAAGTCTTGAGACATATCCTTACGCGGCCTTAAGTCTGACCGTGCGAGGCTCGCGTATGCTTCTGCCCGCGCCGCCTGCCTCGGCTCCCGAGCCGCTGACCGTCGTCATCTGCGTCGATCACGCCACAGTCACCGGTGGGCAGGCGAAAGTCGCCTTCGACAGCGCGCGCGGCCTCGTCGCGGCGGGTCATCGCGCGATCCTGTTCGCTGCCGCCGGCCCAGTCGCGCCGGAACTTGCAGCGTCGGGCGTCGAGGTCGTCTGCCTCGGTCAGGCCGATCTGCTCGGCGCTTCGTCGAAGATCGTCGGCGCGATGCAGGGCATCTGGAATTTTGCCGCCGAGAAAGCCCTCGGCGATCTGCTCGCCAAACTGCCGCGGGATCGCACGATCGTTCACGTGCATGGCTGGGCCAAGGCGCTGTCGCCGTCGATCGCGCGGCCGATCCGGAAATCGAAATTGCCGGCGGTCTATACGATCCACGAGTATTTTCTGTTCTGCCCGAACGGAGGCTTCTACAATTACCAGCAGCATGCGGTGTGCAAGCTGACGCCGCTTTCAACGGCCTGTTGGTCCACGAACTGCGACAGCCGCACCTATCCGCGAAAACTCTGGCGCAACGTGCGGCTTGAGATCGCGCACCGCGTCGCCGGCTTGCCCGACATCTTTTCGGACTTCATCTGCATCTCAGACCTGCAGCAGGAGATCGTAGCGCAATATCTGCCGGCCGGCGCGCGTGTGCATCGTGTGTCGAACCCAATCGCGGCCGAAAATTTTGGCCCGAAGTCGAAGCCCGCACAGGGCGAGTTCATCTTCGTCGGGCGACTCTCGCCGGAGAAGGGCTGTTTCGTCTTCGCCGAAGCCGCACGGCTGGCGGGCGTCGTGCCAGTCTTCGTCGGAGATGGACCGATCGCGGACGAGTTGCGGGAGAAATATCCCGAAGCGAAGATTCTCGGCTGGCAGGCTCCCGAGGCCGCCCCGAGCCGCAATGCGCGAGGCAAGGGCGCTGGTTTTCCCGTCGCTCTGGTACGAGGGCCAGCCGCTGACCGTGCTGGAAGCGCAGGCGATGGGCACGCCGGTCATCGTGTCGGATGTCTGCGCCGGCCGCGAAGCGGTCACGGACGGCGTCACGGGTGCGTGGTTCAAGTCGGCGGATCCTGCAGACCTCGCGCGCGCCATCGAACGACTAGAGGATGACGCGACGGTCGAGGCGATGTCTCGCGCGGCGTACGAAACCTATTGGGCCGATGCGCCCGATCTCGATGCGCATGTCGCGCGAATCACAAGACTCTATCGCGGACTGATCGGTCGCGCGGCGCAGACGTGGACGGTGCCGGCATCAAAACTTGCGATGCACGTCGGCGCGTAAGTTAACGCCGCATTCACAAATCCAGCGAAACCTCGCGCTTCTCGTTTCCGGAAGGTCTGCGCATGCGTGCTTCGCTTCCGCATGCGCTCGCCGTCGCGTTCATCGTCGGCGCGTCGCCCGCGCATGCCGCAAAAGAGCCGGCCTGCAAGCAAGATTCGCTCGAAAAATTGCAGGCGATGGCGCCGCAGGGTTTCGCCATCTACCGCAAGATCGCCGACAAGGATTTCTTCACGGGTTGGCTCGATTGCGACGACGCGATGTTCGCACTGCCGACCGCCGTGCACGAAAGCGTGCATCACATCACGGCCGACACCGATGCCTTTCCACTGATCGACGGCAGCACGATTGCACGTCCGCACGAGACGTCGCGTTTCTTCGCACCGAAGAACATCGCCGGTCAGTTCGCGTCGAGCGATTTCGTAACAACCTATCTCAAGCCGGGCAGCGCGAGCTCGGCGACCGATTTCACGTATCTGCTCGACGAACTGAACGCCTATACGCATGATCTCTCGACGTCGGTGGCGCTGGAGCCGCTACGCAAGGGCGAGGAAAGGGCGGCGCGCGACGGTCTCGCGGCGCTGATGGCCTTCGTCGCGATCTATGTGGAGCGCGCGGAACGTAGCGAGCCGAAGACGTGGGCCGGGCTAACGTCGCCAAAGGGCGCGAAGACCGTGACCGCTCTATGGGATCAGGCCGAGAAGGTAATGGCGCGCGCCTGTCGCTTTGCCGGTTTCGGTTTCGAGGACGGGCCGCTAATCCGGCAGACGTGTCAGGCCGGTCCGCAAAGCGCCTTGCGCGCCGTCATCGGCCGGACGCCGGTCTGCCCGCTGCAATGCCTCGAAGGAAGATGAAAAGGCCGATGCAGCGTCTCCGCAGCACCGGCCTTAAATTTAAAAAATCTAAGCGATCAGCGGCAGCCGCAGTCGTAGGTGTTGACGACGCTGTTCGTGTAGACGTGACGCGGCGCCATGTATTGAACGGCATGCATGTGCACCGGGCGCACGACCGCGACCGTGCGGTGATGGACGCGCGTCACATTGTGCACGTAGACGACAGGACGAACACGCGTGACATGCGTAATGCGCTGCTCGCGCTGCACGTAACGCGTCCGCGTGACGTCGCGATAGCGCGTCTGGTGCATCACCTTATTGACGGTCGAATAGGTGTGGACCGGCTTCACGGGACCGCAGCGTTGACAGGACCGCGCATCGGCCTGCGAACCGGCCCCCAGGAATGCAGCACCGGCGACGAGAGCTGCCGACATCAAGGCAAGAGACTTCTTCATTCGGGAACACCTTTTACGCAACGCCGCCTTGGGTTTTCCTAGAACCCCCCGAGGGCAGGCGCAACGCCAAAGCTGCGGTTATGGTTTTCGTAGACTTGGGTTGGTCGACCGATCTACGCGTCGATCGCGTCCCGGCCGCAGCCGTCACTCCACCGGATCGTGCCCGCGGGTGCGGCTAAAGCGGCCGTGAAGCGCGCGGTCGATCGGCAAGCCAAGCAACAGGATCGCCATCGCCGCAACGGTCGTGATGATGAGAATCCGCCAAAGTCCGAGTCCCGCGACGATGCCGAGCGCCGCTGTCACCCAGATCGAGGCGGCGGTCGTCAGATAATGGATGTCCGGCGGCCGCCGGCTTTCGTCGTCGTGACTTTGCGGTGAGGGCTCGGCCGATGTGCCTGGTGCGCGAGCACGAATACCGCCGCCCGGTCCTGCGCCGCGCATGATGACGCCAGCACCAAGAAAGCCGATGCCGCCGACAATGCCTTGGATGACGCGCGACGCGCCGGTGTGGTCGGTCTCGATGCCGCACATCACTGCCGCCGCGGCGCCGATTGCGACAAGCGCGTGGAGACGCACGCCCGTCGGCTTGCCGAACAGGTCGCGGTTGAGGCCGACGGCTGCGCCCGCCAGGAGCGCCATGCCGATGCGGAGGGAAGCTTCGGTCCAGTCCATGTCACCGACTACCGGATAAGTCGCGGCAGACTAGAACGTGTTCGGCAGGTCGGAAATGGTGGCGGCGTCCGGCAACGCGACGGAGGAGAGATCTTTTCGCCGAAAGCCGACGACCGACGATACGCTGTCACCCGCGCGTCACGTCGGCCGTCTAGTTCTGTGCACATGGAACCGGACGCCCGAGTCGCCGTTAGGCGAAAAATGAGGGAACGCCAGAAATGACGCCATCGCGCCAACACGCTCTTTTCCGCGCAGCCGATGCTGCCGGTTTTGCAACCGTCTGGCACGATGACGCGCCGGTGGCCCGTCGCCGCCGTTTCGGCAGCCTCTTCGGTCGTCTCGCCCGCTTTTTTGGCTGACAGCCGAGTACCCCGTGTCTTTCGTATTTCCGGTGCGTAAACTAACGGGCCTGCGCAGCCTCGCTGTATAATGCCACCTTTCGCGTTCGCGCCTGGAAGGACGCCGAAGCGCTTCTTGCCGTGAGCTAAAGTCGGACGGGTCGCGCTTGGAGGCGTTCCGGACTTGGCTTTCGACTGCCAGCCGCCGTTGCGCTTTGCGCGCCGCTGTTTATGTCTTGGGCCTCTCGCGCGCCTGCCCGGCGCGCCAAGTCGCATCGGTCGCCTGCGCGGCGCGCCGAATGACGGCCAAAGCTTTCAACGCCCGGGAGGCACGCTTGAACCATCAGCAATTCTATATCGACGGTGCATGGGTCGACCCCGTGCAGAAGAAGACGGGGCCGGTCGTCAATCCCGCGACCGAAGAAACGATGTACGAGATCGCGCTCGGCTCGAAGGCCGATGTCGACAAGGCGGTCGCCGCCGCGAAGCGCGCCTTCGAAACATTTTCGCAGACGACGCGCGAAGAGCGTATCGCGCTGCTCGAGAAAATCGTCGCGATCTACAAGACCAAGATGAAGGAGATCGGCGCTGCCGTCTCCGACGAGATGGGCGCACCGCTCGCCTTTGCGGAAAAATTCCAGTCGGGCGCCGGCCTTGGTCATCTCGTTTCGACACTCGATGCGCTCAAGAACTACAAGTTCGAGGAGCCGCTCGGCACCGCCACGATCGTGCGTGAGCCGGTCGGCGTTGTCGGCATGATCACGCCGTGGAACTGGCCGCTCAACCAGATCGCTTGCAAGGTGGCGCCCGCGCTCGCTGCCGGCTGCACTATGATTTTGAAGCCGTCGGAATTTACGCCGACCTCTGCGCTGATTTTCGCCGACATCATGCACGAGGCCGGCGTGCCGAAGGGCGTGTTCAACCTCATCAACGGGCTTGGACCCGATGTCGGTGTCGCGATGAGCGAGCATCCCGACATCGACATGATCTCGTTCACCGGCTCGACCCGCGCCGGAGTCGATGTCGCGAAGCGCGCCGCGCCGACAGTCAAGCGTGTGAGCCAGGAACTCGGCGGCAAGTCGCCGAACATCCTGCTCGACGACGTCGACTTCGAGAAGGCGGTGAAGGGCGGCGTCGCGCATGTTTTCAATAACAGCGGGCAGTCCTGCAATGCGCCGACGCGCATGCTGGTGCCGCTGTCGAAGATGAAGGACGTGGCCGTCATCGCCAAGGCCGTTGCTGACAAGACGAAGGCCGGCGATCCGCGTGCGGAAGGCACGACGATCGGGCCGGTCGTCTCGCGCACGCAGTGGGACAAGATCCAAGGCTTGATCCAGAAGGGCATCGACGAAGGCGCGACGCTCGTCGCTGGCGGGCCAGGTCTGCCGGAAGGCGTCAACAAGGGGTTTTACGTGCGCCCGACGGTATTTGCCGATGTGACGAACGACATGACCATCGCGCGCGAGGAAATCTTCGGGCCTGTCATCACCATCCTCGGCTACAAGGATGACGCCGATGCTGTGAAGATCGCTAACGACACGCCCTACGGCCTCGCCGGCTATGTCTCGGGCGGTGATGTCGAGCGTGCCAAGAAGGTCGCGCGGAAAATGCGTGCTGGCAACATCAACGTGAACGGTGTGCAGAACGAGCGTGCCGCGCCGTTCGGCGGCTACAAGCAGTCGGGCAATGGCCGCGAGTGGGGCAAGTTCGGCCTCGAGGAATATCTCGAGGTGAAGGCCATCGCCGGCGACGTGGCGGCTTAATCGGCGCGACCGCGTATGCGGTCTTCGTCATTTCGACAGAATTTGCGACAACGAGCGATCCAGCGTTAAGCCGGATCGCTCCACACACTATCGCGATCGTTATCGCTTGATACCCATGCCGATCAGATGACCGCCGACGACAGAGATGCAGGCATCGTCCCAGTCGTTCGAGTAATGTAATCCCGGATGCCGACACGATACCGCACCGAGGCGTCACGGCGTGCACCGTGTGACCGGCTTCGGCCATCAGAGCGGCGTAGACCGAGCCCATCGCGCCGCAACCGACGATCGCCAATTTCGCCATTGCGTCCTCCCGTGCCGCCGCACGTTAACCTCTCCGTAAGGCTAGATGGAACGGCAAAGCCCCCGTCGGACTTATCGAGTCAGACAAACTTAGGAGGGCGCCATGCGCTTGTTCGTCGGACTTATTCTCGGTGTGTTTCTCGCGGTAGGCATCGCCTACGTCCACGATTCTTCGATGTCGCCGGCCGACCGGCCGACGCAGGCCATTGTCAACTGGGACGCATTTGGCACCAGCGTGCGCGGCGTGAGCACCAACATTTCCGCCATGTGGGATCGCCTGACAGAAGGTGCGCAGAACATCGGCGACTCCGTGAAGAAGCGGACCTGAGTTCGCACAGCTTCGTTCGGACAAGTTATTGCCCGCCGGCGTAATGGCGGGCATCCCTAGGGCATGTCTTTCACCACATGCCTCATCGTCATGGCGGGCGGCGCGCTTGGCACGCTTGCCCGTTATCTCGCGTCGCTCGTCGCAATCCCGATTAGTGCGCGGCTTCCCTGGGGAACAATCCTCGTCAATATCTCGGGATCGTTCCTGATCGGCTTGTTCGGCACGCTGACGCTTGCGAGCGGCCGCTATCCCGTTTCCGAGAACTGGCGTCTGTTCGTGATGATCGGCATCTGTGGTGGCTACACAACCTTCTCGTCGTTCAGCCTGCAAACGCTGGATTTGTTGCGCAGCGGAGCGCCGGGGCGGGCCGCGATCAACGTTGTTGCGTCGGTAGTGCTTTGCTTGGTCGCTGTCGCACTTGGTCACTACGCGGGTGCTGCGCTCAACGGCGGCGCGACGCAAATCGCGCAAGCGCAGATCGAGGAAGACGCCTAACTTTCAGACAAAAAAAGAGGCGACCGAAGCCGCCTCTTTCCGGAAATTCCTGCCTGAAACTCAGGCCGCCGCCACCTTCGCCGCGCTGTCGGTTGGAACCGAGGCGATCGTCTTCAGAATCTGCGACGCGATCTGGTAGGGGTCCCCTTGCGAGTTCGGCCGGCGATCTTCGAGATAGCCCTTGTAGCCGCTGTTCGCGAAGGAATGCGGGACACGGACTGAGGCGCCGCGATCCGCGATGCCGTAGCTGAACTTGTTCCACGGCGCCGTCTCATGCTTGCCGGTCAATCGCATGTGATTGTCCGGACCATAGACGTCGATGTGGTCTTTCCAGTTCGTCTCGAAGGCCTTCATCAGCGCCTCGAAATATTCCTTGCCGCCGGTCTCGCGCATGTAGGTGGTCGAGAAATTGGCGTGCATCCCTGAGCCGTTCCAGTCGGTGTCGCCGAGCGGCTTGCAGTGATACTCGACGTCGACCTCGTAGGCCTCCGTCAGGCGCTGCAGGAGGTAGCGGGCCATCCACATTTCGTCGGCGGCCTTTTTGGAGCCCTTGCCGAAAATCTGGAATTCCCACTGGCCCTTCGCTACTTCGGCGTTGATGCCTTCGTGGTTGATGCCGGCGGCGAGGCAGAGATCGAGATGCTTCTCGACGATCTCCCGCGCGATCGACCCGACGTTCGAATAGCCGACGCCGGTGTAGTACGGACCTTGAGGTGCGGGATAGCCGGCCGTCGGGAAACCGAGCGGGCGACCGTCCTTGTAGAAGAAGTATTCCTGCTCGAAACCGAACCAGGCGCCGGCATCGTCGAGGATAGTCGCGCGCTTGTTGGTCGAATGCGGGGTCTTGCCGTCCGGCATCATGACTTCGCACATGACCAGCACGCCATTGATGCGCGTTGCATCGGGGAACACGGCCACAGGCTTCAGCACGCAGTCGGAGCTATGCCCCTCGGCCTGCATGGTCGACGAACCGTCGAAACCCCAGAGCGGAAGCTGCTCGAGCTTCGGAAAGCTGTCGAATTCCTTGAGCTGCGTTTTGCCACGCAGGTTCGGCACGGGCGTATAGCCGTCCAGCCAGATGTACTCGAGTTTGTACTTCGTCATTCGGCTCTCTCGGTGTCTCAAATGCGAGGCGTATCGGGCGACTTATGAGAGTAGGCCGCCGACCGCGTTCAAATGCAGAAGCGGTGCCACGCGGGCAAGCGAGAGCCGCCGCTCGTTCCAGGTTGCATTGCACAAACGTTACGCAAAATGCCCCTCGCGTGAACAATGCATCGCCAAGCTGCACATCGATGCGCTTACGGCCCGAAAATCGACCACCCAAGCCGCTTCGTCAGATGTTCGAGCGCGATGCGGCCGAGATGTGAATTGCCGTGAGCATCGAGGCCCGGCGACCAGACCGCGATCGACGCCTTTCCCGGCGCCACAGCGAGAATGCCGCCGCCAACTCCGCTTTTGCCGGGTAGACCCACGCGATAGGCGAATTCGCCAGAACCATCGTAGTGGCCGCAGGTCAGCATGACGGCGTTGATGCGCCGCGCGCGCTCCGGACCAATAATCGTGTGACCGGTCGCGGGGTCGCGACCGCCATGCGCCAAAAAACGCCCGGCGCGCGCAAGCTGTCGGCAGGTCATCGCGATCGCACAATGGTGGAAATAGACGCCGAGCGCGAAGTCGACCGGATTTTCGATGACGCCGAACGACTTCATGTAATTGGCGAGCGCGACGTTTCGGAAGCCCGTCGCGACCTCGGATTTGGCGACCGCCTCGTCGATGCTGATGTCGTCGTCGCCGGCGATCGTGCGCACGAAGCGCATGATCTCGCCGAGCGCCTCGCGTGGTTGATGACCGCTCAGGATTGCGTCGGTGACGGCGATGGCGCCCGCGTTGATGAACGGATTGCGCGGGATGCCGCGCTCGCGTTCGAGCTGCACGATCGAGTTGAAGGGGCTGCCTGAAGGCTCGCGGCCGACATGCCGCCATAGTCGATCGCCGATCTTGCCGAGCGCCAGCGTCAGCGTGAAGACCTTAGAGATGCTCTGGATCGAGAAGCGCGCGTCGCAGTCGCCGCTCGCGGCTTCCGTGCCGTCGGCTGCAACGACGACAAGCCCGAAGGATGCCGGATCGACGCGGGCAAGCTCGGGGATGTATTGCGCGACGGTGCCGCGATCGGAGCGGCCGCGCATGTCCGCGAAGATTTCTTCGACAATGGATTGAAGTTTGCCGCTGCTCATGCCGACCTGTCGTCGCCGCGCAATTTACTGTTGTTTCGATTGCAGCGATGCGCAATCGGGCGTCGCTTTGATCTCTGCTTGTCGCAGCCGCGCGATCAGGTCGTCGATCGTTTTGGCATTGTCCTTCTGGCAGCGTTGCGCATCGAGCGTTGCCTGCACCGGGCCGGCAAGCCACCAGCTCATGGACACGGTTTTCATATTGATGGATTTGCCCGCTTCGAGATCAACGCATTCATCAGGTGTTTTCTCGATCGGCTTGCGCGTTGTCGAAGTATGGACAGCAACCTTGAACAGATTGACGGGTCGTTTCTTCGCACTGAACTCCGATGCGTCGTCCTGGCTCGTGTAGCACGCAAAGGGATCGTCGAGACTGCGGGATGCCGTGTTGCGCGCCTCGTCGCCGTGGCCTTGCCGTGTGTTGTAAAGGGTAGCGAGCGGTGCGGTAACGGCGCCAAGAAGGCGTCCGAGATAGCCGCCAGTCTCGCCGATGCCAGGCGTCGCCGCCGGTCTTGGCGGGAACCACGCGGTGGATGCTCCCTGCGGGTCGTTCGAGATCGTCAGCACGATCGGCTGCAGCTTTTGCGCGCGCAAGGCCGTCGCGATGTCGAGCGCCGTGGAAAGCCCGGAGTTCTCGAAATAGCCACCGTCGACGACGGCATCCCCGCGCTTGCGCTGCGACTTGCCCGCGCCATCCAGCGGAAAAATCGCGCCGGCCGGCGAAATCAGCGGAAACCGTGCGCTGATGGTGACAGCGGAAGCCAGACGCAGGTCCGGCCCGTTGCGGTTCGTTGCATTGTCGATATCGGTGGGTGGTGCGGGACATGTGTCGCCTTCCGAGCAGCGGGCCGACATGAACTCGAAAAGATCGTAGGCCTCTGCGTAGAGCGGGTCGCGCCCGTTTTTTCGCCCGTTCGAGATCGTCGATATGAGTTCGGACGCAATCACCCGTCGCCCGGTCGCGACCGATGTCCCGTTCAGCAACAGGACCGGCCACCAACGTGTCGTGTCACTAAGCAGATCGTGCTGGCGATAGCCGAGCCGCCGGCAGAAGCCATCTTCCGCGCCGCTCTCGCTGCAACTGCGGCCGGACGCCTTGCAGGGCGTCTCGCCGCCGCACGTCACATAGTCCCAATGGCGCTCCCAGGAATCCGACAACAGTTCCGCACGATCGGCGATGCGCCAGCTTTCGCGCAACCATTGCAGCGGCGGTGCGAAATTATCGCGATAGCCGATCCCGACGAAAGCGGGCGACAGGTAATCGCCGCTGACCAGCGCCTGAAGGCATTCGCGCCACGATTTGAATGGGCGTTCGCCGTTGGGCGTTTGCGCACCGAACCAGACGCGCGGTTCACGCCGACACGGCGGCGCACCGTCTTTTCCTGCAGCGGCGAGCGCGCTCTGGATGATGGCCGCGCCGAGCGCCCCACCCGACACGCCCGACAGGGCAAAGATTTGTCGACCAGGTGCCCGTCCATCGGACGGTTGAACGGCGCGCAGGCGGTCGAGCAATGTCCCGACCGCTGTCGCGGCCATGAAAGCAGCCCGGCTCGCGCCACCGTCGATGGCGACGATCACAGGCGTCACGCAGTCCCTGTTCTCGCAGCCGTTCGCGATGCGCCACTGGCGAACGGCATCATTCAAGTCCCATTGTCGTTGCGCGACCCCCTCCTTGCCGACCGGCACCGTGCGCAGGTCGTTGAAGCTTACGTTCGTCGCCGTCACAGCCGCCGCGCCGCCGAGCAAGACGATGATGGTCGGGACGGCCCAGCGATGAGACCGGTGAGCCAGTGCGCTGAGCGCGAGGACCGGACTTCCAAACAGCAGCGGGATCAACGCCGCGCGCGGAAGGCGGGCCGTGATGATCTCCGGCCAGATGTAGGCGCAGATGAACATGCTTGCGGTCACGAGAAGACACGTCCAGATCGCAAAGCGCGTGACGCGATGGCCCGTGATGCGCCGGCCCTGCTGCCGGTCGATGCGTTGCTTCATCGCCTGCACGAAGGCATCGCGCCGGATGACGGCCCAGCTGAAAAAGATCGCCTCAGCGCCGACCGCCGTGAAGAGGATCGCGAGCTGGATGACCGCATGGCGGACCGATGTCAGCTCCTGCGCCTCGAACAGACTTTCATGCGCGAAGCCGATGCCGATCATCACGGCTGCAAAGGGAAGGAGTCCGAGGATGCGCGGCGTCCAGTCGAGGAGGCTTGCGCGTTCCAAGCGAACCGCCGCGATCACCGCATTCTGTTGATCCGCCGGCAGCGTCGCACGCAACTCTCGGCTGAGAATCCACTCATCCGCGCGAACCGAGCGGCGGGCGGCGTAGTGAACAGAAAAGGCCCAGAGCAGCAGGCCAAGCAGCATGCCGCCCCAGAAGAGCAGGGCGCCCCCGATCGAGACGAGCCACGACGTGTCTGCAAGCAGGTTCTGCGCCTGCGTGACGATGCAGAACAGCAGGAGCCCGCCAAACGCGCTGACGCTGCTGACCCGGCAAACCCAGAGGATGCGCGCCAGCCAACGCGTGCAGTCCCATGCCCGGCGCGTAAAAGTGCGCAGGCGCTGCCACAGCCCGCCGGCGGGCTCACCACTGCCTTCGGCTGACTTCTCCGACGGACCGTCCATCACGCGCCTCCGCGCGCCAACGTTATCCTGCCGGTCCGGACCCGGACAATCCGGGCCCCGTAACGCCGCCTGCTACCGCCCCATCACCTCGTTGCGGCCGACGACCATGTGATGGACCTCGTCCGGGCCATCCGCGAAGCGCAGATGCCGCACGTCCGTGTAGAGCTCGGCGAGCGGGAACCACTGCGAGATGCCGGCGGCGCCGTGCATCTGCATCGCCTGGTCGATGATGAGGCAGGCTTTCTCCGGTACCATCGCCTTGACCATCGACACCCAGATGCGCGCTTCCTTGTTACCAAGCACGTCCATCGCTTTGGCGGCCTTGAGCACCATCAGGCGCATCGCCTCGATCTCGATGCGCGCACGCGAGATGATCTCGATATTGCCGCCGAGCATCGCGAGCTTTTTGCCGAAAGCTTCGCGCGACATGCCGCGCTCGATCATCATGTCGAGCGCCTTCTCGGCCTTGCCGATCGTGCGCATGCAGTGATGGATGCGGCCGGGCCCGAGGCGTAGCTGCGAAATCTCGAAGCCGCGGCCTTCGCCGAGCAGGATGTTATCTTTTGGTACGCGCACGTCCTTGAAGCGGATGTGCATGTGGCCGCGCGGCGCGTGGTCGTGACCGAAGACATGCATCGGTCCGACGATTTCCACGCCGGGCGTGTCGATGGGCACGAGAATCTGCGACTGCTGCTTCGAGGGATGTGCGTCGGGCGACGTCTTGACCATCGTGATCATGATCTTGCAGCGCGGGTCGCCGGCGCCGGAGATGTAGAATTTCTCGCCGTTGATGACCCACTGGTCGCCTTCAAGGACTGCACGCGTCGAAACGTTCTTGGCGTCCGACGAGGCGACGTTCGGCTCGGTCATCGCGTAGGCGGAGCGGATTTCGCCGTTCAGCAGTGGCACGAGCCACTTCTTCTTTTGTTCAGGCGTGCCGCAGCGCTCCAGCACTTCCATGTTGCCGGTGTCGGGCGCGGCGCAGTTCATCGCTTCGGATGCGAGAGGGCTCTTGCCGAGTTCTGCAGCGATGTAGGCGTAGTCGAGATTGCTCAGACCCTCACCGGTGTCCGCGTCGGGGAGGAAGAAGTTCCAGAGGCCTTCGGACTTCGCCTTGTCCTTCGCCTTCTGCAGGCATTCGAGCTGGCCCGGCGCGAAAGACCAGCGATCGTGTTTGCCTTCGCCAAGCTTGTAGAATTCGACGGCCATCGGATCGACGGTGTCCTTGATGAACTTCTTCACATGATCGAGTAGGGGACGCGCCTGCTCGGACATACGGAGATCGTTGAGTTCGTCGCCGGGATTGAGGCCGAAACCTGTACCGATGCTTGTCTGCACGTTCATGGGCATTTCCTCGTTTTGTCGGGCTTAATCGTGGTCGCGCTTGTCGCAGGCATACAGCAAAGCGCCCGATCATTGAAATTGAAGTTCTGAATGCGCTACTATCACTCGCATTTATGCAGGTGGTACGTGAACCTTGCCGGTGTCGATCTCAATCTCTTCGTCGTGTTCGACACGATTTATGCCGAGCGCAGTCTCACTCGCGCCGCGGAAATTCTCCGGATCACGCAGCCGGCGGTCAGCAACGCGCTCGCGCGCCTGCGCGAGAATTTCGACGATCCGCTGTTCGTGCGCGTGGGGCGCGTGATGACGCCAAGCCCGCTCGCGCAGAATCTTGTCGGGCCGGTGCGCGAGGCCTTGCGACAGTTGCGCACGACGATCGACGGCGGCCGGCGCTTCGATCCCGCGCGGTCCGACAAGCTGTTCGCGATCTCGCTGCGCGATAACGCCGGCACGCAACTTATTCCCTCGCTGCTTGCGCGCCTGCAGCGTGTGGCGCCCGGCGTGCGCGTGCAATGCCCGCCGGTGGAGCGTCGTGACATCGCGTCAGAACTTGCGTCGGGCCAGCTCGATTTCGCCATCGACATTCCCGAGCTCGCGCGTTCCGAGATGAAAAGCGTGGGCCTGCTGCGCGATCGCTATGTCTGCGTCATGCGCAAGAATCATCCGCTGGCGCGCGGGCGGTTGACGCTGGCGCGCTTCCTTCAGGCAAAACACGTGCTCGTGTCGAGCCGCCGCAGCGGTCGCGGTTATGTCGATCTCGCATTGGCGCGCGGCGGTCATGCCGTCACGAGCGCGCTACGTGTCACGCAGTTCCAGCTCGCGTTCCACGCCGTCATGCAGACCGACATTCTGCTGTCCGCGCCGCTATCGCTCGCACGACGCTACGATGTCGTCGTGAAGCCGTTGCCCTTCGATGCGCCCGCGCTCGAGGCGATGCTCTACTGGCATCGCAACGCCGACCTCGATCCGGCGAACGTGTGGATGCGCGAGCAGATCGTCGCAGCGAGCCGCGCGCGCTAGTCTGCCTCGCGACCAGCGTCCTCGCGCTCCGCACGGGCAGGGGCCGCCATCTCGCGCATCCAGCGCGTCAGCGTCGGTTCCGATCGATTGGCGTCGCGTCGCGGGCTGCCCACCAGCGCGGCTTCCCGCGCGGCGCTCGGCGTGATGCCATAAGCCGCCTTGAACGCCCGCGTGAAGCTTGTCTCCGTTCCAAGTTTCCAGCGGCGCGCGACCTCGCTCACGCGCGCGCCGCGCGTGTCCGGCGCCGCAAGATCGAAGAGCGCACGGTGCAGTCTTCGTGCGCGGATGTATTCGGCAATGCCACCGAGCGGCGCGAACAGGCGATAGAGCGCCGATCGCGACATGCCGAAATGCTCGGCGACGGTTTCGGCCGACAGGTCCGCGCTCTTCAACTTCGTCTCGATATACTGCCGGACACGGATGAGCGATGCGGCCGCCGCGCCACCGAGCGCAAGGTCACGTCGTTCGACCTCGCCCCGCAGACACGCGACGATGAGCCCGACCGTCGCTTCGGCAACCGCGTAACTTTCTTCGACGGTCATGCGCGGCGCGAGCGCGAAGAGCGTCTGAAAGTGCCGTCCGAGCATGCCGGCCAGTGCACTCTCGTGCGGCAAGACAAGGCCGTGAAGAATGTCCGGACGCGCGAGCCGCCAGTCGATCATCGCGTGCGGCACCACGAGCGTCAGGTTTTCGAACGGCGTCGCGACCGTCTCGAGCGTCTGCGCCAGATCGAAGACGCAGATGTCGCCGGCCCGAACGGATACAGGCGACATGCCCGCCACCCCTTCGAAACTGCCGGCGACATAGAGCTGCACGATCATATGATCGACGCCGCTGCGCGCGACCGTCGCCGAAGAACGGCGAAAGCGTTGCCCGCCGGCGCGCGCGCGTCCGAAGAGAATCGGGCCTATCGCATAACTTTCGATTTCGGCCTGAACCGGATCACTCTCGTTGCTCGGCATCGGCTCGATTTCAAAGAAGGTTTCGAGTGCACGAACCCAGGCCATCGCATTAGCCGCGGGATCGGCGTTTGCGAGAACGCCGAAAGCGGGAATGGCAGCAGCGCCGATATCGGCAGTCTTCGGCTTCGAGTTGTCGCGGGTCATTTTTGATTCTTTTACCGTTTCCGCCCTTGGCATAGAGCCGAATAAAATGTTGCACTCCCGTGACTTGACGGCAACATCAACTTTCCGCCCGTCCCAATTCACACGCCAGCCGTTCCACAAGCTTCGGCGTGAATTGACGCGCCGCAACGCCGCAAGCATGACCGGGCGGCGACGTCGCGAAGTTGAATCGCAGAGATCAACGGGCGGCGCGTACCGATTCAACTCCGCTGTCGGGGGACGCGGCTAACTTATGCTGAGGGGCATAATGAAAAAGCTTGGTTTGACTGGGATGCTTCTTGTCCTGGCCACTGGCGCCACTGCGGCCGATCTTCCGGGTCGTCGCGCTGCGCCATCGCCGATCTTCACGCCTGCGCCGGTGTTCAGCTGGACCGGTCTCTACGCCGGTGTGCAGGTTGGCTACGCCGGTTCGCGCTTCAACCAGACGGAATATAACGCGGGCTTCCCCACCGGATTCCAAGCCAGCTGGCGCGGCAGCGGCATCGTCGGTGGTGGCCACCTCGGCTACAACTGGCAGATGAGCAGCGTCGTACTCGGCCTCGAAGGCGACATCGAGGGTTCGTCCGTGCGCGGCACGGTGCTTTCGCCGAGCGCCGCGGCGGGCGGTTTCGACTCGTCGGCCATCCGTTCCGGCATCCGCGGCTCGCTGCGCGGCCGCATCGGCTTCGCGATCGACCGCTTCATGGTCTACGCCACGGGTGGCCTTGCCGTCGCGAACTTCCGCAACTCGGTCGGCAGCCCGTTCGTGACCGAAACGGTCAACACCACGCGTCCGGGTTACACGGTCGGCGGCGGTGTGGCTTACGCCTTCGGCCAGTGGTCGCTGCGGGCGGAGTATCGCTACTCCGACTTCGGTAATTTGAACCAGACCTCGGTCGTCGCCTTCCCCGGCTTCAACTATCGCACACGCGTCAACGACCATTCCGGTCGCATCGGCCTGAGCTATCACTTCTCGTCGCCGCAGCCCGGCGCGGTGGTCGCCCGCTACTGAAACTTCAGAAAAAACTCCTGAGCGAACTTCGGGCCCGGCGAAAGCCAGGCCCTTTTTCGTTTGCGTCAGGCCGCGCGGCTGGCGGATGCGCCCCCGAGAAAACCTTCGAGCCGCTGGCGAATGATGCCTTCGGCCTCGGCCATGATGCGGTCGATGAGTTCTTTCACCGAGGGAATGTCATGGATAAGCCCGGCAACAAGGCCGCAGCTCCATGCGCCGGCTTCCATGTCGCCGTCGATCATCACCTTGGGATAGACGCCCGCGACCTGATCGTGAATGTCGGCGATCTTCAGATCCTTGCCCTTGGCGCGTTCGATATCGAGCAGCTTTTCGACGTTGTCGTTCGTCAGCACGCGCTCGGTGTTTCTTAGCGGCCGCATCACAAGTCGCGTGTCGAGTTCGCTCGCCTCGACGAGCGCGCGTTTCACGTTCTCGTGGATCGGCGCTTCCTTCGTCGCCATGAAACGCGTGCCCATGTTCATGCCATCGGCGCCGAGCGCCAGCGCCGCGACGAGGCTTCGGCCATCCGCCATGCCGCCCGACGCGACGAATGGGATCTTCAGTTCCTCCGCGGCGCGCGGCAGCAGGATCATGTTGGGGATATCGTCTTCGCCGGGATGCCCGCCGCATTCGAAACCGTCGACACTGACGGCATCGCAGCCAATGCGCTCGGCCTTCAGCGAATGACGCACCGATGTGCATTTGTGGATGACCCTGATGCCGGCGGCCTTGAGGTCAGCCATGTATTTTTCTGGACTGCGGCCCGCAGTTTCGACCGCCTTCACGCCACCCTCGCGGATTGCGGCGATATATTCCGCATAGGGCGGATCGGCAAAGGTCGGCAGGAACGTCAGGTTCACGCCGAACGGCTTGTCGGTCATGTCACGGCAGCGCGCGATTTCCTTCGCGAGCAGTTCCGGCGTTTTCTGTGTGAGACCGGTGATGATGCCGAGCCCGCCGGCATTCGACACCGCGGCGGCAAGCTCGGCGAAGCCGACGAAGTGCATGCCGCCCTGGATGATCGGATGCTCGATGCCGAAGAGTTTTGTGATGCGTGTTTGCACGCGTGATGCTCCCTTTGCCTTGTGACTGACAGCCACCACCTCATCCTGAGGAGCGGTCGCAGGCAAGTTAACGCAGCCTGCGTAAACTTGGCTGCGCGACCGCGTCTCGAAGGATGACTTCAGTGGCGCGTTGTTGCCCATCCTTCGAGACGCTTGCTTCGCAAGCTCCTCAGGATGAGGTTTTCGTTGGGGACGATTTACCGTCGTCGAGCCAGCGTCACGCGTGCAGCCGCACCGGCAGTTCGGTGTAGCCGCGCACAAATGACGACAGCACGCGCGTCGGCTCGCGCGTAACCTCGACATGTTTGAACCGCTTCAGGATCTCTTCCCAGATCACCTGCAATTGCACTTCGGCGAGGCGCTGACCGACGCAGCGATGGATGCCGAAGCCGAAGGACAGGTGCTGTCGCGGGTTCGATCGCTCGATCCAGTAGTCGTTCGGCCGCTCGATTTTCGTCTCGTCGCGATTGCCGGAAACGTACCACATCGCAACTTTTTCGCCGGTGCGGATCGTCTTGCCGCCGATCTCGACGTCCTGCTTCGCCCGGCGCTTCATGTAAGCGAGCGGCGTCTGCCAGCGGATCGTTTCCGAGACCATATTCGGGATGAGCGCGTGGTCGGCTTTCAGGCGATCGTACTGATCGGGATTCTGGTTCAGCGCGTAGATGCTGCCGGAAATCGTGTTGCGCGTCGTGTCGTTGCCACCGACGATGAGCAGGATGAGATTGCCGAGATATTCGAAGCGATCCATGTTCTTCGTCGCTTCGCTGTTCGCCAGCATCGAGATGAGATCGTTGCCTTTAGGCGATCCCGCGCGCTCGTTCCAGATTTCCGTAAAGTAGGCGAGGCATTCGAGGAGTTCGGCCTTGCGCTGCTCGCGGCTGACAAGCAGGCCCGAGCCTTCTGTCGACGTCGCGATGTCCGACCAGCGCGTCAGCTTCAGGCGGTCTTCCTGCGGAATGTCGAAGAGCGTGGCCAGCGTCATCGCTGTCAGTTCGACCGACACCTTTTCGACCCAGTCGAACTCGTTGCCGATCGGCAGGCTATCGAGGATTTCGCCGGCACGCTTGCGGATCAGCGGCTCCAGCTCCGCGATGTTCGGCGGCTGCGCGATCGAGTTCACTGTCTTACGCTGCGCCGTGTGTTTCGGCTGGTCCATCGCGATGAACATCGGCAGCGGCAGATCGCCTTCCGGATCGCGCAAGGCGATATTCGGCTCGGACGAAAACACCTGGTGGTTCGTATCCGCGGCCATGATGTCGTCCCACATCGTCAGCGACCAGTAGTCGCCGACGAGCTCGCCGTGAGCGCGATGCACCGGGTCTTCGCGACGCAGGCGCTCGAAATACGGGAGCTCGGCGCCGAGCGCGAAAAGATGCGGATCGGCGGGGGAGATTTCCTCCAGAGGCAGCGTGCGGGCACGTTCTTCAGCCTCGGCGCGGGTCTGCGGCGGGGTCTTCGCGGCGCGCGCGGGCATTTCGAGCAGGGACATTCTATCCTCCGGAAGTGCTTATTGGCCTTTTGCGGAAGCTTAGCCGAAACCGCAGAACGGTGTCACCCGTCGTCGCGCACGATCGCGTCGCCGATCCGCACGGTGCCGCCTTTGAAAATGCGGGCGGTGATACCGCCGTGGCCGCGGACCGCATTATAGCCGCCGGGCCCGAGTATCTCCTCCATCCGGCTGCACGGCGCGCATTCGCCGGATGTTTCGAGCAGCGCTTCGCCGATCCGAAAGCGCCGCGCCTTCAAGGCCATGAGGTTGATGTTGCGGGTGAGGATGTTGCGGCGCAAAAGCTCCGGCGCGATCTCCGCCTGTCCGAGAAAGGCTGCGATGGCAGCGAGGTCTTCGGCCGCGATCAGTGTCACCTGCCGCCCGCGGCCGCTGGAATAGCGATCGCCTTCGATGCCTTTCTCCGCCACGAGTAAAGCGGAGGTCTTCGACTGCACCGGTGCCGCGCGCGCCGGACGCAGGCCGATCCACGCGACCTCGCCAGCGCGCATCGGCGCGTCGAGCAACGCGCGTAAAGAAGACCCGCGCGGGAACATCATTCTGCCCGCGCCGGTACGATTGTCGCTCGCCGGTCCGCGATCTGTGCGAACGATGCGTGGATCAGTTCGATTTGAAATCGTCGGTGATGATCGGGCCGAATAATTCCCAGCGCGTGCCGTTGAAGCGCATCATCTGGAACTGTTTGTTGATCTTGTAGTCGGACGTATCCGTCGTCGTCATACCCGGCAGCGCGAGGTCGGCGACAAAGTCCGTGATGCCTGTCGCCTGCTTGATGATGTTCTCGCGCGTAAGCTGGTCGCCGCATTTCCCGAGAATGTACACCAGCAGTTGCGATGTCGAATAGCCGTAGGTCGCGATGCCGGAATTCGCGTCCTCGGCCGGCGCATACTTCGCCATGAAGGCCTTGTACTTCTTCATGCCCGCCTCGTTGGCCCATTGCGGATCGAGCGGGTCCTTGCCGTAGTTGACGGAGATGATGTCCTTCGCATTCTCGAGCCCTGCAGGCACGAGCGTCTGGCTCACGGGTGTCGCGTTGATGTCGAGGATATGGACGGGCTTCCAGCCCATCTCGGCGGCCTTCTTGATCGCCTGCGCGCCAAATTTCGGCGTTGTCATGTTGTAGAAGAGATCGGCGCCGGACGATTTTAGTTTTACCATCTGCGCATCGATGGTCGGGTCGGACAATTCGTAGGGCGCTTCGGCGACGATCATCGATACTTTTGCGCCGAGCCCGTCCTTCAGCCCCTTGACGTAATCTTTTCCGAGATCATCGTTCTGGTAGAGGATGCCGATCTTCGCGTTGGGATGATTGGCGAGAATGTATTTCGCGTAGATATGCGCCTCCGACTGGTAATTTGGATTGAAGGCGATCGTGTAGGGAAAATTTTTCGGATCGGTGAAACGCGTCGCGCCCGTCGATGCGAGGAGCTGCGGCACCTTCTTGTCGTTGAGATATTTCTGTACGGCGGCGTTTGGTGGCGTGCCGATGATCTGGAACGTCGTGAGCACCTCGTCGCTCTCGACGAGCTTGCGCACCTGCTCGACGGTCTTCGGCGGATTATAGGCGTCGTCGTACTGGATCAGATTGATCTTGCGGCCGTTGATGCCGCCGCCCTCGTTGATCATCTTGATATAGGCGGCCTGCACCTTGCCGATGCTGCCATAGGCCGAAGCCGGTCCGCTGAGCGGAATCGTCTGCCCGACCTTGATCTCCGTGTCGGTTGCGCCGGGATCGTACTTTTTTTGCGCGAGGGCAGGGCTAGCAAAGGTTGTCGTGAACGCAAATGCCGCGATTGCCGTCATTCGCAAGTTATTCATGGCACGTCCTCCCAATATCGGCGCGCTTCTTCTAAATGCGCTCGTTATCGGCAAGGTTACGCAAAAGAGCGACGAACGGGAAGGCTTACTGGCCGCCTATGTTAGCCTTCGGGCCGGTTGATCTGCAAAAAACCAGGCGCGGGGATGATGTAGCGCCGCTGCTCGAACGCATCGCAAAACAGCGCTTGTCGGCTAGCAAATCCGCGCGTGCGTTGAACGTCGCAGGCACTTACTTTAGCGGTTGCTCCCATCCATCAGGGAAGTCCCAGTATCGGAGTAGCCGCGGCGCATGGTCACGACCTGAAACCCATCCTTTCTGGAGGCGAACGCGAATGAAACTCAAACTGCATCACGTCAATTTTTGCAGCACCAACGTTGCCGCGATGGATGCTTTCTACAAAGAGGTCCTCGAAATGGAGAGCGAGCCCTCGATGTCTTCGCAGCGGATCAAAACGCAGGGCTATCCCGGCGACGTTGCTTTCGTGACCGACGGTACGACACAATTTCATCTCGCCGAGAAGGATCTTGGCGCGGGCTTCCGTACCGGCCAGGTGGTCAATCCGGTGGAACGAGGCCACATCGCCTTCCGCACGGACGATATCGCCGCCTTCAAGAGCAAGCTCGACGAGAAAGGCGTCCGCTATTCGGACTATGGCGGCTGGGCAATGACGGGCTGGCAGCAGATCTTTTTCTACGATCCCGACGGCAACATCATCGAAGTGCATCAAGCGCCGCCGGGAACGGCATAAGCGAGCTACACTTTACCCAGCGAACGAGAGACGGGTAAAGCTAAAGAGTGTCTGCCTCGCGCATTTATCTCGATCACAACGCGTCATCGCCGCTGCGACCCGAAGCACGCGCGGCGATGCTCGCGGCGCTGGAGGTGCCTGGCAATGCATCGTCGATCCATGCCGAAGGTCGTGCGGCGCGTGCGATCGTCGAGCGTGCGCGCCGGCAGGTCGCAACGCTGGTTGGTGCCGATCCGCGTGGTGTCGTGTTCACCGCGAGTGCGACAGAAGCCGCAAATCTTGCGCTAAGTCCGTCGCTCACGTTGGCTGAAATGTCACCGCCAACGCGCCTGCTGGTTGGGGCGACCGAACATGCCTGCGTCAGCGCGGGCCACCGCTTTGGCGCGGCCGGATCTCTGCCGGTCGACTGCAACGGTCTCATCGATCTCGACGCGCTCGAAACGGCGCTGGCAGGGAGCGAGCGGGCGATGGTCGCGCTGCAGGCGGCCAACAACGAAACCGGCGCGCTGCAGAGTGTCCGTTTTGTCGCCGACCTCGTGCACGCACGTGGTGGAATCTTCGTTTGCGATGCCGTGCAGGCGGTCGGCCGCGTGCCGCTGACCCTCAAGGACACCGGCGCAGACGCCCTAATTCTGTCGTCCCACAAGCTTGGCGGCCCGAAGGGTGCAGGCGCGCTGATATTCGACGACACGCAAGCGCATATCGACGCACCTCTCCTACGCGGTGGAGGGCAGGAACGCGGTTTTAGGGCAGGGACCGAGGATGTTGCGGCCATCGCCGGTTTTGGGGCGGCCTGTGAGGCGGTCGCGGCCGCCGGGCTTGCCGAGGCCAAAGCGAGCCTCGCGCTCAGGGATCGTTTCGAGGCCGGATTAGACAAACTAGCACCTAGTGCCGTGATCTTCGGGGCAAGAGCCGACCGCCTGCCAAACACGAGTTGTTTCGCTGTGCCCGGCGCGAAGGCGGCTACTCTGCTGATGGCGCTCGATCTTGCCGGCATCGCCGTGTCATCCGGCTCGGCTTGCTCGTCGGGCAAAGTCGCCCGTAGCCATGTCCTCGACGCCATGCGGATCGATCCCCATATGTCAGACGGTGCGATCCGCGCCAGCTTTGGCTGGACTTCGCGGGCCGAGGACGTCCAGACGCTCCTAACAGCTTTGACCGAGGCGCTGGCGCGCTTGGGTCAAAACCGCGCCGCCTGATCGGTTCGGCGACCCAGGCGCGGTTCCAAAGGGGGCTGAACCGTTCTAAAGAAGGTTGAAGGGCCAAGCGGCGCCAAGCGCTACGCAGGTCCAGGAGTTTTCAATGGCAGCTGTCCAAGAGACGATCGATCGCGTGAAGGCGATCGAGGTCGATGCATACAAGTACGGGTTTTTCACCGACATCGAGTCCGACAAGGCCCCCAAAGGCCTCAACGAGGACATCGTTCGGTTTATCTCGGCCAAAAAGGACGAGCCCGAATGGCTGACGGAATGGCGGCTCGACGCCTTTCGCCGCTGGCTGACCATGCGCGAGCCGAACTGGGCGCGCGTCGAACATGCGCCGATCGACTACCAGGACCTGCATTACTATTCCGCGCCGAAAAGTACGCCGGGACCGACGTCGCTGGCGGATGTCGATCCGGAATTGCTGCGGGTCTATGAGAAACTGGGGATCCCCCTGCGCGAGCAGGAGGCGCTTGCTGGCGTGGAACGTCGCGTTGCCGTCGATGCGGTGTTCGATTCCGTGTCCGTCGCGACGACATTCAAGGCGGAGCTTGCGAAGTCGGGCGTGATCTTCTGCCCGATTTCGGAAGCGGTGCAGACGCACCCCGAACTCGTGCGGAAATATCTTGGCTCCGTCGTTCCGGTCACGGACAATTTCTTTGCGACGCTGAACTCCGCGGTCTTTTCCGACGGGTCCTTCGTTTACATCCCGCCGGGCGTGCGTTGCCCGATGGAATTGTCGACCTATTTCCGCATCAACGAGCGCAACACCGGCCAGTTCGAGCGCACGCTCATCATTGCCGATAAGGGCTCTTACGTCTCCTATCTTGAAGGCTGCACGGCGCCGCAGCGCGACGAGAATCAGCTGCACGCCGCGGTCGTCGAACTCGTCGCGCTCGAAGATTCCGAGATCAAATATTCGACGGTCCAGAACTGGTATCCCGGCGATGCCGAGGGCAAGGGCGGCATCTATAATTTCGTGACGAAGCGCGGCGATTGCCGCGAAGCGCGCGCAAAGATTTCGTGGACTCAGGTCGAGACCGGCTCGGCGATCACGTGGAAATATCCGTCCTGCATTCTGCGCGGTGATTCCTCGCGCGGCGAGTTTTATTCGATTGCCATTTCGAACGGTCGTCAGCAGGTCGATTCCGGCACGAAGATGATCCATCTCGGCCGTGACACGACGAGCCGCATCATCTCGAAGGGTATCGCGGCCGGCCGTTCCGACAACACCTATCGTGGGCAGGTGTCGGCGCATCGCCGCGCCGCCAATGCGCGCAATTTCACCAATTGCGACTCGCTGCTTATCGGCGATGGCTGCGGCGCGCATACCGTGCCTTATATCGAATCGAAGAACGCGAGCGCTGTCTTCGAGCACGAGGCGACGACGTCGAAAATCTCCGAAGACCAACTGTTTTATTGCACGCAGCGCGGACTTTCGGCGGAAGAGGCGACGGCTCTGATCGTCAACGGCTTCGTGCGCGACGTGCTGCAGCAGCTGCCGATGGAATTTGCCGTCGAGGCGCAGAAGCTCATTTCCATCTCGCTCGAGGGGAGCGTGGGCTAGGTTTAGCCCGCACATCGCTTCGGCGAAATTCTATCCAGTTTCGTGCGGCCGCTCGGCCGAAAGGTAATGTTAGTCCGATGCTTCAGGTCAAAGACCTTCACGTTTCGATCGAGAATAAGGTTATCCTCAACGGCCTTTCGCTGACCGTGAAGGCTGGCGAAGTCGCGGCCATCATGGGGCCGAACGGCTCTGGCAAATCGACGCTCTCCTACGTCGTCGCAGGTCGCGATGATTATGACGTGACTGGCGGCGATGTGCTGCTCGACGGCGAGTCGTTGCTCGACTTAGATCCGTCCGAGCGCGCTTCCAAAGGCCTGTTCCTTGCGTTTCAATATCCCATCGAAATACCCGGCGTCGCCACGATGACGTTCCTCAAGGCGGCGATGAACGCGCAGCGGCGCGCGCGCGGAGAAGCAGAGTTGCAGACGCCGGATTTCATGCGTCGTGTTCGCGAGACATCGAAGTCGCTCGGTATCAATCAGGATATGCTGAAGCGTCCGCTCAACGTCGGCTTCTCTGGTGGCGAGAAGAAGCGGATGGAAATTCTGCAGATGGCGCTGCTGGCGCCAAAGTTTGCCATTCTCGACGAAACGGATTCTGGTCTGGACATCGATGCGCTACGTGTGGTTGCCGATGGCGTGAACGCGCTGCGCTCGCCCGAGCGCGGCCTGCTCGTCATCACGCATTACCAGCGTCTGCTTGACTACATCCGGCCCGACACAGTGCACATCATGGCGAAAGGCCGCATCGTAAAGACCGGCGGTCCCGATCTCGCGCTCGAACTCGAGAAGCACGGCTATCGCGACTACGTCGGCGAAGCGGCCTGAGTGATACCGTGACTGCGAATGTGACCATCATCCGGACGGAGGCCGAGACCGCGCTCCTCGACATGTTCGAGGCGCAGCGCGCGTCGTTGCCGGGCGCGCCGCAACCGCGCAAGTCGGCGATCGACCGTTTCGCGCGGACCGGACTGCCGCATCGGCGGATCGAGAGCTGGCATTACACCGATCTGCGTGCCGCGATGCGAACGGCGTCGCCTCTGCGCGACGCGACCTCAGCGGCGACAAATGTGCCGCGTGACGATTTCACTGTCGGGCCGCGCCTTGTCGTGCTGGACGGCGTGTTTCGTGCCGATCTATCCGACATGCAGGCGCTGCCGGCCGGCGTGACGGTTTCGTCGCTTCGCGATGCGCTGAAGGTGGATCCTCCGCTGGCAACGTTGCCAGTGAAATTCACCGGTGATGACGATGCCGTCGTTGCGCTGAACTCCGCTCTCGCGAGTGATGGCGTTGTGATCGACGTTGCGCCGAGTGCGATTGTCGAGACGCCGATCGTGCTCGTCACGGCGGTCACGGGTGGCCAGCCGCAATCCGCGTTCGTACGATCGCTGCTGCGTGTTGGCGCAGGTGCGAGCATAACGCTTGTCGAAGACACGCGTTCGCTCCGCGATGGCGCGACGCAAACGAACGATAGCATCATCGTAACGCTTGGCGCGAAAGCTCGTGCCGCGCATGTCGTCCGCGTCGATCACGGTGGCGACGCGGCGATTCATCTTCACTCGCTTGTCGTCGAGCAGGCCGAGAGCAGTCGCTTCGAATCCTTTTGCCTCGTTCTCGACGGCGGCCTCGTGCGCCGGCAGATTTTTGCTTGCGTCCGGGGTGAGCATGCGCACACCGTGCTGGCCGGTCTTTCGCTACTCGATCGCGAGCGCTTGGCCGACACGACGCTTGTCGTCGATCATGCCGTGCCGCACGGCAACAGCCGTGAGTTTTTCCGTTTCATTCTGGAAGGGCAATCAACCGGCGTTTTCCAAGGCAAGGTGGTCGTGCGACCGCACGCGCAGAAAACCGATGGCGGCATGAAGTCGAACGCACTTGTCCTCACCGAGGGCGCGTCGATGAACAACAAGCCGGAGCTTGAAATCTTCGCCGATGACGTCGTTTGCGGGCACGGCGCAACTGTCGGCCAACTCGACGAGGATCAGCTTTTTTATCTCATGGCGCGCGGTATCAGCCGTATGGAGGCCGAGGGCCTGCTTGTCGAAGCGTTCGGCGCAGAGGCCATCGAACGTGTCGCGGATGAGCGCCTGCGCGAAGTTTTGCTTGACGATCTGCGTGGCTGGCTTCAGCGCCGCGCGAATGCACTTCCTTCGGCGAAAAGCGCATGAACGCCCACACGCCCTTCGATGTCGCGCGGTTGCGCGCCGACTTTCCGATCCTTTCGGATAAGCCCTACGGCAAGCCGCTCGTCTATCTCGACAATGCGGCCTCGGCGCAAAAGCCACTGCAGGTGCTCGACCGGATGCGGACGGCCTACGAGCACGAATATGCCAACGTGCATCGCGGGCTTCATTATCTCGCGAATGCCGCGACGGAAGGTTTCGAGGCAGCGCGTGAAAGCACACGGCGTTTCCTCAACGCGGAATCGATCGACGAGATCATCTTCACGCGCTCAGCAACCGAAGCGATCAATCTTGTCGCTGCATCTTTCGGCCAGGATCACATCCGCGAAGGCGACGAGATCGTGCTTTCGATCATGGAGCATCACTCAAACATTGTGCCCTGGCATTTCCACCGCGAGCGCAAAGGCGCGGTGATCAAATGGGTCGAGATCGAGGACGATGGCTCCTTTTCGCTAGAAGCTTTCGAAAAGCAGCTCACCGCGAAGACGAAGATTGTTGCCATCACGCATATGTCGAACGTCCTCGGCACGCGCGTGCCCGTCGCCGACGTCATACGCATCGCGCACGATCGCGGCATTCCCGTCCTCATCGACGGCTCGCAGGGCGCCGTGCATCTCGATGTCGACGTTCGCGCACTCGATGCCGATTTTTACGTATTCACTGGCCACAAGGTGTACGGGCCGACCGGCATTGGCGTGCTCTACGGCAAGCGGGAATGGCTTGAGCGATTGCCACCGTTCAACGGTGGCGGCGAGATGATCGAGACTGTCACGCGTGATCGCGTGACCTACAATGCGCCCCCGCATCGCTTCGAGGCCGGCACGCCGCCGATCGTTCAGGCGATCGGCCTTGGCGCGGCGCTCGACTACATGGACGGCGTCGGCCGCGCCGCGATCCGGGCGCATGAGGAAGACCTCACGATTTACGCGCACGAGCGGCTGTCACGCATGAATTCGCTGCGCATCATCGGCACTGCGCCAGGCAAGGGGCCGATCCTCTCCTTCGAGATGAAGGGCGCGCACGCGCATGATGTCGCAACGGTCATCGACCGGCAAGGCGTCGCAGTGCGCGCGGGCACGCATTGCGCTATGCCCTTGCTCGAGCGCTTCGGCGCGACATCGACCTGTCGTGCGTCTTTCGCGCTCTACAACACGCGCGCCGAGGTCGATGCGCTGGCCGAAGCGTTGGCCCGCGCCGAGACCCTGTTCGCGTGAGGATTTTATGATGGACGACACTGCAACCACGCATGGCGAAGACCAACTGAAGCAGCCGAACAAGCCCGAGGTCTCTGTTGCTGCGCTGCCGCCGGAAGAGCAGGAGCGTCTGACGGAGGAGATCGTGGCGGCGTTAAAGTCCGTCTACGATCCTGAGATTCCGTCTGATATCTACGAGCTCGGCTTGATCTACAAAGTCGAGATCGACGATGCGAAGTTTGTCGCTATCGATATGACGCTGACTGCGCCGGCCTGCCCGGTCGCTGGCGAGATGCCGAAATGGGTCGAGGACGCCGTTGCGGCCGTTCCTGGCGTCGCCGGCGCAAAGGTGACGATGGTTTTCGATCCGCCTTGGGATCAGAGCCGCATGTCCGACGAGGCGCGCGTCGCACTCGATATGTGGTGATTGTTTCGGGGATGCTGCAGTCATGAAGATCGCCATCCTCGACGATTACGCGGACACGCTGCGCACGCTTGCGTGCTACGATAAGCTTGCCGGGCACGACGTCTCGATCTGGAACGATCACGTGCAGGACGACGACGTTCTCGCTGGGCGTCTCGCTGAAATCGAGGCGGTCGTTCTCATCCGCGAGCGCACAAAGATCGGAGCCGCGCTGCTCGAACGATTACCGAATCTGAAACTCATCAGCCAGCGCAGCGTCTATCCGCACATCGATGTCGAGGCGTGCACCCAGCTTGGCGTCTTGCTCTGCTCCAACATGCATCCGGGTTCGCCGTCCTGGGCGACGGCGGAGCTTTGCTGGGGCCTCGTCATCGCGGCAGCGCGAAACATGCCGCAGCAAGTCGCGGCGCTGAAAGAGGGCCACTGGCAGGGTGCGCCGGTCGGTACAACCCTACGTGGCAAAACGTTTGGCGTCTGGAGCTTTGGCCGGCTCGGCGCGGCCGTTGCGGATTACGCAAAGGCGTTCGGCATGCGTGTCGTCGCGCATGGCGGTGCGAATTCGATGGCGCGTGCAAAAGCCGCGGGCTACGACACAGAAGCGGATTGCCAGAAGTTCTTCGGCGAATGCGACGTCGTCTCGCTGCACATCCGTTTGCACGCATCGACCCGCGGCATCGTGACGGTGGAGCATCTCGCAGCGATGAAGCCGACGGCAATTCTCGTCAACACGAGCCGCGCACCGCTGATCGCGCCGGGCGCATTGGTGACGTCGCTCAGGTCGGGTCGGCCGGGGTTCGCGGCGGTCGATGTATTCGAGAAGGAGCCCTTGCCGGATCACACGGATCCGCTGCTTGCGATGCCGAATGTCATCTGCACGCCGCATATCGGGTATGTCACGCGGGAGGAATACGAAGTTCAGTTCGCCGACATTTTCAACCAGATCAACGCTTATGCCGACGGCAAGCCGATCAACGTCATCAATGCCGATGCGCTGAAGACGCCGCGTCAGTCGCGCTGATGCGCCCACAGCGCCTGCCTGTTGGTTTCGGCCAGGAGAGCGTGTGGGACTATCCGCGCCCGCCGCGGCTCGAGCCGGTGTCGGCACTGATCGAGATCATCTTCGGCGGTCAGACAATCGTTTCCACGCGCGGCGCATTTCGTGTGCTTGAGACCAGCCATCCGCCGACCTATTACCTCCCACCTGCCGACATAGCCGAAGGTGTCTTGCAAGCGCCGTCGTCATCAAGCGTTTGCGAATGGAAGGGCAGGGCGACTGCGCTCGATGTCGTCGTTGGGGAGAAGCGCGCTGCCCGCGCGGCGTGGCGCTACGAGAAACCGACTGAGCCTTTCGCAGCGATCGCTGGGTTTGTCGCCTTCTACGCCAGTGCGATGGATGCCTGTTTCGTCTCTGGCGAACGCGTCGTGCCGCAGCCGGGCGGCTTTTATGGTGGCTGGATCACGTCGAACGCTGTCGGACCATTCAAGGGTGGGCCCGGCACGATGGGTTGGTAGTGGTTAAAAGAAGCGTGTGAGGAACGCCGCCGCATCTTCGGACAGACCGACGATCTTGTCCGTCGCCTGCCGGTAAAGTTTGAAGTTCAATTCCGTTTCCGGACGACCATCGTCCCATCTGTCGAACGCGCGGAGTTCGTTTCGGCCACAGGCGTTTTTCGCTTGACCTGTGATACGCAGTGTTACGCTCACACGTGGTGTCTGACGTGCGACATCTGGTTTCCGCGGCGTCGCTCGAACGCCCGTTACGATCCCACGCGACACAAGACCTTCGCCGCCGCTGTTCTCGCTTGCGAAAACGAAGATCGGATCGTCCGGCGCAATCGCCTTGCCGCCATACATCGTTTTCTGGTCATCGAACGCAGATGCGGACGATATATCGGCGATCTCGACCTTGATCGCATAGGCGGACGGACGACCTGCTACTTTCTGTCGGCGTCCGCCGCCGTATCCTTCCTTGCTCTGGAGCATCTCACTTTTATTCAGAGGCCTCGCTGACAACGCAAGGAGGGCCGTACCGCAGGTCCGCTCAGAACCCGCCGCGTTCCATTCGCAACACACGACAAGGATCACCCGCTTTGCCAGCAGATGCGAACGGATCGCGCAGCAGCAGTGCCTGCGAGCGCGTCAGTACGCCGATCATTGAGGAATCCTGCAGATCGTGTGGCGACGCGATCAGCCGGCCATCGCTGTCGCGTGTGAGCGTCGCGCGAAGATAGTCGGCGCGCTTGTCGTTCGCGCGTACGTCCGTGCCGAGGATCGCTGCTTCGCTTCTTTCGACGCCAGCCTGTGGGTCGCCGCTGAGCTTGCGCAGCAGCGGCACGAGAAACAGCAGGCTGCACACGATCGACGACACGGGATTGCCGGGAAGTCCAAGCACAGACATTCCCGTAATGGTGCCGTGAATCAGCGGCTTGCCCGGCCGCATGGCGATGCGCCAGAAGCCGAGCGACATGCCCTGTGCCTTCAGCGCATCCTGCATGAGATCATGGTCGCCGACCGAGGCGCCGCCGAGCGTGACCAGCACATCGACGCGCTCGTCTTTCGCGCGTTGGATGTTCTCCGCATGCGACTCGGTGGTGTCCGCCGCTATGCCGAGATCGATCGGCGTGCCGCCAGATCCTTCGACATAGGCCGCGACAGCGAAGGGATTCGAGCAAACGATCTGGTCGGGGCCGGGCGTTTCGCCAGGCATGACAAGTTCGTCGCCTGACGCAAGAATTCCGACGCGAGGTTTTCGTACGCAGGGCACCGCGGCACGGTTCATTGCCGCGGCCATCGCGAGCTCGGATGGACCGAACCGCGTGCCCGCCGCGAGGCCGACAGTGCCAGCGCGAAAATCGAGCCCGGCCTTGCGGATGTGAAGGCCGACACGCAAAGCCTCGCGCGAGGTGACAAAGCCGTCGACGAAATCGGCATCTTCCTGAATCAGGATCGCGTCTGCGCCGGCGGGCACCGGCGCGCCTGTGAAGATGCGTACGGCCTCACCCGCCCCGAGCGCATTCGCGTGCCCGCGGCCTGCCGCGCTTTCGCCTGCGAGCTTCGAGCGCTGGCCGTTCGTCACTTCCGCAGCTCGAACGGCATAGCCGTCCATCGCCGACACATCGGACGGCGGCTGCGTGCGCGTCGCGGTGAGATCGCGCGCAAGCGTGCGCCCGAACGCGGTGCGCAGCGGCACCATCTCCACATCGGGGATCGTTGTCGCGGCATCGAGGATGCGCGCAAGCGCCTCCGCCACCGGCATCAGGCCCGATGCAGCATTCATGCTGCGTCACATGCGAAAAAATCACCGGACTTGCCGCCGCGCTTCTCGACCAGTCGAACACCTTCGATTGTCATGCCGCGATCGACCGCTTTCAGCATGTCGTAGATCGTCAGGCATGCGACGCTCGCTGCCGTCAGTGCTTCCATTTCGACGCCAGTCTGGCCGCCGACCTTTACACGCGATGTGACGACGAGGCCCGGCAGCGCATCGTCGGGCACGATATCGACGGAGACATTCGTCAGAAGCAAGGGATGGCAGAGCGGGATGAGGTCGCTCGTCTTCTTCGCAGCCATGATGCCGGCGATACGCGCGACACCGAGCACGTCGCCTTTCTTCGCGTTGCCGGATTTCGCGAGCGCGAGCGTCTCTGGCGCCATGCGCACGCGACCCTCCGCGACGGCAACCCGTTCTGTTACCGCCTTGGTCGAAACGTCGACCATCTGCGCCTCGCCGGCATCGGACAGATGCGTCAGTCTTGTCATGACCGAGTCTTGCTCGTCATATTGACGTCTTGCGCGTCACGACGCCTTCGCACGCTGCGATACGGCAATATCGCCCGCGAGCAGTTTGCGCGTTGCGGCTTCGACGTCCGTCTGTCGCATCAGCGACTCGCCGACGAGAAAGGTCGAGACGCCGCAGCGTTCGAGACGCACGCAGTCCTCGTGCGTTTCGATACCGCTTTCGGCGACGAGCATCTTGTCCTTCGGCACGCGCTTCGCGAGCCGCTCCGTCGTTGCAAGCGACACTTCGAATGTGCGCAGATCGCGATTGTTGATGCCGATGAGCCGTGTCTCGAGTGCCAGTGCGCGATCGAGTTCGGCTTCGTCGTGCACCTCGGCGAGTACGTCCATGCGCAGATCGTGCGCGGCCGCGTTGAGTTCGCGCGCGCAAGCATCGGTGACGCAGGCCATGATGATCAGGATGCAATCGGCGCCAAAGGCGCGCGCCTCATAGACCTGATACGGATCGAACAAGAAATCTTTGCGCAAAGCGGGCAAGGACACGGCCGCACGCGCTGCTTCGAGATCCGCGGGGCTGCCCTGGAACGATGGCCCATCCGTCAGCACGGAGAGGCAAGCGGCGCCGCCGGCGTGATAGGCGCGGGCATGCGCCGCTGGCTCGAATTTCTCGCGGATCAGCCCCTTCGACGGGCTCGCCTTCTTCACTTCGGCGATGAGCGCAATGCGGCCTTCTTCGTGCTTACGCTCGATGGCGCGCAGGAAGCCGCGCGTCGGATCGTGCTCGCGTGCGTTGCGTTCGAGCGTCTTGAGCGGCATCCGCACTTTCGCGTCCGCGATCTCGTGCCGCTTGTAGGCTTCGATCTTGCTCAGGATGTCGGTCATCGCCCTCACTCCGCGTGGTTCGATGCCGCGACGAGACGAGCCAGTCGGTCTCGTGCAGCCCCGGTGCGCAGGGATTCTGCGGCAAGCTGTGCCCCCTCCGCAAGATGCGGTGCAGCACCGGCGACGACGAGAGCAGCAGCGGCGTTGAACACCGCGATGTCGCGGTAGGGACCAGGCTGGTCGTCGAGCACGTCGCTCAATGCTTTCGCGTTGTACTCAGGATCGCCGCCGCGAAGATCGGCCAAGGTTGCAACCGGCAGTCCGGCTTCCGCCGGTGCGATCTCAAAGGACCGGATTGCGCCGTCCTCGAGCGCGACGACGTAAGTCGGGCCGGTCGTGGTGATCTCGTCGAGCCCGTCAGAACCGTGCACGAGCCAGACGCGATCGGAACCAAGCGCCTTCAACACCTCCGCCATCGGCTGCAGCCATTCGCGCGAGAACACGCCGAGCAGCTGGCGTTTGACGCCCGCTGGGTTCGACAGCGGCCCAAGCAGATTGAAGATCGTGCGCGTGCCGAGTTCGACGCGCGCGGCCGCGACGTGGCGCATGGCGGCGTGATGCGTCTGCGCCATCATGAATCCGATGCCGGCTTGCTCGATGCAATGTGCGACAACCGCGGCCGGCAGGCCGATCTTCACGCCGAGTGCCGTCAGAACGTCGCTGGCGCCGGAGCGCGAAGACGCCGCGCGATTGCCGTGCTTGGCGACCGGCACGCCACAACCCGCGACGATCAGCGATGCAAGCGTCGAGACGTTATACGTGCCGTGGCCGTCGCCGCCGGTCCCGACGATGTCGATCGCGTCGGCCGGCGCATCGACGCGCGTCATCTTCTCGCGCATGGCGGCGACCGCACCGACAAGCTCCGGCACGCTTTCGCCACGCGTGCGCAGCGCCATGAGGAAACCGCCCATCTGCGCCGGAGTGACTTCGCCGGACAGCATGGCATCGAAGGCCTCGCGCGCCTCGTGCTCCGTCAGGCGCGCGCCCGTCGCAACTTTCGCCAGCAGCGGTTTGAAACCGTCCATGTCAGGCTGCCTGCCGGCGCTGGCCGTTCCACTCGGCCGCAAGCCGCATGAAATTGCGCAAGATCAGGTGGCCGTGTTCCGAGGCGATGCTCTCGGGATGGAACTGCACGCCGTGGACAGGCCGCTCCTTGTGCGAAAGACCCATGATGAGGCCGTCGGTTTCGGCCGTGATCGCAAGCGTGTCGGGCAGCGAGGCGCGCTCGACGACGAGCGAATGATAACGTGTCGCACGAAACGGCCCGTTGATGCCGTGGAACAAGGTCTCGCTGCGGTGTTCGACGGTCGCCATCTTGCCATGCACGGGCAGTGGCGCGCGCACGACCTCACCGCCAAAAGCCTCGCCGATGGCCTGATGGCCAAGGCAGACGCCGAGCAGCGGCACGTCCGACGCGGCCTTGATGAGGTCGAGGCAGATGCCGGCCTCGCGCGGGGTGCAAGGGCCAGGCGACAGCACGATGGCGTCGGGCCGGTCAGCAACGATCTGTGCCGGCGTGCGGGCATCGTTGCGCCACACAGTCACATCCGCGCCCAGCGAGCCGAAATAATGGACGAGATTGAAGGTGAAGCTGTCGTAATTGTCGACGAGGGTGATGCGCATCGCTTGGGCCACGTGAGCCGAGGCTTTTCGGCCCTCACCGACCCTTGAGTCAAACCCGAGCCGAACACGCCTTCCCGGAAGGGTCGCCTGCCGATAGTGTCGTCTTCGGAGACCGGTCGGTGGGTGGGGGGAAACCACGCGATCCGTCCGCAGGCTCCATCGAAAATGGAGTCGCGCGCGTGTCCGCCGAAGCGCCGTCGCAGACCAATACGTTCCCGGTCGTCACAACCGCGATCCTCGTCGTGCTGACAGTCGTGTTCGGACTTGAACTCGTTCTCGGTGCCACGCCGCCGACGGGTTTCCTGCTGGCGCCAAGCACCCGCACCTTGCGGTCGCTCGGAGCGCTGAGCCCGACGTCGATCCAGGCCGCCGGCGAGTGGTGGCGCGTGCTGACGACCGTGTTCCTGCACGCGGACCTCAGCCACCTCTTCTTCAACGCCATCGTTCTCTTCGGCGCCGGCTACATGCTCGAAATGCTGATTGGCCGCGCCTGGCTCATCGCGCTGTTCCTGCTCGGCGGCATCAGCGGATCGCTTCTGTCGCTGGCGGTGGATTCTGCCGACCGCACCGAAGTCGGAGCGTCGGGCGCTATCATGGCGCTGCTGGCGGTACTTGTCGTCGTCAGCTTCCATTTGCAGGGCTGGGAGAACCGCTTCCGGCTGCAACTGGCCTCACTGCGCTTTCTCATTCCTTCGCTGGTGCCGTTGGGCACCACAGGTGGCGAGCAGATCGCCTATGCCGCCCATGTCGGCGGCGCGCTCGGTGGCGGCGTCATGGGCCTTGGTGTTCTGGCGCTCTGGCCGCGCGAAGACGAGCGTCCGCGGATCGGTACGTTCGTGGGAGCGCTCACCATCTGTGGCGCGCTCGGCGTCCTTGCCGCGGCGCTGCCGCCGCTTGTGAAACATCATCTGAGCGGCGTCGACGCGCTCTACGAGCAATCCGTCGTCGACAGCAGAGACAGTCGCACCGACGACGCTATCGCTTCGCTTACACGCGCGCATTCGCGCTCGATACGAAAGACGCAATTCTCTACTATGCCCGCGCGCTCGCCTATTCGAAAAAAAAAGACAACGACCGCGCCATTCCCGACTTCGACACGGCCATTGGCCTCAACGCAAACGACCCGTGGTTCTTCCGCGAACGTGCGCTCGCCTACGAGGGCAAACGCGATTTCGACCGCGCGATTGCCGACTATTCCGAAGCGATCCGCCTCACGCTGAAGCGGGCGTCTGCTTCGAAGGACGGTATGGCGGGTCTCTTCAACGATCGCGGTGTCGCGTATCGGCGAAAGGGCGATACCGATGGCGCCATTGCCGATTACACCGAGGCGCTGCGTCGCGATCCCGATTATCTGCTCGCCTTACGGCAACCGCGGCCTGGCTTACGTGAGCAAAGGCGACACCGAAAAGGCCATCTCGGACTACACACAGGCGATCCGCGTCGATCCAAAGAAGTGGACGTATTTCTACAATCGTGCGCTCGCCTATCGCACCCGCAAGCAATACGACGAGGCGATCGCGGATTTTACGCAGACCATCCGACTCGACGAGAAGGACGCAGACAATTTTCGCCAGCGCGCGCTGACCTGGGAATACAAGGGCGATCTCGACAAGAGCATCGAGGACTATACGCAGGCGATTGCGCTGAAGCCCGATTACTTCGTCGCGTTCAACGATCGCGGCGTCGCCTGGTCGAAGAAGGGCGACAAAGACAAAGCGTTTGCGGACTACACGGACGCGATCCGCATCGATCCGGGCTTCGCGCTCGCCTACAACAATCGCGGGCTGATCTACCGCTCTAAAGGCGATCTTGAGCATGCCGTGATGGATTTCGGCAAGGCGGTTCGGATCGACGCCAACTACAGCGATGCGCGTGACAATCTGGCAGAAGGCGCGGGATGCGCTGGCCCGAGGCACGAAGACGCCGCGATAGAACGGCCTATATCCACCAAGCGACGGTCGAAGGCACGTCATCTGAGAAGCGGTTGGCTCCCCGAGCAGGGCTCGAACCTGCGACAAAGCGATTAACAGTCGCTTGCTCTACCAGCTGAGCTATCGGGGAACGATCTTGCGATCGAGGGCGGTATACCAGCGTCGGATCGGGATGCAAACCGGGCGCTTCCCATTTGAAATCCCGAGGCGACTTGTGCCGCAGGGAAAGCGCGGGTACTCACGGCGCGCCGACGCGGGGCCTCGTGGCGGAGTGGTTACGCAGAGGACTGCAAATCCTTGTACGGGGGTTCGATTCCCTCCGAGGCCTCCAACGCATTTTGCGACTTTTCGCGCGGCGCGATTCATCATGAACGGGATTTTAACGGCTTGGCCGTAGCGTTCACCATGTTGCGTCCCGTTCCCGAGTACGACCATGCGTTCGACCGATCGTCGCGGCTTTCTTGCCGGCATTTCCGCCCTCGCCACCACATCGCTGGCCGGCTGCAATTCCTCCTCGTCCCCCGGCTCATTCGGTGATCTCGGCGCGCCGTCGCAGCGTCGCGCCGATACGACGCTGTCGCGCCCGGATTGGAACGCCGTTTACGGCGACTATCCCGGCGAGCAGTTTCCGCTCGCACGCTTCGACTACAAGCAAGTCGATCCCGAATTCCTGCGCCAGACCGTCGCTTACGAAGGCCGCGAGGCGCCGGGTACGATCGTCGTGAACCCGCCGGGCCGACACCTTTACTTGGTCGAGAACGGCCGCCGGGCAACACGCTTCGGGGTCGGCGTCGGCCGCGAAGGGTTTCTCTGGGCAGGGCAGGCGAAGATCAATATGCGCCGCTCCTGGCCGGACTGGATTCCGCCGCGGGAGATGGTCGAGCGCGATCCGGAAGTGCGCGGCAAGCTCGTTCACACGTCGCGCGGGATGGGCGTGCCCGGCGGCGCAAAAAGTCCGCTCGGTGCGCGTGCGATGTATCTTTTCGCAAGCGGGATCGGCGATCTCGGCTACCGCATCCACGGCACGACGGAGCCGGAGACGATCGGCACCAACGTGTCGTCCGGCTGCGTGCGCATGGTGAACCAGGACATTTGCTATCTCTACGGCCGCGCGCTCGAAGGCACACGCGTCGTCGTGCTGGGTGACGAGCACACGACCAAGGTCGTCTGACGCCTATTTGGCGTTGAGAATTGCGGCCTGCTGTTTCGCGAGCGCGCCGTCGAAGGCTTTTGCCAAACCGTCGACGAAGTCCTGAAACTCTCCCCGCTTCACGAACGGGTTCGGGCCGTCCGCGGTCATTGCCGCACGCTTCTTTTCGAGGTCGAACATTTCGGCGTGCGGCGTGAGAAACACGTCACCCGCGATCTTAGGCGCCTGCGCAAAGGTCATGCGATAGTCGTCGATGATGCCGGGGTAGGTCGGCGCGCCGACGAGCCGGTTCAGCGCGACGGTTGCGCTGCAGAAGAAGATCACGCCGTGCGGCTCGCCTTTTTCGACAACGGGCATCGTCCATGTCGTACAGCCGGGTGAGTGGCCGGGCGTAGCATGCGCGGTCATCACGATCGGCCCGACGCGCATCACGTCTCCATCGCTTACGGTGCGATCGACCTTCACCGGTGGAAATCGGAGTTCTGCATCGTCCTGGCCGGGATAAGTGCCGCTCTCGAGCAGCGGCTTGTCCTTCACGCCGGCGACGAGCGGTGCGCCTGTCGCCGCTTTCATTTCGGCGAGGCCGCCGGTGTGGTCGAAATGTGCGTGCGAATTGAGGATCAGCTTGATGTCGGAAATCTTGAAGCCGAGCTTCTCGATGTTCGCCTTGATGAGGCCGGTCGACTCGGGCAACGCGGTGTCGAGCAGCACATGTCCTTCCGGCCCCGTGATGAGATAGGAGCCGATGCCCTTCGTGCCGACCCAATAGACATTTCCGATGACACGGAAGGGCTCTGTCGGCGCGGTCCAGTAATCGTGGACCTGGTTCATGAAGTCCTTCAGCGTCTGCGCCTGCGCTGTGGTTACAAATGCGAAGAGCGCAGCGATAGGAAGCAGTCGTTTCATGCGAGTTGTCTTTCTCATCTGATCAGCGCTACGGCGTCGCGGAATTTTGGATGTTCCGCCGTGCCGAGCCATTCGAAGACGACCATTTCGGTCGTCACGAGTTCTCCGCCGTGGCGCTCCATCCTGCGCAGCGCCGCCTCGCGGTTGGCGGGATCGCGCGAGCCGACTGCATCCGAAACGACGAAGACGCGACGCTTCGCATCGAGCAAACCGAGCACTGTCTGCAGCACGCAGACATGTGCCTCGCAGCCGAGCGCGACGACGTCGCGATCCGGGTCGATCTTCGCGAGCAGTCCCGGTTCGCGCGCGGCATCGAAAGTCATTTTGGTGACGAGGTCGGCGGGCGCGGGCAGGGCGTCCACCGTCGGGCCCAGCCCTTTCGGGTTCTGCTCTGTCGCAAGGCCGGGCACGCCGAGCAGAGATGCGGCCTGCATCAAGCGTCGCGCGTTTTTCACGACAAGCTCGCCGTCGTAGATCGCCGGCATAAGCCGCGACTGGATGTCGATGACGAGCAATACAGACCGCTCGATGGAGAGCGTGCGCATCGAAACCTCCCGGTCAGATTGCTTTTGTTTGGACGCTGTCTAACAGTTCGGACAACGAGACGAAACTGGGAGGACGGCCATGCTGATGACCGCGAAAGACTATCGCGATTCGCTGCGCCGCTATTCGCCGCGCGTGTTCATCGACGGACAGGCCGTCGCCAGCGTGGCGGACGAGCCAAAATTGTTTCCGGGCATCAATGCGGTCGGCATCACCTACGAACTCGCGCACTGGCCCGAGCACGCGATGCAGATGACGGCGCGGCAGGGCACGAGCGGCAAGACCGTCAACCGCATGCTGCACATCAACGAGACGTCGGACGATCTTCTGCGCAAGCTCGAAGCGGTGCGGCTTGTGTGTCGCGAGTCCGGCTGCGCGCAACGCTATCTCACGCACGACGCGCTGAACGGCATTTTCCAGGCGACGAAGCGCACAGACGATGCGCATGGCACAGACTATCACCAGCGTTTCCTGGCTTATCTTCATCGTGTGCAGGACGAAGACCTGACGCTCGGTGTCGCGATGACGGATGCCAAGGGCGACCGCTCGAAGCGACCGGGGCAGCAGATCAATCCGGACGTCTACGTCCATGTGACGGAGCGACGACGCGACGGCATCGTCATCTGTGGCACCAAGGCGATCGTCACCGGCGCGCCTTACATGCACGAGTTTCTCGTCATGCCGTGCCGCACGCATGTGCCGGAGGATGCGGACTTCGCGGTCTGCTGTGCGGTGCCGGTCGATGCGCCGGGCGTGACGATCGTCGCGCGGGCGGCTGGGCGGCCAGGCGAGGCGGCGGCGAAGTTTTCGGCGACCTTCGGACAATCGACGGGCGTCGTGATTTTCGACGACGTTTTCGTGCCGCACGACAACGTGTTCCTCGACGGCGAAACAGAGGAGGGCGGGTTTCTCACGACGAGTTACGCCACACATCACCGCCATTCCTGCATCGGCGCGCGCGCTGATTTCGGCGATCTCCTAATTGGCGCCGGTGCTTTGATGACGCACGCGAACGGCCTCGACGCCAACCGTCACGGCCACATCCGCGACGCGATGGTCGAGCTCATCACCATCACTGAAAGCTTTTACGCCTGCGGCGTTGCCGCCTCGGTCTATCCCGTGAAAGACCCGGCGGGCTCGGTGATGCCCGATCCCGTCTTCGCCAATATCGGCAAGCTACTGCTGGCGACGAAAATCTACGACATGCACCGCGTCGCGCATTACGTGTCGGGCGGTCTCGTCGTGGCGCTGCCGGGGCCGGACGAGGATCATAATCCGGAGACGCAGGCTTCGCTCGCCGCGGTGCTCGCGGGGCGGCCCGATATTCCGGCGAAGCAGCGGCTCGAAGTGTCACGGCTCATCGAGGACCTCACCGCATCGAATCAGGGTGGGTGGTATTCGATTATCTCGCTTCATGGTGGCGGCTCACCAGAGGCGATGAAGCGCGAAATCTGGCGGAATTACCCGGTGCTGGAAAAGGCCGATCTCGTCGAACGGCTGCTCGATCGCGGCGTGCTGGCGGACGGCAGGCGCGTCTCGAAACAGCCGGGCCGCTGCTGCGAGACGGGTTGCGAGAAACCGGCGTTTGCGGCGCCAGCGACGCGGGAAGCTGCCGAATAAGGGTTAGAGTATCCCCGGTCCGGAAATCTGGCGGTCGATGCGCAGCTTCGCATTCTCGGCCGTCAGTCGGTCGTTGTTTCGGGTCATGCGCTCCACGATCTGGCGTACGAGTGCAAAGGCGAAGTCGGGCCGCCGGCGGAAGGTCGCCGCCAACATCTCCGAATCGAGCCGGTATAGGACGACGTCCGTCTGGCAAACGGCGCTCGCGGTGCGCAGGCCGCCATCCGTGAACAGGGCGAACTCGCCGAAAAACTCGCCGGCGCTCACGGTTGCCGAAACCTCCGGGATCGAAACCTTGCCGGTCGAGACGTAGTAGGCGTAATTGCCGGGATTGCCCTTCAGGAAGAGCATGTCGCCCATCTCGTGTCGCTCGCGCCGGAAGTGCTCCTCGAACTCGCGGGGGTCGATGGCTTCGTCGCGGCTTGCCCGCACGGACGTGTGCAGCCGCCAGTATTCCAGCAGTCGGATCATATTTACGACGACAAGGACCGCGCTGGCAAAGGCGACGATCTTGGCGCCGGCGACGAGGGCCACGGCCAGCAGCAGCAGGCCGGTAACAAGACTTCCCACCCGCACTGTCAGAACGGTACGGCTGAGGGACGCGATGGCGAGGATGAGCATCGCCGCGGAGACGATCACCTGCTCGGTCTGGTCGAACATCAGCGCATGGCCCGGCGGCGCACCTCTCGTGGTCGGGTGCGGGAACCGCTGCCTATGTCTCACGAAGGGCGCGGGAACGCACGCGCGTCTGTGTCAGGCGGCGATCCGGAATTGTTTCACTGGATAGCCCTACACTGAAACAATCGCGCGTTCGCCCGACAGACGCAGGAAACGGAACGCCCTCATCTTCGTTTGTATCGAAGACCGACCGAGACGCCGAGGGACACCATGAAGAACCACTTCCGCACCGCCGTGATGACCGTGATCCTCGCCGGCGGCACGATGACGGCCTATGCGGCTGCCTTCGCGGTCATGGACCGTCCGGCCCAGAGCCAGACGATCTCGTCCGACGCAACTCCGGTTCGCGTTCAGGTTTCCGGCGCCGCAGCCAAGCGTCTCCTCTCCGGCCAGGCGGACGTTTCTGTCCGCGAGGCCTGCTCGACCTTCGAAGGCGTCGGCGCTCGCCAGCGCTGTGTGCGGGAGATCGAAGGCACGCCGCGTCCGGTCCGTGTCATCGACTTCGCCAGCACGGAAGGCGTGACGCAGGTCCGCTGACCGACCCAGTTTCACTACTCCAGAAAGCCTTGCCGCCCGGTCTCCAGCCGGGCGGCTTTTTCTTTTGGATTTCTGTCAGGGCGTAGTGCGGCCGGGCGGCACGAACATGTAGCCATGGCCTCGCACCGTCACGATCGCCTCCGTCCCCAGTTTGCGTCGCAGCCGCGCGATGCGTGTGTCGATGGCGCGGTCGTTGGCTTCGTGGCTCTCGGCGGGCGCGAGATCCATCAGCTCGTCGCGCTTGAGGAGCAGGTTCGGGCGCGCTGCGAAGACTCGCACCAGCATGACCTCGCCCGGTCCCAGCCGTTCCGGCGGCTGCCCGATCCGCAGCAGGCGCGATGCCGTCAAATCCACGGTTGCGTGTTCGAATTGCACGACCTCGCGTGTCGCGACCTTGTAGCGCCCGAGCAGCCCGGCGACCCGCGCGGCGAGCTCCTGCGGATCGCAGGGCTTGATGACAAAATCGTCGGCGCCGAGTTCGAGGCCGATGACGCGGTCGATCGTGTCGGGATTGCCGGTGAGGACCAGCACCGGCATCGAACGGGTCTCGCGTAGACGACGCAGGTAATCGAGACCGTTTTCGCCGGGTATGTTGACGTCGAGCACGATTAGATCGGCGTTCTCGCGCTCCAGCAGCGCATCGCAGGCCGCTGCGGACGACGCGGTGCGAACCTCATGCCCGAGCGCCGATAGATAATCGGCATAGGCCTCGACCAGATCGGGCTCGTCATCGACGAGAATGAGTTTCGCGTAGCGCGCCATCTGCGCCGAAATTCCCCGTTAAGTCCTGCAATCGCGGGTATCACATGGGGGTTGCTCGCGCATGTGCCCACCGTCACCACGCATTTGAAGCAATTCCTTGAGACCGCGCGAAGTGCTCATGGCGCATTGTCGTCACGCTAAAGCGCGGGGAACTCATGGAATACCGCACATTCACCAGCTCGAATCGGGCGATTGCGGTCAATCCGCAGACTGTCCGGCGTGTCGAGGCGATCACGCCGCATGAAAGCCTGCTGATTTTTTCGGAGTCGGACCGCATCGCCGTGTCCGGTTCGCTGGAGGATGTGATCCAGCACCTTCGCGCCGGCGATGTCTTGCCTGCGCCGCGTACGCTGCGGTCTGCAAAGGTTATCCCCATGTTGTGAGTTTGCCACTGCCTCCGCGAGCCGCGATACTGGTGGCAACATGACGGTGTGCGACGACTGGCGCGCCGGAGCAGAGGGGCGGGGATAGCATGCAGGCTACGATCGCCGTCGTGGACGACGAGGAGCACCTGCGCGAAGCCGTCGCTGAATACATCGAGAACGCCGGCTTCAAAACGGTGGCTGCCGGGACCGGCGCAGAATTTCGCGAAATCGCCGCGCGCGAAAGCGTCGACGTTGTCATTCTCGATATCGCCATGCCTGGCGAAGATGGGCTCAGCATCGCGCGCTGGCTGCGCAGCCGCGGCCCACGTCCGGGAATCATTCTCGCGACATCGGCCGGCGAGGCGATCGATAAGATCGTCGGGCTCGAGATCGGCGCTGACGACTACGTCGTTAAACCCTACGATCTACGCGAGATGCTGGCGCGCGTGCGCAGTGTGTTGCGCCGCTTGCCGTCGGCGGACGAAGCGCCCACGGTTGCGCCGACCGCGCCCGCAAAACCTGCGAAAACGCAGCGCATCGGCCCGCATGTACTGAACCTCGACAGTCGCACGTTGTTCGACGAGGCAGGCGCACCGCTCGATCTCACGTCAATGGAGATCGACCTGCTCGCGGCGCTGGCCGCGCGGCCGCATAGGGTGCTGTCGCGCTCGCAACTGCTCGAACTCGCGCACGGCCGCGCACAGCACGAAAACGATCGCAGCATCGACATCCGCGTGACGCGCTTACGCAAGAAGATTGAAGCCGACCCCGATCACCCCGCGCTGATCCGGACCGTGCGCGGCGAGGGCTACATGTTCGTCCCGGCCGAGGGATGATCGACCGGCCGGGCGCGCTCTCGCGGCGATTTGCGAAGATCGTCGCGCTCGGCGCCATCCCGATCGTGCTCCTGCTCGGCGTGCTCGGTTATTACGCCTACGAGGTCGCATTCCGCAGCGTCCTCGATCTCCACCGGCAAGGTCTTGTGGCGCGTCAGGCGGGCCTCGCGCAGATTGCGTCAGCCGTGCGCGATCATGTGGCGGTCATGCAGGCTTATCTCGGTCGCCGGCTCGAACAGCCCTCCGACCTTCCGATCCAGAGCACGGCGCGCGGCGGTCTCGCGGAGGACGAAGACCCCGGTCCGGCGCGTGGCGCGATCATTTCGCCGCCCGGCGGGCTCGATGCGACCGGCGCACGCGAACGGCTCGCTGCGGCGGAAACGCTCTTCCCGATCGAACGCGCCGTCCATGACACGCGCCGCTATCTCAAATGGAGCTACGTCCTCGACGCCGACCGTGCCTTCGTTGCGCTCTATCCGTGGAGCGACGTGTCCGATATGCGCGCGGAGCCGCGTGCGGCGCGCGACACGCGCTATCGCTCATGGTTCGACTTCAGCGTCTTCCAGTTCGCGGTGCCGGTTCAGAATCCGGAGAAGCGCGCGTTCTGGACCTCGGCCTATGCGGATGCAGGCGGCTCCGGTCTGATGGTGACGCATGGCGCGCCCGTTTACGCGAAAAGCGTTTTCACGGCCGTCGTCGCCAGCGACGTGATGCTTTCGTATCTCACCGACTATCTGCGCGATTTCGAGGTGTTGCCGGGCAAGTTCGCGCTCGTCGACGAAGCCGGCAACGCGCTGGCCGATGCCGAGGGCCGCACATCGGCGACCGGTCAGCTGGTGCGCGCCGAGGACATCCTCGGCAAGTTTCCACTCGACTCAACGCAGGGCGTGTTCGGCTCCACGAGCAACGAGCGGTTTCTCATTCTCGGGGTACCGGGCACACCGTGGCGGCTCGTTCACACCGTGGCATTCACCGATCTCTGGCGCAGCGCGGTGCGGCAGGTGATCCCCTACATCCTCGTCGCGGCGGCGATGGTGGTGACTCTGATCGTGCTCTACCGATTGCTGTCGCAGCAGTTCATCTGGCCCGCGCTCGGCCTCGCGAATTACGTGCAGACCGCAACGGACACGGGCACCTCCGTCGTGCCGGTGCCGGAGGTGCCCAAACCGTGGCGGCCGTGGGTCGGGCGCGTCGTGGCAGCGCTCGGCGAACAGACGTTGCTTCTCGATCGATTGCGGGAAGCTGAAGGCATCAAGACCGCAGTCATCGACAGCGCGGTCGATGCCGTCATCATTGCCGACCATCGCGGTGCGGTGATCGGCTTCAATCCCGGCGCGCAGCGCATGTTCGGCCGCACGTCGCAGGACACGATCGGCCGCGACCTCGGCGATATATTGATGACCGACACGGTGCCGGCGCGCGAGCGCAGAGCCCTGCGCCAATTTCTGCGCGGGGGCGAGCAAGGGGCGATCGGCACGCGGCGCGAGATTGCGGCGCGGCGCGGCAACGGCGACCAGTTTCCGGCAGAAGTCGCGATCGTGCCGGTTTCGGTCGGCGGACGCACAATTCTTGCGGCCTACGTGCGCGACCTGACGGAGCAGAAGGCGTCCGCCGAAGCGATCAAGAACCAGCAGCAACGCATCAACCAGATCGAGAAACTTTCGGCGATGGGCTCGTTGCTCGCCGGCGTCGCGCACGAACTCAACAATCCGCTCGCGATCCTGATGGCGCAGGCGACACTGCTGCAGGACATGCAGCCGCCGCCGCCGCCGGCAATAAAAACGCGTGCCGACCGCATCTACGCCGCCGCGCAGCGCTCGGGCCGCATCGTGAAGAGCTTTTTGGCGATGGCGCGCCAAAAACCACCATCGCGTGAGACGACGCAGGTTCATGACGTGATCGATAGCGCGGTCGAACTCACGGGTTATGGCCTGCGCAGTTCCGGGATCGAAGTAGAGAAGCGGTTTGCTGAAGACCTGCCGACGCTGTCCGCCGATCCGGATCTTCTCGGCCAGGTGTTCACGAATCTGCTCATCAATGCGCAGCAGATTTTGCAAGACCGTCCGAATCCGCGCCGCATCTCAATCGAGACGCGCTTCGTCGACGACGAGATTGTGATCGATTTTCGAGACAACGGTCCCGGCGTGACTGCGGATGTGCGCGACCGGATTTTCGAGCCTTACTTCACCACTAAACCGGTTGGCGTCGGCACCGGCATCGGCCTCTCGATCTGTCGTAACGTCGTCGAGGCGCATGGCGGGCGCATGACGCTCGTCGGCGAAAGCGAGGGCGCGCATTTCCGCGTCGCACTACCGTTGAAGACGACGGCAATCCTCGCCGCCGCAGTTACGCCGGCAGGCGGCGGCGCAAAACTCTCCGTGCTGATCGTCGACGACGAAGAAGATGTCGGGAGTTCGCTCGCCGAAATGATGGAAAGCCTCGGGCACGACGTCATCGTCTGCGACACGCCCGATCGCGGACTCGAATTCGCGCGCGAGGAGGAGTTCGACGTTGTGTTTACGGATCTACGCATGCCCGGCATGAGCGGTGTTGAATTCCGTCGCGCGCTCGACGCGATCCTTCCCGGCATCAAGGCGCGCACGATCATCATGACGGGCGACACGGTGCTCGGGTCGCAGGCAATGAGCGAAGAATTAGATGCGCCACCGTTAGTGCTGGAGAAACCGTTCACCTCGGCGGATGTAAAGCTGATGCTGTCGCGTGTGCTGGCGACGCCATCGCATCGGGTGTGAAGATGGACCGCGAGCCTCCTGGCTCGCAATAACGGTCGACCCTTCACAATCTGCGGGCCGGGAGGCTCGCGGTCCAATTTTCAATTCGTGCGGGTTTCTCCGCTCGACGCGATCGATGCCGGTGCAGGTGCTCCGGATGTCAGTGGATTTGGTGGCGGCGGTGTCGGCGTCGCGGACGGGGTGCGCGAAATCGCCGCGAGACGCGCACGGTACATCGCGAGATTTTCCGTCACGCGCTGCACGTAGTTGCGTGTTTCTGTAAACGGGATGCGCTCAATCCAGTCGACCGTGTCGACGCCGGCGCGGCGCGGATCGCCGTAAGCGGCGATCCATTCCTTCGCGCGCTTGCCGCCTGCATTGTAGGCGACGAGCGTCAGGATGGTGGAATCGCCGTGTTCGCCGAGCAATTCGCCGAGATGCGCGGCGCCGAGCTGTGCGTTGAAGACCGGCTCCGCGCGCATGCGAAGCGCATCGAAGGCGAGGCCGGCGCGCTGCGCCGTGCGCTTTGCGGTCGAGGCGATCATCTGCATGAGGCCCATCGCGCCGGCGCTGGACAACGCCTGCGGATCGAACGCGCTCTCCTGCCGCGCGATGGCGTAGACGAGCGGCAGTTCCGCGGACTTCGGCAGCGGCGCAAATTCCGGGATGCCGTAGGTCGGGAAGGCGAGATCGTCGATCGTGACGCCGCGCTGACTTGCGAGCTTGCCGATGGCGAGAGAGGTCTTCGCGTCGCGGTCACGCGCGACGACGCGAGCAAGTGCGCGGACCTGCGCGGGATCGCGCAAATTACGGGCGATGTCGGTGGCGAGCGGAACAGCGATGTCCTTCGCGCCGGCAAGATACAACGCATCGACTGTGCGGACGGCTTCGTCGCGTTCGTTGCCTTCTGCGGTCGGAACGACAACGTCGGTCGGGACCTTGCCGCCGTCCTTCAGGGCGGCGAGCTGCCCATAAAAGGTCGTGTGGAAGCGGCTCGCGGCGCTGTAAAAGCCGTCGGACGGCTCGTTCGCGGCTTCCGCCGCGCGACCCTGCCAATAGGCGGCGCGTGAGCGCGACAGCGGCGTCTGCGCGATCGAGGCCAAAGCCGCGAAGTGCGGTTTCGCACGCGCGGGATCGTTGAGGAAGCGCAGCGCGATCCAGCCAGCGTGGAACTCGGCTTCGATCTTCGACTCAGGCGACATCGCCGAATGCTGCGAAGCGAGCTGATAGGCTTTGTCGAATTGGCCGATGTCGAGCATCTTGCGCGAAAGGATGCGGCGCTCGGTCCACCATTCGTCGCCATCGACAATCAGTGCCAGATCGCGCGGCGCATCGAGCATCAGCTTCGCGGCATCCTCGAATTTTTCGGCGCGGCGGGCGAGCTGGATTTTCGCGAAACGCACACCGGGGTCGTTCGCGTATTTCGTCGGAATCGTCGCCATCACCTTGTCGGCGACCGCGCCATTCTGCGCTGCGGCGCGCACTTTCATCAGCGCGATGAGGTCCTTGTCGCCGGACGCGTTGGCAACACGCAGCGCCGCGCCGTCCTGCTCTTTGTACATTAGGCGATCAGCGCGAGCCTTGTCGTCCGCCAGGCCGAGAACTTCGCCGAACTGCTTGCGCACGGCGATTTCGGCGAAGGGTGAGAGATCGTCGCGTGCCCAGACTGTCTTGATCAGCGCATTCGCTGCGGCTGCGTCGCCACTTTCGCGCTGCGCACGCGCCAGCGCGATGCGCCCCAATGGCGTCAACGGTGCGCGCGCGGCAAACAAAGCCTTCACGCGTGCCGGCGACGGCTTGTCTGTGTAAAGCGCGTCTTCGATACGCTTGCGAAGCCAATCGTTTGCCGGCCAGTCGGGATGATCCGCGATGAACTTCGAGATGCGCGTATTGCCGGCTTCGCGCGGATGCGTCCGCAGCCATGTCCAGGCGAGCGCCGTGGCGAGAAGGGGATCGGTCGAGGCCGCGGTGATCGTGTCTCCAGCGGCCGCGTCGCCACGACGATAGGCATCAACGCCGGCCCGCAGACGTTCGAGGTCGACGCCAAGCACGGTGGCCGGGTCGATCGTCAGTGTCGGGTCGGTCGCGCCGGGCAGGGGCGCGTACGCGGTCACCGATGGCTCGACCGCAGGTGGCGTCTTTGGCGCGTCGACAAGTTTCTGAAAGGGGGCGATCAGGGCGCGGGCGATGCCCCAGCGGTCGATGCGGCTGTCAGCGACGGCGTCGCGCGCCGAGCCAACGGCGACGGCCTGCAGGGGATCAATCGGGCGGAACGCGAAGGGCGAAGGCAGCAAGAGCGCAGGGATGAGCACTGCTGCTGCGACGCCGCTAAATCGAAGCAAGGGCCCCTTCCGGATCATTCCGTGTATTCGCTCCGTCGCGCTGCAGGCTCGTTCGGCAAGGTTAACGCATTCTCACCGATTTCGTTCTGGACCGCGTCTCTCATGGGCGTCGGGTCTTTTCGCGATGCGTCGATGCGTCTATGTCAGGGACAACAAGCCCGGCGATTACGGCGCGCATGGGGCGAAACGACAGCAGGATCAATCTCATGGGCGCCAAGGCCGCCTCCCGCGAACTCTTCCGGGGATCGATGACGGCGCTCGTTACGCCGTTCAAGGACGGGGCATTCGACGAAGACGCTTTCCGCAAGCATGTCGGCTGGCAGATCGAAAGCGGCACGCATGGTCTCGTTCCGGTCGGCACGACCGGCGAGAGCCCGACGCTAACCCATGACGAGCATCGCCGCGTCGTCGAGAGCTGTATCGACGAGGCGAACGGCCGTGCGTCGGTCCTGGCCGGCGCAGGTTCGAACAACACGCGGGAAGCGGTCGATCTCGCGCGTCACGCCGAAAAGGCCGGCGCCGACGGCGTGCTGGTCGTAACGCCCTATTACAACAAGCCGAACCAGGAAGGGCTCTATCAGCACTTCAAGGCGATCGACGCGGCGATCGGCATTCCGATCATCATCTACAACATTCCGCCGCGCTCGGTGATCGACATGAGCGTCGATACGATGAAGCGCTGCTACGACCTAAAGAACGTCGTCGGTGTGAAGGACGCGACCGGCAATATCGGCCGCGTCTCGACGCAGCGGCAGGCGATGGGGCCGGAGTTCATCCAGCTTTCGGGCGACGACATCACGGCGCTGGCCTGCATGAGCGCCGGTGCGCACGGCTGCATCTCCGTGGTGTCGAACGTCGCCCCGAAGCTGTGCGCCGATCTGCAGAATGCTTGCCTTGCAAGCGATTATCCGCGTGCGCTGGGCGTGCAGGACCGGCTGGTGCCGTTGCATGTCGCGACATTCCTCGAAGCCGGTGTGACTGGCGCGAAATACGGGCTGTCGGCGCTCGGCCGCATGAGCGACGAGGTGCGCCTGCCACTCGTCGGTCCGACGGAAGCGACGAAGAAGGAAATCCGCGCGGCGATGGTCCACGCGGGCATTTTGAACGCGTAACGCATTTGGCAAAGGACACGCAGCCAATACTGAAGGTCGTCGCCGACAACAGGCGCGCGCGCTACGACTACGAGATCGGCGACAAGTTCGAAGCGGGTCTGATACTGACCGGCACGGAAGTGAAGTCGCTGCGCACTGGCAAAGCGACGATCGCGGAAGCCTATGCCGGCGTCGACCGCGCCGGCGAAATGTGGCTCTACAACGCTAACATTCCCGAATATGGCGGCGGCAACCGTTTCAATCACGAGCCGAAGCGCGTTCGCAAACTGCTGCTTAGGGCGCGCGAAATCGTGAAGCTCTCGGACGGCGTGCAGCGTGAAGGCATGACCATCGTGCCGTTGCGGCTTTACTTCAACGAGCGTGGCCGCGCGAAACTGGAAGTCGCGCTCGGGCGTGGCAAGAAACTGCACGACAAGCGCGAGACGGAGCGTAAGCGCGATTGGAACCGCGAAAAGAGCCGGTTGATGCGGGATCGGGGTTAAGAATGAATCCGACGTTCGACCATTGCGTGATCCACGTTTCAAGCTGGGAGCGGTCGAACGATTTCTACGCGAGGGTTCTCGGCGCGACCGTCGTGCCGGTCGGGAAAGGGTTCGCTTACCGCTTCGGTGCCAATCAGCTCAACTGCCACGGGCCGGGTGTCGATCCGCATCCAGTGGCGCAGACGCCCGTGACGCCGGGCAACAGCGACCTGTGCTTCGAATGGCCCGGACCTGTCGCGGATGCGATCAAGCATCTCGAAGCCTGCAACGTCGCGGTCGAATTGGGGCCGGTGCCGCGCAACGGCGCCAAGGGTCGCGGCACGAGCGTCTATTTCCGCGACCCCGATGGATCGCTACTGGAATTCATCAGCTACGCCGACTGAGCGCGTCGGGCGCGTCGAGGAAATTCCGCACCGCCACAAACACATCCCGAAACATCCTTGGCGTCAGCACACCGGTATTCGTGTTGTAGCGGGAGCAGTGATAGCTATCGAAAAGCGTGATCGTGCGACCTTGCAAAGTCAGCGAGTGTTGCGCGCCATGCGCGAAAGAATACGCCGCAAGCTTCGCGCCCGCGCTTCGCAACACCGTCTCGTGCGCGATGCGGCCGAGTGCAACCATCGCCCGCAAGTTCGGCATCGCCTCCAAGGTCGCGAGCAAAAACTGCCGGCATGTCGCGATCTCGGCCGGTAGCGGTTTGTTTGCGGGCGGCACGCAACGCACGCCATTGGTGATTCTGGTGTCGTACAGTTCGAGCCCGTCGTCGGGTCGGGCCGCGAAGCGGTCGTTGGCAAACCCGTATTCGTGGAGCGTCGCGTAAAGGAGATCGCCGGCGAAATCGCCAGTGAATGGCCGCCCCGTGCGGTTTGCGCCTTTCAAGCCCGGCGCTAGGCCGACCACGAGCAGACTGGCATCAGACGGCCCGAATGAAGGCACCGGCGCGTTGTGCCAGTTAGGCTCCTTCGCCCGCGCCTCTTCGCGGAAGGAAACAAGGCGGGGGCAGAGCGGGCAATCTCTAGGGGGGTCGGCGACCTGCGGCATTCGACTGGCGATTCTCCGGATAGTTGCTCGGCTTTACTATCTGACGCGGTGTCGAAAGTCGGAAAGGCCACCAGAACAGCCGTTGTCGTTGCAATCGCCGAAGCTTCTCTTTATGTCGGTGCTCTCCCGAAAATCTGCCGAGAAGGGCCGTCATGGCGCGCGTCACCGTTGAGGACTGCATCGAAAAGGTCGAAAACCGCTTCGATCTCGTCCTTCTGGCCAGTCATCGCGCCCGGATGATCGCCTCCGGCCAGCCGATTCGCATTGACCGGGATAACGACAAGAACCCGGTCGTTGCCCTGCGTGAGATCGCCGACGGGGAACTTGCGCCCGACGATCTGCGGGAAGAGTTCATCCACTCCCTCCAAAAGCATGTCGAAGTCGACGAGCCCGAGACCGAAGTCGTGCCGGCTCTTGCGTCCCCTGAACAGATCGGTGCGGCAGGCGGCGACGTCCAGTTCGACCGCATGACCGAGGAAGACCTGCTCCGCGGTCTGGAAGGTCTTGTCCCGCCGGCGCAGACGGAAGACGACGGCGAATAGTCACGCCTCACCGCCTTCGAGGGTTCCAAAGCGAGATCGTTTGCGTGAGGATGGTGACTCACCTCTCACGGAGGCGATTCATCGATGATGCGGCAGTATGAACTCGTCGAACGGGTGCGGAGCTATAATCCGCACACCGACGAGGATCTGCTGAACCGCGCCTATGTCTATGCGATGCGCGCGCACGGCCTGCAGAAGCGCGCATCCGGCGACCCGTATTTCTCGCACCCGCTCGAAGTCGCGTCGATCCTCACAAGTCTGAAGCTCGACGACGCGACGATTGTCGCTGCCGTGCTCCACGACACGATCGAAGACACGGATTCGACGCGCGAAGAAATCGACCGGCTGTTCGGCGAGGAGATCGGTCGCCTCGTCGAAGGTCTGACGAAGATCAAGAAACTCGACGTGGTCTCGCGGCAAACTGCGCAGGCCGAAAACTTTCGCAAGCTGCTGCTAGCGATCTCGCAGGATGTGCGCGTGCTGCTCGTGAAGCTCGCGGATCGGCTGCACAATATGCGCACGTTGCATTTTGTGCCGCGCGACAAGGGAGTTCGCATCGCGGAGGAGACGCTCGACATCTATGGGCCGTTGGCAGGCCGCATGGGAATGCAGTCGATGCGCGAGGAACTCGAGGAACTCGCCTTCCGCTACCTCTCGCCTGAAGCGGAGGAGACGATCCGCGCGCGGCTCGAAGAGCTGCAGGCGAAGAACGGCGCGATCATCCTGCGCATCGAAGCCGAATTGCGTGAAGAACTCGCGAGCCGCGATGTCTTCGCGCGCGTTACGGGACGGCGGAAATCGCCGTACTCAATCTGGCGCAAGATGGAGCGTAAGTCGCTCGCGTTCGAGCAGCTTTCCGACATTTACGGTTTTCGTGTCGTCGTCGGCTCGGCAGACGATTGTTATCGCGTGCTCGGAGCCGTTCACACTAAATGGCCGAATGTGCCTGGCCGTTTCAAGGATTACATCTCGACGCCGAAGCAGAACGATTATCGATCGCTTCACACGACGGTGGTCGGTCCGGGCCACCAGCGTGTCGAATTGCAGATACGGTCGGAAGATATGGACGATCTCGCGTCCGACGGCATCGCCGCGCATTTCTTCTATAAGGACCGCGCCGCGACCAGTGGCCTGCACACCTACAACGGCGCTGGCGAAATCGATCCGAACTCACTGACGCAGGAAAGCGGTGCCTATCGCTGGTTGCAGCGGACGCTTGCGTTGCTTGCGGAGGGCGACAGTCCCGAAGAATTTCTCGAACACACGAAGCTGGAACTTTTCCACGACCAGGTGTTCTGCTTCACGCCGAAAGGACGGCTAATCGCGCTGCCGCGCGGCGCGACCGTCATCGACTTCGCCTATGCCGTGCACACCGACGTCGGCAACAAAGCGGTTGGCGCGAAGATCAACGGTCATCTGTCGCCTCTCGTTTCCGAACTCAGCAACGGCGACGAAGTCGAAGTAATCCGTGTTGAAACGAGCATCCCGCCTGCTGCGTGGCAGGAGGTGGCGGTGACCGGAAAGGCGCGCGCCGCGATCCGCCGCGCGACGCGCGATGCATCGCGTCGACAGTATCGTGGGCTCGGCCAACAGATCGTTACGCGCGCTTTTGGTCGCGTGGAATTACAGTTTGAAGAGGAGGCGTTGAAAGCGGCGCTTCCGCGGCTTTCACGAACATCTGTCGACGAAGTGCTTACGGCCGTAGGTCGCGGCGAAATCTCATCGGAGGACGTGCTGAAAGCCGTGCATCCAAAGGTCAAGGTCGAACCGCGCGGCGCCGTCGAGACCGAGACCGGATGGTTTAATCTTCGCAAAGCCTCGCGTCTCATCTTCAAGGATGCCAAGGGCGAAGAGAAGCCCTCCGCGATTCCGATCCGTGGCCAGAAGGGCGATCAAGCCGTGCGTTTCGCGCCGCACAGTGGCGCGGTGCCAGGCGACCGAATCGTTGGCATCCGCACACCCGGTGAGGGCGTGACGATCTACCCGATCCAGTCGCCCGCGCTTTCGGCCTTCGATGGGCAGCCGGACCTTTGGCTCGACGTCCGCTGGGATGTCGAGGAAGCATCGACCGAGCGCTTTCCCGCGCAGATCAAGATCACGTCGATCAACGAGCCTGGCACGCTCGGCGTCGTGACGACGCTGATCGGCGAGACGGGCGCCAATATCGACAATCTCGCCTTCATCACTAGTTCGCCGGACTTCAACGATATTCTCATTGATCTCGACGTCTACGATCTGAAACATCTGACGACGCTGCTCTCTCGTCTTCGTGCCGAAAAGGTCGTGAGCCGCGTGGAGCGTGTGTACGGATGAGTGCGAGCCGCCTACGTCTTGGCGTCAACATCGACCACGTCGCGACAGTGCGGAATGCGCGCGGCGGCGTTTTGCCGGACCCGGTTCGCGCCGCCATGCTTGCTGTGGTTGCCGGCGCGGACGGCATCACCGCGCATTTACGCGAAGATCGCCGTCACATCCGCGATGACGACATGGCGAGGCTCAAACAAGCCTTGAGTGTACCGCTGAATTTCGAAATGGCTGCAACGCCGCAGATGCTCGATATCGCGCTGCGCATTGCGCCGCATGCCGCTTGTCTCGTCCCGGAAAAGCGCACGGAGCGCACCACCGAAGGCGGTCTTGATGTCATCGGCGGGCACGGCGATCTCCTGCCTTTCATCGACGAGCTGCTCCGCGCAAAGATACGCGTGTCGCTTTTCATCGAGCCGTCGACGGATGCGTTGGAAGCGGCGGTGTCACTCCGCGCGCCGGTCGTCGAACTGCACACCGGGGCGTGGTGTCATGCCATCGAAGCAGGTGATCCTTCCCGCGCCGCGCACGAGCAGGAACGGCTGCGGGCGGCCGCGAAAAAGGCGGTCGTTCTTGGTCTCGAATGCCACGCCGGCCACGGGCTCGACTACGACAGTGCGCGTACGCTCGCGTCCTGCGGCGAAATTGTCGAGTTCAACATTGGCCATTTTCTCATTGGCGAGTCGATCTTTGCTGGTCTCGAAGCTGCGGTGAAAAGGATGCGCGCGGCGATGGATGAGGGCCGCGGGAAGGCATGATCATCGGCTTCGGCAGCGATCTCTGCGATATCACGCGGATCGAGCGTGCTCTCGCGGATTACGGCGACCGTTTCGTGCAGCGTTGCTTCACGCCGGTCGAGCAGGCGAGGTCGGAGAAGCGCGCCGGTCGCGCCGCCTCTTACGCGAAGCGTTTTGCGGCGAAAGAGGCCTGCGCCAAGGCGCTCGGCACTGGGCTGCGGCGTGGCGTCTTCTGGCGCGACATGGGTGTCGTGAATATGCGTTCTGGCCAGCCGACAATGGCGCTGACCGGCGGTGCGGCGAAGCGTCTGGCCGAACTCACGCCGACTGGTCACGAGGTTCGCATTCACCTCACGATCACCGACGAGCATCCGCTCGCGCAGGCGATGGTGATCATCGAGGCCGTGCCGGCGGCGGGCTGAAGTTGCGCTTTTTCCGCCATTTTCCCGTGACATGACGGACCGGAACCCGCGTGCTAGGACGGCCGCGCATCGCGGCGCCCGGCGCCCCTGATTCAGGAAGAATAACAGATGAGTTGGCGGACCGGAACGGACAGGGACGCGGCGCGCGCCAAGGCCAAGGAAGGCGGCTTTTGGGAGACCGTGAAGGTCGTTGTTGAGGCGCTTGTCATCGCGCTCGTCGTTCGCACCTTTCTTTTCCAGCCGTTCAACATTCCCTCGGGCTCGATGATTCCGACACTACTGATCGGCGATTATCTCTTCGTGTCGAAATACACTTACGGCTACTCGCGCTTCTCGTTTCCGTTCGGGTTCGATCTTTTCCAGGGTCGCGTCATGGCTTCGAAGCCAAAGCGCGGCGATGTCGTCGTCTTCAAGCTGCCGCGCGATCAGTCGAGCGATTACATCAAGCGCGTGGTCGGTTTGCCCGGTGACCGCATCCAGATGGTCGACGGCCGGCTTGTCATCAACGGCGAGACCGTGCCGCGTGAGCCGATCGCGAAGGTGCGGACGGAGGATTTCTATGGCCGCGTCGTCGAGGTGCCGACCTATAAGGAAACGCTGCCGGGCGGCGTGACGCACACGATCATCGAGATTCAGGGCGACACGGGCTTCAACGATCGCACCGATGTCTTCACAGTACCGGCCGACAATTATTTCATGATGGGCGACAATCGCGACAACTCCACCGACTCGCGCGTGCCGCCGGAGCAGGGGGGCGTCGGTTTCGTGCCCTTCGATAATATCGAGGGCCGGGCGGAGATCATCTTCTTCTCCATCGGCAAGGGCGAGCCGGCCTGGGCGTTCTGGACCTGGCCAACGACGCTTCGCTTCGAGCGATTGTTTCAGACCGTTCGCTAGCGCGTTTGCAATGGCGAAGGGCCGGCCGGATCTCTCGCTGCTCGAAGAGCGGATCGGGCACCGCTTTGCCGACCGCGCTCTGCTGGAGCGCGCGCTCACGCATGTCAGTAGCGCGAAGCATCGCACCGAGAGCTTTCAGCGGCTAGAATTCGTTGGTGATCGTGTGCTCGGACTCGCTGTCGCGGACATTCTTTTCCATGCATGGCCTAATGCGACGGAAGGCGAGCTCTCTCGCCGGCTTGCGACCGCCGTACGTCGCGAAAGTTGCGCTGCTGTCGCCAGTGCATGGCAAGTCGAGCAATTCGTGCGGCTCGGCGTCGGCGAGCGGCGCACGGGCGGTGCTTCGAAGGCGACGTTGTTGTCCGACGTCTGCGAGTCGTTGATCGCGGCGGTCTATCTCGATGCCGGTTTCGCTGCCGCGAAGACGCTTGTCGAAAGTGCTTTTGCCTCGATCATGGCCGGCGGCGATGTCGCGCAACGCGATTCCAAGAGTACCTTGCAGGAATGGTCGCTGGCGAGAGGACTAGGTTTGCCTAACTATTCGATCGTGACACAGACCGGCACGGCCCACGCGCCGGCCTTTACGATCGCAGTCGAGGTTCAGGGCCTCGCGCCCGCGCAAGGGAGGGGCGGCTCGAAACGCATCGCCGAACAGAACGCGGCCGAAGCCTTCCTGTCCCGTGAAGCCGCCGGAGTCGCCGCATGATCGATGACGCACCCTCGCAGGAAACGCGTTGCGGCTTCGTCGCGCTGATCGGCGCGCCGAACGCCGGCAAGTCGACGCTGATGAACATGCTCGTCGGCGCGAAAGTGTCGATCGTGTCGCGCAAGGTGCAGACGACACGCGCGTTGGTTCGCGGCATCGCGATCGAGGGCGATGCGCAGATCATCTTCGTCGATACGCCCGGTTTGTTCCGTCCCGCTCGCCGTCTCGACCGTGCGATGGTCACGAGTGCATGGGGTGGCGCGGTCGAAGCCGATGCGGTGGCGCTTCTTGTCGACGCGTTCAAGGGTGTCACGGACGAAGTCGAGGCAATCCTCGCGCGGCTAGGCGAAATTCGCGCGCCGAAATATCTCGTCTTGAACAAGATCGATCTCGTGCCGCGCGATAGTCTCCTCGCGCTTGCGCAGGACATCAACACGCGCGGGCAATTCACCGACACATTCATGATCGCCGCGCTGAACGGCGACGGCACAAACGTTCTGCGAACGAAGCTTGCGGCGGCGATGAAGCCAGGACCTTGGCTTTATCCCGAAGATCAGGTCTCGGATGCGCCGCTGCGTTCGCTGGCCGCCGAGATCACGAGGGAAAAGCTGTTCACACGGCTGCACGACGAGTTGCCCTACCAGAGTCACGTCGAGACCGACCAGTGGAAGACGATGCACGACGGATCGGCGCGGATCGAGCAGACGATCTATGTCGAGCGCGACAGCCAGAAGAAGATCGTGATCGGCGAAGGTGGCCGTACGATCAAGGCGATCTCGCAGGCCGCGCGCAAGGAAATCGCCGAGGCGGCCGAGCAGAAGGTGCACCTGTTCCTTTTCGTAAAGGTGCGCTCCAACTGGGCCGACGACCCCGAGCGTTACCGCGAGATCGGTCTGGAATTTCCGAGAAGTTGAGGAGTTCGCCATGACCGCACCGCTCGGCCTGCGCAAGACGCTGACGATCTACCGCTATCTCACTGGCCCAGACGACGTGTCCTTCTGCCATCGCGTGACGAAGGCGCTGTCGGAAGGCTGGACGCTCTATGGGCCGCCGTCGCTCACCTTCGACGCCGTCAAAGGACGTACGATCTGCGGCCAGGCGATCACGAAAGACGTCGACGACGTCGATTACAGCTTCGACCTCGATCTATCGGCGCAATGAGCATGGCCCGCAGCGATGTCGCTGTTGCGAAAAATCGCCAGCGAAGTGGACGCCGGTTCGGCGGTCAGGCCATGCGACCAGTGAACTAGCCCGAATGGATTGGTCCGACGAGGCGCTCGTCATCGGAGTGCGCCGGCACGGGGAGACCAGCGTCATTCTCGAAGCAATGACCCGCGAGCACGGACGGCACCTCGGCCTCGTACGCGGCGGCCGGTCGCGCGCCATGCAGCCCGTCCTGCAGCCCGGGAACAGCGTCGGTATCGTCTGGCGGGCGCGGCTCGAGGAGCATCTCGGTACGTTCGCTGTGGAGCCGGTCAAAGCCCGCGCGGCGCGGCTGATGGCGACGCCGCTGGCGCTTCACGGTGTCAATCATCTGAGCGCGCTGCTGCATCTATTGGCCGAGCGCGATCCACATGCGGGCCTCTACGAAATGGCGCAGGCTCTGGCCGAGCATCTCGACGAGCCGCACATCGCGCCGGACCTTATGGTGCGCTTCGAACTCGCGCTGCTTGGCGAATTCGGTTTCGGACTCGACTTGGAGAGTTGCGTCCTGTCCGGCGCGACGGACAGTCTCATCTATGTCTCGCCGAAGAGCGGGCGCGCCGTCAGCGCAGAGCAGGGGGCGCCTTGGCGCGACCGGCTGTTGCCGCTGCCAGCGTTCCTTAGCGAACCGCCCGGCACCCGGCCTGAAGCGAGCGAGATGGCCGACGCTTTCCGGCTAACCGGCCATTTTCTGGAGCGGGAGATTTTCATCCCGCGCGGGGTGGAGGTGCCGGCAGCGCGAGACCGGTTTTTGGCTGAACTAGCGTCCGTCGGCTCTTAAGACGGCCTCAGCAGGACGGCTTCAACTGGCGGCGCGCGACGCCATAGCCCTCATCAACGGCGACTTCGACGAGCGTGCAACGCTGTTCGCTGCGCATGCCGTCCTCGCGGGCCATGACCTGCGTGGTGCGGGGCGTTCCGAGGAACAGCACTGCCGAAGCGCCGAGCGCGAGGATCAGGCCGAAGAGAGAGATGGTTTTCAGCATCGGGTGATTTGAGTCCGCCGCAGTCCGTGTTGCAGGGCGTGTACGTGAGGGTCGGCGACCCGCCTAGTGCGGCGCGGACACACCGCCCTGCACGCGCTGTGGCGAGATTGCGGCCAGCAATTCAACGCATTGTGGCGATGGCCGCGATGAGCTGCTCGGGGCGAAACGGTTTCGCGAGGAACACGCTGTTGGGCACCTTGCGCGGCGTCACCGCGTTGAAACCGCTGATGTAAACCACCGGCACGTCCGGCAGCTGATCGCGAACCTTCTCGGCCAGCGTCCAGCCGTCGTAGAGGCCCGGCATCCGGATGTCGGTCACCAGCAGATCGATGTGTGTCGACCGACCAAGACGCGCCAGCGCTTTCTCGCCGTCGGCGGCGCGGATGACGCTGTAACCGGCATCCTCCAGCGCCCACTCAACGACTTCTGCAAGAAGGTCTTCGTCCTCCGCGATAAGCGCGACAGGCGCGGCTTCTTCCATCCCTAGGCTCCGACCGGGAGTTGCATCCGCACGGACGTGCCCGCGCCGACTTCGCTCGTGATCGAGATACTGCCGCCGAAACGTTTCACAAATCCGAACACCTGGCTGAGGCCCAGACCGGTGCCCTTACCGATTGGCTTTGTCGTGAAGAACGGGTCGAAGGCGCGATCGATCACCTCTGGTGGCATGCCGGTGCCAGTGTCGCTTACATCGAGCACGACGACCGGGTGCCCGGCGACGGCATCGTGCAGCGCGGAAATGCGAATCGTGCCGTCCTCCGGCGTTGCGTCGCGCGCATTGAGAACGAGGTTCAGCAATGCATTCTCGAACTGGTTGATGTCGATCTCGACCAACGGCAGTCCCTCCGGCAGATCGACGGCCAGACTGCGACGCGAGCCGACGGCGTCCTGCAGCAGCGGCAGCATGGAATCGACGATGCTGCGAATATCGGCCGGCGCGCGCGCGATCGCCGTTTGCCGTGAGAAGGACAACATACGTTCCGTGATTCCGGCAGCCCGGTCCGCCGCTTCGCCCGCATGAGCGAGGGCACGCTTGATGTCAGTGCTGGCATCGGCGGCTAGACGTTTCTCGACACGCGCTAGGTTCATCGTGATGATCGCGAGGATGTTGTTGTAGTCGTGCGCTAGGCCGCCGGTGAGTTGACCGAGCGCTTCCATCTTCTGCGATTGGCGCAGCATCGTCTCTAGACGCGCGCGTTCCGCATTCTCGTCCTGCAATTTCGCGAGCACCGCGTCCCGCTCCGCAAGACTCGCTGCGAGCGCGGCATTGCTGTCGGCGAGTTGTTCCGGCGAAGGCCACGCGAGCGCGCGCGGCAGTAAGGGCCACAGCACGATTGCAGTGACGACGGAGGCCGCGGCGGTGACGATCTTGAGGATGGCTTCGACGCCGTAGTCGGGCACCCAGAGCGTATAAACCGCGAAGAGATGCGTCGCGCCGCACGCGAAGATGAAGATCGCGAAATACCACACGACCCAGGCGAACTTGATGTCAGGCCGCCGCGACAGGAGGTAAGCGAGAAAGCAGGAGATCGAGAGGTACGAGATCCCGATCAGCGCGTCCGAAACGCCATGCGTCCACATGAGATCGGAGCGCCAAAGTAAACAAATACCATGCGACGACAAACCGTCGTCGATGAGAAGCCTCTTTATATATTCCAACATCGACCGCCGCCGCCGAATCAATCGATGTCATATCTTTCTGACAGCATCGTCAGCCTGTCGAGAGAACGTAACGTCACCTTGGCCGTGCTTGCCGCGACTCGAGGCACGGTTTAGTCCAGAACATGGCCAAGACCGTCGACAAATCGCGCGAGCCGCCGACGGGCGGAACGCTTCTTCCCGTGAATCTTCGCGAGGCGCTCGAAGAACGCTGGCTCGCCTATGCGCTTTCGACGATCACGAGCCGCGCATTGCCCGATGCGCGCGATGGTCTCAAGCCCGTGCATCGCCGCATCCTCTACGGGATGCATGAGCTGAAACTGGATCCCGGTACGGCCTTCCGCAAATGCGCGAAGATCGTTGGCGACGTGATGGGCTCGTTCCATCCGCACGGCGACCAGGCAATTTACGAGGCGCTGGTGCGTCTCGCGCAGGATTTCTCGTCGCGCTATCCGCTCGTCGACGGGCAAGGCAATTTTGGCAACATCGACGGCGATGCGCCCGCGGCCTATCGCTACACCGAAGCCCGCATGACCGACGTCGCGCGTCTGCTGCTCGACGGCATCGAAGACGATACCGTCGACTTCCGCGACAATTATTCCGGCGATGCGCAGGAGCCGATCGTCCTGCCGTCGGCACTGCCGAATCTTCTTGCCAACGGCACGCAGGGCATCGCAGTCGGTATGGCGACATCGGTCCCGCCGCACAATGTCGCCGAGCTCTGCGATGCCGCGTTGTTTCTTATCGGCAACCGGCGCGCTGATGCAGCAGCGCTCGCGGCATTCGTGCCAGGTCCGGATTTTCCGACCGGCGGCATCATCGTCGATCCCAAGGCATCGCTGGACGACATCTACGCGACGGGCCGTGGTTCTGTGCGGCTGCGGGCGCGCTGGCACAGGGAAGATGGCGAGCGCGGCGCATGGATCGCTGTCATCACAGAGATTCCCTACGGCGTGCAGAAGGCAAAGCTGCTCGAGAAGATCGGCGAACTCTTTGAGGAAAAGAAGCTGCCGCTTGTTGCCGACGTGCGCGACGAATCGGCAGAGGATGTACGGCTTGTCGTCGAGCCCCGCGTGCGCACCATCGATCCAAATGTGCTGATGGAAAGCCTGTTTCGTGCGACGGAACTGGAGACGCGTGTCTCCGTCAACATGAACGTGCTTGTCGATGGCACGGTGCCACGCGTCGTCTCGCTGCCGGAAGCGCTCGGCCAGTGGCTCGATCATCGCCGCGAGGTGTTGTTGCGGCGTTCCCGCTATCGACTTGCGGCCATCGAGAAGCGGCTCGAACTGCTCGCAGGGATGATCGTCGTCTATCTCAATCTCGACGAAGTCATTCGCATTATCCGCGAGGACGACGACCCGAAGAATGCGCTAATGGCGCGCTTCGCGCTGACCGAATTACAGGCCAACTATATTCTCGACACGCGCCTGCGTTCGCTGCGCAAACTCGAAGAGATGGCGCTCAAGCGCGAGCGCGACGAACTTACGAAAGAGAAGACCGAAATCGAAGCGCTCGTCAGTGACGAGAAAGCGCAGTGGCGCGCTATCTCGGCCGAGATCAAGGACCTCAAGAAGACGTTTGGCCCCACGACAAAAATCGGGAAGCGCCGCACGACGTTTGGCGAAGCTCCGGCCGCCGCGGAAGCCGATCTGGCGGAGGCTTTGATCGAGCGCGAGCCCGTAACGATCGTCGTCTCACAAAAAGGCTGGATACGCGCTCTGAAGGGCCATGTGCAGGAACTGCCGACGTTGCAGTTTAAAGGCGACGATTCATTCGCGTCGTCGTTCTTTGCGCAGACAAGCGACAAGATCCTCGTGCTTGCGTCGAACGGAAAAGTCTTCACGCTCGATGCGGGCAAGCTGCCCGGTGGGCGCGGTTTCGGCGAGCCGATCCGTTTGCTCGCCGACATCGAGGAAAGCGCCGACATCGTCCTCGTGATGCCGTATGTCGCCGGCAAGAAGATGCTCGCGGCAACGAGTGACGGGCGCGGTTTTGTCGTCAGTCAGGACGATTTGCTTGGCAATACGCGTAAGGGCAGGGTGGTGATGAACCCGGACGACGGTGCGAAGGCGAGCCTGCTTGTGCCGGCGGAGGGCGACCATGTCGCGGTCATCGGCGACAATCGCAAGTTGCTGGTGTTTCCGCTGGCGCAGGTGCCGGAGATGGCGCGCGGCAAAGGTGTACGGCTGCAGAAGTATAAGGACGGCCAAATCGTCGATGCGAAGGTGTTCGCGTTGAACCAGGGCTTGGTCTGGCAAGGCGCATCTGGCCGAAACCGGACCCTGACCAAGGAAGAGCTGCGTGACTGGATAGGTAACCGTGCTGATGCCGGCCGTTTGCCGCCGGCGGGATTTCCTAAAACTGGCAAATAGTAGTCAACCGCCACATCCCGCGTTCTCGTGCATTATCGACCCAAAAGACTGTTCGTGTTGCCCCGTCCGGCTTCGACACCGACGGCGCCGCCGATGCGCAGACATGTCGATGTGTTCGGCTCGTAGACAAAGCCGGGTCCTTCGGATGCGCAGCGTGAATCGCCGCGGTCCTGCGAAAGCCGGCGGATGCGCTCCTGACGTGAGTCGTCTTTCGCCGATGCATTCGTGCACGACATGCTGATCACAGCGATGGAAGTGGCGATAATTTTTACGGAGAGAAATTTCACCGCGGCCCCGCCACCACCTTGTCGTCATGCAGCTTCGCGATGTCGCCATCGCTGTAACCGATGTCGCCAAGAATCTCGTCGGTGTTTTCGCCGAGCGACGGGGCACGGACGGGCGGGATGCGCTCGACGGCGGAGAAAGCGATCGGATTGCCGGGCGTGAGATACGAGCCGATGCCGGGATGCTCCAGCAGCGAAAACATGGGGTTTTCAGCGGAGCAATCGGGGTCGTTCTCCACGACGTCCCGGAACGTGCGATAACGCGCCCAGGTTACACCCTTTGCATCGAAGAGATCGCCGAATTGCGAGAGCACGCGGTTCTCGAAGAACGGCTTCAGCACTTCCGTGATCGCGTGGCGGTGCGTGAAACGCTCGCCCTCACGATCGAGATTGACGTCGAGTCGTTCCTGCAGCGAGTTCATCGCCGCGCGCGTGTCAGTGGCGAGCTTTAGATTGTCCCATTGGCGCTGCGTCAGTGCGACAACGATGACGCGCGCACCATCTTTGCAGACGAAGTCCTGCGCATAGGCGCCGTAAAGCGAATTGCCGACTTTCGGACGATCGAAACCATTGATGGTCACTTCGCCGATGATGCCGAGATTGCCGAGCATGGCGAGCGCCATGTCCTTCAGCGCGAGTTCGACGATCTGGCCTTCGCCTGTCAGCCGACGGTGACGCTCGGCGGCGAGAATGCCGAGCGCAGCCTGCTGGCCCGTGATGCAATCCCACGCGGGCAGCACGTGGCCGACAGGATCGCTCGATCCTTCCGGTCCCGTCGAATTTGGAAAGCCCATTGCGGGATTGACGGTGTAGTCGACCTGCGGACCGCCGGAGCGATCACCGGTGACCGACATCATGATGAGGTCGTTGCGGTGTTTGCGAAGGGATTCGTAGTCCATCCATCCGCGCACGCGCAGATTGGTGAGGAAGATGCCATTTCCTTCGCCGGGTGCGCAGATCAGGCGTGTGACGATCTCCTGACCTCGTGGTGTCGACATATCGACGGCCAGACTGCGTTTGCCTTTGTTGAGCCCGGCCCAAAACAGACTGCGGCCCTTGTCGGTCACAGGCCAGCGATGTGCGTCGAGGCCGCCGCGGATGCGGTCGAAGCGGATAACGTCGGCGCCCATCTGGGCGAGTGTCATGCCGGCGAGCGGCGCGGCGACGAAAGCGGACCCTTCGACAATGCGCAGACCTTCGAGGATTTTGACCATGTGTTCGCCCCCAGCGCGCCGCCGTCTATGAAGCGGTCGCGTTTCTTGCCTTTTCGATTTCCTGCTCGCGCAACGTGCGTCGCATGATCTTGCCTGTCGTCGTCATCGGCAGTGCCGTCACGAATTCTACCGCGCGTGGCATCTCATGTTTTGCCAATCGATCGCGCACGAAATTTTTGATTTCTTGCGCCAACGCATTCGACCCACAATACCCTTCGCGGAGAATGACAAAGGCCTTGATGTTCTCGGTTCGCACCGGGTCGGGCACGCCGATCGCGGCCGCCATCACGATGGCCGGGTGCCGCATCAACGCGTCCTCGATCTCGCCCGGCCCGATTCGATAACCGGCGCTGGTGATCACATCGTCGGCACGGCCTTGATACCAGAGATAGCCGTCCTCGTCGGCATGTCCGAGGTCGCCGGTGATCAGCCAGTCGCCGATGTACTTCTTCTTCGTCGCCTCGGGATTACGCCAGTATTCCTTCATCATCACGGGGTCTGGTCCCTTGATCGCGATGTGACCGGTCTCGCCGGGCTTCAGAATTTCGCCGGCGTCGTTGACGATGGCCGCGATATGGCCCGGCACAGACTTGCCGAGCGAGCCCGCCTTCGTCGGCATGATCGACGAACAATTGCCGATGACGAGATTCGCCTCGGTCTGACCAAAGCCTTCGTTGAGCTGGGTGCCGAGTTCTTTCGTCGCCCATTCCGTGAGTTCGCGGCCAACGGACTCGGAGCCCGACATCACCGCGCGCAATTTCGTGCCAGATTTCGCTGCACCGTTGGGCACCTGTCGCAGCATCTTCAATGCTGTCGGCATCAGAAAAGCCGTCGTGACGCGGTGCTTTCCCATCATCGCATACGCTTGCTCGGGATCGAATTTCTTTGCACGGAAGCTGACGACAGAAATGCCGTGATAAAGCGCCGGCATCAGCACATCCATGATGCCGGCAATCCACGCCCAGTCCGCGGGTGACCACATGCGGTCGCCGGTTTTCGGAAAGAAGTCGTAGTAGAATTCGTTGCCGGGCATATGGCCGAGCATCACGCGATGCACGTGCAGCGCGCCTTTCGGCCAACCCGTCGTGCCGGACGTGTAGCTGATGAAAGCCGGATCTTCGGCATGCGTGTCGACCGTCGCGAAACGGTCCGATGCGCGGGGCAGGGCGTCGCGAAGATCGCTGGCGTTCGCCGCGGCGCCATCGGTGAGGAAGATTCCGCGCACCGTTTCGACAGTATTGCGCGCCTCGTCCGCCTTCGCGAAATTCTCGGCATCCGTCACGATGGCGGAGACATCGGCATTTTGCAGCCGGTAGGCGATCGCGTCTGCGCCGAAGAGAATCGATGTCGGGATCGAGACGAGCCCCGCCTTCCAGCAGGCTATATGCGTGATCGCCGTCATCGGATCCTGTGTCAGCAGAACCAGCACGCGGTCGCCCTTGCTCAGGCCTGCAGCGACAAGCGTGTTCGCAAGCCGGTTCGCCGTGCGGTCGAGTTCGGTGAATGTAATCTCGCGGACCGAGCCGTCCGGACCTTCGTGGATCAGCGCGATCTTCGTCGGGTCGCTGGCGTGCCGGTCACAGACGTCGCGCGCGATATTGTAGCGCTCGGGGATCGACCAGCGGAACGCACCGTAGACTTCGTCGTAGCTGGCGCCGTTCGGCAGCATCGTAGCCGGCATCGTTCCTCCCGTCGTCGGCACGTCGTTTTCCCCGACCCTAGCAGACACCCCTGCGTGCGACGATGCTGCACGGTTGCCAAGGGGTCGGCGTCGCGACTAGGCAGGTTCTGGTTCGAGGGACGGGACGCGCATGACGGAGGCGGGGCGGGAGGACGCGGTCGATGTGCTCGACCGTGAACCGGGCATATCTCCGGACCTCGTCGCCTCCGCCGAGAACGCGATTGCGCTGCGCGATCGTGCAAAACTGGTCGCCCTTGCGGGCGATCTGCACGAGGCCGATCTCGGTGCGCTGCTCGAAGCGCTCGATCCGGAATCGCGACCGCGGCTTGTCGCACTCATGGGCGACGATTTCGATTTCGCCGCGCTTATCGAAATTCCAGACCACGTTCGCGAAGAGATCATCGACAGCCTCTCGACGGATGTCGTCGCCGAAGGTGTACGGGAACTCGAAAGCGACGACGCCGCCGCGATTCTCGGCGATCTCGACGAGGACGAGCGTCGCGAGATTCTTGGCGCCATCCCGACTGCCGAGCGGCTCGAGATCCAGCGGTCGCTCGATTATCCCGAACATTCGGCCGGCCGTCTTATGCAGACGACCGTCATCACGGTCCTGCCGGAATGGACGGCCGGACAGGCGCTCGGCATGTTGCGCGACAGCGACGAGGAGACGCTGCCGGACTCGTTCTTCGAAGTTTTCGTGGTCGACGGCAACCGTCGCTTCCTCGGCACGATCTTCCTCGATGCCCTGATCCGCGCGCGCCCATCGACGCTGGTCACCTTGATCATGCAGGCCGACCGCCGGCAGGTGGCTGTCCTTGACGATCGCGAGCAGGTGGCGCGTGTTTTCGAGCGCTACAACCTCGTGTCCGCTCCCGTGATCGACACACGCGGGCGACTGGCAGGCGTGGTGACGATCGACGACATCGTCGACGTTATCCAGGACGTGGCAGACGAGGATATCAAGGCGCTGGGCGGCGTGTCGCCGCGCGAGGAACTCGACGATCCCATTCTGTCGATTGTGCGAGGGCGCTGCGTCTGGCTCATGGTTAATCTCGTTACGGCATTTCTGGCCGCTTCAGTGCTCGCGCTCTTTCAGAACGAACTTCAGAAAATGGTGGCGCTCGCTATCCTCGCGCCGATCGTTGCCAGCCAGGGTGGCAATGCGGCGACGCAGACCATGACGGTCACAGTGCGCGCGCTGGCGACGCAAGAATTGTCGCGCGCCAACGCAACGCGCATCGTTCTGCGCGAACTTGCGGTCGGTGTGATCAATGGCTTCGTCTTCGGCGCACTGACGGGCGGAGCCGCGGCGATCTGGTTTGGGATGAGCGCGCTCGGTGCGGTCATCGCGGCGGCGATGCTGACCAATCTTGTGGCGGCGGCGCTTGGGGGAATCGCTGTGCCGCTCGGCCTTCATCGCCTGCGCATCGATCCGGCGGTGTCGTCGGGCTCGTTTGTGACGACGATCACGGACATCGTCGGCTACTTTTCGTTTCTCAGCTTCGCAACTTTGTGGTTCGGCCTAGGATAAGTTGGATCATTCCCGGCTCTTAACATTTGCAAAGGATTTGACGAAGCTTTGGGTCTAAGCTCAGGTCAAGCCAAGAAGCGTGCCCCTTTTGTCTGCACCGACAGCTCTACCATCCGCGTCGCTCGTCAGACGCCTTTCCAGCATCTATTCGCTCTCCAGCAGCGATATCGACGCTCTGCATGCGTTGCCGATCGTCACCCGCAAGGTCGGGGCCGACAAGGACGTGATCCGGCACGGCGACCGCCCGACGCAATGCTGTCTCGTCATCGACGGGATCGCGGCGATGTACAAGATCACCGGTCCAGGCCGGCGGCAGATCCTGAACTTCTACCTGCCGGGCGACATGCCGGACCTGCACAGCCTTCATCTCGGCGTTATGGACGCGGGAATTTCCAGCCTGACGCCCTGTACCTTCGGCTTGATCCAGCACGATGTCCTGCGCGACATCTGTCATCGGCTCCCGGGCGTCTCCGATGCCCTCTGGAAATTGACGCTCGTCGACTCCGCGAATTTTCGCGAGTGGATCGCCAATATCGGGCAGCGGACGTCGGGGATCAGGCTCGCGCATCTTCTTTGCGAGGTTTTTCTGCGCAGCAAGGCGGCAGGCCTTGCCGAGGACAACGCCTGCCCCTTTCCCATCACGCAGCAGGAGCTGGCGGATGCGACCGGGATCTCGGTGGTCCACGTCAACCGCATGCTTCAGGAACTGCGCGAGCAGGGGCTCATCAATCTCACGCAGCGGCGACTGACCGTTCTGAACTGGAACGGGCTTCGCGAAGCGGCCGATTTCGACGCCACCTACCTGCATTTTCTGCCCGAGGGCTGACGGCACTCCTCGACTTTGCCGGGTCCGGCCCCTCGCGATAGATTGCGCGGGCAAGCCGTTTAACGACTCGTTACAAAGTGGTGGCTAATCCTGCCGATCATGCCCAGCCTCGTGTTCCCGCGTATCCGTCTCGCCGTCGTCGTCGCAGCGCTGATACCGTTGCTGGCGGCCTGTACGGGCGGCGTCGGGCCTGAAATGCGCATGCGACCCAACGGCAGTCTCGCCGCCGCGCCGCCGCGCGCCGCGAAGCCCAGTGAGGCGCTGGAGCATTCCAAGAAATTCGACGTCCACGGCATCGACGTTTCGAAATATCAGGGGGAGATCGATTGGTCTGCCGTCGCGGACGCCGGGACGAGCTTCGCCTTCATCAAAGCAACCGAAGGCGGCGACGTCGCGGACGCAAAATTCGCGCAGAATTGGGCCGGCGCGCGCGCAGCCGGCATCCCCCGTGGCGCCTATCACTTCGCCTATTGGTGCCGGCCTTGGCAGGAAGAGATGGCCTGGTTCGAGCGCAACGTGCCGGTTGAGGGCGATGCTTTGCCGCCGGTGCTCGACGTCGAGGCGACGCCGGAATCCCGGTCTTGCAAGAAAATCCTCTACCCCGAGGAGACCGTCGCGACGATGCGCAACATGCTGGAGCGAATGGAGCGACATTTCGGCAAGCGGCCGATCATCTATTCGACGGTCGATTTCTATGAAGCGATCCTGTCGACGGGTGCGCTGTCGGAGTATCCAATCTGGGTACGCTCGACGAAGCACCATCCGTCCGTGCGCTACGGTAGCCGCAAATGGCATTTCTGGCAGTATCAGTCCGATGGCACCGTGGCCGGCATTCGCACAGCCGTCGATCGCAACGCATGGCATGGGACGGCCGGCGAGTGGAAACGCTGGGTGACGGCGCAGACCGGCGGGTGAGAACCATCTCCGCGTAACAGCGTGAACGGCAGGCGGGTTCTGTGCTAGGCGCTCCGGAAGAGGAGACGCCATGATCCCGAATGCCGCGCCCAGCATGAACTTCGATCTCGGCGAGACCGCCGACATGATCCGCGACACGGCACGCGATTTCTCGCAAGCGGAGATCGCACCTCGTGCGGAGGAGATCGACCGGACGAACCAGTTTCCGCGTGACCTCTGGCCGAAGCTCGGCGCGCTCGGGCTGCACGGCGTGACCGTCGAGGAAGAGTTCGGCGGCTCCGGCCTCGGCTATCTCGAACATTGTGTCGCGATGGAAGAGGTGTCGCGTGCTTCGGCGTCGGTGGGTCTGTCCTACGGCGCTCATTCCAATCTTTGCGTGAATCAGCTTCGTCGCAACGGCAATCAGGCGCAGAAGATGCGCTATCTGCCAAAACTCATTTCCGGCGAACATGTCGGCGCACTCGCCATGTCCGAGCCGGGCGCGGGCTCCGACGTCGTGTCGATGAAGACGCGTGCCGACAAGAAGGGCGATCGTTACGTCCTCAACGGCTCGAAAATGTGGATCACGAACGGGCCAGTCGCCGACACGCTGGTGGTCTATGCGAAGACCGATCCATCGGCTGGACCGCGCGGCATCACCGCGTTCCTGATCGAGAAGGGTTTCAAGGGCTTCACGACGGCGCAGAAGCTGGACAAGCTTGGCATGCGCGGTTCCGACACCTGTGAGCTCGTGTTCGAGGATTGCGAAGTGCCGGAAGAGAACGTGCTCGGCGCCGTCGGGCGGGGCGTCAATATCTTGATGTCCGGCCTCGACTACGAGCGTGTCGTGCTATCCGCCGGCCCCATCGGCATCATGCAGGCGGCAATGGATGTCGTCATGCCCTACGTGCACGAGCGCAAGCAGTTCGGCCAATCGATCGGCACGTTTCAACTCGTGCAGGGCAAGGTCGCCGACATGTATGTGATGATGAACGCCGTGCGTTCCTACGTATACACCGTGGCGAAGGCCTGCGATCGGGGCGAGACGACGCGACGCGATGCGGCTGGCGCGATCCTGATCGCGGCTGAGCAGGCGACACGGATCGCGCTCGATGCGATCCAGCTTCTCGGCGGCAACGGCTACATCAACGACTATCCCACGGGCCGCCTTCTGCGCGATGCGAAGCTTTACGAGATCGGCGCAGGCACGAGTGAGATTCGTCGCATGCTGATCGGACGCGAACTTTTCGAGGCGACCGCATAATCGTTCGTCGAGGTACACAGACGACGGTGCATTGAAGAAGCGCAGCGCGTCTCACCACCAAAACGTCGAAAATGGCTCAGGAGGAAACATGCTCGATCGTCGAATGCTGCTTGCGGGCGTAACTGCGCTCGCAACGCCGCTTCCCGCCTTCGCCCAGTCGCCTGCACCAAACCTCGGACCTGACCGCCTCGTCCTGCTCGGCAACAAGGGCGGGCCATCGATCCGCTTCTATTCGCCGAGCCCGTCGTCGAATCTGCTTGTCTGGAAAGGTGTGCCCTACGTCATCGACGCTGGCTACGGCGCGACATTCAAGCTCGTCGAAGCCGGCTTTCCGCTCGGCGCACTGAAGACGATCTTCATCACGCACAACCATTCCGACCACAATCTCGAAGCCGGCATTCTGCCTTACAATGCATGGGCGATCAGCCTGAAGACGCCCGTCGATGTGTACGGGCCGCCCGGCATCGAAGGCGTGGTGAAGGGCGCAATGGACGCCAACACGTTCGATATAGAGACTCGCATCGGCGACGAGGGTAAGCCCGACTTGCGCAAGCTTGTGACGGCCCATCCCATCGGGGAAGGCGAGGTAATGAAGAACGCCGATGTCACGGTGACGGCATTGCGCGTGAAACATCCGCCGATCGTCGACGCCTTTGCTTTCAAATTTGCGTTCACCGGCGGCAAAACGATCGTCTTCTCCGGTGACACGACTTACTTTCCGCCGCTCGCCGAGTTCGCGAAAGGCGCTGACTACCTCGTCCACGAAGTCGCTTTCGAGCCGGCGTTGCAGGCGCTTGCCCAACGTAATCCGAATGCAGCAACGATGCTCGATCATCTCAAGGCTTCGCACACGATGACCGAAGATGTCGGTCGTATCGCGACACAGGCTGGCGTAAAGACGCTGGTGCTCAACCATTTCGTGCCCGCCGACGACAAGACCCTCACTGAGGATAAGTGGCGCGCCGAGGTCGCGAAGACCTTTGCCGGTCCGATCATCGTCGGCCGCGATCTTCTCTCGATTCCACTGAGCTGATCGCGATGGCGCTGACGCTCTGGGGCCGGCCCAATTCAATCAATGTACAGAAGGCGCTCTGGTGCCTTCTGGAAACCGGACAAAAATTCGAGCGCATCGATGCCGGCCGTGAGTATGGTGTCAACGATACGGCCGCCTATCGCGCAATGAACCCGAACGGTCTCGTTCCCACATTGCGCGACGGTGACTTCGTGTTGTGGGAGTCGAACGCCATCGTTCGTTATCTCGCGCGGAAATTCCTGATGGGGATGCTCGCGCCCGCCGACCTGCAGCGCTTCGCCGAGGCGGATCGCTGGATGGACTGGCAGCAGACGGTGTTCAATCCGGCGCTTGGGCCTGCGTTTCACGGGCTCGTGCGTTCGCCAGGCTCGCGGCCGCAGACAGAGGTCGATGCGAGCATCGCCGCGTCGGAGGCTGCCGTCGCCATTCTCGACGCGCATCTCGCAAGTCGCGATGTCTTTGTCGGCAATGCGATCAGCATTGCGGATGGCGCGATCGGAGCCACTGTGCACCGCTGGCTCGCGATGCCGTTGACGCGCACGCCGCGCCCTTCGGTCGAGCGCTGGTACGAACGTCTTATGCAGCGCGCGCCGGCGCGCGAAGCCTTCATCCTCCCGCTCACCTGACGGACGCCATGATCCCGACGATCGCCGCCAACGGCGCAAACATTCCGGCAATCGGCCTCGGCACCTACAGAATGACAGGCGAGAGCTGCTCACGTGCCGTCGCGACGGCCCTCGACGCTGGTTATCGCCACATCGACACCGCCACGATGTACGGCAACGAAGCCGAGGTCGGCGCAGGTTTGCGCGCGAGCAAAGTGAAGCGCGCCGACATATTCCTCACGACGAAGGTCTGGGCGGATGACATCGGAACGGGCGATCTCGAACGATCCGCCGAAGCAAGTCTAAAGCGCCTGCAACTCGACACCGTCGATCTGCTGTTGATCCACTGGCCGAACGCGAGCATTCCGCTACGCGACTCGATCGACGCGCTGTGCAAAACGAAAGCGCGTGGGCTCGCGCGCAATATCGGTGTCTCGAACTTTCCCGTCGCGCTGCTGGATGAGGCTGTCGCGCTCGCGATCGAGCCGCTCGCCGCCAATCAGTGCGAATATCATCCGCGCCTCGATCAGGCGAAGGTTCTTGCGGCCTGCCGCAAGCACGGCCTGGCCTTCACCTCCTATTGCCCGCTCGGACGCGGCGATCTGGTACATGACGCGACGGTCCGTGCCATCGCCGATCGTCTCGGACGCACGCCGAGCCAAATCATCCTGCGCTGGCACATCCAGCAGCCGGGCGTGGCGGCGATCCCGAAGAGCGCAACGCCTGCGCATATCGTCGAGAATTTCGCCGTCGCCGATTTCGAACTGACGCCGGCGGAAATGAAAACTCTGTCGGCGATGCACAGGCCCGATGGTCGTCTCGTGAAGCCTGGCTTCGCGCCCGCCTTCGATTTCTGATGTGGCGCGCATCGCTTTTCGCAGAGGGGCGGCGCGATGTTCTATGACGTCGCGAAGTCCCTCAGCTTCTTTCTCACGCTGCCGAACGACCTCGTCCTGCTGGTCGTCGTATCAGCGCTGCTGCTGCTGACGCCCTTTCGTCGCACCGCGCGCGCCGCCGTTCTCGTCAGCACAATTCTCCTCGCAATCGGCGCCTTTTCACCGCTCGGTTCAGTTCTTCTGTGGCCGCTCGAAAACCGCTTCCCCCCGGCGAAGGTCACCGAAGCGCCGACTGGCGTGATCGTTCTTGGCGGCATGACCGATGAAGCGCTCACGGTTACGCGCGACATGGTCGCGTTGTCCGACGCAGCCGAGCGTCTGACCGAAGCGGTCGCGCTGTCGCGGCGATTTCCCACGATGCGACTCGTTTTCAGCGGCGGTACGGGCACACCTGATGAGGGTGCTGCGACCGAATCCGATTCCGCGCGTCGTTTCTGGACCGAGATGGGCGTGCCCGCCGAGCGAATGACGTTCGAAAACAAGTCACGCAACACGTGGGAGAACGGCGTCTTCACCAAAGCGCTTGTCGATCCGAAACCCGGTGAACGCTGGCTGCTCGTGACGTCGGCGTTCCATATGCCGCGCTCGGTCGGCATATTTCGTCGCGTCGGCTTTGCCGTCATTCCTTATCCCGTGGACTTCCACACGGCGGGCAACGGATCCGATTTCATAGGCTTTCGCAGTGCGGCCGACGCTTTCGTCTATCTCGCGATGGCGTCGCACGAATGGGTCGGACTGATCGCCTACTATCTCACGGGCAAAACGTCGGCGCTCTTTCCCGCGCCGGAATAGGTGCCGCACGCTCGCCTTCGTCGGACCGCGAGGCTCCTGCCTCGCAATGCTGCGACAAGCGAGCCGGGAGGCTCGCGGTCCTAATCGTGGCGCGGCAATCCCAGTCGGATCACACCGCGGAAATTGTCGGGATCGACCGGCTTGCCTTTGCGATAGATGACGATCTGGCCTTCATGCGCGAGGCGCACGGCCACCGTGCGAACGCGTGGTAGCCATTCGCGCCATGCGAGATCGTCGCCGCCGCTTGCATCGCCCAATGCCTTCGCGGCTTCGGTCGGGCAGATTGTCTTGCCCGCGCCACGCTCAACGCAAAGCCTTACGATCGTCTCTGCGATTGCGTCCGAACCATCTGTCATAACAACGGCATGCGGCGCGGTGTTGGACGCGTCAAGCGCGCGGGTCAGAATATCTCGGGACACCACGGCGCGCCGCGCGGCTCGAACACGCGGTCCGCACGCAAGATCGCCTCGTCGTCGGTAGCGAACGCGCGTCCCGACGCCACGAGATGCCGCCACGTGAAGCCGCCGAGATAGACGCAGGCGAGCGAATCGATTCCGCAGCGCAGATCGGGACTGTGATCGGTCTTCTCGATTCCGCCTTCGCTGACCGACCAGCGCCCGGCATTCCACGGACATTCCGCGTCCGTGATTTCGACAACGAGCGGCTCGCCAAGCCCGTAAGCGCGGGCTGACAAAGCCTGCGGCAGATCGAGGATGCGCAGCCAGCCGCCGTCCCGGATCCGCAGATTAAGCCGACGCGGTTCCTGCGCGGCGAGCAGCAGGAAATGATCGAGCGGCACATAGTCCGCTTTGATCGAGGCGATCCAGTCCGTCTCGAGCAGATAACGCCAAACGGCAGCATTTGCGCGCGGCGAAGTGCCGACTGCTTCAAGCACCTGCACGGTGCCGGTCGGCACGCCGCGGCTCGTGTCGAAGTTCATGCGATAGAACGCGTAACCCGCAGGCGCACCGTCGAGATCGACAAGCGCGCATTGCATTTCACCACCGCCTTGTCGCCGCCAGATGGGATCGGCGAGAGTCTTGAGCCGCCACCAATCCGGGTTTCGCGTAAAGGCGCCCGGCGCGCGCGCTGCCACCTGGGAGAAAACCATACTCGCGTGATCGAGCGCAGCCGATGGCTCGACACGCCGCACCTTCGCCTCCGGCACGGGGGCCGCAAGCAGCACTCCATGATCTCGCGCGACATCGATATCGCCGGACAGACCCGTCAGCCCAAATCCGTAGCGACCGTAAATTCTCTCCTCGGACGCCCAGAGGTAAGCGACGGCCTCGTTGCGCGCGCGAGCATCCTCGAACATCCGGCGCACCATCGCGCTCAGCACGCCGCGTCGACGATGCGTCGGCATCACGCCGACCATCGAAAGCCCGCAAGCCCGCACTTGCCCGCCCGGCGTCGTGAGCTGAAGCGGAAACGATCCGCAGCCGCCGACCGTCGCGCCGTCTTCGTCGACAAGCAGCACGCGCGACGGCGTCATCAGCGTCGTGAAGTTGTTCACCGCCTCGTCGCGCGGTGCGACGCCGAAATAGTGGAAGATGGGCGCGATAGCGGCGCGGACGTCTTCTGAAGTCTCGCCGGCGCGCAAACCGATGGTCATTGGCGTTGCTCTTCGCCCGGCATGGCGATCGAAAGCGCATCGAGCGCTGCGGAGCGGAATTGCCGACGCCAGATGACGATTGTGATGAGCAGCGTCGCGCCGATCAGAACCCAGGGACCGAGGAACCAGCCGAGATAGGCAAAGGAGAAGAAGAAAGCGCGTTGTCCCGCCGCGAAGTTGCTTCCCGCGACGACGGTCATATTCGCAGCGCGGTCGGCCGCCGCGAGGCGTGCTTCGGCATTGGGCGAGCTCGGCAGCGGCGTCGCGCCGATAAGGATCGCCGAATAATTGAACAACCGGTACGACCAAGCGAATTTGAAGAAGGCGTAGCCGAAAATCATAAGAAGGCCGACGGCTTTGATCTCCCACACGCCCCGCGAAATCGCCGGCGCGAGAGGAAGTTCGGCAAAGAGGCGCAGCGCATCCTCTGTGCCGCGCAGGAGTGTCGCCGCGCCACCGATGGCGATGAGCGACGTCGAGGCGAAGAAAGCCGAGCCGTTGCACAGCGTGTTGACGATGGACGTATCGACGATGCGGTTCTCGCGCACGGCCATCTGTTGCATCCAGCTCAGACGGTTCTTGTGCATCGTCGCCATAAGGCCGATGCCCGGACGTTGCGCGCGCCACACCATGATCGCGTAGCCGCACCAGCAGACGAGAAAGAAGGCGAGGGCGAAAGCGTCGAGAGGGGGCACGGCGAAGCGGATCGTTGGCGGGAACAACCCTATGCCACGCCCGAACGACGACCGACAGCGCCCGGCCTATGCCTCTTGTCGGGGCAGTTGATTTTTCCGGCGCGGGCGCATCATGGTCCGGCCGGGAGTGAGACATTGCCGCAGACCATAACGACGGGCGTCAAAAGCCTGATCGACAAGGCAAACGCCGAGATCGAGACGCTGCCAGCGGCCGAGGCGGTGAAGCTACAAGGCCGCGACGATGTGGTGCTCGTCGATATTCGCGATCCGCGCGAACTCGAGCGCGATGGCCATGTGCCCGGCGCCCTCCATTGTACGCGCGGCATGCTTGAATTCTGGATCGATCCGGCGAGCCCGTATCACAAGCCGATCTTCGCGCAGGACAAGAAGTTCGTATTTTTCTGTGCCGGCGGCATGCGCTCGGCGCTCGCCGCGCAGACCGCGATACAAATGGGCCTCGCGCCCGTCGCCCATATCGAGGGCGGATATAGGGGTTGGAAGGACGCCGGGGGCGCGACTGCGCCGTGGGCGCCAAAAGAGAAAAAACAGGGATAGGACGATGAGCGTGAACACGATGGGCGGACGCATGCCCGCCGCCAATGCGGCCGGCACGCTGGACGTCGGCCAACGCATCAAGGCGATCTTCATCGGCTCGATCGGTAATCTCGTCGAGTGGTATGATTTCTACGCCTATGCGGCTTTCGCGCTATACTTCGCGCCGTCTTTCTTTCCGAAGGGCGACCCCGTCTCGCAGCAGCTGAGCGCAGCGATCCTGTTCGCCGTGACATTCCTGATGCGGCCGATCGGCGCGTGGCTGTTCGGCAATGTCGCCGATCATTACGGGCGACGCATCGCACTGACGGTGTCGGTGCTGATGATGTGTTTCGGCTCGCTGATGATCGCGGTCTGCCCGACCTACGCGACGATTGGTATCGGTGCGCCGATCATGCTCAGCGTCGCACGCATCATCCAGGGTTTGAGTCTTGGGGGCGAGTACGGCGCGAGCGCCGCCTACATCGCCGAAATTTCCGACGAAAAGAATCGCGGTTTCTATTCAAGCTTCCAGTATGTGACGCTCATCGGCGGCCAGCTTTGTGCGCTCGTCGTGCTGCTGATCTTGCAGAAAGTGTTTCTCACGCCTGACCAACTGCGCGATTGGGGCTGGCGCATTCCGTTCGTGATCGGCGCAGGTCTTGCGATCGTCTCCGCCGTGATGCGGCGTCAACTGCACGAGACGGAGTCGTTCGTCGAAGCCAAAACCGAGGGCAAGACGAAGATCCCCGTCTGGGGCTTTCTGAAATATCCGCGCGAAGTGCTGCTGGTCGTCGGCCTGACGATGGGAGGGACGGCGGCCTTCTATACTTACACGACCTATATGCAGAAGTTCTTGAAGCTGTCGGTCGGTCTGACAGACGACCAGACGACAATAGTTGCCGCGGCTTCGCTGATCTTCGCAATGGCACTTCAGCCGATCTACGGCGCGATCTCCGATCGCATCGGTCGTAAATGGCTGCTGATCGCCTTCGGAGTCGCTGGCACGATCTTCACGATCCCCATCCTGACTTCATTGCAGGCTGCGAAGGGTCCGTGGGTCGCCTTCTTCCTCATTGCGGGAGCGTGGGTGATTGTCAGCGGCTACACGTCGATCAACGCTGTGGTGAAGGCGGAACTCTTCCCGACGGCGGTGCGCGCGACAGGCGTCGCCGTGCCTTACGCGCTGACCGTGTCAATCTTCGGAGGGACGGCGGAACCGATCGCGCTCTGGCTCAAGAGTCAGGGCAACGAGGCCTGGTTTTATTATTACCTAACTGCCTGCATCTTCCTGTCGCTCATCATCTACGTGACGATGCGTGACACGAAGAAGAACTCCGCGATGGAGCGCCACGTTTGAACGCACCCGCGAACCTTCCGCGCTGGAAGGACCTTATTGCCGAACTGAACGAGCGCCGCGCGACGGCGTCGCTCGGCGGCAACGAGGCGTCGCGCACGCGGCATCTCAAGCGCGGAAAACTTCTGCCGCGCGACCGCGTGCATCGTCTGCTCGATCCGGGATCGCCGTTCCTCGAATTCTCGCCGCTTGCCGCTTACGGCATGTACGGCGGCGACATCCACGGGGCAGGGGTCATCACGGGCATCGGGCGCGTGAGCGGCCGCGAGACGCTGATCGTCGCCAACGACTCGACGATCAAGGGCGGCACCTATTATCCGATGACGGTGAAGAAGCATCTTCGTGCGCAGGAGATCGCGCGGGAGAATAATCTGCCCTGCGTCTATCTCGTCGATTCCGGCGGTGCGAACCTTCCGCAGCAGATCGAGGTCTTTCCCGATCGCGAGCATTTCGGGCGCATCTTCTTCAATCAGGCGAACATGTCCGCGCAGGGCATCGCACAGATTGCCGTCGTGATGGGCTCCTGCACGGCGGGCGGCGCTTACGTGCCCGCGATGTCGGACGAGACCGTCATCGTGCGCAACCAGGGTACGATCTTTCTCGGCGGTCCGCCGCTCGTGAAAGCGGCGACTGGCGAGGTGGTGTCGGCCGAAGACCTCGGCGGTGCGGACGTCCACACACGTATCTCCGGCGTGGCGGATCATTTTGCGGCCAACGACGATCATGCGCTCGCCATTGCGCGAAAGATCGTCGGCAATCTGAATACGCGAAAATCCCTAGACATTCCGATTGCGGAGGTGCGGCCGCCGAAGGAGGAACTCGGCGATCTCGATGGCATCGTGCCACTCGACTTTCGCCAGCAATACGACGTGCGCGAGATTATCCGCCGCCTCGTCGACGGGTCCGAGTTCGACGAGTGGAAAGCGCGCTATGCGACGACGCTCGTCACAGGTTTCGCGCATCTGCACGGTATTCCCGTCGGCATTCTCGGCAATAACGGCATTTTGTTTTCGGAAAGCGCGCTGAAGGGCGCGCATTTCATCGAACTTTGCTGTCAGCGTCGCATTCCGCTGCTCTTCTTGCAGAACATCTCTGGCTTCATGGTGGGCCGGCAAGCGGAGTCCGGCGGGATCGCGAAGGATGGCGCAAAACTCGTGACGGCCGTCGCCTGTGCGAAAGTGCCGAAGATCACGCTCATCGTCGGTGGCTCTTTCGGCGCCGGCAATTACGGGATGTGCGGTCGGGCCTATTCACCGCGCTTCCTCTTCACGTGGCCGAATGCGAAAATTTCCGTCATGGGCGCGGAGCAGGCGGCAAGCGTGCTTTCGACCGTGCGTCGCGACAATATCGAGGCATCGGGCAAAAGCTGGAGTGCCGAGGAAGAAGAGATCTTCAAGGCGCCGATCCGCGACCAGATCGAGGGCGAGGGCTCGCCGTATTTCGCCACCGCCCGTATCTGGGACGATGGTATCATCCTGCCGTCCGAGACGCGGCGCGTGTTGTCGCTGGCGTTTTCGGCGACGCTGAATGCGCCGATCCCTGAGACTAAGTTCGGCGTGTTCCGGATGTGATGCAGTCGCAGCCGCAGCTCTTTCTCATCGCTGGGCCGAATGGCGCGGGCAAGACGACATACGCCTTCCGGTACATCAAGGCGGTGTCCGGTTCGTCGCGCTTCGTGAACCTCGATGAAATTGCGCGCGGATTGTCGCCGCTCGAACCCGCTGCGACATCGGCACGGGCGGCGCGCGTGGCGCTCGATCTGACACGATCGCTTATCCACGAGCGTCGTTCCTTTTCGATCGGGACGACGGTATCATCCTGCCGTCCGAGACGCGTCTACCGGTAGGTGTCGCTGCGGAGGGGCAGGCCGGCTGCGTCGACGCGCGTAATGGTGACGGATTGCCGGTTGCGATCACGACCTGGCTCGGCGGACTTCCGGCATGCGCATGTAGGCCAAGACGGACGTGACAGGCGATTTCTCATCAATACGTGTAAGCCGGTGCTGTCTTGATTAAATCCCTCCTCATTGCCAACCGCGGCGAGATCGCCTGCCGCATCATCGCCACCGCGCGGCGCATGGGGCTGCGGACCATCGCCGTCTATTCAGACGCGGATGCGACCGCGCGCCACGTGCGGCTTGCCGACGAGGCGCATCACATCGGGCCAGCACCCGCCCGCGAAAGCTATCTCGTTGCAGACGCGATCATTGCGGCGGCGAAAGCATCGAGCGCCGAGGCGATTCACCCCGGCTACGGCTTTCTCTCCGAGAATGCCGACTTCGCCGACCGTTGTGCGCGCGAAAAGATCGTGTTCGTCGGGCCGCCGGCATCGGCGATCCGCGCGATGGGCCTGAAAGACGCGGCGAAGGCGCTGATGCAGAAAGCCGGCGTGCCGATCGTACCCGGCTATTTTGGCGCCGAGCAGGACGCGGGACATCTCGCGTCGGAGGCTGCACGCGTCGGCTATCCTGTTCTCATCAAGGCGGTCGCTGGCGGCGGCGGCAAGGGCATGCGCCGCGTCGACGACGCGAAGGACTTTTCCGAGGCGCTCGCCAGCGCGCAGCGCGAGGCGCAGTCCGCCTTTGGCAATGCGCATGTAATGATCGAGCGCTACGTCGCCGCGCCGCGTCACATCGAGATTCAGGTCTTCGCCGACGCGCACGGCAACGCCGTGCATCTCTTCGAGCGCGACTGCTCGTTGCAGCGTCGTCACCAGAAGGTGATCGAGGAAGCGCCGGCGCCCGGCATGACCACGGTGATGCGCGACAAGATGGGGCGCGCGGCGGTCGAAGCGGCAAAGGCCGTCGGATATGTCGGTGCAGGCACCGTCGAGTTCATCGCAGATTCCTCGCAAGGTTTGCGCGACGACGGCTTCTTCTTCATGGAAATGAACACTCGGCTTCAGGTCGAGCATCCCGTGACGGAAGCGATCACGGGGCTCGATCTCGTGGAGTGGCAGATTCGTGTCGCGTCCGGCGAGCTCCTGCCGTTGTTGCAAGACAAGCTTGCCATTCACGGCCACGCTGTCGAAGCGCGGCTCTATGCGGAGGATGCGGACGGCGGCTTTCTGCCGTCAACGGGCAAGCTTGTCGCGCTCGATCTGCCTGAGGGCGAAGGCATCCGTGTCGACACCGGCGTGGAGCAGGGCGATGCGGTAACGCCCTACTACGATCCAATGATAGCAAAGATCATCGCGCATGGTTCTTCGCGCGACGAGGCGTTGGATCGTCTCTCGCAAGCGCTCGGCGCGGCGATAGTCGCCGGTCCGAAGACGAATACTGCTTTCCTGCGCGCGCTTTGCGACCTCAACGATTTTCGCATCGGCGCGTTCGACACTGGCACGATCGACCGCTCGTTGGAGGTGCTCACGCAGCGCACGCCGGATGCTGCGGTGCTGCAAGTTGGTCTGGCATCGCTTGCGCGCCAAGAGGCGACACGCATCGCGCATCTTGCGCGCGATCGTTCGGACCAGCAGAGCGACCCTTGGACCGTTGCTGATGCCTTCGGGTTCGGCGCGCCACGCCGCATGCCCGTGCGTGCACTTGTCGATGGCGAGCCCGTCTTCGGTGAGTGGGTCGGCGGTTTCACCGGCGGCGGCGCGCTCGCGTTGGCCGATGGCGAAGCAGCAACCGGACCTTCCCCAAAAATCGTGGCGGATGGCGAAAAATTGCTCGTCCTGTCGGGCGGTCGACAATGGGCGATGGCGCTCACCAATCCGCTCGACGTCGATGCCGAGAGCGGCAGTGTGGGCGACGCGGTCATTAAATCGCCGATGCACGGCAAGCTCATCGCGACCTTCGTCAAGAAGGGCGAGAGCGTCGAGAAAGGTCAACGCCTTGCGGTGATCGAGGCGATGAAGATGGAACACGCGCTCGTGGCGCCGTTCGCCGGCAGCGTCGGAGAGATCAACGAGGCGATTGGAACGCAGGTCGCACAAGGCGACCGCATCGTCACCGTGCACCGGGAGGGATGAATGGCAAATCGTAAAGTGGCGCTGATCACGGGCGCAACGGCAGGCATCGGCGAAGTCACGGCAGTGGCGCTGGCGAAAGCCGGCTGGAACATCGTGCTCGCCGGCCGGCGTGCGGACCGACTCGAGGCTGCGGCGAAGAAGGTGACGGCGGTAGGTGGCGAAGCCCTTGCCGTTGTGACAGACGTTGGCGTGCCTGCCGACGTCGATGCACTCTTTGCAAAAACAAAAGAGAAATTCGGCCGTCTCGATCTGCTTTTTAACAATGCGGGCATCGGCGCGCCGCCTGTCGGGCTCGAAGAGCTTACGTTCGAGCAATGGAAGGCGGTCGTCGATACAAACCTGACCGGCGCTTTCCTTTGTACGCAGGGCGCGATCCGCCTGATGAAAGACCAGTCGCCACGCGGCGGCCGCATCATAAATAACGGTTCGATCTCGGCGCATGCGCCAAGGCCGAATTCTGCGCCTTACACATCGACGAAGCACGCGATCACGGGACTGACAAAATCGACGGCGCTCGATGGCCGAAAGTACGACATCGCGTGCGGTCAGATCGACATCGGCAATGCGGACACCGACATGGGCGGGCGTATGAAGGCTGGCGTGCCGCAGGCACACGGTGCGATTGCCGCAGAGGCGGTGATGGAGCCGCAGCACGTTGCCGACGCGGTCATTTACATGGCGGGCCTGCCGCTGGCGTCGAACGTGCTGTTCATGACCGTCATGGCGACGAAGATGCCATTTGTCGGCAGGGGGTAGGCAGACGCTTCCCGTGCGGCTATCTCGCGCGAAATGCCTCTCCACCTCCTGAAGCTCTCCGTCGGCGCTGAATCGATCAAGCACCTCGATGCATGGATCATGCAGCGCCTGGCCGAGAAGAAGCGTCGCAAGCAGCCGATCGAGCACATTCACACGACACGCATGATGCCGAAGCGCGTCGAGGAGTTGCTGGACGGCGGTTCGCTCTATTGGGTCATTCGCGGACAGATCACAGCGCGACAGAAGCTGCTGGAGGTCCGACCGTTCGTCGACAGTGAGGGCATCGGCCGCTGCAATTTGGTTCTGCAGCCGAAATTGCACGCCGTGATGCCCGCGCCGCGAAAACCGTTTCAGGGGTGGCGATATCTGTTGGCGCATGAGGCGCCCGACGACCTCAAGGCCGGGCAGGGCGAGGTCGCGGCGATGCCTGAAGAGTTGCGGCGCGACCTACGCGAACTCGGGCTGCTCTAGCAACGTCTTGCCGCGGGCCATTCACGCCACGATCTCTAGGCCATGCCGCATCGGTTCCAACCTCCCGTCGCATCGCCGGACGATGTCGACGCTTTTCTCGCCGAAGTGCGCCGCACGCCGCTGCCGGCGCGAACGGATGGCCGCGGCCGGCTGATCTTCGCGCTCGATGCGACGATGAGCCGGCAACCGACCTGGGACTTGGCGCAAGGTCTGCAGATGCAGATGTTCGAGGCCGCGAGCATGCACGGCGGTCTCGACGTGCAGCTCGTCTATTTCAGAGGTTTCGACGAGTGCCGCGCGTCGCCATTCGTCACAGAGGGCCGCGCGTTGTTGGACTTCATGTCGCGCATCGATTGTCGCAGCGGCAGCACGCAGATCGCAAAAGTCCTTCGTCACGCGCGCAACGAAGCGAACACGCGACGTGTCGGCGCGCTCGTCTTCATCGGCGATGCGATGGAAGAGCGCGAGGCAGACCTTTTCAGGCTCGCGGGCGAGTTGCGCCTGCTTGGTACGAAGGCGTTCCTGTTTCAGGAAGGCAGCGCGCCAAAACCTGCGTCGGTGTTCCGCGAGATTGCGCGTCTGACGGGCGGCGCCTATGCGAGTTTCGATGCTTCGGCGCCGGCGCATCTCGCCGATCTGCTTGCCGCGGCGGCTGCCTATGCGTCGGGCGGTCGTGCGGCGCTCGAGAAACAGGCCCTCGATGGCGCGGGCGCGGCCCGAATGCTGCTGGCGCAGATCGGCTAGACTGTCGCAATGCCACAGCTTCTCATGGCGGCTTTGATTCTCGGCCTCGGTTGGTACGGGCTGAAATTCTTTGCGCGCGCGTCGCCGGTGATTGTCGCTCGTACTGTGCGCTACGCGGGCGGCGCGGCCGCCGGCCTGGTCGGACTGCTGCTTTTGTTTCGAGGCCGTGTCGATCTTGGCATGGCAGGGATCGGCGTGGGCCTGTGGCTCGCAGGCTTCGCGAAACTTCCGAGTTTCGGACCGTTTCAGTGGGCGGCGCGACGCGCAACGGGCCGTTCGCGCGTCCGTTCTGCCATGCTCGATATGGAACTCGATCAAGCTTCCGGGACGCTGGACGGCAGCGTCACGTCTGGTCCGCATGCCGGCCGGCCGCTCGAAACGTTTACGCGGCCGGAATGCGAGGACCTTTATCGCGACTGTCTGCGCGACGATCCGAAAGGCGCGCGCCTTTTAGAGGCGTATTTGGACCGCCGGTTTCCCGGTTGGGGTCAGACAGGTCAGTCGCAGCGTGACGCGGGGCGCGGCGAGCCGGGCCAGCGCCGGAACGCGGGACTGACCGAGCAGCAGGCGTACGAAATCCTCGGCCTTCGTCAGGGCTCCACGCGTGACGACGTGGTTCGGGCGCATCGCACGCTGATGAAGGAAGCTCATCCCGACTACGGGGGTGCGACGGAGGACGCGGCTCGCATCAACGAGGCCAGGGAAGTCCTGATGCGGCGTTTGGAGTGAGACTTGTGACACGGGACGCAGACTCTCAGTTACGCGTGGCGAAGCAACTAAATCCGGAACGTTTCAAGGTACGGCAGGCGGCCTCGGCGCTGGTCTCTTCGAGACCTGCAAAGCGGGCCCGCCAAAGCGTCTCGCCGCCCTTCTGAACTTTCTCCGTGAAGGGGCGCGCCATGCCCAAAGCAGCCTTCGACTTGGCGCGGGCGATCAGGTCGTGCGCCTTCTCGGCATCTTCCGTCGCGCCGATCTGGATCATCCAGCCAGTCTGCGAGGGGCGAACGAGGGCGATCTTGTCGGCTGCGGGCTTCGCTTCCGCGACCGTCTTGGCGATCTCGGAATGACCCTTCGCGGTCTTCGTCTCCTCCGTGCGCGCAGCGGCTCGTCCGGCCGGACCTTCGACCCAACGAAGGCCGGAAGGCGTCGCCGTCGTTGTGGATGCATAGGCCATCGCGCGGCCCGTCGAACCATCGTTGGCGACGCGGCGTGTGCCGCCCTTGGTACCGGTCTCGGCCGTGTCGGCTTCCGGACGTGCGGCCGTCACAAAAGCCGGGCGCGGTTTGTCGTCGATGCGGTTAGCGAGCTTGCCGACTGGCGCGGCGGGTACGGCGAGATCGAGCGAGGCTGTTTCGGTGCGGCGCGGCTCGGGTTTCGTATCGGCCGGTGCGAGAAGGGGCACACGCGCCTCGATGCGCGCCGGTGGCTTCCGGACGACCTCGACCGTGTCGGGGGCCGACTCCATGATGCGGGCGCTCGGGCGGACGTCGCTAGCATCCTGCTCCGTCACGGCGACGGCTGTGCGACGCGTCGAGGCATCGGCGAGATGATCCTCGATCAGATTGGCCATGATGCGGTCGCGCTGGCCGCCACTGCGGCCGCCAAGCACGACGCCGACGACATAGCGGCCGTCGCGTTTCACGGACGTGAGGAGATTGAAGCCTGACGCGGCGGTGTAGCCGGTCTTGATGCCGTCCATGCCCTCGACGCGGCCGAGCAGATGGTTGTGGTTCGGCATCGTGCGGCTGCCGAACTGGAACGTGCGTGTCGCGAAGTAACGGTAGTAGCGCGGAAAGCGGTCCTGAATGGCGCGTCCGAGGATTGCGAGGTCGCGCGCGGTCGTGATCTGTTGCGGGTTCGGCAGGCCGGACGCGTTGCGGTAGGTCGTGCCATTCATGCCCAGCGAGCGCGCCCGGCGCGTCATCTGCTCGGCGAAGGTCTCTTCGTCGCCGCCGACGGCTTCCGCGATCGCGACGGCGATGTCATTCGCGGACTTAGTAACGACGGCCTTGATCGCGTCCTCGACTTCGATCGTCGAGCCTGGCCGCAGGCCGAGCTTCGACGGGGACTGTGCGGCGGCATGAGATGAGATCGGGATTTCGGAATCGAGCTTGAGTTTGCCCTTCTCCAGCTGCTCGAACAGCAGATACAGGGTCATCACCTTCGTCACCGACGCGGGGTGACGCGGCGACGTCTCGTTGGTTGCCTCGAGCGTCTTGCCGGTGTTGGCGTCGACGACGATTGAAGCGAAGGCGGGCGCCAGAAAGCCGGCGCGCGAGCCGACGGTCGCACGTGACCGCGTCGCATGCCGGATTGAACGCTTTGAAAAATGGCGCTTGGCGACGTAGCGTGCGTGGTGCGCGTGCAAACCGGACCGTTTGAAACCATGCCGGCCGCGCGCTTCTGCGTCCGTCGAAACCGAAACGACAAGGCTCGAAGCGAGCGCAAGGGCCGCCATAAACGCCCCGAACCCACCCACGCGGACACTTGCCATACGCATCGTACAAACCCTGCCCGTCGGCGGCCGCGTGGCCGTTACATCACGGTTAGGGATCGTAAGAACTTGCGGTTACCCGCGGGTTAAGTCGGACTTTTGTGCAACGCACAAAATAATTTGACCTCATTGTGCAGTGCAGCTATATGGATCGTGCGCAAAAGCGCGTCGACCGGCGCCGTCGGTCTCCGTTAGGAAAGACCCGATGTTCTCAAATTTTGAAGCATTCCAGAATTTCGGCAAAGAGCAGATGGAAGCGTCTACGGCCGCTGCATCCGGCGTGACCAAGAGCCTTCAGGCGATCGCCGCCGGGGCTACCGACTATTCCAAGAAGTCGATCGAGCAGAACAGCGCCTTCGTCGAAAAGATGATGGGCGTGCGCAAGGTTGAGGACGTTGTCGCCCTCCAGCAGGATTTCGCCAAGTCGACCTTCGAGGGCTTCATGGCGCAGATGACGAAGATGGGCGAGCTCTACACAGGCCTCGCAAAGGAAGCGATGAAGCCGGTCGAGACCGCGATGGCAAAAGCCAAAACCGCTGCTTCCTGAGTCGCCCTAGCGACCAGGTATTCAAATTCTGGAAAAGCCCGGCTTCGGCCGGGCTTTTTCTTTTGGAGTTGTCCGCTTTTGCGTGCGCTTCGCCTGTCGCACGCACAGGTTGCCATCCGGAATGGCGCGCTTCCCGCTCGTCCCATCTTGCTTTCGATCGAATGTCGCAGAACACTGTGCGTCGCGCCGGTGACGCACCGCACTGGCGGCCCGGGAAAGGCAACATATCTACCGACAACGACAGGCAAGTCCGACTCAAACCGGCAGCGAGGAGCCCCGCAGGATAGTGACGTCAGCGGATTGGAAGAGACCGCGCGCAGCAAATCCGTCGCGCCGCGATGGTGAAGATGGAGAGGGCGGGGGCGTCGGCACGGGCGTCATCACCCGCACGAAAGCGCGCACGCGTCGGCCGAACATGTACCGGGTGTTGTTGTTGAACGACGACTACACGCCGATGGAATTCGTTGTCACCGTGCTTCTGAAATATTTTGCCAAGGATCAGGAGGCCGCCACCGGCATCATGCTGCATGTCCATCAGCACGGCGTCGGTGAGTGCGGTGTGTTCACATACGAGGTGGCCGAAACGAAGGTCACTCAAGTCATGGACTTTGCCCGTAAGCATCAGCATCCGCTGCAATGCATTATGGAAAAGCAATAGGGATCGTCGCGCATGCCGTCCTTCTCACGCAACCTTGAGCAATCCCTGCACCGCGCGCTTGCCACGGCAAACGAGCGCCGGCACGAATATGCGACGCTGGAGCATCTTTTGCTGGCGCTGGTCGATGATCAGGACGCAGCCGCGGTGATGAAGGCCTGCTCGGTCGATCTGAACGCTTTGCGCAAGACGCTGCGCGGCTACATCGACGGCGATCTCGAAAACCTCGTCACCGACGGCCATGAAGACGCGAAACCCACGGCCGGCTTCCAGCGCGTCATCCAGCGCGCCGTCATTCATGTGCAGTCGTCCGGGCGCGAGGAAGTGACGGGCGCCAACGTGCTTGTCGCAATCTTTGCCGAGCGCGAGAGCCATGCCGCGTATTTCCTGCAGGAGCAGGACATGACGCGTTACGACGCCGTGAATTACATCAGCCACGGCATCGCCAAGCGCGCCGGACTTTCGGACGCCAAGTCGCCGCGCGGCGCCGACGAGGAGAACGAGCGCGGCGAACGGCAGGAAGGTCGCGGCGACGGCGAGAACAACAAGAAGAAGGAAACGGCGCTCGAAGCCTATTGCGTCAATCTCAACAAAAAGGCGCGTGACGGCAAGATCGATCCGCTGATCGGCCGCGAAGCCGAAGTGCAGCGTACGATCCAGGTGTTGTGCCGTCGGCAGAAGAATAATCCGCTGCTCGTCGGTGATCCCGGCGTCGGCAAGACGGCTATCGCCGAAGGTCTCGCGCGAAAGATCATTAAGGACGAGGTGCCGGAGGTGCTTGCCGGCGCCACGGTGTTCGCGCTCGACATGGGTACGCTGCTGGCCGGCACGCGCTATCGCGGCGATTTCGAGGAGCGGCTCAAGCAGGTGATGAAAGAGATCGAGGCGCATAAATCAGCGATCCTCTTCATCGATGAAATACACACCGTCATCGGCGCCGGCGCGACGTCGGGTGGCGCGATGGATGCGTCGAATTTGCTGAAGCCCGCGTTGGCGCAGGGTACGCTGCGTTGCATCGGCTCGACGACCTACAAGGAATACCGCCAGTATTTCGAGAAGGATCGCGCGCTTGTGCGCCGTTTCCAGAAGATCGACGTCAACGAGCCGTCGATTCCTGATGCCATCGAAATTATGAAGGGCCTGAAGCCCTATTATGAGGAATTTCACAAGGTCCGATTCACGCAGGATGCGGTTAAGGCAGCGGTCGAACTGTCTGCAAAATACATCAACGACCGCAAGCTGCCGGACAAGGCAATCGACGTGATCGATGAGACAGGCGCGAGCCAGATGCTGGTGCCGGAAGGGAAACGCAAGAAGACGATCGGCGTAAAAGAAATCGAGATTACGATTGCGACGATGGCGCGCATTCCGCCCAAAAGCGTTTCGAAAGACGATGCTGAGGTGCTGCAGCATCTGGCGACGTCGCTGGAGCGTGTTGTGTATGGGCAGGATGCGGCGATCCGCGCGCTATCCTCGGCAATAAAGCTCGCGCGCGCGGGCCTGCGTGACGGCGAGAAGCCGATCGGCTCTTACCTGTTCTCCGGCCCAACCGGCGTCGGCAAAACGGAGGTGGCGAAGCAGCTTGCAGTCGCGCTCGGCGTCGAGATGATCCGCTTCGACATGTCCGAGTACATGGAGCGGCATACCGTCAGCCGCCTCATCGGCGCGCCGCCCGGCTACGTCGGCTTCGACCAGGGCGGTCTGCTTACCGACTCGATCGACCAGCATCCTCATAGCGTGCTGCTGCTCGACGAAATCGAGAAGGCGCATCCCGATCTCTACAACATTTTGCTGCAGGTGATGGACCACGGAAAACTCACCGATCACAACGGTAAGCAGATCGACTTCCGCAATGTCATTTTGATCATGACGACCAATGCGGGCGCGGCCGACATGGCGCGGGCCGCGTTCGGCTTCAATCGTAGCCGTCGCGAAGGCGACGACCTGGAAGCGATCAACAAGATGTTTACGCCGGAATTTCGTAACCGGCTCGATGCGATCGTGCCGTTCGAGCATCTGCCGCGCGAGGTTATTGCGAAGGTCGTCGACAAGTTCATCATGCAACTTGAGGCTCAGCTTGCAGACCGCAACGTCTCGATCGAACTGACGGACGAAGCACGCAACTGGCTCATCGACAACGGATACGACGAGGCGATGGGCGCGCGGCCGATGGCGCGCGTCATCCAGACGACGATCAAAATGCCGCTCGCGGACGAACTTTTGTTCGGGCGATTGAAGACCGGCGGCACGGTGCGTGTGGTCGTCATCGCCGACAGCATCGGTTTGAAATCGCTGAGCTTCGTCTATCCCGAAGGGCCGGTGCTGCCGCGCCCCGAGCGCGACATTGTCGAGGCGACGCGCGCCAAGAAACCGAAGGGCGAACCGGAAGTGCGGCGCGCCAATGGCGAGGATGATGCCGGCGACGGCGACAAGCCTGTCGTGCCTGAGGAGCCGGAGATCATCGAGCCGCGCGGCGGGATCCCGTCACAGGAGCCTGCGCCGGGTGTCGAGAAGGGCAAGGTGGAGTAGGGCGACGGTTGTCGGCCTACGAAGTCTGGATTGCGAATGATTTGATCGTCGTCGCGCTTCCCGTGCGGTGACGATCTATTCGACATGATCCTTTAGACGCCCCAGACTTTCCTCGCGTCCCAAAACCTCAAGCACATCGAAAATCGGTGGTGACACAGCCTTGCCCGTGAGCGCGGCACGCAAGGGCTGCGCGACTTGTCCGAGCTTCGCGACGGCTTGTTCGGCATAGGCGCGCACGACGGCATCCGTACTCGCTGCGCTCCACGCGTCGAGCGCCTCAAAACGCGGAAGCAACGCGGCGATATGCGCGCGCCCGGCATCGACGAGCGCCAGCGCTTTTTCGTCCATAGTAAGCGGCCGCTTCGCGAAGATGAACTCCGCGCCGTCGATGAGCTCGACCAGCGTTTTCGCACGCTGCTTGAGGCCTGGCATCGCTGCGCGAAGCTGCGCACGTGTCTTGTCGTTCAACCCCTCGCGCGCGAGCGTCGCGCTCTCGAGATGCGGTAGCGTGTCGATCAGGGTTGCGGTCAGAGCATCGTCGTCCGCAGCGCGGAGATAATGTCCGTTCATGTTCTCCAATTTCGCGAAATCGAAACGCGCGGGGGAGCGATGCACCTGTGCGAGATCGAAAGCGTCGATCATCGCCTCGGTTGAGAAAAACTCCTGGTCGCCGGACGACCAGCCAAGCCGCACGAGATAGTTGCGTAGCGCATCCGGGAGATAGCCAAGCGCGCGGTACGCATCGACGCCCAGCGCGCCATGCCGCTTGGACAGCTTTGCGCCGTCAGATCCGTGGATCAGCGGAATATGCGCCATGCCTGGCACGTCCCATCCAAAGGCCTGGTAGATGTGCGTCTGCCGCGCGGCATTCGTGAGGTGGTCGTCGCCGCGGATGATCTGCGTGACGCCCATGTCGTGATCATCGACGACGACAGCGAGCATATAAGTTGGCGTCCCGTCCGAACGCAGCAAAACGAGATCGTCGAGATCCTTGTTCGGGAATGTGACGACGCCTTGCACCTTGTCATCGACAATAGTCTCGCCGTCGCGCGGCGCTTTCAGTCGCACGACCGGCTTGATGCCTTTCGCCTGCGCCGCGGCGACATCGGTTGAGGACGCATCACGCCAGCGTCCGTCGTAGCGCGGCGCGCGTCCCTCCTTGCGCGCAAGGTCGCGCATCTCGGCAAGTTCTTGTGGCGTCGAATAGCACCAGTAGGCTCGGTCTTCGCCTATCAGCGATTCCGCCGCCGCCTTGTGCCGCGCGGCGCGCGAGAACTGGAAAATGGGCGCGCCGTCGCCGCGCAGGCCGAGCCAGTCGAGCCCGTCGAGGATCGCGGTGATGGCGGCATCGGTCGAGCGCTCGCGGTCCGTGTCCTCGATGCGCAGCAGCATCGTGCCGCCGTGTTTGCGGGCATAGAGCCAGTTGAACAGGGCGGTGCGCGCTCCGCCGATGTGAAGAAAGCCGGTCGGGGAGGGCGCAAAGCGCGTGACCACGCGGTCGGGCATGGAATTTTCCGCAAAATCGAGAGATGCCCGTGTGGCCGTGGGCGGGCGCGTGTAACATGCGCCGGCATAGCGAAAAAGAGCGCGCGGCTTGGATAGAGCGACGCCAGTTGGAGCAATCGCAGGACGCCCCGGCCTCGGCACGCTGCCGACGCTCGCGGCGCTGCATTTGCGCGCATTGTGGTTGGCCCTCAGCCACGCCTTTGCGACCGAGCGGGATTTTCGCCGCCCGGTCCTCTGGGTTCCCGTGGCGGCGGGGGCTGGCGCGATCACCAACCTCGTTGCTGATCGCGATCCGTCGCTCGTGGCCGGGCTCTTCGCTGTCGCTATCTTCGCCAGCGCAGCTTTCCTTTGCCGCACGCGCCCCTTGCCGCTGGCGCTGACGCTTGGCGTCGCCGCGTTTGCCGCCGGTCACGCCTCGACCAGCTTGCGTATTCAGCGTGTCGCGGCGCCGGTGATTACGAAACTGACCATCGCGCCAGTAACGGGCTTCGTCGAGCAGGTCGATCGTCGCCGCGAAGGCGCGCGCATCGTTCTGCGTCTTACGTCGGCGGAGGGCATATCCGCGGATCGCATGCCGAAGCGCGTGCGTCTGACGACCCGCCGCGATCCCGGGGTCGAAGCAGGCGCACATGTCTCGCTAAAAGCGCGGCTGCTACCGCCAGCGCGGGCGGCGCTACCGGGCGGCTATGACTTCGCGAGGGACGCCTATTTCATGGGACTCGGCGGCGTCGGGAACGTGCTTGGCCGTATCGACGTGAAGCCCGTCGATACGGACCCGTCGTGGTCGCAAAGGATGTCGGCGGCGATCGATCAGGCACGAAACGCGCTGGTGCAACGTATCGCGACGCGGCTGTCGGGCGATACCGGCGCCATCGCTGCTGCGATGGTGACGGGCAAGCGCGATCTGTTAACGGGGGACGCGAAGGAGCTGATCCGCGAAGCCGGCATCTTCCACATCATCACTATCTCCGGCATCCAAATGACGCTGGTCGCCGGCATCTTTTTCGTCGGATTTCGGCGGCTGCTGGCGCTCTCGCGCACGCTCGCCCTCGATTATCCCATCAAGAAATGGGCGGCGGCGGGCGCGATCGTTGGCGCGATCGCCTACGACATTCTCACGGGGTCGCGCGTCGGCACCGAGCGTGCGCTCGTCATGACGACGATCCTGCTCGCCGCCGTCATCGCGGACCGGCCATCTCTATCGATGCGCAATCTCGCCCTTGCCGTGCTTTTCGTCGTTGCCGTCGAGCCGGAAGCATTGCTGGGTGCAAGCTTCCAGCTTTCTTTCGCGGCAGTCGCGGCGTTGATCGCGGTTTGGGAAACACGCAACGCCCGCTTTGCACGACGCTTCGAACCGGAAATGCCGGTACGGCAAGTTACGACGCGACCAACAACACTGCACGCGATCCGCGATGCGTTGTCCGCCTTCGCCGGCAGCAAGATCGGCTTGATGCTCGTCGCGACGGTCTGCGCGACGGCGGCCACGTCGAGTTTCATGGCCTACAATTTTCACGAACTCTCGCCTTACGTCCTCATCGGCAATCCGATGACGATGGCGATGATCGAGTTTTTTGCCGTGCCCGCGGCACTTCTCGGGACTGTGCTCTATCCCTTTGGGCTCGACGGGCCGGTGTGGTGGTATCTCGGCCTCGGCATCGATCTCGTGCTCGCCGTGGCGCGCTGGATCGCATCCGCGCCCGGCGCGACCGTGCATCTGCCGGCCTTCAACGCGACGGCGGTCTGCTTCCTCGCACTCGCTGTAATGTCCGCGACGATCTGGCGGACGGCGATCTTTCGCGCAACGTCCCTCGCTTTCGCTCTCGTCGGACTGATGCTCGCGGCGCAAAGCGAAAAGTTCGATGTAGCCGTTTCCTCGTCCGGCGAGGCTGCGGCGGTCCGTGGCGCAGATGGCCGCCTGCTGCTGCTCGGCAAGCGCAGCGGCTCCGGTTTCGCGGCGGAACAGTGGCTGCGCGCCGACGCGGACGGCCGATTGCCCGCGACGATGGAAGGCAGCACGTGCGACAAGGACGGATGCGTTGCGCATCTCGGCGACGGGCGACCGGTCGCGCTTGTCCTCAACGAGCGTGCGCTGATCGAGGATTGCGGCCGCGCCTATGTCCTGATCGCGCCGCTCTATGTGCCGAGCGGCTGTAGCGCGTCGATCGTGCTCGATCGGCGGGTGCTGGCGACGACCGGCGCTGTCACGCTCGATCTGCGCGGTAGCGAGGTCGTGCAACGCAATGCGCGCGCGTCCGACGAGGATCGTCCGTGGTCTCGCGCGCCTCGCAGCATCTTCAAGCGCCCGTCACGCGTGCCGGTGCCCGAAGAGACGTTGCGATCAGAGGAATCGCGTGTGGCGAACGAGCGTTCGGACTAGGGCGCACAGGCACGCGCCAGGCACCCGTCTGGTGGCAGGCTGATGTCGAGATTGGGCACCTGGTCATTGTGCGTCAGACGTGCGACCTCGCGCGAGACATCGGCCATACTCGCTAGCCAGTTCGCGCCCGGTGCCGCGCTGAATTTTTGGAGCATCGCCGTCATCAACGGAGAATTTGCCGAACCTGCGACGCCATCGAGCGCTGGTTTGCCATCCTGCGTGGCGTAGACGATCAATCGACCGGATGATCCGCCCGGAGCGGAAAGGCCACGGATCATCGTCGGACCGGCGCCGCCTTTGAAACAGGAGCGCACCGGATCGGTGCGGCACGCATCCATTACGACGATCTGATTGCTGCTCTTCGGCAGGGATGACAGCAGGCTACCGGAGAGGTCGACAAGGCGACGTTGCAGACTTGAGGGGTCGGCGTTGCTGCCGAGACTGTCGCAGTCGATCCCGGCATCGACGGGGACGAGCCAGTTCTTGCCATTCATCGCGAAGCCGTGGCCCGAGTAATAAACGAAGGACGTTTCCGCATTGCCTGCGGCGGTTCTGAAGCGGGCGATGGCGCGGTCGAATTCGGCAATCTTCAGGTCGTCGTAACGGAATGTCGTGAAGCCGTTTTCGCAGAGAACTTTCGTCAGTGCCGTGGCATCGGCGCGTGGATTGGTCAGTGCCTGCAGCGCGCCTTCGTACGTTTGGTTGCCGATGACAAGCGCGAAACGGTTGGTTGTGCCGTTGCAGAAGGGGCGGTCGGAAAAGGGTGCGGCTGAGGCTTGGGGGCGAGGAGCCTCGTCCACTTTTGTTACGACGACATTTCCGGTTAGCAGGTTGCGAACCGCTACGGTATTCAGAAACCGAAGCGTATCCGACTCGCCTTTGAGGATACGCGGATCGCCAGACCCGGAATCGATCGCGGTTCGCAAATCAGGCGGCAATCGTGCTCGGTCGAACGAAAAGATCGAATAACTGTTATTCGAGCTATTTTCTCGGGCGAAGAGATACAATGAGTACCTCTCTTCAGGCTTTCGGAACGACAAAATCCAAGTCTTCGGATCGACTGAGCGAAAAATCTTGGCTTCGAGCGTCTCGTTAGGTTTTTCAAGCGCGCGATAGACGTAATTAGTGCCGCGTCGTGTCATTGAGAAACGATGGGCAGCACCGTCTCCCTCGCGCCATTCGTACGTGCCCTCGGTTAGTCTTTGGACGGACGGCGTCTGCAGCTCAATGTCATAGTCGCTCAGCAAACACCCGCCGAGCGGCAGCAGCGCGAGCAACAAGTACAGAATGCGGATCACGTCGCCCCCTTCATCGCGCGATCAGTCAGCCTCAGGGCAGAGTTCTTTGCAAGCTGCTCAGACGCGTCGATCCGCGCCTTTTAGCGGTCTCGCCAGACCGGATCGCGCTTGTCGATAAAGGCGCCGATGCCTTCGGCGGCATCGTCAGCCAGCATGTTTTCGATCATCACACGGCTCGCGCGTTCGTAGGCCTCGTGCATCGGCCGGTCGACACTGTCGTAGAAGGCGCGCTTACCGGTCGCGAGCGTCATCGCGGACCGTGCCGCGATCTTTTCTGCAAGAGCGATCGCTTCGCCAAGCGCCGCGCCCTGCGGCACCACGCGGTTAACGAGCCCGATGCGATAGGCCTCCTGCGCAACGATCGGCTCGCCCGTCAGCAGCATTTCCATTGCGTGCTTGCGCGCGACATTGCGCGTAATGCCGACCATCGGTGTTGTGCAGAACAATCCGATCGACACGCCCGGCGTCAAAAACCGCGCGCCCGTGCCCGCGATAGCCAGGTCACAAGTCGATACGAGCTGGCATCCGGCGGCGGCTGCCATGCCTTCGACGGCGGCGATCACTGGCTTTGGCAATGCCACCACCGCCTGCATAAATGCCGAGCAGGCGGCAAACGTCTCGTCGAAAAAAGCGCGTCCGGCATCACTATCGGTGCGATGTCCGGTGAGCTGTTTAAGATCGTGACCGGACGAGAAGGCCGGACCGTCCGCGGCGATAACGACAACGCGCACCGCAGTGTCCTGCGCCGCAGCGGCAACAGCGTCCGACAGTGCGTCGAGCATTCCGAGCGAAAGCGCGTTGCGCGTCGCGGGATTGTCGAGCGTGAGGATGCGGACGCCGCCTGGCCGATCTTCGACGCGCAAGGGCGTTGCGGTGCGCGAGGGCGAGGTAAGGGTTGCGGCGTCGGACATGCCCGGAAACTGACGTGCAGGATCGTCCGGCGCAAGCTTGTCTCTCTGCCGCCCATCGGCCAAGACGCTGCCATGAGCGAACATCTCGATGCTGCGGAAATTGAACGGCGTCTCGTCGTCGAATTCCCCCAAGCCTTTGGCCTGAAAGGCAGCATGCATATCGAGGCTGCCGCGCCGATGAGCGCGCGCGTGCGGCTGTCGGTGGCGGAGCGCCACCTACGTCCGGGCAACACCATCTCCGGCCCCGCGATGTTCGAACTCGTCGATTGCGCGCTCTATGTCGCGGTTCTCGCGACGGTCGGCTGGGTGCCTTTGGCGGCGACGACCAGCCTGACGCTCAACTTCCTCTCGCGACCGCCGGTGCGCGACCTCATCGCCGACTGCAAACTGCTGCGCGTCGGCCGGACGCTTGCTGTCGGCGAGGCCTCGATCCGTTCCCAGGGCGAAGACACGATCCTCGCCCACGCCACGGGCACCTATGTCCTGCCGCGGTATACTGCGGTATCATAATACCGCTATCATCTCTTGCTTGATTTGACGTGGACTTCTTCGTGTCTGCGGGTTGACGATTCAGTCGTCGTTGCGTAGGAACCGCCTCGACCCGGCCGCGTCTTCGCGGCTGTTTTCATCGCATCGGATCGGTCATGTTCGGCAAGACATTCTCGGCGAAACCCGCCGACATCGACAAAAAGTGGTTTGTGATCGACGCGGCAGGGCTTGTCGTTGGCAGGTTGGCGTCGCTGATCGCGCTCCGGCTTCGCGGCAAGCACAAACCGACGTTTACGGCACACATGGATTGTGGCGACAACATCATCGTCATCAATGCCGAGAAGATCGTCTTTACGGGCCGCAAGCGCGAGCAGAAGGTTTATTACCACCACACGGGCTATCCCGGTGGCATCAAGGAGCGTTCGGCGAAGAACATCCTCGACGGGCGTTTTCCCGAGCGTATCGTCGAGAAGGCGGTGGAGCGCATGCTTCCGCGTGGTCCCCTTGGACGCCAGCAACTCGGTAATCTGCGCGTCTATAAAGGCGGCACTCACCCGCATGAGGCGCAGACACCTGCGCCGCTCGATATCGCCGCTATGAACTCCAAGAACAGCCGGAGCGCCTGAGAATGGCCGAGACACTCTCCTCTCTGCAGGACCTCAAGGCTGGCGGCGCCGATGGCGCGGTTGTGTCCGATGCGCCCCGCTATTCGCAGAAGCTCGACAAACTCGGCCGTGCCTATGCCACCGGCAAGCGCAAGAACGCCGTTGCGCGCGTCTGGATCAAGCCGGGCAAGGGCGCAACGACCGTCAACGGCCGTACGCTGGAAGTCTATTTCGCGCGCCCCGTGCTGCGCATGATCCTGCAGCAGCCGCTGGTGATCTCGAACCGCCTCGGACAGTACGACATCTCGATCACGGTCGCCGGCGGTGGATTGTCGGGTCAGGCCGGCGCGGTGCGCCACGGCCTCGCGAAGGCGCTGACGCATTTCGAGCCGGACCTTCGTCCCGCGCTGAAGCACGAAGGCTTCCTCACCCGCGACGCGCGCGTCGTCGAGCGCAAGAAGTACGGCCGCAAGAAAGCCCGCCGCAGCTTCCAGTTCTCGAAGCGCTGAGGGCTCTCCCTTCGACGATCCAAGGGCGGCTTCGGCCGCCCTTTTTCATTTCAGCGATTGATCGTGCCCGGTACGGCCGGAAAATACGTGTCAAGGATCAGGATCTTTCGTGCAGCCTTGGCCTGCGCCAACGCGTCGATGAGATCCTGCACGACGATGACGCCACGCTCTGCACGCAGGTCTTCGGTCTTTCCATCGAGGGTTGCGGGAATGAGCGTCTTCCCCGCCGCGGTCAGGCCGTGTCCGGCGTAATAAACGACGAGCGTGCCGACATCGTCGGTCGGGCCGGTCAGCTTGCCGATGTCGGCGATCAGCGTGTCGAGGTTCTGATCCAAGCGCTCGGATACATCGAATTTCATGCCGCGGAATTTCGTCGCCATCAGCGTGACGTCGCCTCGCGGACCTTTCAATGCGGGAAGGTTTGTATAGGCGGCATTACCGAGGACGATGGCTTTGCGCGCTCCGGACGGCGCGCAGATCGGGCTGTCGAGTGTGTCAGTCGCGAAAAGACTTAGCGCCTGCCGACTTGCTGTAAGAACGCGCACCTCGGCATTGGCGCGATCGAAAAAGCGCGCAAACGGCATCTCCGCGACGTCCAGGCTCTTTGCCATCGCCTCGGACACCGGTCCGTGGTCGCAATCCGTGCTGCTGGCGCAGTCGATCGCCGTGCCGCCAGGTTCCGTTCCGTAGATTACAATGACGTTCGACGAGGGCGACCGCGCGATGCTGCTGAATGCCGGCAATGCGCCGGCAACAAGCAGCGCTGCGGCTGCCGCACAGCGTAATGCCCCCGGCCTCTTGAAAGAATCCCGCAGGACACGCGAAACAAACGACATGAAGAGCCCCCTCGAAAGGCCCAGTATGGCTTACCCCCGCCACATCTGGCCAGCGACGACAAACGGACGGTGTGCGTGAGCGAGCCCATCGACAACGCCTTCACTGGCGCTCTACGCAGCGGCGCGGAGGAGGCGACCTTCTCCGGCGCGCTATCCTTCATGCGCCGGCGCTACACGAAAGACCTCGCCGGCGTCGATGTCGCGATCTGGGGTGTGCCCTTCGATGGTGCGACCTCGAACCGGCCGGGTGCGCGCTTCGGTCCGCGCGCGATCCGCGCGGCGTCGGCGATCTTCGACGGCGATCCGCAATATCCGTCGCGCCGCGATCCCTTCGCCGACATGACGGTCATCGACTACGGCGACTGTGCACTGCCGCGTGGCCTCACGCCCAACACGCCGCTCGCGATCGAAGCGCAGGCGAGAACGATCATCGATGCGAGTACGCATCTCGTCACGCTCGGCGGCGATCATTTCATCACGCTGCCGCTGCTGCGAGCGCATGTCGCGAAACACGGGCCGCTCGCACTCGTGCAGTTCGACGCACATCAGGACACGTGGGACGACGGCGACGACGCGATCTCGCACGGCTCCTTTGTCACGATCGCGGTGAAGCATGGGCTCATCCATCCCGAGCGCTCGATGCAGATCGGCGTGCGCACCGTCGCGCCGCGTGACTGCGGCATTGCGATCCTGACTGCCGACGAATGTGCAGACATGCGCGCAAGCGAGATCGCAGACCGTATCCGCGCGCAGGTCGGGCAGGGCGGGGCGTATCTTTCGTTTGACATCGACGCGCTCGATCCGGCCTTTGCGCCCGGTACCGGCACGCCGGTCGCCGGCGGTCTCACCAGCGCACAGGCGCTCGGCGCGCTGTGGGCGCTACGCGATCTCGACTGGCGCGGCATGGATGTCGTCGAAACCTGTCCGCCGTTCGATCACGCCGACATTACGGCGGTCGCGGCGGCAAGCGTCGTGCAGCGCTATCTGCAGATGCTAGCGACGCGGGGCTGACATCTTTGATTGGCACTTCCGCGACGGGTGGTGCGGGAGCACTTCGTGTGTCGAAAGCGGAGCATCGATCGATGAAAAATGAAATCAGGCTAACGCTGATCGGCGGCCCGACGGTCCTGATCGAGATCGCGGGCTTCCGGCTTTTGACCGACCCGACCTTCGATCCGCCACGCCGTTACGAGGCGGCCAAAGCCGGCGCCGTGACGCTGGAGAAGACGGCCGGGCCGGCGCTTGCGGCCGACGCACTTGGTTCGATCGACGCGATCCTGCTCAGCCACGATCAGCATTTCGACAATCTCGATCATGCCGGGCGGGCGATTCTTCCGCGCGCCAAGCAAACGCTAACAACGAAAGTCGGCGCGGAACGCCTCGGCGGCAATGCGCATGGCCTTGCGCCGTGGGACGCGACATCGCTTGCGAAAGACGGGCGCGCCGTCCGCGTGACCGCAACGCCCGCACGACACGGACCGCCTGGCATCGAGCCGATCTCCGGCGAGGTCGTTGGCTTCGCACTCGGCCTCACCACGCCGGGCGATGCCGTCTACATCACGGGCGACACCGTCTGGTACGAAGGCGTCGCCGAAGTCGCGCGCCGTTGCACACCGCGTCTTGTCATGGTCTTCGCAGGCTCGGCCGAGCCGCGCGGAAAATTCCACGTCACGATGGACAACAACGATGCGTTGGAAGTCGCGCACGCGTTCCCGCAAGCGAAGATCGCGATCGTGCACAATTACGGCTGGGCGCATTTCAAGGAAACGTCCGAGGAGGCGGCAGAGGCGTTCAAGACGCTTGGCCTTGCCGACCGACTCGTGACGCTGCCGCCGGGTCAGGCCGTTACGATCTGATCACTTCCACGCGAAAACAGGTTGTTCCAGATCGGCGACGCGCGTGATGCGCCCACAGAGCAACTCGCCGAACTGGTAGAGCATCGCCGCCGTCGGCGCGTGGATGAAACTGTCCATCAATCGAAGCCGCACGACACGCCGTTCGCTTTCCGCAATGCTCACGAAGCTCACCGCATCGGGATGCGCGATGTTCGCCAGCGGCACGCGATGCGCCGATGCGACTTCGGCGAGGTTTGGCTGCAGATCGCCGTCGCCATTCCACCACGCGACGACCGGCGAGATGCGGTAGCCCGAGCGCGAGATATAATCATCGAGATGCCCAAGCAGATCGGCCTCATAGAGACGCAGGCCGAGTTCCTCATGCAGCTCGCGCAACGCCGCCTGCGCCGTCGTCTCGCCGGAGTCGCAGCGCCCGCCGGGTAGTGCCCATTGTCCGGCGTGGCCGCGCAAGGTCGCGGCGCGGCGCGTCAGTAGGAACGCTACTTCGCCAGAACCCGGCGCGGTCTCGCAGAGCGCGATGACGACCGCAGCGTGTTTCAGGGGATCGCCAGCATGGACGGGATCGAGACGGTCGAAGCCGGCAAGTGCGCTTCGGACCTTTTCGCGTAACGCCAACGTAAATCCGAACGACATGGCCAGCCGATACGACGGCGCGCGCCTCGCACCAACCGGCATTGTCGAAAAGTGCGAGCCCGTGTATTGCACGCGCAACATGCAGACCCACGCCGCACGCCTCCGCCGTCGCCGATGATTTCAGGTCGATGACGCGCGCGTCATCGCAGGGACAGGCAGACGGAACGGGAGCGAAAAATGGCGGGCACGGCAAAAATCTTCATCGACGGCGAGGCAGGCACGACCGGTCTCGAGATTCGCGAGAAACTCGGCGGCGAACGCGATATCGAACTCGTTTCGATCGCACCAGAGCATCGCAAGGACCCCGGCGCCAAGACCGAGCTTCTGGCCTCCGTCGACATCGCGGTGCTGTGCCTGCCGGACGAGGCGGCGCGCGAAACCGCAGGCATTATCGCGAGCCTTGGCGATGATGGTCCGCGCGTGCTCGATGCCTCGACCGCACATCGTGTCGATCCGGACTGGGTCTACGGGTTCCCGGAACTTGCGAAGGGCCAGGGCGAGCACATTGCTGGTGCGCGACGCGTCGCGAACCCCGGCTGTTACGCGACCGGCGCGATCGCGCTGCTGCGGCCGCTGATCGATGCCGGCCTGTTGCCGTCCGACCATCCGCTCTCGATCAACGCCGTGTCCGGTTATTCCGGCGGCGGCCGGCAGATGATCGAGGCCTACGAGTCGCATCGTGCACCGCTGTTCGAGCTTTACGGGCTCGGCCTCGGGCACAAGCACGTGCCAGAGATCGTCGCTTATGCGCGGCTTGGCGGGCCGCCGATCTTCGTGCCGTCGGTCGGCAATTTTCGCGAGGGCATGATCGTTTCGATCCCGCTGCATCTCGATGCGTTGCCGGTCCAGCCGACCGTCGCTGATCTCGAAGCCGCGTTACGAGCCCACTACGAACGCTCGATCTTCGTTCGTGTCGCACCGGCCAGTCCGAAAGGCCGGCTCGATGCGCTCGGCCTGAACGGCACCAATCTGCTCGAGGTCGCGGTCTATGGCGACGAGGCGAAACGGCAGGCCGTGCTCGTCGCCCGTCTCGACAATCTCGGGAAGGGCGCGTCGAGCGCCGCGGTGCAGAACCTGCAACTGATGCTGTCGGGCCTCGCCGCGGGGCGATGACTACAGGCGAAATCCCTCCTATGCTCGCGCTTTACGAGCGGAGGGGATCTTGGTCGATATTGCCGCGCTACAGAACGATTTCGAACGCATCGCAGAGCGTTCGCCCCTGTTCCGCGCACTCGACAACGACACCCGCACTGATCTTCTGAAGCTCGGGCGGGCGAAGAGCTTTTCGGCCGGCTCCATGATCATGCAGGAAGGCTCGCAAGGCGGCAGCATGCTGCTGTTGATGAAGGGCACGGTGCGAGTGAGCCTGATGACGGCGGCCGGCAAGCGCCTCATCGTCGGCGATCTGCAACGTGGCGAAGTTCTCGGCGAAATGGCCATGTTCGACGGCGGCATCCGTTCCGCCGACGTCAAGGCGCTGACGAATTGCGAAATGCTCACCTTCGAGCGCCGCGACGTGATTCCGTTTCTGGAAGATCATCCCGCGGCCTGCCTCCGCATGGTCGAGACCTTGTGCCGGCGGCTACGCCGCTCCAACGAACACATCACCGAGATCGCCTTCGTCGATCTGCCGACGCGGCTCGCGAAGCTTCTACACCGACGCGCGAACGAAGCCAGCGACGGCGTTGTGCGGCAAAAACTATCCGACTCGCAGGGCGATCTTGCCGCGATGATCGGCTGCTCCCGCGAGAACGTGAACCGCGCGCTGCGCGGCATGCAGAAGAAGGGTCTTGTCGCACTGGAGGACGGCTGGATCGTCATCCTCAAGCACGACGAATTGCATAAGCTTGGCGAAGTGGCCTGACGCTTCCGGACCGCGAGCCTCCCGGCTCGCAGGGAGTGTGCAGGCCTGTTGCGAGCCAGGAGGCTCGCGGTCCATTACAGCGCCGCGCGGATCTTCTCCGCCTGCGCCTTGAGGATTTCCGGATCGGCCATCTTGCCCTCGGGGTGGCGCAATTCGATGCCGTCCCAGCGCGGCAGCACATGCGTGTGGAAGTGAAAGACGACCTGGCCGCCGGCTCGCTCGTTCGCTTGCCAGATCGACACGCCATCGGACGCCATCGCCTTTGTCGCGGCAATGGCAACGCGCTTCACCATCGCCTGCATCGCTCCGAGCGCATCCGGCGTGATGTCGAAAATGTTACGAGCCGGCGCTTTCGGGATCACGAGCACATGGCCGTCCGTGCGCGGCATGATGTCCATGAAAGCCAGCGCCGCTTCGTCTTCGGCGATCCTGTGCGAAGGTATCTCGCCGCGCAGGATTTTCGCAAAGATGTTTTGCGTGTCGTAGGGCGTGTCGAAGGTCATGCGCCAGTTCTAGCCATGTCGTCCGTCGTCGAAAAGGGATCTTGATGAAAGCTGCCCGTTTGCTCGCTGTCCTGATCTCCGTCGCGATGCTGGCAGTCGCCGCGCCCGCCCGCGCGCAGGAACCGCTCGGCATCGCGCTCGAAGGCTATGCCTACCCCTTCGCCGTTAACTACCTCGACGTGCAGGCCGGCAATCATCCGGCGCGGCTGGCCTATATGGATGTCGCAGCAACGGCGACGCCGAACGGCCGCGCGGTGCTGCTGTTTCACGGCCGCAACTTTCCTGCGTCTTATTTTGAGCCGCTAATCCGCGCGCTAACGGGAGCAGGCTATCGCGTCATCGCGCCGGACCAGATCAATTTCGGCAAGTCGTCGAAATTTGACGATGTGCCCGTCAGCTTCGACACGATGGCGAGCAATATGGACGCGCTGCTCGAGAAGCTCGGGCTCGCACAGGTCGATGTCATCGCGCATTCCATGGGCAACATGGCGGGCGTGCGTTTTACGCGCACATTTCCACAACGCGTGAACAAGCTCGTGATGTATGCGCCGGTGGGGTTGGAGGATTATCGCTTCACCGTGCCGCCGGTGCCGCGCGAGCGCTTGCTGAAGCAGGAAAGCGAGCTGTCTGGGCCCGCCTATCTCAAGCAGCTCTACGACACTTACGGGCTGACGCTGCCGCCCGAAAAGGTGCAGCCGTTTGTCGACATCCGCGAGCGTATGAAGGGTGGTGCGGAATTTCCGCGATGGGTCGCGTCGTTCGTGTCGTCCTACTACGCGATGTGGGGACAGCCGGTGGTGCACGAGTTGCCGCTGGTCGACAAGCCTGTGGTGCTGATGGCCGGCACGCGCGATCGCACCGCACCGGGCAAAGGTTTTGCGCCGCCGGAACTGCGCGAGAAGATGGGGCATGTCGCCGAGCGCGCAGTCGAGGTGGCGAAGACGATGACGCGAGCGAAGGTCGAGATTTTCGAGGGCGTCGGCCACCTCATCCATCTCGAGGCGACGGAGAGGTTTAACGCGAGCGTGCTGAGGTTTTTGGGAGAGGGGTGATCCTTCTCCCGCCTGCGGGAGAAGGTGGCCCTCGCGTCAGCGAGGGTCGGATGAGGGGAGCCGCAACGCCTGTTTGATGTTGTCCAGCATTCGAAGGCTTCCGCCAAGAATCAGATCGTTCCGAATGCGCAATACGCGCCAGCCCTGTTCGACGAACCACGCGTCTCGCGCGGCATCATGCGTCTTTTGCTCTTCACCGTCGTGTGGGCGACCGTCGCACTCCACAATCAGCTTGCGCGCCACGCAGGCAAAGTCGGCCATGTACGGGCCGATCGGCACCTGGCGTCGAAACTTCACGCCAGCAAACTTCCGACCGCGCAACTCGCGCCAGAGGATCCCCTCGGCATTCGTCATCCGATGCCGCAGATCGCGCGCACGCTGAAACGATATGTCCGGCGTATGTTCCCGCACCGGCTCCCCTCATCCGTCATGCTGCGCATGACACCTTCTCCCGTAAACGGGAGAAGGGGAAGCCGTGCCTTTTAACTACACCCCGTCGTGCTGCCGCACGTGTCGCACTTCAGACACGTGCCGTTTCGCACGAGCGTGAAGTTCGCGCACTCCGGGCACGCCTCGCCGACGTAGCCCTTCATCCGCGCTTCGGCGCGTTTCTCGGCGACGGCCATCGCCGGGCTCGGTGCACTCCACGCGAGACGGTCGGTCTCGTGCCGCGCCGCTTCAGCAACCTCGACGGCGATGTCATGCTTCAGCGCCGTTGCGCCCTGCGTGCCGAAGGCAGTCACGACGGACGACGAGCGCGCATCGACGATCGGTGCGCCGTTCGGACCATTCCCGCCCGCGAGCAGAGTGAGGTTGTCGCGCGAGCGGATGAGGCCTTTCGACACCTGGCTCGGCGCCGCAGGACGCACGGGCGCTTTGCCCTCGTCCTCGCCGCCGCCCAACGCATCGAAAGCCATGTCTTCAGGCTGCACGTGCGCGAGATCGTTGCGACCGATGTAGGACACGGCCAACTCGCGGAAGACATAGTCGAGGATCGACGTCGCGTTCTTGATCGCGTCGTTGCCCTGCACCAGTCCCGCCGGCTCGAACCGCGTAAAAGTGAAGGCGTCGACGTATTCTTCGAGCGGCACGCCGTATTGCAGACCGAGCGAGATCGCGATGGCAAAGTTGTTCATCAGGCTTCGGAAGGCGGCGCCCTCCTTGTGCATGTCGATAAATATTTCGCCGATGCGGCCATCGTTATATTCGCCGGTGCGGAGATAGACCTTGTGGCCGCCGACGACGGCTTTCTGCGTATAGCCCTTGCGGCGGCCGGGCAGTTTTTCGCGCTCGCGCGTCACCTGTACGCGTTCAATCACGCGTTCGACGATGCGTTCCGCCACCGCAGCAGCGCGCGCGGGTGCATTCGACGCGATGAGATCAGCGATCGCATCTTCCGCGTCGTCGCTCTCGTCTTCGATCAGTTGCGAGTTCAGCGGTTGCGACAGCTTTGAGCCGTCGCGGTAGAGTGCGTTGGCCTTCAGCGCGAGCCGCCAGGAGAGCATGTAGCTCTCCTTGCAATCCTCGACGCTCGCGTCGTTCGGCATGTTGATCGTCTTCGAGATTGCGCCGGAGACGAAGGGTTGCGCTGCCGCCATCATGCGGATGTGGCTCTCGACCGAGAGATAGCGCTTGCCCGTGCGCCCGCAGGGGTTGGCGCAATCGAACACCGGATAATGTTCAACCTTCAGATGTGGCGCGCCTTCAAGCGTCATCGCACCGCAGACATGGATGTTGGCGGCCTCGATGTCGGCTTTGGTGAAGCCAAGTTTCGTCAGCAGATCGAACGTCGGCTCTTCGAGGTCCGCTGCGGGGATCTTCAGCGCGCCCGTGAGGAAGTCGGGACCGAGCGTCCACTTGTTGAAGACGAACTTGATGTCGAAGGCGCTCTTCAGCGCGCCTTCCACTTTCGCCAGTGCCTCTTCGGTAAAGCCGCGCGCGCGAAGAGTCGCAGTGTTGATCGCCGGCGCCTGCGCCAGGGATGCGTGACCGAGCGCAAAGGCCTCGATCTCGGCAATGTCCGCTTCGCGGTAGCCGAGTGTGCGCAGCGCCTCCGGCACCGCACGGTTGATGATCTTGAAGTAGCCGCCGCCGGCGAGCTTCTTGAACTTCACCAGTGCGAAGTCCGGCTCGATGCCGGTCGTATCGCAATCCATCACAAGGCCGATCGTGCCGGTCGGCGCGATGCATGTCGTCTGCGCGTTACGATAGCCGTGTGTCTCGCCGAGCTTCAGCGCCTCGTCCCAGGCGCGCTTGGCGTGATCGATCAAGTTCGCTTGCGGGCAGGCGGCATGGTCGAGCGGCACCGGCGCGACGGCGAGCGCCTCATAACCCTCGGCCTCGCCATAAGCGGCGCGGCGGTGGTTGCGCATCACGCGCAGCATCGCCTCGCGATTGCGGGGATAATCGACGAACGTGCCGCGGCTCGCGGCCATTTCCGCCGACGTGCGGTACGCGATGCCGGTCATGATCGCCGACATCGCGCCGCAGAAGGCGCGGCCCGCATCGGAATCGTAGGAGATGCCGGCCGACATGAGATAGCCGCCGACGTTCGCGTAGCCGAGGCCCAGCGTGCGGTAGTCGAACGAGCGCTGCGCGATTTCCTTCGATGGGAACTGCGCCATCAGCACCGAGATCTCGAGTACGATGGTCCACAGCCGAACCGCATGCTCATACGCCTCGACGTCGAAGATGCTCTTGCCGGCTGCATCGACGCGACGAAACTGCAGCAGGTTCAACGACGCGAGATTGCAGGCGGTGTCGTCGAGGAACATGTATTCCGAGCACGGATTCGACGCGTTGATCGGGCCGGCGACGGGGCAGGTGTGCCAGTCGTTGATCGTCGTGTGAAACTGGATGCCGGGGTCGGCCGACGCCCAGGCGGAATAGCCAACCTTCTCCCAGAGATCGCGGGCCTTCAGAGTCTTGTGCGGCTTGCCGTCGAGGCGACGCGTGAGGTCCCAGTTCTCGTCGCCTTCGACGGCGCGGAGAAATTCGTCCGTGACGCGGATCGAATTGTTGGAGTTCTGGCCGGAGACGGTCAGGTATGCCTCCGAATCCCAATCCGTGTCGTAGGTGTCGAACGTGATGTCGCGATAACCCTGTTTCGCGAACTGCATCACGCGCTTGATGTAATTGTCGGGGAGTTCCGCGCGGCGCGCGAGACGAATTTCGCGCTTCAGCGCCGGGTTCTTCTCAGGGTTGAAGCAGTCGTCGCCTTCGCCTTCGCAATTCACGCAGGCGCGCATGATCGCTTTCAGATGCTTCTTCACCGTCTTCGAGCCGGTGACGAGCGCCGCGACCTTCTCTTCCTCGCGCACCTTCCAGTCGATGAAGGTCTCGACGTCGGGATGATCGATGTCGACAACGACCATCTTCGCCGCACGTCGTGTCGTGCCGCCGGACTTGATGGCGCCCGCCGCGCGATCGCCGATTTTCAGGAACGACATGAGGCCCGACGAACGTCCGCCGCCGGACAGCTTTTCGTTCTCGCCGCGCAGCTTCGAAAAGTTGGAGCCGGTGCCGGATCCGTATTTGAACAGGCGCGCCTCGCGCACCCACAGGTCCATGATGCCGCCCTCGTTCACGAGGTCGTCGGAGACGGACTGGATGAAGCAGGCGTGCGGCTGCGGATGCTCGTAGCTCGACCGCGACGCCGTCAGTTCGCCGCTCTGGTAGTCGACGTAGAAATGGCCTTGGCTCGGGCCATCGATGCCATAGGCCCAGTGCAGGCCAGTGTTGAACCATTGCGGCGAGTTGGGCGCTGCGATCTGCGACGCGAGCATGAAGCGCATTTCGTCGAAGAAGGCCTGCGCATCGGCGTCGGTGTCGAAATAGCCGCCCTTCCAGCCCCAATAGGCCCAGGCCCCGGCGAGGCGGTCGAAGACTTGCGTTGCCGTCGTCTCGGACGCCTTACGCTCGCTTTCCGGAAGCGCGACGAGGGCCGCATCATCGGCAATCGAGCGCCACAGGAACGACGGAACGTCGTTTTCCTCGACGCGCTTCAGCCGCGCGGGGACGCCGGCTTTGCGGAAGTATTTCTGCGCCAAAACGTCGGCCGCGACCTGGCTCCAGGCAGCCGGCACTTCGATGCCGTCGAGCGAGAAGACGATCGAGCCGTCAGGATTCTTGATCTCGGATTTGGTCGTGCGGAACTCGATCCCCGCATAGGGAGACTGGCCAACCTTCGTGTAGTGCCGCTCGATCCGCATGCGCCGTATGTCCTGAAAAGTCAGTTGGAAACCTCGGTCACGTTCGGCGAGTCTGGGGTCCGACCGCAACTGATTCGAGCACCTCTTTGGAAAAAAGGTGTCAAGATGTAGAGATCCCGCACTGGCCGTGCGCTATATATAGTGCGAATTGGCCCGGTGGAGAAGAGCGGGGAAAAGCCGGCATGTCCCTGCGGCGGGCCTTCCCAGTCGGCTGGGGACAGCCGGTGACCAGCGAGCCCGGGCGCTCGCGAAATCAGACGTGCACAACTCCGTCGTCCATGTCGGACCGCACGCGATAGCGGACGTACGCGATGTGAATGAGCCAGCCGTAGAAGACGGCCACGGCGGTCATCAAGACATACCCCGGCACCACGCCGATATCGGCGCCGGCGTACCAAACGCGGCTGACATTCTCGGTCGCGGTGCCGACGACCGGGGTCGTGCCGGTCGAAATCTTGATAAGCCACGCCGCCAGCAACAGCCCGGAACATCCAGATGTAGCTGCGCTTCAGCCGGCGCGACAAAGCCTGCGGGTGGCTGATGACGAAGTTCGGCCGCTGGAGATCGTCGCCGAGCGCGCGTGCCCATTGCGGCGCGACGTCCACCGACGGGTTGAACACCTGCGCGTAATAGTTGCGCTCCAGCGCCCGTACCCGACGACGATACACGTCGAAGAATCGGTAGCGTCGCGACCGATCGACACGAGCAGGAACATAAAAACCATGCCGAACAGCAGTACGCTGTGGTGCGCGGTCGGCGTCGAGAAGGTCAGCGAAAGCATCGCCGCGACGACCGTGATCGCCCAGTTGGTCGTGCGATCGATGCGGTCGCGCCAGCCGGCCATGCGCGCGATCTCGGCGCGATGGTAATGCGCGAGGACGGTGATGAATTCGCCGCGGTTCGTCGGCAGCGGTGCCTCGAAACTCCCCGGAATGATCGATCCGTCCCGCAGCACGCGCTTTCTCTCCCGTTGCCGATCATGTAGAGCCAGAACGGCTCCGGCACAGACCGAAAGCACAGGGATGCTCTGGCTCACACGTATCTTCACCTGGTGGAACGGCGCGACGATCAACACGCGCTTCCACACCTGGCGCTTCGGCGAACTCGTCGGCCACGACGAGTTCGGCAACGCGTACTATCGGACGGCGGGTGGCAAGATCGATCCGGCGCTCGGCTGGGAGCGCCGCTGGGTCATCTACGCTGGTCCGAGCGAAGGCTCGGCGACGCCGCCCGGATGGTACGGCTGGCTGCATCATACGACCAATGTTGCGCCAACTGACGCCAACTACACGCCGTACGAGTGGGAAGCGCCCCATCAGCCGAACATGACTGGCACGCCGATGGCGTGGCGGCCGCCGGGCTCGACGTTGTCCGCCGGCAAGCGTCCGCCTGCGACTGGCGACTACGAGGCGTGGTCTCCCGGTAACTGAACCGCCCCATTTATGCCGTGCCGGTGCGTCACAGGCTCCGCCTCGCACCGCTTGCTCGATCCGGATTCGTTTTGACAGTCTTTGCTACGCCCATCCGTCGCCTCGCGACGCCTGCCGTCGCTGCGCTCGCTCTTGCCGGTACGGTGATGCCGGCGTTGGCCGACAAGATCATGAACCCGACGGCGGTCTTTTCGGGGCTCGACAAGATCACCGGCCGTATCATCGCTTTCGAAGTCACGATGGACGAGACGGTGCAGTTCGGTTCGCTTCAGATCACGCCGCGCGCCTGCATCTCGCGTCCGCCGAAAGAAGCGCCGTTGACCGACGGTTTTGTCGAGGTCGACGAGATCGGTGAGAAATCGCAATTCAAGCGCATCTTCTCCGGCTGGATGTTTGCCGCGAGCCCGGGTCTGCATGGCGTCGAGCACCCTGTTTACGACGTATGGGTCACCGACTGTAAGGGCGGCACGACCGTCATTGCGACGGCCTCGAATACGGACAATGATCCGCCGCCGAACGCCGACGTGCTCGCGAACACGGGCCGTGATCCCAAGGCGAAGGAATCGCGTCGCCGCGCCGACCAGCCGCGTCAGACCGATCCGCTACGGTCCGGTCAAGACCCGACGGCGCTCGCGCCGATCCCGCCGCAGGATGCCGCGCCACCGGCGCCGCGTCGTGCGCCGGTGCAGAGCTTCTTCCCAAGTCGCGCGCAGCCGAACTACGTGCCGCAGCCGCTCGATCCGGCAGGTCGCTAAGCAACCGTCATTCCGCAGGCACCAGCCGCTCCTGAACCGTGCCGTCGCGCGACTGCATGCCGAACCAGTAGATCGCGAGTGTCGCGACAAGTCCGCAGAGGCCAGCAAAACCCATCCAGGCGCCGGGCGCTGCGCTGTCGCCGGTCTGCCTGATCAACCAAGTCGAGATGAGTGGCGTGAACCCGCCGAAGAGTGCCGTCGCGAGCGAGTATGCGAGCGAGAAGCCGGTCGTGCGCACATCCCGCGGCACGATTTCGGTAAGCGCGACGACCATCGCACCGTTATAGCTGCCGTAAAGGAATGACAGCCACAGCAGTGTGATCAGCATGTTTACGAAGCTGACATGGCCCACGAGCCAGCTCAGCACAGGATAGGCGGTGAAGAGCGCGAGCGTGGAAAAGATCAAGAGGATGCCGCGACGCCCGTAGCGATCGGAGATAGCGCCCATCACCGGCAGCCAGAACAGATTCGATAACGCGACGCAGAAGGTGACGGCGAGACTGTCGGTCTCGGACAGGTTCAACGATTTCCCGAAGGTGGGCGTGTAGACGGTAATAAGATAAAACGACACGGTCGTCATGACGACCATCAACATGCCAAGCAGCACGATGCCGAAATTATTGCCAAGCGTTTTGAATATCTCCGCCGTCGTCGGGCGATGCGGCTTTTCAAGAAACTCCTTCGTCTCTTCCAGCGATGTGCGGATGTAGAAGAGGAACGGAATGATCGCGCAGCCGATGAAGAACGGGATGCGCCAGCCCCAGTCGCCCATCTGCGCTGGCGTCAGCGTCTGGTTCAATACGTAACCGATGATCGCAGCGAACATCACGGCGACCTGCTGGCTTCCGGATTGCCACGCGACGTAGAAACCTTTGTTCCCTGGCGTTGCCATTTCCGCGAGATAGACGGAGACACCACCGAGTTCGACGCCAGCCGAGAAGCCTTGCAGCAAGCGGCCGATCAGCACGAGAAGCGGTGCGAGAAGACCGATCGTCGCGTAGGACGGAACGAAGGCGATCAGGATCGTTCCGGTCGCCATGATGCCGAGCGTGACAATCAGACCCTGCCGCCGGCCGATCCGATCGACGTAGGCGCCGAGGAAAATTGCGCCGAGCGGACGCATCAGGAAGCCGGCCCCGAACGTCGCGAACGTCAGCATCAGCGACGCGAATTCACTACCGACCGGGAAGAACGCTTTTGAGATATGGTTCGCGTAAAAACCGAACAGAAAGAAGTCGAACATTTCGAGAAAATTGCCACTCGTGACGCGCAGCACGGTGGCGAGTTTCGACGAATTCGACGGCGTGTAAGAGCCCGCCATGACAACCTCCCAACATTACTTGACCGTAATGTAACCGGCCGGGAGCCGCCGTCCAGCAGTCAGCCACGCCCTCGATAGGGCGGCACGCCCTGGTCGGGCACCCAGACACCGGCCGGGCAGGAGCCTGTCTGCCAGAACACGTCGATCGGCATGCCGCCGCGCGGAAACCAGTAGCCGCCGATCCGCAGCCAGTGCGGCGAAAGCAGCCCGACAAGCTCCTTGCCAATCCGCACGGTGCAGTCTTCGTGAAACGCGCCGTGATTGCGGAAGCTCGCTAGATAAAGCTTCAGCGATTTCGATTCGACGAGCCAGTCATCGGGCACATAGTCGATGACGAGATGCGCGAAGTCTGGCTGGCCGGTGACGGGGCACAGCGACGTGAATTCCGGTTGGGTGAAACGCGCGAGGTATCGCGTGTCGGGATGAGGGTTTGGCACGCGATCGAGGCGTGCCTCTTCCGGCGAGGCGGGTAAGGGCGTGGCGCGGCCGAGCACCGGCGGGGATCGAGCGTCGTCGGACATGCCAGCCATATCGCCCGTCATCCCCTGCAATCCAAGCGCCTCGGGTTGCTCCATCGAGGTGCATTCCCTAAACATCGCGACCACCGCGCCGATGATGAGAACTCGCTCGGCGGCGCCGCGCGGCGAGGCAGGCAGAATGAGCATCCCGGGAGCGGGCGTCTCGATGGGCGCTTCGTCCGAACCACGCCCGATCTGGCGTCGCGTCGTCGTCAAACTTTCGGGCGAGGCGCTGCAGGGCACGGCGAGCCACGGGCTCGATCCGACGACTGTCGGCAACATTGCCCGTGACCTCGCGAATGCGGCCAAGCTCGGAGCGGAAGTCGCAGTCGTCGTCGGCGGCGGCAATTTCTTTCGCGGCATATCGGGCGCCGACAAGGGGATCGAGCGCGCGCGCGCCGATTCGATCGGCATGCTCGCGACGGTGATGAACGCACTCGCACTGGAGCAGGCCGTCGAAGCTGCGGGGCAAGCTTCCAGAGCGCTGTCGGCCGTGCCGATGCCTGCGGTTTGCCAGCCCTATTCGCGACAGGCGGCGCTCAATCATCTGGCGAAGCGCCGTGTCGTGATTCTCGCGGGCGGGACCGGCAACCCATTCTTCACGACGGACACTGGCGCAGCGCTGCGGGCGGCCGAACTGTCGGCGGATGCGGTGATGAAGGCGACCCAAGTCGACGGTGTCTACACCGCCGACCCCAAGAAAGACCCGAACGCGCGCCGTTATGAGCGACTGACGCACGATGAAGCGATCGAACGCAATCTCGGCATCATGGACACGGCGGCCTTTGCGCTTGCCCGCGAGAACCGGATTCCGATAATCGTCTTCTCGATTGCGGGGGAGGGTGCCATCAGTGCGGCGCTCACCGGCCGCGGGCGCGCGACACTTGTCGTGCCGCAAGGTTATTCGTCCACGGAACATGCCGCGAGCGCTTGATCGGCTGCCGTCCGCGCTTCGGCAACGGGCAAAAGAACGGGATTGGAAACGAACGACGCAATGGCCCCTCCTGCAAAACTCGACCTCGAAGATGTAAAACGCCGCATGCAGGGCGCGATCGCGACCTTGCGGCACGATCTCTCTGGCCTGCGCACCGGGCGTGCTTCCGCCGCGCTTGTCGAGCCGATCAATGTTGATGCCTACGGGCAGAGCACGCCGATGAACGGCGTTGCGACGATCAGCGTGCCGGAGCCACGGCTTCTGTCGATTCAGGTCTGGGACAAGTCGCTCGTCCAGAAAGTGGAGAAGGCGATCCGCGACGCGAATCTCGGATTGTCACCCACGACCGAAGGTCAGACGCTGCGCATTCGCATTCCCGAACTTAATGAGCAGCGCCGCAAAGAATTGGCAAAGATCGCGCACAAATACGCCGAAGACGCGCGGGTCGCGGTCCGTCATGTGCGTCGCGATGGTATCGATACGTTGAAGAAGTTGTTGAAGGACAGCGCAATCAGCGAAGACGAGGAGCGCAAGCTCGAAGGTGATGTTCAGAAGGCGACCGACGGTTCGGTGCGCGACATCGACGCGGCGCTTGCGGCGAAGGAAAAGGAGATCATGCAGGTCTGATGCACACGGTCTCCGAATGAGTTTTTCGACGCCCTTCGGCGCCGGTCGTACCGCCGGGCCAGATGCTCCGGCCGATGTACCGCGCCACGTCGCGATCATAATGGACGGCAATGGCCGCTGGGCGGCGCAGCGCGCGCTGCCGCGGTCAGAAGGTCATCGCCGCGGCGTCGAGGCATTACGGCGTGCCGTCCGCGCCGCAATCGAGCTCGGGATCGGCACGCTGACGGTCTATTCCTTCTCGATGGAGAACTGGTCGCGTCCCGCCGATGAGGTCGGGATGCTGATGGCGCTGCTGCGGCGCTTCATCCGCAACGATCTGGCCGAATTGCACGAGAACAACGTTCGCATCCGGGTCATCGGCGCGCGCGACGGGTTGCCGAACGACATCGGCCCGCTGCTTATCGAGGCCGAAGAGACGACGCGCAATAACACCGGGCTGACGCTCGTCATCGCGTTCAACTACGGCGGGCGGCAGGAAATCGTTGCTGCGGCGCGCGCGATTGCTGTCGACATTGCGGCCGGGCGCATTCGTGCCGCTGACATAGACGCAAACGAAGTCGAGCGGCGCCTGTCGACGTTCGGTCTGCCCGACCCCGACCTCGTCATCCGTACGTCGGGCGAGCAGCGGATCTCGAATTTCCTGCTCTGGCAGGGCGCCTACGCCGAATTCGTCTTTCTTCCGGTGCTCTGGCCAGACTTCGATCGCGCCTCGATGGAAGAGGCGATTGCGCTTTACGAAACACGCGAGCGGCGCTTCGGTGGTCGCCGCGAAACGTCCGGCCAGAAGAGCGCGTGATGGCCGACACCGTTCGACTTCCAGCGCAACCCGCGACGCGCGTCGCATCTTTTGCCGACCTGCGTCTGCGCATCGTGTCCGCTGTCGTTCTTGGGGCTGTCGCGATCGGATCGCTGCTCGTCGGCGGCATTCCCTTCGTTCTGTTCTGGCTTCTCGCGGCCTGGGCGGTGAACTGGGAATGGCAGCGCATCGTCGGGGAGCATCGTCGTCTCTTGCGCAGGCTCGCCGGGGGCGTCGCGCTGTGTGTCGCCGCGGCGCTGACCGTCAATCTCGCCGCAGACTTTGCGGCGCTTGCCATATTGGCAGGCGGTGCCGTCGTTTTCGCGCTCGCTGCAACGGGCCTGCGGACATGGTCTGGTGCAGGCGTGCTCTATGCTGGCGCGCTGATCGTCGCGATCCTGATGATCCGCCCGACAACGAGCGCGCTCGTCGAAGGCCCCTTCGATGTGCGCACCATCGTGTGGCTCTTCGCCGTCGTTTGGGGGACCGACATCGGCGCCTATTTCGCCGGCCGCGCAATTGGTGGGCCAAAGGTCTGGCCGGCGGTTTCGCCGGGCAAGACTTGGTCCGGCACGCTCGTCGGCATCGCCTGCGGTGCGCTTGCCGGGCTTGCCGTCGCGATGATCCGCCCGGTCGTGCCGGTATCACCGCTGCCGCTGCTGGCCATCGGTCTGGTCGCCGCCGCGGCCTCGCAGGCCGGCGACTTTCTGGAGTCCGGCGTGAAGCGCCGCTTCGGCGTCAAGGATTCGAGCGGGCTGATTCCCGGCCACGGCGGCGTCATGGATCGTCTCGACGGCTTCATCACGGCCGCCGCGCTGATCGCGTTGCTAGCAGTGGTTCGCGATTCTTCCTCCGTTGGCGAAGCGCTGTTTCGGTGGTGAAGCCGACCGTGTCCAACGCCCCGCGAAAACTCGTCGTGCTCGGTGCGACGGGCTCGATTGGCAGATCGACCGCCGATCTTGTCGAAGCCTCGCCCGATTTGTTCGAGGTCGAGGCTGTCGCCGGCGGTCGCGACGCTGCGGCGCTCGCCGCGATGGCGATCCGGCTCGGCGCGCGCTTCGCAGCGATCCGCGACGAGCGCAGCTATTCCGACCTCAAAGCGGCGCTTGCCGGCACCGGCATCGAAGCCGGGGCAGGCGAGACCGGCGTCGTCGAGGCCGCGCTGCGCCCCGCCGATGTCGTCGTCGGCGCGATCGTCGGCACGGCAGGTGTGATTCCGACTCACGCTGCAGTGGCGGCTGGCCGCGTCGTGGCGCTTGCCAACAAGGAATGCCTCGTCAGCGCTGGCGCGCCGTTCATGCGCGAGGTGGCGCGCGCCGGCACGACGCTTCTGCCGCTGGACAGCGAGCACGATGCGATCTGGCAGGCGCTGGGCGGGGCCGAACCGAAGGCGGTCGAGAAGCTCACGATCACGGCTTCGGGCGGGCCCTTCCGAACGTGGGATGCGCAGCGCATCGCCAACGCCACCTGCGACGAGGCGCTGAAACATCCGAATTGGTCGATGGGACCGAAAATCACCGTCGACTCGGCGAGCATGATGAACAAGGGCCTCGAGCTCATCGAGGCGCATCATCTGTTCGCTGTCGAGGCGGATCGTTTTGACGTGCTGGTGCATCCGCAGTCCATCGTTCACGGCATGGTGTCCTTCGCCGACGGTTCGGTTATCGCCTGCCTTTACTGCCCCGACATGAAGGTGCCGATCGCGCATTGTCTCGGTCATCCCCATCGAATCCGCAGCGGCGCGCGCACGCTCGATCTCGCCGAATTGGGCTCGCTGACGTTCGAGCGCGCCGACCTCGAGCGATTCCCCGCGTTGCGCGTTGCGATGGAGGCCCTGCGCCACGGTGGTGGTCTCCCGACCGTGCTGAACGCCGCCAACGAAATCGCCGTCGCGGCGTTTCTCGCGCGGGAAATTCCCTTCTCGGCCATCGCAAGCGTGGCGCATGCAGCTTGCGAGGCCGCGGTCGCAAATGGCATCGATGGCGAACCGGCGACGATCACTGAGGCGCTCGGCGTTGACCATGTTGCGAGAGAAAGGGCCCGCGCATACTTGGCCGAACATCACCGATCCGGCATGGTAACAGTTCAGTAACCATGCGTTTGGGCGTCACGCCCGATCCGGAGGCCAGATGGCGTTTCTGCAGCACCTGTTGACCGTGGCGACCTACATCGTCCCCTTCATTTTCGTGCTCACAGTCGTCGTGTTCATTCACGAGATGGGGCACTTCCTGGTCGGTCGCTGGTGCGGCATCAAGGTCGATGTCTTCTCGCTTGGGTTCGGTCGCGAGCTCGCGGCGTTCGTCGACAGCAAGGGTACGCGCTGGCGCCTCGCCGCACTCCCGCTCGGCGGCTACGTGAAATTTCACGGCGACGCGACGGCAGCGGGCGGCACCGATGACACGGCTGCCCGAAAGATGCCGGAGAGCGAGCGCTCCGTGTCGTTCTTCGCGCAACCCGTGTGGAAACGTGCCGCGACCGTTGCGGCCGGACCGATCGCCAATTTCATTCTCGCGATTGTCGTCTTCGCGGGCATCTTCTACGCCTATGGACGCGCGGTGTTGCTGCCGCGCGTCGATTCGGTCGTTGTCGGCGGCGCTGCAGAGGCGGCCGGCTTCCAGAAGGGCGATCTCGTGCTCGAGATCGACGGTCGGCGCGTCGACAGTTTCGTCGAGTTCCAACGCATCGTGACGGCATCCGCCGGCGAGACGCTGCGCATCCTCGTCGACCGCGACGGTAAGGGCATGACGCTGACGGCCGTGCCGCGCCTAAGCGAGATCAGTACCTCACTCGGCAAGAGCCGGGTCGGCGTGCTCGGTATCAGCGCCGGCTCGCAGGCCCAGAACTGGCGCATGGAGAGCTACGGCATCGTCGATGCGACGAAGATCGCGGTGTCGGAGAGCTGGTTCGTCGTCGCACGGACATCGAGCTACATCGGTGGTCTGCTGACCGGTCGGGAATCACCGGACCAGCTGTCGGGTCCGGTCGGCCTTGCCCACGTGTCTGGCGAGATGGCCAAGCTCGGCTTCTCCGCCATCCTCAACCTGATCGCGGTCCTGTCGATCTCGATCGGCCTCCTTAACCTGATGCCGATCCCGCTGCTCGATGGCGGACATCTCGTGTTCTACGCCATCGAGGCGATCCGCGGCCGTGCGCTCAACCAGCGGGCGCAGGAATTCGGCTTCCGCATCGGCCTTGCCGTCGTCGGCAGTTTGATGGTCTTCGCGACCTACAACGACATCTCGACCCGATTCTCCGCCGCGCTCAGCTTCATGGGAATCGGCGGCTGACGAAGACCCCAAAACGCAAGCCTAAAAACCTGCTTTTCGGGCGGCGTTCCACGGCCGCTGCCCCAATCCCGCCAGAACTTTAACGCGGTGTTGACCACGTTTGTGTCGTGCGCGCCACGCGGGGGTGAAAAGGGCCGCGGATTAATGATCCGCGTTTGCCATGTTTGGTAAACCTAGTAGAAGCGGAACACGGCAAAGTCGGCGAAACGACCGACGGTCCGCACCAATTCATGCGACGTAAAACGTCGTGGAACGGCCTGGCGAACACGTATTGTGGACGCTGACTGAGTGAAGGGATCGGGGTTGATGCTTTTCGGACCACAAGGCTGGATGCGCGTTGCCTGCGCTGCGATCGTCGCAGTTGGGCTCGGGTCTTCGGTTTCCTTCGCGCACGCCCAGGCGCCCGTGGTGCGCACCTCTGCGGCCGCCAAGGGCATCCAGATCAATCGCGTCGCCTTCGAGGGCAACAGCAAGGTCAAGGGCGACACGCTATCCGCGGAAGTGTCGTCCAAGTCGCGCTACATTTTCGATCCAGCCGTCGCCGAGGCGGACGTGCAGCGTATCCGCGAGATCTATCGCCGTTCGGGCCGTGCTGCGGCAACCGTCAGCTACCGCATCGTCGATCTGTCGAACGGCCGCATCGACGTCGTCTTCACGATCGACGAAGGCAGCAAGACGGGCGTGAAAGACATCCGCTTCGTCGGCAACAACGTCTATGGCACGGGCCGCCTTACTGGCCTCATGACCACGACGGAAATGAACTTCCTGTCGTTCCTGAAGACATCGGACGTTTATGATCCGGAGCGCATCGCTTCCGATCTTGAACTCGTCCGGCGCTTCTACCTGAAGAACGGCTACGCCGACTTCCGCGTCATCAACAGCGACGCGCGCTTCGATGCTGCTGCTGGCGGTTACATCCTCACGGTGACAATCGAGGAAGGCCCGCAGTATACGATCTCGAGTGTCGGCGTGACGTCACGTCTGCCCGACGTGCCGGATGCGAGCCTGCAGCCCTACGTCCTCGTTGCACCAGGCGACACCTATAATGGCGACGCGGTCGAGAAGACGGTTGAGCGGCTGACCAAGGAAATAAACCGTCGTGGATACGCCTTCTCGCAGGTTCGCCCGCGCGGCGACCGCGATCCCGGGTCTCGCACTGTGACGGTCAACTTCGTCATCGACGAAGGCCCGCGCGTCTACATCGAGCGCATCAGCATTCGCGGTAACACCCGCACGCGCGATTATGTCGTGCGCCGCGAGTTCGAGATCGGAGAGGGCGATGCCTACAACCGCGTCCTGATCGATCGCGCGGAGCGTCGTCTGAACGGCCTCGGCTATTTTAAGAAGGTCCGCATCACGAACGAGCCGGGCTCGGCATCCGACCGCGTGGTCGTCAACGTCGATGTCGAAGATCAGCCCACCGGCAACTTCTCGGTCTCCGGCGGTTACTCGACCACCGACGGATTCATCGGCGAGGTCTCGGTCAGCGAATCGAATTTTATGGGCCGTGGTCAGTATGTGAAGCTCGGCCTGACGCTCGGTCAGCGTACGCGCGGCATCGAGTTCAACTTCACGGAGCCGTACTTCCTCGACACGCGCATTGCGGCTGGCTTCGACCTCTATGCGAAGAAGAACGACACATCGCGCTACGCGTTCTACAACAGCACGATCGTCGGCGGTGGCTTGCGCTTCGGTATCCCGATCACCGACGAACTGACGCTTGCGCCGCGCTATTCGCTGTACTCGACGTATCTTCATGTCCCGAACGACCTGAAGCACCCGTACGACGATTGCAGCTTTCCGTATCCGATCCTGACGCCTGGCGCGCCGGGTGCTCTTCCGGCGAATCCGTTCTTCAACTGTGCGTCGAACGGTGAAGCCTCGATCGCGATCAAGGCGCAGCAGGGCACGAAGATCACTTCGATGTTCGGCCTGACGCTGGCCTACAACACGCTCGATAATCCGAAGAACCCGACGAGTGGTATCACCGCGTCGATTGCGACGGACCTTGCGGGTGCCGGCGGCGATTCGCGCTTCTTCCGGGCGGTGGCGGATTTCCGCTACTACCGTGAGATCTTCGACGATGTGGTGGCATTTGGCCGTCTGCAGGGTGGTCAGATGTACGGTCTTGGCAGGCCGCTGCGCGTCACCGACCAGTTCAACCTCGGTCCGAACCTCGTTCGTGGCTTCGCGCCGGGCGGCATCGGTCCGCGCGACATCTCGAACCCGATCAACCTTAAGGGCAACGGCATCGGCGGCACGACCTACGTCGGTGCAACGATCGAAGCGCAGTTCCCGATCTATGGTCTGCCGAAGGAAATAGGTCTGCGCGGCGCGGTGTTTGCGGATGCTGGTACGCTGTTCGGCTACAAGGGTCCGACCAACTTCACCAACTACACGGACTACGCGATCTACGGCAACGACCCGACAACGGGCCCGATCCTCGCGGCAACGGGTTGCGTACCGACGCTGGTGTCGTCGCCGCTGTATGGTCCGGGTTCGTGTCTGTCGATTGGCGGCGATTCGAGGCAGATCCGTTCGTCCGTCGGCGCATCGCTTCTCTGGCAGTCGCCGCTCGGCCCGATTCGTTTCGATCTTGCGAAAGCTTTGACGAAGTCGAAGTTTGACCAGACGCAGGTCTTCCGCTTCTCCGGTGGCTCGAGCTTCTGAGCGGAAACGATTAGCGCGACGCCGCACCCTGGCGTCGCGGTAGCCTTTCGAGGCTTACATGCATGAGCGATGCACGGTTCCTGCAAGCGATGCATTCGTCGAGCTTGCGTGATGTCGCTGAACTTGTCGGTGCGACGCTTGCCGACCGTGCTCAGAGTGATCGCGCGATAAATGGCCTCGCGTCGCTCGACACGGCTGGCGCACGCGACCTCGCCTTTTTATCCGGACCGCGTCATGCAGACGCGCTACGCATATCGCGCGCCGGCTCTTGCATTCTCCGCGAAGCAGACGCGTCGCTCGCGCCAAGCCACATCGCGCTTCTCTACGCTGCCGAGCCCGCGCGCGCCTTTGCGCGTCTTGCAGCCGTGCTTTATCCCGACGCATTGCGTACGCTCGGTGGTCTGACGCCTGGCATCTCCATTGGCGCGACGATCGACGCGACGGCGCGGCTCGAGATTGGCGCGACGATCGCGTCCGGCGCCACCATCGGCCGGCAGGTCGAGATCGGTACCGGTACGCGAATTGGTCCGGGCGCCTTCGTTGGCGACGGCGTGCGAGTCGGTCGGGATTGCACGATCGGTCCACACGTCACTCTGACGCATGCGATCCTCGGCGACCGCGTTACGGTGCATGCCGGTGCGCGCATCGGGCAGGATGGCTTTGGCTTCGTACCGGGCGCGCGAGGACACACGAAGGTGCCGCAGCTCGGACGCGTTATCCTGCAGGACGATGTGGAGCTTGGAGCGAATGTTACCGTCGATCGCGGCGCGCTCGACGACACGATCATCGGCGAGGGGACGAAGCTCGATAACCTCGTCCAGATCGGCCACAACGTCATTGTCGGCCGACACTGCCTTTTCGCGGCGCAGTCGGGCGTCGCGGGCTCCACCACCATCGGCGATTTCGTCATGGTCGGGGGGCAGGCGGGTATCGGCGGCCATCTGACAATCGGCCGCGGTGCACGCATTGCCGGCCAGTCGGGCGTGCTGCACGATGTGCCGGCCGGTGCGCGTGTCGGCGGGTCGCCGGCGCGACCTGCAACTGCTTGGCTGCGCGATGCCGTACGCAATCGCTACGCCGCTATCGATTGAAGGAAGGTCCGCGTGTCAGAAAGCCTTGTCCAGACGCTCGAATCTTTCGATATCGCGAAAATCCTCGCGAGCCTGCCGCACCGCTATCCGCTTCTTCTCGTCGACCGCATCGTGTCGATCGACGGCGACAAATCCTGTGTCGGCATCAAGAACGTGACGTTCAACGAGCCGCATTTCCAGGGCCACTTTCCCGGACGTCCGGTTATGCCGGGCGTGCTTATCATCGAGGGCATGGCGCAGACCGCGGGTGCCATCTGCATCGCGGCCGCGGGCGGCGAGGGGCCACCGCCGGTCGTGTACTTCATGACGATCGACAAGGCGAAATTCCGCAAGCCCGTGCTGCCCGGTGACCGGCTCGAATATCACATGACGCGCACCAACCAGCGCCGCTCGATGCATTGGTTCTCAGGCCGAGCGATGGTCGATGGCCAAGTCGTCGCCGAGGCCGAGATCAGTGCGATGCTCGCGCCGCCTACCTGAATTTCCGCGCATGCCCGACGTCCATGCGAGCGCCGTCGTCGATCCCGCGGCAACGCTTGCCGATGACCTTACGGTCGGGCCATTCTGTGTGGTCGGGCCGCAGGTAACGCTTGCCGCAGGCGTCGTGCTTCATTCGCATGTCGTGATTGCCGGCGAGACCATGATCGGAGAGGGCACGCAGGTCTATCCTTTCGCGTCGCTCGGCCATCCGCCGCAGGATCTGAAATGGAAGGGCGAAGGCTCGACGCTCCGCATCGGCGCGGGCTGCACTGTCCGTGAAGGCGTCACCATCAATCCGGGCACGCGGGGCGGGGGTCTTGTGACGCGCGTGGGCGATCGTTGCACGCTTCTTGCGGGATCGCATGTGGGCCATGATTGCGAGGTCGGGAACGATGTTGTGCTGTCGAATAACGTGATGCTGGCGGGTCACGTGCGGATCGGCGATGGCGCTGTGCTTGGCGGGGGTGTCGCCGTGCATCAGTTCGCACGTGTCGGCAAAGGCGCTTTCGTCGGAGGTATGTCCGGCCTCGAAGGCGACCTCATTCCGTACGGACTGGCCGTTGGCAATCGCGCGCGGCTCGCTGGCCTGAACCTCGTAGGGCTTCGGCGCAGCGGTGCGCCTGCGGCGTCGATCCGTGCGTTGCAGGCGGTCGTCGAAAGACTTTTCGCGCAGGAGGATACGCTGGAAGCGCGCATCTCCGGCATCGCAGCGCAATGGGGTGACGATCCTCTCGTCGCTGCCGTAGTCGCTTTCGTGAAAGGACGGGTCCGTCGCCCACTATGCGCGCCGGATGCCGCAGTCGACCTGCAGGGCGACGTATCATGAAAGTGTTTCTCATCGCCGGCGAGAGATCGGGCGACTACCTCGGCGCGAAATTGATCGCGGCGCTTCGCATGCTCGAGCCGGCGCTGCGAGTGGACGGCGTCGGCGGCGATGCGATGGGCCGGGCAGGGCTCACTAGTCTTTTCCCGATGCGCGAACTCTCGGTCATGGGTTTTACGGCCGTCCTGAGCCGGCTGCCGCAACTGATGAAACGTATTGACGAGACCGCGAAGGCGGCTGTCGCCTTTGCGCCCGACGTCGTCGTCATTATCGACAGTCCCGACTTCACGCATCGCGTCGCGAAGCGTATCCGCGCAACGGCGCCGAAAATCCCGATCGTCGACTACGTCAGTCCGACCGTTTGGGCGTGGCGACCCGGCCGAGCGAAGGCGATGCGCGCCTATGTCGATCGCGTGCTGGCGCTGCTGCCGTTCGAGCCCAGCGCCTACGTGCGGCTGGAAGGCCCGCCGTGTGATTTCGTAGGCCATCCGCTCATCGAACATCTCCATGAGATGCAGCCGAACGAAGAAGAGGCTGCGGCGCGGGAAGCCGACATTCCGACTTTCCTGCTCATGCCGGGTTCGCGGCGGTCCGAGATTGCGCGGCTGATGCCGGTGTTCGGGCAGACGCTTGCCCGTCTCGCGCGCCTCGACCGACCGATGGAAGTGATCCTCGCGGCTGTGCCGCATCTCGTCGACGACATCTGGATCGAACTCGCGAGCTGGCCTGTGAAGCCGCAGATCGTCAGCACCGATGCCGAGAAGCTCGCCGCCATGCGTCGCGCACGCGCGGCGCTCGTCGCGTCGGGGACGGCGACTCTCGAAGTCGCGCTTGCTGGCGTACCTATGGCTGTCGCCTACAAGGTCGGTCCGCTGGAGTCGCTGGCGCGTTTCTTCATCGACGTCCCGTCGATCGTGCTCGCGAACCTGATTCTTGGCGAAAACGCCATTCCCGAATTCCTGCAGGAGGATTGCACGCCGCCGCGCCTCGCTGCGGCACTTCAACCGCTGGTGCAGAACGGAATGGGTCGCTCGCGTCAGATCGACGCCTTCTCGCGTCTGCCGGGCCTTCTCACGCCGCCGGGTGGTGTGGCGCCGAGTATGGCGGCAGCGAAGGCGGTGATGGCGGCTGTACGGACCTAAGTCGTCTAGTCCTAGCTCGACCCAGCACACTCCATTGGCGAGGCGGAGATTTTCGCCTTCGCGTCGTTGTCGCGGCAAAGCCGCGATGATAGGCCCTCAATCCTCGTTAAGCATAGAGTGCGGGCAAAACATGAAGCCGGTCGCGACGCCTGCAAACGCCCACACAAAGCCCTCCTTCGATGAGGGATATTCGTCTGACTCTTTCGACGTTTTGCGCCTCGACGGCGGGCATTTCGTCTACGCCGATGCGGGCGCGTTCATGTCCGCGAATGCTGCTGCACCCGCGATCGCTACGGCGGCTGCCGGCCCTGCAAAGTACTTTTCGCCCTATGTCGACATGTCGCTTTGGGCCACAGACGTGACTGCGATTTCCAACGCATCTGGCGTGAACAACCTCACGCTCGCCTTCATGCAGACGACCGTCGATACCAATGGCGATGTCGTTCTGAAAAACGGCCTTCCGAGCCTGTCGTGGGGTGGCCTTGGCACGCGCATGCGCGAAACCTCCGCTACGATAATCCGCGAAGTGAAGGCGCTTGAAGCGAAAGGCGGAACCGTCACGATTTCGATCGGTGGCGCGAGTGGAATCGATCCTGCGGTTTACGCGGCCGCGCACGGCCTGAGCGCAGCGCGGTTGCAGGCAGAATACCAGTCCGTGATCAACCAGTATGGCGTCGATCATCTCGACTTCGACATCGAAAACACCGCCACAGTCGACAACTTCGCGGCCAACCATCTGCGCGATCTCGCGATCGCCGGTCTGGAAAGAAAGAATCCCGATCTCAAGATTTCGTTTACGTTGGCCGTGACGCCGAAGGGTTTGCAAACGCTTCCGAACGGTCAGGCGACGAATGCGGCGAACGATGCGGCCGCGGCCGCCGCGGGCATCGGCAACGACATCGGCGTTTTGAAGCAGGCCATCACGGATCATGTGCGGATCGACACCGTCAACATCATGGCGATGGACTATTACGACGGCAATCCGAAAGAGGCCGCGCCGAAAGGTACCGGCGTCAACGCCATGTACACGAACGCCGTCACTGCGGCCCGCGCCGCCGAGACACAGCTCACGCAGCTCGGCATCGCGTCCGTCACGAAGGTCGGCATCACGCCGATGATCGGGCAGAACGACGATGTCCGCGAGGTCTTCACTCTGGTCGATGCGCAACGGCTGGAAGCCTTCGCGGCCTCGACCAACTGGGTTGCAGGTTTGGGCGAATGGGCGCTCACACGCGACAATGCGAGCACGACGCTGCAACTCGGCGCGGCCGACGCCACCTACAGCGGCGTCGTGCAGTCGGCGTACCAGTTCGCGCATACGTTCGCGGCAATCGAAACGACGGCGGCGACGGCTGCAGCCGTCCAGCAGGCGTCGCTCGCAGCGCCGGTCCGATGAGGGCCAGGGCCGTAGAAGTAGAGCCTTCGACCCTCTCGCAATCTGCCGCTAGTAAACCACCACGCTGCGGATCGACTTGCCTTCGTGCATCAGGTCGAACGCGTCGTTGATCTTGTCGAGCGGCATCACATGCGTGATGAGATCGTCGATATTGATCTTGCCCTCCATGTACCAGTCGACGATTTTCGGTACATCGGTGCGGCCGCGCGCGCCACCGAAGGCCGTGCCTTTCCACACGCGTCCGGTCACCAACTGAAACGGTCGCGTCGCGATCTCCTTGCCGGCTTCGGCGACGCCGATGATGATCGACTCGCCCCAGCCGCGATGACAGCATTCGAGCGCCTGCCGCATCACCTGGGTATTGCCGGTGGCGTCGAAGGAAAAATCCGCGCCTCCGCCGGTGAGATCGACGATCGCCTGCACGACCTTGTCGTTGCCGATCTCCTTCGGATTAACGAAATGTGTCATGCCAAACTTCTCGGCCATCGGCTTCTTGGACGGATTGATGTCGACGCCGATGATCTTGTCGGCGCCCACCATCCGCGCGCCCTGGATCACATTGAGACCGATGCCGCCGAGCCCGAACACGACGACGTTCGCGCCGGGCCATACCTTGCCGGTGTAGATGACTGCGCCGATGCCCGTCGTGACCCCGCAGCCGATGTAGCAAATCTTGTCGAAGGGCGCGTCCTTGCGCACCTTCGCGACTGCGATTTCGGGCAGCACGGTGAAGTTCGAGAAAGTCGAGCAGCCCATATAATGAAAGACGGTGTCGCCGCTCGCGGCTTTCTGCGCCGGCGCGTGGCTCGATGCTTCGCAGTGGAAGCGCGACGTGCCGTCCGGCATGACGCCCTGGCCCTGTGTCGCGCGGATCGCCGTGCAGAGGTTAGAGCGTTGCGACAGGCAGGTTTTACACTGCCGGCATTCCGGCGTGTAGAGCGGAATGACGTGGTCGCCGACGGCGACGCTCGTTACGCCAGCGCCGATCTCGCGCACGATGCCCGCACCTTCATGGCCAAGGATCGCCGGAAACTTGCCCTCTGAATCGAGGCCCGACAGCGTGTAGGCATCGGTGTGACAGATGCCCGTCGCCATGATCTCGACGAGCACTTCGCCGGGCTTCGGTCCGTCGAGCTTCACCGTCTCGATCGTGAGCGGCTTGCCGGCCTCCCATGCGACGGCCGCGCGCGACTGGATCATGTGTTTTCGCTCCCGTTGAACCGGGATCGTTGTCACTCCCACGCAAGCGGGTGTCTAGTCGTTTCATGCAGCCGTCTGGATTCCCGCTTTCGCGGGAATGACAGCGGACCCTTTTATCGCTTCGACGTCGCGACGTAGTCACGCTTCGGCGCGCCTGTGTAGAGCTGGCGTGGACGCCCGATCTTCTGCGCGGGATCCTCGATCATCTCCGCCCACTGCGCGATCCAGCCGACCGTGCGCGCAAGCGCGAAAAGCACCGTGAACATCGACGTCGGGAAGCCGAGCGCTTTGAGCGTGATGCCGGAATAGAAATCGATGTTCGGATAGAGCTTCTTCTCGACGAAATACTCGTCGGACAGAGCAATCCGCTCGAGTTCGACTGCAACGTCCAGCAGCGGGTCGTCCTTGATGCCGAGTTCGGTGAGAACTTCGTGCGTCGTGCGCTGCATGATTTTCGCACGCGGATCGTAGTTCTTGTAGACGCGGTGGCCGAAACCCATGAGGCGGAACGGATCGTTCTTGTCCTTCGCTTTGGCGACGAACTTCGGGATGTTCTCAACGTGGCCGATCTCGCCGAGCATTTTCAGCGCGGCTTCGTTGGCGCCGCCATGTGCCGGACCCCACAGGCAGGCGATGCCGGCCGCGATACAGGCGAAAGGATTGGCACCCGACGAGCCCGCGAGCCGCACCGTCGAAGTCGACGCGTTCTGCTCGTGATCGGCGTGCAGGATGAAGATGCGATCGAGCGCGCGTGAAAGCACCGGATTGATCTTGTAGTCCTCGCAGGGCACCGCGAAGCACATGCGCAGGAAGTTGGACGTGTAGTCGAGATCGTTCTTCGGATACACGAAGGGCTGACCGACCGTGTACTTGTACGCCATCGCCGCAAGCGTCGGCATTTTCGCGATCATGCGCATCGACGCGACCATGCGCTGCTGCGGATCGGAGATGTCCGTCGAGTCGTGATAGAACGCCGAAAGCGCGCCGACCGACGCGACCATCACGGCCATCGGATGTGCGTCGCGCCGGAACCCCTGGAAGAAGCGCGCCATCTGCTCGTGCACCATCGTGTGGCGAGTGACGCGGTAGTCGAAATCGGCCTTCTGCGATGCTGTCGGCAGTTCGCCGTAGAGCAGCAAGTAGCAAGTCTCGAGGAAGTCGCCGTGTTCGGCGATCTGCTCGATAGGGTAACCGCGGTAGAGCAGCACGCCCTTGTCGCCGTCGATATAGGTGATCTGCGACTCGCACGCCGCCGTCGACGTAAAGCCTGGGTCGAAGGTGAACATCTCGGTCTGGCCGTAGAGCTTGCCGATGTCCACGACGTCCGGGCCGATCGTCCCTTTCTTGACCGGAAGATCGACGACCTTCTCGCCAATCTTGAAGGAGCTGGTGATCGCGTTCATGGGCGAGGCCTCTCGGGTAGACCGGCCGGCTTAGGGCGTTCGCGGGAGGTCGAACGCCGGTCGTACGACGGGGTTTGTGCGCTGCGAAAACGCTATCGCAACGCTGCACCGCCTTCAAGACGGCGACGCGCCCTCCAGGCGGCGCTTGTTGCGCTATCAGGTCCGTGCAACGGCGACCGCATGCCACTCTCGCAACGATCCCGCTGGCTCTGCGCCGCCCTGGTTCACCTGTTCACGGCAAGTGGTGCAGGCGTCGGCCTGCTGGCGCTCGACGCCGCATTCGAGCGCCGCTTTCCTACGATGTTCGCTTGGCTGGGCGTGGCGCTGATCATCGACGGCATCGACGGCACATTCGCCAGACTGGCTCGCGTGAAAGAGACGCTGCCCGAAATCGATGGCGACGTTCTCGACCTTGTGGTGGACTATCTCACCTATGTCATCGTGCCCGCTGTTGCCCTTTGGCGCAGCGACTTGCTGCCGCCAGGCCTCGCTACGCCGCTGGCAGTCGCCGTCACTGTGATGTCGGCGCTCTATTTTGCCGACACGCGCATGAAGACGAAAGACCTGTGGTTTCGCGGCTTTCCTGCGATTTGGAATGTGCTGGTTTTCTACCTATTCGTGTTTCGAGCAGGCGCGCTGCCGAACGCTGCGATCGTCGTTTCCGCGATCGCACTCATGTTCGCGCCGGTGGTCTTCGTGCATCCGGTACGTGTCAGGCAGATGCGGGTCGCGACGACGGCCATCGTGACGCTTTTTAGCGTCCTTGCCATCGTTGCGATCCTCCAGGACTTGCAGCCCTCGGCCCTCGTGCGGTGGGCATTAGCGGGTTGCGCCGTTTACGTGGTTGGCCTACCGCTTCTGCGTGGCAGGCATACGGAATGATCCTCACGGCGTAAGGATCACAGACCCCGTCGTCTCGCGGCCTTCCAGCGCCCGGTGCGCCTTCTGCGCATCCGCGAGCGGGTATTTCGCGGTGATCTCGACCTTCACGGTGCCATTGCCGAGCACCTCCATCAACTCGCGCGCCATCACTTCGAGGTTTCCGCGATTGGATACGAAGGTCGCAAGGGTTGGGCGCGTCGCATAGAGCGAGCCCTTTGCCGACAGGATGTTGATGTTGAAGGCGTCGATCTGACCCGATGCCGATCCGTAACTGGCGAATACGCCGAGCGGCGCCAGACAGTCGAGCGATGCCGGAAATGTCGTCTTGCCGATGCCGTCGTAGACAACCTGGCAAAGCTTCCCGCCGGTGATCTCTTTCACGCGCGCGGGGAAATCCTCGTCGCGGTAGAGGATCGTGTGTGAAGCGCCATTCTTCTTCGCAATCTCGGCTTTCTCTTTCGTGCCAACAGTGCCGATCACCGTCGCACCGAGCGCCTTGCCCCACTGGCAAAGGATCGTGCCGACGCCGCCGGCGGCTGCATGTACGAGGATCGTGTCGCCGCTTTTGACGCGATAGGTCTGGCGCAGCAGATATTGCGCCGTGAGGCCTTTCAGCATCGATGCCGCGGCGAGTTCGTAGGAGACGCTGGACGGCAGTGACACTGCAATAGCGGCTGGCAGGTTGCGGACCTGCGCATAGCCGCCTAGCGCGCCGGCATAACCAACGCGATCGCCGGCTTTGAAATCCTTCACATCGCTGCCGACAGCGACAACTTCGCCCGCGCCCTCACTGCCGAGCACAAACGGGGTCGGAATCGGATAGAGGCCAGCGCGCTGATAGACGTCGAGATAGTTCACGCCGATGGCGTGCTGCTTGACCTGAACTTCCTTCGGTCCGGGTGCCGGTACATCGACATCGTCGAAGGAGAGGGCATCGGCACCGCCGGCCTTGTGAACGCGAATGGCTTTGGTCATTTCGACTTCTCCCTCAAACCGCTTGTCCGTGCAGATCGTAGGCGTCCGCGCGTTCGATCTTCACGGACACGATATCGCCCGGCGAAAGACGTCGGCGTGTCGCGACATGCACCGTCCCGTCGATCTCGGGCGCATCGGCCATACTGCGCCCGCGCGCAACGGTCGGCCCAACCTGGTCGATGATGACAGGCAGTCGCTTGCCGATCTTTTCGCGCGAAAGCTTTGCGCTGATCTGCTGCTGGCGCGCCATCAGCCGGTCGTAGCGCGCGTGCTTCACGGCATCCGGTACGAGGGCGAGACCCAGATCGTTCGCCGGTGCGCCGCCAACCGGCTCGTATTTGAATGCGCCGAGCCGATCGATCTTTGCCTCAGTGATCCAATCCAGAAGCGTCGTAAAATCGTCGTCGGTTTCGCCGGGAAATCCGGTGATGAAGGTCGAGCGGATCGCGAGGTCCGGGACTGCGCGCCGCCACGCCTTGATGCGCTCCAGCATCTTCATCTGGTCGCCGGGGCGCTTCATGGCGCGGAGCACGTTCGGTGATGCGTGCTGCAAGGGCATGTCGAGATACGGCAGCACTTTGCCGTCCGCCATCAGACCGATCACCTCGTCGATATGCGGGTAGGGATAGACGTAATGCAGCCGCACCCACGCGCCGAGATTTCCAAGCTCGCGCACGAGGTCGATGAATTTGGTGCGCACAGCGCGGTCCTGCCATTGCGCATCGAGGAAACGCGTGTCGATGCCGTAGGCGCCGGTGTCCTGCGAGATGACGAGCAGTTCCTTCACGCCCGCTTTGACCAACTTCTCCGCCTCGCGGAGAACTTCGACGATCGGCCGCGACACAAGCCGACCGCGCAGTTGCGGGATGATGCAGAACGAGCAGCTGTTGTTGCAGCCTTCGGAAATCTTCAGATAGGCGTAATGGCGCGGGGTAAGCTTGATGCCGATGTCGGGCACGAGATCGACGAACGGATCGTGCAGTGGCGGCACGGCGGCGCGCACTGCGCTCATCACGCTTTCGAGCTGCTGCGGGCCGGAGATCGCGAGCACGTCCGGGCAGACGTCGCGGATGGCGTCCGGCTGCGCGCCCATGCAGCCGGTGACGATCACCTTGCCGTTCTCGTCGAGGCCGGCGCGGATGGCCGCGAGCGACTCCGCCTTGGCGCTGTCGAGGAAGCCGCAGGTGTTGACGATGACGGCGTCCGCTCCGGCGTGCGTCTTTGCGAGTTCGTAGCCTTCGGATCGCAGGCGCGTGACGATACGCTCGGAATCGACGAGCGCCTTCGGGCAGCCCAGCGACACGAACGAGATCCTTGGCGCCGGACGGCTCTGCGGTTCCGGCATCGGCGCGGTGAGGGCGCTCATGTCGCGGGAATAGAGCCGGGGCCGCACACGCGCAAGGGCAGGCCCGTGCTTGCCTTTTCCAGGACCGACCAGACATGGTCATAGCGCAGGAGGAATCGATGGTCCGCTCATTCGTGTTCGCTTTGGCCGTTCTGACCGCCGGAACAGGCGCATTCGCGGCTGACTATGGCGCGCGCGTCGTCGATGAGCGGCTTGCCGTGGCGCCCGGCCTGTGGCGCGGCCACTTCAGCGGCGGCATCAACGTGGCTCCCTACAATCAGGATATCGCGGTCGCCTGGAACGAGCAGGTGGCCTTCTTCCCCGACGATGGGAGCTGCCGCCGCTGGATCACGTCGCAGAAGCGGCTATTTGCGACTTACACCGGACACAAAGGCTGTCTTCGTATCCGCTGACATCGCGTTAATTTATGCCCGAGTTTCGTAATTCGCGCCGCGTCCGCCATTCGGCGCAGCAAATGTATGCGCTCGTTGCCGACGTCGAGAAATATCCGGAGTTCGTGCCGCTGTGCACGGGCCTGCGTGTGCGCAAGCGCACGTCGTCGCCGCAAGGCGAGATCATCGTCGCCGACATGGAGGTCGGCTACCGCGCCATCCGCGAGAAATTCACAAGCAAGGTGACGTGCGACGCCGCGCGACCCGCCATCCACGTTGCCTACGTCGACGGTCCGTTTCGTAGGCTCGTCAACGAATGGCGTTTCGTCGATGGGCCCGATGAGGGCACCTCGACCGTCGAGTTCTACATCGAATACGAGTTTCGCAGCCGGGCGCTGGCGCTGGTGATGGGGGCGCTGTTCGATCAGGCGTTCCGGCAGTTTGCCGCGGCGTTCGAAAAGCGCGCGGATGCCTTGTACGGCGTAAACGCCTAGCGGTCGCTCAAGATATCGTTTAACGCCAGCTTCTGCTTCGCATGCGCCGGCACGGTCGCATCCTCGGCGGGATGTCCGACGACGAGCAGAATGTAGGCCTTCTCGTTGTCCGGCCGGCCGAGCGCCTCGTTAAGAAAGCCCATCGGGCTCGGCGTGTGCGTCAGAGCCGCGAGGCCGCTCTCATGCAGCGCCGCGATGAGAAAGCCTGTCGCGATACCGACGGACTCCGGCACGTAGTAATGCTTCACACGCTTGCCGTCAGTCTCGCCGTAGCGCTGGCCAAAAATGGCGATGAGCCACGGTGCCGTCTCAAGAAAAGGCTTGTCGGCGTCGGTGCCGAGCGGCCCGAGCGCATCGAGCCATTCGGCACTCGCGCGCCCGTCGTAGAACTCGCGTTCTTCCGCCTCAGCCGCGTCCCGCAACTGCTTCCGGAGCGGACCGGGTCCGACGAGAACGAAGCGCCACGGCTGCTGGTTGGCGCCGCTCGGGGCAAGGCCGGCGACGGCGATGCAGTTCTCGACGATCTCGCGTGGCACAGGTTTGCTGGAGAATTCCCGGATCGTGTGCCGGCGTCGCATCCGTGCGAGCACATCGCGCGAGCGCGCCGCCATCTCGTTATCGGTCAGTCGCGCGCGATCTGGCAGGGGGATTGGCTGGTAAGGGGCACTCATCCCTGCTGCGCAACGAGATCGGCGAGATCAAGCGCCTGAATCACAGACGCCGTGCGCACATCCTCGCGGCCGATGTCGCCAAAGCGGCGTTCGACATGCCGCACCGTCCCGCCGCGTCGCGCGCAGGCAAAGTGTACGAGACCGACCGGCTTCTCCGCCGACCCGCCGCCCGGACCGGCAATGCCTGTCACCGACACCGCGATCTCCGCATGCGAATGCGCGAGTGCGCCTTGCGCCATCGCACGTGCGACTTCGGCGCTCACGGCGCCGTAGCGTGCGATCAGATCGGCGGGCACGCCAAGCGACTCGGCTTTCGCCTCGTTGGAATAGGTGACGAAGCCACGCTCGACGACAGCAGACGAGCCTGGCACGGCCGTCAAAGCTGCCGCGATGAGCCCGCCAGTGCAGGATTCCGCCGTCGCCAGGCGCAACTTGCAGTCCACAAATCGTTCGATCGTCGCGCGGGCGCGATCGACGAGCTCGTCCATCAGGCCGACGCCGTTTCCGGAAGCCGCACGGTTGCCGTCGCCATCGCGACGACGCCTTCCTCGCGGCCGGGAAAACCGAGCCTCTCGGAGGTCGTCGCCTTTACGGCAACACGGCCGATATCGATGCCCATGATCCCGGCGAGACTGGCGCGGATGGCGTCGCGATGCGGGCCAACCTTCGGCCGCTCGCAGACGACCGTCGCGTCGACATGAGCGATCTGGCCGCCGCGCTCGCGCACGAGTTTCGCGGCATGGGCGAGAAAGATCGAGGACGCCGCGCCCTTCCATTGCGGATCGGACGGCGGAAAATGGGAGCCGATATCGCCGTCGGCCAACGCGCCGAGGATGGCGTCGGTTACGGCATGCGCGACGACGTCGGCGTCGGAATGTCCGACGAGCGCCTGATCGTGCGGGATCGCGACACCGCCGAACCAGACGGCGTTGCCGGGCCCGAGCGCGTGGACGTCGTAACCTTGCCCGACGCGTATGTCCGTCAGCGTACCGCCGAGCCGCGTCTCGGCGCTGGCAAGATCGTCGGAAGTCGTGATCTTCACGTTCTGCGCATCCCCTTCGAAAACATGAACTGTGTGACCAGCGGCCTCGGCGACCGCGCCGTCGTCGGTCAGCTGCGCGCCTGCCTGCACGCGATGCGCGGCGAGGATCAGATCGAAGCGAAACGCTTGCGGCGTCTGGATGGCACGCAGGGTGGCCCTATCGGGTGTTTGTCGGACGGCCCCGCCCGCGTCGATAATCTTCACCGTGTCGGTGACGGGCACGCCGGGGACGGCGGCACCGTGGTCGATCGCTGCGCGTTTGGCGGCGGCGATGACCTTGGACGTCACGAACGGCCGAGCAGCATCGTGAATGAGCACAAGCTCCGGTTGCAACGACGCCAGCGCTTCGAGACCCGCGCGAACCGAGGCTTGCCGGCTGCTGCCACCCATGACCAGCGGCAGGCTTCGGCCGGCGGGTAGGCTGGAGACCGCTTCTCGAAACGCCGCCTCGTCACCAGCGGCGATCACGGTCTGGATCGGTGCCCCAGGCAGAGCGTTTTCGAAGGCGCGGATCGTTCGCGCGATGATCGGCGCGCCAGCTAAGGTCCGATATTGTTTGGGCACGCCGCCCATCCGCGTGCCCCGGCCGCCGGCAACAATCAGCACTGCGATTTCAGGGTGGACAGACATCGGGCTCGTGTCATCTTTTTGCCCGGACGGGTCAATGGCTGTGCCATTTTGCACTGCACAATAGCGCTTGCGCCCGTGAACAATTTGACTATCATTTGGGCGTGTCCGTTCGTGCCCATTTCGTAAGCAGTGTACCCGATGTTCGGGTCGGCGGTGTCATCCTCGATGGTCGGGCGTTCCTCGCGCCGCTGTCAGGCGTCACCGATGTTGGCATGCGCCGCGCGGCACAATCGTTCGGCGCAAGCCTCGTCGTCTCGGAGATGGTCGCAGCCGACGCTTACATCGCGGCGAATGAGGAAGCGCGATTGCGCGCCGTTGGCGAGGGCATCGCCATCCATGTCGTTCAGATCGCAGGGCGCGATCCCGCAAGGCTCGCGGAAGCGGCCCGTCTTGCCGAGGCCTCGGGCGCACGAATCATCGACATCAATATGGGGTGTCCCGCGAAGCGCGTCGTCGGCGGCTACGCTGGCTCTGCGCTCATGCGCGAGCCGCAGCTCGCGACCGATCTTGTGAGAGCTGTCGTCGGTGCGGTTCGCGTACCAGTCTCCGTGAAGATGCGGTTGGGTTGGGACGATGCGAGCCGCAATGCTCCCGATCTCGCGCGACGTGTCGCAGGCGAGGGCGCGGCGATGGTCACGGTTCACGGCCGCACACGCTCGCAATTCTACAAAGGTTCTGCCGATTGGAAGGCCATCCGCGCGGTGCGCGAGGCCATCGACATTCCTCTCGTCTCCAACGGCGACTGTCATTCTTCGGATGATGCGCGAAAGATGCTCCAGCAGTCCGGCGCGGATGCCGTGATGATCGGGCGCGCGGCAGTCGGACGGCCGTGGCTCGTCGGCGCGATCGCCGGCGCCCTGCGTGGCGAAACGATCCGACCGCCATCGGGGGCCCGCCGACGCGACGCCGCAATGGCGCATTACGATTCGTTGCTCTCGTGGCTCGGCATCGAGACCGGCATCCGACATGCGCGAAAACATCTCGTCGCCTATGCGCGCTGCGCCATCGAGGACGGTTTTGACGTCGGCGTGGACGTACCGCAGCGTCTGGCGACCGGCGAGATTGCCGGCGAAGTCCAGGCGCTTCTCGAAACACTTTGGGACGTGCCGGCGATGCAGGCCGCAGCATGAAACCCAACTCGCGCGCAAAGCGCCAATCCGGGCGGACAATGGCTCTTCATGAAAGCGATCTGCCCGTCGACACGCCCCGTCTCGGTCGCGGGATCGAAGCAAAAATGCTGCTGAACGCTCTTCCGAACCCGGTACTCGCGCTCGACCACGACAACATGATCGTCGACGGCAACGGCGCTGCGGAAATTTTTTTCGAAAGCGGCCTTCGGACGTTGCGCCGACAGCGTCTTCCGGACCTGCTGCCGCCATCCTCGCCTGTCCTGTCGCTTGTCGCGCAGGCCCGCGAGCACGAGGCGACAATCAACGAGTATCGAATTGATCTCGGAAATCCGCGCATCGGGACCGAACGCTTCGTCGACGTCCACATTGCACCGCTGCACGAAATTGCCGGCGGCGTAATCATGATGCTGCAAGAACGGACAATTGCCGATAAAATGGACAGGCAATTGACGCATCGAGGGGCAGCTCGCTCGGTTTCAGGGCTAGCGGCCATGCTGGCGCACGAGATCAAAAACCCGCTCTCTGGCATCCGCGGTGCCGCCCAGCTCCTTGAAGCGAACCTGTCGGACGACGACCGGCTGTGGACACGTCTCATCTGCGACGAAACCGACCGCATCGTTAAGCTGGTGTCGCGCATGGACTCTTTTTCGGATGCGCGTCCGGTCGAGCGTTCTGCCGTCAATATTCATGCTGTGCTCGATCACGTGCGAAAGATCGCGCGCGCCGGCTTCGCGCGACATATCAATTTTGTCGAAAGCTACGATCCTTCGCTGCCGCCGGTTTTCGCCAATCGCGATCAGCTCATTCAAGTGTTCCTTAACCTCGTGAAGAACGCTGCGGAGTCGATTGGCTCCGATGCCGTTAATGGCGAGATCGAACTTTCATCCGCTTTCCGGCCGGGCGTCAGCCTTCGCGTCGGCGGTGCGAAGGCACCGGTGGCACTACCGATGGAATTCTGCGTTAGGGACAACGGGCCGGGAGTTGCGGAGGACATTCTGCCTCACCTGTTCGACCCGTTCGTGACCAACAAGGCGTCCGGGTCTGGCCTTGGACTTGCTTTGGTTGCCAAAATCATAGGCGATCATGGAGGCATCATCGAATGCGAGTCACAGCCGCGGCGCACGACGTTTCGCATTCTGTTGCCTGTCTATCGTGAAGAAGAGGTCCGCCGGCGTCCGGCCCGACGCGAGGCGTAACGTATGACGACACGATCCATTCTCGTCGCCGACGACGACATGGCGATCCGCACGGTGCTGAGCCAGGCACTGGGGCGCGCTGGTTACGAAGTCCGCACCGCCAGCAATGTCGCGACACTCTGGCGATGGGTGCAGGCTGGCGACGGCGATCTCGTCATCACCGACGTTGTGATGCCGGACGAGAACGCGTTCGAGCTCCTTCCGCGCATAAAAAAGATCAGGCCCGATCTGCCGATCATCGTGATGAGCGCGCAGAACACGTTCATGACGGCGATCAAGGCATCGGAGCGCGGCGCCTATGACTATCTGCCGAAGCCGTTCGATCTCAAAGAGCTTGTCGGCATCGTCGGTCGTGCTTTGTCAACGCCGCGTGGCCGACCGGAGCGCGAAGTCCTCGATGAATTCGAAGGCATGCCGCTCGTTGGGCGCTCGGCTGCAATGCAGGAGATCTATCGCGCGCTCGCGCGTCTCATGCAGACTGATCTCACGGTGATGATCACCGGCGAGTCGGGCACCGGCAAGGAGCTCGTTGCGCGTGCGCTGCACGACTATGGCAAGCGCAAGAAGGGTCCGTTCGTCGCCATCAACATGGCGGCCATTCCGCGCGATCTCATCGAAAGCGAATTGTTCGGCCATGAGAAGGGCGCCTTCACTGGTGCCAGCCAGCGGTCCGTCGGTCGCTTCGAGCAGGCCGAGGGCGGCACGCTGTTCCTCGACGAGATCGGCGACATGCCGATGGAGGCACAGACGCGGCTTCTGCGCGTGCTTCAACAGGGCGAATATACGACTGTCGGCGGGCGCACGCCGATCAAGACCAACGTGCGCATCGTCGCTGCGACGAACAAGGACTTGCGGGTGTCGATCGGGCAGGGGCTGTTCCGCGAGGATCTGTTCTTCCGATTAAATGTCGTGCCGCTGCGCTTGCCGCCTTTGCGCGAGCGTACCGATGACATCGGCGATCTTGTCCGCCATTTCTTCCAGATCGCCGTCAACGAGGGGCTACCCGCGAAGCGTCTGGACAGCGGGGCGCTCGACCGGCTGAAGAAATACCGCTGGCCCGGCAATATCCGCGAACTCGAGAACCTGACGCGAAGGCTCGCGGCGCTTTACCCTCAAGAGGTTATCGCCGAAGCGCTCGTCGACGCGGAATTGCGACACGATGTGATGTCGTTCGATCCGCCCGAGCGCGCTGAAGCGCCGATGGCCGCTGCGCCGCGCGCCGACCGCAACGATACCGGAGCCTCCTCTGATACGCCGCTGGCGCAATCGGTCGAGAGGCATCTTGCGACTATGTTCAAGGCGTCCGGCGATGGCCTGCCCCCGCCGGGGTTGTATCATCGTGTCCTGCGCGAGATCGAATATCCGCTACTGGCCACAGTGCTGGCGGCGACGCGCGGCAATCAGATTAAAGCGGCAGAACTCTTAGGCCTTAACCGCAACACGCTGCGCAAGAAAGTCCGCGATCTCGAAATCAAGATGATGCGCCTGCCGCGTTAGAGCGGTTCAAAAGACAGATTTGCGCGGTCGAAAGCGCCACGCAACGGTCATCGTCCCACCTTCGCCAGAAATCCGTCGCAATCGCGCAACACCGTTGCGTCACTGCCACTGGCGGTTGATAGAATCCCCAACGGGATCATTGGTGACGAGTGACGGACGCGGCGAACTCTATTGAATCGGACGAAGTGAACCGTGGTACGGCCGCGCGCGTGCTGACGCGGCTCGGACCGTTTGCGGTGATCTTCGCGCTGATATGCGCGCTCGCCAGTTTTTTCGTTTTGTCCGGCCTAACGTCGATCGCGCCGACAGGCGAGATCGTTACCGCACTGTTCATCGCAGATGTCGTCGCAATCCTCATCCTCGTTGCGATTGTTGTCGTCGAAGGTTGGACAATCGTGTCCGCATGGCGCGAAGGCGTCGCCGGTGCGCGACTGCATCTGCGCATCGTCAAACTTTTCTCGATCATCGCGGCGGTGCCGGCGATATTGATGGCGATCGCAGGCGCTGTCACGATTGATCGCGCCATCAGCCCTGCCTTCATGAACGACGTACGTTCGTTCATTTTCAACACGGCGACCGCGGCGCAATTCTTCCGTCAGTCGCAATGCCATTCACTGCTGCAGGAAGCGAACCTCACGACATCCGACCTCGATCGCGCGCGGCCGATGTTCGATGTCGACCGAAAGCTTTTTCACGATTTCCTTTTCACCCGCGCGAAATTTCTTGGCTTCACGTCGGCGGCGCTGATGCGTGAAGACGGCACGATCCTCGATCAGGTGGATTATTCCGCCGAGGGGCAACCGAAGACGACGGTCAGCAAGCCCGAAACGAACGATTTCGCGGACGCGCGCAGCGGCGAGCCGACCTGCCTCGTGCTGGAAGACGGCAAGGCCTTTGTCGCCTTGCGCGAGCTCAAGGCCTACGACGGTGCGTTTCTCTACGTTGCGCGACCGATCGATCCGTTCACAATGCAATTTCCCGAACAGGCCGCGAACCTCATCGCGATCTACAACGGTTTCGAGGCGCACCGCCGCAACATCCTGCTCGCCTTTGCGATCATGTTTTCGCTGCTTGCGTTCATCATGTTGCTGTCGGCGGTGTGGCTCGGCCTGTCTTTCGCGAACAAGCTCGTGACGCCGATCCGCCGCCTCATCTCCGCGACGGATCAGGTCGCGGCCGGCAACCTCTTCGTGCGCGTACCGCCCGACCGCACCGAGGGCGATCTTTCGCATCTCGGCGAGACCTTCAACAATATGACGACCGAGTTACGGCTGCAGCAGAACCGGCTTCTTGCGGCCAACAGCCTGAACGAGGAACGTCGCGCGTTCTCGGAAGCAGTGCTTGCGGGCGTGCCGGCCGCGGTGATCGGCATCGATCCGAAAGGCGACGTGTCGGTGCTGAACCGCTCCGCCGAGCAGCTGGTCGTGACGAACGATGGCGCCGTCGGGCAGCCGGTCGGTCAGGTGCTTCCGGAAATTGCTGCAGTGCTGCAGGACGCGGCCGGCACTGGACGCGCGGTCGAGAAACAAATCTCGCTGCTCCGCGATGGCAAGGAGCGCACCGTTAACGTGCGCGTGACATCTGCGGGGACAGTCGCTGACGGTCGCAGCTATGTCGCAACGCTCGACGACATCACCGACCTGGTTAGTGCGCAACGCACGTCGGCGTGGGCGGATGTCGCGCGCCGCATCGCGCACGAGATCAAAAATCCGCTGACGCCGATTGCGCTTTCGGCGGAGCGATTGAAGCGCAAATACGGTCGCGTCATTACGCAGGATCGCGACATTTTCGACCAGTGCACCGACACGATCGTGCGCCAGGTCGACGACATCAAGCGCATGGTCGACGAGTTTTCATCGTTCGCGCGCATGCCGAAAGCGCGGCCGCAACGCGAAGATCTTAGCCAGTGCGTGCGTGAGGCTGTGTTTCTGATGCGTGTCGGCCATCCCGGCGTCACGCTGAAGGAATCGCTGCCCGCGCAGCCGGTCGTTACGACATTCGATCGGCGCCTGATCTCGCAGGCGCTGACCAATGTCATCAAGAACGCGACAGAGGGTATCGCCGCGTTCGAGGAAATCGGCGAGGAGGGTTTTGTCGAGATCGTCCTGTCGACGGACGACGGTCGCGCGATCATCGACATCAGCGACAACGGGAAGGGCTTCCCGTTGGAAAATCGTCAACGGCTGCTCGAGCCCTATGTAACGACGCGATCCGAGGGAACAGGACTCGGCCTCCCTATCGTCGCAAAGATCGTTGAAGAGCACGGTGGCCGACTCGAACTTCTTGACGCCGTGGGCCGACGTGGCGCGCGCGTCCGCATCGACCTTCCGCTAGGTCCGGCCGCACCCGACGAGACGTCGGCCGAACCCAAAACCCTGATCCAGGCAAACTGACGAGACGACATGGCAACCGACATTCTCATCGTCGACGACGAGTCCGACATCCGCAAACTCGTGTCCGGCATTCTCTCGGACGAAGGCTACGACACGCGTACAGCGAAGAACTCGGACGAAGCGCTTGCGGCAATCGAGGCGCGGCGGCCGGGTCTCGCCTTCCTCGACATCTGGATGCAAGGCTCGACGCTCGACGGGCTGCAATTGCTCGAGGTCGTGAAGAAGCAACATCCCGAATTGCCTGTCGTGATGATCTCGGGCCACGGCAACATCGAAACGGCGGTGAGCGCGATCAAATCTGGCGCTTACGATTTCATCGAGAAGCCTTTCAAGGCCGACCGGCTTTGCCTTGTCGTGGAACGCGCGCTCGAAACCTCGCGCCTGCGTCGCGAAGTTTCCGATCTGCGTCAGCGCAGTGGCGCGACCGACCGTATCATCGGCTCGTCGACTGTCATCAACCAGCTGCGACAAGTGATCGACCGCGTCGCGCCGGCGAATTCGCGCGTTCTCATCACGGGTGGTCCCGGCACCGGCAAGGAACTCGTCGCGCGTTCCATTCACGACGCGTCTGGACGCAAGGCAGGGCCGTTCGTCGTCATCAACGCGGCGACGATAACGCCGGAGACGATGGAGATCGAACTTTTCGGCAACGAGGGCAACAACGGGTCTCGCAAGATCGGCGCGCTGGAAGAAGCGCATAGCGGCACCCTCTACATCGACGAAGTCTCCGACATGCCGCGCGAGACACAGGCGAAGATCCTGCGCGTGCTTGTCGATCAGAGTTTCCAGCGGGTCGGCGGCACGACGCGCGTCAACGTCGATGTACGCATCGTCTCTTCAACATCACGCGATCTAGGCGCTGCGATCGCCGAAGGCTCATTCCGTGAGGACTTATTTCATCGTCTGTCTGTCGTGCCGATCCGCGTTCCATCGTTGGCGGAGCGACGCGAGGACATTCCGGAGCTGATCGACTTTTTCATGGATCTTGTGCTGCAGACGACCGGCATGGCGCGTCGCAAGATCGCACAGGACGCTATGGCTGTGCTGCAGTCGCATGACTGGCCGGGCAACATTCGCCAGCTTCGCAATAACGTCGAGCGTCTGATGATCCTTGCGACGGGGGATGTCGACCAGGAGATCAGCGCAGAAATGCTGCCGTCCGAAGTCGTGGGGCTTGTGCCCGGCACGCCGAACGGCGCCGGCGGTGAAAAATTGCTCGGCATGCCGCTGCGCGATGCGCGCGAGATGTTCGAGCGCGAATATCTGGTTGCGCAGATCAGCCGTTTCGGCGGCAACATTTCCCGCACAGCTGAATTCATCGGAATGGAGCGATCGGCCCTGCATCGTAAATTGAAATCGCTATCGATCGACTGACGGAGAGAGCGGGGTGCTAGCAGTGCTGTAACCGGAAGGGACGATTGCTGGCCTCTCGTTTGCAGACCGTAAGGTGTCATTGCGCAGATGCCTGAGCGGAGGGTTGTCCAGCCCGGTGTCTTGCACGATATGAACGGTTTGGTATGCGCGAGGCACGGGGCGCATACGTCTGGAGGCGGCCGCGAGGGCGGCACTAGGGGCAAGGTAAGAAATGGCGGCCGAACGCAGTCAAAATCTTCAGGACACGTTTCTCAACTATGTCCGCAAGAACAAAATTCCGCTCACGATCTTTCTTGTTAACGGCGTGAAGCTGCAGGGCATCGTGACCTGGTTCGACAATTTCTGTGTACTGCTACGCCGTGATGGTCACTCGCAACTTGTTTATAAGCATGCGATCTCGACGATCATGCCGGGCCAGCCGATCCAGATGTTTGAACCGACCGAAGAGGCAAGCAGTTAACGCCCAGGCCATGACCTCGTGAGCGTCGACCTCGGTCCGCGTCCAATACGGGGCGATAAGCGCGCGCGGGTTTGGGTGGTTGGACCCTACCTCAACGAGCGAACGGCTGCTGGTGCTGGAGCGGGGCGGTCGCCCGAGGCGCGAATCGACGAGGCGATTGGCCTTGCCGCAGCGATCGACGTGGAAGTTGTCGGCCATTCTCTGGTGATGCTGGGCGCCATTCGCCCGGCGACTTATGTCGGAAAAGGCAAGGTCGAAGAGATCGCAGCCATCGTTGCCGAGAGCGAGATCGTCCTCGTCGTGGCGGACTGCGCCCTGTCGCCGGTGCAACAGCGCAATCTCGAAAAAGCGCTGAAGACGAAGGTCATCGACCGCACTGGTCTGATCCTCGAAATTTTCGGCCGCCGCGCGCGGACTAGGGAAGGCGCGCTGCAGGTCGAACTCGCGCATCTCGCCTATCAAAAATCGCGGCTTGTGCGGTCCTGGACCCATCTGGAGCGGCAGCGCGGCGGCTTCGGCTTCCTTGGCGGTCCTGGCGAAACGCAGATCGAAACCGACCGTCGCCTGATCCAGGAGCGGATAAGCCGCATCGAGCGCGACCTCGAACAGGTGAAACGCACGCGGGGGCTGAGCCGGGCACGCCGACAGGATGTGCCGTGGCCGGTCGTCGCGCTGGTAGGCTACACCAACGCCGGGAAATCAACGCTCTTCAACCGCCTGACGCATGCCGACGTGGTGGCGGAGGACCTGCTGTTCGCAACGCTCGACCCGACCTTGCGCGCCGTTCGTCTCCCGCATGGCGCTCGCGTCATTCTTTCCGATACGGTCGGGTTCATCGCCGATCTTCCGACCTCGCTGGTTTCGGCTTTCCGCGCCACGCTTGAGGAGGTGATCTCTGCCGATGTGGTGCTGCACGTCCGCGACATGTCGCATGGCGACAGCGAAGCGCAGAGCAGGGACGTCGAACGCATTCTCGACGAACTCGGTGTCGACCCGGCGCGCGGACGCTTCCTCGAAGTCTGGAACAAGCTCGACGCGCTCGATGCCGAGGGGCAGGAGGCGCTGCTGCGGCGCGCACGGGCAACGCCACGCGGCGCACGGCCCGTCGTTGTGTCGGCGTTGACGGGAGAAGGCATCGCGTCTCTGCTCGATGCGATCGAGGACTGCCTTGCGACGGGGCGCATCGTTCTCGAAGTCGATGTTCCGGCAGAGGACGGCGCTTCGTTGGCCTGGCTGCACGAGACCTGCGAGGTGCTTGATCGCCGCGCTGGGACCGATGGCGCGACGCGGGTGACGCTGCGCATTCCGCCAGAGCGCGCCGAGCGCGTCGTCCGGCGCTTTCCGCAAGCGCATGCGCCTCAAGACTTGCGGCCGACCGGGACGATCTAGCGCTTCTCAGTCCGCTTCACGTCGTCCCAGGCTGCATCCATTTCCGCGAGAGTACTCTGCGAGGGTTTGTACCCGCGTGCGGCCAGAATTGCTTCCACGCCGCGAAAGCGGCGGGCGAACTTCTGGTTGGCGGCCGTTATCGCAGCGTCAGGCGCGACTCCAAGATGGCGGGCGAGGTTGACGACAGCAAACAGGAGATCTCCGATCTCTTCGCTGCGCGCTTCGACCGACGCTTTGGGGTCGGCGAGCAGGCCTTCGATCTCGTCGAGTTCTTCGCGAACCTTCGCGATCACCGGCGTTACGTCGGGCCAGTCGAATCCGACCGCTGCTGCAGTCTTCTGAAGTTGCGCGGCGCGGCCAAGCGGCGGAAGGCCTGCGGGCGTATCGTCGAGCGCGGAGGTCGTCGCTTGAGGTCCTCGTTCGGCGGCGCGCGCAGCCTTTTCCTGCGCTTTGATTGTGTCCCACAGCGCTTTGACTTCGTTTGCTTTTAAATCGCGCGTATCACCGAAGATATGCGGATGTCGACGTACGAGTTTGGCGTTGATCGACGCGACGACGTCGCCGAAATCGAAGGCCTCTTGCTCCTGCGCCATCCGGGCGTGAAAGACGACCTGCAGAAGAAGATCGCCGAGTTCGTCGCGTAGATCGGGCAGATCGTTGCGGGCCACGGCGTCCGCGACCTCGTAGGCCTCTTCGATCGTGTAAGGCGTGGTCGTCGCGAAGGTCTGCGCGAGATCCCAGGCGCAGCCGGTCGTCGGTGTGCGCAACTGCGCCATGATCTCGATCAGGCGATCGATCGAGCGATCGGGAGCAGGGCTCATATGTGCAGCGCCGGAAAACGAAAACGGCCGGCGCGAGGCCGGCCGTTCGAACTGAAAAAGTGGTAGATCAGCCGGCGGAGATTGAAAGCGCCTCGCGGCCCTTCGGTGTGTCGACGACCTGCATATTCACGGCTTGGCCTTCCATCAGGCTGTGGAGCCCGGACGCGCCAAGAACGGAGATATGCACGAAGACGTCTTTGCCGCCGTCGTTCGACTGCACGAAGCCGAAGCCCTTGGTCTCATCGAACCATTTGACCTTGCCGGACAGCGAGATGGCCGTCGACGGGTCGGGCGCCGTACGGCGAGGCGGACGCGAGTCGCGATCCCCATAACCGCCGCCGCCGCCACCACCACCACCAAAGCCGCCGCCGCCACCACCAAAGCCGCCGCTGCGCGGGCGCTCCGGCGTGGCCGTCGAAAGATCGGCCTCCGTGATGCGCGTCACTTGCTGGCCTTTCTGACCAGCGGATACGACGACCTTCAGCTTGGCGCCCGGGGGCAGGGTCTCGTACCCCGCTGCCTGGACAGCGCCGATATGCAAGAAAGCATCACCAGTGCCATTGCCGAGTTCGACAAAGCCAAAGCCCTTGTCGCCCTTGAACCATTTGACGGTCGCGTCAACCGTCGGCGCATTTGACGGAACCATGTCCGGAAAAGCACCGCCGCCAGGAGGCCCAAACTGGGACCGTGCCGGAGGCCGAGCCGGACGATAGCCGTCGCCACCGCCGCCACCGAAGGGCGCGTCATCGTCGAAGCCACGTTTGCGCGGCCGGAAATCTCTACCTTTGCTCATGCCAGTCTCGTTGTCTCATCGTCCATGCCCGGACTCCCGGGCACGCGCCCCATTTGTCGATGTCGCTGAAACGCAGAAAAGACCGGTCCGAGAACCAGCCAAAGCCAACGTTGATTGTAACGGTCAATTGCCATGAGTTCGCGCGCGATCAGACATAACGCCAAATGTGGCGATTGGCTACCAGAATCTCGAACTTGCTCCGACGATCACGGGAGAAGTTGGAGAGGCGACTAGCGGAAGCGTCTCCAAACCAGATATACGTAATTCGCATAAGCGATATTATGGAACATAAATGAGCTGTTTAAAAAGCTAGATTTCTAATGTCATGCCGTCGGACGCCACCGCGACGGCGGTCGGCACCTCTGCACTGAGCCTCGCGTAGTCGAGATCGGTGTGCAGGTTCGTGAGGACGGCGCGCCGACTGCCAAACTTGTCGACAAGTTCGAGCGCCCGCGCGACCGTGATGTGGCTGGGATGTGGTGTGTAGCGCAGCGCATCGATGATCCAGACATCGAGCCCCGCGAGGCCATACTCAGTTTCCGGTGGGACGGAGCTAAGGTCGGGCGAATACAGGACGTTGCCGAAGCGAAACCCGAGGGCATCGATGTCGCCATGCTCGAAGCGAAGCGGTAAAGCCTCGATCGGTCCGCCTGGGCCGTCGATCCGGACCGGGATACCCGGCGTCAGACGTTGCTCGTCGACCAGCGGCGGATACTGGCTGCCCGGCGGTGTCTCGATGACGTAGCCGAACTTGGCGTGGACCTCGGCCGCCGTTGGGCCATCCATATACATCGGAATGCGCCGCCGCATGCTGATGACCAGCGGCCGGACATCGTCGATGCCGTGAAGATGGTCCGCATGCGCATGGGTCATCAGGATCGCGTCAAGCCGGGCGACGCCGGCGTCGAGGAGCTGTTCGCGGATGTCCGGGCCGGCGTCCACAAGGACGACCGTGCGGCCCTCCGGAGCGATCCGTTCGACTAGGACAGCGCATCGGCGGCGGCGATTTCGCGGTTCATCCGGATCGCAGGCGCCCCAACCGGATGGCCCGACGCGCGGAACGCCGCCGGACGATCCGCAGCCAAGAATAGTAAGCCTGAGGGTCATGCGGCGTATGAGGCAGACGGCATTTTAGAGAATAGTGTCAGGACGTTCTTCGATGTAACTCGTGAGAACTCCGAGGAATCTATCCCACGAACGCCCGCCAGCACTTTTGCGGTTTCCGCAACGAAGGCTGGTTCGTTGCGCTTACCGCGATAAGGAGCCGGAGCAAGAAACGGCGCATCGGTCTCAACCAGAAGCCGATCTAGCGGCAGTTCGCGGGCTATGGCGCGTAGCTCCTCCGAATTCTTGAAGGTGATGACGCCGGAAAACGACACGTAGAGCCCCAAACGGATGCCGGCCTCCGCCAACGTCCGCGAGGCCGTGAAGCAGTGTAGAACTGCCGTGAACGGCCCCTTCCCCATCTCGTCTTCCAGGATGGCCGCGACGTCGGCGTCGGCATCGCGTGCGTGGATGACGAGCGGCAGGCCGGTCGCGCGGGCCGCTGCGATATGCGTGCGAAAGACGCGTGCCGCGACGTTACGCGGCGCCTTGTCATAGTGGTAATCGAGGCCCGCCTCGCCGATCCCAACGCATTTGGGATGCGCCGCCAACACCATGAGTTCCTCGACGCTCGCTTCTGGCGAGTCGTGCGCCTGATGCGGATGTGTGCCGATCGTGAAGAAGACGTCCAGCTCGGCTTCGGCGATAGCGCGATAGGCGTCGTATCGGTCGATCCGCGTCGAGATCGTGATCATGCGCGCGACACCGGCCGCCCGCGCGCGGGCCAGTACGCCGACGCGGTCGGCCTCCAGCTCAGGAAAGTCGAGGTGGCAGTGCGAGTCGATGAGCATGGGCTCAAGCCTTTTGCGCGACCGGCTCGTCCTCGACGAAGCGCGGGAAGAGACCGACCGGCGGAGGTAGCGGCGTCCCCGATGCGACGCCCTCGCTCGCCGTCGCAGCGAAGGTCCGATCGCCGTCGGCAACGCCGAGCGCATCGAGCAGTCCGCTCATCTTTCCCGGCATGAAAGGCTGCGTCCAGATCGCGACATGGCGCAACACGTCGGCTGTCACGGCCAACACGGTCGCCATCCGCGCCGGATCGGATTTGCGAAGCATCCAGGGCTCCTGCCCCGCGAAATAGCGGTTCGCCTCCGCGACCACGCGCCAGATTTCGGCCAGCACGGCATGCAGCGCAAAGCCCTTCATCGCCGCCCGCGCTTTCGTGCCAATGCCGCGCGCTTCCGCGAGGATCGCTTCGTCCGCCGCCGTCAGAGGGCCGCGGCCCGGCATCGCGGCACCGCAGTTTTTCGCGATCATGGATAGCGAGCGCTGCGCGAGATTGCCGAGATCGTTCGCGAGATCGGCGTTGATCCGCGCGACGATGGCTTCATGCGAGTAGGAGCCATCCTGCCCGAACGGCGTCTCGCGCAGGAGGAAATAGCGCAGCGGATCGATGCCGTAGGTGTTCGCCAGACCCGAGGGATCGATGACGTTGCCGACCGACTTCGACATCTTCTCCCCGCGGTTGAACAGGAAGCCGTGGACAACGATTTGCGACGGCAACGGCACGCCCGCAGACATGAGAAAGGCCGGCCAGTAGATCGCGTGGAAGCGCGTGATGTCCTTGCCGATGACGTGAACCACGCGATGCCCGGCTTCGTCGGGCGTCCAGTACTTTGCGGTCGGCGCTTCTGCATCCGGAAAGCCGGCCGCGGTGATGTAATTCGTCAGCGCATCGACCCACACGTACATGACGTGCTTGGGATCGCCCGGCACCGGCACGCCCCAATCGAACGTCGTGCGCGAGATCGATAGGTCGGAAAGCCCCCGCTTAACGAACGCGACGATCTCGTTCCGGTAATGCTCGGGGACGATGAAGTCGGGCCGCAACTCGTAGAGCGCGAGCAATTTGTCGGCGTATTTCGACAGCCTGAAGAAGTAGGAAGATTCCTGGACCCATTGCACCGGCGCGCCGGTCGGCGCACGGCGCGTGCCGTCGGGCGCGTCCGTCAGTTCGCTCTCGTCGAAATAGGCTTCGTCGCGAACGGAATACCAGCCGGCATAGGTGTCGAGGTAGATGTCGCCGGCAGCGGCCATCCGCTCCCACAGTGCCTGCGACGCGCGGGCATGACGCGCCTCAGTGGTTCGGACGAAATCGTCCGTCGGCGACTCGAGCACATCGCCGAGTTCGCGAAACGCTTCAGCGATGCGATCGACGAAATCGTGCGGCGAAATTCCCTCGCGCTGTGCGGTCTGCTGCACTTTCAGCCCGTGCTCGTCCATGCCGGTGACGAACAACACGTCGCGGCCGTCGAGCCGGTGGAAGCGGGCGATCGCGTCGGTCGCGATCCGCTCGTAAGCGTGACCGATATGCGGCGCGCCGTTGGCGTAAGGAATGGCCGTCGAGATCAGAAGTGTGTCGCGGGTGCTCATCGCATCTCCCGCAAATGCGGGTCCAAATGCCCGCGGACGGGACTTTGTCGATTAGCGGTTCGCGGCAGCCGATGCGGCGCCCAGGTCCTCGAACAGGTTCAGGACAAGCGCCCGTTTGTCGAGATTGAGCGTATCGGTCGCGCGCGCGGCCGCGTCGAACTGTTCCCATACCTGTGCCAGTGGCGCAAGGCGCTGCGTCCCTTCGCCCGCATGTCGCCGCACCTCATCCTGCAGGTAGTGGAAAACGGCGCCGACAAACCCTTCGAACTCTGCATCGGCACGCGGCGGCGACACGCGGTCGGCGAGAGTCGCCACCTCCCGCCAGTCGATGCCGGGCAGGCGCTGCAACATGCGCTCGACATCGCTCGCGATGCGCGCACCGCCGTCGGCAGCCGACAGGGAAATCGCGTCGCCGACGGAGCCGCGTGCGCGCACAAGTAGCGCGTCGTTGACTTCAACGCCAAGCGAAGCAAGCGTCTTTCCCATCTCATCCGCGCCCAGCGGCGACAGAATAAGACGGCGGCAGCGCGATCGGATCGTCGGCAGCAGCCGTCCTGGTTGATGCGAGATCAGCAGGAAGAGCGAACGCGACGGCGGCTCCTCGATGAGTTTCAGCAGCGCATTCGCCGCCGATGGATGAAGATCGTCGGCCGTGTCGATGATGGCAATGCGCCAGCCGCCGCCGACCGCCGAGAGCCGAAATCGTTTCGAGGCTTCGCGCACCTCGTCGACGCGGATGACACCGTAGTGTTTGGGGGGCGAAATCTTGGTGTTCCATTCGCGGCGCAGCAGCGCGATGTTCGGCGCGGCGAGGGATGCGATCGTTCGTGCGGCGGCGCTGTCAGGCGAGACAGCGAGTGTTTGGGCTTCGAGGACATCGCGCGTCTGTGGATCGGGGTTGGCGGCGAGAAAGCGCGCCAGCCTCCAAGCCAACGTCGCTTTACCGATCCCAGGCCGTCCGCCAAAAATCCAGGCGTGCGGAAAGCGGCCCGATCGATAAGCGTCGAGCAGCGTGCGCTCCGCTGCGTCGTGACCGAAGAGCGCCGCCTGCTCGCGCGGATGCGGCGCAAGCGGATGCCGGTCGCTTTCGGGTGGCGCTTCGGCCGCCTTGCCGCGCGGCGCTTTCAAGCCGCGTGCTCGGCTGCGATGGTAAAGCGGCGCATGATCTCGACCCAGATCGCGTCGGCGATCGCGCGCTCGTCGAGCGTTCCGTCGACAATGAGGAAGCGCGCAGGCTCGGCTTCCGCAATGCCGCGATAGGCCTCGCGCAGATCCCTGTGAAACGTGCCGTCCTCGCGTTCGAAACGGTCGGCTGCACCGCGACCGCGCCGGCGCGCGGCGCGCGCAAGCCCGACGTCGGGCGGCACGTCGATCAACACGGTGAGATCGGGCCGGCGTTCGCCGATCGCGACGCGTTCGAGTGCCGCGATCATACCGCCAGGCACCTGCCCCAACGCGCCCTGATAGGCCAGTGTCGAGTCGATGAAGCGGTCGCAGAGCACGAACTTGCCGGCCGCAAGCGCCGGCAAAATCGTCTTGTCGACATGATCGATACGGGCCGCAGTGAAAAGCACCGCCTCCCCCTTAGGCCCAAGCGATGCCGCAAGGCCCGACAACAAAACTTCCCGCAAGGCCTCGGCATGCGGCGAGCCGCCCGGCTCGCGTGTCGGGAGCGCCGCGATTCCATGCGCCGCAAGGCGATCCGCGAGCAGCCGGACCTGGGTCGATTTGCCCGCCCCTTCCCCGCCCTCGAACGTGATCAGTCGGCCTGGATGCTCGCTCATTTCCGCAGGATGTAGTGCCGCACCAGTCCCGTGCCGTATTCCATTCCGGCGTCCAGCGCCCGGCGGCTTAGCGTGCCTTGCGGCACGTCCGTGGCGGCACGCAGCGGCGTCTCGTAGACGAGGCTCGCGCCGCGCCAGATTTTCAGCGACGCGATCTTCGCGCCCTTCTCGACCGGCGCGGGGATCGGCCCGTCGTACACGACCTTGCCCGTCAGTTTCTCATTTGATCCGCGCGGCGTAAAAAGAGTGACGGCTTTGTCGGCGATCAGCGTCACCTCGCTGCGATCACCGCCGAACACCTTCGCAGCGCCTATCGTCTCGCCGGCGGCAAAGATCGCCTTCTTGTCGAAGCTGCGCAGTCCCCAGACGAGAAGCTTGCGGCCATCTTCGGCGCGGTCTTTTGCGCTTTTGCAATTGTTGAGCACCACGTACAGCCGCTGTCCGTTCTGCACCGCCGATCCGATCAGGCCGAAGCCGGATTCCGCGATGTTGCCGGTCTTGAGCCCATCCGCGCCGATGTCGGTGAACAGCAGCGGATTGCGGTTCATCTGGCGGATCTTGTTCCAGGTGAACTCCTTCTCGCCGAAATATTTGTAGAGGTCGGGATAGGTGCGCACGATGTAGTCGGACAGCAGCGCCATCTCGCGTGCCGTCACCTTCTGCTCGGGATCGCCCTTCCCCCAAGGGTTTGCGAAACGCGATTGCGTCAGGCCGATTTCGCGTGCCCGCGCCGTCATGATGCGCGCAAACGCTTCCTCCGAGCCCGCGACGCCTTCCGCCAGCGCGATCGCCGCATCGTTGCCGGATTGAATGACAAGCCCGCGGATGAGGTCTTCGACGCGCACCCTCGACTTCAGTTGCGCGAACATGGCCGAGCCGCCGGCCGATGCGCCGCCGGTGCGCCAGGCGTGTTCGGAAATCTCGAACGTGTCGTCGAGACGAAGCTTTCCCTCGGCAATCTGACGGAACACGACCTCCGCCGTCATCACCTTTGCAAGCGATGCTGGCGATTCCAGCGCATCCGCATCCTTTTCGAGGAGAACAGAGCGCGTTTCTGCATCCATGAGGATCGCGTTGGCGCAGGACGTCGAAACGGTCTGCTGCGCATGAAGTGATGAAGCGAGAAGGCAGACGAATCCGCCCGCGATAGCGTGCCGGATCATCGCCCCTGCCCGTCCTGTTTCATCCAGCGATGGTGACGCTGGCCGGCGAGCGAAAGCAAGCGCGACCTGCGCTTATCGGCGAGCGCGGTCGTCGCTGCGCATCATCGCCTGCATTGAGCGGACGTCGGAACGGCCGGCGGTGACGCGCGATGCGGCGATCGGTGTCGCGGCGCCGGGGATCGTACCGAGGTCGAAAGGCCGGGACGGCGGCAGCGGCGCGCTCGCGAGGTTGCGCGAGCGAGTTCCGGCGAATGCCGGTTCGTCGTCGGCATCCGAAGCCGTTTGAGCCGGGATTGCGACAGGTGCCGCCGAGGCAACACGCGTCGGCATCATCGGAGCCTCTTCGGCGCCAGCAACATAGGTGGCGCCGTCACGACCAACGGATGCCGGCGCGCCATCGGTGCGCAGCGTCGCCATCAGCTTGTTGTCATCGGACCCTGCGATCGAGGCCTTGCCAACGAAGTCGACACGCACCTTTGCGGTCCCGACACGTTTGAATGCGAGGGCCTCCGCAACCTGCTCCGACACGTCCATCACGCGGTTGGCGTGATAGGGGCCGCGGTCGTTGACGCGCACGATAATCGAATGATGATTGCGCAGGTTCGTGACACGCGCGTAGCTCGGCAGCGGCATCGTTGGATGCGCAGCGCTGATCGACATGCGATCGAAAATCTCGCCGTTAGCGGTGCGACGCCCGTGGAAGGCCGAGCCGTACCAGGACGCCAGGCCGACGGCGGAGTAGGATTTCTCCGACGGGTAATAGGTCTGGCCGGCGATCGTGTAGGGCTTGCCGATCAAAGCATTACCGCCGCCCTTGGGGACAGAATCGCCGTCGGCAACGACACGCGGGCTGGCGGAAACGCCGTACTTTGGATCGAACGAGCTACCGGCGGTGCGCTGCGGCTGGGTCGCACAACCGGACAATAGTCCGACGACGCAAAGCGACAGAACCGGCACCAAAGTTTTCGCCCGCAGCGAGCCTTCGATGTGACGCGACGATCCGGTCAAACGTGTTCCCCAACAGGACGCACCGCATCTTGCGGACGTCAGAGCATTTCCCCGAAACTTTAAGCGCAGATTAAGTGCCGGCCTTTTCCTGGGTCAATCGATCGGACGGCGCTGCGACCGATTGTCGAACAGCGTGTTTCGCGCGCAACGCTATGGACGCTTGCGCTCGCGTGCTTCGTCTCGCACAACGGGTTGGTCCGGGCGCAGCCGGAAGGGTGGCCGAGTGGTTTAAGGCAGCGGTCTTGAAAACCGCCGTGGGTGCAAGCCCACCGTGGGTTCGAATCCCACCCCTTCCGCCAACTAATCCCCCGGCCGTTTGCGATATCTGGAATGCAACGCCTTCGCTTCATCGGTGTTGAGCTTGCAAGCGGCGCAGCGGCGTCGCGCGGGAGCGCATCATGAACATGTCCAACGAAAGCCTGCTGGTCGTCATCCTCGTCGGGATCGTAGCTGGCTATCTCGCGGGTCGCATTGTTCGAGGCGCGGGCTTTGGTCTGATCGGAGACCTCATCGTCGGTATTCTCGGCGCTTTCCTGGGAAGCTGGCTCTTCCCGCGCCTTGGCATCCATCTCGGCAGCGGTATCGTCAGCGCGCTTGTCAACGCGACGCTCGGTGCGGTTATTCTACTCGTGATCTTGCGGCTGGTGGCAGGGTCGGGTCGTTTCGGCCGTCGCTGGTGATGCTTACCACGGTCACGTCAGGTCGACGGTGGTCGCAGCCGGGAAAAGGTCCGGTCGATGCTGTGGCCCGGAGGGGCACACCGCGCAGCGCTTCGCCATGCGCGTGTTCAACTGTCGGATGATGTCGGATGCCGTCGTCTTGAACAGAAACGGGAAAATTGCGTGGACGACGGCCGCTGTTGCGGCGAGTGCGAGCGGGATTGCGTAACTCATCGCTACGCGGGAATGCTGCGCGTAACTCTCGCCGAGAGACGCGGGATGCTCCGTGAACAGCCGTGCGATGTGCATGAGAACCCCTCCTCAAGCCGCCGCGCTGCGATGCGAAATCCGTTCCAGTTTTGGGCGTGACATGAATACCGCAGGTCGCCGCGCTCTTGCTGCATCGCGATTTGGTATGTTGCACCTGCACTCTCCGGCAGCTTTAGTTTCGCGCTGCCGGCGTAGTTCGGCCCAAGAGTGCGCCAGAGTTCGCGGTGACCGTCCTTTCCGTCCGCCACGTCACGACATATCGCTACCGGCGCCCTGTTCGCTTCGGCGAACACCGGATGCTCTTGCGTCCGCGCGACAGCTACGACCAGCGGCTTCTGCGGTCGTCGCTGCGCATATCGCCGACCCCTTCGGAATCGCGCTGGATCCACGACGTTTTCGGCAATTGCGTCACGATCGTCGATTTCGACGACGCGTCCGACATGTTGCGGATCGAGAGCAACATCACACTTGATCACACGCCGTTCAACGCGCCGGATTTCCGGCTCGACGACGAGGCTCGCAACTACCCCTTCGTCTACAATTCCGCAGAGATGCCGGACCTGTCGCGAACGATCGAGCGGCAGTACCTCGACCCCGACGACGACGTAGGGCAATGGGCGCGCCAATTCGTTCGCCCGGGGCACTCGATCGAAACCGGCTCGCTTCTGATGACGATGACGCACGCGATCCGCGACGGCTTTGCCTACGCGCGACGCAGCGAGAACGGGACGCAGGCCCCGTTGGCGACCCTCGCCTCGCGGCGCGGCACCTGCCGCGACTTCGCAGTCTTGATGATGGAGGCGGTGCGATCGCTCGGCTTCGCCGCCCGCTTCGTCAGCGGCTACATCTACGTGCCGGACCGCGATCAAGGTGGCGATCGTTATCTCGGCGGCGGTTCGACCCATGCGTGGGTGCAGGTCTATCTGCCGGGCTCGGGGTGGGTGGAGTTCGACCCGACGAACGCGATCGTCGGCAGCCGAGACCTGATCCGGGTTGCCGTGGCGCGTGACAGCCGGCAGGCCACGCCACTCTCCGGCACCTACTATGGCGACGCCAAAGACGATCTTGGGATGGACGTCGAGGTCAACGTTTTCACCGGCACGCCGCCGGACGACCTCGGCGACCCGCACTGAAGCCGCCTATTCTTTAAGCTAATTTGCCTGCGCTTTCCGCCGCTTGAACCGCAACCATCGATCAAAAACGCCGTTGCCCGTACGGTTCTGTTCAAGGTTGAGGCCGGAGACATGCTTATTCGTGCGGGCTATCGCGTGACGCTGGAATGCCCGGTACCGACGGCGATCCAGACCCTCTTGAACGTGCACCCAGACCGGATTTCTGATCTAAAGACGCCCGATATCGTGGCGGTCACGCCGCCAATCGCCTCGCGAGCCATCCGCGATCCATTCGGTAACTCGATGGTGCGCGTGCTGGCGCCGGCCGGCCAGATCACCTTTGCCAACGATTTCCTGATCTCGGATAGCGGTCTTCACGACGAGGTAGCCCCGCACGCGCGACAGGTGCCGATCGACGACCTGCCCGACGATGCGCTGCAATTCCTGCTGCCGAGCCGCTATTGCGATTCCGATCTGCTCAGCGATCTCGCTTGGACGAATTTTCATGCCCATGAGGGTTGGGCGCGCGTGCAGGCGATCTGCGACTTCGCCAATGCCACAATCCGCTTCGACTACCAGCAGGCCCGCAACACGCGTTGCGCCAGCGATTCTGTGAAAGAGCGGGTTGGGGTCTGTCGCGACTTCGCGCATCTTGCAATCACGCTTTGTCGTGCGATGAACATCCCTGCCCGCTATTGCACTGGCTATCTCGGGGACATCGGAATTCCGCCGGTCGACGATCCGATGGACTTCAGCGCCTGGTTCGAAGTCTATCTCGAAGGCCGCTGGTGGACGTTCGACGCCCGGCACAATACGCCGCGCATCGGGCGGATCGTGATGGCGCGTGGTCGCGACGCAGCAGATTGCGCAATCACGCATTCGTTCGGCGCAGCGCGCCTCGTGGAATTCACGGTGGTGACGGACGAAGTGCCCGAAGACGCGCAGATCGTTCCATTGCGCGCGCCGGAACGTTCGGCAGTGCCGCGTTACGCGGCGGCGCGCTGATCAACTGCCGTCGAGCGGCATCAAAATGCAGGTCGTCGAGCAGGTCGCGTAGACCTTGCCGGCGGCATCGAGAACCTTTCCCTCAGCGACAGCCGACTTGCGTCCGAGATGGATCACCTGCCCCTCGGCACGGATCCGTCCGGTCTTGTCGCGCGAAGGTAGTTCACCTTGATTTCGAGCGTCGTGTAAGCGACGCCGGCCGGCAACGAGGCGTGAACGGCGCAGCCGACCGCCGAGTCGAGCATCGTCGCGATAATGCCGCCATGCACGACGCCGATCGGGTTGTAGTGATATTCCGCCGGTTCAAGGCTGAAGACCGCTCTGCCCTTCTCGATCGAATCGAGCTGCATGCCGAGCAGCTCGATAGCGGGTGGCGGCGGCAGTTCGCCGGAAAGCGCCTTCTGGAAAAGCTCCAAACCCGAGAGATGTCCGACTTGCGCCGCGATGACGGTCGGGTCTTCCCACGTGATGACGCGCTGGCGGGTCTTGCCTTTGACGGCGTCCATCGTCAGCCTCTCGCCGGCGCGGAGGCGACAGGAGCGGGCTGCGCTGGCCGGTTGACGAGCATCACCATGATGGCTGCGAGCAGGCACAGTGCGCCGGCAACGACGAAGGCCGGCATGTAGGTAAGAAGCGCCGTCCGTGTCGCGCCACCGGCATAGGCGGCGAGAGCCGAGCCGAGCTGATGCGAGGCGAAAATCCAGCCAAAGACGAGACCGGCCTTTTCGCGCCCGAACGTCTGCGCGGTCAGCCTTACAGTCGGCGGCACCGTTGCGATCCAGTCGAGGCCGTAGAAGACGACGAATATCGATAGGCCGAAGAGCGTGAAGGTCGAGTACGGCAACCAGAGCAGCGAGAGGCCGCGAAGGCCGTAGTACCAGAACAGCAGCTTGCGGTTGTCGTAGCGGTCCGAAAGATGGCCCGACAGGATCGTGCCGACGAAGTCGAAGGCGCCCATCAGCGCGAGCATCGACGCGCCTTCGACCGATGTCATGCCCTGGTCGACGCATAGCGAAATGAAATGCGTCTGCACGAGGCCGGCCGTCGAGAGGCCGCAAATGAAGAACGAACCAGCCAGGAGCCAGAACGCGGGCTTCTTCGACGCCATCGCAAGCGTGCCGAAGGCGCTGGCGAAAATGTTGCCGCCGGGCGACGGTAACGGAACCGGGATCGCCGCGCCGATCGGTTCACCGTAGGGTACAAGGCCTACATCTGCGGGACGATCCTTCAGGAACAGCAGCGTCAGCACGGCCGCCACCGCGATCGCGCCCACCGACGGCAGGATGGCGTAACGCCAGCCAATTGTTTCGATGAGCCAGGCCGCAAGCGGCAGGAATGTGAGCTGTCCCGTCGCGACCGCAGCAGTCAGCATGCCGACGACGAGACCGCGCCGCTCTGTGAACCAGCGCGTCGACATGATCGCGCCAAGGACGAGCGCCGTGAGGCCGGTGCCAAACCCGATTATGAGACCCCAGAAGATCACGAGCTGCCAAAGCTGCGTCATCACGAGGCCGCCGAGCAGGCCGATGATGACAAGCGACTGGGCGAAGAGCACGATCGTTCGCACGCCATAGCGCTCAATGAGCGCCGCCGAAAACGGCGCCATCAGCCCGAACAGCAGCAGTCGGACGGCAAGTGCCGCCGAGATGTGGCCGACATCCCAGCCGAATTCCTTGCCAAACGGCAGAATGAACGCACCGGGCAAACCAACCGCGCCGGCCATGCAAAGGCTTGAGAAGAACGTCACCGCGACGACGATCCAGCCGTAATGGATGCCCCGCCGGTGAAGGGCGGCGGCAAGGCTCGTTGCAAGCATCAGACGATCCGAATTGAAACTACGAGGCAAAACAGTTATGATGACAGCCGTCATCGAACATTGATGATGTTCGTCATCGCTGTCAAGGCGGTTGGAAAACGGAATGAAACTCTCCACCAAACAGGTCGCGGAAAATCGCGAGCGCGTGCTGGACACGGCGCTAAAACTGTTTCGCGAGCGGGGCTTTGACGGCGTTTCGGTTGCCGATCTCATGCGCGAGGCCGGCCTGACGCATGGCGGCTTCTACAACCATTTCGCGTCGAAAGCGGATCTGGAGGCGCAGGCCTGTGCACGCGCCTTCGCAGGCAGCGCGGGCGTGCTGACGGAGGCCGCCGTCGCCCCGCCCGGCCCCGGTCGCCGGCTCGGACTAGCGGGTTACGTATCCCGCTATCTTTCGCGAACTTGGCGGGATGCGCCGGCAGCGCATTGCCCAATGGTGGCGTTCTCGGCGGACGCGGCGCGCAGCGACGGTGACACCGGCCGCATGTATGCCGCCGGCCTCGACGCTTATCTGGCGGGATTGACGAAGCTCGCCGACGACGGGTCGGCGGGGAGTGGTGTGGCGCGGCGGCATGCGATTGCGCTCACCGCGTCGCTCACGGGTGCGCTGGCTCTGGCGCGCAGCGTCGCAAAAAGCGACCCTACCCTCTCGGACGAAATTCTGTCGACTGTGCGCGACGATTTACTTGGCCGGCTCATGGACGAGCCGGCCTGATTTTTCATCCCTTTACGGCCGCGGCGACTTCGGCGGCAAAGTCTGCAACCTCGCCCTTCTCGACACCTTCGCCAAGCGCATAGCGGACGAAGCCAGTCACCGCGACCGGCGCGCCGGCTTTACTCTCGATCTCCTTCACCGCCTGGGCGATCGTCTTGCCGCCGTGGTCGGGATGGAAGGAGGGCTGCTCTAGGAGGCAGACTTCCTTGTAATAGGTCTTGAGGCCGGACTCGACGATCTTCTCGAGCACGTTCGCCGGCTTGCCAGCGTTCTTCTCGGCCAGCACTTTCTTTTCGCGCGCGACCGTCTCGGGATCGAGCTGCGAGGCATCGAGCGCCAGCGGGCTCGCCGATGCAACGTGCATAGCGATCTGCCGTGCGAGTGTCGCGACGACGCTCGCGTCTCCCTTCGACTCGACGGCGACGAGGACGCCGATCTTGCCGAGGCCGTCGCCGACGGTGTTGTGCACATACTGGCCGATGGCGCCCTGCTCGACGGACAAGAGCGCAGCGCGGCGCAGCGTCATGTTCTCGCCGATCGTCGCGATGGCATTGGTGATCGCGTCGTTGACCGTACCGCCGGCGGGATAGGCCGCGCTTTTGATCGCCTCGACATCATCAGAGCCCACCTTCAGCGCCGTCTTCGCGATGTTGCGCGCGAGCGCCTGGAAATCTTCGTTGCGCGCGACGAAATCCGTCTCGGAATTGACTTCGACCGCAACGCCTTTCGTGCCGTCGATGGCAAGCGCCACAAGCCCTTCCGCCGCAACGCGGCCGGACTTCTTGGCAGCCTTCGAGAGGCCCTTCTTGCGCAGCCAGTCGATCGCCTGTTCGATGTCGCCGCTCACTTCGCCAAGCGCAACTTTGCAGTCCATCATGCCCGCACCGGTTTTCTCGCGCAGGTCTTTCACGAGGGCAGCAGTGATCGTGGCCATCGGCCCGTTCCTTCTTCCTTGAAATGAGAAATCCCGCGCGAAGCATCGCGCGGGTTGCTTGTTAGAATATGGGGACGCGGCTACGCGCTTGCGAGCTGCCGAGCCGCTGCGATCCAGCCATCACGCTCAACGCGCCCGTTGAGCTTGAGATCGGCATCGAGCTTCTTGGCGTCGTCCGGCGTCATCGCGCCAACCTGCCAATAATGGAAAACGCCCGCATCGTTGAGCTTTTTCACCAGCTGCGGGCCAACGCCGTGCAGCTTGGCAAGATCGTCCGGAGCGCCGCGCGGGGCGCTGAGGAGCTCGAACGTCTCCGTCGGGACGTCGTCGGCGTCGGATGGCGCGGCCTCGCCCGGCAGCGTCTCGGCGGCCGGCTCCTCGAATGAGCCGACATCGACGCCGGACGAACCCTGACTGCGGCCGATGCCGTCGATCGCGGCGCGCGCGATAAGATCGCAATACAGCGCGATGGCGCGACCGGCGTCGTCGTTGCCGGGGATCGGGTACGTGATGCCATCCGGATCGGAATTGGTGTCGAGGATCGCCGCGACCGGGATTTTCAGCCGGTTGGCTTCCTTGATCGCCAGCTGTTCCTTGTTGGTGTCGATGACGAAGATCAGGTCGGGCACACCGCCCATGTCCTTGATTCCGCCGAGGGCGCGCTCGAGACGCTCCTGCTCGCGCGAGAGCATCAGCCGCTCTTTCTTGGTCAGGCCGACGGCGCCAGTCGTCAGTTGCTCATCGAGCTTGCGCAAACGATTGATCGATCCCGAGATCGTCTTCCAGTTCGTCAGCATGCCGCCGAGCCAGCGGGCGTTGATGTAATATTGCGCCGACTTCTTTGCGGCTTCGGCGATCTGATCCTGCGCCTGCCGCTTGGTGCCGACGAGCAGCACGCGGCCGCCCTTGGCGACGGTGTCCGACACGACCTTCAACGCCTGGTGCAGCAGCGGCACGGTCTGGGCGAGGTCGATGATGTGGATGTTGTTGCGGGCGCCGAAAATATAGGGGGCCATTTTCGGATTCCAGCGATGAGACTGGTGGCCGAAATGAGCGCCGGACTCGAGGAGCCCACGCATAGTGAAATCAGGCAGTGCCATCTGCGAACCTTCTCCGGTTTAACCTCGGCGATGCATGAAGGCGGATTTTGTCCGCCACCGGAGCGAACCCTTGAATCAGGGTGCGCGAAAACATCGCCTGTGGAATGACGCGGTGTGTAGCGGAGGTTTGCCAGGACGGCAAGGTCTGAGCCGATCTCTCTGGCCCGGTCCTTGCGTGCAAAGTCCTCGTGGTCGCCCCTCCTCAGCTCAGTGTCCGTAACCTCCGGAAGGCGTTCGGCACGGTGGCGCATCCCGTGCCCGTCCTCGCCGGACTGAGCTTCGACATCAACGAGCGGGATTTCGTCAGCATTATCGGGCCGAGCGGTTGCGGAAAGACGACGGTCTTCAACGTCATCGCCGGCCTCGTCGAGCCGGACGACGGCACCCTGCTTTATCGCGGCCAGCGCATCGAAAGCCTGCGCGGACGGGTCGGCTACATGATGCAGCGCGACCTTTTGCTGCCGTGGCGCACCGTGCTGCTTGGGCTCGAGGCAAAAGACGTCCCGAAGGCGCAGGCGCTCGATACGGCGCGTGAATATCTCTCGACCTTCGGCCTGTCGGGCTTCGAGGAAGCCTATCCAAAAATGCTGTCGGGTGGCATGCGGCAGCGCGTGGCGTTGATCCGTACGCTTGTCATGGACCCGGAAATTCTCCTGCTCGACGAGCCCTTCTCGGCGCTTGATTACCAGACGCGCCTCTATCTCGAAGGTGTGCTGATGGAGGCAGTCGAGACATTCCACAAGACGGTGATCCTCGTCACGCACGATATCGACGAGGCGGTGGCTCTGTCGAAGCGCATCGTCGTGCTCGGGCAGCGACCCGCGACCGTGAAGGCGGTGCACGACATCGATATCGCCGAGCGCTCGCCGATTGCGGCGCGCAGCGATCCGGCTTTCTCCGCTTACTTCCGTTTGCTGTGCAGTGAACTCGACATTCAGACGGCGAAAGCCGCGTGAGCGCGCCCGCGATCGGAGAGCATGCCGCGCCGGTAAAGAAGAGTCCACGACGCACAGGCCTGCGTTTCGATACGCCGCTCGGTCGTGTGGCAATCCAGCTTCTCGGCACCGCGCTGGTGCTCGGTCTCTGGGAAGCCGGCGTACGCGCAGGCTTCGTCTCCGCCTTCCTTTTCGGCCAGCCCGCGGGCATCGGCGCCTTTCTCTGGAAAGCGCTGCTCGACGGCTCGCTGTTACGCGATGCAGGTTATACGCTCTACGAAGCCATCCTCGGCTTCATCATCGGCACGACCATCGGCTCCGCCTGCGGCCTTGCGCTATGGTATTCGCCCTTCGTCGCGCGTGTGGTCGAGCCGTTCATCGTCGCCATCAACAGCGTGCCTAAAATCGCTTTCGCGCCGATCGTCATCCTGTGGTTCGGCACCGGCCTCGTATCGAAAGTCGCGCTGTCGATCTCGCTCACCGCGATTGTCGCGCTCATCGCCGCCTACCAGGCTGCAAAGGATGCCGACCCCGACCTTCAAGCGCTGGTCTATTCGATGGGCGTTAGCAAACACCGCATCTTCACGAAAGTGGTTGTGCCCTCAACGCTGCCGGCGATCATCGCGACGTTCCGCATCAATGTCGGCTTCGGCCTCGTCGGCGCGGTCGTCGGCGAATTCATCTCGTCGCAAGTTGGCCTCGGCCACCTGATCTTCACGGCATCGAGCTTCTACGATCTCAACACAGTGTGGGCGGGCCTCTTCGCGCTCATGCTCATCGGCTTCCTGCTCTACTACGCGATCGACATCATCGAGCGCGCTGCTTTGCCGTGGAAGGCCGAGACCGCCACGAACCGTCTGCAAGTCTGAACCGCCTGCAAGTCTGATGTTTGAAGTCTGAGTTTCGTAAAGGATCGCCGATGAAACGTCTGTCACACGCCTGCGCGCTTCTCGCCTGCCTTATCGTCGCCACCCCGGCCTGGGCGCAGAACAAGAAGGTGACGATCTCGCAGGCCTTCCAATCGCTGCTCTACCTGCCGCTCTATGTCGCGATGGACGAAGGTTTCTTCGTCAAGCAGGGCCTCGATGTGACAAAGGAGACGGCGGGCGCGCCGAGCGTCGCACTGTCGGCGGTGCTGTCGGGCAGTGCGCAGATCTCGCTGCATGGGCCGGAATGGACAGCGATCGCAGCGTCGAAAGGCGCGCCGGTCGGCATCTTCTGCAACGTCGTCAACGGTGCCGCCGTGTGGATCGCAACGGCGCCGGATTTCAAGTTCGACTCGGTCAAGGACCTGAAGGGCCAGAAGGTCGTCGTCGGACAGATGCCGACGACGAGCACGTCGCTCTTCCTGAAGCTGCTGAAGGAAAACGGTATGGACCCGCAGAAGGACGTGGAGATGATTCCCGTCCAGATCGGCAGCGAGCCCGGCCCCCTCGTGGCCGGACAGGCGAAGATCGCCGTGATGTACGAGCCGGGCCTCGACCAAGTCGTCGCCAAAGGCATGAAGGTCGTGCTCGGTTTCCCGAAGCTCTACGGTCCCTATGCCTTTTCGGCGCTGACAGCGAAGAAGGACCTTGATCCGGACATCGCGCAGCGCACCACCAACGCGATGGAACTGGCGCTGCGTTTCATGGGCAAGAATATCGATCGCACCGTCGCCATCGCACAGAAGCAGTTTCCGACGCTCGATGCCGCCGTCGTCGAGACGGCCGTGAAGCGCATGATCGCCGACAAGGTCTATCCGGGAAGCGCCGCGATTACGCCGGAGGCGCTGACGGTCAGTATGACGACGCAGATCGCGCTCGGAAATCTCGCCGCGCAGCCGGACTATAAGGCCTTTGTCGTGCCGGATTACATCGCGAAGGCAACCGCGCTGCCGTGATGTGACGGGGCGGCTACTGCCGCCCGCGCCGGGCGTGTACCCTACTCCGCAAAGACGCAGAGCAGGGAGCAGAACGTGGCCGGATACATCGACCCCACCAAAGAGTCCTTCGGCTACTTCAAGGACCTGCCCACCGATGATGGGCCGATCCACATGCTCAATCTCGTCCGATTGCGCGAGAAGGCCGCCTACTCCGACGGCCGTGACGTTTCCGGTCGTGAAGCCTATCGTGCCTACTCCCGCGAGAGCGGGCCGGTGTTCAAGAAACTCGGCGGAAAGCAGTTTTGGGTCGGCGTGCCGCAACTGATGTTGATCGGACCGTCGCACGAAATCTGGGACCTCGTGTTCATCGCCGAATATCCGAGCGGTCAGGCGTTCATTGATATGCTGCGCGACCCGATCTACCGCGAGGCCGTTAAACACCGCCAGGCAGCGCTTCTTGACTCCCGGCTGTTGCGGCTGAAGCCCGGCGTGCCGGGTGACACGTTCGGAGAAGCGCAGTAGGCCGCAGCGATGACGGCTCAATCACCCCTGCCCGCCGACGCTGCACTGCTCGGCGTTCTCACTCGCATCGCTGACGCGTTGGAGCGCCGTGTGCCGGACGCAGCAGGGAAAGTCGACTTCACCACAGCCGACGCCTTCGTCTGGCAGGCCGCGACCGGCACGCTGCAACCCGTGCCGAAAGTGAACCGCGTCGAGATGGGCCTGCTGCAAGGCATCGACCGCGTGCGCGACCAACTCGTCGAAAACACCGAGCGGTTCGCGAAGGGTCTTGCAGCGAACAACGCGCTGTTGTGGGGCGCGCGGGGGATGGGAAAGTCATCGCTCGTGAAGGCCGTGCATGCCGACATCGCGCGCGCCACGCCGGGATTAAAACTCGTCGAAATCCATCGCGAGGACATCGAAAGCCTCCCGGCGCTGATGGCGATCCTGCGTCCGACGCCCTATCGCTTTCTCGTCTTCTGCGACGATCTTTCCTTCGATGGCGGCGACACATCCTACAAGTCGTTGAAGGCGGTACTCGAAGGCGGCATCGAAGGCCGTCCGGACAACGTCCTGTTCTACGCGACGTCGAACCGCCGACATCTCCTGCCGCGCGACATGATGGACAACGAGCGCGCCACCGCGATCAATCCCGGCGAGGCGGTCGAAGAGAAAGTATCGCTGTCGGACCGCTTCGGCCTTTGGCTCGGCTTCCACAAATGCAGCCAGGACGAATATCTTGCGATGGTGTTTGGCTATTGCGAGCATTTCGGGCTGGCCGGCGACCGCGATGCGATCGAGCACGAAGCGCTGGAATGGGCGACGACGCGCGGCGCACGTTCGGGCCGCACCGCATGGCAGTTCATCCAGGATTTCGCGGGCCGGCAGGGCAAAGCGACGGGTTAGCGCCCCGCCTGCCGCGCGCGTTCGAACGCCGTCTGCAACGCGTCGAGTTCTCCGGACGCCGCGTCCGAAATCGCGAGGTAGGTCGCATCCCCACCACGCCATGCAAGCGCCGCGTGACCATCGACGGTTCTGCGCGCTGGTCGAAGTGCGCCCGCCGCTTCGCTGCTGGTCGGCAATCGTGTCACGCTGATCGTGTGCTGTCCGCGACGGTAGACAAGCGTCGGTTCGGCGACGCCGTCGACGACATCGACGCGTCCGCCTTCGAGCGGGAATCCGTCCGACGCAAGATCGACGACGAACGGCGCGACGGCGATCTTGCCCGCGAACCACGGCCGCACCGTATGGCTGTCGCTCGACTCGACATCGAAGGGCCGGCCCGCGACGAGCCCACGCACATGCGAAGTGACCAATGCACGGGTCTCCTCCGTTGGCCGCGTCAATGTGGTGCCGAACCAACCGGCGCCGACGCCAATCAGCAGTGATGCCGCCATTGCGCCAGCGACAGGCCAGGATGCGCGCTTAGGCACAGCTTGCGTCGGGGCACCACCCGTCGCTGGCGTCTGTTTCGCCAAAGCATGGATGCGTTCCCGCAGCGCATCCGGCGCGCGTGCCGCCGGAATGGCCCGCATTTGCTCACGGAGAGAAAGCAGGCGGCTGTAGGCTGCCGCGAGGCCTGGCTCGGCGGCAAAGCGCGCTTCGAGCGCAGCGGCCGAAAGCGCATCGAGTTCATCGTCCACGAGCGCCTGGACGAGCAGTGTGTCGTCCTCTGTCATCATCGAATCTCCTGGAGCCCGGCAAGCAGCAGGCCGCGCGCACGCGCAAGCCGCGACATCACCGTGCCGATGGGAACGCCTGTCGCATCGGCGATCTCGCGATAGGACAGGTCGTGAAAGTCGCGCATCACGATGGCCTCGCGAAATTGCAGTGGCAGCCGCGCGATCGCACGCTCGAGCGCGGCATGGTCGGCGCGGGCGATGACGGCTTCTTCGGGCGTCGCGTCGTTACCGGCACCGGCGAGGTCAGAAAGCGCATCTCCGACGAAGACGAGCCCGGCCTTCTTGTGTGCGGCGAGGCGTGTGAAGGCGACATTGCGCACGATCGTCAACAGCCACGCCTTTGCGCTTCGGATGACCGCGGTTTCGATCGACGCGAGCGCGCGAATGCAGGCATCTTGTACAATGTCTTCGGCGTCGGCGTTGTTTCCGCTCAGCCATCGCGCGAGACCGTAGGCATCGTCGAGATGCGGGACGACGAGCTCTGCGAACAGGCGGCGCTCGCGGTCGCTCTTCATCGTGCTCCGTCCGGTCGCCGGCCTGCAAGCCTGTCCAGCGACCGCATTTTCGGCCAGCGGTCGCACGTCAGGGGACGACGGTGACCTTCCCCGTCATATGCGGATGAAGACCGCAGTAATACGGAAAGTCACCCGCCGTCTGGAACGTGAATGTGAATTTGTCGTCCGTGTCGAGGGCTTTCGAGCGGAAGCTCCCGGCCTTTGCGACCACCGAATGCGGAATGTCGTCGTGATTGACGAAGGTGATCGTCTCGCCTGCCTTGACCGTGATCTCGGCCGGCGTGAAGGCGAAATTGTCGATCGTCACATCGGCCGCTTTCGCGGAAGCTGCGACCACCGCGACAATCGTGCCCGCGAGGGCGGCAAGAACGAGACGAAACATCTGCCGCTCCCCCCTCACGACGCAAGTGTCGTGTCGGTGAAGGCAAGCGATGTCGTGCCGGGGCTGTAGAGCACGCTGCGCACGCCCAGAACCTTTCGCAACTCTCCGGCCGGAACGACCATCGGTCCGGGTGAAGACGCCGTGCCGGGCGCGGGTTGCGGAAAGGCCGTCGAGCGCGCGGTGTAGAAGGCGACATTGCCTTCGACCTTCTGCATCGTCTGGTGGATGTGGCCGTTGAGCACCGTCACCGAGCCGAAGCGCGAGAGAAGCTTCAGCGCCTGCGCACCGTCCTCGGTGCCCCACCCCCATTCGGGTGCGACGACCCAGAGAGGAATATGCGCGAAAACGACGATCGGCGTCGAACTCGTGCGGTCCTTGATGTCGTCTGCGAGCCAAGCCAGCTGTTCGCCGCCTAGGCTGCCCATGCCGCCGGCCTTGAGATCGAGGACGTTGACGAGGCCGATGAAGTGGATGCCGCCTGCATCGAACGAATACCAACCCGCGCCTTTTGCGCCCGCGCGTCGGCCGTAGCGCTCAAGATAAAGTTTGCCGCGATCCTCGTCGATGATGTCATGCTCGCCGGGCACGTAGTGCACGTCGAGACGCGATGCTCCGATGATCTGGTCCGCCGCATCGAATTCCTCCGGCTTCGAAAGATGGCTGATGTCGCCGGTGTGGATCATGAACGCGGGCTTCGACGGTACCGCCTTCACACGATCGATAGCATCGCGCAGCGTTGCCGAGGCGTCCGGGTTGGCCGGCTTGCTGAACCCGATGTGGCTGTCCGAAATCTGAACGAAGCTCGTGCCGGTCGCCGTTGCGCCTTGCGCCTGTGCGCTTCCGATGAGGCGCGATGACGGCACGCCCCCCGCGACCGTCCAGAGGACGCCGGTTCCGGCCCAAACCATGCATTCCAAAGCGAAACGGCGATCGACGCCGCGGTCTTCCTTGTCCTGTCCCATGCGCGCCTCCAAACGGTGTGCGAAGGTCAGACTCGGGATGTTTGAGATTTATTCCCGACGGTGGCGAAGCTCCTCGCCTGCCGGTCTCTGAAAGGACCTTTGATGGACCGCTCTCGTCTGGTGCGCGCGCTGTGCCTGCTTCTCGCGCCGCTGCTGGCCGCAATCGCGGCAGCCCCCGGCCCGGCACAGGCAGCCGATACGACGTTGCGCATCGTCATGCATTCGGACGTCAAGATTCTCGATCCGATCTGGACGACCGTCTACATCACCCGCAACCACGGCTACATGATCTACGACACGCTGTTCGCGACCGATGCGGACGGCAAGACGCAGCCGCAGATGGCGCAGGGTTACACGACCACGCCGGACGGGCTGACCACCACGATCACGTTGCGTGACGGCTTGAAGTGGCACGATGGTGCGCCGGTGACGGCAGCGGATTGCATCGCCTCCATCCGCCGCTGGGCGGCAAAAGATGCCATCGGCCAGAAGATTCTTGGACTGACGAAAGCGCTTTTGGCACCCGACGCGAAGACGATCGTCTTCGAATTGAAGGAGCCGACGGGTCTGCTGATCTACGCGCTGGGAAAACCGTCGTCGAACGTGCCGTTCATGATGCCGGAACGCGTCGCCGCGACGGACCCGAACACGCAGATCTCGGATTTCACAGGCTCGGGACCGTTCGCGTTCAAGAAGGACGAATGGCGCGCCGGCGACAAGCTCGTTTACACGAAGTTTGCCGATTATAAGCCGCGCGCCGAGCCTGCCTCCGGCCTCGCCGGCGGCAAGGTTGCGAAGGTCGACCGCATCGAATGGGTGGCGATCAACGATCAGCAGCAGGCGCTGAATGCGCTTCAGAACGGCGAGGTCGACATCGTCGAACAACCGCCACACGATCTGCTACCGCTCACTAAAAAGGACAGTTCGCTTGCTCTGATCGATATGCCGAACAGCGCGCAATACACACTACGCTTCAATTGGCTCGTACCGCCGATGGACAATCCGAAGGTGCGCGCTGCCGTCTGGTATGCGCTGAACCAGGACGATTATCTTCGCGCGTCGGTCGGCGACCCCGCCTACTACCGCACCTGCAAGAGCGACTATCCCTGCGACAGCGCGATGGGCACTACCGCCGGGATGGAAGACAAGCTCACGTCGAACTACGAGAAGGCGCGCGTGCTTCTGAAAGAGGCCGGCTACGACGGCACGCCGGTGATCTTGTTGTCGGCCACCGACGTGTCGCGTTTCGTGAATCTCGGACCGGTTGCGAAACAGGCGCTCGAGCGGGCAGGTTTTACCGTCGACATGCAATCGATGGATTGGCAGACGGTGATCTCGCGCCGCGCGAAAAAGGATGGTTGGGCGCTCGTCCATACGTCTTGGGTTGGTGCCGACTTGCTCGATCCTGTGATGCAGTCGTTCATGAACGCATCCTGTGCGAAGGCCGCGCCGGGCTGGCCCTGTGATCCGACACTCGAAGGTCTGCGCGACAAGTTTCTGCGCGCGACGAGCTTGCAGGATCAGAAGGCGGTCGCGGCCGAAGCGCAGGAGCGCGCGATCGCAATCTCGACGCATGTGCCGCTCGGCGAATATCTGCAACCGATGGCGGTGCGGAAGGGTATCGAGGGTGTCATCCGCGCCTCCGTGCCGGTGTTCTGGAACGTGACGAAGAACGTTGGCGCGACGCGCTGAGCGCCGACCTTGGGTGCGGACGATCAAAAGTTCGTGCTTAAGAAGCAGTGACGCCGGTAACGGCGCGCAACGTGCCGCGGAAGCAAACGCCAGCAACAATTCGAGCGCACAAGGCCGCCTACGCTGCGCGCGTCTCTGACCGCCACGCGGCGATCGGAGACTTTCCATGAGTTACGTTGTTTACGCGGCGATCGCGATCGCGCTCGCCGTGGTATTGCCGCGCCTGCTGCCGGGTCGCTTCGATCCGGCCGTGCGTCAATCTCTGACAGTCGCAGGCCGCACAATCCTGTCGTTGCTTGCAGTCCTGTTCGTTCTCGCCACCAGCATCGTCAGGGTGCCGGCGGACAAGGTCGGCATCGTGCACAAGCTGTACGGAACGAAGAACCTTGCCGAAAACCGGATCATCGCGACCGACGGCGAGACCGGTTATCAGGCCGGCATCGTGCCGCCGGGCGCCTGGCGCGTTTCGCTTCTGTTCAACGTCTTCAACGCGGTGACGACGGTGCCGCTGGTGACGGTGCCGCAGGGCTTTTACGGACGTATCGTTGCACGTGACGGGGCAAATCTTCGCTACGATCAAGTCATGGCCGACGCTTGGCCGGAGAAGGATTTTCAGAGCTTCATCGAGGCCGAATATTTCCTGCGGCACGGTGGGCAGAAAGGCCTGCAACTTAGCGTTCTCAAGCCGGGCACCTATGCGCTCAATCTCGCATTGTTCGAAGTCCGCATCGGTTATGAGCCGAACGGGCGCGACGTCACCACCCGGCAGGACGACGTTTATAATATCGATGGACTGAGCCGGATCGACTCGCCTCTCACGACCGAGATCACGCGCGTTCCCGCGGGCTCCGTCGGCGTCGTGCGCTCGGCTGTGCAGGAGCCCGGCAAGGACTGCACGCCAATAACCGCGAAAGTCGACGTGGATGGGCTCGTCGCCGAGCTCGTGGCGGCCGGCTGCAAGGGTGTCTGGGCGACGTCGCTGCCGCCGAACGATTATTATCTCAATCGCGACGCCTACAGCGTGACCCTTGTCTCTACGCGCGTAACGACCTTGAACTTTAAGGGTGGTTTCCAGAAGCGCTTCATCAAGCTCGCCGTCGATTCCAAAGGCGACTTCGTGCAGCAGGAGAGTTCGGTCGATCAGCGCGACATCGGTGATGACCGCGCCATCAACACGATCGTCGAGGGATGGCAGGTGCCGACGGAATTGCGCGCGGTGGTGCAGATTGCGCCGGAACGCGCGCCGATCGTCGTCGCGTCTGTCGGTGGGCAGGCGGAAGTCGAGGAGCGCATCATCATCCCCGCGATCCGCTCACATGTGCGCAACGTCTTCGGCGGGCAGATCACCGTTGCGACATCGCAGGCGGACGGCACCACGCGCACGTTCACGCGGCCGACGACCGTTGCGGACACGGTTGAGCAGCGCCCTGCTCTCGAAGCCGCAATCCTTGCACTCGCCAAGGAGGACGGCCGTCGCGCGGGCGTCGACGTGAAGGAAATCCGGCTTGGCGAGACTGCGATCCCGCCGGAACTACTGCTGGCACGGCAGCGTCAGCAACTGGCGACGCAGTTGAAGGCAGCATTCGAGCAGGAGCGCGAAGCACAGACGCAGCGCCAGGCGACCGAGCAGGCGCGTGCCACCGCCGACCAGCAGAAGGATCTAGTAGCAGCGCAGATCGGCGTGAAGAGCGCGCAGCTTTTGCAGGACAAGCGGGCGGCGGAGGGTCGTGGCGAGCGCCTGTTCCTTGAGGAACAGGCGGCCGGTCAGCGCGCTCAGACCGACGTGCTCGGCCGGGAGAGCGTGATGCGGTTGCAGACGTTCAAACTTATCCTCGATGCATTGACCGCGCATCCGGAGATTGTGCGTAACCTGCAACTGCCTCGGGTTTACGTGTCCGGGGGCAGCGGCGGACTTGAAGGTGCGGCGGCGGTATTGTCGGACGTCCTTAATCCCAGTGGCACGGCCGCATCCGATACAAAGCGCTAGTCAATGTGCATCAAAGCGTCGACGCGCATCAGGTGCGCCGACGCTTTTTCGGTTTCGGCAACGCATGTTGCCATGCCATCCGCAATGCGACAGCGAGTTCCGCCTCGCTGAGCGCGGCAAGCGTGGCAGCCGTCCAGCCCATACGGCCCCAACCGCCGGGCACTAATGCAAAGGCGTCGGGCGCTACAGTGCATTTCAGCTCTTGTTCGTCCGACGCGAACTTGAAGTTGGCGGTCAGACCGTCAACGGCGAGCGTGACGAAGGTGCGCGCGACAAAGAACGCCGTACGGTCGAAGTGCGGCTTCTCGCCGACGCCTTCGAGCGCCAGTGCGAGACGTCTCAGGTCCGTCCCGGTGGCCACTATGGTTTGCTTGCGGCAATCGTAGCCTGCCATTCGCGCCGCAAAGACGTCTGCTTGTAAGTCGCATCGTCGATGCGCCAGCGGCCGTCCTGTTGCACGAGCTTGAACCCGAAGAGATAGGTTTTCTGACGTGTCTTGCTGCCAGTATCGGAAACGTTCTGGGTCAGGATCGCGGCGACCGTCGCCGTGTCGTCCACGCGTACGACGGCGCCGATCTCGATCGGCTTCGCAAGATTGAAGTCGTTGCCCTGGACGAAGAAATCGTAGTCGAGTTCGGCCTTCACCGCCTTGCGGTAGAGCGCAAGCAAACTTTTCGTCAGCAGCTGCGTGGCGACTTTTTCGCTAAACCCGCTTTTGCCAGCAGCCCCACCGACACCGAAGTTTGCGTAAAGTTTTCGTACCGGGTCGGCCGGATCGGTCCCTTGCGCGATCGCCGGAGCGATTGCAGCAAGCGGCGCGAAGACTGCCAACGTGACGACGAAGCGGCGGCTCGGCATCGGTGCCCTTTTCTGTTGGCGGTCTATCGTAATGCAGGCAGCGCGTTACGCCGACAGCCAAGGCGACATCGTTTCACACCGGCACTCGCACGGGCCAATTCACAAGCCCGATGCCGGCCGCAACCAGCGCCACCGCTGCAATGAACCCCGGCGTTAGCGGGTCACCAAGCAGCGCAGCGCTTGCGAAGACGCCAAAGACCGGCGTGAGAAAGGTGAAGGCCGATAGTTCGCCCGCGCGATAGCGCGCCATCAGCCAGAACCAGAGGAAGAAGGTGATGCAGACGACCCAAAGCGTCTGATAGGCGAAGGCAAACGCCACCAGCGGCGAAATGCGCGTCGGGAAAGCTTCGCCCGCGGCGAGCGCCCCTGCCCCCAATACGACGATCGAGATCGAAAGTTGGTAGAGCAGCACCTTCTCCGGGATCGCTTTGCGGAGATTGGTGCCTTTCACCGCGAGTGTCGTTCCGGCCCAAAGTGCGCCGGCCAGCAGCGACAAAGCATCTCCCGGCAATTGTGTGCGCGAGATGCTGCCGACGCCGAGCGCCAGCGCAAGACCAACGAACGACAGGAAAAGTCCCGCCCATTGTAGTCGCGATAGTCGCTCGTCCGGCACGACAAAGCGCAGCCCGAGCGCGACGAACAACGGTGCAGAATAAAGAAACAAGATGGCGCGACCGGCGGTCGTGAACTGCAAACCTACGAACAGGGCCACGAATTCCAGCCCGAAGAGTACGCCGCACAGAATGCCGCCGCGCAGGGACCCATCCGCGGTGAAGAATTTCGGGTTCCGCCAGATCGCGAACGCGCCGAACAGCACAGTGCCGACGGCCGAGCGCAGTGCGGCCTGCGTGAGCGCCGGAATTTCCGGAAGCGAAATCTTTGCGGCGATCTGCGTGAAGCCCCAGCTCACGCACAGCAAAAGCATGAGGCCGACGGCGACACGGTCGAGCGGCTTTACGGCGGGCGTCATCCGCGTCGCCTAGCGGGATAGTCGCGAGACGACAAACGCGCGCGGGGCGCGTCTGTCATGCATTATTGCTTGCGACGGGCGGCTTAGCGCGACGCTTGGTTCGCGCCGCCGTTGCGATTTCGACTGCGGGCCGGCTTCTTGTCGGTGCCGCCGAAATTCGACCATACGACCTTGCCGGGGCCGGCATTCTGCGTTCGCTCCACGCCATTGTTGCGCGGCCGTTCGGCACGTCGATTGGCGGGTGCGGCCGGCCGGCCTGCGCCGTTGCGCGGCTTGCCCTGCGCACGCGGATCGCGATGTTCCGGCACGCGCGGCGACGTATCTTTCGTGATCGTAACGGTGCCGCGCCGGTCAGTTGCAGGCACCCGCTGGCGCGTTGCCTTCTCGATTGCGCGCAGAAGATGCGCTTCGGACGCATCGACCAGCGACACCGCTGCACCCTCCGCGCCTGCACGAGCCGTGCGACCGATGCGATGCACGTAAGCCTCCGGCACCTCCGGCAATTCGTAATTGATCACGTGGGTGACGGCATCGATGTCAATGCCGCGCGCTGCGATGTCGGTCGCGACGAGGACACGGATGTTGCCGCCCTTGAAAGCATCAAGCGCGCGCTGGCGCTGCCCCTGGCTCTTGTTGCCGTGGATCGCGAGCGAGGGGATCGCTGCGGTTTCAAGCCGACGCGTCACCTTGTCGGCGCCACGTTTCGTGCGTGTGAAGACGATCGTGCGGCGGAACGCGGCATCGCCTAGAAGTTCGACGAGCAGGTCGGCTTTAGCGCCCGCCTCGATGAACAATGCGCGCTGCGTAATGCGCTCGACCGTCGTCGCCGCCGGCGTGACACTGACCTGCACGGGATCGTGCAGGAACTCGCCGGCGAGCGCAGCGATTTCGCGCGGCATCGTCGCGGAGAAGAAGAGATTCTGCCGCTCGCGAGGCAGTTTCGCGATGATGCGCCGGATCGGCACGACGAAGCCGAGGTCGAGCATGTGATCGGCCTCGTCCAGCACGACGATTTTTGTCGCCGAGAGAGAAAATTTGCCTGCGCCAAGATGATCGAGCAGCCGCCCCGGTGTCGCGACAAGCACATCGACGCCGCGCGCGAGCATCGCGACCTGCGGGCCGGGGCTCACACCACCGACGATGCAGCCGACGCTGATACGCGCGTGGCGGCCGTACACTTTGAAGCTTTCCGCGATCTGCGCTGCAAGTTCGCGCGTCGGTGCAAGGATCAGCGCGCGGACGTGACGCGGCTCGGCGCGTCGGCCGTCACGGATCAGACGATCGAGGATCGGCAGAGCAAAGGCCGCCGTCTTGCCGGTACCTGTCTGCGCAATGCCGAGGAGATCGCGACCCTGAAGAAGCGAGGGGATCGCCTGCGCCTGGATCGGCGTGGGCGTGGAATATCCGGCGTCGCGAACAGCACGCGCCAACGGCTCGGCGAGGCCGAGAGTCATGAAATCGGTCAAGAAATGCTTTCTACCAGCGGCTTGAAACGCAAGCCGTTCGACGGACGAACCCGCGTGTCGGATCGTCGGTGTCGGGATGTGATGCGCTCGACAGTTGGCCGAGAGATCGGCTCACGCGACTGGAACGCTCATGCCGCGACGCGGCACACGTCATGTAGTGCAAACGAGGCTTCCCGTCAAAGTAAGAAGGCGGCGGGCCTTTCCTTGGACCCGCCGCCTCTTGATCTTCCGGTTCGTGTCTCGCGGACCGGAGAGAATTTGTTTCGCCTACATATTGGCGAGGTAATTCGACGGGTCGACCGGCTGCGCACCCTTGCGCAGTTCGAAGTGCAACTGCGGCGAAGACACGTTGCCGCTCTGGCCGGATTTCGCGATCGTCTGTCCGCGTTTCACCGCGTCTCCGCGCTTCACATCGAGGCTGCCGTTGTTGGCGTAAGCCGATACGAAGCCATTGGGATGGCGCACAAGCACGAGATTGCCGTAGCCTTTCAATTCGCTGCCGGCATAGGCGACGACGCCATCTTCCGCAGCCTTGACCGCCGTGCCTTCCGGCACTGCGATGTTGATGCCATCGTTGCCGCCGGCCTTGAAGCCCTGGATGACGCGGCCACGCGCTGGCCAGCGGAATTCCGGAGCGTTGTCGGCCGCGTCCTTCTTCGCGTCTGCCGGCGGCAGGCTCGCAGTCGGCGCGGAGTCGATCTTCTTTTCTTCGAGCTTTGCGACCTTCGGTGCGGGCGCAGGCTTTTCGACCTTCAATGGCTCTTCGCGAACGACGGCCTGTTTCACAGGCGGCGGAGCGATAGATTTGCTCTTAATCGCAGGCTTTTCGTCTTCGTCCTCGATTTTCGCACGCGACGTCTTGGTGCGCTCCAGCAGTTTTGCTTTTGCGCTCGCAGCCTTCTCGACCTTCGGATCGAGCTTGCGAACAGGCTCTGGACCCTTGACCATTTTCAGCGTCTCACGCGGTGCGGGCTTCGCTGCGACAGGAACGGGCTTGCCGGCGGCAAGAGGTGTCGGCTTTGCGGCGACAGGCGCAGCAGCTTCCCGCGCAGGCGGTGCGCTCCTGCCCGCGCCGACGGAATAAACCGGCACAACGATACGAGCGCCAGGCTTCATCTCGGACGCCGACGAATAGCCGTTGCTGCGCACGAGCGCGTCGACCGGCACGCCGTAGCGGTCGGCAAGAACCGCAGGCGTCTCGCCTTGCGCCATCACGACGGGCGTACCGCCGGTGGCGGTCCAGTTCGATGCGGATGCGGCGGGCCCGCGCGACGATGCCGCGGAAAGCGCCGGCGCAGGGGCGGACGAATAGTTCCGCGAAGCGCCCTGCCCCGGCGGATCGAGCGGGCGGCCCACGATCGGCTCGTTGGAAGCCATGCGGCGAGGCTCGGGCACGGAGCCGGTCGGCGTGCGATCGACACCGCTACCGCCGCCACCGTTGCTCGCAGTGCTGCCGAATGGATTTCCGAGCGGATCGGCGAAACGAGAAGAGTCCGCGCAGCCCGTCAAGGCCATTGCAGTTGCGGCAAGCAAGGCGAAGCGCCTGCAGGACCGGAAGGAATTTCCTGGCTCAACTCGCATTACGCAAACCCATCGAACGCCACGTTTGTGCCGTGATTTAAGCGAGCTGCGGTTAAGGGAGAGTTATTGGTGAATCGATTGTCGAAAACATTCGATGGTCTTAACAACTGCGCCGCCCGAGATCGTCGTTCCGGCCTGCTGCCGTCGATCGGTATGCGGGCGCTTCGCGCCGTCTCTCGATATCTGACGTTTGCAGCGCGTCGGCGCCGCCGTAATTTTCGGATTTACGTGACGGTCGAGCGAGGCGCGACCGTCACTCCAATTTTTTCGACAGTGTACGCCGCCCCGGCGATTACTGCCGCTTCTCGTTTTAGATCTTGACGGCGTTTTCCAACATCGCACCTTCGCCGCCGCCGCCGTTCGGCACGGACCGATGCGTCCTCGTTGCCACCATTCAGAAAGGCGCTACCCGAAACGATAGCCGGCTTCGATCCACTGCGGCTCTGCGCATCGGGCGCCGTGCCGGGGTCGGTGCCCGGCCCCGGCGGCTTCTTCGCAAGGGCGACACCGAGCGCTTCGACATTGCGCTGCGACATGTCCGCTTTCTGTCTGTTTGCGGCCTCACCGCCAACTTCGCTGGGCTCTCCGCCGCTAGTGTCCTTGTAAGACTGGCCCGCCCTGAAGCTCTGGTTGCGCCGTCATGCCGAGTATCGTGACCGCCGCCGTCGTCGCGAGCCATAGATTGCGAGAATTCGAGTTTGTCACGATGAGTTCCCCTCTTCGATAGCGGCGATGCTACGTTCGCTTTCGCGTGTCGCGCCTCACGAAATCGAGAACGGCTTACACCTGATTGTAAGGCTGGCGCCGAAGTCTTCTCATGTTGCCTTGCCGCGCAGCCCCGAAAATATACCAGCGGCACCGGTAGCTGGCGCGAAGCCTTGCTCAGCTAACGTTCATGTCGATCGCGATAAGACAAAAGTAACAGGCCCACCTACTTGGCGTTGGGTCTGCACGGTCTCCCATGCACCGCATGGGAGACGAGCGCGGGCGCGGTGCCGGCAAAGGAGCAAAAATGTTGCGCATCACTTCCCTTCTGGTCCTGACGCTCTGCCTCGCCGGCACGGCGGAGGCGCAGGTGCAGAATTGTTCCTTGAACCGTCAGGGACCGATCCTGAGCGGAACTTGCCTCGGCAATTACGGCATCCCGATCCAGACATCGATCGACATGCGATCCTGCCCCGGCGGCGCGGTGCAAAACCAAAGCGGTAATCTGGTTTGCGCTTATGGCGGCGGGTACGGTGGCGGTGGCTACGGTCGTGGATACGGCGGCGGCGGCTACGGCGGTCCGCGCTACGGCTACTGAGCAACACGCCTGATGTGATTCAGCACCCCGCCGAGCGATCGGCGGGGTTTTTCTTGGGCGGAAGGCCTTGCCTACCGCGTCCCGGTGATGTCGCTGCGGTTCGCGGCTGGAGCCCGCGTCGGCCCGCCGTTGCCGACCGTCGACCGTGCTGCGTGCGTCAGCGACGAAGCACTTGAAGTTGCGGCTCCGGCACGCGATGCGCCGGCCAACGCCGATGCGCCGCCGACGACACCACTGAGCGCGCCGAGGACAGAAATGCCGGTGTCCAGCGCTTCGCCGACATCGACGGAAGGCGCTTCGGGAACCGGCTCTGCTTGTTTCGATGCGCGGGTGAGCTTGCCAAACGTTGGAAGTTCATCGCCGCGCAAGAGATCATTGCGCAACTGGAGCGCAAACGTGTTCGAACAGCGCGGCTGCTTTTGCGACCACATGCGCTCGCCGTTCTGCTCGAGTACGAGCGTACAAGAGAGACCGCGCCGGCCGACTTCATAGCAGCGCTCGACGCCACTCTTATTCTTCGGCTCGCAAAGCACCTTCTTCGGCCATTCCGGGCGCGGCGCGTCCGGCACGGCGGCCGTCTGCTGCATCGCCGGCGCGAGATCGAACAGGCCGGCGGCCTTCGCGAGCGTCTCCACTTCGGCAAGGAAGCCGTCGCGACGCTGGCGACGCTCGTCGCGTTCGCCCGCCGGTGCGCCTGCAATGAATGCGTCAGCCGCGTTGCGGAAATCGCGCGTCGCGCTGTCGTATTCCTTGCGCAGCGCTGCTCGTTCTTCCGGCGCGACATTGCGCACGAGTTTCGCTTTTACTCCTTCAAGCAGTGCCTGCGCGTCTCGAACCTTGTTCCCGCGGGAGGTTTGCGCTTCGGCAGCGCGTTTCGCCTCGGCCATTCGCTTCTGCAGGTCGCTACGAAGATTGCGTGCCGGTGCGGGCTTCGGGGCCGGCTGCTGCTCGTCGCAGGAGAAATTGCCGGTGCCGTAAACGTCGTAGCAACTGTCGGCGACTGCCGGCGCCGTTGCTGACAGCAGGGCGGCGGCAGCGAATGCGAATGCTCTCATTGACGACCCCTTAAGGCCTCGATAGCGGGCAGAGTTGACACGAGCAACATTTCTTAGGCTCAAAGTTGACGGAACACATCGCGAACGGTTAAATGTGTTCACCCTTTGTTTAGCCGACTCGCCGAGGTTCGCGCCGACTGGGGCAACAACAGCGATTCGGGTCTCCCGACGCGCGAACGGGACCGTCGATGCTCACACGCAAGCAGAGCGAGCTGCTACGCTTCATCCACGAGCGCCTGAAGGAAAGCGGCGTGCCGCCGTCCTTCGACGAGATGAAGGACGCGCTGGATCTGCGTTCGAAGTCCGGCATCCATCGCCTCATCATGGCTCTAGAAGAGCGCGGCTTCATCCGCCGCCTGCCGAACCGCGCCCGTGCGCTTGAAGTGATCCGCCTGCCCGAGGGCGCGACGCCCGCAGCGTCGCCGTCGCGCGGCCGCTTCGCGCCATCCGTCATCGAGGGCAGTCTTGGCCGCATTCGCCCAAGAACGTCGGAGGCCGACGTGCCCGTGCATGTCGCGATCCCCGTAATGGGTCGCATCGCTGCCGGTACTCCGATCGAGGCGCTGCAGTCGCGCAGCCATACGATCCCGATGCCGCCTGATTTTCTCGGCGCCGGCGATCATTATGCGCTGGAAGTGCGCGGCGACTCTATGATCGAAGCCGGCATTCTCGATGGCGACACAGTGATCCTGCGCAAGCAGGAGACGGCCGAGACCGGCGACATCGTTGTTGCGCTCATCGACGATGAGGAAGCGACGCTGAAGCGCCTGCGCAAACGTGGCGCCTCCATAGCGCTCGAAGCCGCCAATCCTTCTTACGAGACACGCATCTTCGGTCCGGACCGCGTGCGCATACAGGGCAAGTTGATCAGCCTGCTGCGCGCCTATTGACCGATTCAGCGGTTTGGATTCTACCGCTGGATTCACCGGAGATGACGTCTTTGCCTCGGCAATCCCGACATGTGACAGCGCTGATTCTCGGCGATCCCACGCTCGCGCCCAATGCCAACTGGATGGAATTTTCACCGCGCGAAAACGGCGTGACAGTCGTTTCCGAAAAATTCGCGAAGCGGCGTCTGCCTGCCGCCGCGCTCGCGGCGCTGCGGTCGGAGCCGTGTTTCTACATCCGCGTCGACGATCTCGCGTCGGCCGTGGCACAGGTGCCGGGCCGCCAGGTCGGCGAGCCCGTGTTTTCGCACGGCATGCGGGAAATTTGCGTCGAGACGCAGTCAGGCATGGTCGTTCTCGCCGAGAGCGCCTGACATTTCGAGGCTTTCGCCTCGCGAAAAGCAACTTGGGATGCGACTGCGAGACTTGAACGCGTGAGCGGCGGACGGCAAAAGTCCGCCATGCGCTGTACCCTGCCCGCCGCCGTTCTGATTTTCGCTACGGTTGCCGCCCACGCGCAGGCGCCGATTAAGACGCCGGCCTACGAACTTCTTGTCGTAACAACGCCCGCCGCGGCGACACCCGCGGCGGCAGAGACTTTCACAGCATTGCGCGCGGCAATTGCCGCTAAGGATGCGAAGCGGCTCGGTGCACTGTTGGCGTCGGATTTCGCCGCCCTCTCCTGCTCTGCCGACCCGACTGAGCATTGTGCGCCCGGCCGCGTGCCGGCCGTCCGTGCGGGCAAGACGCCGCTCGACAAGCTCCGGCTCGCGCTTTGCTGCGGCGGCAAGGATGACAAGTCCGTCGACGCGAAGACGCGCGACGAGGCCATGTGGGGCCTGCTCGACTCGCTGCTCACAGTGTCAGGCGCGCCCGGCCCCGTTGCCGAGCTCGGTGACGCTGCCTGCCTGCCCGCTCTGCCCGCCATCGATCGGTCCAAGGCGAAGGAGCTGGCCAAGGCGCTCGACATCGAGGCCTCGACGTTCCGGATTGCGGCGGCGTCGATCGAAGCAAGGGGACGCACCGATCGCGCCGCGCCTGTTGCCGTGACATTGCCGAAAGGCGCGCTCGTGCCGCTTGTGACGGGACACGGCACGGTCGCACCCGACGGCTGGACGGCGCTCGCACTACCGGCGGGCGGCGTCGGTTTCGCGGAAGGCGTCACGCTCGATGAGCTCGCGCCCGAGGCTCTCTGTGTGCGCCAGACTCGCGACGGGTGGCGGCTCACTTACCTCATCGGACGCCAGAACTGATGGAAACGCCGCTCGCAGACGACATCAAACCGCTCGTCTATAGCGATGACTTCATTCGTAAAATACTTGACGAAGTGAAGGTCATTGCGATGGTGGGCGCGTCCGACAATCCGGCGCGGCCCTCCTTTCTCGCGCTGAAATACCTTCGTTCGAGAGGGTACACCGTTCATGCCGTAAATCCCGGCCTCGCAAGCGGCGCGATCCTCGGCGTGCCTGTGTTTTCGAGCCTCGCCGATATTTCCGGCCCGATCGACATGGTCGATATTTTCCGCAATTCGGCAGCGGCCGGTGCGATCGTGGACGAGGCGCTCGCATTGCGCCCGCTGCCGAAGGTCATCTGGATGCAGCTTTCCGTCCGAAACGACGAGGCCGCAGAGCGAGCCGAGGCTGCGGGGCTTCGCGTGGTGATGAACCGCTGTCCGAAAATCGAGTACGGACGGCTGACTGGCGAGATCGGCTGGATGGGGGTCAACTCGCGCAACCTGTCGTCGCGCCGCGCGACGATGATGCCGGGTTTCCAAAAGCGTCGCCTGACGTAGGGCGGAAGCGTGCACCGCCATCAACGCTCTGGCAAGCCGGCGCTAGCATGATCAGGTCATGACCGGAACCGTCGCTTTGGCTTCCTCTGTCTCGACAAAGGCGCGCGCCCCCGCGATGCCATCGCGCGCTCTGCTCGCGATCCTCGGCTGTCTGGCGCTTGCGACACTCATTACGCTCGACCGCACGGGCGTCGTGTGGCGTACGGGGGCCTTCTTCGACTCCGACGATGCCGCGCGGGCCGTGCAGGTTCGCCAATGGCTTGGTGGCCAGAGCTGGTACGATCTTTCGATTGCGCGCATGGACCCGCCGCGCGGCATGTTCATGCACTGGTCTCGCGTCGTCGATATGCCACTCGCAGCGCTGCAGATGCTCGCGCAGCCGTTCCTCGGCGCCGAAAGCGCCGAGCGGCTTGCACGGTTGATCTTCCCCGCGGCTCTATGCGTTGCCCTGATGGCAGCTTGCGGCACGGCCGCGACAGCACTGGGCGCAGCCCGCGCGCGCGTGCCGGCGATCGTCTTCTGCTTCCTCGGTGCACCGTTTCTCGGCCAGTTCGTTCCCGGCCGCATCGATCATCACGCGCCGCAGATCCTGCTGGTCGTGCTGATGACCGGCGCGACGCTACGCGCTTTCGATGGTTCCTTGCGCGCGGCGCTCGTGGCCGGGTTCTGTGCGGCGATGTCGTTAGCGATCAGCCTCGAGAACGTGCCAACCATCGCGATCGTTGGCGCATCCTATCCGTTCGTGTTCGTTCTCCGCGGCAACACATCACGCCCCGCCATGCTCGCCTTCGCTGGTGGCTTCGCGGCGAGCCTGATCGCTCTGTTCTTCGCGACAGTCGGGCCGGGACATCGCGGCGATGCCGTCTGCGACGCTTATTCCATCGCGCATTTTTCAGGCGGTATTGCTGGCTGCGCCGTGCTCGGGACGCTCGGCACACTATCGCGGCGCCTGCAAAGTCTGCGCGCAAGAATTCTTACGCTGCTCGCTTTTGCGCCGCTCCCGCTCCTCACAGTCGTGCTTGTCGCACCGAAATGCCTTGGCGATCCCTTCACCGGGCTCGATCCGCTGGTGCGCGAACTCTGGTTGCGCAACGTCGTCGAGGTGGAGCCCCTCCCTGCCTTCCTGCACACGCATTTCTGGACCGGGCTCGCGCTTGTTCTGCCTATCGTCTCGGCGTTTGTCGTGTCTGTAGCCTCGTCATGGCGTGGCGATGCGACGGATCGCGCGAAACACGCGCTGCTCGCAGCGCTTTTGCTCGCCTGCCTCGCATCTAGCGTGTGGGGCATTCGCATGTTGTCGACGGGTCTGCCGCTCGCGGCCATTGTCGCCGCACCGGCCATCCTACGCTGCGCCGATCGGCTGTCTGCGACGTCGCTGTCGCGCGCCGCGCGCCTGTGCATCGTCGCCGTCGTCGGGCTCGTGTTTGCACCTTTGCCACTCGCTTTCGCATTGCCTGCAGACGACACGCCGACGCAGGGCACCGGTATGGCTTGCCTGATGCCCGATGCTCTGGCGCCGCTCGCGGCACTACTGCCGAGCACCGTGCTCGGTCCGATCGATCTCGGCTCGCATATTCTTGCTCATACGCCGCATGCGGCGATTGCAGCGCCCTATCACCGCGACAATGTCGGCAACCGCCTGTCGCTCGAAGCATTTCTTGCAACGCCCGATGCGGCGCGCTCGCTCATTGCACAATCGAGTGCGACGCTGCTCGCAGTCTGCCCCGGCATGACGCAGATGAAGATGCTAGCAGCACGCGCGCCTGACGGTCTCGCGGCGCAATTGCTGGCGGGAAACACGCCATCGTGGTTGCGCCCGATTTCGCGAGGCCCTGCTCTGTCGGTCTTCGCGATTGCGCGTTGATCTACGCAGTCGCGGCGCGTGCAAACAGCAGCGCGCGACGGCTGGTAAAATTGAACACGAACACACAGCCCGCGACCGGAATTTTTGCCAGCTCCGGTGCGACGCCTGATGTATCGACAATCAGCAGCATCAAAACCTGCGTCAGTACCAACCCTGCAACGCCGGTCGCTACAAAGCCCAGGAATTCGTGCGTGCGGGAAAACTTGCGGCGGCCGTCGAACACGAAGGCCGCGCTCGCCGTCCACGCGACGACGAGGCCGGCGGCAAAAGAGAATGTTCCCGCGGCGAGGTAGTGCATGCCGACGATGCGATGCAGTCCGGCAAGCAAGCCGTAGTCGACGCCGAGCGCAGCGACGCTGACGCCGAAATAGCGGACCCCGTCACGCGCGAGCGCGTTCACGCCGCTTTCGTCGGGACAAGGCGCACGGACGCCAGAGCCTCGCGTGCGCCAGACACGCCGGCCTCCGAATATTCGGCGTCCTCGTTGACCGACCACACGTCGTGCACGGGACGGCCCTCGACGATGTTGAGCGCCGTCAGCAGCCCTGTCATCATCGCATGGTCCTGGTTGTTGTACTTGTGCATTCCGTTGCGGCCGACGAGATGCAGGCCGGGGAAACGTGTCGCGATTTCGAAGCGGATCGTCTCGACGTTGCGCGCGTAGCTGTCGTCATAGACGGGATATGCCTTTGCCTGCCGAACGACGGATGCATCGACGACGTCGTCGGCTTGCATGAGGCCGACCTTCGAGATTTCGCGCTTGGCGAGCTCGATCAATTCGCTGTCCGTCGCGCTCCACAGCCCATCGCCCTCGAAGCAAAAGTATTCGAGGCCGAGGCACGTGGACGTTGCGTCGGGGATCATTTCCGGCGACCAGGAGCGGAAGTTCTGTACGCGGCCGACCTTCACTTCAGGATCGTGGATGTAAATCCAGTTGTCGGGCAATTCCTGCGTGTTTTTGGCGATGAGCACGACAGTGAGGAAGTCGCGGTATTTCAGCTGACGCGCATGCAAGAGCGTCAGTGGCGTCGGCGTGATGGCGCCCATGAGTTCGGCGATCGGCGCCGACGAAATCACATGGCGTGCGACAACAGACTCGGCCGCGCCGTCGGGACCCGTCGCATGGATCGTCCAGATATTACTGGCCTCGTCGAACGCGAGTTTCGTAACACGACGGCCCATCGCGATACGCCCGCCTCTTTCGACGATCTTCTTCGCGCAGGCCTCCCACATCATGCCGGGCCCGCGCCGCGGATAACGGAAGGACTCGATGAGCGACTTTGCGCCATCGCCCTTTCTTTTGAGACCGAGCGAACGTCGCAGGCCATCAAAGATCGCCGCGCCGAGACTAAGTCCCTTGATCCGCTGCGCCGCCCAATCGGCGGAGATGTCGTCGCAACTCATGCCCCACACTTTCTCGGTGTAGGTCTTGAAGAAGATCGAGAAAAGCTTCTCGCCGAACTGATTGCGAACCCAGCCGTGGAAGGTCTTCGGATTGCCGAGCGGAAACACTTTCGCCCAGGCGAAGGAGGCGACGCAGGCTGTACTCTTCAGCAGGCCCAGATTGAAAAGCGCCTCGAACGCCTTCAAGGGATAAGCGTAGAATTTGCCGTCATAGTAGATACGCGAAAGCCGCGGCCGATCGATGAAATCGTCGGGCAGGATCTCGTTCCAGAGATCGACGATCTCTTTCGATTTCGAGAAGAAGCGGTGACCGCCGATATCGAAGAGAAAGCCTTTGTAGTCGACCGTGCGGCTGATGCCGCCCACGTAGGTTTCGTCCTGCTCGAAGACGACGACATCGTGTCCGGCGCCGCTAAGCGTGTAGGCCGCGACCAGTCCGGCCGGGCCGGCGCCGATCACTGCCGTCTCGACGAATTTCATCCATACGCTCCGGAATTCCTGTCCGGGAGCATGGGCGGCAAGTGCTTAAGAGGCGATTAACCCTTAGGTCAGGTCACGCCTCGCCGTCACCTGATTGGCGGCGCGTATTGCAGGCCGTTCTTCGTCCACAGCGCGTTGACGCCGCGCTTGATCTTCAGCTTCGAGCCCTCGCCAAGATTGCGGTCGAAAATCTCGCCGTAGTTCCCGACGTGCTTGATGATGCGGTAAGCCCAGTCCGCCGTGAGCCCCATCGGTTCGCCGAAATTACCTTCCGTGCCAAGCAACCGTTTCGTATTGGGGCTCGGGTCCTTCATCTTGTCGTCGACGTTTTTCGACGTGATCTCGGCCTCTTCCGCCGCGACCGTCGCGTAATGCACCCATTTGACGATGTTATACCACTGGTCGTCGCCCTGCCTGACGGCGGGTCCTAGCGGTTCCTTCGAGATCACCTCCGGCAACACGACGTGCTCTTCCGGCGCGCCGAGCTTGGTGCGCTCGGCGTAGAGCTGCGAAATGTCGGTCGTAAAGGCGTTACAGCGCCCGCTGTCGTAGGACTTAATCGCTTCGCCGGTGTTGGTTGCGATAACGGGTTCGTAACTCATACTGTGCGCGCGAAAAAAGTCGGCGAGATTAAGCTCGGTCGTCGTGTCCTGCTGCACGCAAACCGTCGCGTTGGACAGCTCCAGCGCGGACGACAAGTTGAGCTTCTTTCGAACCATGAAACCCTGGCCATCGAAATAGGTGATGGCGCCGAATTCGAGGCCCTGCGTCGCCTCGCGCGAGAGTGTGTAGCTCGTGTTGCGCGAGAGGATATCGATCTCGCTGTTCTGCAGCGCCGACAGCCGATCCTTGGCGTTCAACGGGACGAAACGGACCTTTGTCGGATCGTTGAAGAGCGCGGCGGCGACGGCGCGGCAGAAGTCGACATCAAACCCGTTCCAGTTGCCGCGTTCGTCGGAAGACCCGAAGCCGGCCACGCCGGGATTGACGCCGCATACGAGCTGTCCGCGCTTGCGGACCTGGTCGATCGTGGGACCGGCCGTAGCGGCGCTTGCCGCGACCATGACGCCGGCCAACAGAATCGAAATGCGAACAACGGGTCTCATGGAAGCCTTGTGGTGACGCGGCGGTCGACGGGTCGGCCGGCATAACAGGAGCTTTCCCGTGAGGGGTCAAGGCGGCAACGGTGTGACGGCCGTACCGCTGCCGTTCGCCTTTCGGGACGGGCGGAAAACGGCTACGAGCCGGCTATGAGCGACTCCTCCGACACACCCCGCAAAACACGCACGAAACTCGTTCACGCCGGGCGGAAGCCGTTCGAGCAGTTCGGCTTCGTAAACACGCCGACCTATCGCGGCTCGACGGTGCTCTACCCCGACACCGAGGCGCTCTATGCGCGGACGCAGCGCTACGTCTATGGCACGAAGGGCACGCCGACGACGGATGCGCTCGAGATCGCTTGGACCGAGATCTCTGGCGCGGCGGGCACAGTGCTCGCGCCGTCCGGGCTTGCAGCCATCACGGTCGCGCTGATGACGGCTGTGAAGGCCGGCGACCATGTGCTGATCACCGATAGCGTGTACCGGCCGACGCGGCATTTCGCCGACACGATCATGAAGCGCTTCGGGGTCGAGACGACCTATTTCGATCCGCTGATTGGCGACGGCATCGCCGCGTTGATGCGGCCGAACACAAGTGTCGTCTTCGTCGAGGCGCCGGGTTCGCAAAGCTTCGAGATGCAGGACATTCCGGCCATCGCGTCGGTGGCGCGCGATCGCGGCGCCTGCGTCATCATGGACAATACGTGGGCGACGCCGCTTTTCTTCCCGCCGCACGAGCGCGGTGTCGATATGGCGGTGGAGGCCGGCACGAAATATTTGTCCGGTCACTCCGACCTGCTGCTCGGCATGGTGTCGGCAAATGCCGAGTGGTGGCCAAAGCTGCGCGACACGTTCGACAGCTTTGCGATGACCGCCGGCGCGGAGGATGTGTTTCTCGGGCTTCGCGGCCTGCGAACGATGGAGCTTCGTCTGCGCGAGGCGCAGCGCCAGGGCTTCGCGCTGGCAAATTATCTCGTAGGACGTCCGGAAGTGTCGCGCGTGCTGCACCCCGGCCTACCCGACCATCTCGGTCACGCGATCTGGCAACGCGATTTCTCCGGCGCGTCCGGCCTGTTTTCAGTCATTCTGAAGCCAGCATCCAAGAAGGCCGTCGCGGCGATGCTTGACGGTCTCGAACTCTTCGGGCTCGGTTATTCCTGGGGCGGATTCGAGAGCCTCGTCATCCCCTTCGATTGCGCCTCTTATCGGTCGGCGACGGAATGGAAGCCGGAAGGGCCAGCGCTGCGCTTCTCGATCGGCCTCGAGGATACGGACGATCTCATCGCCGACCTCGATCGTGGGTTTGCGCGCCTGCGCGCAGCGGACGCCTGACTTTCCGTATCGCCTTCAAGTCGCTATGTCTGTTGCGACGCGCCTCTAGCTCAATCGGATAGAGTGTCGGGCTTCGAACCCGAAGGTTGCAGGTTCGAGTCCTGCGAGGCGCGCCAATACTTTAAGCCGCCCGTTCGGCTTTGTCCGCCTTATCCTGCGCGCTGTCCTCGGCAGCCTCCGCCGCATCGAGCGCAGCGGCGATGCGATCCGCATTCGCGGAATCCTTTTCGCGCAGCTTGTCGAGTTCCTCGTCCGACAATTTTTCAATGCCGATGAAGCGGTTATGCGCGGCGCTGGCGCGAATGAGTTCGTCAAGCTTTGCCTGGATGGCGGCACCGTCGCGGTTCTGGGTGTTCTGGATCAAGAACACCATCAGGAAGGTGATGATCGTGGTGCCCGTGTTAATGACCAACTGCCACGCATCCGAATAGCCGAAGATCGGTCCGGTGATTGCCCACACGACGATCAGGGCGATCATCGTCATGAATGTCAGCGGCCGGCCGGCAAGGACCGAAACCCTGTCCGCGACAGCGGAAAACTTCTTCGACCAAGACATGCCGGCCTCCATGCGATGCCCGCGACGACCGCGGCAACGACGCGGGGTCGCGCCGCGCGACCCTACCGCTGCGGAGAAAACACAGGCATCAACTTTGTTGCTTTTGCCTGCAGCATTGCCGGACGATTTACCAGAATCTGCGTAAAAGCCGGTGACGGCGATTTGCCGATCTACGAGGGGCGGGGACGGTGAACCGAAGCGCGCGCAACTTCCACGCACGTGTGACCTGGCTTGCCCTCACCGTCGCCACCTCGGCGAGCGTCGCTCCGACGCCGGCCGCGGCGCAATGGCCGTTCAATCTTTTCCGTGACCCGACGCCGACGGCAACGATCGAGCGACCCGTTGTCAGGCGCCCGCGCGCCAGTGTGGAAGATCGCGTGCGTCGCCTTGCGCGTGAGGATCGCGAAGCCCGTGCGCGTCCGTCGTTGCTGCCGGCGACCTCGACCGGCCGGGTGATACTCGTCGTCTCGACCAACCATCAGACGCTGACCGTTTTCGATGACGGGATGCCGGTCGCGCAGACGAGTGTCTCGACCGGCGTCGCTGATCATCCGACGCCGCACGGGATTTTCAGCATCATCGAGAAGCAGCGTTACCACGAGTCCAATCTCTACAGCGCCGCGCCGATGCCCTACATGCAGCGCATCACATGGTCCGGCGTGGCGCTGCACGAAGGTCACGTCACCGGCCGACCCGCTTCGCATGGCTGCATTCGCCTGCCCCGCGCCTTCGCCACCGATCTCTTTCGCTACACCCGCAACGGTGCGCGTGTGATCATCGCGCGCGATGACGTGTCGCCGGCGCCCGCGGGTCTGCCGGCTCTCTTCGCTGCGCCGCCTACGCAGCACGATCCCGATGCGGCGGCACTGCCGGACGACATTGAAGTGTCCGCGCCTCCGCGCGGCGTGGCCAATGCAGAGAAAGCATTTGGCGCGCAATCGCCCGTCAGCATCCTTGTCAGCCGCAAAGCGGGAAAGCTTTTCGTCCGCCGCGCCGGCAAACCGCTGATGACCGTGCCGATCGCGATCGACGATCCGGCGCGGCCGCTCGGCACGCATCTGTTCATGGCCGGCGCCGATGCCGCGAAGAATTGGTCGGCGGTCACGCTCAACGCACCGATCCTCGAGGCGAGCATCCTCGACAATGCGACGCGCTCGCGACGTATGCGCGACGTGCCGAGCGCTCCGCTCGCACCGTCGACGTCGTGGGAAGCGCTGGCGCGGCTGCATCTCGCGCCGGGAACGGCTGCCCTTCTCGCCTCGCTGCTAACGCCGGGTGCAACCCTGATCCTTTCGGATGACGGTGCACGCGGTCGCGAAGCCTGGGAAGGCACCAACTTCATCGCTCTGTCGGAGTGAACGGCGCGTTTTTGCGCGCCGCCCCCCGAACTTACCAGCCGCCGCGGCAGACCTTGCGCGGTCCGTAGAAGCCATCGACCCACCAGCAGCGGCGCGGTGGACCACCCCAACCATGCCCGTAGCCGCGATCGAACACGGGCCGCGGCGGCGGTGGGCCGAAACCGTAGCCCGGTCCCCCACCCCATCCCCAGGGGTTCGCATTGGCGACGCCGGCCAACATCAGCAAGGCAGTTCCAGCAATGAGTGCACGCATCACGACCTCCTCCGGTCGGCTGCGATAAGAGCAAACCTGCGTTGAACCGCGCATGAATGTTGCGCGCCTGCACGCAAACAACGACAAATCGTGCATTACCGGTTTGCGGCGTTGTAAACGCCGGCGCGAAATGACATCACTGGCAACAGTCAAGCTTTACATGTCACCGCCGGAAACGTTCCCTCGATGCACCGCCTGCCCATGAATCGCCGCGCGCTTCTCGCGTCTCTCGCCGCGACGGCGGCACTTTCCGATCGCGCCTTTGCCGCCATCACGCAGGCCTACGATTTCAATGTCGGGCCGCCGAAGACGTCGCGCGATGCTTTCGTGTCGTACATGCAGACGCAGCGCGGTGAAGCGCCGAAAATGCTGACGGAGCGCTGGGATCGCTACCAAGTCCTGCTCGCAAACAAAGACCTGTCGGACGACCGCAACAAGCGCGCGTTCCTCATGACGCCACGCGAAGAGTTCGTGCTGCCGCAGAATCTCGGCCGCGCCTACGACCATGCGTTTCTCGACATCGGTTACGGCGTGACGATTTCCGGACCACATCTCGTTGGCCGCATGACCAGCGTCATCGACGTGAAGCTCGGCGACAAGGTGCTCGAGATCGGCACCGGCTCCGGTTATCAGTCCGCCTATCTCGCGAATCTCACGGACAAGGTGTGGACGGTCGAGATCGTGAAGCCGCTGGCCGAGCGAACGCGCGGCATCTACGACGCGCTGATCGCAAAGGGTTACACCGAGTTCAAGTCGATCAACTCGAAGAATGCCGATGGCTATTACGGCTGGGAAGACGCCGGGCCGTTCGACAAGATCATAGTAACCTGCGGCATCGACCATATCCCGCCGCCACTGCTGCAACAGCTGAAGACCGGCGGCATCATGGTCATTCCGATCGGGCCACCCGGCGCGCAGCACGTGCTGAAGGTGACGAAGACGCAGGATGCGGCCGGCGCCGTCAGCGTCGCGCGCTCCGATATTTTCAGCGGCAAGATCGTCCCCTTCGTCCCCTTCACGAAGTTGGATGGTGACAAGATCGCCGGCACGCACAACAAGTGACGTCTTCGGTCGGCGCGGGAGCCGCCGTGCCCGACGCTGCTCTGCCAGCCTCGCGTGCAATGCCGGCGTCGCCTGCGCTCTATCTCGGTGTCGCGCTCGTCGCCGGGGCGCTGATCGCCCTGCAGATCGGGATCATGCGCGTCTTCTCCGTCGGGAGCTGGGCGCATTTCGGCTCCTTCGTGCTCAGCCTTGCAATGCTCGGCTTCGGGCTCGCGAGCGCGGTCATGTGCGTCGCGACGGGCTGGTTCTCCCGCCACTGGCGCAGTGCTGCGGCTTTCTCGCTACTGCTCATCGGGCCGCTGATCACGCTCAGCCATCTCGCCGCGCAGCGCATCCCGTTCAACGCGATCTTCCTGATCTCGGACTCGGCGCAGCGATGGAAGCTCGCGGGTAACTTCTTCCTTTATCTGCTGCCGTTCCTTGCTGGCGCGTTCTTCATCGGCATCGTATTCCTCAAAGCCGAACGGGTTTTCGGCCGCGTCTATTTCGCCGATCTCACCGGCTCGGGCGTGTGCGGGCTTGCGACGATGCTCGCCGCTTTCGTCTTTCCACCAACCGACATTCTACTATTCCCGATCCTGATTTGGACGCTCGGTGGCATTCTGTGGTTCGTCGCCGTCGGCCAACGCAGCGGCATCGTCGCCACGCTTGCTGCGGCGGCGATCTCCATTGCAGCCTATCTCGTGCTGCCGAACCTGCTCGGGCTCAGTAAGCTCGCAGTGTCCGACTACAAGGGCATCGCCTACGTTCAGAAGTTCCCCGATGCGGCGCGCGTTTACACCGCGTCATCGCCGTTCGGGCAGGTCGACGTCTACACGAGCTCGTACCTGCATTTCGCACCGGGGCTCTCGGACAATGCGGCGTTCAATCTCGCGGACTTTCCGAAGGACGCGTATCTCGGGCTCTACGTTGACGGCGAAGGGCCGAGCGCCGTCATCAAGACGCTGACCGGCGGACAGGCGGACTACTATCGCTTCCTGCCGATGTTCTATCCCTATGTTCTGAAGGCGAAGCCGAAGACGTTCGTCGTCCAGTTCGGCGGCGGTCTCTCGACGAATGTCGCGTTGTACGGCGGCGGCGCGGTGACTGTCGCGGAGAGCAACCCTGCCGTCCTTGACGCCTTCAGGTCGGATCCCGGCCTGCGCCGCTTCACGGGCGATATCCTTTCGCGACCGGGCCTTGGCGTCATTCCCTACGACGGGCGCATCTTCCTCAAGAGCACAAGCGAGCGCTACGACGTCATCGACCTCAGCCTTGCGGATTCCGCCGGCCTGTCCAATCCGGGCGGCTTCGCGGTCGTCGAGAAATTCGCCTACACGCGCGAAGCGATGGCCGCGTACATGCGCGCGCTCGCCGACGGCGGTATCCTATCGGTCACTTTGTGGAACAAGGAAGAGCCGCCGAAGTCGATCTTGAAACTCTACGCGACGATAGCGGAGGCGGCGCGCACGCTCGGCGGCGCTAAGCGCGACCAGTCGTTCTTCGTCGCGTCGAGCTACCTTTCGACGACGACGGTGCTTTACAAGCGCGGCGGCTTCACAACCGAAGATATCGAGCGCCTGCGTGCGCACACGAAGGCCATGTCCTTCGACGAGATTTACGCGCCGGGAAATGTGCTCGATGCCGACAAGGACATCGGTGGCGTCCTCTCTGATCTCAAGGCGCAGTTCGAAGCGCGCGACGTCCCGGACGAGCTCGCGAAAGCCACGGATGCCGCGCCCACCGCCGACAAGCCCGACGCGCCCGAGGGCGAGGCGCAGGCGCTTCCGCCGGTGAAGGTCGCACGTGCAGCGTGGAGCGCGTTGCTCGGTGGCCGCTGGCCGGCGCTTGCGAACAATTACGTGTTCGACGTGCGCGCGCTGACCAACGACCGGCCGTATTTCGCCGCCTATGTGCGGCCCGCCGACCTGCCCGGCTCCCTCGATCATCTCGAAATTCTGCAGGACGAGTGGGGCTATCTTCTGCTGTGGGCGACATTCGCTCTCGCCTGCACCTCGGCGCTGCTGTTGATCGCGATCCCCGTCTGCTTCGGCTGGCGCGCGATCTTTTCGCATACGCCGGGCAAGCTGCGCGTGCTGCTATATTTCGCCGGCATCGGCCTTGGCTACATGACGGCAGAAGTCGGCTTCGTGCCGAAATTCATGCTGGCTTTGAGCAACCCATCCGTTTCCACGGCGGTGCTCATCACCGGCATGCTTGTTTTCTCCGGCATCGGCAGTCTCGTGTCGGAGCGCATCATGCCGGTCGCCGGGCGCGTCATGCCTGTGATCTTCATCGCCATCTTCGCGCTGCTCGCGGGCTACGGCCTGGTGCTCGATACGATTCTCGATGCAATCGGTGCTTTGCCTTACTGGCAGCGTCTGGCGCTTTGCCTTGCGCTGATCTTTCCGCCGGCCTTCCTCATGGGCTTCCCAATGCCGGTCGCGATGTCGACTCTGTCACGGCTTGGCAAGGACAGCCTGTTTGTTTGGGCCTGGGGCGTGAACGGATGTTTTTCCGTCATCGCAACGTCGCTCGTGCCGATCGTCGGCTCGACTTTCGGTTTGAGCTACGTGCTGTTCGTCGGCGGCGTCGCTTATCTCTTGGCCCTACCGGCCTACTACGGCGTCGCCGCACCCGTGCGAGCGCCACTCGCGTCGCATTGACTCGCTCCGAGCGTCCCGAATATTTTCAGGTCTGGGGGCAGTCGTCGATGAAAGCGTATCTTTGTTTGTCGGCGACGGCATCTAGCAGGCTGCGGCTTGCGTTCGCCGCCTTGGCTTTTTCGCTCCCGAGCCTCGGGCCAGCTCTCGCCGCCGAGCGCCTCGCGCTGATCGTCGCAAATTCGCAATATACGACGCTGCCGGTGCTGAAGAACCCGGTCAACGATGGCCAGCTCATCAAGAGCAAGCTGGAAGCCGCGCAGTTCAAGGTCACGCTCGTCGAAAACGCGAACCGCGAAAGTTTTGTCGGCGCCGTGCAGGACTTCACCGACGCCATCAAGGCGGCCGGTCCGGAGACACAGGCCCTTTTCTACTATGCCGGTCACGGCATGCAGGACGACCAGCTCAAGAACTACCTTGTGCCCGTCGATGCGACGCTGCGATCTCAGCGCGATCTGCCACTGCGCGCGGTTTCTTCCGAATCGATCCTCGAGACGCTCGACCGCGCTCGGCCAAAAGTCGCGATCGTCGTACTCGATGCATGCCGCGACAATCCCCTACCGGCAACGCAGCGCAGCGCGGGTGGCCGTGGGCTAGGATTGGAGAACCAGCGCACGGGCTTTCTCATCGCCTTTTCGACGAAGCCCGGCGACGTCGCGCAGGACGGCAACGGTACCAACAGCCCCTATGCCGAGGCGCTCGCATCGGAGATGTCGCAGCCGGGCGAGGCCGAGACCGTGTTCCGGAAAGTTCGCGTGCGCGTCATCGAGCAGACAAAGACGCAGCAGCCTTGGGAAACGACAAGTCTGACGCAGGGCTTCAGTTTCATGGACGGTATCGCCGCCGTCGTGCCGGATCAGCCAGTCGTCATCGAAAAGAAGCCGGCGGATAAGCCGGTGGACGTGCGTGAAGCTGCCCCGCCCGCACCCGACCCGCTTGTCGCCTTCGGCGAGGCGGTGCGCGTCGACACGATCGAAGGTTATCAGCGTGTGCTGCGCGAGTTTCCGAATCATCTCAAGCGCGAAACCATCATTGCGCTCATCCAGCGTAAACAGGCCGAGGGTCTATGGGACGAGATCCAGCGCGCGCCGAGCGAGCGCGACAAGGTGGCAAAATGCGAGGTGATGGCGACCGCCTATGGCGACAGCGCCTATGCCGACAAGTGCCAACAATTGAAGGTGGCGATGGTCGCCAAGGACATGTCCGGCGCGGCCACCCTGCCGGCGCAAGCGCGGGTGGAGCCGGCAGTCGCGAATTTCTACTATGTCACCGGCCTCGATCCGAACGGCGACAACTGGCTCGCGCTGCGCAACGCGCCGAGCTACTCGAGTTCGTGGTCTGCGACGCGGATGGGACCGGGCACGCTGCTGACGAAGCTCGGCGAGCAAGGCGAGTGGATGAACGTTCGCACGCAGAACGGCGAAACTGGCTGGGCGAATTCGAAATTTCTTGCCTGTTGCCGCGCAGGCAGTTCGCCCGCGCAGGCGTCCTACACGCCGCAGACGCCCACGCCGGCCCCATACGTGCCGCCGCAACAGCCGTCACCAAGCGCAGGCTCGTATTACTACGTGACTGGTCTTGATCCGAACGGCGACAACTGGCTCGCGCTGCGCAATGCGCCGAGTTATTCGAGCGCGTGGTCGGCGACGCGCATGGGGCCGGGCACGCTGCTCACCCGCCTCGGACAGCAGGGCGACTGGATGAATGTCCGCACGCAGAGCGGAGAGACCGGCTGGGCGAACGCGAAATTCATCGCATGCTGTCGCAGCACCGGCGGATCGGTACCTAAGGCCGCCGCTTACACGCCGCCAGCGTCGTCGGGCGGAAACTTTTACTATGTGACGGGCCTCGATCCGAGCGGCGACAACTGGCTCGCGCTGCGCAATGCGCCGAGCTATTCGAGCAAGTGGTCGTCGACCCGCATGGGGCCGGGCACGCTACTGACGCGGCTTGGCCAAGACGGTGACTGGATGAACGTGCGCCTGCAGAACGGTGAGACCGGCTGGGCGAATTCGAAGTTTGTCGCCTGCTGCCGGTCGCGGTGACGGCTCAGCGTGCAGCTGGCCTTGCCTCGCGCACGCGAAAGCACTTGCCAGCCTCTTTCGCGTTGACGCGCTGACAGACGACATCGGCGTCGTCTTGCGTGAGATTGACGATCCTCACGCGATAGAAGATCGGCTTCTTGTCGCCCGTCGGCTCCGTACGAAACTCCCGCTCGGCCAGTTCCGGATAATTTTTCTGCACGGCGCGAATGCGTGCATCCGCCTCGTTCGACGTGGGGAAAGCCCCAAGTTGGATCACGGCATCGCCGCTCGCTCCAGCCGCTGGCGGCGTACTCGCAGCAGGTGGCGCGGCTCGATTGGCGAAGAGACCTTTCAGGGAACTGAGACCGCCTGCACCGTCGGAATTCGTCTCGGATGCCGGTTGCGCCTGTGCGGCTCCGCGCTGTGCGGGTTGCGCCGGCGGCGCAGCCGTCTCCTGCACCGCGCGGTCGCCTTTCAGGCGTACGAGCGAAAGCGCCGCGCGCAAGGGGTCGGCCGTCCAGGCGCGCGTGACGAAATCGTTGTGCACGGCGTCGATCGCCGGCACGAAGGCGACGGTCCCCGGCGTGAGCGCTTTGGGAAGTCCGTCTGCGCTACGCACGCCCCCTTCCCCGATCATTCGCTTCAGCGTCGCGTTTTGCGCCGCGGACGAGCGCGAATAGGCGCTTAGGAAGAATGCGCCGTCGTGGCGCGCGACGATCCAGTCCGCGAATTTCTCGACCTCGCCGTAGAGCGCATCGAGCAGGACGACGCCGGCGATGCGCTTTGAGCCGCCCATATGCATCAGGGTGAAACCGGCAGCCTGATAACCGCCGCTGTATGCAACGAGCACCACGGGCAGGCTGGCCGCCGTCGCCGCAGACATCTGGCCACCCGTGGCGTCGGCGATGGCGGGCGCGGCTTCCGCCAGAAAAGTGTTGAAGGCGCCCGGCTGAAAGAATTTACCCGAAGAGGAATCGTTCACGTTCACTGCAAATTGCGGGGCGACGAGAATCGCATTCAGCTTCGACTGTTCGAGCTGTCGCGGCACGCCCTGCCGGTCGCGCACGTCGCGTTCGAGCGTCGCGAGATTGCCGTGGAAGAAGACGACGATCGCCGCCGGCTTCGACGGATCGAAACCGCGCGGCACGTAGAGCAGCACGCGGTCGTCGCTATAGGTCGGCGTTTCCCAGTTCACGCCGCCGCGCGGCGACGTGTGCCCGCGTCGTCCGTTCGCATCGGTCGTATCGAAGAAGGGCTTTCCCGTCGCGGGAATATCGCCGTCGTAGGGGTACGGCGCGTTTCGAAAACGGACCAGCATCGAGGTGCCGCGGCTTGTGCCGCTCGAAGCGCGCTCGGCGAGCGCAAGACGGCCGCGGCCTGCGGCTTTGGCCGGGGCGCGTGCGGATGGGCCCGCGGTGGGACGAGCGTCCTGTGAGAAAGCAGGCGATGCGAAAGCGAAAAATCCGAGCAGAATGCAGGCGATTGCCGCCAGCACGCGCGTTCCCTTCGAAAGATGCGCGCCCGCCCTCATCGCCACGTCCGACTACAATCTCCCGCGATTCCCTGGAGATTGTACAGCAATCCGGCCGTTTTGCGTGTGCCCGACCCTAAAGGACGTGGCTCTCGTCGAATAGTTCGCTCGGGATGAGGCGCAAAAACTCAATGCCGACACCACCGTTGAAATGACGCACCACGCGTCCGGTGGTTCGGCCGATGACGACGCGCGCGTCGAGTTTCGGCAGTGGATGCAGCATGATGGCCGCGCCGGAGCGCGAGAAGTCGACGATGCGCGCGGCATAGCTGCGACGATTGATGAGCTCGAGCGACGTGGCGCCGGTCTTCGGCACGATGCGTTCATGGCAGCGATCGTCCGGTGTTCCCTCGGGACCCCGGCTCGCCAGCCACGCGAGGACATTGGAGATGCGCTCGCGCTTTGGCGGCGGTACATTCAGCGCGACGGCGAAGCCGGTTGACGTCGTACGCACGACGGTCCCCTGCAGCCGTCCGAAATGATCGACATAGGCGACGATTGTCGAACCGCGCGCAACCTGCGCCTTCGCGGTCACGAGCATGCCGTTCAGCGACATATCCGTAATCGTGCAGTCGAGTTCCTGCCGCGTATCGAGCATCAGACGGCCCTTCACGGCCACCGGGATGCGAGTGAAGTTCCGCCGCTCGTGCGGGGCGATGTCGGAGTGGGCCAGTGCGCTCATTCAGGCACCGTAATGAGAGCGTGTTGCAGCTGCGTGCAGAAGAAAATTTGCATTTGTTTTTACACAAACTGGCTTTGTTAACCGTGCCGCGCCGGTGGGATCGATGCGGCAAGAGCAGTCGAACATTCGCGCGCTGAACGCCGGCTGAACCTGCGTCGCGACGGGACGAAAAGCACCGAGCGAGAACAGACGCGCATCGAATCGGGCACGACGCGAGTCGCTGTGCGCTCAAGTCGACGTATTACTGATGTGTGAACGCACCTATTCCGCGTACTTCATTCAGGTCGTGACGGAGCGACCTCGAAAAAAGTGTCCGATGGCGACGACAACAATTCCGTAGACAAGCAGCGCGACGAACTGCCAAAGCGGAAAGACAAGAACGGCAAGTCCGCCCTGCCCGTCAGCCCGCAGAAGGAGCGAGACCCAAAGCCACGCGGTGGAAGCGATTGCGGCGACAACCGCGCTGACGAACAGCCACGCCTCTGTAGGCGACCATGCGCGTGCCACGAACAATGTCGCCAGCGCCGCCGGCCCGACGATCCAGGGAAGCAGCACAATGCTCACAACGATGTTCGGCGCTTCGTCGAAACTCCATCGCCTGATCGCGAAGACGCCGAAAACAATCAGCGCGAGCGCCGCAAAGGCGATTAGAAAAGTCTTGGCGATGGTTGCGGGATTGCGTGGCATGGCTCGAGTGAGGCTGCGTGGTCGCAACCTTGTCGCCGATGCATGTTTCCGTCGTTTGTGCCGCGCCGACGAAACGTATCGCGGCGTTTTCTGCGTGCTACAGAAGCTCCGCCGAGACGGGCGCCACCCAGGTCTCGATCCGGCATTCCGCCGACGCGTCGTCGATAAAGATGATCTTCTCGGCACGGCGATCGATGCGAACCTTGCCGCCTTCCTGCGTACAGCCGTTCGTCAACACCGATACGCTGGACGTCAGTCGATAGAGGTCTTTCGACAGCACCTCCGCGACGCCGTGATTGTCCGCATCGCTTGATGCACCGGCGATCGACACCGCCATGACGACCGTCATGCCGAAAGCGATACGATGAAACGAAACGCGGAGCCTGTTCATGTCCAATGCCTACGTGTGGAATAGGGCGACAATCGGTTCACGATTGGTCCGGCATCAACGCAAAACGCCCGCCTCATCGCGCTGGAGAGGCGGGCGTTCCGTGTCGTGCGATACTCAACAGGCTCAACGACGACAATGTCGCGCGACGTGGTTGAGGATTCGTTGAAGGCTTGGCGGCCTGCGTTTGTCATTCGATGACACCGGGTCACGATAAACTGACTCTAAGTTGAATCAGGATGCGCGAGTGTGGCGACCCCGGCAGGGCTCGAACCTGCGACCTGCCGCTTAGAAGGCGGCTGCTCTATCCAGCTGAGCTACGGGGTCCGAAGGCAATTGATCGAGCTTCAGTGTGTCCACGGGACGGTTCGGCCCGAGCGGAAATTGTCGGAATAGGCTTGCGTCGTCTCGCGCTTCGGCTTCGGCTCCTCGACGCGATAGTCGATGCCGTTGCGCTGCGCGTAGGCGATCGCCTCTTCCTTCGTCGGGAATTGCAGCCGCACTTGCGCCAGCATGTCGGTCGAACTCGTCCAGCCCATCAGCGGCTCGACGCGGCGCGGCGCGGCCGGCGCGTAATGCAGCGCCCAGCCATGCGTTCGGGCCTTGCCCGACGTCGTGGCGCCGCGCACGGGTTTGAAGATACGCGCCACCTTCATGTCCGGCTCCTGTGATGGTCGGGGCAGCAGGATTCGAACCTGCGACCTGTAGTACCCAAAACTACCGCGCTACCAGGCTGCGCCATACCCCGATTGATACTCATTGCACTGTAAACACTGATCTTTCACCCTAACCCTCGTTCAACTCGCCGCGCGAACGCAGGAAGAACGAAGCGGATACAGTGGGACCGAACCAAACCAAAAGTCCCACCAAAATTCCCACGGTAAAAGTGCAGGCGCTGAGCGCCGAATTCTCCTACCCTATCCCCATGCATATCGCCACCATCGCCGATCTCGCCGCGGTCGGACACACTCACCTCGAAGTCCGCTGTCCGAAGTGCCCGCGCCCGTCATGCACGGCCATTCCGTTCGGCCTGATACGATGCGAGGGAAGCGATACCTGGGATCGCGTGGCTGGCCGGTTCGTCTGCTCGAAGTGCGGCCATCGCCTGTCTATGCCTGATGCGAAGCCGTGGCATCAGGGCGCGTGGCACGAGCAAACTGCGGCCGAGAGGCGACAGCCAGCGATGCGCGGGGTTTGGGGCGGGTGAGCGACGGAATGCTGAAGATCGGCGACCGTGTTCGCATGAAGCCCGACGCGCCGGGCCGCGAGCTTCTGTTCGATTGCTTCGCCGGCATCGTGTCGTGGGTCGGAGAAGACGGTACGATCAACGTTGATCTCGATGACGGGACGTATGCGCAGGGGACGGTGGCTGCGGAATGGGAAAGGCAAGATTGAGATGGCAACGAAGATCGTAGCGCTGACAAACGACTCGAAAACGGTCGGCAAGCTCGTTGTAGAGAGAGACGGCGTGGTCGTTTGCGAGGTGCCAATAAATTCCGACGAAATCGGCGACGCAATACAGAAGCTGGCCAACGCGAGAGCTGCGTTAGGCGAGCCCGTCCCCGACCGACTCGACCCAGTCGTACGTCTCGCCGAAATCACAAGTCCGACATGGTCGATCCCGAATTATACCGACGGTGGAGACCGACTTTTCATCTTGCGAAATCCGGCTCTTGGTTGGATCAGCCATCGGTTTTCTCAAGCAGAGGCAAACGAGATTGCGCATTGGCTGACGAAGGATGTCGAGGATCGACCAAACCGTTCAACGGCGTCGAAGAAGCCTCCTCCGTAGAAATGCCGCCAATCAAAAGCTAAAAAGAAAAAAGCCCGACCGCGCGTGAGCACGGCCGGGCCAAGTCTAGGGAGGCCGCGCTTCCTGCCGAAGCAGGCCCGGCGCGGGCGGGACAGGCTATGCGGCGTCGGGCGCCGGAATGAAGTCGACGTAGTAGGCACGGCCCTTTTCGAGGCGGTCTAGCACGCCCTTGTTGCGCACGTGCGCTTCAAGCTGGAATGACGGCGTGAACTGTCCGAATATCAGGTTTTCCGGCGCACCTTTCGGATCGCACGTCGGCGGGCAGACCGCGCTAAAGCGAAGGCGTTCGCCGTCCAGAACGATGTTCGCGGGATCAGTCGGATCGGCCTTCACACTCACGCCCGTGACCTCGCTGCCGTCGCCGCGTTTCCAGCTGTACGGCTCGGACGTATGTCGGCCCGGCGGCTTGTTGTCCTTGTCGCGAGGTGCTTCCGCGTAAGCCTGCGAACGGTCGTAGAGCGTGACCTTGCAGCGCATGACAGCCGGGTTGTCGCCTTTGTGCAGCGTGTCGCGAAGAAGATATCCCGCGAGCGGCCAGATTTCTGCCGTCGCTTTCTCGCGCGCGATCTTCTGTCCAAGCTCGGGATTGTAGTTCGCCGGGTCGGCGGCGGCGCTTTCGCCGGTCACTTTGTAACCGTTGGTCAGCGTCAGGACGCAGATCGTCAGCGTGTCGTCCGTGAAGAAACGTTCGCTTGCGATCAAGCTTTTGATCTGGTCGAGCGTCACACGGGGTTTCACTGCAACGGCCGCAGCAGCGGCGTCACGGGCTTCGAGTCCGGTAGGGGACATAGCCTTGCCTTTCGGATGATCCCGGTGCCGCCGGGACGGATCAGCGCCTAGAAAGCGGCGTGATAGGGTGACCGCCGACGGACCTGAGGAGCGCGGGCGTGGCGAGTAAGACGACCTATTTCGTGCAGGCGTTCGCGCCGAACCGCGGCCAGTTAAAGCCGGGCAAGCGCGAGGAGGCGCCGAGCCTGAACGGCGCGGTCAAGAAAGCCGAAGCATGGTCCGCGCGCGAGAAAGGCGTCGCGGCGATCCAGGTCGTCGCCGATGACGAGACGGGAGAAGTCGCTTCAGCGACGATCCTCGCGATGCACGGTCAGGTGCCGGACGACCTCGCGGATCAGATCAAAGGCGGGTGACCGTCACGCCGTCACGGTAATGTTCGTTCCTGCGATCTTCCATGCGGTGCCATTCCACGAGACAAGACATCCGGTGCCGTTTCCTGCGGTCTCGACGACGAACAGGAGGCCGAGAATGCCGCCCGTCAGAGCGCGCCCGTTTGTCGCGAAGGCCAACGCGCCGACGCTGTTGCCCGTTGTAGGCAGCAACGCAACGGTGAACGCCGGGAGCGCCAGCGGCTCGGGGCGAACCTGCGCTGGAAGGCCATCAGCACCAAGACCAAGCGCATAGCGAGCGGCGGCCATCGCGCGTCACAGAAGGATCGGCTGCGCCGTCAGCACCTCGAGCTCGGTCTGCGACAGTGCGCGTCCGATAAGGACGTTCACTTGCCCGGCCGTGATCGGCGGCGTCGCCGTCAGTTTGCCAGCGTTGGCGGGATCGAGGAAATAGAGCGTGTTGAACGTCAGGCCGCCGGTCTGCCCCGTCACGACCGCATCCCACTGTGCATTCGTGCCGATGAGGATGCCGGATTCGCAGATGTTGCCGTTTGCGCCGGCGGCGATTGAGGTATCCGACACAAGGCCCACGATGCCGGATGTCGCCTTCGCGTTCGCCTGACCACGTTTCACGGTGTCGGCGGCGCTTGCGTACACCGCCATACCGAAGACGAGCGCCGTTGAGGCCTCGCCGTTGGCAACGGGCCGGATCGACGGCGCGTTCGTCGGCGCTGCGATTGCATCGTTCGCCTGAAGCTGTTGCGGCAGGCCGTCGTCGCCGAGCACAAGCGGTTTGCGGATAGCCATCGTTTTCTCCTTGTCAGAGCAGAACGGGATCAGTCGGGTCGACGACGAGAGTCGTCGGCGATGCGGCAATGCCGATGCGGGTGACGCAGGCAGCAGACGGTGGCCGATCGGCGATGCCGCCAGCGCCGGCTAGGAAGTACGGCAGACCTGGCGTGAGGCTCGCGTTCGGCAGCGTGATAGCGCCGCGTCGCGGCTGTACCGGGAACCCAGCGGCGACGGGTTCCGTCAGCAGGCCCGCGACGAACGCCAGCGTATAGGTATCGGCGCGCGCTGTGCGTAGCTTCCCGTCGGCACGCGAGATCGCTACAGGCATTCCGACCGGGATCGCCTCGAAGGCGATGACACGCGCACCGAACACTTCGCCGATCGGCTCGCGCATCGCGAACTGACCTTGCAGATAAACAATGGTCGAAGGCGCGTCCGCGAAAGCGCCACCATCAGCGTCCGCGATCTGCGAAAACGAACCTTCGAAGATCAGGATGCCGTTCTTCGTCTGGATGCTGACATTGTCGCCGTCCGCCCATGCGATCAGGCTGCGATGCGGAACCGGCTGAAGCCGGTCGATGAAAATTGCGCCGTCCCGGAAGAAAACGCGCATGGTCATGCCGCGTGGCTCTGCGGATAGACTTCCGGCGAGAATTCGTAGAGCGACGCCGGCACTGACGACGTCAGCATCATCCGACCTCCGTTCGCGAAGAAGGAAGATCGAACCGGCACGATGAAGTCGAAACGCAGCCGGTTTTCTTCGCCGACCGGCGCACTCAGCATCTCCGTGCTTTCGACGATGAGACCTGCCGTACCGCCTACGTCGAGACCGAAATGCACGGAGCCGCCGACTTGGCTCGCGATGATCCGCGTCGCGATCGAGACGTAATAAACGTCTTCCAGAGCTCGCGGCATGAACCGCCGGTCGCTGTCCGTACCGCCGAAGAAATTCCACGTGTCCCACGGCGCCGCGAGTTGGCTGTTTACCGGCGCGGCGAGCAACGGCCGGTTGATCTGCACGACCGTGTCTGCCGGCAGCGCAAGAGCGACACCGTTCTGGACGTCCGAATAGTCGATCCAGCCGAAGCCGGTGAAGTTGCTGATCGGTCCAGCCGGGCCACGCAGCAGCGCGGCGAGAGCTGGCGGTGCTGGCGCTTCGTCGGGCGGCACGGCGCTGATCGAGCCGGGCCCGACGATATAGGCCACTGGCGCACATGGAGATGCGACTGACAGAGAGACTGCGCCGGGAGCTTTCGCGCCCGGCAGAATGAAAATGGCCTCAGGCATTGTCGGTCGTGCCGCGCGTTGCCAAGAATTCGATGCGGCGTATCTGATCGGACGTGCGGCTCGCACCGGAGCCTGTGAACATCATCAGGTCGCCGACGATGCGGCCGGGTGGGCATTGCGCGTCACGCTTTGCCGCGGTCGAGATGACCGTGATCGTCGGCCCCTGCCCCGAGACGGCTGTCAGTGTCACCTTCGCATTGGCCGTCGAGCATGCGTCGATCGCGTCGCCGATGCCCGCACGCGCGTTGACGAGTTGGCGGAACGTGATGGCAAAGGTCGCATCGGCGGTCGCCAGCGGCTCACCAGCGGCATTACGGACGTCCGGCAGCACGAAGCGCCAGTCGGCGGTGGTGAGGATCATCGAGCGCTTCCCGGCACGACGAAGGACGGCAGCGGGATAGGCACCTGCCACAGGCGATGCCAGACCTCGTAGATGCCTGCGCCTTCTAGGCCGAAACTGTCGTCACGGGCGATGTCTCGCGGGACGTCGACGCAATATCGACTGTCCCATTCCGAGCCCGCCGGGTGGTACGCGAAACCGTAGGTGGTGAGATAGACGCGCTTGCCATTGTCGAGCTTGTAGGCCGCGACTGGGATCGAACGGCCGCGGTGCGTCACGCGATAGTCGAACAGGACAGGAGTCGCTTCTCGATGTTTATTGAAGTGCGTCGTCCAGCACACGCACGCATCATCGCGCGTGACGCTGTCGGCAACGGTCCTAGCGCGCGCTATCGGCCAGCCGCGCGCCTCGATCTGCGGTCCGGCGAAGTATCCGAGAATGCCGAAGAGGACCGCGAAAAGTAGCGCGACGAGCATGAAGCCGGTGGCCTTGATCATCGCTGGTACGCTCAAGACTTCCTCCCAAGCATGAAGAGGACGCCACCACCGATCGCCGCGCCAATGACCCCGGCCGCCGAAAGAAAAACCTTCTTGATGACCGAGGTGAAGGTGGCGTGCGTTTCTCGCCATCGACCTATCTCCGCTGCCGTCGCTGCTTGTGCTTTGAAGTCCACGACGTCGAGCCCGATTGATCCGAGCATGTTGCGCGCTTCTTCGCGCGCCATCTCGCGGACCTCGGCCTCGGTGTAGGCGACCCGAAGGCCGTCCGAGATCGCATTGCGGATGCGTCGGTTGTCGTCGCCATCAACGTCACGGGTCACTCATCTTGCTTTCGATGGAGAAGACAGCAGACCGGCTATTCCGGCGCGCGTCGAAACGGATGGCGCACGCGCTCCTTGATGCGCTGCCACCGGCTTTTCTTCGGCGGCGGCGCAGTCTCGGTGACGGGCGGTGCGATGTCTTCCGGCAAGCCTGTCTCCTTGAATTGCTCTGCCGCCGTCGTCGCTGCGGACGGCGACGTGCTGATCCGGCTGGCCGGGCGTCGAAGAATGCGCTGCGCTGTCGTGCGCTTTTGGTAGACGGCGGGCGCAGGCGTCGCCGCCGCCGGCACACCCAGATCCGGCTTGTCGGCGCCGGTACGTGAGGATCAGATCGACTGGGAGCTCGGTCGCGTCACGCGGAAGGGCAAGGGCGACAAGGTTCTTTCAGCGCCGCTGGCGGCCGACATTCTCGAGATGCTGAAGGAATGTCGCGGCCGGCATGCCGAGCGCTTGTTTGTGCAGCCGAACGGCGAGCCCGTCACGGCGTCGGGACTGGTTTCGGCCTGGCGTCGGGCGCTGAAGCGCGCCGGCATCACCAACCTACGCTTTCACGACCTGCGGCATACGTTCGGGACGCGCGCACTCCGGAAGACCGGCAATCTGAAGCTGACGCAAAAGCTGCTGGGACACCGCGATATTCGGTCGACGATGCGTTACGCGCACGTGATGGACGATGACATGCGGCTGGCGCTCGACGCACTTTCCGAAGCAGAAAGCCCCACGGAACATCCCACGGAGCGCGCTAAGTTATTGGAAGCCAAGGGGTGAGCCGCATCACCCAAAACTACCGCGCTACCAGGCTGCGCCATACCCCGATTTGCCTTGTCGGCGTCGGTCTCTACCATTCCAGTACGCCGGACGCACGCGCCTCACGCTCAATGCGACGGCGCGCCGCTGGCGACCCGGCGGCTACGCGCATTCTGCACCATGTCGATCGCGGTCTGGCAGCCGAGGGACAGCTCCTCGTAATGGCTCATCACACAGGCCGAATGCGCAGCGATGCCGCCGGAAATTTCGGGACAAAATGACTGTGCGTCGCGCCGGCACCAGCCGACCAGAAAGCGATCTTTCAGCACGAAACTCGCGATCCGGTTCGGAAATCGCGGGTTGGCGAAAAAGCGCTGTTGCGCAGGCTGTCCGGCATCGGCTTCGATTGCGATGCCTGCGAGCATGAGGCCCGCCAAAGCGACGCTTAAAGTAGGTCTGCTCGCCATAACCGCTTCCCCTCACGGTGATGCCCGCAATCATAGCACGCGTGAAAGAGCGCAACCAACGCCCTTAGTAACGCCACATCGGGTCCTGACAGCGCCCGTCCGCGATCTTGTATTCCGGCGGATCGCAGGGCGTGACGTCGGTCACGCACCAGGCCCGACAGGCCATCTGGCGGGCGGCGGGGACACGACCGGCTGCGCCCGGCGCAGGGTTCGAGGGGTTGTAGTGGTAGGGCGCGAAGTTTTCCTGCGCCGCCGCGGTGGACGGCAGCGCCAGCACGAGGATGGCCGTGCCGGTGCGAAGAAGTCGGTGCATAATTGCGTCCCTTCTCCCGTCCAAACCGTGAGACGGACGACGGGGTTCCTGCGGGAGTTGTGACGTGGTCGGCAAGCGCGTGACCTTCGACGACGAGACTTGGGCCGCGATCAACTTGCTACGGCAGGAGCGACGGCGGTCCTTTCCGCAACTCGCGGCGGAAGCCTTTGCCGACTTGCTCGAGAAGCACGGACGGCCTGTGAGCCTGAAAGAGCAGCTAAAGGCCAGCGTGCCGAAACCGGAGCGAGCGACGACAAAGCGCGCGGCGAAGAGCACTGCCCGCAAGACTTAGTCTGACACGCTACGATTCCGCTTCGTCGCGGACAGGAGCACGCCGGCCCCAAGGACCGCCGACAACATAGATCCAAGCAACGTCCCGAGTTTTGCCTGACCCTGAGTTGTCGGATGCGCAGGGAAAGCCAAGGCACCGAGGAAGAGGCTCATCGTGAAGCCCACGCCGCACAAGATGGCGATGCCGTAGAATTGCAACCACGGAGAATCCCGCTTTCTGCGAGCGTACGGAACATCTTCTGCGTTGAGCGGAGCAGTTCGACGGATTTTTGAACGACCATGTAGGTCTGTTTGCCGAATTGACACTGCCTTTCATTCCCGCCTGACGGCCGTCACATTCGCAGCTAGACTGCGCCCGATCCGGGAGACCAATGCGCGCACTTTTCGTCGGCCACACCTACATCGATGTCACGGTCATGGCCGACGCCATGCCGGAGGGGGATGCGAAGGACGTGGCGCACGATTACGCCGTGTCGTTCGGCGGCAATGCCGTCACGGCCGCCTTCACTTGCGCGAAACTCGGCGTGCCGGTCGAGCTCATCACGACGCTCGCGGACGACTGGCTCGGCCACATGTTTTCGCACATGGCTTCGACCTATGGCGTGCGGCTACGCGGCCGCAAGGTGAAGCGGTCGTCGCTGTCCTTCATTCTTCCGCGCGGGAATCGCCGCGCGATCCTGCGCGCGCGCGACGAAAATTTCGTCGAGGATTTTCCGCGGCTGGACGTCGGCGCTTTCACCGCGCTGCACCTCGATGGGCACCAGCCCGACGCCGCGCTGCATTACGCGAAGGCGTTCCGCGAACGCGGGCTGCTGACGTCGCTCGATGGTGGCGGTGTGCGCCCAAACACCGGCGAGGTGCTGCGCTTCATCGATGTCGCGATCGTCGCGGAGCGGCTCTGCGAGCAGATGGAAATGAGCGAGGAGGCCATGCTCGCATTCCTGAAGGAGCGCGGCTGCGCGATCGGCGGCGTGACGAGCGGTGAGAAGGGCATGTTCTGGTACGACGAGGCGGGCACGACCGCTCGCCTGCCGGCGCTGAAAGTCCCGGCCAAGAAAATCCGCGACACATCCGGCGCCGGCGATGTGTTCCACGGTGCCTATCTCGCGTCCCGGCTGCTAAATCCGGATCAACCGTGGATCGAGCATTTCCGCTTCGCGCGCGCCGCCGCCGCGCACAAGATTCAGCATGTCGGCAACGAGGCGGGCCTCCCGTCGCTCGACGACGTGCATGACATTATGAAGGTCGCCGCATCATGAAAGCCGCCGCATGAGAATGACGCTCGCGCTCTTCGCGCTTTGCGTCGGCATCGCAGCCGCACGCGCCGACGACTTCGTGCTCGAGAATGTCGCGATCCCAAGCGGCGACATCACCTACAAGGCCGCGCGCCTCGATGTGAGCGGCAGTCCCCTCACCCGCGATGCGGCGCAGGCGCTGCTGGCCGACGACAGGGTGCCACCTTCGGACCGCTGGTCGAAATTCTCGGCGGCGCGCGTCGCTGCCGCAGAGATTTCGTCGCAGAGCTCTGCTGCAACAAACGCGCAGATCGTCACCTATCGTGATGTTGTCTTTGAGGATGTCGTCGCCGGCCGGATCGGTCGCGCGAGCGCTGCCGGTGCGAGCTTCTCGATACAGACGCCGGACAGCGGTTCGATCGCGGGCCGCACAGGCGCAATCTCGCTTGCGGGCATCGACCTGCCGGGCCTAGCTCATATGCTCGTCGAGGGCCGCGCGACGCCGGACGAGGTCGCGCGCACCATCATCGCTTCCGGCACGATCGAAGCCGTTGAGGTCGATCTCCCTGGCGGCGGGTCGGGGCGCATTGGCAAGGTTTCTCTGCGGGATGCCGGCGGCCGTGCGCTGGCCGTGCCGATGACAAGCCTCGTCGACATTGCGCCGACGCGCGAGGCGTCGCCGCCGAGCCCCGAGCGCCGTCGCGCGCTATCCGGCCTTGCGGCGGATATGCTGACGAGCCAGTCGCTCGGCGCACTCGACCTCGGCGATGTCGAGGTGCGTGCGGGCGCCGATGGTGTTCGCGTGAAGGCGAAGAACGTCGGCCTCTCAGGCGTTAACAAGGGCCAGATCGCGCGCGTCGGCATCGACGGCTTTACGATCGAGGGCGGCGGCCCGGCGTCGCTGAGCTTCGACCGCTTTGCGTTGACCGGCGTCGATCTCGCGCCAGTACTAGTAGAGGCGCTGAAGGATAACTCGACGCCAACCTTGCCCCGTTTCGCACGGGTGGAAGTTGCCGGCGTCGCGTATTCCGCTGGCGGCGTGGGGCAAGCGGTCAACTTCAAGGTCGCGAAAGCCTCGCTCGACGCGAGTGCGTGGCGCGACAATGGTCCGAATGCGCTGATGCTTAGCGTCGATCATTTTGCTTTCGATCTGCCGACCGACGATCCTCGCGCACGACCTCTGCTCGATCTCGGCTATCGCAAGCTCGACCTGTCGCTTGGCGCGGACGCTGCCTACGATGCTGATAAATCGGAGCTGACGTTGAAGACGGTTCGCGTGACGGGGCCGGACCTTGGCACCGCGGAAATGTCCGTGCTGCTCACCTCGGTCGGTCCGGATGCCATTGGCCGCGATATCGAGAAAGCGCGCACGGCGCTCGCTGCGTCGCTCTTCCGTCGTGCGACGATGACCGTGACGGACGATGGCCTGCTGTCTCGCATGATCGAGACGCAGGCGCGTCGCTCGAGTGCCGGCATCGCTGACACCCGCGCGAAGTGGGCGGCCGGCATGCGCGCCTCGGTCATGTCTCTGCTCGCCGAGAATGCCGATCGCGGCACTATTGCCGACTCGGCGGAACGCTTCGTGCGCAATGGCGGCAAGCTTTCAGTGACCGCCGATACGGCGAGCGGGCTCGGGATGATCGACGCGATGCTTGCCGGTGGCGCAGGCGCGCTGCTTGGCAAAGTGAAGTTCACCGCCTCGAACTGAAGTTAGTTTCGCAAGCGATAGCCAGTTCGAAACATCCACGCGACGACGCCGATGCAGACGGCGAGAAACAGCGCTGTCATCCCTAGGCTCACGCCAATATGCACGTCGGCGACGCCAAAGAAGCTCCAGCGAAATCCACTGACGAGATAGACGACGGGGTTCGCGAGCGCGACCTTCTGCCAAAATGGTGGCAGTAAATCGATTGAATAGAAGCTGCCGCCAAGGAACGTCAGCGGCGTGATGATGAGAAGTGGCACGAGCTGCAGCTTCTCGAAATTATCCGCCCAGATTCCGATGATGAACCCGAGCAGGCTGAAGGTGATGCAGGTCAGGACGAGAAATCCGACCATCCATACGGGATGATCGATCCGCAGCGGTACGAAGAAGCCAGCGGTCGCAAGAATGATCAGGCCGACAATCAGCGATTTCGTCGCCGCCGCACCGACATAGCCAGTGAGGATTTCGCCGTAGGAGATCGGCGCGGAAAGAATTTCGTAGATCGTACCGACGAACCGCGGGAAATAGATGCCGAAGGCCGCGTTCGTGACGCTCTGTTGCAGGACCGTCAGCATGATGAGGCCCGGCACGATGAAAGCGCCGTAGGGCACGCCGTCGATCTCGGCGATGCGCGTGCCGATGGCCGCGCCGAACACGACGAAATAGAGCGACGTCGAAATAACCGGCGAGATGATGCTCTGCATAAGCGTGCGCCGCGTACGGCTCATCTCGAAAACGTAGATGGCCCGAACGGCCTGCCAATTGAACATCAGCGCGCGCTCGTAAGGTTGACGAAAATGTCCTCAAGAGAGGATTGCTTGGTCTGCACGTCGCGGAACGCGACGCCTTCGTGCTTCAGCGCTTCGAGCAGGCCGTTGATGCCGGTGCGCTCGGCCTGCCGGTCGTAAGTGTAAGTCAACGAGCGACCCTGATCGCCGAGCGCGAGGTCGAAGCTGCGCAATGCATCGGGCACGTCGGCGAGCGGCGCGCCGAGTTCGAAGGTCAGACGCTTGCGCCCGAGCTTTTGCATCAGCGCGTCTTTTTCCTCGACGAGGATCAATTCGCCGCCGCGCATGACGCCGACACGGTCGGCCATTTCTTCGGCCTCCTCGATGTAGTGTGTCGTGAGGATGATGGTGACGCCTTGCCCGCGCAGCGTGCGGACCATGTCCCACATGTCCTTACGCAGTGCGACATCGACGCCGGCTGTGGGCTCGTCGAGAAAGAGAATTTGTGGCTCGTGCGAGAGCGCTTTCGCGATCATGACGCGACGTTTCATGCCGCCCGACAGCGTCATGATCTTCGCGTCCTTCTTATCGAGAAGCGAGAGGTCCTTGAGGATACGCTCGATCAGCGCGGGGTCGGCGGGTTTGCCGAAAAGACCGCGGCTGAACGACACCGTGTCCCACACAGACTCGAATGCGTCGGTCGTCAGTTCCTGTGGCACGAGGCCGATCTTCGCGCGCGCCTTGCGATAATCTGTCCCGATGTCGTGGCCATCGACGGTAACCGTACCGGCGCTCCGCTGCACGATGCCGCAGACAATACTGATCATTGTCGTCTTGCCCGCACCGTTCGGGCCGAGCAGCGCAAAGATTTCGCCGGCGCGGACGTCGAGCGTGACGGACTTCAGCGCCTGAAAACCGGACGCGTAAGTCTTCGACAGATTGGCGATGTGGATAATAGGGTGCGACGCGTCCTGTAACGTCAAACCAGACCGCCGTTCGCGCGCAGTACTCGACAATTCAAAGTCACGAAGTTTTCTCTGGCAGGTTTAACCGGATGTGCAATTCGCGCAGCTGCTTCGCCGTCGGCGGCGATGGCGCGCCCATAAGCAGATCTTCGGCGCGCTGGTTCATCGGGAACAGCACGATTTCGCGCAGATTCTCCTCACCCGCGAGCAGCATGACGATACGGTCGACGCCCGGTGCAATGCCGCCGTGCGGCGGTGCGCCGTACTGGAACGCGCGATACATGCCGCCGAAGCGCTCCTCGAGAACGCTCTCGTCATAGCCCGCAATCGCGAAGGCCTTGCGCATCACGTCCGGCCGATGGTTACGGATGGCGCCGGACGACAGTTCCACGCCGTTGCAGACGATGTCGTATTGGTAGGCGAGAAGATCGAGTGGCTCTTTCGACTCCAGCGCTTCTAGCCCGCCTTGTGGCATCGAGAACGGGTTGTGCGAGAAGTCGATCTTCTTCTCGTCTTCGTTGTACTCGTACATCGGGAAGTCGACGATCCAGCAAAGCTCGAACACGTCTTGCTTGACGAGCCCGAGCTCCGTGCCGATGCGCGTGCGCGCAAGGCCGGCGAGACGCGCGGCTCTCGCGGGCTGATCGCACGCGAAGAAGATCGCGTCGCCAGCTTTTAAACCTGCCGCCTTCGCGAGCGCCGCCTGCGCTTCGGCCGGGATGAATTTCGCGATCGGACCCTTGCCGGTCAGCGCACCGCCGTCGTCTTCAAAGATAATGTAACCGAGACCCGGCGCGCCTTCGCCGCGCGCCCAGTCGTTGAGCTTGTCGAAGAAGCTACGCGGCTGCGCAGCTGCGCCCGGCGCGGGGATCGCGCGCACGACGCCGCCCTTCTTGATGACGCCCTTGAACGCGTTGAAGGTGACATCCTCGCGCGTAAAGACATCGGTGACATCGACGATGACCAGCGGGTTGCGCAGATCCGGCTTGTCGTTGCCGTATTTCAGCATCGACTCGGCGAACGGGATCATCGGGAATTTCTGCGTGACGGGTTTGCCACCGCCGAATTCCTCGAAGACGCCGCGCAGGACAGGCTCGACCGCCGCGAATACGTCTTCCTGCGTGACAAAACTCATCTCGATGTCGAGCTGGTAAAACTCGCCGGGGCTGCGGTCGGCGCGCGCATCTTCGTCGCGGAAACAGGCGGCGATCTGAAAGTAGCGGTCAAAACCCGCGACCATGATGAGCTGCTTGAACTGCTGCGGCGCCTGCGGCAGCGCGTAAAACTTTCCGGGATGCACGCGGGAGGGCACTAGATAATCACGCGCGCCTTCGGGCGACGAGGCCGTCAGGATCGGCGTCTGGAATTCGAAGAAGCCGCCCGCTTTCATGCGCGCGCGCAGCGAGTCGATGACCTGCCCGCGCAGCATGATGTTGGCGTGAAGTTTCTCGCGCCGAAGATCCAAGAAGCGGTATTTTAGCCGCGTCTCTTCGGGATAGTTCTGATCCCCGAAGACCGGCAAAGGCAGTTCCGCGGCCGGGCCGAGCACTTCCGCGTCGCTGATGTAGAGCTCGACGAGGCCAGTTGGCATCTCGGCATTCTCTGTACCGGCCGGGCGCTTGCGGACGATACCCTCGAGCTTCACGACCCACTCCGATCGGAACGTCTCGATCAGCTTGAAGACCGGCGAATCCGGGTCGGCGACGCATTGCGTGATGCCGTAATGGTCGCGCAGGTCGATGAAGAGCACGCCGCCGTGGTCGCGGATGCGGTGGCACCAGCCGGAGAGGCGGACGGTCGCGCCGGCGTCCGTCTCGCGGAGCGCGCCACAGGTATGCGAGCGATAGCGGTGCATCGGACCAGAGACTCGGGGTTTTGAGAGGAGCGCCGGGGCGTCGCCGGGCGGGCCGGTATCCATACCCCCTGCCGGCCTATGTCAATGGCAAGGAGGCGCCGCCCTTATCCCGTGGCCGCGGCGTCGATCGCCGGTCGAAGATGCGGCGCCCAGCGGATGATGTCCTCGCGCAGTGGGCCGCGCTTCCAGTGCGCCAGGAAGGGCTGGAGCACGATGAAGCGGCCCTCCGCTAAAGCGTTGCCGCCGAAACTGGCGGCGAGGCCATAGGTGCCGAGCGCATAAGTGGAGAAGCGCAAAAGCGCACTCTTCACGCCGGGCTCGATCAAGACCAGCCCGACGCACGGCGGCGCAAGCGTGAGAGAACCGACGTTCTTCCACGTGCTGCGGACGGAGTAGCCGAATTGATGGTGCACGATCCCTTCGGGCGTGAGCACCAGTCGTGAAAACCATGTGATGCCGAAGATCGGCAGCAAAATAAGTGTGAGCATACCGCAGGCGAAGATCGCGGCAGCGTCTGCCGGTCCATTGCCGGCAAATGCGCCAACAAGGAGCGGGACCACGAAGACGAGCCAGATTGCCGGAAGGACCATCAGCCGCATGGGGCTGATGTGATAGACATGCTTCTCCAGCGAAGCCACGATGCCCTTCCCCTTGTGCCTTGCGCGTCCCTCAATCGCCGCCGAGCGCGCGGATTTCCGGAAAGAACAGGTCGCCAATCGTCGCCGGACTTTGCTTGATCGTGCCGATCTGCGCCATGAATTGCGCGGTCTTCAGCACTTTCGCCGGGCGCAGCGTATATTCGTAGTCCTTGTCGCTGATGACGGACGCGATGTCCTCGACGCTGTTCTTCGTGTCTTTAGAGATATCGAGATAGAGCTTTGCCGCCGCGACCTTGTCCTTGTTGATCGTTGCCACGGCCTCGCCGAGCGCATCGACGAAGGCCTTGTAGGCTTTTGGATTCGCGTCGCGGAACTTGCCGCTGGCGGCGATGACGACCGCCGTCGCCGGCCCGCCAAGGATATCGTAGTTCGTCGTGACGAGGTGCGCGCCGGCCGCCTTCATCTCTTGCCCGTAAAACGGTGCGGAGGTGAAATGCGCGTTTACGCCGGCTGTCTTGTTGAGGAAAGCAAGCGTCGCATCGGGATGCGACAATGAGATCGTAAGCGGATCGAGCTTTCCGAACTCCTTCTCCCCGAAGACTTTCGTCGCCGCCATCTGCAGCATGATCGCCTGCGTCGAGATTTTTACCGACGGCACGGCAATCTTGTCGGCGTCCGTGAGGTCCGCGACCGATTTCACTGCCGGGTTCCGGCTGATGAGATACAGTGGATAGGTCGTCATCGACGCGACGCCCTTGATCTGCCCGCGCGTGCGATCCCAAAGCGTGATCATCGACGGCGCGCCTTGCGCCGCAAACTGGATCGCGTTGGAAATCAGGCCGTCGTTCATGGCGCTTGGGCCGGCGGTCTTCGCCCAAATGACCGTCATGTCGGGCAGGCCGGCCGCCGCGGCCTGCTTTTCGACGAGGCGATCCTTCTCCATCACCATGAGGGGAAGAAAGCTTACGCCATATTGCTGCGCGACCGTGATTTCGCTCACTTCCGCGTGCGCGGGCGCGATGGCGGTAAAGAGCAGCGCCGCAACGCTGTTTACGAAAACCTGTCGCATGGCGTTCCCCTTCGCCGTTGCCTTATGCGTCTGAACGCATTCGTACATAAGAGCCCGGCGCATCCTCGATGACGGACAGACCGTCGCCCGGCGTGCGCGGCTCCACATCGTCGCCCTTGAAGTGTGAAACCCACTCGTTCCAGTGTGGCCACCACGAGCTTTGCCCCGCAGTCGCCGTCTCCAACCATTCCTCCGGCGTCGGCGGATTACCGCTGTTCGTCCAGTGGCCGTACTTGCTGCCGGGCGCGGAGATCACGCCCGCCATATGGCCCGACGCCGACAGCACGAATTCCACCGGGCCGCCGTAGATCTGCGTTGCCTTGTAAGCCGAGAGCCACGGCGCGATGTGGTCTTCCTTCGTACCGAGCACGAAGCTAGGCGTCGTGATCTTGCGCAAATCGATCGGCTCGCCGACGAGCGTGATGCCGCCGGGCTTCTGCAGGTTGTTCTCCGAATACATGTTGCGCAGGTAGAACGACTGCATGGCCGCCGGCATGCGCGTCGCATCGGCGTTCCAGTAGAGCAGATCGAAGGGCACCGGCTCCTTGCCGAGCAGGTAATTCGACACGACGAAGGACCAGATGAGGTCGTTCGAGCGCAGCATATTGAAGGACTGCGCCATGTCATGCGCTTCGAGATAGCCCTTCTCGTTCATGCGCGCTTCGAGGCTCTTCAGCTGATCCTTGTCGATGAAAACCGACATTTCGCCGACCTTCGTGAAATCGACGAGAGTTACGAAGTAAGTCGCGCTTTTTACGCGGTCGTCGCCTTTCGCGGCGAGCCATCCGAGCGTCGAAGCGAGCAGCGTGCCGCCGAGGCAATAGCCGACGGCATTGATCTGTCGCTCGCCCGTGGCGCGCTCCATCGCATCCATCGCCGCGATCGGGCCTTCGAGCATGTAGTCTTCGAAATTCTTGTCGCGGAGCTCTGCGCCGGGGTTGATCCACGAGATCACGAAAACTGTGTGTCCCTGCTCCACGGACCATCGGATGAACGAGTTCTTCGGCTGCAGGTCCAGCACATAGAACTTGTTGATCCACGGCGGCATGATGAGGAGTGGCGTGCGACGGACCTTCTCGCTCGTCGGCGTGTACTGGATCAGCTGCATCATCGAGTTCTGGTAGACGACCTTGCCCGGCGTGGTGGCGATGTTCTCGCCGAGCGTAAAGGCGTCCATGTCCGTCATCGTGACCGCGAGCCGGCCTTTGCCGCGCTGCAGATCCTCGAGAAGGTTCTTCAATCCATCCAGAAGATTCTGGCCGCCGGTGTCGATCGTCTTCTTCAACACTTCCGGATTGGTGGCGACGAAATTCGACGGCGCGAGCGCGTCGACGAACTGCTTGGTATAAAACTCGACCTTGCGCGACGTGCCTTCGTCGAGCCCTTTCACGCCGCGTACCGATGACAGGATCGCGCGCGCCGACAGCAGATAGGAGTCACGGATGTAGGAGAACACCGCGTTCTCCGACCATTCAGGATGCTTGAAGCGCTTGTCCGGCGGCGGCACGGGCACTGCGACGGCAGCGGCGCTCTCGTCGCCCATCATCTTGCGAGCGGTCTGGGTCCAGAGGTTGAGCCCTTGCGTCCAAAAATCCATTTGCGCTTTGAAAAACGTCGCAGGATCTGCGACGACCTTGGTGCCGAAATCGAAAAAGGCCTGCTGGACCAGAGCGGGGTCGCCCATGCCCATCTGGGCAACGTCGGGCCGGTTCATCAGGAATTCCTGCACGACCGCCTGGCTCTGCGCGGCGATAGCTTGCATCCGCTCGGCTGCCACCGCTGGATCGAGAATTGGCGCGGCTGCGCCCTGTTCGCCTGACATCATCGTCCTCCCCGGACCGTTCTTATCTTGCCTTCAGGATATGAGGGTCGGGAGGGGCGCGGCAAGGCAATACTACTCGATCGCTGCGGCCGACTTTGCTTTCTCCCGCAGCAGAAATTTTTGGATCTTGCCCGTCGAAGTCTTCGGCAACGGCCCGAACACGAATTGCTTCGGCACTTTGAACCGCGCCAAATGCTGGCGGCAATGGTCGATCAGCTCTTCCGCGCTCGGACGCGCGCCGTCGCGTAGTTCGACAAAGGCGCACGGCACCTCGCCCCATTTCGGATCGGGTGTCGCGACGACCGCAGCGCCGATGACAGCGGGATGACGGAACAGCGCATCCTCCACCTCGATCGAAGAAATATTCTCGCCGCCAGAGATGATGATGTCTTTGGAGCGGTCCTTGATCTTCACGTAACCGTCGGGGTCGACGACCGCGAGATCGCCAGTGTGAAACCAGCCGCCGGTAAACGCTTCTTCGGTGGCCTTCGCATTCTTCAGGTAACCTTTCATCACGACATTGCCGCGAAAAAATATCTCGCCCATCGTTTCGCCGTCGTGCGGCACGGGCTGCATCGTCTCGGTATCGAAGACGGCCACCGCCTCCTGCATCAGATTCGGCACGCCTTGCCGACCGTTCAGTTTCGCCTGCTCCGCGATCGGCAGGCTCGCCCAATCCTCGTGTTTCGCGCAGATCGAGGCGGGGCCGTAAGTTTCGGTCAGGCCGTAGACATGCGTGACGGCTATGCCGAGCGTCTCCATACCTTCGATGATAGCGGCCGGCGGGGCGGCGCCCGCCACCATCGCCTGAACTTTCTGCGCAAAGGGCTTTCGGTCGCTGTCCGGCGCGTTGACCAGCATGCCCATGACGATCGGCGCACCGCAGAAATGCGTGACGCCATGTGTCGCGATGGCCTCGAAGATCGGAGCGGCCTCGACGCGGCGCAAACACACGCTTGCGCCGGCATTGGCGGCCATCGTCCATGGGAAACACCAGCCGTTGCAGTGGAACATCGGCAGTGTCCAGAGATAGACGGAGTGCTGCGGCATCGGCCAACTGACGAGATTGGCGACGGCGTTGAGATAGGCGCCGCGGTGATGCGTGACGACACCCTTCGGATTGCCGGTTGTGCCCGATGTGTAGTTGAGTGAAATCGCATCCCACTCGTCAGGCGGCAGCGACCACGAGAAGTCCTCGTCGCCTTCTGCGAGGAAATCTTCGTAATTCGTAGTGCCGATCGCTTTGCCGCTGCCAAACATCGCATCCGGCGCGTCGACGACGAGCGGCTTTGCGATCTTGCAGAGCGGCAGCGCCTTCGCGATCACGGACGAGAATTCCGGATCGACGATGATCGCCTTCGCCTCGCCATGATCGAGCATGAAGGCGATGGCCTCCGCATCGAGCCGCGTGTTGAGTGTGTTGAGAACGGCGCCCGCCATCGGCACACCGAAATGCGCCTCGAACATCGGCGGCACGTTCGGCAGCATCGTGGCAACGGTGTCGTCCTTGCCGATGCCGTGCTGCGCCAGCGCCGAGGCAAGCCGCCGGCAGCGCGCATAGGTGTCGCGCCAGTTCTGTCTGAGATCGCCGTGGACGAGTGCCGTCGCGTCGGGAAAGACCGCCGCTGTGCGCGCGATAAACGTCAGCGGAGACAGCGAAACGTGATTGGCGGCATTGCGGTCGAGGCCGGTGCTGTAGGCTTTGTTGGTCACCGTTCTTCCTTCTCTGGGGGCGCCGCGGCGGCGGTATCCTATCAGGTGCGCGCGGCCGGAATGAACTTGACCGTCGCTGCGGCATTGAGGCCGTGCCCAAGGTGGGCGCGCGAGTGCCGATGAACCAAATTTTTGCATCTTCCCAACTTGTCGGTACGTCGGTGCCGCTGGTGGGGGCCGATCGGGTCCGCGAGGATGTCGCCGCCCGCGCCGCAGTCGCCGCAACGGATGCACGCCGCCGCGCGGTAGACCTCGATGAAGATAACTCGTTTCCTTCGGACGATGTGCGGGCACTCGCCGACGCAGGCCTGCTAGCGGCGCCTTTGCCGCTTGAGAACGGCGGTGAAGCACTTGGGCTCAAGCCCGCGTCGATGAACGATCTGGCGCGCGTGCTGATGACGATCGGCGGCGGCAGCTTGCCGCTCGGTCGTCTGTATGAGGGGCATGTCAATGCGCTGAGGCTCGTGACGGAATACGGGCGCCCGGAGCAGTGCGCGCAGATCTCAGATCTCGTCCGAAAAGGCAATTTGTTCGCCGTCTGGAACACGGAAGCGGCGGATGGCCTGAGGGTCACGGGCGAAGGACCGAAACGGTGCTTGCAAGGCCGAAAAGTTTTTGCATCGGGCGCCGGGCACATCGTCCATCCGCTGATCACCGCGCGAGACGATGAGGGTCGGCTTCTCATGGTCATCCCAGCCGTCCAGGATCGCGGTCGCGCCGACCTCTCCAGTTGGACGCCGCACGGCATGCGCGCATCGGCATCAGGCGCGGTCGACTTTACGGGTCTGCCGATCGGCGACAACGACATCATCGGCGACAGCGACGAATTCCTTCGGCAGCCGCTTTTCTCGGCTGGCGCATGGCGCTTCGCTGCGGTGCAGACCGGCGGCATTGCCGCGGTGTTCGACGCGGCACGCGACCATTTGCGTGCGACTGGCCGCACCGACGATCCGCATCAACGAGCACGCATGGGACAAGCGGCGCTTACCGTGCAATCGGCACGGCAATGGGTGCTGGAAGCTGCGCGTCTCGCCGACGACGAAAGCATCACTCCCGACGCTCGTGTCGCGCATGTGAACCTCGCGCGAAGCGCCGTCGAACGTGCGGGTCTGGACGTACTCGAACTGGCACAGCGCTCGGTCGGGCTCGCGGGCTTTTCGCGTAAGCATCCCTTAGAAAAGCTCTCGCGCGATCTTGCGACCTATCTTCGCCAGCCCAACCCGGACAAGGCGATCGGTGACGCGGCGGGTTTCGTGTTGGCATCGGACACGCCCGTGCTGGACACATGGTCGTGGCGTTGAACGTCGCAGATTTCTTTGCTCAGGCCGACGCGCTCCCCTTTGGGTCGCTTTCCGATATCATCGGCGATGGTGGCGTCGTTGTAGTAGCGCCGCATCCCGATGACGAAAGCCTCGGCTGCGGCGGCTTACTTGCAGCCTGCGTCGAGGAGGGGCGCTCCGCGCGCGTCGTCGTCGTCAGCGATGGCGCAGCGTCGCACACGAACTCGCGGCGCTTTCCGCAAGCTGTCTTGCGCGATTTACGCGAATGCGAAACGCGCACCGCCTGCGCCGCACTTGGATTACCGGCCGAACCGATATTTCTCGCCCTGCCCGACAGCGCGGTGCCATCGTCGGGCGCTGTGGCAGAAGCTGCAATCGATATGATTGCAGCCGTCGCGAAGCACATCGCGGCGAGCACCTTGCTAGTCACATGGCACCGCGATCCGCATTGCGATCACGAAGCTTGCGCAGCCCTCGCACGCGCCGTCGTCGCGTGCCGAAAGTCGCTACGTCTCTTTGAATATCCAGTCTGGGGTCACACCCTGCCCGCCGATGTGACAATCGACGCGTCGCCGCGCGGTCTCCGTTTCAATGCCACTTCGTTTCTCGACCGCAAACGCGCCGCGATAGCCGCGCATCGCTCGCAGATCACAACCCTGATCGACGACGATCCCGACGGCTTTCAGCTCTCGCCCGACATGATCGCGCATTTCGAGCGGCCGTTCGAAATCTTCCTGGAGGCGTGATGCGCCGCGCATCGATGGATACGGCTTACTTCGATGCGCTTTACGCAGATGGCGACGGCGATCCTTGGAAGTTTGCGACGAGCGACTACGAGAAGCACAAATATGCCGCCACGCTCGCGGCGCTGCCACGCGAGCGCTACGCACGTGCGTTGGAAGTCGGGTGTTCGATCGGGGTACTGACGCAAAAGCTTGCGACGCGATGTGATGAACTCATCGCGACCGAACCTGTCGAACGCGCCCTCGAACAGGCGCGGACCTTTTGTGCCGAGAGGTCCAACGTGCGCTTCGAGCAAGCTAGCGCGCCGAAGAATTGGCCGGAGGGCGTTTTCGATCTCATCCTGCTTTCCGAAGTCGTTTATTATCTGACGCGCCCTGCCGTCGAAGCGCTTGCGGCACGTGTTGAAGCTTCGTTGGTACCCGGTGGCCATGTGCTTCTCGTCCACTGGATTCGCAAGACGGATTATCCTCTGAGCGGTGACGACGCGGTGACGCTCTTTCTGTCGAAGAGCCCGGGGCTTCAGGTCATTCGGCAGGAACGGACAACGGATTATCGGCTCGATCTGGTCGAAGCCGCACTTGCATCGGACGATGAGGCCTGACTGCCGCTGCTGTGTCCGGGTCTGCGACGACAACCGGCGGAAACACAGCGAAGTAAGAGTGCCCGCCTGAGTGAGATATTGATTGGTCAGATATGTCTTATGTGCGCCGGAACGTCGGCACGGCCCGCCTGTTCCGCGGGACGAAGCCGCGCCATAGGGATGGGGTGGGAAGCAGGTGCGGGGGATCACAGACGTGGATGCGCTCAAGCGCCAAGGGACGCTGACGGTCGGCTTCTCAAGCGCGCTCTTTTTTGCATGCCTTGCCGCGCCATCCCTGGCGCAATCCTTCGATTGCGCGAGGGCCTCGTCGCCGGTCGAGACCGCGATTTGCGCCTCAACTGAATTGCGTGCCGCAGATGAAGCGCTTGCACGCGCCTTTGCGAGTGCTGTGTCCGGTCTCGATGCCGATTCCGCCGTGCGGCTGCGGAGCGAGCAACGCGCTTGGCTCGGTGAGCGCAACGCCTGCGCGTCGCAAGCCGGCGCCGTCGTCGGCGAATGCCTTGCTCGCGCCTATCGCACCCGAAGTGCGGCGCTTGTTGCTCCCGCTGTGCCGCGCGCAGTCGAGCCGCTGCCGCCCGGCCCGCCTGCCGGCGTCGCATCTCTGGCAAAAACGAGCGTGCCGGCGTCCGGCGAAAACAGCACGCTGTTAAACGTCGCACAGCCGGGACGCTTCACCATCCGCGCGGCGAGCCGCACCGGCGTCGCGCTGCAACTCGTCGACATGATCGCGGGTCCAGGCGAGACCGCTGGCGATGCGGGCACGAAAGACGGGCGGCTCGACGTCCTGCTCGACAAGGGTGACTACAAGCTGCGCACCTTTGGTGCGAAGGTGACTGCAGGCGATGCGACTCTTTCCGTGACGCCGTTCGCACCCATCGGTCCGGCCGACAATGCGCTTCTGCGCGGCGGCGAGAGGAGCGGCACGCTCGCCGACGGGCAACAAGCGTCGTTCTGGATTTTCGTCGGCGCGAACAAACGATTGTCGTTCGACGCGGCAGGCCGCAGCCTTCGCGATCTGCGTGCGTGGCGCAACGGCACCGAGCTCTCCGAACTGATGCCGGATGCATCAAGCGTCGAGCCTGCCGCCGGTCATTCGCTGACACGCCTGCGGCTCGAAGGCCCCGTCGAGAGCGGCCTCTATCTCGTCACCGCCTATGGCGGAGAGTCTCTCGCATGGAGCGACGACGACACAGCACAGCCATTTCACGCGAGTTCTGGTGCAGCGAAATTCCTGCCCGGCGGCAGCGCCACGGCGGTAATCGGGCCGTCCGGGACGATGCGCTTTGCGCTGCCTGGCTCCGCCAATGTCACGCGGATCGAAACGCCCGAGATTTCTCCGCTTCGGCTGACTTTGCGGCGCGACGGAAAGATCGTCGGCGATGCGGCGCTGCAAAAGGCGAGCCGCGAGCCGGTTGTCACGACGAATTTTGCGTCGGGCGAGGGCACGATTGCCGAAATATCAGGGCGTGCCGGTCAGCGCGTGTCGTTGCGCGCGATGGCGTCTTCGAGTTCGGCGCGCACGGACACGTTCGGGCCGCATGTCGCATCGGTCGATCTCGCTGGCGACGGCGGCGACGAGGTGCCGGCCACTGCGTTGCTCGCACGCTTCGATCGCGGTGCGAAAGGCCAGGTCGTGTCATCGACAGCGCTGCGCGTCGCACCGGGACAGGCATGGCGACGCAAATTTAACCTGCGCGGCCCGACGACGTTGCTGGTTGAAGTTGCCGGCAGCGGCCCCGTCGCCGCGCGGGTCGCGGGACCCGGCGTGCGCGTGACGCTCGAACCGCTGCTCGGCACGAATGCGCCGCGCGCCGACGGCAAGAGGCCACGGCAATGGGATGTCGAGGCGGGCTTCTACACGCTTAAGCTCGATCCTGTCGGCGGCGCGGTCGGGGTACTCGACCTGACGTTCGGCCAACCCGATCTCGCTGTCGAACCGACGCCAGCCGCACCGCATCGCGACACGATCGACTTCGGTCTGCTCAACAACGAGCGCGGCACGAGCCACCAGATTTTCGTCAACAGCGCGCCGAAGCTTCTGACCGCGCCAAGGCTGCGTGCCCTGCCCGCCAATCTCGCAGCGGGTGCGCTGGTCATCCCTCAAGCAGTGAAGGTCGCCGCCACGGAAACGCCGGTGACGACTCCGCCTGCGTCGCAAGTTGCGCCACCTTTAATTCCGCAACCCACGCCGCGACCGCGCACCGATGCGCCGGGTACGCCGATCACGCCGAAGCCGGTGACGACCACACGGCTTGGGCCAAACGGCGCACCCGTACCCGGAAGCGCGCAGGCGAAGCCGCAGGTTGCGTCCAAACCGGCCGCAGTTGCGCCGCTACAGCCAAAGCCTGCGCCCGTGCTTCCAACAACCGCGGTCGCCGCCGACAGATCGCTGACGCTTCCCGTTCGCACGCCGCCCGGCGGCACGATCGCCGTCACCGATCTCAGCGGCCGTGCGGTTGCCTTCACGCGCACGCCAGATGCCATCGAACGCAGCGTCCGCAGCACGACACTGACGATCCCGGCGACCGACGCCGCGCGAACGCTTGTCGTCGCGTGGACTGCGGCTGTCGCGAACGAGCCGATCCCCGCACTCCCGCGCGAAGGCGAGGGTGCGAAAATCGTAGCAGGCACACCCTTCTTCTTCGATCTCGCGAAAGACGAGCGGAAGAGTTTCGCGCTCGACGTTGCCGAAGGTGGGCTCTACCGCGTCGAGACCCTCGGACGGCTGCAGACATCGGCCGCCATCGCGACGCGCTTTCTCCCGAAACTCGATGAGGCGGAAGACAATGGACCCGGTCACAACGCGCTCATCCAGACGTTTTTGCGCGGCGGGATCTATCGCGTGCGCGTCGAGGCGAGAGAATCTGCCGGCCGCCTCGGCATCGTCGCGCGGCCGTCAAAACTAATCGACGGCGGCACGATCGTCGCGGACGGCAGCGCACGCGCCACTTTGAGCGATGGCGCCGGCGCTTCCTTCGCGCTCGATATTGCCGAGACCGGCGACTACCGGCTCGATCTCTACGGGCTCGATCGTGACTGGACCGCCCGTCTCGAAGATTCTGAAGGCTGGCCACTGGCCGCGCCCGGCGAAATGATGACCCAGCGTCGGCGTTTCGAGAAAGGTCGCTACCGTCTTGTCGTGATGCCGCCGGATGTCGAGGCGCAGATCGTCGTGCGGTTGCGACGCGCGATCGAGGACAAGCCTCTCGAAGGCCATGGGCCGCATGCGCTGCCCTTCGAAAAAACGGTAAAGGCGCAGTGGCGCGAGCCGGCAAAAGACGCGCCGCGCGTGCCGGACCGCTACGAATTCACGCTCGCCGGAGCGGCGAAAGTCACGCTCGAGACAAGCGATGGCATGAGCGGCGACCTGCTGCGCATCGGCGACGACAAACCGGTCGCGCGCATCGCCAAGGACAAGGCGTTCGAGGGCGAGCTTGCAGTGGGTCGTTACGCTGTCGAAATGCGCGCGACAGGGCGTGACGACCGGCTCGACTACACGCTCGAACTGTCGTCCGAAGAAATCCAGCCCGGCAGCCCACGCTTTGTCGATTTGCCAGCGACGATCCCCTTCGTCGTCGAGCAGGATCGCGTCGTCGGTCTGACGACGTTTGGCGATACGCAGCTTTCCGCCGTGCTGCGCAACGAAACGGGTGAGGCGATCGAGCGCCTATCCGGCCGCGCCGACGATTGGAACATCGCGTTGTCACGCCGACTGCCGGCAGGCCGCTATTCGCTCGATCTCACAGCGCTGGAAACGCCGAAGCGATCCGCAGACGACGCGTCAGAGTCGAGCGACAACGCCGAATCCAAGGACGGAGACGCGCCGAAAGATCGCGCATCGGACGATGCACCCGATGGCGACGATGCTTCGATCGCTATGGGCGACGGAGATGCGGACGACCGGACCAAGGTCGAGGTGCGGCTCGCCCTGCCCGCGTCCGTCGCACCACGCGATCTCACACTGTCCGGCACTACGACGGCGGGTGGCGCGGACGTCAGTCGCTACGCGATCGCGTCGCCCGATGCCGGCTCGCTTCTACTTATCGCAGCGCAGGCCGACGCGGAGATTGTCCTGTCGCTGGAGCGACGCGGGAAGGTTGTCGGATTCTCCCGCGGGCGCGCCCCGGTGATCGCAGTGCCGATCGATGCCGCGACGCGCGACGGTTGGGAAGTCGCGATTTGGCCGGTCGACGGCGGAAACACGTCCGCGACGCTCGGCGCACGTGCGGTTTCGACGACGGCCAGCAACGGTGCGAGCGTCGCACTTGCACTGGCAGGTTCCGACGGACCGCTCGGGAACTGGCGCGTAGGGCGACTTGCGACGCCGGGACAGGCAATCGTCACGCTGCCGGCGCGGACCGCAGGTCTGCTGGCAGGATCTATGGTCGGACGTACGCTCGCATCGCTTGAAACCGGACCGGTCGCGCCGCAGGCGGATGCCGTCTGGTTCGTCGCGCCGGCAAGGTCGAATGCCGCCGTCTCCGCCGAACCGATGAAAGCCGATGCGCGTAGCATCGCGCTGACCTTGGCCGCGGGCGAGGTCGCGACATTGCCCGCCGGTCCAGCAGATCGGCTGCGCGTGTGGCGTGCGGATGCGACCGACGGGCAGCCGGGCTTCCTCTCGGAACGCGGCGCGGTCGCGCAAGGCACGGCTTTCGCGCTCACCGGCGATGCGCCGACGAGGCTCGGCAATGCTGGCGGCGACGGTGACCTCGCCGTCCGCGCAACAGCCATCGACGTCACGCGCGCCGCAGCCATAGACGCCGGCGCGGCGAAAACTCTCGTCGTTCCACCGATGACGGCGCAACCACTTCACCTCGCGTCCGGTAACAAGCGCATTTCGCTTCAACTCGCACCGGGCGTCGCGGCGGCTCTGTCCGGTGGCGATGCGACTCTTGCCATGTGGAACGGCGACACCGCCACGGCGCGCGAAGCGACCGGTGCCTGGACGGAAGCGTTGCTCGTCAACACGAGTGATGTGGCCGCGCCGGCGGGGCTCGATCTCGTGCCGACATCGGCGCAGTCCACACTTGCGGCCGGTGGCGTGACGAAACGCTACTACGGCGCGGCAGGCGCGGTGACGCTTTCCGTCGATGCACAGGCCGGCGATCGTCTGAATGTTGCCGGCAGCGCCGCGACGTTTGTCACCAGCGACGGCCGCGTTTTACGCGGCACATCCATTGCCCTGCCCAGTCCCGGCAGCCTCACGCTCGATCATCCCGCAGGGCTCGTTGTGGCGGGCCTCTCGCGCGGCGACGTCACGCCTTGGTCGGCGCCAAAACCCATCGCACCCGCCCTACCCGCGAGCGTAAAACTCGAAGGCGCATCGATGGCACTCGCGCTGCGCGCAGACACGCCAATGCTGGTGCGCGTGCGTACGACCGCACCCGTCGTCTTCGCCCTGCGGCAGGCCGGCGCGGGCGATCCGGAGGCGAAGCCGCTCGGCGCCGATGTCCGACGCTACGTTGCGGCGGGAGATGCCGAACTGCGTGTGTTCTCGCCACATGACGGCTCGCTCACCGGCACGCTCGACGTCTCGGCCGAGCCGATCACGCCGGTTGGCGACGGCATTGGCGAAGCACAGGTTCTGGCGCCCGGCGCGAGCGCGCTCTTTGCCTTCGAGGTTTCACGCGCCGGCATGGTCGGCGTCGGTCTGCGCGCCGAACCCGATCGAGTTCTTGCGCGCTTGCTGGACGTGAATGGCGTTGCGCTCGGCGAAGGCGTCGCGCAGATGCGCAAGCTCGAAAAAGGCCGCTACCTCTTGGAGGCGCGCGCGCCGGCCGACGGCACAGCCGTCACCGTGCGACCGGCCATCGTTGGTCTCAAGCCGCGACCAAGCGGCCCGCCCGCCGATGTCGCGGCCAAATATTTCGAACTCGTCGGGATGACGAAGGTGCAGCGATGAAGAGTTCGGTCGTGCTCTTTGAGGGTTTGTACCCCCCACCCCAACCCTCCCCCACAAGGGGGGAGGGAGATCGCAGCGGATCGCCCAACGTACGCGCGACTCCATCTTCGAACGCATCTCGCACTGTAACTTCGAAGCCAGATGGTGTGGGCAACTTGCCCCCTCCCCCCTTGTGGGTGAGGGTTGGGGTGGGGGGACGACAGTGGTTCCGCACGCTGGCTATCGCCGCACTTACCTTCCTCACTCCCCTTCCCGCCCTCGCCCAGACCGCACCGCCACCCTCGCTCGACATCCTCCAGCGCGCCGATGGCGCACGCATCGTGCCGGATCGCTTCCTGCGTTCGTGGGACCCGGTGACGGTCTTCTTCGATCGCGATATCGGCCCCGCGAAGGGCGGCCCGGAAGACGACCCAAAACGCGTCGTGCAGCTCGAACCCGACGTGCCCGGCGCATGGCAATGGCTCGGTGCACGCGCGCTGCAATTCCGCCCCGCCGATCCGTGGAAGCCGCTCGCCGCCGTGCGCTTCAAGGGCGACGGTTTCGACAAGCGTCTTGTACCGTTGTTGCCGACGCCGACAGCCTCCGATCCCGCGGCAGACGCAGAGCCAATCACCGATCTTGACCGCGTCATCCTCACCTTCACCGATCCCGTCGATCTCGCAACCTTGACGCGCATGCTGCAGATCGAGGTGCGGCCCGCGCCCGGTCTCGATGCGAAGAGCGGCCTGCTGCTTGGGCCGCAGGATTTCTCCGTGCGCGCGCTGTCGCGTAAGGCGTCGGACGCACCGGCGACCTATCTCGTGCAGCTCCGGCGGGCGGTGCCGGATTCGCGCGTCGCCATCGTCCGACTGAAACTTTCGGACGATGCGGGCCTCGACGATCCGACATGGGAGTTGCGCTTGCGCAGCGCCGAACCCTTCGCCGCGACGAAGATGGCGTGTGGACGCGGCCTGGACGATCTTCAGGTCGGAACGCTCCTGCGTTGCAAGCCTTACGCGTCGGGCGGCGGCGACGATGATTCCTCCAGCAAAGCGAAGGGCACGAAGCGCACGCTGTCTGTGACCTTCACCGCGAAGCCCGAAGAGATCGACATCGTGAAAGCGCGCGATGCGATCCGCATCACGCCACCGGTCGACGATCTCTCGGTCGAACGCGATGATCGCAAATTGCGGCTGTCGGCGAAATTCCTCGCCGACACGATGTACGAAATTCGCATCGCGCCCGGCAGCCTGCGCGACGAACGCAAGCGCGTGCTCGAAGGTCCGGCGTTCGTCGGCCAAATGGCCTTCATCGCCGATGCGCCCGCGCTCGTGTGGGATGCGAATGCCGGCATCGTCGAGCGGCTTGGCCCGCAAATCGTGCCGATGCGCGGCAGCGGTTACGACAAGGTCGATCTGCGCATCCACAAGATTGATCCGCTCGCGCGAGATTTCTGGCCCTTCCCGTCCGACGGATTGCAGAGCGACGACTCCGACGCACCACCCCTGCCCGGCAACGAGCCCACGAAATGGACTGACGACAAGGATCCCGACGGCGACGCCATGAACGCGCGCCTGAAGGCGTTGGGCTCGCCGGCGGTGTCGGAACTGCTAACGCTTCCGATCCGCCGCGGCGGCGTCGCAGCGAAATTCGGTCTTGATCTCAAGCCGCATCTCACGAAGATTTCCGGTGAGGGACAGCCCGGCACTTATCTCGTCGGCATGCGCGCGGTCGACGGCGCGACACGCGACTGGATGCGCGTGCAGGTGACCGACCTGACGCTGTCGACAGTCGAAGAACCCTCTCGCGTGAAATTCGCGGTGACGTCGCTGTCCACCGCGCGTCCGGTTGGCGAGGCCGACATCCGATTGGAAGGATTGCGCGACGACAAGTTCGTTGCGCTCGCGACGGGCGTCACCGATGCCGACGGCGGCTTCGTCTGGGACGCCGCAAATCGCAAAAGTGCCGAGATCAAGCGCATCACCGTACGCAAAAGCCTCGACGTGCTTGTGCTGGAACCAGGCTCCGGCCCGACACAATACCGCAAGGAGAACTGGACGAAGCCGGAAGAGCCGTGGCTAGCCTGGACGACGAACGAGGAGGCCGACCGTGCGGAAAAGGCGCGCGTTCTGTGCCACGTCTTCACGGAACGGCCGATCTACCGGCCGGAAGAGCCGGTCTACATCAAGGGTTACGTACGCTCTTACCTCGGTGGTGCGCTAGCGTTCGCGAAGGGCGGCGGCACGATTCTCGTCACCGGCCCTGCCAATCAGGAATGGCGCGTGCCGGTGAAGCTCGACGCCACGGGCAGCTTCTACCATCGCTTCGATGCCGCGACGCCCGCGACCGGCGACTATTCCGTCAAATACGAGCCGGATACGCCAAAGTCGAAGGACGCGAAGAAGAAAGGCGATGCCACCGCTCCATCCGACGATCAGGCGTCGGACGATGGCGACCAGCCCGCCTCCGACACGGCTGCGACGGACGAAGAAGGCGCGGACGGCGGCGCCTGCGGGCTCTTTCCGTTCAAGAAGGAAGCCTATCGCTTGCCGACGTTCGAGGTGCTGCTGAACGCGCCGGAGCGCGCGCCGCTCGACGCGCCATTCAACGTCGATCTCGTGTCGCGTTATTTCGCTGGCGGCCTCGTCGCCAATCGTCCGATCAAATGGCGGGCGAGCCAGTTCCCCTACACCTGGACGCCGCCCGGCCGCGAAGGCTGGTTCTTCTCGAGCGATGCGCGCTTCTCTCAGGACGGCGCGTTCAAAGCGGCGCCGGTGTTCGAGCGTAGCGGCACGACAGACGCGGGCGGTGCGGCGCGCATCTCCTTCGATCCGACGATCGAGCCGACGGCGCAGCCGCGCCGCTACCAGATCGAAGCAACCGTGTCGGGCGACGACGACATGGAGGTGCGCAACGTCACCTCCGTCATCGCCCTGCCCGCTTTCGTGCTTGGCGTGAAAGCGCCGCGCTATGTCGCAAAGGCAGGCACATTCGAGCCGGAAATTCTTGCTGTCGACGCGCAGGGTAAGCCGCTCGAAGGGCTCGACATGACGGTGCGCTTCGTGCGCCGCAACTGGTCGTCGGTGCTGCAGGCGAGCGATTTCGCGCAAGGTTCTGCGAAATACGTCACCGAAGTGATCGACGAGACGATCCTCGAACGAAGAGTGACGAGCACTAGGGATGCGCAGAAACTCGCCTTCGATGTGCGCGAGGCCGGCGTCTATCTCGTGCAGGTCGAGGCATCCGATCGTATCGGCCGCAGGCAGCAGATTAGTGTCGATACATTCGTCGGAGGCGACACGCCCGTGACCTGGGCGCGCGCGCCGGCGCAGACAGCTGAAGTTTCGACTGAGAAGGACGCCTATGCGCCCGGCGAGACGGCGACGCTCGTCATCCAGTCGCCGTTCCAGACCGCGCGTGCGCTAGCGATCGTCGAGGAGCCGGGCGGAAAATATCGCTACGACTGGGTCGACATCACGAACGGGTTTGGCCGCTATCCCGTGACGCTCGCGAAGGAGCAGATGCCGAAGCTCGCGGTGCATTTCCTCGTCATGCGCGGACGGCTGCCGGGCACGGCAAACGATCCGAGTGCGCCCTTCGATCAGGGCAAGCCGGTGACGATCGCGGCGACGAAATGGATCAACGTGACGCCGGTCAAAAACATCGTCGTCGCATCGCTCGAAGCGCCGGCAAAGGCACGGCCGGGCCAAGAAGTCGAGGTTACGCTGCGTCTCGCCGACGACACGGGCAAGCCTGTTTCGGGCGAAGCGACGTTCTGGATGGTCGATCAAGCGATCTTCGCGCTTGCGAAGGAGCGGCCGCTCGACCCGCTGAAAAACTTCATCGTCGACAGACCGACGAAAATGGCGGCACGCGACACGCGCAACATGGCGTTCGGCATCATCCCGCTGGAAGAGACGCCCGGGGGCGATGCGGGTCTCGACGAATGGGGTGCGGATTCCAACGTCAGCGTGCGCAAGAACTTCACGCCTGTGCCGATCTATCTGCCGAAGGTCGCGGTCGGTCCGGACGGCGTCGCGAAAATCAAGGTGAAGCTGCCGGACTCGCTCACCGTCTTCAGACTGCGCGCAAAGGCGATCTCCGGTCCGGATCGCTTCGGCTTCGCGACGGGCGAGATGCTGGTGCGGCAAGAACTGGTCGCGCAGCCGGCACTGCCGCGCTTCGTGCGGCCAGGCGACATGTTCGACGCGGGATTGATCGGACGGATCGTGGAAGGGCCGTCGGGCACGGGACGGCTGACCCTCGCCGCGAATGGCCTGACGCTGACGGGCGCGGGCGAACAACGCTTCGCCTGGCAGAACGGCGCGCCTGCAAGGCTCGAGTTTCCAGTAAGCGTCCCCGACGGCACGACCGCAATTGCGGCACGTCTACGCTTCGGGCTCACGCGCGATGCCGACCGCGCGGCCGACAATATCGAGATCGCGCTGCCTGTGCGGCCTGACCGCAATGTTGTGAAGGAGCACCGGATCGCGGATGTCGCGCCGAACGGCACGCTCGCACTTGCTGGCGCGACGACAGCAGTACGGCCCGGCACGTTTTCTCGCGACGTGACGCTGGCGACGGATCCCGCCATCGTGCGTCTGATCGCCGGGCTCGATGCGTTGCTCGAATATCCCTATGGTTGCACGGAGCAGCGCATCGCGACGGCATCTGCCGGCCTTGCATTGAAACCGTTCGCACCGGTGCTGGCCGCAACGGGCTTCGACAAGCGTCTGTCGGCCGACGTGCGCAACACGCTGCAAGCGATCTCGCAGGCGGTCGACGCCAACGGGCTCGTCGCCTTCTGGCCAAAGGCGCGCGGCAATGTCTCGCTCACGGCCTGGGCCTATTCCTTCTGGGTTGCAGCGAAGAACGCAGGCGAGCCCGTCGATGCGGCGCTCGGTGAGCGGCTCGCCAACGTGCTGAAGCTCTCGCTGCGTTCCGACTATGGCCGGCTCATCGTCGGCAATGAGTTGCGCGAGCGCGTCGAGGCGCTGACCGCGCTCGCTGACGGTGGCCAGCTCGATACCGCCTATGTCGCCGAACTCGCGCGCCGCGCACCGTCGATGCCGAGCCAGTCAGTGGCGCAGATGGCGCGCGCCGTCGCCGCTCTCCCCGGCGACGACAAGCGCGTCGATCATGAGCCTCGATCGAAACGATGTGGACGCGCGTGCAAATTCTTTCGCGCAACGGGCGCCCGATCTTCAACGGGACTTGCTGCCGAAAGCGCCGATCCCGATCATCCTGCCGTCGGAAGCGCGCAGTCTCGCGGAGATCACGCGCGCCGTCGGTCCACCACGCCGGCCCGCGCTCGCCGAGGGCGATTTTCGCCGCGTTCACGCGTCGACGCGCGCGACGCTCGGCGAGGTTGTTTTCTGCCTTCAATGCCGCGCCAACATCGCGCCGGGCGGCCATCAATTTCTTCGTCAGCTGCTCACGTTCCGCGGCCGTGAGATTCGGATTCGTCGCGCGCCACAGCCGGCCGCGGACGACGAAGTACCGGCCGTCGGGAGTAAATGCGTGGATGTTTTTGTTGGCCATGCTCCGACCGCGGTGTCTGTTTCGTGGCAGGGGATTCCAGCCCCTGCGCAAATCTGGCGACACAACTGAAGATAAGAGAGCCGCTCAGGCGGCTTGCGCAGGGGCTGGAAGCCCCTGCCACGTTCGTTCGCTGTTGCGATCACTGACCCGCTCCCATGAGCCACGACAGTTCCTGCCTTACGGCACGCGTCGCGGCGTTGAACAGCGCGACGATCGGCGGGCGGCAGAGAAACGCTCGTGCGATCGCGTCCATCGACGTGATCGAGAATCGCTTCTCGTTGGTGATGACGTAGATCGGCTCCCACGCGTCGGGTTGCATCTTCGCTCGGAACGCGGCGAGACCGCGGAAGTTGTAAAAGCGGTTGCCGTGCGCGCGGGCCCACGCCGTGAGCGTGCGCAGCCATAGCGGATTTTTCGAGAGCATCACGTCGGCTTCGCTCGAAAGGACGACAAGGCCTTGCGTGACGTACGTTGCGCCGGCGGCGGCGAGGTCGCGCATCGCGAAGTCGATGAGCGACTCGGCCGTCCCGTTTACCGCGCCGCGGCCGCGGATGATCTGCTCGAACAGAAACCCGTTCCGCGTCGCCACCGGCGAGGCGAGAAGGAAGCCGATCGGCTTGCCGTCGCGCGTCGCGATGTACGCCCGCCGCCCGGCGAGTTCGCCGTCGAGCGCGTGCGGCTCGACGAGGAAAACGCCATCGCGGGCATGGGCCGGGCATGGAGCCAGTCGGCGAGGCACTGCCGCACCTCGGCGTCGTCGGCGAGTTCCGTAGGCGTCACGGTGCGAACGACGACGCCTTTGTTTCGAGCACGATTGAGTTGAGCGC